>NZ_JAEHFV010000009.1 GCF_016522065.1 Flavobacterium agrisoli | reverse complement strand
GACTCGATAGCTCAGTTGGTAGAGCACATCACTTTTAATGATGGGGTCCTGGGTTCGAGCCCCAGTCGGGTCACAAAGGTCGAGTATTTTTTACTTGACCTTTTTTATTTTTAGGCCATGTGGAGAAACGGTAGACTCGCCATCTTGAGGGGGTGGTGCTCGCAAGGGCGTGAGGGTTCAAATCCCTCCATGGTCACTATAAAAAAATGAAAGCCTGCAAAGTGCATATTTGCAGGCTTTTTTTGTTTCAAAAACTTTAGTGTAAAATCCGATACAATTTCTGGATCAAGAACAAAACTTTTAATTACAATTTAACTTCAAATTTCAACTGTAAGTTAAAGCTACAACTGCTCATAAAGAATCGGTTTTAGAAAGCAAAGTTATAATTAGTAGAGAGATAATCTTATTTAAAGACATGGTTTTACTAAATTTGAGTAGTTTCATTCAAATTCTTCCTTATGTCAATTACAAAGTCTATTGAGCTTTTAAAATCACTTTTTAAAGGACGAGAAGATGTGTTTGCTGTTCGTTGGGAAAAAGCAGGGAAGTCGGGTTATATGCCAGCATATCAATATGACATCTATCACTACCGAACCTATAAAATGAATGGAGGTACTTTTGCTAATTATCCACACAAAACATTTCACTCGTTTAATTCTACTGAAATTGAAAAGCATTTAGATGGAGTTCAACAAATTGGAGTTTATCCTTTATTAACGGATAATACTTCGTGGTTTTTGGTAGCAGATTTTGACAAACAAAATTGGAAAGAGGAAGCCGTTATTTTTCTAAATTCTTGTAAAGAGAAAAATATCCCTGCTTATTTGGAACGCTCTCGCTCGGGTAATGGTGGACATGTCTGGATTTTTTTTGAAAAACCTTATCCGGCAATTAAAAGTCGAAAGATTATTGTATCAATTTTAGAACAATCAGGAGCATTTTCAATGTTTGATAAAAGTTCGAGTTTTGACAGATTGTTTCCTAATCAGGATTTTCTATCAGGAAAAGGTTTAGGAAATTTGATTGCTTTGCCTTTTTTTAAGCCCGCTTTGGAGAACGGAAATAGTTGTTTCATCAATCCCGAAACATTTGAACCTTATACAAATCAATGCCATTTTTTAAATGAAATTCATCGTGTTTCGACCGCAATGTTGGATAAAATATATAATGAAATTTTGAGTACTGATAATTTACCAATTCTCTATAATCGTAATGGTAAATTGAATATTTCACTTCAACAAAACATACGGATTCTAAGAGATGGATTAACAACTCCGTTCATTAACTTTTTGAAAGAAGAATTGAATTTTTCCAATTCGGAGTTTTTCATAAAAAAGAAATCGGGTAAAAGTACATTTGGAACAGAACGCTATTTTAAACTGGTGGAAGAAACAGAGAACGAGGTGATTATTCCTCGTGGATTTATCGGTAAATTGTTGCGGTTTTGTAATAATGAAAACTTGAATTTTGATCTTCAAGACAACAGAAAATTAAAAGAGGCAATTCCTTATTCGTTTAGTGCAGCATTGAGAAATCATCAAGAAAAGGTCATTGAAAAGATTTCTAAAAAAGATTTTGGAGTAATTGTCGCTCCTCCTGGTTCGGGCAAAACAATTATTGGATTAAAAATTATTGCTGAGAAAGGACAACCCGCTTTAATTGTTGTGCATCGCAAACAATTATTAGAACAATGGCAGGAACGGATTCAAGCATTTCTTGGTATACCAAAACACGAAATTGGTATTATCGGTCAAGGCAAAACAAAAATAGGAGCGCAAATTACTATAGCAACCATTCAGAGTCTGCCAAAACAGATAGCGCAAATCCAAAATCAATTTGGAACTGTTTTAGTCGATGAATGTCATCATATTCCAGCAGAAACATTTCGCAACACTATCGCTCAATTAAATACATTTTATCTGTATGGTTTAACAGCTACTCCATTTCGAAAATATAATGATGATAAATTAATTTTTGCTTTTCTTGGAGAAATTATTTCAGAAGTTTCAAATAATGAAATTGAAAACTACAAGCATGCTCAGATTATTGTCAGAAATACAGATTTTCATATTCCATTCAATTCAAAAACCGATAATTTTGAAACACTTTCAAAAGTCTTAGTTCACGATTCGGAGCGAAATAAAGTCATTCTAAATGATATTAAAAATGAAATATCAAATGGAAAAAAAGTAGCGATAATTACAGAACGAAAAGAACATATAGATACTCTTAATCTTTTCTTGAAATCATCATATGAAGTAGTAACCTTAAGAGGAGAGGATTCCGATGTTAATAAAAAATCTAAATGGCAAACTTTGCAACAAGGCAATTTTCAGGTATTGATTACAACTGGTCAATATTTTGGTGAAGGCTCAGACTTAAAAAATATTAGTTCATTATTTTTAGCTTATCCCTTTTCTTTTAAGGGTAAGCTTATTCAATATATTGGCCGCGTACAGCGTTCAGAAATTACTCCTACGATTTATGATTATCGTGATAGTAAAATTGACTACCTGAATAAAATGTTCCTAAAAAGAAATTCTTATTATAGACAAATTACAAAACAAACCAGTCTATTTGATGAACCAACTGATTTTATACCTGAAAGAAAAAGTTTGATTGTTGAAAAACAACTAAAAATGGCAATTGCCAAATTGGATTTCAGATACGGAAATATAGGTTTTGAATACATTGATAAAGAAAGTAATCAGAAACTTAATTTTGAAATTGAAAACGTAGAAATTAGACCTGAGTTTGAAGTGCTAAAGCCATATTTTACAAAGGTTTTAAAATCAAAAACAGTAATGATAGCTGTTTATGCTGAAATCGAGAATGGGGTAATTCTTTCGCAACTAGCCACGTCTTCCGAGCTAGAAAACATCAATAAAGCATTGATTGAAAGCGTTAAATTTCAATTTTTAAATAATACGTTCATCGGTCAAGCTCCTATATCACAGCAAAACATTCTAACTACAAAGGAATTACCCAAAAATCAACATATTTACAGTGATGTAGAACCTATTTTAGTTGATTTATTGAAAGGTAAACACTACAAGCATTCACAACATATTCAATTTTTAGCAGAAAATCATGAACGAAAAGTAATGAAATTGCGGTTTTTATTACAGCCGTTTTCGTTTATCTTTTTGTTAGCAGGAGAAAACAACTATTATTTTGTATTAGAAACATTAGATACTGAAGAAGCGACTTATATTTGGCACTCCGAAAAAAGTAAATCTTCTCTCATAGATAGTATTGAACGAATAGACAAAGAATTAAACATAATCAGAAATAACGGAAGACAAGCTTATTTAGAAACTAATCCTCAGAATTTCTCCAAAATCCTTCATAATTATTCTGTTAATAATAAAGGTTTTATAATTTGGAAAGACCTATTAGAAACGCTATTACTTTAGTTTTATATTTACCCTTTCGATAGTGTTTTAATTATTCAATCAGGCATCTTCAAAAACGAAAAATTTCATTTTTAGTTATATTTGTCGACATTAAAACTGTATTTTATTATGAGTGGAGAAATTATCCAAAGTATTGATTACAAAGATTGGTCTGACTTTATTTTCAATAAGATAAAGCTAGCTCAAACCCAAACGGCATTAAAAGTTAACGCTGAAATGCTTACTTTATATTGGGAAATAGGTAATTCTATCCTTCAAACACAACGGCAAAATGGTTGGGAAAGTAAAATTATGGACTTTTTATCAGCTGATTTAAATCGAAATTTCCCTGATAGTAAGGGTTTTTCTGTTAGGAATTTAAAATATATGAGAGCTTTTTCTGAAGCCTATCCAAATTTTCCAATCGTGCAAGTGCCTTTTGCACAAATTACTTGGTACCATCATATTAGTTGCTTGCAAAGTAAAAAATACCGATGAAAGAGGCTCGTTTTCCTTCGGATAAAAGGCAGCTATGAAGCTGAAGGGACTAATAGCATAAGAAATGGCCAAACGGCAATCGGAAAACCATGTAATGTAAATAATTATGAAAAAATATATTTATATCACTGCTTTATTGTTTTTTATTTTTGGCTGCTCTTCTACCAATAAGAGTATTGATCCTATAAATGCGTACTTAAAAGAAACCGTTAAAACCAACGATACTATAGTGATTATTACAAACAAAATTAATAATAATTACGCATTGGATTTGTGGAAAGAGAGAGTAGATTTTAAAGATGCTAGCGTATATATGGTGGAAAGTGTAGATGAAAACCCAAGAATTTACGAAGAAAAATATTGGGCTGAAATGAATGAAAAATACCGTAATCACGATACCGATTCACTATGGTTAAGGAAATCATTATGGAAACAAAAGGAATTTAAAAATTTTAAAGTGAAATGGATGACCGAAAAGGTATTCCCAAAACCTTACATCTACAGTGAATATATGGATAAAATTCCAGAAAAACCTGCGTTTTCATTTTCAGAACCCATGATTTACAAAAAAACATATGTTGTTTTTGCTTTTGCAAAAACAACTACAGGTCGACAATTCATAAACCCTAGATCTTTTCTTATTATGAAAAAAGAAAAAGGCAAATGGATAATTGTTAAAGAAATAACAGATGGTTTTTACTATTAGAGCTTGAACTAAAAACAGTTTGTGTCATTATTATTTTAAAAAAAACATTAGTGGCAGCGCGTATAATCAACTCGATTTATTGCTCGGTGCTAGCCATAGACTTTTCAACTTACACACTTTTTGGGACACTTTCTTTTAAAATTTATAGTACAAGTGACATTCTAATCATTTAAGGTTTTTATTTCCTCCTTTAAAAGGTTCCAATTCTGTACCATCAGCGTCACTTGATAGAACTAACAAGATTTTTTCTTTTTTGTACCTTTTTTTATTAGATACTAGCCTGTGCGATTACCCGCAAAAATGAAAAACAAGATCATAAAGATAATTTTATTATTTTCGAAAAAAAAGTAACTTTATGCTACGGCACCCGTTTTTCATTTTATTTATGTTGGTTTTCTTGTTTTCCTGCAAAGAAAAAACCAAAGCACCCGTTTTACAAAATACGGCTGCAACAGCATCTAAATCTTTTCAAAACAAGGCTATGTTTCAACTTAAAAACAATGCTTTTAATAGTGCTTTTTTCTTTTTCAATAAATCCAAAATATTATCTGAATCTATTAAAGATAGTGCCAATATTGCTTATGATTTGATTCAAATGGCTTCCATCCAGCAAATCAATGGCGATTACTATGGAAGCAAGCAGACTTTGACAGAGGCTTTGCCTTATGTTAAAAAAAACGCTCTCTATTTAGCATCCATCTATAACTTTTTTGGAATTGCCGATAAGGAATTATTTCTTTATGAAGATGCATTGCTTTCGTACCAAATGGCATTAAAAATAGCAACAGACTCCGTTTCTAAAAATTCGCCTTTAAACAATATTGCAGTTGTTTACATCAAACAAAAAAAATACGACAAGGCCATTCGTATTTTGGAATCGATTTTAAACAATAACGAAAGCTCTAAATTGCCTCTATCAACCAAAGCACGCTTAGTGGATAATTTGGGATATGCTTATTTTAAAAAAGGAAATTTGAATCATAGCCTAAAGTTATTAAATGATGGTTTTACCATACGCAATCAAATTAAGGACTCCTATGGAAACATCGAAAGTAACTTGCATTTGGCCGAATATTATAGTCGGATAAATCCTGAAAAATCCGTACAACATGCCCAAACCGCTTACCAAACCGCTACACAATTTAACAGCATTGACGAGCGATTAAATGCCTTATCCTTTTTAATTTCAACCGATCTAAGTAAGAAAAATATTCAATATGCGCAACATTACGTTCGTTTAAATGATAGTATTAAAAGAATTCGGAACAACTTCAAAAATAAATTTGCTAAAATTAAATACGAAGCCAAAAAAGAAAAGTATGAAAACCAACAACTTCGATTGGAAAAAGCCGAAAATTTGGTTTCGCTTCAGCGGGCAAACTACCAAAGCATTTTGTTTTTACTTGCGTTTATAGCCTTATTTCTGATTTTAATTTACATTCGAAAATTGCATTTTGATAAAACCAAAATCATCAAAATAAAAACAGCTTACGATACCGAAACTCGAATTGCCAAAAACCTTCATGATGAATTGGCTAATGACGTTTTTCAGGCCATTACTTTTGCGCAAACACAACCCTTATCAAATGAAAATACCAAAGAAATTCTGATTCAGAAATTGGATAATCTTTAGGGCAGAGTACGTGGTGTTTCTAGAGAAAATAGCCAAGTACCTACGGGTTCTGACTATGTACGGAATCTCAAAGAAATGCTAGCCACTTATAATACAAATACTCGAAATATTATCATAAACAATATTGATACCGTTAACTGGCCAATTATAGACGATATCAAAAAAGTAACGCTTTATAGAGTTTTACAAGAACTAATGGTGAATATGAAAAAGCATAGTGAAGCGACTTTGGTTGTGCTAACATTTGATGTATCAACGCCTAAAAGTTTACTTTTTTACTATGTGGATAACGGAAATGGTTGTTTGATAACTCAAATTACAAAAAATGGCCTTCAAAATGTGGAAAACCGTATTCGTGCAATAAATGGAACCTGTATTTTTGACACAGCTCCTGAAAAAGGATTTAAAATAAAGCTCTCCATTCCAATTTGAAATATTTCAGCATGTTTAAAAAAGTCCTTATAGCGGAAGATTTTGACAGTATTAATTTAGGCATCTGTCAAGCCTTAGACGATTTACATATTCCTCATTTTGATCATTCCAAATACTGTGATGATGCCTTTTTAAAAATAAGAAAAGCCCTTGCCGATGGAGCACCCTATGATTTACTTATTAGCGATTTGTCTTTTAAAACCGATCACCGGACGGTGGAAATTGAAAACGGAGACCAACTCATAGCAAAAGTCCGCAAATTAAAACCGGAACTTAAAATCATAGCCTATTCCGTAGAAGACAAGCCCTACCGCATTCAGTCTCTTTTTGAAAATGCTAATTTGAATGCCTTTGTCATCAAAGGACGCAACAGCATCGAAGAACTTAAAAAAGCCATACAAGTATTAGCTACTTCTGATAGCACTTATATTTCGCCTGAAGTGGCACATGTATTAAGAGAACAGCATTCTTTTGAAATTGACGATTATGATGTTATGATCCTTAAACAACTTTCGTTAGGGATAGCGCAAGATGAGATGGGCGCTTCTTTTAAAAATATGGGCATCACACCCAATAGTAAAAGCACTTTAGAGAAACGCATTGCCAAACTAAAAGATTTTTTTAAAGCCAACAACACGACACATTTGATTTCGATTGCCAAGGATATGGGCGTGATTTGATGTTGAATTAGGATGATTACAGCGTATGCCTATACACCCGTTTGCATTTAGTCATCCTTATTTTCTGCTTTTCTTTTTGCGAGGGCTTTCGCTTTTCCGATAGGTAAACCGGCGGTAATATAAAGAGAACGGTTGTATTGGTTTGGTCCATCGCCTTTCATAACCGGCACTAAACCGTGGTAATATTGAAGCGTAAGATTAATTCCGTGGGCCACATTAAGATGGTAACCCGCTCCAAGCGCAATTCCTGCATCTACTACATGAATTTGATCTCGAATTTTATTTTTGTATTCTACATCTTCTTTATTCACCTCAACCGTAAATTTATCAAAGGCCTTAGACAGTAAGCCGAATTGAGGTCCTGCCTTTAAAAAAATATTATTATTAAATTGGTGTTTGATTAAAATGGGTACATTAAAATAACGTAATTCTCGGTTTACATTTCCGTTGGCAAACACGGCATCTAAATCGGCATCGTTTAAGGAATACACTCCGATGTCTTTTGCACCCATTGGCGATTTCACAATAACGCCCGTATTAACCATCCATTGCGGGTTATTTTTGAATTTAAAATCAAAATAAAATCCCAAATTAAACCCTGGATTCATACCTGAGGATTCGGTATTTGAAATGGTCGAAAAATTGGCACCACCTTCTAGCCCAAATTCAATTAAAGGCGAATTGAGTTTATCCCCAAAAAGTAATGAAATCAGTACTTGCGATTGTGCATTTAGGGAGATAAAAAACAGCAGTAAACCAATTTTATTCTTCATATTCTCCTAGATTATAAACCAAATCGATATTGTACACCTCCTAACACTTGTGTTCGACTTCCTAAAAACCCAGTTTCTACGCGAAACATCAAATGTTTATTATATTGAAATTGACTTCCTACTATAAAGTTCCACATGTCTCTTGGCTCTTTGTGTAGCGAATATTGAACAGTTGAATTTTCGGCAGTACTCAAAGCTCCATCCATTGCAGATAACAAATTACCCGCTGCTTCCAGTGCACGGTTAGCTGTATTGTGTTTGGCTATATTTACCGGATTAGCTTGTTGAATAGCTGTTAATCCATCCCACCAATTGTTCACCTTTTCTTGATTTTCGCCTACTTTTTGAAGTCCGTTATCCACTTTACCTTGCGCATCATCAACAGAAAAAAGGTCGCTTAAAGCTAAATTCCCATTTGTTTTACCCGAAAGATGCACTCTAAATCCACCTACCCACACGGCAATATTTTGATCGGGTTTCTTAAACTTAAAGGTCTTTCCGAATCGTGGTCCAAAAATATAAGTAAATGCCGGTTGATCTAACCCATCTAAATCGGTCCACGCCATATTCATATCCAAAGCGAACCATCCTCCTCCTATTCCTATTGTTGGCGTAATTCCAAGACCAAAAGTTGATCCGCTAAAATTTGCTTTTGTATTAAAACTTGCAATTTCTGACCAATTATTATCGGCATCGGGTATCCAAACGCCCGCATTTATATCCGTTTGCGTATATGCCTTTCCAAATATTCCATACACGTTCAAAAAAGGCAGCAACCACACATCGGGTCTAACTGTTATAGAAGTTGCTTCGGCAGTCGAATTTTGAAACCGAACTATTTGATCCAAATTAAACTGTGGACCATTATTGAAACCTACATTCAAATTATCGATGTTGATGTCTGATTTTTGCCAAAAATAATTCACAGAAACCCCCGCTGAATAGGGTAAATTAAATCCTTTTGCCGTTGCTTTGTCTCCCCAAATGGGTAATACATACGGATAATCTGAAACCAGTAAACTGTCTTTTAACGCTTCGTTTTTCTTTCCTACTACCTTATCTGTATATACCTGACTAAACACTGAAATACTAATAAAAAATACTAGTAAGGTTACCATTTTCGTGTTTCTGCTTTGTTTGTTTAACATAATCTTATTTTTTTATACTACATATTCTATCTCAAAATAATAGTAATCAACAACTTGACAACTTATTTGAGTTAGCGTTAGAAAAGTTTTAATATCTCGCTAAGATAGTGAGATACTTTAAATTTTAAGATTGTTTTTGTAATAATTTATGCATACAAAATAGTTATAGGCTTACCTCTTTCTCAAAAAAAAAAAGAAGCCTCGAAAAGCTTCTGTTTTTATATTATTCGCAATTAAGGTATTTTATAATTCGCCGCTAAAGATTAAGTTGCTACTGTCACCGCAATTTTTGAGTAACGAAAAATGTGATTTCACAGCCGCAAGCATGCTGTAGCAGGTATAATCAAAATCGTATTCTTGTGCATATTTTTTAATAATCGGGGTGATTTCGGGATAATAGGTATGGGAAACTGTGGGAAACAAATGGTGTGCTACATGATGGGTAAATCCGCCATATAAAAAATCGGCTACGGGATGGCCGGCACTAAAATCTTTGGTCACTTCCAACTGATGGCGAACCCAAGTATTAGACATTTTCCCGTCTTCTTCTTGCAACGGAAAAACAGCATGTTCATCTACATGCGTAGAAATTAAAGCCACCACTCCCAACATACTGGATAACAAATGCATAGTTATCCAAGCTAAAAAAATCAAATAAAAAGGCTGATTTAATACTAAGTAAGGAATTAACAACATGTAACATAAGTTGAAAATTTTTGCCGCAAAAAGCAATACATATTGTTTGGTCGGAATGGTATAAACTCTTTTTAAATAATTATCATCGGTTCCAAAAAAATCTTTAAAATCTCGAATAAACAACCAAATCATCGAGTATAACGGATACAAAAACCACATATAAATATGCTGGAAACGATGAAAATTGAAATATTTACTATTAGGAAAAATACGTACTACATCACTTTGTTTAATATCGCAATCCCAATTCGGAATATTTGGGTAGGGATGATGTAGTAATAGGTGTCTTTGAATCCAAATTTCGCTATTACTCCCAAAAAGTTCCAACACATAACAATACAAACGGTTTTGTTTGGCTGTTTCAAAAATAGCGCCGTGAGCAGCATCATGAAAGGAATTAATAAAGAGAATAATCATTGAAAAACCCATTAAAACATAAAAGGTAAACAATAAAGTAGTGTTGTTTCCAAAGGTTAAAATCAATCCATAAAATCCCAGAAAAAGAAACAAAAACAGGAATGCTTTTCTTCTGTTTTTAAGTTGTAATTTTTTACTATTTAATACATTTTCTTGTACTTCTTTGATTAATTTTTTGAAAAAATCGTCTTTGGCAGGTCTTTGAAATACAGGTTTTACTAAGGTTTCCATAAAACTATTTTAAAATAAAAAAAAGGCAGCTTTTAAACTACTTTTTACCCTTCAAATATAAAAAGTAATTTTTTACCTAAAAAGTATTACCAACACTTTTGTAACCTAAAACTGATTTTTTTCTTTTCAAATTTTTAAAAAAATGTTTCTTAAAATGAAATAAAAATTCTGATGAAACGTTAATCTCCTAACCCCAAACTATTTAAACTTATATTATGAAAAAAAAGTTACTTACTATTTGTTTGTTCGTTTTAAGTCTAAACGCATTTTGTCAAACCTCCGCTGAGAAGTATTTTGATTTGGCTTACAATCAATCCAATACTGGAAATTCGAAAGCCGCAATAGGCAATTACACCAAATCCATCAAATACGACCCTAATTTTGAAGCTGCTTATTTGAATCGTGGCGTCGAGAAAAGCAAACTCAATGATTTTAAAGGAGCCATTTCTGATTTTGACAAAGCGATTTCTTTAAATGCAAAAAATTCGGATGCTTATTCTGGAAGAGCCAATGCCTATTACAAATTATTGGATTATCCCAAAACCATTTCAGATTGTTCCCAATCGATTACCCTAAATCCGAAAGATTATGTGGCTTATAATTTGCGCGGATTAGCCTATGCTAAAAGCAACGACAAAAAAAAGGCATCCTCCGATTTTGATAAAGCCATTGCCTTAGGAAGTCAAAGTGCCGTAAAAAACAAAAAAAGTTTTTGCAAGCCGTAAAACTTCAGTATCAAACCACTAGTAATTGCTATATTTGATAGACTATTACCATGAAACTTTATGGCCTTTATCAAAATAAACACAAAAGCGCAAGACGATTCGCATTCGGGTTTTGGAACCAATCCCAACCAATATGGTGGCCGTTTTATCAATAAAAATGGAACAGCCAACATCGAAAAAAGAGGACTGAATGTTTTGCAGCGTACCAGTTGGTATCACACACTCATTGCTTTGCCTAGGTGGCATTTTATGTTGGTTTTGTTTGGGTTTTATATTGCCATTAATTTTGTTTTTGCGCTTTTATATTTTGCCATCGGAATTGAACATTTGGATGGTATAACGGTTACCAATAACAAATGGGTGCAATTTGGTCAGACTTATTTTTTTAGTGCCCAAACATTTACTACGGTGGGTTACGGGCACATCAGTCCCACCGGATTTTTAACCAGTGCTTTATCTGCCACCGAAGCTTTAATTGGTTTATTGAGTTTTGCCATTGCCACCGGTTTGTTTTTTGGTCGGTTTAGCCAGCCCAAAGCGTATTTAAAATTTTCGGATATCGCTTTGATTAGTCCGTACCGAAATGGAAAAGCCTTAATGGTACGCTTGGTTCCTTTTAAAAATACCAATTTTTCGGATGCCGAAGCCAAAATGACATTGGGTATGCGTATTACCGAGAACGGCATTTCTTCAAACAAATTTTACAACCTTACGCTCGAACTGGACAAAATTAACACCCTTACTTTGAGCTGGACTTTGGTTCATCCGATCGATGAGAATAGTCCGTTGTACAATTTTACGCCTTCCGATTTTGAAAAAGTACAAGGCGAATTTTTAGTTTTCATCAAAACTTTTGACGAAATGTACAGCAATACGGTAGCCGCCAAAACTTCTTATACTTTTGACGAAGTGGTTTATGGAGCCAAATTTGACCCCATGTACCATCGAAGTAATGATGCTTCTAAAACCATACTTGATTTGGACAAACTCAATCATTATCAAAATTACACTTTCGAGGGAATTCAAAATTAGGTAAATTGAAAAAATACTTTATTTTTGTTTAGAAAATTTCCCCAAATGATAAACAATATAAAAAGTGTTTTTACCATAAAAGATTTAGAAAACCTATCGGGCATTAAGGCGCACACCATCCGAATTTGGGAAAAAAGATACGCCATTCTAGCTCCGATGCGTACCGAAACCAACATTCGAGTGTACGATTTAACCAATTTGCAAAAGCTTCTCAATATCACTTTACTGCATCAATACGGTTATAAAATTTCTAAAATCGCGACCTATCCTTCTGAAAAAATTCCCGAAATGGTTCGCGAAATTATATCTCACAAAAATGCGAACAATCATGCTATTAGCGAATTAAAAATAGCCATGATGCATTTTGATCAGGAACTTTTTTTTAATACCTACAATTGGCTCATTCGAGAAAAAACCTTTAAAGCCATTTTTTACGATGTTTTTGTACCTTTTTTAGACGAATTGGGTTTGTTGTGGCAATCCGAAACCATTTCGCCGGCGCATGAACATTTCATCAGCTATTTAATCAAACAAAAAATTGTGGCCAATACCGAGCCGCTTCAAGCCAAAACTCCCCAAAATAACTCGAAAGTATTTGTACTGTCGCTTCCGCAAAATGAAATTCACGAATTGGGATTGCTGTTTTTGCAATATGAAATTCTGCAAAAAGGGTATAAAAGTATTTATCTGGGCGAAAGTATGCCCATTGAAAATTTAAAAGATTTACGAGCACATTTCCAATCGATTGTATTTGTTTCGTTTATGACCGTACAGCCCGAAATTACCCAATTGGATGAGTATGTTCATCAAATGGAAAGTGAATTATTAAGTGATTCTAACGAAATCTGGTTGCTGGGCAAACAATTACAACACTTAAATACTAAGTCACTGCAAAGTAAAACATTGGTTTTTAAATCGATAGCAGAATTAACCGCACAATTGTAAAATGAGTAGGCAAAAAGTATCTTTTTTTTGGTTTAGACGTGATTTGCGTTGGGAAGACAATACGGCGCTTTGGCATGCTTTGCAAAGTGAATTCCGTGTCATTCCGTTGTTTATTTTTGATACCGCTATTTTAAATGAATTGCCTCAAAACGATGCACGCGTTACGTTTATTTACCAGACTTTACAAAACTTACATCAGCAACTACTACCATTTCAAAGTTCTATCTTAATTCAAAAAGGAACCGTTTTAGAAGTTTGGAATTCTTTGTTAGAAGAATTCGACATACAAGGTCTTTTTTTCAATAAAGATTATGAACCCTTTGCCTTAGAACGAGATTCGGCTGTTTTGAAGTTATTTTCTGAAAAAGGAATTCCTGTTGAAAGCTATAAAGACCATGTTATTTTTGAAGAAAACGACATCGTTAAATCTGACGGTTTGCCTTATACCGTTTATACGCCCTATAAAAACAAATGGTTGACCGAATTTGAGTTGCAAAAAAACAAGTTGCAACCGCTACCTCCTATTTCATTTGACAATTTTTACAAGAATTCCTTTGAATTTCCTTCACTCGAATCCATTGGTTTTACTAAAAGTACTATCCAAGTACAAAAGCCTAATTTATCCAATATCACTTATTACCACCAAACTCGTGATTTCCCTGCCTTAGATACTACCTCTTATTTGTCGCCTCATTTGCGATTTGGTACCGTTAGTATTTGCAAATTGGCATTATGGGCAGTCCAAAAAAATGTAACCTTTTTAAGCGAATTAATCTGGAGGGAATTTTTCATTCAAATTCTTTTTCATTTTCCGAATTCCGTGCATCAGAATTTTAAATCTGCTTACGATGGTATACAGTGGCGCAATAACGAAAGTGAGTTCAAACAATGGTGTCAAGGCAACACGGGCTATCCGCTGGTAGATGCTGGCATGCGACAACTCAACCAAACGGGCTACATGCACAACCGCGTCCGGATGGTAGTTGCCAGTTTTTTATGCAAACATTTGTTGATTAATTGGCAATGGGGAGAGGCGTATTTTGCCGAAAAATTATTGGATTTTGAATTGGCCTCCAACGTAGGCAACTGGCAATGGGCAGCAGGAACAGGTTGCGATGCTGCACCTTATTTTAGGGTCTTTAATCCCGAAATACAACAACAAAAATTTGACCCAAAAGGCGTTTATATTCGGAAATGGATTCCCGAATTTGACTTGGGTTATGCTGCGCCAATGGTAGCACATGCTTTTGCCCGAGACCGAGCCATTGCGACATACAAGGCCGGTATTATTCTAAAAACCGGAAACTAAATCAAACTTTATTGGTATTGTTGGTAGTTGTTTACGGTAATAGCTGCTTTTAAATCAAACATCAAATTATACAAACCAAAGAAAGTTCGGTTCATGTAAATAAAATGCTTTGAACCTCGATTACCATTCATTTTTCTCAAATTGGTGTCTTTCGAAAAACGTTCACCTAGTTGGGCAATTTCAGCAAAAAAGGCTTCGTTTGCAAAATCGAAAGTTTCTTCTTGAAAAGGCAGGGTAAATAATTGCAATAAATCGTAAAACATGCTGGTGAAATAGGCTTTTTCTTCGGGAGTATCCTCTTCGCGTATAATTTCCAACTCCACTAATTTGTCATGAAATAAATCGGGATTATTAATTAAATCTCGATTTACCAATTCAAAATAAGGCACATAAAAATCATCGGGAATGGTTTTCATACAACCAAAATCCAAGGCAATAAGCTTATCTTCTGCACTAACCAAAAAATTACCCGGATGCGGATCGGCGTGTACTTTCTTTAGAACATGTACCTGATACATATAAAAATCCCAAAGTGCCTGTCCTACTTTGTTTCGTTGGTCTTGATTCGGATTGGTTAGTAAATATTCTGGCAAGTGTTTGCCTGTCATCCAATCCATCGTGATGATTTTGTCCGAAGAAAACTCAGGATAATACCTTGGAAAAAGCAAATTAGGTATTTGATGGCAAGCAGCCACCACTTCTTCGCTTTGCTTCAGCTCCAAAACATAATTCGTTTCTTCAGTCAGTTTATCTTCTACTTCTTTAAAATACTTATCCGAATCTTTTCCTTGCAAATTAAACATGCGAATGGCGATGGGCTTTACCATAGCCAAGTCGGAAGAGATACTATTAGCTACACCTGGATACTGAATTTTCACTGCCAATTTTTTCCCGTTTTTCTCGGCCAAATGCACTTGCCCGATACTGGCGGCATTGATTGAATTGGCGTCAAAAGCATCAAACATTTCGTAAGGAGTTTTGCCAAAATTATTTTTAAAGGTTTTTAAAACCAAAGGAGCCGATAAAGGCGGTACCGAAAATTGTGACAATGAAAATTTTTCGACATACGCTTGTGGCAAAAAATTCTTATCCATACTTAACATTTGCGCCACTTTTAAAGCACTCCCTTTCAAGTTTTTTAATCCGTCGTAAATATCTTCGGCATTGTTTTCGTTTAATTTATCTCGTGACAATTCGGGGTTTACGATTTTTTCACCGTAATATTTTAGGTAATTTACTCCAATTTTAGCACCAGTTTGCACCAATTTACTTGCGCGTTCAATTTTTGAAGTTGGAATATGATCGATACTTTTCATGTTTACTTGTTGAAAGCTGGATTTAGAATTTACTTTGAAATTTTTCTTTAAATAGGAATTTCCCCAAATCGAGTAATTGATTTACTGGAGCCACCCGCATCAATTCGAAAGTCGTATTGACCGCTTTTTCGATTAAAATATCTGTTTTTTCAAAAGCAGGAGAATCATCTTCTAACCAAAATTTTATCGTAAATAACAACTGTAACCAAGCACTTTCTTGAATTGCTTTATCTTGAACATTTTGTAATTTTTGGGTCGCAATTCGGTATTCATCCGTTAAAATAGAGGCTGTATATTCTTTAAACTGTTCTCGTAGCAACGTTAAAGGCACCAAATTTTTGAGTGGGTTGTGGTGCAATTTTAAAGCCAAGACTACATAACTTCGGTTAGCGGCTAGCAACTCGAAAAAAGTAAAGTAAAAACTGAGCATTTTCTCTTTGGTTCCGTATTCCAAATACGCTTGATTGGCTTCGAGCAAATTCAATGTATTTTGGTAAAACTGCAGGAAAATTTCTTTTTCAACTCTTTCAAAATTTCCAAAAAAAGCATAAAAATCGGCTTCTTCAAAATTGTTTTCTTTTGCAAAATGATAAATGGACTTCGGTGCTTTTCCATTTTCTAAAACCGATTCCATGTAAAGGGAGATTAGCATTTCTTTGGTGATTTTTGCTTTTTTGGTTGCCATCGTAAATTCTTTAAAATTGGAGTATAAAGATACACATCGTTTAAGTATATTTACTTAACATTAAACAAAAGTAATGTTAAAAGTATGGAAGCAAACGGTAAAAAAAATGTACTAATTACGGGAGGTAGCGGTTTTATAGGCCAAAAACTGACTCAACTGTTATTAGAAAACGGATTCTCGGTTGGGATTTTGAGTCGAAGTAAACGCACCAATCAAGGCGATGTGCGCTATTATTCTTGGGATATAGCGGAGGGGAAAATTGATAAAGAAGCCCTCATACAGGCCGATTATATCGTGCATTTGGCGGGAACCAACATTGCCGGTGGACGCTGGACAGAAAAAAGAAAAAAAGAAATTCTCTCTAGCCGAATCGATACGCTACAACTTCTTTACCGCACAATTGAAAAAGAGAATATTTCGATTGAGGCCTTAATTTCGGCATCTGCGGTGGGAATTTATGGTGCTTTTAATTCGGAACGTATTTGTGATGAAAGTACGCCCCCAGCATCCGATTTTGTGGGAAGCGTTTGCCAAAAATGGGAAGCAGCCGCTGAAGAATTCTCTTCACTCAGAATTCGAGTGGTTACTATCCGTACAGCATTGGTTTTAGGTAAAAAAGGCGGTATTTTGCCCATTTTACAGCCACTTTTTAAAAATAAATTAGGAGCCATACTCGGAACAGGCAACCAATACATGCCTTGGATACATTTAACCGATTTGTGTCGAATTTACTTAGCAGCTATTGAGAATCCCACTTTTACTGGCCCTTACAATGCAGCAACAGGAGGGGCTACTACTAATCGGGATTTTTCAAAACAACTGGCAAAGACCTATGGCTATCGTATTTGGTTGCCTGCAGTACCTGCTTTTATGCTGCAAATCGTATTGGGTAAAATGAGTCATTTACTCTTAAAAGGCCAACAACTTTCGATTCAAAAATTACAAAATACCGGGTTTCAATTTCGTTTTTCTTCTTTAGAAAAAGCATTCGAAGATCTTTTATTGTAAGGTTGCAATTAAATTGGTCGTTACATTTTTAGCCACCTTATCGGATAACATATTCGGAATTTCAATTTCAAAATCGCCTGGATTTAAAACAAAATTTGAATGAATGCTAATTCCATCCGCAGTCCTTTTTATAATGGCTTTCACCGAAATGTTTTTTGTTTTTCCGTGCAACTGCATTTTGCCTGTAATGGTGTGTTCTTTCGGAATTTCGGTAATTTTTTTCAGATCAAATTTTTCAATTTTTCCTCGAAACACTGCTTTTGGGTAACGACCGCTTTCTAAATAATTTTCTCGAAAATGTTTTTTCATCAAGCCTAGTTCAAAATCGTAATCTTCTACCAATGCCACACATTCTAAAATTTGAGAACGGGTATCAAAAGTGACCTTGACTTTATTATTTTCGGCTTTAATTGGTTCGGAATAAGGCACCGAAGCTTCAAAAGAAATTTGTCCACCGGTGGTTATCATTTTGTTTTGGGTGACCGCTATTTGACTTATCAACAACAGCATCCATAAAGTAGTTTTTTTCATAATCTTCAGCATTTAAATTCGAACTCCTTTTTTGGATAAAATCCTACTTAAAGTTACAAAATTTAAATGCTGATTTTGGAATAACAACTTATAAAAAACTCTTAAAATCGATTAAATACCGATTTTATACGTGAAGTGTATTTGAGTCCTTTTTTTCTTTTAATTAAGTTCTAAAAGTACGTTGTGCGTTTCTAAGCTGGCTAAGGCTTCGATTGAAGTATAATCCAATTCCTCTTCGTGCATTTCAATTTCTTTTTTAACTTGAATGTGTTTCAAACTTTTAAAATAACGGCGTACTTCTTGCAAATCGGATAAAATTAAACCTGGTACGGCTACACTTTTACCTTCTTTGTCTTTGGCAACCATTGTAAAATAGGAAGAATTACAATGTTTGATTACACCCGTTTGAATGTTCTCTGCTTCTACCCGAATGCCCACAATCATGGAGCTCCTTCCTACATAATTTACCGAAGCTTTCATGGTTACGAGTTCGCCCACCTCAATTGGTTTTAAAAAGTTCACCGTATCAACCGAAGCCGTTACACAATAATTGCCGCAATATTTTGAAGCCGAAGCAAAAGCAATTTGATCGAGTAGCGACAAAATATAACCTCCGTGTATTTTGCCACTGAAATTGGTATGAGAAGGCAACATTAATTCTGATATGCTGATTTTGGAACAGCCCACCGTTTTGTAATCTGAATTCATAGTATTATTTAACTTTAAAAGGGGATTTTTCTTCTTTTACCGATTTTATAAAATAGCGGGTATCACCCCACCATTTAAAGGTTCTGTATTTTTCTTCGTAGCCCACTACCACATAATGGCCTTGTAAATTTTGTAATTTTTCTAAAACTGCTGCATCGCTTTGCATGACAGAAAATTTAAAAATCTGCGCACCCGAAATGCCCTGACTCATCTCGCCTTCCCACGTTTTAAACACCGTTCCTTTTTTACTTATTTTGATTAATTCGCCCGAACGAATACCGGTGCTGTAAGGAACATAATTAATAAAGGCCATATAACCCGCAAAAGCCAAGGCGCTCACTAACAGAATTAGAAATAAAGCTTTTTTAAACATAGTAGTCTCTTTTTTTAGTTGGAATTATTCGCTTGTGTTACGATAGTTTCGGGTAGGCTTTTTTTGGCTTTGGCACCCATTTTTTTTAATTTTTCAACACTACTTACCAAGTTGCCTCTTCCGTTAACTAATTTATTCATGGCTTGGTTGTAATCGGTATCGGCCTCTTTTAGGCGTTTCCCTATTTTTTGCAAATCGGTTATAAAACCTTCAAATTTGTCGTATAAAGCCCCAGCTTGTCTGGCAATTTCGAGAGCATTTTCTTGTTGTTTTTGATTGGTCCACATACTGTCGATAGTACGTAAGGTTGCCAATAAAGTGGTTGGGGTTACAATAACAATATTTTGCTCAAAAGCTTTGGTGTACAAATGGGCATCTTCGTTTAATGCGATGGCAAAAGCAGGCTCTATCGGAATAAATAACAAAACGAAATCGGGACTTTCAAACGGATACAAATCAAAATAGTTTTTGGAACTTAATTGCTCCACATGTTTTTTGATGGAAAAAAGATGCTGTTTTAAGTAGGTTGCTTGTGCCAATTCGTCGGTTGCGTTTATCCATTTTTCATAGGCCGTTAACGACACCTTCGAATCGATAATCATTTTTTTTCCGTCGGGTAAATGAATGACCACATCGGGGTAAACACGGTTTCCTTCTGTGGTGGTAAAAGCCTGTTGCACTTCGTATTCCCTGCCTTTTTCGAGTCCCGATTTTTCCAAAACACGCTCTAAAACCAACTCGCCCCAATTGCCCTGTATTTTACTATCGCCTTTTAGTGCTTTGGTCAAATTGAGCGTTTCTTTGGTCATTTGCTCGTTTATAGTATTGAGTCCTTTAATTTGTTCGCGTAAGGCCGCATGATAGTCGATACTCGCTTTGTGTGAATCCTCTACCCTTTTCTCAAAATTTAGGATTTTATCTTGTAAGGGCAATAAAATATGATTTAAGTTTTCTTGGTTTTGAAGCGTGAATTTACTTGCTTTTTCTTCCAAAATCCGATTGGCTAAATTTTCAAATTCTTTGGTAAATTTTTCTTGCAATTGCGTTACTTCGGCTTTTTGTTCTTTATTGCGTTCCCATAAATTTTCAAAATCCACTTCTTTTTTACTTAATTGAATAGCCAAACTATCTTTTTCGTTTCGAATATGTTCGAGTTGCTGTTGTATTGTTTCAAGCTGCTTTTGAAAAAGCTGTTGCTCACTATTTAGTTGTTGGGATAAGGCATGGTTTTTTTCGTTTAAAACTGCCATTTGCGAGTTTAATTGCGATTTGAAAATAATTCTTCCTAAATAAAATCCGATAGCCAAAGCAGCTCCAAATGCGACTAAAATGGGAAAAACCTCCTGCATACTCTGTTTTTTTAAGGGTAAAAATACGCATTAATACGTAGTTTATCAGCTATGGCTCTTCTTTTTTAGGCAAAACCAATCACTATTTTGTGATAAATCTTTTGCAAGAAAGCGTACTTCTTCTCAAAAAAAGATTTTTTATCAAAAAAAACGCAACCCTTTTGCCATTATGTACTCTATTAGGTATAATCAAAAAAATTAGCTTACAGATGAAAAAAATTTTATTAGGCCTTTTTATCGCAATCGGATTAACTTCATGCGACCTAAACGACAACACCGATATGACTACCAATTGCGGCGTTTACGAAAACATGTATTTTACGAGTTATCCTATTGATTGTAATTACACCATAACATCGATGCCTACCACAGCAGGGGTTTTGGTAGTTTCTTCTCAAGAAAAAATGGATTCCTTTTTTACTCCAAATGCTACACCTTGCACCGACACTAGTATTCCGAGTAATATCGATTTTAGTACTACTATGTTAGTAGGGATTTTTGCTGGACCTAAATCGACTACTGGTTATGAAATTGCCATTAGCTCTATCGTAGAAAATGATTGTGAAGTGGTGGTACAATACTATGAAAAAGAACCTGAAGAAGGAACGGATACATCGGCTACGCTAAATAACCCATATGATTTTGTTTTGATTCCGAAAACTACAAAATCTATTTACTTTAATCGTGTGAGCGAAATTAACAATTATATGGTTGTTGGTTCTTTTGGGAGCTTGCCAACACAAGATTTGTATAGCGAAACCGATTTGAATATCATGCGTTATTTAAATGTGCCTTATGGCAATTTCGAACTTAATCAATTCAACTTTCAATCGTTAACCAAAAAAGGAAATTACACCGAATTTCTTAAAACCGTACCTGCCGAAATTTTAGCTTTAAACGGTCAAACCAAAACGTACGGAGCGCCAAATGCAGCGGATCAAGGCGGAATTTATTTTCAATTGATTCAGAATGGTGTTAAAACAACGGTATTTTTTGATACTGCAGATACTGCCGATCAAAGTACCGAAATTATTGCCTTTAAAAAATCATTGCAAGAACGAATGGCTAGCTATGAATAGCAACTAGCAAGTAAGATAATCAATTGCCTGCAACTACTTTAACAACTGAAAACCAATTATGTAATGCCCATAACTGAAATAAAGGTGTTATTTTTGCAGGCTATTTTTACCTTCATTTTCTAAACAATTATTTTTTGAACGATAATCTAAACTTACTTATTAATAAGTGCTTACAAAATGACAGAGGAGCGCAGTTGGAACTTTACCAATTGTTTGCTCCTATGTTATATGGTATTTGTTTGAAATATATGAAAAATGAAGACGATGCAAAAGATGTTTTTCAGGAAGCTTTTGTTATTGTGTTTCAAAAAATGCATCAGTATAAATTTGAAGGCAGTTTTGAAGGTTGGCTGAAACGCATTTTCATCAACAAATTGATAGAGACATTAAAAAAGAAACAAAAAGACTATTTTTTACTGGATATAGTCGATTTTGAAGAAAAAATTCAGGAGGAAATTCCGATAGAAGAACCCTCCATTCCGCAAGAAAAACTACTTGAATATATTAGAGAATTGCCCGACCAATACCGAATGGTTTTTAATTTGTATGTTTTTGAAAAATTCAAACACCGCGAAATAGCGCAAATGTTAGATATTAACGAAGGAACCTCCAAATCAAACCTCAACCGAGCAAAAAGCATTTTACAAAAAAAGATTCTGGCTTCAATAAAAATAAGAACAGCATGAAAAAGCAAGGTATCGAAACTATTTTTTCATCGTTAGACGATTACAGTACTCCTCCTCCACCCGAATTATGGGATGCGATTGAGGCACAGCTGGATGCGCCCAAACGAAAAAAACGTGCCCTTTTTTGGTGGCCCGTAGCCGCAAGCTTGGTAATCGGATTGAGCTTGGGTGGCTTGTTTTTGATTTCGGATTTAAAAACCGACATCCAATCGCCTGCAATCGACATCCAAAACAAAATAGTCATTGAAGAACCGAATATAAAACCTGAAAAAGTACCTTCGGCTGAGAAAAGCATTTCTAGTTCCAAATACAATGCCAATGCAAAAGGAACGCTTCAGCAAAATTCGGTTATTCAAACAAAAATTTCAGTTCACACACCTTCGAATACAACTAGCATAAATTCTAATTCAGGCCTAGCTCATTTCGTGACGAATTCGCCAGTTCATTCCTCATATCAAAATTCAAATTCAGTCCTATTTTCAAAAGACAAAACCTTACAGAAAGAATCAATCGCAGTTGTGGAAAATACTCACTACCCTATTGCAGCACAATCTGAAACGACTTCGGAAACGCTTTTAAATACGTCTGAAAAACAAAACGAAATAGCCCAAGAATTACAACAACTTGAACAAACGTTGGCACATCAAGAAACCAAAACCGAAGAGCCAAAAACCAAATCCTCTTCCTCTAACAAATGGTCTTTGGGCGTATATGCCGGAGTCACCGATTCGGAAAATCTTTCCAATAAAAAAGTGTTAGGCACTTCTGTTTCCTCTAAGCAAGGAACCACGTATGGCATCAAAACCAATTACAAACTCAATAAAAAATGGGGTGTTAGCGCTGGGTTAAAAATCAACGAATTGGGTCAGTCTATTGCCAATGTTTCCTACTATAACAAACAAGTAAATGTGATGAACAACATGGCTACGAACGACTTTTTTAAGGTAACGCATGATGCAACCTATCTTAGTTCAAATCCCAATTATGTATTTGCTTCTGCAACGAATACCGAAGCCAAGAATACCACTACTGCCACGGCTACTATTGATCAAAATTTGCAATATTTAGAAATACCTCTTGAAATCTCGTATTCTGTTTTAGACAGCAAAAAGGCAAACATTCGCTTTAACACAGGCGGTTTTATGGGTAAATTAATCTCGAATGAAGTCAGTTTAGACGGCAATGCAATTGGAGAAACCTTACATGTAAACGAGTATGTTTTTGGTTCGAAATTGAGCAGTACGTTGCAATATGAAGTATTGAAAAAAACAAATGTTTTTGTAGAACCCGGCATGAATTATTACCTCAATCCGATGAAGGATAACAGCTTTAATCAATTTCAATGGGGACTTAATTTTGGAATCAATGTCAATTTTTAATCTACGAAATACACTACTATAACGCCGCAATTTTTGTGGCGTTTATCATTTTGTTATGCACTATAAGAATAAAATCAACCTAATAATTTATTCATCTTTTCCTAAATATTGACTTTATTAATAAAAAAATGTAATTCTAATTTAATCTATTTCCTCCTCAAAAATAGCAGTACTATGACCTAACCCCTATCTTTGCTCAAATTTTTAAGCATGCACCGACATTTTCTTCTTTTTAAACCTTATGGTTATTTGAGTCAATTTGTATATGAATTGAAACGAAAGAAAAAGTTATTAGGCGAATTATACCCATTTCCAGATGGAACAATGGCTATAGGTCGTTTAGACGAAGACTCCGAGGGCTTGCTTTTGTTGACTACCGACGGCATGATGAGTGAGTTGGTACGCAGTAAAAAAGTAGAAAAAGAGTATTACGCCCAAGTGGATGGACTAGTCACTCCCGAAGCCATTTTGCAATTACAAGAAGGTGTTGAAATTGGTTTAGACGGCTCTAAATACAAAACCAAAAAATGCCAGGCACGTATCGTAACCGATATTCCGGATTTTGGTATTCGCGCAAAAAAAATTAGAGACGAACGGCATGGCCCGACCTCATGGTTATCGATAACTCTTCGGGAAGGTAAATTTAGACAAGTTCGAAAAATGACATCGGCCGTTGGATTTCCCACTTTGCGACTTGTACGGGTGCGTATTGGAAATGTATATTTGCAAAATCTAAAAGCAGGCGAAGTATTAGAAGTTGACTCTTTTACTTTGGATAAAGAATCTGAATAATTACTCTTTTAATCTATAAAAAAATGCTAAACGTTGTTTTGGTTGAACCAGAAATCCCAAATAACACCGGAAATATTGGTAGGTTGTGTGTGGGCACCGAAAGCAAACTCCATTTAATTCATCCGTTTGGATTTGTTATTAACGACAAGAATTTAAAACGTTCTGGCTTGGATTATTGGGTGCATTTGGATGTTACCGAATACCAAAATGTAGCCGAATGGATGGAGGTAATTCCAGATACATCACGTGTTTTTTTGATGAGTTCGCATGCTAAAAACTCGTATTTGGATATCGAATTTCAAGATGGCGATTGGTTGGTTTTTGGAAAAGAAAGCGTGGGTTTGAGTGCTGCATTTATTTCTAATTTTGAGGTTCAAAATCAGCTTAAAATACCGATGTCGGATAAAATTAGAAGTTTTAATATCGCTAATTCGGTTGCATTTGTAATTGGTGAAGCCAAAAGACAACTTGCCTTGCGTTAAATTAAGTCACAATAAATTTTCCTTTTTCGGGATCAAAAACAATACTATCATCTTCAAACAAACGCGAAAAATTTCCTTTTTCGATATGGTTGCAAGGAGTTTCTTGGGCAAGGAATTCGGGTGTCATCAAAATCATTTCATCACTTAATTGAATAGCCAAATCTACATCATGAGTAGAAAATAAAATACACTTTTGCGTTTCGACCGTTAACTTTTTAAGCAATTTAAACAACGAAACTTTGTGTTGCAGGTCCAAATGGGTCGTGGGTTCGTCTAAAATAATCAATGGAGTATCTTGTGCCAAAGCTCTTGCAATTAAAACCTTTTGTAACTGACCATCGCTAATTTCATAATGCTTTTTTTCGGCCAAATGCTCAATTTGTGTAAGTAACATGGCTTGCTTTATTTTTTCTGAATCTTCATTGGACAAAGAACCGATCCAATTGGTGTAGGGCTGCCTTCCTAAAGCCACTAATTCAAAAACAGACAAATTACTGGGCGGTAATTTTTCGGTTAAGACTACACTTAATTGTTGAGAAAGTTCGTTTCTTTTAAAATGCGAAATGGACTTTTGATTTAGCAAAACACTTCCTGATACTGGTTTTTGAATTCCGGTTAAGGTGCGCAACAAAGTCGATTTTCCTATTCCATTTCCACCAACCAAAGCCACGAGCATTCCCGATTGCAAAGTGATATTTATATTTTTGGCTATGGTTGTAACTTCATTTTTAGAAGTATATCCAATGGTCAAATCCTGAGTAACCAATATATTTTGTTGCTTTTCCATTTTCAGTTTACTCTACAATTAATGGTAATTTCGTTTCCGAATTAACAACCAAATTACTACTGGGGCTCCAACTATAGAAGTTACGGCGTTTATTGGTAAGGCAGTATCGCTTGGCCATTGGGATAATAAATCGCATAATAATAAAATAGCGGCGCCCATTAACAAGGTACTCCAAAACAAAACAGCATGATTGCTTGTTTGAAAAAAAAGTTTCGCTATGTGTGGTACTGCTAGTCCAATAAAGGCGATAGGGCCTGCAAAAGCGGTGATGCTTCCAGCCAATATTCCGGTAGCAAAAATGATAAGCAAACGAACTTTAGCAAGATTTAACCCCAGACTCTTGGCATAATTTTCTCCTAATAATAATGTATTAAGCGATTTTACACTCGCTAAACTCAGTAGCAACCCAATCAAAACACAAGCCGACAAAATTGAAATGGCTGTCCAAGAAAGACTACCCAAATTGCCCATAGACCAAAAAGTGAATTTTTGCAATTGTTCGGCCGTACTAAAAAAAGTAAGCACTCCTACAATTGCCGAAGTAAAACTACCAAACATTAAACCAACAATTAAAATTGCCATAGTATCACGTAGTCGCTGCGAAACCAAAATTACCAACAACAAAACCAAGGTACTGCCAAATGTAGCAGCCAATACGATTCCGTAAGACGAAAGGATTATATCGTGCAAAAAAACCGGCAAAAAACCAGCTCCTAAAATCACAAAAGCCACACCTAAACTAGCGCCCGAACTCAGCCCTAATACGTAAGGACCCGCTAAAGGATTTCGAAATAAGGTTTGCATGAGCAAGCCGCTTACAGACAACCCCATTCCTACTAAAACAGCCGTAATGGCTTTGGGCAAACGGTAATTGAGTACAATATACTCCCAAGTAGATTTACTTACTTCGCCACCCGACAAACTCGCAAAAACCGCTTTTATGGGAATGGTTACCGACCCGAAACTGAGGTTCAACAAGAACAAAAACACCAAGAAGAAACCCAGTGCCAAAAATAAAAAGCTATTTTTTCGGGAAGGATTCAACTGTTTTAATTTAATTTTTGAGCAAAAGTGAATTCGTAACTCGGTAATACTTCAGGGTGAAAAATTTTGATATAATCTTTCAAAATCAAATCCGGTCGGCTAGGACCTAATTCGTAATACATCGTTCCACCTTTAGCTCCTAATTTACTTTCAAAAGTGTATACATTTTGAGTGGTAAAAGCCGTAAACTGACTGTAATGGGTGTTACTCGCCGCTAATTCAGCTAAGGATTTAAAAGAACCTGTTGCAATCCAAAATTGGGCTTCTTTGGCTTTATCAAGAACCTTTTCGAAAGAAAGTCCTAAGCTACCTGAACCTTCTAAATCAGCCCATAAATAATTGGATTTAGCATCTTTCATAAATTGCGCCACCCAACTGCTACCGCGTGCCACAAACCATTTATCTTGGTACATTGAACCATACAAAACCGTGGCATTGGCATCGCTCATTTCGACCAATTTCATCGCTTGATTGTAACCGGTTACTATTTTATCAAAAATTTCTTTGGCTTTGTCTTCTTTGGCAAAAAGAGCACCAAAAAGTTTAATCCATTCGGCTTTTCCAAGTGGTGATTGCTCCATCCAATCGCCTTGAATTAAAACACTAAGCCCGCTTTTTTGCAAGTTTTCTAACATCGGGTTGTTGTTATCTACGCCAAATGTTACAATCAAATCGGGACGCAGATCAATTAATTGTTCAATATCCAGTTTTTCATTTTGCCCCACATTTTTAACTTTTCCATTATCAATTAAAACACGTGTTTTTTCGGAAGAAACGTAATCGGTATGCGGAAAACCCACCAATTTATTTTCTACTTCTAACATTTCTAAAAACGGAATATTCGTGGTAGAAGTAACCACTACTGAAGTTAACGGAACCGTAATATTGGCATATTGTTGCAAGCTATCGGGTACTTGAGCTGTTTTTTCTTTCAGTATATACGTAAACTTTTTATCGGTATCAGGCCAGGGATTGCTCACTTTTACTACTGAATAGCCTTCGTATTTCTGAATAGATAAACCCGAAGCATATTCAATACTATTTTGTACAATTGGTGTTTCGACTATTTCAATTTTTTCCTGTTTTTTACACGAAACCATTATTACAAGTAAAAACACGAAAATTGATTTGCCTATATTAAATCTCATAAATTATCTTTTTGGATGCTCACAAAGGTAGGAGAATTTCTAAATTTCTTGTTTATTAATATTCGTGAAAAATACAACAAATACTATCTTTACACAATGGCGAAACAAAAAATAAAAATTTGCAGTGCTTGTGAAAACCAATTTAGTTGTGGCGACAGTGTAAGCGGTAAAAGCTGCTGGTGCAATGATTTCCCTCCTATTTTCGAATTGGAAACGGGCGGTGATTGTTTGTGTCCGACTTGTTTCAAACAAAGTTGCCTCTATCGTATCGAGCAGTTTGTGGCCGAAACCACACCCGAAACAGCCGTTAACAATAAAGCAGCCTTGCTTCCCAAAAGCACAAATTTAATTCCCGATTTGGATTATTATGTAGAAAACGGAAATTACGTTTTTACGTCGTGGTACCATTTAAAAAGAGGATATTGTTGCCAAAACGGCTGTCGTCATTGTCCCTATTAATCCTAAAATACCAAAATACAATATGATTTATTTAATAACAGGTGGTGAACGTTCCGGAAAAAGCAGCTATGCTCAAAAATTAGCATTACAACTCTCCAACGAACCTATTTATGTAGCTACTGCACGAAAATGGGATGCTGATTTTCAAACTCGGATAGATCGTCATCAAAGCGACCGAGATGAACGTTGGGTAAATATTGAAAAAGAGAAATTTTTAAGTGAAATTGACTTTTCAAATAAAATTGCGCTAGTTGATTGCGTGACACTTTGGCTTACTAACTTTTTTGTAGATACCGAAAATGATGTTACCGAAAGTTTAACACAAGTACAATTGGAGTTTGAAAAAATGATAGCTCAAGAAAACGTAACTTTGATTGTAGTGACTAACGAAATTGGAATGGGTGTACATGCCCCAACCCACATTGGTCGAAAATTTACCGAATTACAAGGTTGGATGAACCAATATTTGGCAAAAAAAGCCGATGAAGTTGTTTTGATGGTTTCGGGAATTCCGGTAAAAATTAAAGGATAACTAAAACAAGAATTTTATGAGTCAGTTAGATGATATTATGCAATCACGAAGAGATACTCGTCATTTTACCGATGAGCCTGTTCCGGAGCACGTACTCGAAAAAGCGTTGCAAGCCGGACATTGGGCCCCATCGGTGGGTTTAACAGATGCTACTCGTTATTATATCATCAAATCGGATAAGGTAAAAAAAGCAATCAAATCACTCTTCTTAGATTATAATGAAAAAGCGAGTGACCTAACCGATGATGCTACTCAAAAAAGCAAATACAAATCGTTGAAATTAGAAGCGATTGAAGAAGCCCCAATTGGCATGGTCATAGCATACGACCGCTCGGTTTTAAACAGTTTTACCATTGGGACTGTGGGCAGCAATGAAGCAGTAAAATTCAGTTCTGTTTGTGCCGCGCAGAATATTTGGCTTTCCTTAACCGAACAAGGTTTTGGTATGGGTTGGGTTTCGATAATCAATTATTATCAATTTAAAAAAATCCTAAATTTACCCGAAAACATTGAGCCGCTAGGTTATTTTTGCATAGGTAAGCCCGCCACAAATTACGACAACCAGCCCATGTTGCAACAATTGCAATGGAAACAAAAATCGGAATTACCGGCGGTTACCGAAATTTCAGAAATAAATGAATTGGTGCAAACTCAATTGCAAATTCAAAAAGAAAAACAAAATGCCACACCCCAAATTTCTGCTGAAAGTATTCAAACCAAAATTGATCAAAAAACAAAACCATTAGGTTCATTAGGCAAACTCGAAAAAATTGCTTTTCAAATTGCTTCGGTTTTTCAAACCTTAACTCTTACGCTTCAAAAACCACATTTGGTCGTATTTGCAGCCGATCACGGTATAGCGAACCAAGGTGTTAGTGCTTATCCGCAAAATGTTACGCGCCAAATGGTAGCCAATTTTTTAGACAATGGTGCTGCTATTACTGTATTTTGCCAACAAAATCACATTCAATTTTGTATTGTCGATGCAGGCGTTAATTACGACTTTCCTACCAACACAAAACTGATTAATGCGAAAATTGACAAAGGAACACAGTCTTTTTTAACCACTTCGGCAATGACACTTGCTGAGCTCGAGTTGTGTTTTGAAGGGGGTAAAAACACTATAAATACAATTGCTAAAACGGGTTGTAATTGCATTGGATTTGGCGAAATGGGAATTGGCAATACCTCTTCGGCCTCGGCCTTGATGCATATTTTAACCCAATTCCCAATCGAAGAATGCGTAGGAAGAGGAACTGGAATTAGCATGGACAAATGGCATCATAAAGTACATATTTTACAAACAGCACTCTCCAACTTCGATGGAAAACCCGATTTAAAATCGAAACTTGCTCATTTTGGAGGTTTCGAAATCATGCAAATGGCCGGTGGTATGTTGGCTGCTTTTGAAAACAACATGCTGATTTTAGTTGACGGTTTTATTTGTACGGTAGCTTTTTTAATAGCCAAAACCTTCTCACCCAACATTCAAAAAAATGCTATATTTTGCCATCAATCGGCCGAAAAACCACATCAAAAATTATTACAATTCTTAGAAGCCGAACCTGTATTGGATTTGGATTTACGCTTGGGTGAAGGCACTGGTTGTGCTTTGGCCTTCCCTATTATCCAATCGGCAGTGGCTTTTTTTAACGAAATGGCCAGTTTTGAAAGTGCTGGAATTAGTCAGAAAGAAGATTAAAACATGAAAAAACAACTCCATTTATTTTTTACCGCGCTCCTATTTTACACCCGAATTCCTTGTCCGAAACATATCGATCATCACCCTGATTCTTTAAACAAACCCAGTCGCTATTTTCCGCTAATTGGCTGGATTGTTGGATTTATTTTCTTCGGAATTTTCTACCTCAGTTCGTTGCTTTTTGATACGAACATTGCAATTGTTTTGGCATTAATAGCCAGTATTTTGACCACAGGCGCCTTTCATGAAGATGGTTTTGCCGACGTATGCGATGGTTTTGGCGGTGGATGGACCAAAGAAAAAATCCTGCATATCATGAAAGACAGCGCAATAGGTGCCTATGGCGCCATTGGTTTGGTTCTTTTATTTCTATTGAAATTCACCGTTTTACTCCAATTGTTTTCGATTAGCTCGCAATTGAATAACGCGTTCTTGATTTTGGCTTTGTTGTGTATTAGCGGTCATTCCATTAGTCGGTTGGCGGCCATTAGCATTGTATTTACACATCAATATGTGCGCGAAGATGCCTTGAGCAAAAGCAAACCCATTGCACAACATTATAGTTGGAAAGAAGTTGCGGGCGCTTTTTTCTTTGGCTTAGTACCTTTGTGTATTTTGGCTTTTTTCGAATGGAAAATGCTGTTGGTTTTATTACCCATTTGGATTACCCGAAGTTATTTAGCTCATTATTTCACCAAATGGATTGGCGGTTATACGGGTGATTGTTTGGGAGCCACACAACAAGTTTGTGAAATTATTTTTTATCTTTCGGTTATAGGATTATGGAAATTTATTTAGTCCGACATACCGAAACGGTTGTTCCCAAAGGAATTTGCTATGGCCAAACCGATGTAGCAATTGCGCAGCCGTATGATACTGCTTTTGAAAAAATAGCAACACAACTTCCTCATAATGCCGTTTTATTTTCTAGTCCGCTACAGCGTTGTTTGCAGCTAGCCCACTATTTACAGCTACACAACAAAACAGAAAAAATACAAGTGGATGCTCGCCTGATGGAAATGCATTTTGGTGATTGGGAAATGCAAGCTTGGAACGAAATTCCGACAGAGATACTCAATCCGTGGATGACCGATTTTGTTTCGGTTGCGGTGCCAAATGGCGAATCGTTTGAAAAATTACATCAAAGAGTACTTGATTTTATAGAATCTGAAATTAAGAATCTGTCAACCCAAAATGTCATTATAGTAGCGCACGCGGGAATTATTCGGAGCATCTTATGTTATTTTGAACAAATTCCTTTAGCAGAAGCCTTTGCTACTAAAGTAGATTTTGGAGCAGTTATCCGAACGGAATATCCTTTATCTCATTCGGAATCAAAACTATAAAGTTCAACTACTATTTTGTTTATTATTTTGAATAAAAAACACAACAAAGCTACTATTTAACAGTATATTTGCAGCGCGTTTAGGTTGTGCTATTTTTGCACATTAAAAGGGAATCAAGTGTAAAACTTGAGCTGTACCCGCAACTGTAAGCTTAGTTCGAAAACGAATGTTTGTTGGTCACTACAAGCCACTGCTCGGTAGAGTGGGAAGGAAATCAACAAAACGCGAGCCAGGAGACCTGCCTTTTTGCATTAAAATCGAACTCTCGGGAAAAAGAGTTTAGAAAATATGACAGCAAAAAAATACATCCTTTTATTAGTGCTCTTTGTTAGCCAACTGATTTTAGCCCAACACGATAGCATCAATCGGTTGCAAGAAGTATTGGTGTCTGACCGTAACTTACAGCAATTTTCGGAAAGCCAAACGATTTTACAATTTAACGACTCTACCCTCACGCAAAACGAAGCGTTATTAACTGATTTACTTAACTTTAATTCTACACTGTATTTTAAAGAATACGGTCGTGGCATGCTTTCGACAGTCGCTTTTAGGGGCACGACGGCCTCCCAAACTGCAGTAATTTGGAACGGCATCAATATCAATTCGCAAATGAATGGCAGTACCGATTTTAATACTATTTCGGGAGCCGATTTCAATTCGGTTAGCGTAAAAGCAGGTGGAGGAAGTGTGATTTACGGAAGTGGCGCGATAGGAGGTTCTGTGCATTTGAATACCGATTTAGCATTTGGAAATCGGTTTGAGAATCAATTAAAAATAGATTACGGCAGTTTTAACACACAGGGTATTCATTATAAAACGAATTATACCACCCAAAAATGGAGTACCCAAGTTGGTTTTTCTCGAAACAGTTCTACCAACGATTACGATTATATTGGTCGATACAATTGGAAAGGAGAGCCATTATGGAATCAAAATGGGGAATACGAAATAATTGGTTTTAATGCCAATCTTGCCTATCAATTAAATGAAACGAACTTACTCCAATTTTACAGTCAAACTTCCAATACCGACCGAAATACGTCGTTAGTTTCTCCAACTGAAACCAAATCCAAATATGTAAATGGTTTTAATCGCAATTTAGTTTCGTATACGGGTAATTTTAATGGATTAACGACCAACTTAAAAATGGCTTACATTACTGAGGATTATCACTATTTTCCCGAAATAGAGTCACCTAATTACACCTATGGAAAAACGACAAGTTGGATTTCTAAAGCCGATTTGGGCTATCACATTACAAAAAACTTCAACCTAAACGGAATAGTCGATTACACCAAAACAAAGGGTTATGGAAGTGGATTTGGCGATCACAGTCGCGACATAACTTCGGTTGCTCTTTTGACTAAACAACAAATTACCGATCGATGGCAAACCGAGTATGGTATTCGAAAAGAGTTTACTACCAATTACAAATCGCCTGTTTTATTTTCGGTTGGTTCGACTGTTGGCTTTGGAAATTTTTATCATTTAAAAATCAATTTATCTCGAAATTTTCGTATTCCCACTTTTAATGATTTGTATTGGGAAGAAGGCGGAAACCCCGATTTAAAACCCGAAAATTCGTACCAAGCTGAAATCGGAAATGTTTTTAGCTTCAAAAAAATCAGTCTTACACAAACCTTTTATTATTATAAAATAGATGATTTGCTGCGTTGGGTTCCGGCTAATAACGGCATTTGGGCTCCTCAAAACACCGATAAAGTAAACAGTTACGGAACAGAAACCTTATTGAATTGGAATACGCATTTTGGCGAAAATCATATCAGCTGCAATGCTACTTATGCTTATACTGTATCGGAAAATAGAGAAACCAAAAAGCAGCTTTTTTTTGTTCCCTATCATAAAACCACAGCTTCTATAGCTTATGGTTACAAAAAAGCAGCAATTACGTATCAGTTTTTATATAACGGAATGGTGTTTACACAGTCGGACAATGATCCAAGTAAAATTGTTCCGGCCTATACAGTTTCGAATATAGGAATTGATTATGATTTGAAATTTCTAAACACTTTTAAAATCGGCTTTCAAGTTTTAAACCTATGGAATTCGGCATACGAAAGCCTCGAAAATAGACCCATGCCTGGGCGAAATTATAACCTGTACTTAAACCTTAAATTTTAATATTATGAAACTCACTAAATTGTTAGTAGTAGCTTTATGCACCTCGCTTTTTATTTCTTGTTCCGATGACGATGATAAAACCAACGACCCAAAAGGGGTTTATGATAATGGTGTGTTTATCTTAAACGAAGGAAATTCGAGCGGTGGTTCTGTTTCTTTTTTAAGCGATGATCAAAGCACTTTTACCGCAAATGTGTACAGCACCGTAAACGGAAACGACTATATTGGTACTTATTTGCAGCACATTTTTTTTGATGGCGATAAAGCCTATATTATTGCGGGAGGATCCAATGTAATTAACGTTGTAAACCGTTACACTTTTCAATTGCTTGCTAAAATTGAGAGCGGATTAAAAACTCCTCGTTATGGTGTAGTGAAAGATGGAAAAGCCTACGTTACCAATGCCAACACCTATGCGTATGCCAATCCAGAAACAGGTGACACCGACGATTTTATAGCGGTTATCGATTTAAAAACCAATAAGGTAGAATCTACAATTCCGTTAAACGGCACAGCCAACCGTATTGAGTTGGCAAACAACAAACTATACGTTTCAGAACCTTACAGTAGTGATGCCATTATTGTGGTGAATCCGAACACCAATCAAGTAGAAAGTAGAATTGCCATTGGTTATGATGCTGATACAATGGAAGAAGAAGACGGAATTTTATACGTAATGAGAAGTCCGTATGGTAACCGAAGTGAAATTGTAAAAATAAAATTAGCTGATAATTCTATTTCAAAAGTTACATTAGGCGCATCCCTTGATGGTGCAAAAAATCTAGACATAGAAAATGATGTTATTTATTTTACCGTAAATACCGGGGTTTATCAAATGAATCGTACTGCTACTACAGCACCTACTACTCCTGTTTTTGAATATACATCCACTTCTGATTACGGAAAAATGTATGGTTTTGCCGTTAACGATGGTCGTATTTATATTGCCGATGGAGGCGATTTTGCTTCCAACAGCAAAGCTTATATTTACTCTTTAAACGGCACACTCGAAAAAGAACTTACCGTGGGTGTAGGTCCAAATGGTTTTTATTTTAATTAATTATTTGTTTTTAGTTGTACCAAAAACGGCTTTCCAAATGGAAAGCCATTTTTTTTTATTGTTGTAAAGCACGCAAAAGTCCTTCGGGTGCTTTTTCAATGTACATTTGGTTGCGGTTAAACATCGCTTTGGTATCACTAAATCTTTTAAAAGTATAAAACGATTGTGATGCTACTTTACCAGTTCCGGTTATTTTTGAAATGGCGCTACTTAAAAGCGGCTCGTTTACATCGCCTAAAATACCTAAATTATTTAAGTTTTCTTTCAAACTAAAATCTGGCGATATTCCATTAAAATAATCTCCTTCGTCTTCTGCATTTACAATTTTCAGTACAATTGGCTGCATGGCATATTTATGAGACGGATTTACATTTTCTTTTAAAAAGGTAGGCGAATCATAAAGCGTTACCGAACCTACATTTTTACCTGTAGTCACGTCGCCAATTTGCACTACAGTCATATACGGTTTCAATCCGTTAATCACCAATTCACTTGCCGATGCCGTACTGGCTGTTGTCAAAATATAAACCTTACTTAAACTTAAACTGTTTACCGGATTACCGTTTACCACATCCACAAAATAATTTTTTAACATTTCGGGATCTTCGCTATTGAAATATTCCATGATTTTAGCATTCCATTCTTCTTTCGCGAAAACTTTATCTTTTGTTTGACCCGAAATCATAGTAGCCAAACGCGTTGCCGTTTGTACAGATCCTCCACCATTGTAACGTAAATCCAAAACAAAATCGGTTACACCAGCTGCTTTAAAATTACCAAAAACGGTATTCAGTTCTGCATCATAATCCGGGTAGAAACCATTGTACATCAAATAACCAATTTTATGATTTCCCGATTCAATTACTTTCTGAATCAAAATTGGGTTTTCAGCCAATACAGAATTCGAAAGAATTATTGTTTTTCCATTTGGAACAATTGTCGCATTAGTTAAATCGGCTAAATTTAATGTGTAATTTTCTAAATTTAATAAGGACTGGTAATTGTTTACCGTAAGTTGGGTTCCGTTAACGCCATAAAAAAGCATCCCTCGTTGTACATTTTTTGTTGCCGCATTTGAGTTTGGCACCACATATTTTACGTAACCAAAAATTTCAGAATTGCTATTCGGTTTATACGATAAGCCAAATTCCATTCCGTTTGAGGTTACAATTCCTTGAAACGATTGCTCTAAAACCGTATAATCATCAACCATCCAACTAAAACGGTCGATATTAGGCGCAACTCGCAAAGCGTCAAACAAATCAAATGGATCATCAAAATTTGCCAAAAATTTATTCAATTCATTTTGATTAGTGAAGCGATTATCTGCCAAGTTAGGCACATCTTTTTGCCATAAATAATATTGGTTGAGTCCTTTCCAAATAAAATCCTGCACTTCTAGATTTTCTTCTTTAGTCAAATCAACATCGTCTTGATCTTGACAGGAAAACAAAGAAGCAAAAACTAATAATGCCGCTGCAACAATTTTTATAGTAGATTTCATATAACGCTATAGATATAGGGTGTTAACGTAAAAGTATGATAATTAGTTTTAATTTCACATTTATTTAACAACAAAAAACGAGCCAAAAATTTTTATTGTTATAAAATAAATATAGAAAAGCCGCCTCTTTTTAAAACCTATTGAAAATTGATTGGTATATTAGCATTAGAATTAGAAGAGCATCGAACAATTTATGGCATGATTATCGATTTCCTATTCTACTAATTGGTGCTTTTAATAGCCCATTTAAAATCTAAGTAATATGAAAAAATCAATATTAAGCTTTGTGTTGGTTGCGACCACGAGTATCTTTTATGCACAAAGCACTTTAGACAAATACGATGGCATGGATGATGTAAACACCATCCTTGTTAACAAAAAAATGTTTGAACTGATGAGTAAAGTCCATGCCGATAGTAACGATGCTCAAATGCAAAACTATTTAAACCTCACCAAAAAAATTGATGATTTAAAAGTTTTCAGCACCACCAATCCAAATGTGGGTCAAGAAATGAAAATAACGGCCGAGAACTATATTAAAACAACCAATTTAAACCAGTTAAAACAAATTAAAGAAGGGAATAAAATAGCAACCGTTTACACCGATTCAGGGGCAACGAATGCGCAAGTAAAAGAATTGTTTATGTTTGTTAACAGTCCTGAAAACGGAGAGTCGGTTTTAATGGATGTAAAAGGCAATTTTAATTTGAACGAAATTGGTTTACTAATTGATAAAATGCAAATTCCTGGCGGTGCCTATTTAAAACAAGCAACCGGACAACCTTAATTTCAGCAAAATGATTTCATAAAAAAAGGGATTGACATGATATCAATCCCTTTTTTATATAATTAAATCGGTCTTATTTGGCAATATTAACCGCTCTAGTTTCTCTGATTACAGTCACTTTAACCTGACCAGGATAGGTCATTTCGGTCTGAATTTTTTGAGAAATTTCAAAAGATAGATTAGCGGCATTGTCATCAGAAACTTTTTCACTTTCTACAATCACACGCAGTTCTCTACCGGCTTGAATTGCATAGGCGCTTTTTACACCTCCAAATCCATAAGCAACTTCTTCTAAATCTTTTAAACGTTGGATATACGAATCCAAAACCTGTCTTCTAGCACCTGGTCTTGCACCTGAAATAGCATCGCAAACCTGAATAATTGGTGCTAATAATGATTTCATTTCGATTTCATCGTGGTGCGCTCCAATTGCATTGCATACTTCTTCTTTTTCTCCATATTTTTCAGCCCATTGCATTCCTAATAATGCGTGAGGTAAATCACTTTCGGCATCTGGCACTTTACCAATATCGTGCAATAATCCAGCTCTTTTGGCTAATTTTACATTCAGTCCTAATTCTGCCGCCATAATACCACAAAGCTTAGAAACTTCTCTGGAGTGTTGCAATAAATTTTGTCCATAAGAAGAACGGTATTTCATACGTCCAACCACTTTAATCAATTCTGGGTGCAAACCGTGAATTCCTAAATCGATTACCGTACGCTTTCCAACTTCAATGATTTCATCATCAATTTGTTTGGTCGTTTTAGCCACCACTTCTTCGATACGCGCTGGGTGAATACGACCATCTGTAACCAATTTATGCAATGACAAACGTGCAATCTCTCTACGAACAGGATCAAAACAGGAAAGAATAATCGCTTCTGGCGTATCATCTACTATAATTTCTACTCCTGTTGCCGCTTCCAAAGCGCGAATATTACGTCCTTCACGACCAATAATTCTACCTTTTACATCATCCGATTCGATATTAAAAACCGATACACAGTTTTCTACCGCCTCTTCGGTACCTACTCGTTGAATGGTGTTGATGATTATTTTTTTAGCCTCTTGTTGCGCTGTCAATTTTGCTTCTTCGATCGTATCTTGGATGTGCGACATAGCTTTGCTTTTCGCCTCTGCTTTTAATCCTTCTACTAATTGTTCTTTGGCTTCTTCGGCAGAAAGTCCCGAAATTACTTCTAATTGTTGCAACTGACTTTTATGCAAACGTTCTACTTCGGCTTGTTTTTTCTCTAAAACCTCAATTTTAGATTGAAATTCGGACGTTTTACTCTCTAAATCGTCGTTTGCTTTTTTTGCTTTTGACAATTCATTTGATATTTGAGATTCTTTATCACGAACTCTTTTTTCTACTTCGGCTACTTTTTTATCACGCGTTAAGATTACTTGTTCGTGCTCTGCTTTAAGTTCAATGAATTTTTCTTTTGCTTGAAGAATTTTGTCTTTTTTAATGTTTTCTGCTTCAAGATTGGCATCTTTTATAATAGAAACGGCTTCTTTTTTTGCATTTTTGATCAAATTCGAGATATTACTCTTTTCAATGATTTTTGCAATTCCGAATCCTGCTACTATTCCGCCAATGACTGAAAGTATAATTGTGATTATGTCCATGGTTTGTTTAAAAAATTTATATATAAAAAAAGCCTACATTAGGTTGCTTGTATAAACTCGTAAAGACAAGTTTTGAGCTAACTCGTTGTTCAAGCTTCCAAACTAAATTGGCTTGCTATAGTAACGATGATTCGCTCATTCTAAATTGTTAGTGTTGAGTTTACCAAATGTGAACTAATGTAGGCAGTATCTTAGTTAATGTAAAGAACGTATATTATTGATCGAGATATTGATCTAAAATTAAATTAATTTTTTTAATTCGGTCAATGGCTTCTGTACCATCAATGGCATTATCTAATTGTTTTTGTTCTACTTGTGCGGCAAATTGCAAGGCACACATAGCCAAAACATCTTGTTTATCACGAACGGCATAATTTTCTTCAAATTGCTTAATCATGCTATCAATTTTTTTTGAAGCACTTCGAAGTCCTTCTTCTTGATTGAGTTCCACCGTTAAGGGGTACACTCTATCGGCTATTGATATTTTAATTTTAAGCTTTTCGTTCATGTTATTAGTCTGATAATTGCGCTATACAGTAATCAATTTCTCGAATTAATGAATTTATTTTAAGCTTAGTCTCTCTCTTATTATCCTCGCTGCCCAATAACGAATTGGCCATTTTAAGTGTATCATATTGCTTTTGCAAAGCTTCAATCTGTTGTGATTGTTTTTGTATAATAGCTGCAGCTTTTTGAATCTCTAAACGTAATTCTTGATTGTTTTGCTCTATCTTTTTGGTCTTATTCAAGAGCTTTTCAAGCTTATTTTCAAGAGTATCAATTATTTCTGCAATTACACTCATTTTAGCACATTTCATTACTTAATCATACAAAGTTAGTATTCCTTTTTATTATTGCAATGTTTTATCGATTTTTTTAAAATAAAAAAATAATATGTGTATTTTATCCTGTATTTATTTGATTTTATTACGTTTTTTTTTGCTTTGTTTTTTTTACCTTAGCCAAAACCTAATTTATGAGATTCCTTTTTTTAGCGCTTTTGAGCTGCCAATTGATGATGGCACAAAATAATTATCCAAAAGATTATTTTGCCTCTCCCCTAGAAATTCCGCTGCAACTTTCAGCCAATTTTGGTGAACTCAGAACCAATCATTTTCATGCTGGTTTTGATATCCGAACCCAACAACGAACTGGTTTAAAAGTATTATCGGCAGCCGATGGTTACGTATCTCGAATTAAAATTGGGACTTATGGCGGCGGAAAAACACTATATATTACCCATCCAAATGGCTACACTACCGTTTATTGCCATTTGAGCAGTGGTGTAGGAGAAATCGAAAATTACATCAAAAAAGCACAATACCAACAGCAAGCTTATGAAGTAGAACTTTTTTTAAAACCCAATGAATTACCAGTGCAAAAAGGGCAAATTATAGCCCTTTCGGGAAATACAGGTGGCTCTGGTGGTCCCCATTTGCATTTTGAAATACGCGATTCTAAAACCGAAAAAATCATCAACCCGATGTTATTTGGTTTTGACCAAAGTTTTAAAGACACGCAAAAACCCATTTTATCTACGCTTTATGTGTACCCAATTAATGAAAACACAACTGTAAACCAATCACGCCGACCGCTGGTATTGAATGTGAAATTACAATCTGATGGTTCTTATTTGGCCGACCATGTAGCCAGTAATGGTAAAATCGGATTTGGCATAACGGTTCGCGACAAAGACAATGTTTCACCTTTTAAATATGGTGTGTACAAAGTAGCTTCTTTTTTTAACGGAAATTGCAATTACGAATACACTTTCGACACCTATTCGTTTGACGAAATGCGCTACATAAACGCTTTAATGGATTATGAAAAGTACAAAACAACAGGGCAAAAAGTGCAACAACTTTTTATGCGAAAAAAATTCCCATTAAGCATTATTAAAACCGATGAAAATAACGGAATTTTAACCATTGTTCCCAATTTAGCTTCGACGTATCGAATTGAAGTTTCGGATTTTTATGGCAACACCACCACCATTCATATTCCGATTCAATATGATTCGCTTCCGGCTATCGTTCCCGAAGAAAAAACGGCTGCTAAATACCCAATTAATTCAGACAAAGACAGTATGTTCGAAAAAGAGAATGTGACCGTATTTTTTCCGAAAGGTACTTTTTACAATGATTTTAACCTCAATTTTGACGTAATAGATAATAAAGCCATCATACACGACGAAACTGTTCCGGTTCACTCCTATTACATCATAACCATGACCGACAAAAATTTTGGCGCTGGCAACAGAGATAAAGTTTTTATTGGAGGCGTAGACGGAAAGCGAATTGATTTTAACAGCACTACTTTACAAAATGATGTTTTTACAGCAAAAGTTCGAAATCTTGGTCAATTTCAATTGGCTATAGACACGATTGCTCCAACTGTAAAAATCACCAAATCAATTGAAGGAAAAGACATTAAAAACCAAAAAAACATCGAATTTATTATTAACGATAATTTATCCGGAATCAAATCGTATAATGGTTATTTAAACGGTAAATGGATTCTATTTGAATACGAGTATAAAAACCGAAAAATTACTCATAATCTCGATGACGGCATGGTGGCAACTGGCGCAAATGATTTAAAATTGATTGTAACCGATAATGTGGGAAATTCGACTACCTTTGAAACGCAATTTTTAAAAAATTAAAACCCCAATCGATTGAATACGTTCAAAATAGCCTTCCTATGTTTTTTTGCTGGATTAGGATTTTCGGTAAGTGCACAAAATGCCTTTGTTAAAGGTGTTATTTTAGATTCCAATCAGACCACTGTCGAAAACGTAAATATTAATTGTTCCGGAAAACAAACGCAATCTCAAAAAGATGGTTCGTACACTATTGAAGTTCCTTCAAACAAAAAAGTAACTTTAATTTTCACACATCTTTCTTTGAAAATGATAACGCTTCAGTTGCAGTTACAACCTAATGAATATTACGTTTTTAATCCTGTAATGAAAGAAGAAACCGAACAAATTGGAGAGGTAGTCATCACACAATCCAACTCTAAGCGGGTTAACGGAATTGTTTCTTTGAGTACCGCAACGGTTCGGAAAATTCCAGGAGCAAACGAAGGCATTGAAAATGTTTTAAAAACTTTACCAGGGGTAAATTCTAACAACGAATTCAGTACACAATACGCAGTGCGAGGCGGAAATTATGATGAAAATTTAGTTTACGTAAATGACATCGAAGTGTACCGCCCTTTTTTAATTCGTTCCGGACAACAAGAGGGTTTGAGTTTTATTAATACCGATTTAGTTCAAAACATTGATTTTTCGGCTGGCGGATTTCAAGCCAAATACGGCGACAAACTTTCCTCTGTATTAGACATTACGTACCGAAAACCAACTGAATTTTCGAGCTATTTACAAGCGAGTTTATTAGGCGTTAACGCAGGTTTTGATTTTGTTTCAAAAAATAAAAAGTGGAGTGGCGTTACCGGAGTTCGCTATCGCAACAACAGCATGTTGGTTAACAGTCAAGATACCCAAACCAATTATACTCCGACTTTTTTAGATGCACAAACCAATATTAATTATCAGGTTTCAGACCAGTGGGAGCTGAGTTTTTTAGGAGCCGTTTCTCAAAATAAATACCTCTACCAACCTTTAACTCGCGAAACCAAATTTGGTACAATAGATCAACCTTTAACCTTAGCAATTTATTATGAAGGTCGAGAAAAAAATGAATACGAAACTTATTTTGGCGCTGTTAAATCAACTCACAAACTTTCAGAAAGCAGCACCATTAAAGTAATTGGTTCTTTGTATCACACTACCGAACAAGAACATTATGATATTTTAGGTCAATACCTTTTAAAACCTACCAATGCCGAAGTAGGGGATGTAGATTATGCAACCGGAATTGGCTCGCAACTTAACCATGCCCGCAATGATTTGGATGCTTTAATTGCGAATATCGAATTAAAAGGAAATCATTTTTGGAATCAAAACAGTGTTGAATGGGGTGTTAAATATACCCGAGAATCTATCCGTGACAGGATAAACGAATGGGAAGTAATTGATTCGGCCGGATTTTCGATAAACCCACCCATTTTGGATTTTCCGAATAATAACCAACCCTATAGCGCTTATACAGGGCCAATAGTTCCTTATCAAAACCGAAACGCAACCAATTTTAATACCATTAATCGCTACTCGGGATTTGTACAATGGAATCAAAAAAGCAACCTTGGTAACAATCAAATTTGGTATAATGCTGGAGTTCGTTTTCAGGATTGGCAAGTTTCGGGAGCATCTATTTCAGGTGATACTCAATTGGTATTTAGTCCGAGAGCACAAATTGCACTTCAACCCAATTGGACTGCCAATATGGTTTTCAGACTATCGGGTGGATTGTATTATCAACCCCCTTTTTACCGAGAACTTCGCGATTACAATGGAGATGTGCAACCCAATGTAAAAGCACAACAATCGGCTCAAATTGTATTAGGCAATGATTATCAGTTTAAAATGTGGCAACGCCCATTTAAGTTGGTCAGCGAAATCTATTATAAATCACTCAACGATGTCAACGTTTACAATATTGATAACGTCCGTATTCGGTACATCGCCAATAACAACGCCAAAGCCTACGCACAAGGACTCGATTTACGTTTGAATGGGGAGTTTGTTCCTGGCACCGAATCTTGGTTGAGTTTTGGATATTTAAAGACCGAAGAAAACTACGACAACAAAGGGTATATTGCACGACCAACCGATCAACGTTTGAAGTTCGCTCTTTTGTTTCAGGATTATATGCCGGCTATTCCAAGTGTAAAAATTTATTTGAACTTGGTTTACAACACCGGACTTCCGGGCGGGGCTCCCTCCTATTCGGATCCATATTTGTATCAAAACCGACTTAACGATTACCGAAGAGCTGATGTTGGATTTTCTAAAGTTTTTATCGATGCCAATACCATTCGAAACAAACAAAATTGGCTGAATAATTTTAAAGAATTGGCTGTAGGCTTAGAAATTTTCAATCTTTTCAACAATCAAAATGCCATTACCAATACTTGGGTTCGCGATGTATATTCTAAAAACGAATATGCTATTCCTAATTATATGACCTCGAGGGTTTTTAATGTAAAAGTAAATATGCGCCTATAATCGAGAGGAATAAATTACACCGCAAAAATTAAGGATTAACATTTTTAATAATTCAAATTCCTTACATTTGAAATTATATTTAAGAAAAATAAAATGAAACAATTTCCATTTTTCATAAGCGCCGTTTTAGCTTTATGCTTGGCAAGTTGCAAAGAGCAAGCACCCGAGCAACCCAAAGTGACTTACGATGCTAAAACCAGCAAAATAACAACCAAAATAGATTCTTCTCAAATAGCTGTTGCCGACTTACCCATTCAAATGCAGGGCACGCAATATCTTATTCATCCTGTAGGCGATTTAAGTGTGTACGAGCGAGGTGTAAAAGCCCGCTACGGGAGTTCGAGTGTAAACGATTTGAGTTTTACCATATCCAATTTGGGCGAATATGAAATTACTGGTTATTTACAAAATCTTAAATTTCAAAGAATTGATTCGGATTCGATTAGACCGTTGACAGACAAACCCGCTTTAATTTTGACAGCTACTTATTTGAAACCAATTGCTGATAAAACGAACAACCAAATTATGGTTTACACCATGATTGATACCGACACCAATCAAGATGGAAAAATTGACACTGGGGACATTAAAGCACTGTATTTAAGCTATATGGGTGGCGATAATTTTACCAAAAAGTCAGCAGATTTTCAGGAATTAATTGATTGGAATTTGGTTGAGTTTAAAAACCGTTTGTATTTTAGAACCATAGAAGACACCAACAAAAACGGACAATTTGACAAAAATGATGTCTTACATTACAATTATATTGAGTTGAACTCTACTAAATGGGAAGTAAAAAATTATCAACCTATTTGATTTTTTCTATGAAGAAAAGCAAACCACTCCGATAAAAACGAGTGGTTTTTTTATATCAAAATATCACTTTCTAAGTCAGATTTTTCGATGGCAATATCAAAATCAAGCTGCTTCATTAACTCAATGACCAGTTTTTTATACCAATTTTCCGATTTGGGATGAATGTATAATTTTTCGATAAGGTGTTGCAAATCTACATTGATTTTTAAGCCGTCATTCAGTTTTTGTCCGGTGTGCGAAGTATCGGTAATAATGCGAACTTCTCGTTCATATTGAAAACTTTTTCGTTTGAACAAAAAAGGAAAAAACAAATCATCAAACGGAATGTATTCTTTTTTGTAATCGATATAATTTACTTCACCAATATATTGATTGAAATTATTTTCCGGATTTAAAGCCTTTTGCAAACGACCAACCGTTGATTGTATGGCCAAGCCTTCGCTATTTTGAGTAAAAATTTGCCACATGGCAAAGGATTCGTATTCGTTAATATGCCAGCTACTAATAGCCACATGTTCGCGATGTGTCTTGTAATATTTTAAAAAGTCCGGATTATTTTCGGCTAATTTTTTAATTTCACCAAAAGTAGGTTCGCTAAAAGTGCCTTCGTACTGATCTTCAAATTTATCCGAACGCGACATGAATAATTTTTTAGAAAGCAGTAAATCTAAAAACTTAGACAAATCCAAATATTTCCATACTACCGTATCGGGGTCATCAGGCAATTTAATATTAGGATGTTTGACATACATGCTAGGCTATTTTTGTAGTTTAAATTTACTTTAAATTATTCAAACGACTGCATGCTTACCAATTTATTGTACATCCCATTACGTTTAATTAACTCATCATGACTGCCTTGCTCTACAATTTGCCCTTTTTGCATCACCACAATGATATCCGCTTTTTGAATGGTCGATAAACGGTGAGCAATAACTACTGAAGTTCGGTTTTGCATCATATTTTCGAGCGCAACTTGTACTAATTTTTCGCTTTCGGTATCCAAAGCCGAAGTTGCTTCGTCTAAAACCATAATCGGTGGATTTTTCAAAACCGCTCTTGCTATTGACAAACGTTGTTTTTGACCTCCCGATAATTTGTTGCCACTATCTCCTACATTGGTTTCGATGCCTAACGGTAAATCTTTAACAAATTCATAGGCATTGGCAATTTTTAATGCTTCGATAATTTCTTCATCGGTTGCTCCGGGTTTTCCTAAAGCAATATTGTATTTGATGGTATCATTAAACAAAATAGAATCCTGCGTAACCAAGCCCATCAAATCCCGAAGCGATTGCATTGACAAGTCTTTAATATCGACATTATCAATCGTAATTTTACCTTCGTTAACATCGTAAAAACGAGTTAATAAATTGGCAATAGTACTTTTTCCTGAACCCGATTGTCCTACAAGCGCTACTGTTTTTCCTTTCGGAATTTCGAGTGTAAACTGCTTCAGCACATTTTCTTTTTCGTATCGGAAATTAATATTTTCTAAACGAATGGCATCGTCAAACGTTTCTTTGTTTATGGCATTCGGTTTATCTACGATTATATTTTCCTGATCCATCAAACTAAAGACTCTTTCGGCAGCAGCCAATCCTGTTTTCACCTGATAAGAAGCTCTTGAAATGGCTTTTGCAGGCGTTAAAATTGTGTAAGCCAACGCAATATAAGTAATAAACGTTGCCGATGTAATCGATTTATCTTCTACCACCAGTTGCGCACCAAACCACAACAAAACGGCGATAGTGACAATTCCTAAAAATTCACTCAAAGGCGAAGCTAGATTATTCTTGTTCCCAATACTATTAGAAAGACGTAACAATCGATTTATCGAATCGTCAAATTTTTGAATGAACGATTTTTCGGCATTGTAACCTTTTACCACTTTTAGTCCACCTAAAGTCTCATCGACAATAGAAATAAAAATACCATTTTCGTTTTGGGCTTTAATGGATTTGTGTTTCAAATTTTTCCCGATTCTCGAAATAATTATTCCTGAAACCGGAATAAAAACAAAAACAAACAACGTTAATTTAGGACTGATAATAAACATTGTCACGATAGAAAATAAAATCGTTAACGGTTCGCGCACCACCAATTCTAATATTTGAAAAAAGGAATTTTGGACATCGTTGATATCGCCCAACATTCGCGCCATTACATCACCCTTTCTTTTTTCGGAATAATAGGAAACAGGTAAACTTACAATTTTTGCATATAATTTTTGACGCATATCCCTCAGCACTCCATTTCTTAATCGAGTCACATGATAAGAAGCAAAATAATTGGTAATATTCTTTAAAAAAGCAGTGATTATAATTATGGAAATAACAAACAATAGCGCTATTTTAAAACCACTATTTTCTGTTAAAATGGTTATTTGATAGTTCAAATACTCCTCGGCAAAACCTTTTATATGTCCAATACCTGTATAAATGGGCGCTTGGTGGACTTTTTTATTAAGACCAAAAAGTACATTTAAAGTTGGTATCATCGATACCATTAATAAGGTTGAAAAAAGGGCATAGAAAATATTAAAAAACACATTTAGGTAAATGTGTTTTTTATAATTGGCTACAAAAGGAATAAGCTTTTTTAAATTATTATCCATTATTTTATTTTAGTTGCATTTCCGAAATTATAGAGGCAATTTTTTGGTCTAAAAAGGCCTCTGCTTCTGTAATTTCACTCACATTTTCGATAGCAGCATTTACGCTGATATAAAATTTAATTTTGGGCTCGGTACCACTTGGTCGTGCACATATTTTAGAGCCGTCTTCGGTATAATAAATCAAGACATTTGATTTTGGAAAAGTCAAATCAGAAACCTCTTGAGTCAATAAATTTAAAGCAGTTGATGATTGGTAATCTTCTACCATAATAACACGTTGTCCGTTTATTTCTTTCATCGGATTTTCGCGTAAATCGACCATCATTTGATTGATTTCTTGAAGTCCTTCCATTCCTTTTTTTGTCAAAGAAACCAAATACTCTTTATAAAAACCATTTTCTACATACAATTGTTGTAATTCTTGGTATACACTACTCCCTTTCGCTTTGGCTTGTGCGGCCACTTCGCAAATTAACAAAGTAGCAGCCACAGCATCTTTATCGCGAACCGCATCTCCAACCATGAAACCAAAACTTTCTTCTCCTCCACCAATAAACTCGAGTTCTGGAAAATCTTTTATCATTTTGGCAATCCATTTAAAGCCGGTTAAACCAACTTTACATTCTACACCATAACTGCTAGCCAATTCCATAATCATTGGAGTAGATACGATAGTAGACCCTACAAATTGCTTGCCATTTAATTTTCCGGCTTTTTTCCATTCTTTCAACAAAAAAGAAGTCATTAAAACCATGGTTTGATTCCCGTTTAACAAAATCATTTTACCATCATTATTTCGAACTGCTACTCCCAATCGGTCACAATCGGGATCAGTGCCCACTACGATATCAGCATTGGTTTTTTCGGCCAAAGCCAAAGCCATCGTTAACGCCTCAGGCTCTTCGGGATTAGGTGATTTTACAGTAGGGAAATCACCATTAGGCTCGGCTTGTTCTGGCACAATATGTACGTTTTTATAACCTGCCGTTTCTAAAACCGCCGGGATTGATTTAATAGAAGTCCCGTGCAAAGAGGTAAACACAATTTCTAATTCATCTTTGGCACTTTGAGGTGTATTAAAACTAGCATTTTCAATAGATGATTTTATAAAAGCGTTGTCAATTTCGGTATTGATGTATTCGATTAAATTATCTTGTGCTGCAAATTTAATTTGGTCGTAGTTCAGTTTTTCTATGGCATTGATAATAGCCGCATCTTCTGGTGGTACTATTTGTCCGCCATCTTGCCAATATACTTTATATCCGTTGTATTCTGGCGGATTATGTGATGCTGTTAATACGATTCCGCATTGACATTTTAGGTGTTTCAGCGCAAAAGACAACTCGGGTGTTGGTCTTAATTCTGAAAACAAATACACTTTGATTCCGTTTGCCGAAAACACATCCGCAACGATTTTTGCCAACGTATCACTATTATGACGACAATCGTATGCAATTACAACTTTAATTTCTTGATTTGGAAAAACTTCGTGTAAGTAATTAGACAAACCTTGGGTATTTTTACCGAGCGTGTATTTGTTAATTCGGTTATCACCAACACCCATAACACCCCGCATACCACCGGTTCCGAACTCTAAATCTTTATAAAAACTATCTTCTAGTTCTTTAGGAGCCGTTGTCATTAATTCATTTACTTCTTCTTGTGTTTTGGCATCAAAAGCTGGTGTTAACCACTTGTTTACCGCATCTAAAATAGTTGGTTCAATATTCATAATGTCGTGTATTTAAAATAATACTTTTGCTTGGTTAGCTTTATTTACTAATTAAAAATTTAATTCTTTTCCTATTTTATACCGCGCTTCGTTATTTTTGGTTCTTAAAATAATTTCGCCTAAAAATCCTGCCAAAAACAATTGAGTTCCTAAAATCATGGTAGTGAGTGCAATAAAAAACCACGGATTTCGGGTTACCAAACTATAATGCATATCGTTATACAACGAATACAATTTCATGGCACCGATATAAAAAGCCAGAAAAAAACCAATAAAAAACATCAAAGAACCGACTGCTCCAAATAAATGCATGGGTCTTTTTCCGAAACGCGATAAAAACCAGATTGTAATTAAATCGAGAAATCCGTTTATAAAACGCTCCATCCCGAATTTGGTTTCGCCGTATTTACGGGCTTGGTGTTGTACCACTTTTTCTCCAATTTTAGGAAAACCAGCATTTTTAGCCAAAACAGGAATATAACGGTGCATTTCACCCGAAACTTCAACATTTTTAACCACTACATTTTTATAGGCTTTTAATCCGCAATTAAAATCATTTAATTGCACGCCTGATGTTTTGCGAGCCGCCCAATTGAATAATTTAGAAGGAATATTTTTGGCAACCACCGAATCATACCTTTTTTTCTTCCAACCTGATACCAAATCGTATTTTTGTTTGATAATCATATCATAAAGATCTGGGATCTCTTCGGGACTATCTTGTAAATCGGCATCCATAGTAATGATAACATCACCTTGTGCTTTTGCAAATCCTGCGTGTAGGGCTTGCGATTTTCCAAAATTTTTCATGAACCGAATTCCTTTTACATTGGGGTTTTCTTGCGAAAATTGTTCAATAATTGCCCAAGAATTGTCGCTACTTCCATCATCAACAAAAATAATTTCGTAACTGTAATTGTTTACTTGCATCACTTTAACAATCCAAGTATAAAGTTCTTGCAACGATTCTGCTTCGTTTAAAAGCGGTATTAATATGGATAAATTCATTTATTTTTTATTCTTGAGGCGTTCTGCTTTTAAAAATTGCAGCCATTATTAATCCGAAAATTGCACTAATTACCAAATTAGAAGCAGCTCCTTTAAGCAAGTTCCCCACACTATATTGGTCGTTGTCTTTCATTTTTGCAATGGTTTCATTAATCGAGGCAGCGGGTGCATTAAATTTTTGCATCATTTCGACAGTATATTTTACCACAATTTCGTTTAAAGTGTCCTTTGCGCCAGGATCAATTACATTAAAAAGAAGTATATTAAAAAGTGTTGTAATGATTACAGCCACTAAAGCCGAAATAAAATAAGTAGTAAAAGCATCTTTATATGAGAAAAAGCCGATTTCCTTTTTGGTTTTATTCAATAAAACAATAGCAATAACAATATAAAAAAGAATGGTAACGATACCTAACCACCACGAGGTAAACAATTTTAAGTCAATTGCATAAATTGCACTGGTTAACAAAGCCGAGACAACTCCCATAATAACACCAAAAGTAATCCCGTTTTTTTTGACGATTTCGTTTATCATACTTCCTTATTTAAATTAATTCACAAATATAGTAATTCCGCTAATATGCCAACGGAAATTCATTTTCCTAAATTTAACCAAAAAAAATAAAAACAAAGATTTGTTTATTGAAAAATAATTGTAAATTTGCAGGCTTAAAATAATTAAAATTACATAACAAAAAAGGAGCAGTTGTATTTACACCTTTCTTTTAAACAAGGAAGCTTCAAAATAAGAACACTCTCAATTATCAAATAAAAAAAAGATGAAAAAAGGAATCCACCCTGAGAATTACAGATTAGTTGCATTTAAAGACATGTCTAACGACGATATTTTTATCACTAAATCTACTGCAGATACAAAAGAAACGATTGAAGTTGATGGAGTTGAGTATCCTGTTGTAAAAATGGAGATTTCTAGAACATCTCACCCTTTTTATACTGGCAAATCTAAACTTATCGATACTGCAGGACGTATTGACAAGTTCAAAACAAAATACGCAAAACACGTTAAAAAATAAGAACCTGTTTTTATATTACCAAAGCCTCCTTACCGGAGGCTTTTTTTTGCTTTTAACGCAACTCAAAACCAATAAAACGCAACTTTAGCATCAAAAACTTTGTAACTTTGATCCGTATTTAGAAATAACCACTCCTAAAAACCAAATATTCAACATGAACTACATCCTTTTTGATGGGCCAGCACGAAATGCGCTTTTGCCTTTCACATTTACTCGACCTGTCGCCGATATTTTAGTCGGAATTACAACCATTAGGCAAAAATGGGAAATGCGATTGGGATCAACAATTACCACTATCACCGAAGATTATTTATCAGAAAAATATCCGATGGTCGAAATGGAAGAAAACATCATGATTAACGCTTCCTTTTTGCCAACTGAAAACCTGGTAAATCTAATTCAGGATTTAACCGAAAATCAGGCCATTTTTAGTAACGATACCGTAGTGGCTTTTTATGCCAAAGAAAACCAAGATGATATTGATTTTGACACTTATGAAATCATTTCTTTCACCGAGCCTTGTCTAACTATCGAACACACTTGGGATATTTTTTCTAAAAATGATGCGGCTATTCGCGAAGATTTCCGTTTTTTAACTGAAGACCGAAAATCGCAACCCATTCCGAAAAGCGTAAACGTAATTGCTCCCGAAAACATCTTTATTGAAGAAGGCGCCAAACTAGAATTTGTAACCTTAAATGCTTCTACAGGTCCCATTTATATTGGAAAAAATACCGAAATTATGGAAAACACCGTAATTCGAGGTCCTTTTGCTTTATGCGAAAATGCTCAAGTAAAAATGGGAGCTAAAGTGTACGGCGCAACAACTGTGGGAGTCGGTTCTAGAATTGGAGGAGAAGTAAAAAATGCGGTTATTTTTGCCAATTCGAACAAAGGGCACGAAGGATTTTTAGGTGATTCCGTTTTAGGTGAATGGTGTAATATTGGCGCCGACAGCAACAATTCGAACCTAAAAAACAATTACGAAGAAGTCAAACTATGGAACTACGAAACGGAAAGTTTTAGCAAAACCGGTTTGCAATTTTGCGGATTGATGATGGGCGACCACAGCAAATGCGGCATCAACACCATGTTTAATACCGGAACAGTTGTGGGAGTTAGTGCCAATATTTTTGGTTCGGGTTATCCTCGCAATTTTATTCCGAGTTTTTCTTGGGGAGGCGCTTCTGGTTTCACCACCTACATCACCAAAAAAGCTTTTGAAACTGCTCGCTTGGTAATGAGTCGTCGTAATATTGCTTTTGACGAAAAAGAAGCAGCCATTTTAGAACATGTTTTCGAAGAAACAAAAAAATGGCGTAAAGAATAATCACTTATTAAAATACCTATCCCAAAAGAGCTTTTTCAATTACCTGTAAAGCTCTTTTGTTTTTTTAGCCAATTAAATATGAAATTGATTTTATTTTAACTAAAACAAAACATGTTTATTAAATTAAAATGTTTTCTTACAAACTATGTTTTTTAAATTTTATTCATTTTTACTGCATTTATCTTCTATTCTATTAGTTTATTATCGGTAGAAGTTATAGTTTTATCCCGTATTTTTCACTTTTGAAAAAATTCATTGCATTTTTAATAATTAAAAAAATAACAACTCGACTTTATGGAAGAAATGGTAGCGTTTTTGAATGAAATTGTATGGAGCAATGCTTTGATTGTATTGTGTTTAGGAGCAGGACTTTATTTTTCATTACGAACACGGTTTTTACAAGTTCGCCATTTCCGGGAAATGTTTCGTTTGTTATTTGATGGTGAAAGTTCAGAGTCGGGAGTTTCTTCTTTTCAAGCTTTATCAATGTCTTTGGCAGGAAGAGTGGGAACGGGTAACATTGCAGGTGTAGCTACAGCCATTGCTTTTGGTGGACCCGGCGCTTTATTTTGGATGTGGATAGTCGCTTTTTTAGGCGCTAGTACAGCCTTTATTGAAGCCACATTGGCACAAATTTATAAAGAAGAAAACAAAGGCTTATTGCGCGGTGGACCTTCATTTTACATCGAACAGGGTCTAGGAGTTAAATGGTTTGCAACCGCTTTTGCCATTGTTGCCGTTGTAGCCATGGGGGTTTTATTACCTGGCGTACAAGCCAATTCAGTCGCAGAAGGATTTCAAAATGCTTTTCAACTAAATACTTGGATAAGTGGTATTGGCTTAGCCTTAATATTTGCCGCCATCGTTTTTGGAGGTGTTAAACGAATTGCCAAATTTACCGAGCTTATTGTTCCTTTTATGGCTGCAGCTTATATCTTGGCATCAGTTATAATAGTTGTCATGGATATCCATCGTTTGCCCGAAATCATTGTTTTAATTTTTAAAAGTGCTTTTAACCAAGAAGCCAGTTTTGGTGCTGTATTTGGTTTAGCCGTTCAATGGGGTGTAAAGAGAGGTATTTATTCTAACGAAGCCGGACAAGGTTCTGCGCCACATATTGCAGCAGCCGCCAATGTTTCGCACCCTACTAAGCAAGGTTTGGTTCAAGCTTTCTCTGTTTATATTGACACATTATTAGTATGTTCCGCTACAGGTTTTATGATTTTAATTACAGGCACTTATAATGTTCAAAATCCAGCTTTTGGAACAGCAGGTGCCTCTGAATTTTTGTATTCAGGATTAGCCAGCGTGAGTCCAGGAGCCGGTTATACTCAAAGTGCGATGGACACTCTTTTCCCAGGAGTAGGCTCGTATTTTGTTGCCTTTGCTTTGTTTTTCTTTGCTTTTACCACTATCCTAGCCTATTATTACATAGCCGAAACCAATGTTTCGTACTTAACAAAAAAAATAAAGTCTCCCATTTTTATCCATTTATTAAAAATCACCATGTTGTTGATTATTGTATACGGAAGTGTAAATACAGCTAAATTGGCGTGGGATATTGGCGATTTAGGCGTGGGATTGATGGCTTGGTTTAACATTATTGCTATTTTAATTCTACAAAAACCAGCTTTGGCAGCCTTAAAAGATTACGAAAAACAAAAAAAAGCAGGTAAAGATCCGCAGTTTAATCCTAAAGATATTTCGGTTTACAATGCCCCAATTTGGGAAAAAAATCAAAATTCATAAATAAACCGTCACACAAAACTAATCCCGCAACTTGATACTTACACTAAACAAGATGCGGGATTTTTTATTGGGGGTAAAATGCAATCATTTTCAGTTTTAACATTAAAGTAATTGCCTTTTAATTCTATCTTTGCAACTTCAAAAAAAGGCTTATCCGATAAGGGTTGTCACCTATTAAAAGCGTTATAAAATGATTACAATTAATGATATTTCCGTACAATTTGGCGGAACAACACTTTTTAGCGATGTTTCTTTTGCTATCAACGAAAATGATAAAATTGCCCTTATGGGGAAAAATGGTGCCGGAAAATCGACGCTTTTAAAAATCATTTCGGGTCAAAGTAAACCTTCAACCGGAAGTATTTCAACACCAAAAGAAGCTGTTGTGGCTTATCTGCCGCAGCATTTATTGACCACTGATGGGGCGACGGTAAAAGAAGAAGCTTCTAAAGCCTTTTCAGAAATTTTCACAATGAAATCTGAAATTGATGCTATCAATGAACAACTCACAATTCGCACCGATTACGAAAGTGACGAATACATGAAATTGATAGAACGCGTTTCGGACTTAAGTGAAAAGTTTTACGCTATTGAAGAAATTAATTATGAAGCCGAAGTCGAAAAAATCTTAACTGGACTTGGCTTTAACCGAGAAGATTTGAATCGTCAAACCTCTGAATTTTCGGGAGGTTGGCGCATGCGAATTGAATTGGCTAAAATCTTACTTCGTAAACCCGATTTGATTTTATTAGATGAGCCTACCAACCACATGGACATTGAAAGTATTCAATGGTTGGAAGATTTTTTAATCAATTCGGCTAAAGCAGTGGTTGTTATTTCTCACGACAGGGCTTTCGTAGACAATATTACCAATAGAACTATTGAGGTTACTATGGGAAGAATTTACGATTACAAAGCTACCTATTCACATTATTTAGAATTGCGAAAAGACAGACGAATTCACCAACAAAAAGCTTACGACGAACAACAAAAAATGATTGCTGATAATCGTGCTTTCATCGAACGTTTTAAAGGTACTTTTTCTAAAACCGATGCCGTTCAATCACGCGTTCGAATGTTGGAAAAATTAGAAATTGTTCAGGTGGATGAAGTCGACACCTCAGCTTTGCGATTAAAATTTCCGCCTGCCGCTCGCTCGGGACAATATCCCGTGATTGTTAAAGAATTAGACAAATCGTACGGTGATCATGTGGTTTTTAAAAATGCCAATATAGTAATTGAACGCGGTCAAAAAGTAGCTTTTGTAGGTAAAAATGGAGAAGGAAAATCGACCATGATTAAAGCTATTATGAAAGAAATTGGTATTGACAGCGGAAGCGTAGAAATTGGTCACAATGCTCAAATTGGCTATTTTGCTCAAAACCAAGCGGCTTTATTAGACGAAAACATGACCATTTTTGAAACGATTGATAGTATTGCTGTAGGCGATATTCGTACTCAAATTAAAAACATTTTAGGTGCTTTTATGTTTCAGGGCGACGATATCACCAAAAAAGTAAAAGTGCTTTCGGGGGGAGAAAAAACCCGTTTGGCTATGATTAAATTATTGCTAGAACCCGTTAATTTATTGATTTTGGATGAGCCTTCGAATCACTTGGATATGAAAACAAAGGACATCATCAAAGATGCTTTGCGTGATTTTGATGGAACGTTAATCTTGGTTTCTCACGACCGTGACTTTTTGGATGGATTAGCTACTAAAGTTTTTGAATTTGGTAATAAACGCGTAAAAGAACATTTTGAGGACATTAGCGGATTCTTAGCTCATAAAAAGATGGAAAATCTACACGAAATCGAAAAATAATACAGCATTTCCGAATTCAATTTCAATTAGAATTCCTTTAATTATACTAAAGCCCAAACTAGCTCATTACAAGTTTGTTTGGGCTTTTTTGGCTATTTAAACCCGCTAAACAAAAAAAGTAAACTGGAAATTTTAATAATCCTCTTACAATTTATGTAAAGTAAAACCGTTTTAGTTGTACTTATTTTACAAATGAATTTAACTTTAAAAAAAAAAATTAAAAATGAAAAAAATAATCTTAGGAGTACTTCTTACCGTAGCGTCGATGACTCAAATGCAAGCTCAATTATTACAAATTGGTGTAAAAGGTGGTGTTAACTTTGCCAACTTAACCGGATCGGATATTCAAACAGATGGAATTACAAGTTTTCATGCTGGTTTGGTTTCTGAAATTAAATTGCTAGAAAATTTTTCGGTGCAACCCGAACTTTTATATTCTACGCAAGGGGCAAAACTTACAAGTGATGTTTTAAACACGGAATTTAAAAATGAATTGGGTTACATTTCGATTCCCGTTTTAGCAAAATTTTATGTAGCTGATCGTTTAAGTCTAGAAGTTGGTCCACAAGCTTCCTTTTTAGTAAGCGAAAAAAACGATTTGGATATAGAAAATTCTGAAACCTTTGATTTTTCGTTAGTAGGTGGATTGGGTTATAAAATTACCGATGGCTTTTTTGTACAAGCGCGTTATGGACTTGGTTTAACCGATGTGGCTCCCGATGCTGATGTAAAAAACTCCGTATTCCAGCTTTCGGCCGGATTCATGTTCTAAAATATCACATACTTTTCTCAAAACCGTTCTCTATTTCAGAACGGTTTTTTTATTTTTACAAAAAACACATTATGAAAATTTGCATCATTAACGGCCCCAACCTCAACCTTTTAGGGAAACGCGAACCCGAAGTATATGGTTCAACGACTTTTGAAGATTATTTAGAAGAACTTCATGCAGCTTTTCCTGATATCGAACTCACTTATTTTCAAAGTAATATCGAAGGAGAATTAATCGGTAAAATTCAGGAATTTGGCTTTGATTACGATGGTATAATATTGAATGCTGGCGCTTATACCCACACATCTATTGGTTTAGGCGATGCAATAAAAGCTGTTACCACGCCCGTTATAGAAGTTCATATTTCGAATACGTATGCTCGCGAAAGCTTTCGCCATCAATCGTATATTTCCGGAAATGCCAAAGGCGTAATTCTTGGGTTTGGGTTAAAAAGTTACGAATTAGCTATTCGTTCGTTTTTATAAAAAAAAGCCGAATTTTAGTTCGGCTTTTTTATTATTTCTGGTATTAGTCTGGTTCAATGTGTATGAGAACATTTCCTAATTCTGGAATTTCAGTTTGCAATCGGTCTTTTAGTTTGTGAGCTAAATCGTGACCTTCTTTAACCGTAATTTTAGCATCTACAATGGCGTGCAAATCTACGTGGTATTGCATTCCTGCTTTTCGAATAAAACATTTTTCGGTTGCGATGATTCCTTCTACTTCCCTCGATTTGTTGCGGATTTCCTCAATCAAATCTTCATTCAAGTTTTCATCCATAATTTCGCCCAAAGCCGGTCGGAAAATTTTATAACTGTTGTATAAAATAAAAGCAGCCGCAAAAAGCGCTGCCCAATCATCAGCCGATTCGTATCCTTTTCCCATTACTAAAGCAATCAAAATACCCAAAAAAGCCGCTATAGAGGTAATTGCATCGCTTCGGTGGTGCCAAGCATCGGCTTTAAGAGCAGAACTATTGGTTTCTTTGCCCCGTTTCATCACTTTTTGAAACGAAAATTCTTTCCAAATAATAATGGCACTTAACACAATTAATGTCCAAGGTTTGGGTAAATCGTGCGGATGTTGAATGTTCAAAATACTTTCGTATGCAATGATAGTTGCCGAGGTTATCAAAAAACCAACCACCAAAAACGTGATCAGCGGTTCGGCTCGACCGTGTCCGTAAGGATGATTCTCATCAGCCGGTTTATTGGCATATTTTATTCCGAATAAAACCAAAAACGAACCTAAAATATCGGTAGTCGATTCGATTGCATCTGCAATAAGCGCATACGAATTGCCAAAAAAACCTGCCAATCCTTTTATAAAGGCCAGGCAGGTGTTTCCTATAATGCTAAAGTACATTGCTTTTATTGCTTTTTGTTCATTTGTCATAATGGCATTTAAGCTCTTACAATCTTTGCTCCAATAGCTCTTAATCGCTCGTCAATTCGTTCGTAACCGCGATCAATTTGCTCGATATTTTGAATGGTACTAGTTCCTTTTGCCGATAAAGCTGCAATTAGCAACGAAATTCCTGCACGTATATCGGGCGAAGACATGGTAGTTGCCTTTAACTGTGACTCGAAATTATGTCCCATTACAACAGCACGATGGGGATCGCATAACATGATTTTAGCCCCCATATCGATTAATTTATCCACAAAGAACAAACGGCTTTCGAACATTTTTTGGTGAATCAACACATCGCCTTTTGCTTGTGTAGCCACCACCAAAACGATACTTAACAAATCCGGTGTAAAACCAGGCCAAGGCGCATCGGCAATAGTTAGAATAGAACCGTCAATATCAGTTTTTACTTCATATCCGTTTTTATGAGCCGGAATATAAATATCGTCGCCTTTTTTCTCAAGTGTAATTCCGAGTTTTCTGAAGGTATTTGGAATTAATCCTAAATTTTCCCAACTCACATTTTTAATGGTAATTTCGCTACGGGTCATTGCTGCTAAACCAATCCAAGATCCAATTTCGATCATATCTGGCAAAATGGTATGTTCGCAACCACCTAAAGACTCCACTCCTTCTATAGTTAACAAATTCGAACCAACTCCGGTAATTTTTGCCCCCATACCGTTTAACATCTTACACAATTGTTGCAAATAGGGTTCGCAAGCCGCGTTGTAAATAGTCGTAGTGCCTTTTGCTAAAACCGCCGCCATAACAATGTTGGCAGTACCCGTTACCGAGGCTTCGTCTAGCAACATATCGGTTCCTTGTAAACCGTCTTTAGTTGTTTCTACACCATAAAAATGATCTTCGCGGTTGTATCTAAATTTGGCTCCCAAATTAATAAATCCTTCAAAGTGTGTATCCAAACGACGACGCCCAATTTTATCACCACCCGGTTTTGGAATATAACCTTTTCCAAAACGAGCTAACAAAGGTCCCACAATCATGATAGAACCACGTAAAGCACCACCTTCTTGCTTAAAAGCTTCGGTTTCGAGATAACTTACATTTATTTCATCCGATTGAAAAGTGATGGAACTTGGACTGTTTCGTTGGATTTTCACCCCTAGGTGACCTAAAAGCGTAATTAATTTATTAATATCAATAATATCAGGAATATTGTTAATTCTAACTTTTTCTGATGTTAAAAGTACGGCACACAAAATTTGCAATGCTTCATTTTTGGCACCTTGAGGTGTGATTTCGCCTTTTAAAGGAACGCCTCCTTCTATTTTAAATACTCCCATATTTAGATTGAAATTTGAGTTTTTTTATTTTATGTCTACCAAAATGGTCTACTTATTTTTGATTGTTTTTTTGAAACGTTTTATTCTTTTGTGGCCCTTTGTTCTTATTATTTTGCACCTTTTGTTGGTTATTCGAACTAATTTTATTAGATGTTCTTTTGTTTGTTCGTAATAAATCGGTGGTATTTAAAAGTTCTTCGGTGCTTTGCAACATATTGATTTTTCCGCCCGAAAGTTCGTATAAATGTTCAAAAATTACATCATCTTTAACCGTATCTTTATTCCAACTTAAATACGATTTTTTCATGTGGTTGGCAATGACCATTATCAAAGCACTTTTCATTTCGCCTTCTTCCCATTTATTAGCCACATCAATCATGTATTTGATGTTGTTACCATAATAACGGTATTTTGGAAAATTCTGTGGATACGCTAAAGGATCGGGTTTCAATTGTAAAACTTCGCGAGAAGGAATTGGATAAGGCGATTCAACATTGAGTTTAAAATCGGACATGATAAACAATTGATCCCATAGTTTATGCTGAAAATCGGGCACATCTCGCAAATGCGGATTTAAAGTTCCCATTACCTGAATGATGTATTTTGCCGCTTTGTTTCGAGTTTGATCGTCTTCGATTTCTGTGGCTTGATCAATCAATTTTTGTAAATGACGACCATATTCGGGAATAATCAAATGCTGCCTTTCCGAATTGTATTCCAAATTCGAAACCACATCATTAGCATTCTCTTTTATATATTTTGAATTCATAAATTTATAAGGACACAATCCCTTCTATGGTTGATACTTCTTTGTATTTATTGATAATATCATCAGAACTTTTCATGGTAACATCAATAGAAACGCTGGTGAATTTTCCTGTTTTAGATTGTGTAGTTTTAATAACAGCACCTAAATTATCAAATGCTTTTTCTACTCGCTCTACATTATCTCCAACCGATGGCACAATAAATTTGTATAAATACTCGGCAGGCCAAGTATTGCTATTGTCCAGTTCTGTTTTTAATCTTTCGTAAAACTCGGCTGTTTTTTTATCTTTTTCGTTATCCATTTTCTATTAAAAATATTAGCAAATATACAGTTTTGATTTTAGATATATTAAAAACTCAAATGCTTATTTTATACGGCATTACCAACTGTGCGTAAATTCTGTTCCTTTCTAGAAACAACACTTAAATTACCCATTTCATTCACCCTACAATCTAAAAACTGCTATTTAATCTTAAAAAAACTACTTTCAAAACTATCTTTTGTTTAAAATTAGTCGCCTGAAAATTGCTTCAAAATAAACTTTTCAATTCTGAATAAGTTTAGGTAAATTTGCCCTTTATTTTTAGAAAGTGCAAAAAGAAATTATAGTTATCATTGGAGGGCCTGGCACCGGAAAATCGACCATTATCGAAGGATTAAAAGCACAGGGTTATTGTTGTTATCCCGAAATTTCAAGAGAAGTCACTCTCGAGGCACAAAGACTAGGAATTGAGCAGTTGTTTTTAGAAAATCCGTTGTTATTTAGCGAAAAACTTTTGGAAGGAAGGATTAACCAATTTCACAATGCCCTACAAGAACCTCATGAAATTGTTTTTATAGACCGTGGCATTCCTGATGTGGTAGCGTATATGGATTTCATAGGCGATTTATACCCCGAACGTTTTGCTGCCGCTTGCGAAGAATGCAAGTACTCTAAAATATTTTTGCTCCCGCCTTGGGAAGAAATCTATCAAAGTGATGGTGAACGCTACGAAAATTTTGAACAAGCCACGACTATCTACAAACATTTGGTAAAAACCTATCAAAAATACGGGTATGAGTTGATTGAAGTCCCAAAAGATACCGTTTCTAACAGAATTCTTTTTATCTTAGATAAAATTTAGCGAGCAGTGATAAAGTATAAACCAAGAAACTGATTTCTAAATTTATAACTTTAAAACCGACCTATAATGCCCGAAGCATTAGCTATTTTACAAAAATACTGGAAACACGATTCTTTTAGACCTTTACAGAAAGAAATTATTGAATCGGTACAGAAAGGCGAAGATACTTTGGCCATTTTACCAACTGGCGGTGGAAAATCAATCTGCTTTCAGGTTCCTGCATTACTAAAAGAAGGCATTTGTTTGGTTATTTCGCCTTTGGTCGCCTTGATGAAAGATCAAGTTGCCAATTTACAAAAACGCGACATTAAAGCTATTGCACTTACCGGCGGCATCCGAACAGACGAATTAATTGATTTATTAGATAATTGCCAATACGGAAATTACAAGTTTTTATACCTTTCACCCGAGCGATTGCAACAAGACTGGGTTTTAGATCGAATTAAAAACCTACCAATAAACCTCATTGCAATTGATGAAGCACATTGCGTATCGCAATGGGGCCACGATTTTAGACCTGCTTATTTAAAAATTTCAACTTTAAAAAAACATTTTCCTAAAACTCCTTTTATTGCCTTAACTGCCACTGCTACTCCTGCCGTTCAACATGATATTCAAGAATTGTTAGGATTGCAAAAACCAAACTGTTTCCTGCAGTCCTTTGCCCGAAAAAACCTTGCTTATATGGTTTTTAATGTGGATGACAAAATGCATTTAGCTCAAAAAATTTTACAAAAAAATCCAGAACCTTCCATTTTATATGTTCGAAATCGTAAATCTTGCCTCACTTTATCAGAACAATTACAATCGGTGGGCTTTACCGCTACTTTTTACCATGGCGGTTTAAGTGCTCGAGAAAAGGAAAAACACATGAATTTGTGGCTAAATGAAGACGTACAAGTAATGGTTGCTACGAATGCCTTTGGAATGGGAATTGACAAACCAAATGTAAAAACGGTCATTCATACCCAATTACCCGAAAATATTGAAAATTACTACCAAGAAGCAGGAAGAGCCGGACGAAATGGTGACAAAGCTTTTTCGATTATTCTGACCAACACTTCGGATGCGTTACAAGCAAAATCGCAATTTATTGACAGTTTACCCGATAAAGCTTTTTTAAATACGTTATTTATCAAACTCTGTAACTCGTTTCAAATTGCTTATGGAGAAGGAATAAACGAGCAATTCTCTTTCAATTTGAATCGGTTTTGCAACAAATACAATTTTCCAACCCTTAAAACCTATAATGCTTTACAATTTTTAGACAAACAAGGCATTATTACGCTATCCCAAGAATATTCAGAAAAAATAACCCTTCAATTTTTAATCGAATCGAAAGAAGTGATTCGTTACATCAGTCTAAACCCTAATGACGAAGAAATTATTTTAACTATTTTACGTACTTATCCTGGCATTTATGAAATTAAAACAGCCATCAACACCGCTTTAATTGCAAAAAAAGCAAATGCATCCGAAAATGAAGTAATAGCCGTTTTACACAAATTGAAAGAACGCGATATTGTCAATTTTAAAGCCAAAGATAACGACGCCAACATTTTATTCAATGAAGTTCGCGAGGACGAACACACCATTAGTAGGGTAATCAAATATTTAGAAAAGCAAAATCTTCAAAAAAGAGAACACTTACAAAGCGTACTTCATTATATAGAAAAACAAGATTTTTGCAAAAGTCGCTTGTTGTTGGCTTATTTTGGCGAAACCAACTCCGAAGATTGCCAAATTTGCTCCTATTGCATCACCAAAAAAGAACAACCTGTTTCTAACAGCGAGATTCAATCAGTAATTGTAAATTTGCTAAAAAATCAAGATTTGGATTCCAGAACTATCAGTTCTCAAATCAAATTCAAAGATGCCGAAATTGTCAAGGCCTTACAAGAACTTTTAGAAGATGACAAAATAAAAATTTTACCAAATAACAAATACACCTTAAAGAAATAATGACAAAATTACGAATTGTATTTATGGGAACTCCCGAATTTGCCGTTGGCATTTTGGACACCATTTTAAATCACAACTACGAAATAGCAGGCGTTATTACTGCCGCCGACAAACCTGCGGGTCGTGGTCAAAAAATAAAATATTCGGCTGTTAAAGAATATGCGTTGGCACATAATTTACCTCTTTTACAGCCTATTAATCTAAAAGACGAAGCATTTTTAAACGATTTAAAAGCACTCAATGCCAATTTACAAATCGTTGTTGCCTTTAGAATGCTGCCTAAAGTAGTTTGGGAAATGCCCGAATTAGGCACTTTTAACTTACATGCCTCCCTATTACCCGATTACAGAGGAGCGGCACCGATTAATTGGGCAATCATTAACGGCGAAACTAAAACCGGAGTTACTACTTTTTTTATTGATGATAAAATTGATACAGGAGCCCTTATACTTAGCGCCGAAACGCCAATTACCCCTACTGAAAATGCAGGTGAATTACATGACAAGTTGATGCAACTTGGCAGTCAAACCGTTTTGAATACTTTACAAAAAATTGAACAAAACGAAGTTACACTAACTATTCAAGAAGATACAGCCGAGTTGAAAACGGCTTATAAATTGAATAAAGAAAATTGTAAAATTGATTGGAATGCAAATGGTAATACTATAATTAATTTAATTCGAGGGTTAAGCCCCTACCCTGCCGCGTGGTGTTTTTTACAAGATGAAGGTGATGCAATTGCCATAAAAATATACGAAGCACAATTTTTTCAGGAAAATCACGATTATACTATAGGAACTGTTATAAGTAATAAAAAAGAAATCAGTGTAGCTATTACGGGTGGTTTTATTAAAATACTTAGTGTACAGCTTCCTGGAAAAAAGAGAATGAAAACTGTTGAATTATTAAATGGAGTACGTTTTTCTGAACAAGCAAAAGTATATTAAACCCAACAAAATAGGGCTTTAAGACTCATTTTAAGGTAAAAAAGAACGGCTTTATGAACAAATAAAGCAAGTTATTAACAATCAGCCGTAAAATCGAACAAAATACTTGCAAGGAACAGATTTCCTACTAAATTTGTGTGTAGACAATTTTTTTTTAACCAACAATTAATAACTAATTATTATGAACAAGTCTGAATTAATCGATGCTATCGCTGCTGACGCAGGAATTACAAAAGCTGCTGCTAAGTTAGCTTTAGAATCATTTTTAGGAAACGTAGGAGCTACTTTGAAAAAAGGTGGTAAAGTTTCTTTAGTAGGTTTTGGATCTTGGTCAGTTTCTTCAAGAGCTGCAAGAGATGGTAGAAATCCACAAACTGGGAAAACAATTCAAATCGCTGCTAAAAACGTTGTTAAGTTTAAAGCTGGTGCTGAATTAGAAGGTGCTGTAAACTAAAAAAAGATTTGACCCCAAAATATATAAACCTTCCTAATGGAAGGTTTTTTTTTACGGTTTACCGATTTATTTTCGGTTTTTAAAAAAATTATTGTTAAATTTAATAAAAATTGTAGCCGTATGATTTCAGAAAAATTAAAAAAAGGACACCTTCTCATTGCTGAACCTTCTATAATTGGAGATCTATCTTTTAATAGATCGGTAATTTTATTAGCAGATCACAATAAAGAAGGCTCGATAGGATTCATCATTAATAAACCTTTAAAATATACTATTAATGATTTAATCCCTGAGATAAATGCTTCATTCAAGATATACAATGGAGGTCCTGTAGAGCAAGATAATCTTTATTTTATACACAACATTCCGGATCTGATTCCGAATAGTGTAGAAATTTCTAATGGTATTTATTGGGGAGGCGATTTTGAGTCTACCAAAGAATTGATTAATACAGGAACTATTAACAAAAGTAATATCCGCTTTTTTCTAGGATACACGGGTTGGGACGAAAAACAATTAGAGAACGAAATGCAAGAGAACTCCTGGATTATTACCGATAATAATTACAAAAATAAAATTATTGGTAAATCAACCACCCATTTCTGGAGAGAGCAATTGCTAGAGTTAGGCGGCGATTACCTGATTTGGTCGAATGCGCCCGAAAACCCGTATTTAAATTAATTTACGCTAAACTTTCATTTAGTTTTTGAACTAAATAGCGAGCCGTAGTAGTAACAAACTCTTTTTTTCTGTATTTTGTAATCGGACGAATTCCCATGATTACGTTGGTCACAAATAATTCATCTGCCTTTTGAAGATCAAATGGTGAAATCATTTCTTCAGCAAATTCCAAATGAGATTCTTTTTTAAGTAATGCGATAATTTGTTTACGCATTACGCCGTTTAAACAGCCTTCTGATACTGGAGGAGTTACAATTCGATTACCCGATACCATAAATAAATTGCCCTGTAAAGCCTCGATTACATTTTTACTATCATTAAGCAACAAGCAATTATCTAATGCATTTTCGCTTGCATAAATACTTGCTGTGATATTTATTATTTTATTTGTCGATTTTATAGAGGACAGCAACTGTTTGGTAACATAAAAATCCTTGTATAAATCGACTTCGTACGCATTCGAAAAGGTTTCGTACTGCGGACTATCAAGCCGAGTTGCTTGAATTAAATAGGAAACGTTGTTCGTAGTTGGCAAATATAATCCGCCATTATTACGGAAAACGGTAATTCGAGCGCGAGCTCCTTTGGCAATTCCTTGTTCATTTGCTAAAGATAAAATCTGCTCTTCAAAAAATTCCATAGTAAAAAACATCGGAATTTCCATTCGTACAATTCGCATAGAAGACATCAATCTAAAATAATGATCTTCAAGAAACAAAACTTTATTATCAGTAATTTTAACTGTTTCAAAAACGCCATCTCCGTATAAAAATGCTCGGTTATGAGTTAAAATATTATCTTCTTGTGTAATGGTACCGTTAAAATTAATCATAAAAAAACCCTGAAAATTGATTCAGGGCAAATATAAGTTATAAAAAAGACTTTTCTAAACAGAACCGATAAGATGTTTTAAATCGGAAACTTGGTTCTCCCACAATTGTTTAGCTTCTCCTATTTCGTCTTGCTCGGCAAAATCAACCACCATTAAGGAAACATCTTTGGTAATTTCGTCTACTAAAATATGCAGTTCGAAAAAATACTCTGAATCTTTGTTATTAGCATCAACCCATTTGAATTTTACTTTTTCACCTGCTTTCTTGGATGCTAATCGTGCTTTTTCTTCGGAATCGTTCCAAATGAAGGTAAAAAACTCGCCTCTTGAATTTACATTATCAGCAAACCATTCTGAAAGTCCTGATGGAGTAGATATATATTGATACAATAATTGCGGTGATGAATTTATAGGGAACTCTATTTCGTAACGTACTTTTTGATCCATGTGCTACATTTAATTTTTTGGAAATATATAGAATATTACTACATAAAAAAAGCATTTTCAAAAATATTTTTTTTTCTTTAAATTATGTTTGTACGCTATAATATTATTTCTATATTTGCACCCGCAATAAGGATCAAGATTACTTATTGAAATGGCGAGGTAGCTCAGTTGGTTAGAGCGCAGGATTCATAACCCTGAGGTCACGGGTTCAACTCCCGTCTTCGCTACAAAAACAAACCCTTAAACATCAACTGTTTAAGGGTTTTTTATTGGAATAAACTCAAAAAAATGAGTCGACCTTAAGAAAAAAAGTGAGGTATTAGAGTGAGGAATCTTCTCCAAATATTTTTATTTCAACAGCCCCTTTTTCAACTACTGATAAAATTTGAGGATCTATATAATACGATTCTAGTACCTTAGTAGTCGAATGAGAAGTTAGCAACCCTGTTTCTTTTTGCATTACTTGATGTACCCAAGTGATATAAGTTTTCCTTAAATTCTTCAAACTAATCTCTTTTTTGATGCCTGCTCCATTTTTATAATGGGTGAATGATTTTGAAAGTGAATCCATAATTGTTTTTGATTGAACTTTTCTTTCAGGTTCTAATATATAATCATCTGTATGTTTTTTTTCATGAAATCCCATCTCCATTAGCAAATCAAACAAATCAGAATTTATCGGAATGTACTTGTATAACCCATCTATATTACGGCTTCTTGCCACTTTTAAATTTTGAATTCTAAAAAATTTCACACCACTAACCGATTCATAAATATCCGACCATTTTAAATCAACTATTTCCTCTCGTCTTCCCCCCGTTAACAAGAACAATCTAAATCCATCTTTCAAATAAGGCTTAAACATATTTTTTCGTTCTCCTCTACCTCCTAAAACAAGAACAGGATCATACGTGTCAACTGCCTTCAGAATTGCTTTAAATTCTTCTCTGGTGACAGAATCAATATTTGCCTTCCTTATGTGTTTTCGTGAGTATTTTCGAAAAGGGTTCTTCATCTCAATCTCTTCAATATCGATAAGGAATTCAAAAAAACTTTTTACTCCATTCAAACATTTATTGAAAGTTTTCGGACTATAATGATTGTCAGCCCATAAATAAAAATCCGAAACGTCTTGTCTAGTAACATCTATAATTCTTGTTGACTCAATATTTTTACTTTTCTTTAATGACTGAGCAAAATATTTACAAAATCGTATCAATTCCTTCCGATGTTCATCTGTAACGTTTTTTTTAAACTGAGCATACTCGCTTTCACCATTTAGGTAATGGTTATACTTTATTATCGCGTCAACAACTGAATAATCGTTACCATGCGATGAATCAACAACAATTGTTTGATAATTGGTAGCTATCAAGTATTTTTCAAAATTGATAGCCTCAATTACAGCATCGCTATAAACCTTAGATTTCAAGACTTTAGACCTAATTCTTTTCTGAGTTCCTGGAATATGGACTCTTACTCTATAGGAAAAGCTATCAAAATGTTTACACCTAGGATTATCTACTTTACATTTTTTACAATAAATCTTAATGCCTTTGTACTTGTTCTTTGGCAGTACTAACTTATTCATTTCATTAAGTCATTATATAATTTCTCATCTCTTGAATTTCTTTTTACCTTGGTAGTTGGACCGAAGTCGAACTCACCATCTAATTGCAAAACCATAAGATCATAAGCATCCTGATCTTTAACCAAATTCCTATAAATTTTTTTCCATTTTGTGGGGTATTTCAATCGTAAAGACCTCACGAAAGGTTTGTCGATTTCGCATATGACTTCAATTGCGTAAACGATATTCTGTTTTGAAAATCTATGAATTAAAATACCATTTCTTTCTAGCCATTTTTTAGCTGTACTTTGATTTGCAATATTTAATTTAGCAGCCACTTCTGGGATGGTCAAAATCGATAAACTCTTAACTTTATCTTCTTTCTTCTCTGTATTCACTACAGATTCTCTGAACACTCTTTCTAGTGGTTCAGAACTTAAAGATCCCTCTTTTGCTTTCAATACCTTCAAAGCTTTATTCAATGCGCTTTTACTTTTTTTAATCTTGTCTTGATTTCTCATTTTATCTCCCTCTCCATTTAAAAAAGAACTGTTCTAGCCTTTTTTGTTCAACAATCATGTATTGTTATAAAGATAAATCACTGGATGCAAATTATCATAAGCAAAATATAGCTATGATACAGCTATGATACAGCTATTGATATCATACATTATTATTGTTTCTATTTTCATTTTCTAGTGGAAACAACTCTCTTATTTCGTTTAGTAGTTCAAATTCATCAATTGGAAATAACTGCAAAGCAATTCCCAGAATAAGACCCACATCAATTGATTGATTTTGAATTGTTTTTGGAATTTCAGCACCATCATGATCCAGAGCCACAATACATAGTTTCATCAGGTTTCTTATAATCGAAGCAAGTTCATAATAATTATATACTTTTATTTCAGCGCGGCTAATCCTATTTTCACTGTCACTTGGTCTCAAAGTTGTGAAACAACTTGTGGTTAATCTTGTGATGATTTTTAGCTTTTCAATTTCATTTATTTCCATGATTTTATTTTTTGATTAAATATTATTAAATAAAAACAGCTCAGTTTTGTTCAAAATTTGACAGCACCCCGCCCTTAATGATCAAATTGTCTAATTCATTCATTAGTTTGTCAATGATGATATTCATCGGATTAACCTCATCTTTATTTAGTTTTATGAGCTTGTGATAAAGACGCATGTTTTTATCTAGATAAGGAAAAAAATCAGTCCAGAATTGTTCTAACAGATAATCATACTTTCTTATATCGGAATCTGCGTAGACACATAGTTGCCATAAAGATTGATTAGATAAATCATTTGGTAAGTAATACGTCTTTACAAAAATGTATGTTCTACAAAATGATATAAAAAATAGGGTAAAAAGCGTGTCTAAACCTTGGTAATTTTCTTCGGCATTATTGACAATAGTATAGAATTGCGAGGCAGTATTTTTTGTCGACGTATAATAGAAATATAAGTCAGCGTGATAAGGATCGTGATTTGTCTCCCAATGAAATTCAGCAAAATATTTACTTGCTGAATATATCAAGTATTCATTTTTTACAATACTGACAAAAAAACTTTGATATTGATACAAGTTTTTTTGTATCCAATAGCGGGAGTGGCTTAATAAAACAAAATTATATTTATCTCCAGTTTTATATTTGAGAGATTCAGAGATGGATTTTATTTTTTCATTATTTCCTACTGTAACGATAAGCATTAGATAATAGCTTATTCTTTCACCATAAGTAACTTGATGGAATAAGTAAATTTCCTCAACTTCAGTCGAATTTAAAATTGCTTCTATTGCAGCACTAAGAATTATATCTTTTGATTTATCGGGAGTTTGACATAAAACTGCATGTTTTTCAAATCGTATTTTTTTTACATTTTTTTTTAATTCCTCAAATCTCTCTTCAATAAGATGAAAAATCTTTTGTTGCGCAATTCCAACTGCTTCATACATTTCATCTCTATAAATAAGCTCATCATCATCGGTTGCTTCTTTTGCTTTTTTAAATAAATCAGTAAGATAATAGTTGCTGTAACTACTTCTGACAAAGTATTTTTGAATAACAGGAACATATTCTATTAGATTAGTAATCCTCTCACCTAAACTTAGTCCAGATTTATTACCACAGTACAATTCTTCTAAATAGTCTAGATCAAATCCAATCAATCTCTCATATGAAGTAAAAATACTGTTTGAAGAACCTTCTGAAATGAGATTTTGTATGTGTGACTTATAAAGGTTGTGATCATGATGAAAACGGTCTTTATACGTATTAAATCTTTTCTTGTATTTTTCCCAATTCCTTCCACTAACAAGTGAATTTTTAAAACCATTATTCTGATAGATAACAGCTGAAGATTGACAATAAAGCTCAATAAATGGATCTCCTAAAGAAAATCGATGATGAAGTCTTGTAGAGTAAATGAATAAGACAACTATTTGATAAAGTCTTCTAACTTTACTTACCCATTTATTTTGTTGCAGTTGCTTTGCATCAATACTACTTTCAATGTGGATTATTAGATAGGAGAACTTAGACGAGGGATTTTTGGTGAAAAACATCTGAATAACATTATGTTTATTAACCAGTTGTCCTAGTAGGTTATCTAAAAACTCGTTTTCAAGTTTTGGAAATAAAAGTTTTTCTTTCGTTTTCATGATTATGCCATTTTTGTTAATACTTATCCGAAAAATTGTATTTTTGTTTTAAACACATAGCAAGTAAGTAATAGATTGTACCGTACCGAACTACTGCGAATTGTAACCTACCAAAACAGGCTTGTATTTTACCAAATCATTTTTTTTGAAAGAATTTTAAATAACTTTGAACTATGAGCACAGCAACAAAACCAAAACATATCGGTAGAAATATCAGCCGTATTAGAGAGCTTAGAGGGATGAAACAAGAAGCATTAGCAATCGCTATTGGTGTTAGCCAGCAATCTGTCTCTAATATTGAAACAAGCGAAACAATTGACCCCGAAAAATTAAATTTAATTGCTGAAGCTCTAGGTGTCACAACTGAAGGGATCGAAAATTATAGTGACGAAGCAGTATTTAATATTATAGGAAATACATATCATAATACGAGCAGTGACAACTCTACTTTAATTGCAAGTTCGATGAATTATCAACCTACTTTTAATACTGTAGAAAAAATTATAGAGCTTTATGAGCGACTTGTTCAAGCTGAGAAAGAAAAAGTGGCTTATTTAGAGAAGTTGCTGAAAGAAAAATAATTTACTGTCGCATAGACGAATAGTTCAAGAGCCTTACAGATTTGTGAGGCTTTTTTTTATTTATAAAATACGTATTTTTCCCATAGGAGATCCACAAAAACCTAACTGAAAAAGTTAGAATTTTGTCGATTTTTAAAATATTTTTTTTTTAAAAGAGTATGCTTTTTTGGATCTATTTGGTTGGGATTTTAAGCATACACTTTCCTAAGACTTTTTAAAATCAGAGTAAAAAATCCATTTTAAAAAGAATAAAAAGTAAGCTAAGGTATTGCACAATTGCCAATTAAGTGCGCATAATGTCAAGACTCGTACCTCCTCTTGCCACCCTTCTGGACTTATAGCACTTACTTTGTCAATTATCCAATTTTAAAAGGCTTTCTTTTTTTCGTTTTTCTTTTGAAAAAATAAGTTATAATAAAAGCTGCTTCTACTCGTCAACTTTTGAATTCCGTCAACGATCATGGTTAAAATTTACCTATGATCGTTTTAATAATTTATGTTCCTTAAATTAGCATTGAGCTGAATGTTAAAGAGAAAAATGAAAGAGATGCGTTTTAAAAAAGAAAAGCTTTCAACAGAGGAAGCAAAAAAAATAGATCTAATCCTTTACTTGTCATCGTTAGGGTTTCAACCTGCACAGATTAGAAACTTAGAGTATTGGTATAATTCTCCTTTACGAATGGAGCAACAACCTTCTTTTAAGGTAACTAAAAAACTCAATTTATGGTTTGATCACGGTTTAGGCAAAGGAGGAACCCTGATTGATTTTGGAATACTTTACCACAAATGTACCGTGAGCGAGTTATTACAAATTCTGAATGCTGATTTTTCTCTTCAACAGCATGATCCTATACCCTTACGTAAAAACTTTCCTCCAATTAATAAAATCGTAATAACTGGAGAGTATCCTCTCACCACTCCATCACTTTTGAGCTATATCAAAACAAGAAAAATTCCAATTGAAATCGCCAAACAATATTGTTTAGAAATTCACTACAACCTCAGTGGAAGATTCTATTTTGGAATTGGCTTTAAAAATAATTCTGGAGGTTTTGAAATTCGTAATATATATTTCAAAACAAGCTCTTCACCAAAAGATATTACTACCCTAAAAAATGGCAGTAATAAAGTTGCAGTCTTTGAAGGTTTTATAGACTTTTTATCTTTCAAAACAATGATCAAAAACGATAAGAAAACAAGTCAGGATTTTATTATTTTAAATTCCGTTTCATTCTTTGAAAGAGCTCGACCAATTATGGAATCGTACTCTCAAATTGAACTTTATCTTGATAGAGATTTTGCAGGAATAAATTGTACCCAACGCGCTCTTTCCTGGAGTGATAAATTCATAGACAAAAGTCTTCTTTATAAAAACCATAAAGACATTAATGAGTGGTTAATGAATTCAAAATAGTTTGTAAAATAACCTTTAGTCAAAACTATGAAGCACAATACAAACACATTTATCAATCTAAAAACCCCTTTTAAAACACTAGAGAAAGTAATCAATTCTGGAGAACATTAAAGTTAGCCTCAATGTGCTAACGGCCAGATGAACGGTTGTCGGACAACCGCTTATCTGGCCACCTATTACCTCGGGACTCGGTGGTGGAGACACTGCAAAAAATGAGTTTGATAATTCTAATATAAAGAGTATCAAATTCAGTACTACTAATGAAAGACTTTTGAATTAATGCGTAAAATGAAAGATGATGGAAAAAGAAAATTCAAACAAATCACGAAGAATTACTCTTCGAATGACTCCCCAAGAGTATAGAGAAATAGAGAATCGTTTCAAAAAAAGCACCTGTCGTAAACTAAGCGAATATGCTCGAAATCTATTATTTAACAAACCTATTACAACGCATTACAGAAATCAATCTTTGGATGATTTTATGGAAGAAATGATACTGCTTCGTAATGAGCTTTCTGCAATTGGAAACAATGTAAATCAGATTGTAAAAAAATTAAATACCGTACAAGAAACACTAGAATTTAGAGATTTGCTAATGTACTATGAAAGACAAAAAAGAGTCTATTTTCAAAAGGTAGATGACATTCAAAACCATATTCATCAAATTACAAACAAATGGTTACAATAATAAAAACAAGCCATTCCATACGAGCGGTATTAAACTACAACGAGCAGAAAGTTAATGCGTCAGTTGCTGAATGTATAGGTGCTGGAAATTATCCTTCTGATGTAGATAAATTGAGTCCTTCATTAAAGCTGAACCGTTTTATAAAAAGACTTGAATTAAACGAAAATACCAAAAGAAACAGTGTACATATTTCCCTGAATTTTGATCCATCCGAAAACCATTCCAAAGAAAAACTCATGGATATCGTAACAACTTATATGGATAAAATAGGTTTTGGAAATCAACCCTATTTAGTATACCAGCATCACGATGCTGGACATCCACATGTTCATGTGGTATCTGTAAATATTGAAAGAGACGGCAAAAGAATTGATCTGCATCATTTAGGAATCAGAAAGTCCGAACCCGCGAGAAAAGAAATAGAAGAAATTTTCGGTTTGGTAAAAGCCCAAGGCTCAAAAGAAAAACAACAATTTATCCTAAACCCCATTTCAACTGGTAGAATTCAGTATGGAAAAACAGAGTCGAAAAAAGCATTAAGCAATGTTCTAAAAATGGTACTCAATGACTACAAATATTCAAGCTTACCTGAACTTAATGCTATTTTGAAACTATACAATGTTTTGGCAGATCGTGGAAGTGAGAACTCTAGAGTGTTTCAAACAAATGGACTATTATATCGTATACTGGATGACAAAGGTAAACCGACAGGAGTTCCAATTAAAGCGAGTGATTTTTACTTCAAACCTACTTTAAAATTCCTTGCGGAAAAATTCAAAAAAAACGAAGAAAGAAGTCCTTCAGATAAACGAAGGATAAAAAACGTTATCAACTTCACTTTAAATGGAAACAAAATTATTCCTTTAACCAAATTAGCTACTCTATTAAAAGATCAAGGTATCGATACTGTTTTCAGACGAAGTAGCGAAGGAATGCTTTACGGCATAACCTACATTGATCACACAACTAAAAATGTTTTTAACGGCAGTAGCTTAGGAAAAGAATTCAGTCCAAAAGCAATTGAAGAACGTTGCGGATTAAAGCCAACCGATGAAGAGAAAAAAGAACAGATTCAAGACAGGATCCCATCTAGAGAATTATTAATCGAAGATTTGGAAAATCAAAAAAACACACTTACAATTCCAAATTTAGTTCAATTATTAGATGTGCTTATTCGTGCTGAATATTCTTCAGATTACCTTCCTCATCAACTTAGAAACAAACGAAGCAAGAGAAGAAAAAGAGGGTTTTCTAATAATTAAAAGAAGATATTTATATAAATTACAAATAGAGAAATAGTCTTGTCACCTAATTTTCTTAAAACGAAAATGACCGTTATTTCAGTCATTTTAATTCATTATGTCTGAAATAACGATCATTGTATAGAAATAGTTACTCTTACACTACAAAGGCAATTTATCATTTACAACATAAAACTAAGCTTAAAATTCAACCCCTTATTAATCTATAGAAAAATAAATAGTTTATGCGTTTACGGTTTTCCTCTTTTTACTTTAGTTAATTTTAGATACTTTAGTAATCCTCTATAAACAATATAGGTGCAAAGAATTGTTCCTCTTTAAACTAGCTTAGAATGATTTCTTCACAATATAAGAGTAGGGTTACGTAATTAAAAAAGGATTTTTGAAAGATAAAATGGAAGAAATAAAAGAAAGAGTTTTTACAATAATTCAAAAATATCTAAAAATACCGCCTGTAATTATCTGGGGGTCTGGTGCTACAATTCCTTTTGGATTGCCTAGTATGACTAAATTAAATGAAATCATAAAAGAAAATATTTCTGAATTCGATAAAAATTGCGATAATCTTGAAATTGAACTTGGTAAAGACAAGTATCAAGAAATGATGCCACAAATAAGGAATTTAATTTGGCTTGCAATTTCAACTGTTGATAAAGAAGTATTACAAAACCTTTTAGAGTCAAATAATGAAAATTTTAATGGGATAAAAAAGCTAGTTGAAAAAATTAGCGATGCTCATCCAAAGGTTACCAATATTATCACTACTAATTATGATCGCATTATTGAATATGTACTTTCATATCACGGTATTCCTTTCACAGATGGATTTTTAGGTAAGGATCTTTCTCTTTTTAATGAAAATCTATTTTCGTCAAATAACATTGTGAACATAGTTAAAGTTCATGGTTCTCTGAACTGGTTTGATTTGGGAGGAGAAATTCGTTATTTACAAAATAATTTAGAAAATTCTGTCCCGCAAATTATTTGCCCAGGGAAAAACAAATACCAAGAAGCATATAAAAGTCCTTACAGAGAATTAATTCAAAAATCTGATTTATATATTAATTCTGCCAATAGTTTTTTGGTGATTGGTTTTGGATTTAATGACGAACATCTAACTCCTAGAATTAAAACAAAAATTAAAAAAGGAATCCCTATTGTAGTTATTACCAAAATTATTTCTGAAGCCTGTCTAAATGAACTTGAAGGTGCTGAAAAATATGTGCTACTTGAAGACGATGGGGATAACAAAACTAAAGTTACAATGAAGGAAAGTAACTCTGAAAAACAAATAATTATTCTTGAAGGCAATTTCTGGTCTCTGAATAATTTTATTGAAATAATATAAACAAAAGAATTATGCAATTAGGAAAGGTACAAAGTGTTGATACAGGAAATGTTACTGTTTTGGTTGAAAACGAAGAATTGTTAAATAGTGTCCAGGTAAATCAGATAATTCAAATTCGTTCTACTAAAACAGGGGAAAAAATAATAGGTCTAATTTCTAAAATACTTAGAAAAGCTTTGTCTGCGAAGATCGACGAAAATGATGATGTGGATTTGATAATTGAAAATGCAATTAAAGTAAATTTAGTCGGTACATTTATAGAGACACAAGGAATAGCAAAGAATTTATTTAAAAGAACATTGAATACTGTTCCTAGTATCAATGCTGATTGTTCCTTGCTCATAGGTACTGAATTAACTGATTTTATGAAAACTATTTCTTCAAGCAGTGAAAATCCATTAAAGGTAGGGACTTATACAATTGCTGAGGAATCAGATGTAAATCTTGATGGGAATAAATTCTTTCAAAGACATGCGGTAATAGTTGGAGGTACTGGTTCTGGTAAATCATGGACAGTAGCTAATGTTCTTGAAAGTGCATCAAAATTAAAATCTGTGAATAGTATAGTTCTTGATTTACATGGTGAATACACTCCTTTGAGTGGATTAGACAATGTATCTCTACTAAAAATTGCTGGACCATCTGATGATTGTACAAATCCAAATAATATATTTCTACCTTATTGGCTTTTATCTTACGAGGAAATAGAATCGTTATTACTTGATAGAAGTGATAGTAATGCACCAAACCAATCAAGAGCACTTTTTGATTTAATTATTAAATTAAAAAGGGAGAAACTAGAAGTTGAGAATAAGCAAGATGTTTTAAATAATTTCACTGTAGAGAGTCCTATTCCCTTTTCAATATCCCAACTTCTTCAAGAACTTGATGAAGAAGACCAAAAAATGATTGATGGTGCTAGACCAGGCACAGAAAAGCAAGGTCCTTTATTTGGAAAGCTCACACGATTTGTACAGCGATTGTCTAGTAAAAAAGAAGACAAAAGATTAAATTTCCTATTTAATGAAGATCCCGTTCTATTAGAATATGATTGGTTTAGTGTTTTAGTGAAAAAACTTCTTGATTTTGGAAGTGGTAGCGGAATAAAAATAATTGATTTTTCAGAAGTCCCATCTGATATTTTACCTTTAATAACTGGATTATTAGCAAGATTAGTTTTTTCTATTCAACAATGGACAGATGAAACTAATAGACATCCTATCTCTATTTTTTGTGATGAGGCTCACTTATATCTACCTGCTAATACTAAAGGTTCAATAGAAGAAAAAGGGTTACAAAGTTTTGAAAGAATTAGTAAAGAAGGTAGAAAATATGGAGTTTCTTTAGTTGTGATTAGTCAACGTCCCTCAGACGTTAGTAAAACTATTTTGAGTCAATGCGGTAATTTCATAGCCATGCGTTTAACAAATCCTGATGATCAGAATGTAATAAAACGTTTGTTTCCTGATAATTTAGGAGATTTTGCAAATTTATTACCTATTCTAGACATTGGAGAAGCACTAATTGTTGGCGATGCATCATTATTGCCTAGCAGGGTTCAAATTGACAAACCAACAATTAAACCTAAAAGTGCAACAGTTGATTTTTGGGATGAATGGTCAAAAGATAAAATTGGTTTTGATTTAGAGTTGTCAGTTGAAGCATTAAGAAAACAGTCTAAAATTTAAAATTTTCATTATGATAAGTGCAATGATACTGATTTTTAGATACACACAACTCAACATATGTTGAATGTAGAAATCCCTATTATAAAACCAAATTCTGCTACTCCATTATTTTAATATTTAATAACGTGGAAAAATCAAATCCAAATCCAAATTCAAAAGAACAAAACGAATACGCCAAAAACGTAAAAGGAGAACCGATATACATCCTTGAAGCCGAAAGCGGTCGTAAAGGCTATTGGTGTATGGGGTGTGATGCAGAAATGGAAGCGGTTATACAGAAAAAAAATACGTACTACAAATCTTATTTCCGGCATATAGCAAAAGATGTAAAAAAGGGAGAAATCCCATGTACATTCAGCAATCAGGATTATAGGCACAACTTAGCAATTGATATTCTCCAAAGAACGAAACGGATAAAAGTACCAAACTTGTATAAATATGCACCAGACGGTAAAAGTGCAAAACTAATTCAGGAAACAATATTTGTTGAGGCACATTCTGTAAAAAAAGAGCTTTCGTTTTACGAAGATGATGATGGTGAAGTAAAATTTGGAAAGAACCCTGATATCGACAATAAGAATTTGTTGATTAGACCGGATGTAACATTCTTCGATATTCATGGAAAACCAATATTACTTATCGAAATTGTAGTTTCCCACAAATTGAATGATGAAAAAAAAGCAAAAATAAAACGACTCGGAATAGACACCATTCAAATCATAATCCCAAAAGATTCTCCGGAAAATATTGCCAAAAACTTTCTTGTAACCAAAAACACCAGATGGGTATTTAATCATGTCGAACAAAACACCAACTACTTTCAACTTTCCGCTGGAGATGCAGAAGGAATTTCACAAATTGATGAACTCCAAATGGGACTTCTCAGAGAATCTATCACCTGCCGAAAAAACCAAATTAGCAATCTTATACGATCAATTACAAGATGTTTGGAATCGCAATCATATAAGCGAACTGAATTCCAACTTGGACAGGAAATATCAAGAATTGAGACAAATACAGAAAGAACAAAACTGCAATTGGAACAATTACGAAGCCAATTTAGAAAAGCAGTTGAAAACCGACATAGCCAATCGCTGGAATCTATTGAACAAGCAGAAAGAGACTTTCAACAATTCGTTGCAGAAACAGAGAACAACTTATACGATGAATATTACCTCCAATACTCAGAAATTGAAGAACGATACAGCAACTTGGAAAGCCGATATATTGCAAAAAGAGAAACAATTGAAAGCGAAACAGCAATTATTAGCCAACAACTCGAGCGCCGATTTAGTCTTGGAAAATCTGAGGCAGACATTAGAGGACAATTTGAGCCTGAAAAGAGAAGAATTGAGAATGAAATCGCAGGTATTAACCGAGAGCAGGGATACATTGAGGACGATACGGAACAAGAATCAGAGTTTGAGAGAAATTTTGCAGGACAAAAGAGCCGAATTGAAGAGGCAGGAAGAATCCTTGAACAAGAATTTGGAGAACTTGAGAATCAAGAACGAGAACGCTTTGAAACCTATAAAAGACAGTTTCAATCAGATACAACTGATGAAAGAAAACTCAGAAGTGCAATGGAAGATGAATTTAGAAGCGGATATCAATGGTTATACGAACAAATTGCTGAAAGAATTAACAAAAGAGATTAGACAGGAAATGACCAATTGTCCCAAAGAATTGAAACAATACTTGAATTACGGGGATTATGTGACGGTTATTCAGCTCAACAACAAACTCTCGAAAGATACAGAAAAGGAAGAGCAATTATTAAAAACGGAACTTACAAAGAATGGGATAAATAGTGATTGGTTTATGGATAATTTACAATAACTCGGATAGAAAAATACAATATGAGATTATTATCAATATACATTCCTAGCGAAACATTACCACATATTTTTGGAAAGAATCATAATGGACAAACTATAAATTTAGGAGGTAAATATATTTACACATTTGAAGAAAATGCAAATGGAAATGTATATGTCAAAGATAAAATGAAAAACGAAAAATTCATTGAAAACTTTTGGCTCAATAATATTAAGTTGGTTTCTGCGATTGTTGGAGAGAACGGAACTGGTAAAACCACTATCCTAAATCTATTAAGAGAACCTTATTCCTATTGTAAATATATTTATGAAGATTCAAATTCTGATGGTCATATAATAACTGATAATTCTGAAGTTAATGAAGTTATCTATTACTCTTCTTTTTTAAATATAAACCAATCTGATTCAGAGAATGGGAATTTTAAAGATTTATCAAAATATCAAATGATGATTGATGATACTGAATATGAGAATTTAGATTTAACCACATTATTAGAATTACATAATTCAGAGAATTTAAAGAGATGGATAAAATTTATTGAGTTAAAGAATTTAAGTGCATTGTTGGAAGAAATGTCATTGCCTGCATTTGATAAAATAAAAATAAAAATTCACTCTATTAGTATTGATGAATATCAAACTTCTTATAGCTTTAGACCATTTTTTAATGAGTTAAAAAAAAGAGTAGATCTTGAACGGACAGAAAGAGAACAAGCTGAATTAGATAGATTGAATTTAACAAAAGTTGAAGATATTAGAAATAGTAGAGCCACTCAAAAAATTAAATTAGAATTAGAGATAATAAGTAGGGTTATTTTAAAAACACAAAATATCCTTGAAAGCTCAGGAAATAAATATTTAGAGGAAGGACATCTGAAAAACAATTATACAATTAAAAGCAAAGAATTTATAAATCAACCCAGCACAAAAGATGCTTTTTATTGGTTTGTAGAAAACTCTTTTATTCAGTTAAAACAAAAAAGTGAGAAAATTCTTTTTCCCATTAATGAAATTAAAACTCTTATCGAAACATTATTATCATACATTCCAGAAAGCAAAGAAATAGATAATTGGACTGAATTTGATGTTAACTTCACACAAGCTCTAGAAATTATAAAAGCCTATGAAAATTTCTTATTAGCATTCAAAGATAAGTTCGCATACGATAAAAAAGTTTTAATATCTTTTAGTCCTTCTAAAAATTTAAGTTCAGGAGAAAAGGGACTTTACGACTTATTTTCGGTATTAAATGATTTAAATTATAAAACAGAAAATAACATCCATACAAATTATAACATTTTTAGTAAAAGAAAAAAAACATCAGATAATTTGCTTATTCTATTAGATGAAGCTGACCTAGGATTTCATCCAGAATGGAAAAAAAAGTACATAAATATTATTCAACAAGTAATTCCATTTATTTTTAAAAACAAGAGCATCCAAATAATTATTACCACACATGACCCTTTAACTTTATCGGACTTCCCAAATAATAATATTGTGTATTTATTCAAAAATAATGCAAGAACGGAAATTTTAGATTATGATTTTAAACAAAGACCAACCAAAACTTTCGGAGCAAATATAAGTGATCTATTAACCGATTCTTTTTTTGTGAATGATGGTTTGATAGGAGATTTTGCGAAAGAAAGTATAGAAAAAACTATAACGTGGATAAACAACAATAAAGATCCAAAAGATAGAAATCTAGATTTTTTTGATAAGGAATTAGCTCATCACAAAAGAGTAATTTTAATCATTGATGAATCTATAGTGAAAATAAAATTGTCTGAAATGATTTCCGAACTTGAGGATAGCAATAATTTTCAGAAACAAATTTTAGATGATGAAATTACGTTTTTAACTAACAAAAGAAAAAACTTACAATGAACTATATAGATATAACCCAGCAGAAAATTATAGATGCAGAAAATAAACATTATCTGGGTATAATTGATGATATTTTTATTAGAATTGATAGTATTACAAATCCTTTTGTAAAAGCTTGTTTTGATAATTATATAAACCCCTACTTGGATATAATAGTAAAAGGAACACCAGAACAATTGTTACAATGCCACAATAGAATTAAACCATATTTAATACCTTTAGTAAAAAAAAATATCCATGAGGTCTTTAAATATAAAGGATGGTTTGATCAAAAAAAGAAAACCAAATATGATGCTTACGATTTAGCTACTAATGTAGACATCCCAACTTGTACTTATTGTAATAGGATTTATACTAAAACTGTAGTAAATCCATCAAAAATTACAAGACCAACTTTCGACCACTGGTTTTCCAAAAGTGATTATCCTTTATTGGCATTATCTTTTTATAACTTAATACCGAGTTGTACTGTATGCAACAGTGGTGTTAAAGGAACTAACCCTTTTAAGTTGGATACACATTTTCACCCATACCACAAATCAATAGAAGAAATTGATTTTAAATTTAGTTATGATCATAAAGATTATTCTTCTTTCAAATTCAAAATTATTAATAATAATGTCTTCTCAAAAAACTCAACAAAAGCTTTTAAACTTAAGGAAATTTATGAAACGCATGAAGATGAAATAACGGATTTAAGGAGATTAAGAGACATCTATTCTGAGAAATATTTACAAATGTTGAAAAACAATATATTAAAAGCCACTTCTACATCTGATGAAGAAATCTATCGTCTAGCTTTTGGGACTCATATAGATGAAGCAATGTTTGACAGAAGACCTTTAAGTAAAATGAAAAAAGATATTTTAGAAGAGTTAGGGATTTTAAAACATATTAAATAATGGGATTTAAATTAATTGCGATTAGACCACTCGAAAATTGTGGTTCCAAATTTTTAAAAAATTTAAATGTCAATAGGATTTATAAATTCTACGAAAATTATGAGTTTTACAATTCAGATTTAAGGATTGATAACATTCCAGAAAATGATATATATTGGGATATCAATAATATAAAATCTATTAATAATCTTCCTGAAAATTTTTTTTCAAACAAAATAAATGTATCTGCAATTATTGGTAAAAATGGTAGTGGCAAGAGTAGTATTATTGACCTATTCATAGCGTCTATAAATCAAATATCATTTAATCTTAAGAATAGAGGGCTTTTAAATTCAACAGCAGAACTTATATCTGCAAGTGTCGATGAAGAGAGTAAAATTCATTGTGAAATATTTTATGAAATAGACAACTTCTTTTTTATAATATTAATTGATGATGAAAGCTTTACTTTCAAAAATTTAAATGATGTAATTGATTTTGATTTTGAAAAATTCTTTTATTCAGAGGTTATTAGTTATTCAGTTTATGCTTTTAATTCTTGGGAAATAGGTGATTGGATAGATAATTTATTTCATAAAAATGATTCTTATCAAATACCTATTGTAATAAACCCCAAAAGAGAGTCTAAGCAAGATGGATTAGCTGGAATTATAGACATTAATAATGAAAGTTACTTATTACAGCAACGATTATTATCAATAGTTCTATCTGATTTAGAATTTAAAATTACAGATAATTTATCATCTCAATATTTAAAATTGATTTTTAAAAACTCTAAACATTATTTCATAATCGATAATAATCTAAATGGCAGAGAATATGACGATGAAAAGGACATTAAAGATGATTTCTATAAAATATTAAATTCAGATTTTGCTTTAAACTTTAAAAAAAATAATAGCACAATACCGTCTGCTCTTTATAGAGATTTAAATAATGTATTAACTAAATTTAAATTGAGATTTAATATTGAAAAGATTAACATTTCGGATGTTCAATACAAACTCGATATTTATATACTTTACAAAATTATCAGTATTTGTGAAAAATATGTGAGCTACGATAAATTCATAGTTGAATACCCAAAAAATAATAAAAAGAAACATTATACAATTGACATTGAGAGTTTCTTGAATAAGATTGAAAATAGCCAAAGTCATATAGTATTTAAATTAAAACAAATCGTAAATTTTATTAAAAATTATGAGTTAATATGGTCTAAATACATTCAAAAAGAATTAATTAATATCAATGAACTATCCAAGGTATTAAATAAAAAAGTAGATAAGCAGAACACTATTATTGAACTTTTGCCCCCAGCAATTTTTCAAACAAAATTATTTTCAAAAAACAAAATTGATTTATTAGATAGAATAAGTTCGGGTGAGCGACAACTTATACATTCTTTAAGTACAGTACTGTATCATCTTACAAATTTAAACTCAGTTGAGAATGATGAAATTCTTGTAAAATTTAAATACGTTAATATTATACTAGATGAGATTGAACTTTATTTTCATCCTGAATTTCAAAAAAAATTCATAAAAAGATTAATAGATGAAATAAATAATATTAAGCTTAGAAACATAAAAGGAATCAATATATTAATAATTTCACATTCGCCTTTTATTCTTTCAGATATACCTAAACAAAATGTTTTGTTTTTAGAAAAAGGAAGTCCGGTTGACTTAGAAAAATTTAAACACACTAATACATTTGGCGCTAATTTTTCAGATTTATTAACAGAGTCTTTTTTCATTAGCGAGGGACTAATAGGTGATTATGCTAAACATAAAATTAACGATACTATTAGTTGGTTAAATGTTAATTTAGAGAAAAAAAGGAATAATATACAAATAACTCATTTATCAGTAGAACAAGAAGAGCATAAAAAAGTAATTGAAATTATTGATCAACCAATCATTAAAAGCAAATTAATTGAAATGTATTCTGAAATTTTCGGAATCCAAGAGAGGATAAATTATCTAGAAGCAGAAAAAATTAGAATTGAAGAAGAATTGAAAAAATTAGAAGCTGAAAAAATGTAAATGAATTATGAATAAAGATTGGTTTCTTTTAATTGAGAAATATGATTTCACAGGAGCACGAAATAAATTTGAAAGCATCTGTGAAACCTTATTTAAACAAATGTATCCTGATAAATATGTTAAGACCGTCAAAGCCAATCCTGGTGATGAAGGAATTGATGTTTTAGTTGGTGAAATTGGAATGGAGCCAATTGATGTTATTCAATGTAAATTTTTTCCAAATTGTTTTGAACAGACTCAAAAAACACAAATTAAAAAGTCTTTTAATACAGCTTTAGATTCGACCAAATTTGAAATTAAAAGTTGGACTTTATGTGTGATAAATGTTTTTGATATTGATCAACATATTTGGTGGAATAAATGGAAGAATGAAGAAAGTATAAAAAGAGGTTTAGGTAAAAATTTCATTGACCTAAAAGATGGTAATGATTTAATTGATTTATTAAAACTACACGATTTATATGTAACTTCTTTTGAGCAAGAAAATAGTTTGAAGATTAATGATATTCATGATGAAGTAGTCAAAAAGAAAAAGAATATTGATTTAAAAAAAATATTACAAAAAGCCTCGTTTTCTCTTTTTCAGGTAAAAAACTATTTAGAAAAAAGTAAAGAATCACATATTATAAGAAAGGAAACAACGCAAATTCACAATTGGATTGTTTCAGATTTGAAAGATAACAAGAAAAATATTCTTGTATTAAATGGTGAGAAAGGTATTGGGAAATCGACTATTTTAAAAGATTTATACGATTTAACAACTACTGATAATAACTATAATATTTTAGGCATAAAAGCAGACAAATTTTATGCAAGTTCAACCAAAGAATTAGAATCAAAATTATTTATTAATGATTTTACTTTTACGGATTTAATTAGTGAAGTAAACACCAAAAAAGAAAAATTAGTTGTAATTATTGACCAAATTGATGCGTTATCTTTAACTCTTTCTGCCAATAGAGAATATATCCAAACCTATAATAGATTAATTGCTGAGCTAATAAATGAGGAAAACATACGAATAATTATTTCAACAAGAACTTTTGATTTGGAATATGATGCTGAATTAAGTGTTTATAATTCTAATGAATATACAAAAGTAAAAGCTGATTTATTAACAATTGATGAGGTTCAAAAAGCGTTAACAATTTTTAAAATTCAATGCAATTCAAATAAACTACTTGAACTCCTCAGTACACCTAATCATCTTGAAATCTTTTGTAAGTTAGAAAATAGGGATAAAATTAATTTGGATACACTTTCTACTTTAAAAGATTTATATGATGCCCTTTGGAAGCAACACATAACATCTAATCAAAATCTAGACTTAAAGAAGATTTTATTTGATGTTTCTGCAAAAATGTATTCTGAACAAAGAATTACTATCAATAACATTTTTAATGATAGTTTTTATAAGGAGATATTTTATTTAAATAGTAATCAATTACTTATCGAAGAGAATAAAGAATTACATTTTTTTCATCAAACATTTTATGAATATTGCTTTGCTAAACAATTTGTAGAAAATGGAGGTGATTTAGAAGAATATATTATAGAAAATGACCAAAGCCTTTATGTTAGGTCAGTAATAAAAATGGTCATTGAATATCTTCGAGAATATGATATTAGACGTTACCATTCAATTTTAACCAATATTTTAATTTCTGAAAATTATAGATTTCATATAAAAACATTACTTCTTAGTGATTTAGGTATTATTCAAAATCCAGTAAACTTAGAAAAGGAATTAGTTGTTGATGTTATTTTGAAAAATGATGATTATGAAGAAGTATTTATTGGTGCGGTAAATTCTCAAGGTTGGATTAATTTTTTTATAGAAGAAAACATACCTGAAAAATATTTTAATATTACAATTGAAGATAGTTTTGATGAAGACAAAAAAGAAAAACTTTCAAATTATAATTGGTTTTTATTTGCAAATAATATTGATAACAATACAATAAGGATACTTGAATATTTAACCTTAAGTATAGATTTTGAAGATAAGAATGACTTTATAAACAGATTGTTAATGCGTATTGACAATTGGTCGGATGAAAAATTACTTCACTATTTTGATGAGTATGTTCCGTATATCGTAGAAATTAATCGAAGAGATAATTTTTGGTATTATGAAATACTAAAAAAAATATTTTTCAGTAGTGAAAAGTTTGTTTTTGACAAACTGGTTAACCCTATAAAAGAAGCATTCAACAACAACACTTTTAACAATGAGTTTTCTTATGATTTAAACTCAATTATTGAAGAGATATACAAAATTAATTCACAAAGTACTTTCCAATTTTTACTTGAGATACTTAATGAAATCGTTGAAGAATCTAAAGTAACTTATTTTGAATATAAAACGATAGAAACACCACTATACAAAAGTTTTAAAATTATTGATAATGATAGAGTTCGTAATAAGTCTGATGAAATCGAAGATTATTTATATAAACATATAGAATCCCAAAACGAAGAATATATTCGTCAATTCTATTTTAAATACAAAAATCATAATTCAGTACCAATTCTAAAAATTCTGATCAAAGGATTAAATTCTAATTCAAAAGTCTATACTTCAGAAATTGTTGAGTTTATAAAAATTCTCAATGGAAAAAATGTATTTAATGGCAGTGATGATGAATTCCAATTATTTATAAGATTATTGATTAGTTCTACGTATATCTATTTAGACATTCTACAAAAGACCTTTATTAATGAAGTTCTAATTAGTATAAAGTCTAAATACGACATATACATATATACAGATAGAGAAGGAAAAAGAAAATTCAGTTTACAAAGTTTTGGCAAGAAAAAATATCTTTTTATCAAATCCCTTCCAGCTAGTGAAATATCAGCCAATATCGATTTAAATAGAAATTATCAGGAGTTAGAAAGGAAATTTGGGAAATTGAATCACAATAAAGCTCTTGATAGTTCAAGATTTACATCAGGTTTTGTCGGAGCCCCTTTATCTCAAAAAGCATATAGTAATATGAATTTAAAGAGTTGGGAGAAAAGCTTAATCAAATATGATGAAAACTATCGCTCATCTGAATTTCTTAAAGGTGGATTACGAGAACATTCAACTGAATTTAAAAATATAGTCGCACAAAATCCTGATAAGTTTTTCAATTTTATAAACAACTTATTTGATAATAGTAGAATTCATATTAGTTATATATCTTCAGGCATTGAAGGTCTAATTGATGCCAAATATGATCCAGAGAAAGTTAAAATTTTATTCAAAAAACTTATAAAGTTAAATTTAGACGGGATACATATTTCATACACTATTTGGATATCAAGATATTTTTTAGAAACCGAAACTGCCGACTTTGAAATCATCACATTTCTAAGCAGTATAGCTTTAAATTATACTGTTCCTGAAAAAGAATATAATTCAGATAAACCTTTATTAGATTGTATAAATTCAGTAAGAGGTTCGGCTGTTCATTATTTAATGGATGGATATTACGAGAATGATTTTGAAGAAATTATTTTCTCAACAATTGAAAAGGTGATAGAAAATCCTCTGTGTAATAATTCTGTAAAAGTTGACATTATTAATAGAATAGCTATTCTCAATTATCTAAATTTGGAAAGAGCATTCAATATTTTTAACAAACTTACTAATACCGATAATATTGATTTATTAAAGCATTCATTAAATTCAGCTCAATACTATAACAATAAATTTCATCAAGTAATGTACCCATATTTTGATAAAGTTATGAGTATAAAGGAAATTCATAAAGATTGTTTTGTTATTGTGAGTAGTTGGTTAAATGATTGGATTGATGATAAAGAACTTTATGATCAATTTGTACTAATTAGTGATGAAGCTAAATTATGTGCGCTGAAAGTTGCAGAAAATTATTTATTTCAAAATGAAATATTGAATCCAAAAGCTATTTCAATTTTATTTCAATTCCTGAATGAAAAAGGAGAGGATTTTGCAAGTAAATATTCTGGAATTATATTGAGAAAGTTTAAAAATAATCATTTCCTTGAAGTATATCATTTCCTTGAAGTATATTCACAATCCTTGTTATGTAAAGAAGAGCCACGTTATTTTTTTGATTTACTAATTGAATGCTCTAAAAATTATCCTATTGAATGTTTAAAACTATTATCAAAAATGGATTTTGGCATATCCCCACTTAAAGTTCAAAAGCGAGGATACTATGATAAAGAACCAATACAATTAGTTCTTGCAATTTATAGCAAATTAGTTTCAGAAAACAAGAAAGATAAAACCCAGATAAAGATAGCTCTTGATATTTTTGACAATATGTTAAAGCATCGTTTTTTAAGAAATAATGCTAATAATGCTATTGAATTAATTTTATAAAGACACTGTCCTAAAAACTATGCCGTTATTATTGGAGAATAAACTTTTAAGAAACAGCCTTTTATATTCAGTCTTACAGAGAAATGTGGGATGATGAAACCAGCAAAGAAGAAACTTAATCCACTATTTGCAAAAGTTTATTTTTCAATATTCCATTCAATTTTTTCAATGCGTTCAGAGAGAAATACTAAAGCTTCAAAAATAGTATTTTCATCTGGTAGCTTACCAGTTACCAATTCTTTAAAAGAAGTAGTGTAAACTTTCTTTAGCTCATTCCAAACCATAGCAGTTTCGCTAAAAATAAGTGCATCTTTTGGATGTTGGTACAACCAGTTTTTATCATTAGGAATTGCTTTGTCATCGTCGATGCCAACTTGCAATAACATGGCATCAAATTCAGTAGAATTTACAAAGCTTTTTATCTCTTCAAGTTGCATTAAATGATACAAATCATAAGTATGACGGACTTTATTCGATAAATCATCTAATGGATTTTCAGTATAAGAAAACCGAACCAAACTAATTATCTTTTCGCAAAAAGTACGCTCAATAGCGAGTGTTTTGACTTCAAAATCTTCCAGTCCAAATTGGGTAATTAATTCTAAATTAGATGTAGCTTTAATATAGTCTGCAATAAAAGTACAAATTGGTTTTATGTGGTTGGGCTCAAAATTTCCAAAATGAGAAACTTCCAAAGTAATATTTTCTCTTACTTCTCCAAAATCTCCTTTCACCCCTACTTTTGGATAAGAATAAACGATTTTCCTTAAACTACCCAACTTTTTAGTATTAGGATCATTAGGTACAACTTCAAGAATCGATTTATCGACTACATCCGTAACTGCTTTCAGTTTTCTTTTTAAATCATTTCCGGTATCAGTGTCCTTTTTCACAATAACCATATCGATATCTTCAGAAAATCGTTCAATAACTTTATAACATTTGGACAAAGAAGTACCTCCTTTAAAAACAGTCAAGTCCTTTACATCAGAATTAAACAATTGATGCAAAGCATAAGTAACCCAATAATCTTTTTCTATAAAAATTTCAGGAATTTTAAAATGTTCTGCAGTGGCTACAATGGCGCCTTCAAAATTGTTTTTGTCTAAATGTAAATTCATTATACGATATTCCAGGAGTTAGCAGTAGAAAGTAATGTAGAACTAATACCATATTCATAACTACTAGAAGGGTTAATTGATTTTTTTAAAATTCCATAGACAAAAGCATTGGCATTCATAGCTTCTAAAAGCGCACCTAGCAAAGCCCTAACTTTTGGAGGATAAGAGCGCCCATAGGTAACAAGCTTATTTATTTGAGTGTTATCTAAATCATAGATTACTTTTTTTAAATATAGAAGCCCATCACTTTTTTGTAAATCGGGTATAGTATTCAAATCTTTGATAACATCTAAAATCTCTAAATATTTGATGTTATCAGAAGTAACTTTCACATAACTTTTAGCAGGTTTTACAACCATATTGCCAACTTTACCTTTTACTTGCTTATCTAATGAAGCAACTCGTATGGAATTAGGAATTTGTGTAGTTAAGCCTAATCTATTATACAATCTGGTTCCGGTAACATAAGCAACCTGTTTATTCTTTTCAAATAAATATAGAGATAGCAGAACATCTTCTCTGGGCTTTTGCTCTCCAAATGCAGAAACTTTTGGCTTATAATAATACCCTTTTCTGGCTCTTCTAATAATACCTTTATCAACTAATCTGCTTAAGGCTTTAGAACCAGCAATAACTTCATCAGAAGTTAATCCAAGAGTATCATATCCGAATAAATCACCGGTATCTATCCGATTTATTTTAGCTACTATTTTATCTGTTACTTTCATAATCTGTAACAAAGGTAGTTAATAAATTTTAAATGTCAAGTTTTTTCCATTATTTACCTGACACATATCTTGTTTTATCATCAGTAGATATCTCTCTATTTAAACTATTCACTAACAAATTCTACTACATAAAACAATCATTTATCCTGAACATTACTAAACTAAAAAGTGTCGTTTTGGATATGCAAATAATACTTAAATATTGAAAATAAAGTCTTACACTAAAAATTATTTAACCTTGAATTAAAATTAATGTGTTTTTAAGGAGCGATAATCACCAAAATACCTATTAATTAAATAATATTTTACATTTGGAGGTTTTGTGTTTTCACAGAATATATTTTTTCCCCTATATAAAATCCTAAATTTTAAATATAGAACGATTATATAGTTTACAAAAGCTTACCTTTACTACCAAGATTTTAATTCGCACATGGAAACAAAAAAATTACGGTATATGGCACTATAAACAGGCCAAAAAAGAGTGAGGAATGGAGTGAGGAACACCTCCATTTTAAAAAATATAAGCTCATAATACCCTCATCAAAAACCTTTTACAAATAGAAGTTTATAACTTAATTCACGATTCATAACCCTGAGGTCACGGGTTCAACTCCCGTCTTCGCTACAAAAATAAACCCTTAAACATCAATTGTTTAGGGGTTTTTTATTTTTAAAAACTTATCCCAAAATCAAATCAATTTTTTTAAGCTCTTCCGAGGTAAAATCGTAATTATCCAGCGCTTTAATCGAATCTAGTATTTGTTCCGGTTTACTCGAACCAATCAAAACAGAAGTAATTCGTTGGTCTTTTAAAATCCAAGCTAAAGCCATTTGAGCCAATTTTTGGTTTCGTTCTTGCGCCATTTTATTTAGTGCTGCAATCTTATCTATTTTAACTTGCGTAATATCATTTTCTTTTAAAAAAATACCGCTTGTGGCTACTCTAGAATCTGTAGGAATTCCGTTTAAATATTTATCGGTTAATAATCCTTGTGCTAATGGAGAAAAAGGAATACACCCCACTTGTTCTTCGCCTAAAAGATCCAACAAACCTTCTTCGACCCATCTTTCAAACATTGAATATTTGGGTTGATGAATTAAACAAGGCGTACCCATTTCTTTCAAAATAGTAAAGGCTTGAACCGCTTCGGCTGGACGGTAATTAGAAAGTCCAACATATAATGCTTTTCCTTGTTGAACCAACAAATGCAGCGCTGCCATGGTTTCCTCAAAAGGTGTTCCTGGATCGGGACGATGGTGGTAAAAAATATCAACATAATCCAATTGTAACCGTTTTAGACTTTGATCTAGGCTAGATACCAAATATTTTTTAGAACCCCAATCACCATAAGGCCCGTCCCACATGGTGTAACCGGCTTTACTAGAAATCATCATTTCATCTCTATATGATTTGAAATCTAATTTTAAGATTTTTCCAAAACATTCCTCTGCCGATCCGGGTGGCGGACCGTAATTATTAGCCAAATCAAAATGAGTTATTCCGTTATCAAAAGCCGTTTTTATTAAATTCCGACTGTTTTCAAAAGAGGAATTATACCCGAAGTTATGCCATAAACCCAATGATAAGGCCGAAAGTTTTATACCCGAATTACCACACTGGCGGTATTCCATATTTTGGTATCTGTTTTTTGAAGGTTGATAGGTCATGATTTTACATTTAATTAATTGGAAACTGCTAGAATCGCATCAAGTTTTTATTCGTTTAGGAAATTAATTCGAAGTAAATAATTTATTTTCTTGGACTTTTTACGCTCGTAAAATTTTTTCCATTTTTCTCCCTTTTGCCAATTCATCTACCAATTTATCCAAATACCGAACTTGTCGGGTTAATTGGTTCTCAATTTCTTCGATGCGATAGCCACAAATGACGCCGGTTATACGCGAAGATTTCGGATTTAAAGTTGCTTTATCAAAGAAATCAGCAAACGAAACTTTTTCTGCAATCAACTCATTCAATTGCTTGTCATCAAAACCAGTTAGCCATGTTATCACCTGATGTAATTCGGCAATTGTTCGGCCTTTTTTTTCAATTTTGGTTACGTAATGCGGATACACCGATGCAAAAGTCAACTGGGCTATGCGCTCGTTGTGTTTGTCATTTGCTATCATAAGTCAATTTAGTATTGAAATTTACAAAAACAAAAAATCCAACTGATTTTTCACTCTTACGAATATAGTTTATTTCGTGTAAATGAAAATCAATGCTGTTTAAAATTGTATTGACTGATTAGTAGTATTTTTTAAAAGAGAAGATTTGTTGTCATCGTAAGATATTCATTTTAGAAAATCCCTTAAAAACAAAAAATCCTTAAACGTATTTTTGTTTAAGGATTTTCTTTGTGACCTCGACTGGATTCAAACCAGTAACCTTCTGAGCCGTAATCAGATGCGCTATTCAGTTGCGCCACGAGGCCTTTTCAATAAGTTATCTTTATAAATTGCTTTACTTGATAACTTGTTTGCGGGTGCAAATATAGGAATAAATGTATGATCTGCAAACATAAATTCAGATAAATATTTAAAAAAATAAAAATTATTCGTTACCAACATGATTGTCAGGTTTTTGAAATTTCATTATTTTTTAAAACCAAAAAAACTACAACAAAAAAAGCTGCTTCTAAACGAAACAGCTTTACGGTACAATAAAAATGAAGTTCTTATTTATTTCCTTTTTCAAAATCAGCAACAAACTGCGCCAATCCAATATCAGTTAAAGGGTGTTTCAATAATCCGTAAATAGCCGAAAGCGGTCCTGTCATCACATCGGCACCAATTTTCGCACAATTTACAATATGCATTGTATGACGAACCGATGCAGCCAAAATTTGTGTTTCGTAACCATAGTTATCATAAACTTCTCTAATTTCTTGAATCAAATTTAAACCATCAGTCGAAACATCGTCTAAACGACCCAAAAATGGCGAAACATAGGTAGCACCTGCTTTTGCTGCCAAAAGCGCCTGACCTACCGAAAACACCAAAGTTACATTCGTACGAATACCCTTGTCTGAGAAATATTTGGCAGCCATCACCCCCTCTTTAGTCATGGGTAACTTCACCACAATTTGCTCATGAAGTTCGGCTAATTCTTCCCCTTCTTTTATCATTCCTTCAAAATCCAAGGCATTAACTTCGGCGCTTACATCACCATCAACCAAATTACAAATGTCAACGTAATGTTTCAAAATGTTATTTTTCCCTGTAATTCCTTCTTTAGCCATTAATGATGGATTGGTGGTTACCCCATCTAATACGCCCAACGATTGTGCTTCTTTAATTTGAGCCAAGTTGGCCGTGTCAATAAAAAATTTCATAGTGTAAAGTTTTTTGTGTTCAAATTTGCATAGCGTGCCACAAGGGTCGGGTTTTCGGTTCTATTCCCGACAAATAAAAACTACGGCTCTAAACCTTGCTTTTCTAAATCGGAGGATTTGACCTCAAAAGATTCACTAAACGCCTTAATTAAATAAAAGTTAAGTGAAATAATCCCTCACGCAAAATGTGCTGCAAAATTACAATTTATAATGATTCATCAGCATCTTTTCGTAGACTTTATCTGGTAAAACACGCTTTAAAACTATCGAAAACGTTTGAAGTAAGGCGCCAATCTTATAATGAATTTTAGGATTTGCGGTTTTTATAATCTTATAAATACCTTCGGCCATTTGATTTGGATTTCCACCTTCGTTTACATGCTCATTCATGGCCTGGAGAACACGACCGTAAACAGCTTCATAAGGCGAACCCGAAATTACAGGTGCATGATAGCGTCCAGCAGCAATATTTGTAGCAAAATCGCCTGGGGCTACATTGGTAATTTCTATTCCAAATTGTTTCACTTCCATCCGCATGGCTTCCGTAACCAATTCTAAAGCCCCTTTAGCAGCCGAATAAATTCCGCGGTAGGGCAAGCCCATATAACCTGCAATAGAGGTAATGTTAATAATCAAACCCGATTTTTGTTGACGCATTACCGGTAAAACGGCTTTCATTACTTCAATTGGTCCATAAAAATTCGTCTCAAAATGATTTCGCATTTCATCTGTCGGAATTTCTTCTATCGGACCTGTAATTCCAACGCCAGCGTTGTTAATCACCACGTCTAATTTACCCGAGCGCGCCAAAACTTCAGAAACCGCAGTAGTTATCGAATTGACATTGCGAACATCTAAAGCAAGCAATGGGAAAACAGAATTGGTTATTTTTTCTGGATGGCGACTGGTACCGTAAACCACAAAACCTTTTGAATGCAAAAACGCGCCAATTGCTTTGCCAATACCCGAAGAACCGCCTGTAATCAATACCACTTTACTCATAAAATAGGCTTTAAACTGTTAGTTTTGAATGAAGTTTTTCTTTTAAACGAAACGATTTAGATTAAAAATCCAAACATCCATTTAATATTTTATAATTTCCGAAAGGTCCAAAAATAAAAAATCTCCCCGAAGGAAGACCACTTTTAAATCAATTCTAAAAAATAAAAAAAGGCAAGCGACCTACATCGCACCGCTCAACCACGTACCCTTGCTATGTTCCCATCCTGGGGGAGTCTGCAGGAGCTGGTCGTGTAGGACTTGCCGGTGCAAATATACAATCTTTTTATATTTTTGCAAGGCCATTGATGCTATAAAAATAAGGTTGTATATTGAAGCCTTTAAATTTAAAACTATGAAAAAATATAACTTCCTAACTGCCATTTTATTAGGGATAACAATAATAAGTTGCGGCGATTCTAAAAAAGGAGAAAATTCTATTTTCACTATTGATAATTCTAAATTTCCAGCTCATTTTTCGTCATCTGAGTCGGTTTCTTTGGGTGTTTTAAATCCAACAGATAAAAAAATAGACAGTATTGCTTATTATGTAAACGATCAAAAAATAGCTTCTATTAAAGATGCAAACCCGTACCAATTCGAATTAAAAAATCAAAAATTAGGTTATCAAAACCTAAAAGCAATGGTGTTTTTTGATGGCGAAAATTCTGAAGCCACCGCACGAATCGAGATTGTTTCTGACGTAACTCCCAAATTATTATCTTATAAAATTGTAAATACGTTTCCGCACGATAAAAATGCATTTACAGAAGGGTTAGAGTTTTACAAAGACACTTTATACGAAAGCACAGGACAAAAAGGACAGTCTTACTTTAGAAAATACGATTACAAAACTGGAAAAGTGTATCAAGAAGTTACTTTAGATTCGAAATATTTTGGAGAAGGAATTACAATACTTAACGACAAAATTTTTCAATTGACCTGGCAAGAAAAAACAGGTTTCATTTACAATGCCAAAACACTCAAATTAGAAAAAACTTTTACCTACGACAAAAATATTGAAGGTTGGGGAATGACCAACGACGGACAATTTATTTACAGTAGTGACGGAACCGAAAAAATTTGGAAAATGGATCCTGCTACTCAAAAAATGATAGACTACATCAATGTGTATTCGGGTAAATCTAAAATTAAGTCTATAAATGAATTGGAATTAATCAACGGAAAATTTTATGCAAATGTGTGGCAAAAAGACGCCATTGCCATTGTAAATCCGCAATCGGGAGCTGTTGAAGGTATCGTTGATTTATCGGGATTACGCAAATCGATCAACGCTACTACCGATGATGTCTTAAACGGAATTGCCTACAATTCGAAAACCAAAACCATTTTTGTTACCGGAAAAAACTGGGATAAATTGTTCGAAATTACCGTATCTGAATAAAAATAAATTGCAGCAACTAATCGTCTATGACTACTTTAATTCAAAATATTAAGGAATTACTTCAAGTTCGAGAAACGCCCATTGCAAAAGTGGCTGGTTCCGAAATGAAAACCCTTCCGACGATAAAAAATGCTTACTTATTGGTAAAAGATGGACTTATTGCCGATTTTGGTTCAATGGCAGAAGTTCTTAACATTCAAGCCAATCAAATAATTGACGCTACTGGACGGGTGGTATTACCCTCTTGGTGCGACAGTCACACACATCTGGTTTACGCAGGAAATCGAGAAGGTGAATTTGTTGACCGAATAAACGGTTTGAGTTATGAAGAAATTGCCAACAGAGGCGGCGGAATTTTAAATTCGGCACAAAAATTAAACGAAACTTCCGAAGAGGATTTATACGAGCAATCTAAAATTCGATTAGAAGAAGTACTTTCCTTAGGAACAGGAGCCATCGAAATTAAATCGGGTTACGGTTTAACGCTTGAAGGCGAATTAAAAATGCTTCGGGTAATTAAAAAATTAGCTCAAAATTACCCCGTAACCATTAAAGCTACTTTTTTGGGAGCTCATGCTGTTCCGGCACATTTTAAGAGTAATAAAGCTGGTTATATAAAAGAAATCACAACGGTGATGTTGCCGCAAATTGCAAAAGAAAAATTGGCCGATTATGTGGATGTTTTTTGCGAAGAAGGTTATTTTTCGGTTGAAGAAACGGCGGAAATATTGCAAGCCGGAATACATCATGGGTTACAACCCAAAATTCACGTGAATCAATTTCATGCTATTGGAGGTATTAAAGTAGCCGTAGAACACCAAGCTCTTTCGGTCGATCATCTGGAAATTATGACTCCAGAAGATATTAGCATGCTACAAAATTCGGATATAATGCCCGTGGCGCTACCTACCTGTTCTTTTTATTTAGGCATTGCGTATACACCCGCTCGTCAAATACTAGAAGCTGGCCTACCGCTGGCTTTAGCTTCCGATTTTAATCCAGGCTCTACTCCTTCGGGAAACATGAATTTTGTTGTGGCAACAGCTTGCATTAAAATGAAAATGACACCCGAAGAAGCCATTAATGCTGCTACAATCAACGCTGCTTATGCCATGGGATTGAGCGCGACGCATGGCAGTATTACCAAAGGAAAAGTAGCCAATCTTATTTTGACCAAACCCATAAATTCATATTACCAATTGCCGTATGCTTTTGGAAGCAATTTGATTGAATCTGTTCTCATTAATGGTGAAAAAATTTCGTTCTAAAACATAAAAAATCCCATCGCATTTACATGTGAATGGGATTTTTTTCTATTAAAAAAATAATGGCTTACTCTAAAATAAAAGCTACTGTTACATTGGCCACAATTTCAATTTCGCCAATAGCCAACGTTTCTCTTGGGGTTGCCGAATCGGCCATTTCTGCTTTTCGCATGGCCGCATACATGGGTTGTGGTCTGTAAATTTGCGAATTATCCGAAATCAATAGTGCTTTGCCAACTTTTTGACCTAAAACAGATACATAATCTTCGGCTTTCGTTTTGGCTTCTTTCATAGCCAATTTTCGTGCTTCGGCTTCGTGTTCTTTCATTTTCGAAGATTCAAAGGTAACGTTGTCAATTCGGTTTACGCCTTCGTCAACCAAACCTTCCATCAACTCGTCGTACTTATTCAAATCCTTCAACGCAATTTCGATAGTTTGCGTAGCGTTATAATTGTGTTTCTTTTTTTCGTAATCGTACTGTGGATTTAAAGCTACTCTTTGCGTTCTGAAATCATTTGTTGGAATATTCATTTTTTTAATGACTTTTAAAACGGCTTCTATCTTTTGATCGTTTTGTTTTTTTACGGTTTTAGCATCGGTTCCTTTCGTTTCTACAGTAGCTAAAATAGTGGCTTGATCGGGAATCACTTTTACTTTTCCTTCGCCATTAACATTTATTTGCGGTATTTGTTTGCTTTCTTGAGCGAATGTCATAGTAGAAAACAATATCAAAAAGGCTGGTATAATTTTTTTCATCTGAATTAAATTTTAAAGTTATATAACACTTTTAACCAAAAGTTGTGCCATTATAACTTCCCGGCTTTGGCCATTACAAAAAGAATTACAATTGGAATAGCTAACAAAATAACCATAAGCGAGTTAGCATACAGTAACGACGGTTCTTTTAACAAAGTTATAAGATAACCACCAATGGCTCCACCAAAATGTGCCGTGTGTCCAATATTATCATTTTTGGCTCGCATTCCATAAATAGAATACAATAAATACAAAATTCCGAATACGTAAGCCGGCATTGGAATGATAAAAAAGATACCCAACATCATATTAGGTTCTAACAAAATAGCCGAATACAACACGCCGGTAACAGCTCCAGAAGCACCTACAGCACGATAGCTGTAATCGTTTTTATGAAAATACAAAGTGAGCAAATTACCAAAAATCAAGCTTCCTAAATAGATCAATCCAAAAGTAAAATTTCCCAAATAACTGATAACCACTGGCGCAAAAAACCACAATGTCAGCATATTAAAAATCAAATGTGTAATATCCACATGCAAAAAGCCAGAGGTTAGCATTCGAAGCTGTTCGCCCGATCGTATGCTCCCGGTGTGAAACTCGTTTTTTCTAAAAAAAGCAATGTCGTTAAATCCTTTATAACTAATCAATGCGTTGGCTACAATTATTCCGATTAAAATTAAATTCATATCCTTATTATTGGTTTTTTGAATCGTAAAGATAGGCATTCTGCATTAGAAAGTAAGTTCCGGCGGGCTTGTAAAGAACCTATGATATTAAGTATCTTTGCAAAAAAAAGTTACATGCAATTACTCGTTTTTATCATTGCTTTTCCGTTTTTATGGTTGATTTCTATTCTTCCATTCCCTCTATTTTATTTGTTTTCGGATTGCATTTATGTTATTGTATATTATTTAATTGGCTACCGAAAAAAAACGGTACGTCAAAATTTAGCACTTACACTTCCTTACCTTTCCGAAGCAGAACGATTGGTGATCGAAAAGAAATTTTATCGTTATATGTGCGATTTGTTTTTGGAAATGATTAAAACCATGACCATGTCCGCCAAAGAAATGCGAAAAAGATTCAAAATAACCAACCTTGAATTAATTCAAGAATACGAACAAAAAGGAAAAAGCATTATACTATTTGCTTCTCATTATGCTAGTTACGAATGGCTTTTAACTATCAACACCGAATTTAGTTTTAGAGGTGTAGCGGTTTACAAAGGATTAGCCAACCGTTACTTTGACCGTTTGGTTCGCAGTATTAGAACCAAGTACGACACCGAAATGTTGGAAACCAAAGATACCATTCGCACTATTGCCCAACACCAAAGCGAACCTGATATTTTTTTATACGGATTGGCTAGCGACCAATCTCCTAAAGTTTCGAAAGCATTATTGTGGACGGATTTTATGGGTATTGAAGTTCCGGCGCACACTGGTGCCGAAATGTTAGCACGCCGTTATGATTTACCCTGTTTATTTGTAAAAGTAAAAAGAGTAAAAAGAGGCTATTATGAAGCTACTTTTGAAACATTAACCGACCATCCGAAAGAAATGGAAGAATTTGAAATCACCAAAAAATACTTAAAAAAATTGGAAGAACAAATTCACGAACAGCCGGAATTTTATTTATGGACACACAAACGCTGGAAACATCGTAAGAAAAAATAGTCCCTTTGTAACTATCCAAAATCATTCTTCTTTTTTAATTTAGCCTAATAAAGAAAAAAAAATTACAGACATGCATAAGCCAAATTTAGTAATCTTAGCCGGTTTAGGTGATTCGGGAGAAATGCATTGGCAAACCCATTGGCAGCAATTATACCCGAACACCATAAAAGTCATTCAGGAAAATTGGGATTTACCCCAGCGAGAAGATTGGATACAAAATCTCAACAATAACATTTCAAAATTAAAGCAACCCACTATTTTAGTTGCACATAGCTTGGCTGTTTCGTTGGTGATGCACTGGAATACGCGTTATTCTAATCCCTTTATTGTAGGAGCTCTATTAGTTGCGCCTGCTGATGTTGATTCAGTCATTCATACACCCGACTGCATACGGAATTTTGCGCCAATGCCCATGAATAAATTGCCTTTTCCCTCGGTAGTAGTAGCGAGTCAAAACGATCCCTATGCTTCTTTTGAACGTAAAAAAGACTTTGCTTTAGCATGGGGAAGTGATTTTGTAGATGTCGGTCACAAAGGTCATATTAACTCCGAAACCAACCTAGGAAACTGGGAAGAGGGACAAATGATTCTACAGCAGTTAATCGAAAAAATAAATTTGTAAACTAAAAATACAATCACAAAAAAACCGCCATTTTCATTTTGGCGGTTTTAAGTATAACGTCTAATCTTTATTATAATTCGAATAAAAGCGAAACGGAAACATTGTTGTATTTGGTATTAATGTTGCTATAATCAGTAAAACCTTGACTAAAAGCAGCACGTTGCGAATCTCTTTCGGTAAACGAATACGAAACATCCAACTTAGTAGCACCAAAATTATAGCCAATTCCACCCGAATACGCATTTAAATCGCCAATTGTTTTTCCATCTTTATATGGACTACCTTCAAATCGGTAACCCGCTCTCAAACTTAGTTGTTTGATTTTATATTCACCACCCACTCGCAACTCGCCGTTAGTTTTCAATTGGTTGCTCATTGAAGCATTCAGATCGCTGTAATACCGATCATTTTCTGGTTTAAAAGTTGTATTTCCGTAATTTTTAATAGCATAATCTACACTTATCAATCCCGATTGTCCAAAAACATAAGCAAAACTTCCCGTCCATTTACCTGGTGTTTGAAGTTTAGAGGGTTCATATACGTTTACAAATAAAGGATCTACCACATCTGGAGCAAGCTCTTCTACATTATTACTGCTCACCGATGAAATACGCTGCGATAATTCGTCGTATACCGTGTACCACGTATTCGATTCGTACGCCAATCCCAAACGGATGGCGTCTGTAACCTTAGCAATCGCTCCCAATTGAAACGAAAAACCGCTTCCGTAGGTATACAAATCGTTATCAAAACGAACATTAGTCACTTGATAGTCAGCCCCTAATGGATTGGAATTATCTTCATAAAAACTCGAAGAACGTCTGTAATCAATGGTATGCAGGTTTAAATTCATTCCTAAATACAAGAAATCATCGTATTGCGTTCCCAAGTTAAAAGTAAACTTTCCGTTATATCCGCTGGTATACACTTCATTTTCTTGGTAATAATTTCCTCCTGCCAGAACATTCGAAACATATTGTGTATTATCAGTTGTATTGCTAACCGGATTGATGATATAACCTTGATAACCTAAAAAAGCTTGTTGAGCACCATTTCCTAAATCACGATAATATCCGTTTTCTAACAAATCCAAAGGGACACCATTCGCATAAGAAAGAAAATAATCGGCAATTGAATTAGTCGGATTTGTACCTGCTGTAAACAAAGCACTATTGTAATTGTTGGTGTTATCGTAATTGAAACCCATCGAAAACTTTTTCCATTTGCTATTGCTATTGCGATTATGAAAAGCAAAAACCGCTCCTCCTTGATTTAAGGTAAAGGTATTTTCTTTCTCAGAAGTAGGCGTTCCGAAGTAATTCGAATTGTTTTTCGTATTGTAATTACTCAAGGTAAAAGCCACCTGATTATTGATAAAAACAGCCGATCCAGCAGGGTTTACATTTAAAGAAGACATATCGCCACCCAAAGCACCAAAGGCACCTCCCATTGCTCTAAATCGCGCAGTTCCGTTAAGATTATCTTGCGAAAAACGAACTGCATCTGAAATATCTTGAGCTTGTAACGAACTTAGGGTAAACCCAGCAAAAAGTATCGAATAAAATATTTTCTTCATTTTGTTGATTTAAAATTTAGAGCCAAAATTAACTATTCGTTAGCGTCTTCCGCCACCAAAAGATCTTCCACCACCGCCGCGCATCATTCCGCCGCCATTCATACTTCTGCTTGGACTTGGCGTATAGGTTCTACTTGGTGTGTAATTAGGAGTAGAACTCCTACGGGTGGTATTGTTATTATTATAGTTACGAGAAGGCGAATTGTAATTACGTGTTTGTATTGTTGAATTTCGTCTTGTAACCGAACTATTCGAATTGGTAGTTGAGGATCTACGAGTCAAATTAGGTGTTCCGTTAGCAAAACTAGAAGTTCTTCTTCCAGACAAATTAACATCTCCTCTACGAGCTAAACCGTTGCTGTTGTAATTAGAACCTCTTCGTGAGTTATTGTAATTATAATGGCCGTATCGACCTCCTGGGTAATAAGGTCTATACGGACTGTACCATCCTGGGTAATAACCACCTCCCCAGCCCCAACCAGGATATCCCCAACCCGGGTAACCCCAACCAAAGCCCATACCCCAACTCATTCCCCAGCCGAAGCCCATGCCCCAGCCCATTCCGTAGTAAGGATAACCCCATCCGTAAGCGCCACCCCAATAGTCTGGGTATACGTTTACCGAAACAGAGGTTGGTGTACTTCCCCAACTTCCGTAATTAGCCGAAATACTATCTGACTGCGTGCTATATTCGTCTACATCAGTGAAAATGGCAGTTGCCAATTCATCATCCTGAAGCGAATTAAAATAGTTGGTATATTGATTGTTATTTTGATTATTTGTTGCTGGAGCCTGATAGGTTCCTCCGTAAATTCCGTCGTTAGCGTAATAGGAACTATTTTGGTACGAACCGCAAGAAGTAGCAAGCAAACAAAGTAATCCGATTGAACTAAAGAGTGAAATTTTTTTAAGATGTAAAATATTAGTTTTCATAATCGGTAGTGTTTTTATTGTTGCACATTGCAAAAATAGTTAGTTTTGTCAAACTATTTATCAAAATAAAATAACGCAATATTTGTGCCAAACTATATAATATGAGTAAGAACCTCACCACTAGATCAGAAGATTATTCAAAATGGTATAACGAGTTGGTTGTTAAAGCCGATTTAGCCGAAAACTCAGGCGTTCGAGGCTGTATGGTTATTAAACCTTACGGGTATGCCATCTGGGAAAAAATGCAAGCCGAATTGGATAGAATGTTTAAAGAAACGGGGCACCAAAATGCCTATTTCCCTTTATTTGTTCCGAAAAGCATGTTTGAGGCCGAAGAAAAAAATGCAGAAGGATTTGCAAAAGAATGCGCCATTGTAACACATTATCGTTTAAAAACAGACCCTGATAAAGCCGGAAAACTAATTGTAGACCCAAATGCCAAACTAGAAGAAGAATTAATTGTTCGCCCAACTAGCGAAGCCATTATTTGGTCTACTTATAAAGGATGGGTGCAATCCTACCGCGATTTACCTTTATTAATCAACCAATGGGCGAATGTGGTGCGTTGGGAAATGCGTACACGCTTATTTTTAAGAACAGCCGAATTTTTGTGGCAAGAAGGACATACAGCACACGCAACGAAACAAGAAGCTATTGAAGAGTCCGAAAAAATGATGAATGTGTATGCTGATTTTGTAGAAAATTTCATGGCTATTCCGGTAGTAAAAGGACTCAAAACCGAAACCGAACGTTTTGCAGGAGCCGATGAAACCTATTGTATTGAAGCATTGATGCAAGATGGAAAAGCTTTGCAAGCCGGAACTTCGCACTTTTTAGGGCAAAACTTCGCTAAAGCATTTGACGTAAAATTTGCTAATGCCGAAGGAAAACAAGAATACGTTTGGGGTACCTCTTGGGGTGTTTCTACTAGATTAATGGGCGCTTTGGTGATGACCCATTCCGACGATCAAGGTTTAGTACTTCCTCCAAACTTAGCTCCTATTCAAGTAGTAATTGTTCCTATTTACAAAACCGAAGAGCAATTTCAAGCCATTACCACTTCGGTAAACGAATTGGTTAAAGAATTACGCAAATTAAGAATATCGGTTAAATACGACGATAGAACAACCCAAAAACCAGGTTTTAAATTTGCTGAATGGGAATTAAAAGGAGTTCCGGTACGAATTGCCGTGGGACCAAAAGATTTAGAAAACGGAACATTTGAAGTAGCCAGACGTGATACTCTAACTAAAGAAGTGGTTGCCAACGAAGGAATTTCGGTCTACATCAATGATTTATTACAGCAAATCCAAGAGAGTTTGTTTAACAAAGCATTAGACTACAGAAATACACATATTACAGAAGTAAATAGTTTCGAAGAATTTAAAGATGTTTTAGAAAACAAAGGCGGCTTTGTTTCCGCCCATTGGGATGGGAGTGCTGCTACCGAAGAAAAGATAAAAGATTTAACCAAAGCAACCATTCGTTGTCTTCCTTTAGAGGGAGTTGTTGAGCCGGGAACCTGTGTGTTTACTGGAAAACCATCATCAAGAAGAGTGTTTTTTGCTAAGGCATATTAAAAATTTTATTTTTTTTTGCATTTGCTATTGTACGTTTAGAAAATAGTTGTATTTTTGCATCCGCAATAGAGAAGCACGGTCCGTTCGTCTATCGGTTAGGACGCCAGGTTTTCATCCTGGTAAGGGGGGTTCGATTCCCCCACGGACTACAAAATACTGCAAAATTAATTTCTTTGTTTTTTGAAAGAATATTGGTCCGTTCGTCTATCGGTTAGGACGCCAGGTTTTCATCCTGGTAAGGGGGGTTCGATTCCCCCACGGACTACAAATTTTACCTTTTAAAATAGGTAAATAAACTTAGAAGAATAGGGTCCGTTCGTCTAGGGGTTAGGACGCCAAGATTTCGTCTTGGTAACAGGGGTTCGATTCCCTTACGGACTACAAATAAACTGAATAGTAAAAGAAAAAATATATAATAAAATGGCAAATCATAAGTCAGCTCTAAAAAGAATTAGAAGTAACGAAAAGAAAAGAGTATTAAATAGATACCAACATAAAACTACTCGTAATGCTATTAAAGCGTTAAGATTGGCTACTGATAAAAATGAGGCGTCTGCTAAATTATCTGCTGTAATTTCTATGATTGATAAATTAGCTAAGAAAAACATCATTCATGACAACAAAGCTTCAAACTTGAAGTCTAAATTAACGAAACACGTTGCTAAATTGTAAGCCATTACAATTTTAGAATATATCAAAAAAGCTACCTTTTGGTAGCTTTTTTTTGTTTCTTTATTTTGTTAGGAAAGAACTTCTTTTTTATTTTTTGCTTTAGGGTATAGCCATACACATTGACTTAACAGATAGCATAATCCTAATCTTTAAAGCATTTTTTAAAACAAACAAACTTATTTTGGATCAAGAACAAAACTTGGGGATTAGGCAAATAATTTAGTAAGTCTAAAAAGGAAGAAATCTTATTTTATCAAAAGGCTGTTTATTTTGAAAAAATTCGTGTGTTATAAAATATTGCAATATGCTGAATTAATCTTTGTGTTTGCTTTGTGGGCACGAGCGGGACACTCGCACTCAATGTCATTAAGTTAAGGGTTTAGGGGTTCAATTAGCAGGTGTTTTATTTTTATTTTAATACTATTTTTCGTATTTTTATTATCAAATAATAACACCTGAATTTT
>NZ_JAEHFV010000008.1 GCF_016522065.1 Flavobacterium agrisoli | reverse complement strand
CGATTTTTATCCCTATGAGATAAATAAAAATCTATATTTGTTTTGCAGGCGGTGGCGTTTTTTCACAGTCTGACGTTGGCAGTCATACGCGCTCGCGACGAAAAAAGATAAAAATCCCGTTTTGGGAACTTTTTTTATTATCTTTGAAAAAAATTAATACATTTGAGAGTAGTAGCAAAAAAAATATTAAGAGATTTTTGGGAGATACATGGTGATTGTGAACAACAATTAAAATCATGGTTTCAAGAAGCAAGTACAGCTCAATGGAAAAATCCGAATGAAATAAAATTAGATTATCCTAGTGCTAGTATATTAAATGATAATAGAATAGTTTTCAATATTAAAGGAAATAATTATAGATTGATTGTTAAGATAACTTATGAATATCAAATGATTTGGATTCGATTTATTGGAACACATGCTGAATATGACAAGATTAATGCAAATGAAATTTAAATATTATGGAAATTAAACCTATAAAAACAGAAAGCGATTACAATAAAGCTTTACAAAGACTTGAAGTAATCTTTGATGCAAAAAATGGCTCTCCTGAAGGAGACGAACTTGAGGTGCTTGGTATTTTAATTGACAAATATGAAAATGAAAAATTTCCTATCAGTTTTCCAGATCCCATTGAAGCAATTAAATTTAGAATGGAGCAAATGGGTTATAATCAAAATGATTTAGCAAATATTGTAGGTTTGAAAAGTCGTGCAAGTGAGATTTTAAATCGAAAAAGAAAGCTTTCTTTGGAAATGATTAGACAATTACATGAAATGCTTCATATACCTACTGACGTTTTAATTCAGACGTATTAAAAGTACGAATGCCAACACACGTCTTGCGCCATTTGCGAATTTAGTGGAATTACCGTTTTTTAATCGTATTTTCGTTTAGCCGAAAATACTCGTCTTCGAAAGTCGCAAACGGCGCAAGGCGCGAGAACGTTGGCAGTAATCATTCGACGAATCTGGAATTTAGAAGATATTTTTGTTTAAATTTGTTGTATGGGAATTATCGATAAAAATATAGACAACTTAAAAAAGCTTTGTTTTATATACAATGTGGAAAAAATGTATCTGTTTGGTTCGTCTTTAAATTCAAGTTTCAACGAAAAAAGCGATGTTGATTTATTAGTTAAGTTTAAGCAAATTGAACTTTCAAAATATTTTGATAATTACATAGATTTCAAAGAAAAACTAGAGTCATTATTTGGTCGTGAAGTTGACCTACTTGAAGAACAGACTTTAAAAAATCCAATCTTAATTAAATCAATCGACAATTCAAAAGAATTAATTTATGGATGAAAGGATTCTTAAATGGTTGTTTGATGTAAAAATATCCATAGATGAAATAAACGAATTCTTCCATAATGAAGAAAGAGATTTTTTCAAATACAGAAACAACTTAATGCTAAAAAGAGCTGTCGAAAGAAATCTTGAAATTATTGGTGAAGCAATTAACCGAATAATTACTCGTGATGTTTCTTACATTGAGAAAATATCAAACGCAAAAGCTATTATCGGTCTCCGAAATCATGTAATTCATGCTTACGACAATATTTCTGACGAAAACATTTGGTCAATCTTAATAAACCATTTGCCGAAATTGAAAATAGAAATTGATATTTTAATCCAAAAGGAAGAAAAATAACTACTGCCAACACACGTCTTGCGCCATTTGCGAATTTAGTGGAATTATCGTTTTTTTAATCGTATTTTTGTTCTGCCGAAAATACTCGTCTTCGTAAGTCGCAAACGGCGCAAGGCGCGAGAACGTTAGCCGTAATGTTACCGAAAAAAAATGACGAAATATTTTGATGTTAATTCATAATGTGCTTACTTTGTAATAACTTAAAATAAAAGATATGGAAACTGCAATAATTCAAATAGGAAATTCAAAAGGTTTACGTTTAAGCAAAACTATATTAGAAAAGTATAATATTAAAGATAAGGTAGAAATTATACTTGAAATGGGACAAATCATTCTTAAACCAATCGAGGCTCCAAGAAAAAATTGGGAAACTGCTTTTGAAAAAATGAGCAAAGAAGGAGATGATAAAATGTTAATGAACGATGTATTTAACGATGAAAATTTCGAAGAATGGAATTAGTTCAATATTCTATAGTTTTAATAAACCTTGACCCAACTTTTGGAAGCGAGATTCAAAAAACTAGACCTTGTGTTATTGTTTCTCCAAATGAAATGAATAAATATTTGAACACCATCGTTATTTCTCCAATGACTTCAAGTTTAAAAGAATATCCAACCAGAATTCCAGTAAAACATAATGATAAAAAGGGAATGATAGCAATTGATCAAATTAGAACAGTTGATAAAAAAAGAATTATAAAAATACTTGGGAAATTGTCTAAAACTGAAATTAAACAAACGAAAGAAGTACTTAAAGAAACATTTGTTGATTAATAAAAAGTACTACCGCTAACACACGTCTTGCGCCATTTGCGAATTTAGTGGAATTACCGTTTTTTAATCGTATTTTCGTTCAGCCGAAAATACTCGTCTTCGTAAGTCGCAAACCGCGCAAGGCGCGAGAACGTTGGGCGACACTTTACGCAGAGTCAAGAATATAACGCAATTTTATAACCAAAAAATGTATAAAATTTTAGTATGAAAACAGCTTACAAAAGACTCAATCGAGAGCATTTTAGCGTCTAAGGAATCTGTTTTTTGATAGCGATGCTTATCACTTGTTTTAAGATCCGCTGGATTCACTACCAAAACGTGCCAACCCAAATTAAGAAAATAGCGCGCTGCAGAAAAACCACAACAGCCTGCTTCATAAACCAAAGCAACTTGGTAATTTGGAAAAGTATTCTCAACATACCGATACAGTTCCTCACAAACTGAAGGAATCGAAAAGGTTTTGTGAAAAAATAAATCCGTTTGAATAAAAACTTTCCAACTATTCTTGCATATGTCCAATGCAATGAATAACTTTAAAACGATCTGATTGTCACGCGATTGCATAATTTTGGTTTTTAGCACGCTCAAATTTATGCTTTTACATAGATACTTGTGACATTGGGGATTTAAAGATAAAATCACCTTTACATTTAGCAAAAAAAATTATCTTTAAGAGAAATAATCGATACCAAACTTCGCAACTTAGCCAAGTGCCAGAAGTTTATAAGTAACCAACCATAAGCGACCCATAACCAAAAAGACAAAACTGTAAATAGCAAAGAAAAAATACTATGTAGTTTGGATTGGACGACAAACAGGAATTTTCGAAACTTGGGAAGATTGCAACAAACAAATATTTGGTTTTCCTAAAGCACAATTTAAATCTTTCGCAACAAAAGAATTAGCTGAAAAGGCATTTAACAGTTCAAGTAAAGATTTTATTGGAAAAGACATTTTTGAAACGGTTTTAAATTCCGAACAATTAGCACTTATTGGAGAACCAATAAAAAATAGCATTGCTGTTGATGGCGCTTGGAATACAACAAGTGGAATTGTAGAATACCAAGGTATTCATACTGACACAGGCGAAATCATATTTCGAGTTGGACCATATGAAGACGGAACAAACAATATTGTCGAGTTTTTAGCAATAGTTCATGCATTAGCCTATTGCAAACAAAATAATTTGAAACTACCAATTTATTCTGATAGCAAAAGTGCTATTAGTTGGGTAAGAGCTAAACAAGCAAGAACTAATCACCAAAAAAGTGATAAAAACAATAAATTATTTGAACTTATTGACAGAGCCATTAAATGGCTCAATGAAAACAACTATGATAATGAGATCCTGAAATGGGAAACACGAGCATGGGGCGAAAATCCAGCAGATTTCGGAAGAAAATAATTCAGATATTTACACTAAAATATGGATTAAATTATGGAAGCAAACACAAAGATGGATTTAAGTACTCTAAATGACCCAAAAAGGACGCTGTTATTATCACAGCAAATGAATGGCAAATAAAAGAAACAACTATTTGACAAGGAAAAAGATTTGTACTTAATTTGCACTCCGAAGCTACTAAAGTTAACCATTCATTCTCGTTCTAAATAAATATAATTTTAAGAATCCAATTCCGTTTTATCCTTTCATCAGCATTCATACTATACAATGAAGACACAAAAAACATCCTTTATGAGGCACGAAGACAACCAAAATATATGGTTGTCTAAACAAAGCGAATTCCCTTTTAATTGTACTGATTACGGCATAGTACCGACCGTTCTGAACACCGAAGCTGAGGTCGGACAAGCCATGTTAGAAGAACTTTATAATACGGCTAAATCAAAAGAAGGCGATATAAATATTGCTCTTTTGGGTGGTAGAGGCGCTCAAGAATTACACCGTTTACTTGGAGAATTAGCCAAATCTAACGAAAACGATGCGCTACTGGCTCGACTAAATGTATTTACTCAGGATGCGCTTGCTCCTTTGAGTATGGATAATGGTTTTAGTTTTGTACGTGATTTTGAGCGTATTTTGGGTGATGCTTTTTTCAAAAAAGTAAAAAGTTTTACTCCTATGCAAACCGACACCCAAGATTTAGAGTCGGCCCTTGTTGCGTATTTGACAAAATTAGAAGAATTAGGTGGTTTGGATATCTTTTTTATTGGTCATGGTCCCGAAGCGAATCAAGCCTCACATTTAGCCTACATCAAACCGTTCTCTGGAGCGAAACCACAACATTTGGCTGGTATAATTCCTATCTCTAACAGTATTTTAGAGCATCATATTAGCAAATTTAAAGCAGGTGGTAGCTTAGTGAACACAAATGACGAAAACGAGTGTCGATCGGCAGCGTATATCCTTACTTTAGGACCTGCAGCGATTTTACAAGCAAAAAAAATAGTTCAATCGGTTGTCGATGCCGATTCTGCCCCCGCTAAAGTTCAAACCTACGCTAATGTGCTTAACACACAACTCAGCTCTAATAAAGATGAACTTTTACAGCAATTAAATACCAATCCAGGATTGTGGATAAGACTCCACCCCAACACCAAATCTTTTGTATTACCCAATTTAGGTGTGTAGCACATAAAAATTTTCAACCTTCACAACCATCTGAAACAAAAATTTCAGATGGTTGTGAAGATTTTACTAAAAACTAACCCATCATGATTTGATGGTATTCTGTCAACACCGCTCAACACCCATAATAACAAATTATTATTCAACACATTACAGTAAATTAAAAATTTTATTAACTTAAATTGTAATTTTTACTAACTCGTTTCACCTTAACATTTCAAACAAAATGACAAAGGATAAAACTGCGAATGGGAAAGAAAATATACAAACTTGGATTGATAGTTTAAAACCCGAACATTCCCTAATTGCCATCCGAGTTGATGGCCTTATTCGAACACATTACCCTGATATAATTTGCCATACCAAATGGCACAAACCTTCACAACCACTCGGAATTCCCTTTTACGGTTTACCTAACAAAGGATGGATGTTTGCCTTATGGTCTTTCAAAAATCATTTTAGCGTTGGTTTTATAGCAGGTACTCTTTTAAATCCAGAACCTGCTGTAACCAAGATGTCAGGTCCATGGAATAAAAACACAGAATACAAAGGCCGAAGAATTGATATAAAAGACCTATCTGACTGTAATGAAAGCCTATTAGATTCCTGGTTTATTCAGGCTAAGGATTTGCCCGGCTGGAGCAAAATAGAATAAAAATACGATAAAAATTTTGGTACAAATAGTCCTTATTATTACTATATTTATACAAATGAATCTTGTATGAAAGAAAAAAATGTATCCGAACTAACAAACCAAGAATTGTTATTGGAATCCAAAAAGAAGCACCTAAGTCCTTTCGTGAATGCTTTATTTATCGGCTTTTTATTTGGAATTATTTTTTACAGTGTAGTTAAAAACAGCTGGGGAATATTTACATTAATTCCGCTATTTTTTATTTACAAACTTCTACAAAATTCAAAACGAAAAAAAGAAGTGGCTGACTTATTAAAAAAACGAAATTTACAATAAGCACTTTTTTAAATGAAACGCTATCAAGTGTTTTTTTTAGTCTCACCCTATTTTTATGACTATTTGACATTCATAAATAAGTCTTTGTAGCCTGTATACAAAACGGGAACTTTTATTTTTACAAATATCATTTAACAACTACCTTCGGCAACAGTTATTCGCAGTACCACTTTACAAAAAAAAAGCAAAAGGAACACCTGGTTTAGAAGGAACTTTAAAATAATTATTGGATTGCGAATTAGGAATCCATCTATATAGAAGTCATTCCGGAATTGATGGGCAAAATTTAAACGGAAATCCTCAAAATCGATTCCGATAAGCCTTTTGCAAATCTGCTTTAGCCTAAACAATCTAATGCTTTATTTTAATATAGTTAAAATAAGGGATTAAAAACAGTAAACTTCATTCCACCCTCCTTTTCTATTTATAAAATTCAAACAAACAAAACCAAGTAGTTTATTTGTTAAAATACCCAAACAAAATCTAAATTATGGGTTTTGGATTTCGTATAATTCAATTAAATAAAAAGGTGTTTTAAACAAAATAAAACTGAAATTTTCAAGATTTAGAAAAGAAAAAGACAAAAAGAACGATTCTACTGAAACTTACAAATTATTACTTTTTAAAACGAAAATGTTATATTTTTTATCGAAAAACCCAATAATTTAAAGATAATAGCAATAAATTTGCCAAAATTTAAAAACCAACAGCATTTTATTACGGCTTTAATTTTTAGAAAAACAAACCTAGGCTTTACAATAAATGCATCTAGCCATGTAGGGTACTGCTTCAGTGTCAAGGAAAAAGAAGTGATGTTGAACATCGTATTATATAAAATAGTGCGATTTGTAATAATAGTAGTTTGTTTAATTTTGACAATCCATTATAGCATACAGTTCGCTGTATTTATAATATTTACAATTAAAAAAAAATAAAAATGAGTAAGACATTATTTGACAAAGTATGGGATTCACATGTTGTGCGTAAAATTGAAGATGGACCGGATGTGTTTTTTATTGATCGTCATTTCATTCACGAAGTTACTAGTCCTGTAGCATTTCTTGGTTTAAAAAGCAGAGGGGTTTCGGTATTATTTCCAGAAAGAACTTTTGCTACTGCAGACCACAATACACCAACAATTAACCAACATCTACCGGTTGAAGACCCATTATCTGCTAACCAATTAAAAGCGTTAGAAGACAATGCAAACGAATATGGCATTTCGCACTGGGGATTGGGTCATCAAAAAAACGGAATTGTACACGTAGTTGGTCCAGAAAACGGAATTACACTTCCGGGTGCTACTATTGTTTGTGGAGATTCGCACACTTCTACACACGGTGCTTTTGGTGCTATTGCTTTTGGTATTGGTACTTCTGAGGTGGAAATGGTATTGTCTACTCAATGCATCATGCAACCTAAACCAAAAAAAATGCGCATTAACGTGAACGGTACTTTGAGCAAAGGTGTCGGCCCAAAAGATGTTGCTTTATATATTATTTCTCAATTGACTACTTCTGGTGGAACCGGTTATTTTGTTGAATATGCTGGAAACGTTTTTGAAGAAATGTCTATGGAAGGTCGTATGACAGTATGTAACTTGAGTATCGAAATGGGTGCTCGTGGTGGAATGATTGCTCCCGATCAAAAAACATTTGACTTTTTAGAAGGAAGATTATACGCTCCTAAAGGTGAAGCATGGGATAAAGCCGTTGCTTACTGGAAAACCTTAAAAACCGATGCAGATGCTGTTTTTGATGCCGAATTGAACATCGATGCTGCCGACATTGAACCTATGATTACCTATGGTACTAACCCAGGAATGGGAATTGGCATCACCAAACATATTCCAAGCGCCAACCAAGTTGAAGGCGGTGAGGAAACCTATAAAAAATCGTTGGCTTACATGGGCTTTAGCGAAGATGACGTTATGATTGGAAAACCAATTGATTATGTATTCTTAGGAAGCTGCACCAACGGTCGTATTGAAGATTTTAGAGCTTTTGCTGAAATTGTAAAAGGTCGCAAAAAAGCCGATAATGTTACCGCTTGGTTAGTTCCGGGGTCTCACGTAGTAGAAGCTCAAATTAAAGAAGAAGGAATTTTAGATATTTTAACTGAAGCAGGGTTCGTATTGCGTCAGCCGGGATGTTCGGCATGTTTAGCCATGAACGATGATAAAGTTCCAGCTGGTAAATACGCAGTAAGTACTTCAAACCGAAACTTTGAAGGTCGTCAGGGTCCTGGTTCTAGAACTTTGTTAGCTTCTCCAATTATGGCAGCAGCAGCAGCTGTTACAGGTAAATTGACGGATCCGAGAGAATTGTTCTAGAAAGCCATGAGCTATCAGCTGTGAGCTATGAGCCCACTGCCGATAGCTGATAGCCAAAAGCCCAAAAATGAGAGATTTTAGAAAATATAACGTTTGGCAAGAAAGTCATTTGTTTACACTTGAAGTTTATCAGGTAACGAAAGAATTTCCAAAAGAAGAATTATTTGGATTAACAAGTCAATTGAGAAGAGCAACTTCTTCTATTCCAACAAATTTTGCTGAAGGTTGTGGCTCTAATTCCGAAAAAGAGTTTGAACGATATTTGAATATTGCAATTGCTTCCTGTTCAGAAGTAGAGTATCTATTGTTACTCACATCCGACTTGAAATATTTAGAAACTGAAATTCATCAAGTTTTAGAAAGTAAAATAATTCAAATTAGAAAGCAGATTTATCAATTAAAACTAAAATTAAATCAATAAAACTATTGCAGTTTTGCTCTAAGCCCAAAGCCCAAAGCTGACTGCCAAAAACAAAAAACAATGGCATACGATAAATTTAACATATTGACTAGTAGTGCAGTGCCACTACCTATTGAGAACGTAGATACCGATCAAATTATTCCGGCTCGTTTCTTAAAAGCTACCAAACGTGAAGGTTTTGGTGATAATTTATTCAGAGATTGGCGCTACAATGGAGATGATACTCCAAAGGCTGATTTCGTATTGAACAATCCAACTTATTCGGGGAAAATTTTAGTAGGCGGAAAGAACTTTGGTTCTGGATCTTCTCGTGAGCACGCTGCTTGGGCAGTGTATGATTACGGATTCCGTGCTGTAGTTTCGTCGTTTTTTGCTGATATTTTCAAAGGAAACTGTTTGAACATTGGTGTTTTACCCGTACAAATTAGCCCAGAATTCTTAGAAAACATCTTCAAAGCAATTGAGACCGATCCGAAAACCGAGTTGGAAATCAACCTTCCAGAACAAACCCTTACATTGTTAAGTACTGGCGAAAAAGAATCTTTCGACATCAACGGTTACAAAAAGAACAACATGATTAATGGTTTTGACGATATCGATTATTTACAAAACATGAAATCGGAAATTGTAGATTTCGCAGGAAAGCAAATTATTTAATTATCTAGAGGAAAGAATATAGATAAAAGAGTATAGACAATAGAATATTGACTAATAGGTCAATTTAATAACTCGTTTTACTTTTCAAATCTCTAACTTCTGACTATAATAATACTGGGTTTTGCAATTTTAGCTACTAAAATTGTAAAACCCATTGGCACTAAAACAAGTACCATCCCTTTTACGAAAAGTATACCAAATGAGAAAAATTGAAATAATGGATACCACACTCCGCGACGGTGAACAAACCTCGGGAGTTTCCTTTTCTGCTGCAGAAAAACTCACCATTGCCCAATTGTTGTTAGAAGAACTCAATGTTGACCGTATCGAGATTGCTTCCGCTCGTGTAAGCGAAGGCGAATTTCAAGGGGTAAAAGGCATTATGGCGTGGGCTGAAGAAAAAGGGTATACCAACCGAATTGAAGTTTTGACTTTTGTAGACAATGGCCTTTCGCTTGATTGGATGACGAAAACCGGTGCCCGCGTTCAAAATTTATTGACCAAAGGCTCCATTAATCACCTCACGCACCAACTTAAAAAAACACCCGAACAACATTTTAGCGATATTGCCAAAACCATTTCGTTAGCGCAAGAAAAAGGAATTGCGACCAATGTTTATTTGGAAGATTGGAGTAATGGTATGCGTAATTCACCCGAATATGTATTTCAATTCATTGATTTTTTAAGCACGCAAACTATCAAACGCATCTTACTTCCTGATACGTTAGGTGTTTTGATTCCTTCTTTGACTTTTGATTTTATATCGCAAATAAAAAGTCGCTACCCGCAATTGCATTTTGACTTTCATGCCCACAACGATTACGACTTGAGCGTAGCCAATGTGATGGAAGCACTTAAAGCAGGTGTAGACGGCATCCATTTAACCATTAACGGAATGGGAGAACGCGCTGGAAATGCTCCATTAGAAAGTACAGTTGCCGTCATTAACGATTACTTACCCGAGATTCATATTAATGTAAAAGAGACGGCGCTTTTTTCGGTTAGCAAATTAATTGAAACCTTTACCGGATATCGTATTCCGGCCAATAAACCTATCGTTGGCGACAATGTTTTTACACAAACTGCCGGTATTCATGCCGATGGTGACAACAAAAACAATTTATATTTTAACGATTTGCTCCCTGAACGATTTGGAAGAAAACGAAAATATGCTTTAGGTAAAACTTCGGGTAAAGCCAATATCGAAAAAAACCTTCAAGAATTGGGCTTGCAACTCAACCCAGAAGACTTAAAATTGGTAACCCAACGGATCATCGAATTGGGCGACAAAAAGCAAACGGTAACTAAAGAAGACTTGCCTTATATTATTTCCGATGTATTGGATAGCCAAACCTACCAAGATAAAATTACGGTGGTTTCGTATTTGTTATCCCACTCCAAAGGCATGCGACCTTCTACAACATTATGCCTGGATATGCAAGGAGAAGTAATTGAAGAACACGCTCAGGGTGATGGACAATTTGATGCTTTTATGAATGCCTTAACGAAGATTTACAAAAGCAAGAAATTAGCCTTACCTACGCTGATTGATTATGCGGTACGCATCCCGCCAGGCAGTAGTTCGGATGCATTATGCGAAACCATCATCACCTGGTTTTATAACGACAAAGAATTCAAAACCCGCGGATTGGATTCGGATCAAACAGTAGCTGCCATTATTGCTACTCAAAAAATGTTGAATGTAATCACAAATTAAAATATATAGATGCAAAGGAACAAAGCATCAAAGAGTCAAAGTAAAACTTTTGAAAATTTAGCTATTTCAGAAAAAATCCTTAAAAAAGATTTTAACCACAAAAAACTTTGAATCTTTGAATCTTTGCCACTATGAACCTAAAAAAATAATTAACATAATCTCAAAAATATGAAATTAAACATCGCACTTTTAGCTGGAGACGGAATTGGTCCAGAAGTAATTAATGAAGCCGTAAAAGTTTCGGATGCTGTTGCTAAAAAATTCAACCATGAAATAACTTGGACACCCGCTTTAACTGGAGCAGCTGCCATCGATGCTGTTGGAGAACCTTACCCAGATGCTACTCACGATATTTGTATGGCTGCTGATGCTGTTTTATTTGGTGCTATTGGTCACCCGAAATACGATAATGACCCAAGTGCACCGGTACGTCCTGAACAAGGTTTGTTAAAAATGCGTAAAAAATTAGGATTGTTTGCCAACGTACGTCCAACTTTTACCTTCCCTTCTTTATTAGACAAATCGCCTTTAAAAAGAGAAAGAATCGAAGGAACCGATTTAGTTTTCTTAAGAGAATTAACCGGAGGAATTTACTTTGGTGAAAAAGGTCGTAGAGATAACGGCGACACCGCTTTTGATAACTGTGTGTACACTCGCGAAGAAGTGCAACGTTTGGCAAAAAAAGGATTTGAATTAGCGATGACTCGTTCTAAAAAATTATGTTGTGTGGACAAAGCGAATGTATTGGAGACTTCACGTTTGTGGAGAGAAACGGTACAAGCTATGGAAAAAGACTATCCTGAAGTTGAAGTAAGCTACGAATTTGTTGATGCTGTTGCGATGCGTTTGGTACAATGGCCAAACTCTTACGACGTTTTAATCACTGAAAACTTATTTGGAGATATTTTAACCGATGAGGCTTCGGTAATTTCAGGTTCAATGGGATTGATGCCATCGGCTTCTATGGGATCCAAAATTGCACTTTTTGAACCTATTCACGGTTCCTACCCTCAAGCAACAGGATTAAACATTGCTAACCCAATGGCTACCATTTTATCTGCCGCAATGATGTTTGAAAATTTCGGACTGATGGAAGAAGGTAAAGCCATGAGAGATGCCGTAAATAAAGCTTTAGAAGCTGGAATTGTTACTGAAGATTTAGCTAACGGAGGTAAAGCATACGGAACTAAAGAAGTTGGTGACTGGTTGGCAGCAAACGTGTAATAGCTCTGGGCTGTCGGCTTTGAGCTTTGAGTTATCAGCTATCAGCTATCAGCTTTAAAAAATAATATAAAGTCCAAATTCCAAATTTATGGGATTTGGATTTTTTTTTTTGGAGAAGAAAGAAAATAGAGAAAATAATATAGAATATAGACAGAAACTAAAGACTGTAGGCAATAGGCTTTAAAATAGGATACTAAAAAAACACTTTCAACTACACTTTTTCAAGTCACAAAATTAACTCTAAAATTATTTTAGATTTCACCAAAGTGACTTCATTTCAAAATTGCAATTTGAAATCGGCATACTGCCAAGCTTTTTCAAAGTCAGCTTTTGCTTGGATAGCTTCAATTCTTTTATTTTGCTTTTCCAAAGATTGATACAAACCATAAAGCGCCCAGCCATTTTTTTTCCATTTTTTTAGATCTTCTTTAAAAATTATTTCGGCTTTGGCATATTGTTTTGATTGCCATAAAAAAGTCCCTAAATAGTACCGAACCGAGAAAAACCAATCAGGTGGTTCGTTATAATTCAGATTATCCTCTAATGCCACCGCTTTTGTGAGTAACTGAATGGTTTTATTAGGATTACCTTGTTCCCAATTGATGTTTGCTTGTGCAACTAAAGCAGCAATTTGAGCCAAATCGGCAGTAGTATTAATATCCCAAATAGTAATATTGGCTAAGGACGTATCTTTTGCTAAAAGCTGTACTCGGTTGTTTTCGTCCTTTGCCTTTTTCAAATCCTTTTTATGCAGATACGCCATAGCACGCGCATAATGCCACATCAACATCGGATAGGTTAATTTTTTTTGAGGAATAGGAAATTTCAAAATTGTATCCCACAATTGTAATTTTACAGCTGTATAATAAGGTATAGTATAATAATGTTGTAAGGTACTCCAACCCTCTTGATCCATAAGCGCCACAGCAGTATGCTTTTGCAATTGGAGCGCAGCTTTCCATGCCAATTTTGAATTTCCTTCTAGAGCTGCTGTAGCCACTAAAAAATGAATATTGTGCGGATAATAGGCCAGTGGATATATGCCTTGCGCATGACAAACTGTAGTGTACAAACTATCCGCCTTTATAGCCTTTATATTAGCTAGTGTTCCTAAGTGATAATCCCCAGTGTTAATATAAATATGAGAGGGCATGTGTACTAAATGTCCAGCTCCTTTCACTAAGGTATCTAATATTTTTGCACTTTTCAGGGCTTTTTCGGGGGATGCCGAAGCTTCTATTGCATGAATGTAAAAATGATGGATTCCGGGATGTATTAGATGTTTTTTCAACAACTCTTCTAAGAGTTTCGTGATTTCTAAAGTCCACTTTTTAGGTGCTTTTGAGTTTTTTTCATATAAATCCCACGGATGCAAATCCAGTAAAGACTCTGCATATAGTGCCCCAATATCAGGGTCGTCTGGAAACTGCCGGTATACGTTATCCATAGCTGTAGCATAGGCTTGATCTAATGACTGCCGGTTATCAGGAGGCGTTCTGGCATACCGCTGACTCAAGGCAAAAATTAAAGCTTTTTCTTTAGGAGAAACTTTATAAGCCAACTCTTTTGCTTTATTTACAGCTTGAAAGGCTCTTTGGAAATTATCCTTTTCCATTCCGCCATTGTAATTTGGCCCTAATACATAGGCATATCCCCAATATCCCATGGCACAAGTCGAATCTATTTTAGTGACTTCATGAAAAGACCGAGCCGCTTCGGCATGATTGAATCCATAAGCCAATAATAAACCTTGATTAAAATACTCTTGTGCCAAAGTATTATGCGTTGAAATTTTAAAATCTAAAACTTGCAGCCCTTTAAATAACGGAGCTTTTTTAGATGTGGTATACCAAATCGAGTCGGTAGTGGCGGGAGTATAGCAACTACTCGTTGCCATCACTGGTTTTAATACAACAGGTTGCTTAACTGCTTCGTTCTTTTTACAACTGAAACAACCAATAAGTAGGACCAAAATTCCGAATTGCCATTTCATATGAATCTACAATTTAGATTAATCAATCTTTTTTATCAAAAATTCAGGGCAATTATGAATCTAAGTTAATGAATTTCAAAAACTTAAAACATGATTCTCATAGTTTTATTTTTGAAAGAAAATCATTTTAAAATCTCAATCCCGCAACTTCCATTAAAATTAAAACCATATCCATACTCATAATTCCAGTATGAAATAGGATTATAAGCCCCAATCACCTTCAACCCCTCTTTGCTTAGAAGCGGAAAAAGAGGGTATAATTTAGTTGGAATTACTTCGATCAGGTCGTAGTTGGAATTAAATTTATGAATGCTTTTTTCCCCCTGTACAGTAGCGTAAATATTATCATCATCGTCGAATACACATTGAAAATAATGTTTCCCTGTACTATCAAACAACCGCTGCTCTTGTTTTAGAGTTTTAAAATTGAAAACACCTCCTTTAATAGAGGTTATCAGTTTAGTTTTATCTTTATTCCAAGATATTATATTAGGATCAACAGCATTATTGGTAAAATTTTCCCAATTGCTATTGTAGTGAGTTCCGTTGCAATTTTTTTGATCTGGACAATTTTCGGGTGTATAACTCCAAATATCTAATGAGTTCCCATTTTGGGTATAAAAGAAAAGTAATTTATTTTCTCCTAAGTAAGTTATATAGTCTGCATTTTTAATAATACCGGAATTAACCGAGTAACCCGTACTCCTATTATAAAAACACCAAACATCATTATCTAAATAATAAATACGACTTCCTGCCACCGCAAATGCTTTTAAATTATCTTCAATAGTTACTTGGTAGGTATTATTAATCTGATAGCTTTCGGTATCGATATTACGAATAATACCCTTGGCATCAGCCAAAAAAATAGTATTATGATCTAGTATTTGGAATTTAGTATTTAAAAGTGTTGCCGCTTCAAACCGTTTTGTTTTGGTTATTGTATTCAGATTGCTATTGTATTTTTGCAAAGAGCCCGATCCGTAACGAAACAAAATATGAAAAACATCTTGTTGTAATTGATCTTGTTCAACTTGAAAAGGTATTTGGTCAAAAATAACGATATCTCTTTTAAAACTTTGTGGTTCTGATTTTAGTTCGCCCCTTATAACATTTAGTTTCCCATTACTCTCATCTCGATAATTAATTTTAACAGTATAAATAACCTCTTTTTTATAAGGCACATCAAAATCTATAAAAGAAACTTCATTGGATGGAAGATTTGCAATTTTAACTTCTTGATAAAAATCAGATTCCGTATTTTTTTCTGCCCTATACAACTCCAAATCATCTATTATAATGGTTTTAGGTTTTGTTAATTGCCACTCTATTTTTACCTCATGATAAGAAGTTTCAAAATGAGTTACTTTAATTTCTAGCTCCTCTTTAGGTTGGTCATCGGTGCTACAACCCAATAGAGTAAAAATTAAAAAAACACTAATAATCAGTTTATTTTTAAAGTAATCCATCTAGAAATTCTTTTTTTAATTTTTGGGTATAGGTTGAATTTTGATAATAACTTGACCAACTATTTCTTATATAATAGACGTTATTATTTAAAGTAAAACAGTTGGAACTATATCCAAAAAGACTATCAATATTAACCGCTATTCCTTTCAGAGTAGTATAGTTATATAAAAAATTATATGAATTTTGACTTCTACCTATAATAGTATTTTTATATTCAAAATACTTTTCAAACGGATATACCGTAATATTTAAATTCGAATCAATTTTATAGGTTTTAAAATTAATCCCATAGGATATGTAAATATTACCGCCACTAAAGGTATAACTACATGAATTTCCCCCAGCACTGTCAATGCTCGCAAGTGGAAGGGCTGAAAATGCTGTTGAAGGAAGCACTGTCCAAACTTTGTCTGTTTTAGAATATTTATATTTTTGTTCTCTTACACTGACGTCCGTTTGTCTTGTATTTAAACCACTTAACAAATAAAGATCATCTTGATAAGCAAATAAAATTGGAGCCGCAATTTTATTACTTGGAAGAGTTAAATTCGTCTCTTTAAGCGTATTCATATTAACGCAAGATAACGAGTAGGTTTGGTTTTGTTGATCAAACTTATACAAGTATACCGTATCTACGCCATCATAAACAGCATTAGTGATATAACCCGTAAAAGTAAACCCCTGCAACTGTGTCCATTTTTCTGTACTTGGCGAAAACGAAATAAAAGAATAGTTTCGATTAAAAAAAAAGCCATTATTTTTAGATTCATATTGTAAAGCATACGCATTACCTTTATGCGTAAAAATACTATGTTCAATAGCGGAGTCCTCGATTTGGTCAACTAAAATAAAATCAGACAAAATGGGCAGATTACAATCGTAACTATCTATTAACCCTGCTGTTTTATAGGTAATGTTCGTAATTTTAAAATCGTTATAAGGCCCAGGTGGTACTGCTATTTGTAACTTATTATTATAAACCGAAAAAGGGCTTGGAATGCCATTAATAAACAGCTCTCCATAATTTGGATCGGGGTTGAAGTTTGTAGCTTCTATATTATAAACTGCTCCTAACCACAAAGCATCGTTATCAAAGCCTTTAATTATTGGTTTTTTTAGTTGTAAAGAAATGGGTGAAATACTTTGTTGAAGCTGGGCATTTACTTTTATCTCTAAAGTAGCATTAGTTATTTTTGTAGGTATTTTTACTTCAATTTTATTATAATCGGAACTAATAATAGTCGCTTTTTCATCGTTAACCAATACAGACAAAAAATCTTTATTGATGTCAAAATTTTCTCCATAAATAGTAAATACCTCATCAAAAGAAACTTCTTCATGGCTATATTTTGTAACAAGGGGTTTGTCTAAAAAGAAATTTTCGCTGAGTATCGTTTTGTTCTCATTTAAATCAATTACTTTTAAAATAGGATTACTTCTTTTAAGAGTCCTTGGTACAGTAACCTTTATTTCTTCATCTGAAACGTATTTAATAGGTGCCTCTTCTAAATCAAAAAAAACTTGTAATTTGCCAAATTCCACATCTTGAATATCTAAAGTAAGTTCCTGTCCCAACAGTCCCGTTTTTTGATAATCAATCACTGTAGGCGGCAAATAAATATCTTCTTCTGCACCATTACATTGAATCATAGCACATATACTAATAACCCAAAAAACTAACTCAAGTTTTTTAAGAAATTTCCTCATTGTGTTGTTCCTATTCACAAATTTTGCTTATTAAATTTCAAGGACTAAAGTATACTTTTAAATAAGTAATTTATCAAAAGAAAAATAAAAATCACAAAATTTTAAAAATCCGAATTAAAACACAACAAAACAATATATTTCCTATTGCAAAGCTATAATGTTTCAGAAAGTTATTTTTTACCAAAAAAAAACGGCTCCCAAAGGTAGCCGTTTGATTACTATTTAGAAAAAAATACTAATATCCTCCTCTGTTCCCGCCACGGTTGTTACCGTAACCACCGCGTGAATCTCCACCGCGATTGTTGTTGTAAGTTCTTCTTTCGCCTTCTGGTTTTGGCTCCGATTTATTTACAACGACAGCACGACCTTGAACAGTTGCACCGTTCAATTCGTCGATTGCTTTTTGAGCCTCACTATCATTTGGCATTTCAACAAAACCAAATCCTTTACTTCTTCCAGTAAATTTATCAGTGATAATTTTTACAGAATCTACTGTTCCGTAAGCCTCAAAAGACTCTCTTAAATCTGCTTCCTCAATACTGAATGGAAGGCTTCCAACAAAAATATTCATAAAATTTATTTATAATAATTGAGACAAATGTAGACTATTTATTTACCAATCTACTATACTTTAATTTATTTTATGTTTTTATTACCAATTGATACTCTTTTTCTTAAGTCAAACCGCCCTAAAAATCGACAAAATAATTAACATTAAAATAGATTCGATAATTCATAATTAAATTATATCTTTGCAGCCTTAATTAACAGAGGTCGTGTACCTCAAAATTTAATCATACGATTATGTCAGTAAAAATTAGATTACAAAGACACGGTAAAAAAGGAAAACCTTTTTACTGGGTAGTAGCGGCAGATGCTCGCTCAAAAAGAGATGGTAGATACTTAGAGAAAATCGGTACTTACAATCCAAACACCAATCCTGCAACTATCGATTTAAACTTAGATGCAGCGGTAAAATGGTTGCATAATGGTGCGCAACCAACTGATACTGCAAGAGCTATTCTTTCTTACAAAGGAGCTTTATTGAAACACCACCTAGATGGAGGAGTTCGCAAAGGTGCTTTGTCTCAAGAACAAGCTGATGCTAAATTAACAGCTTGGTTAGAAGCTAAAGCTGGAAAAGTAGATGCTAAAAAAGATGGTTTATCAAAAGCGCAAGCTGATGCTAGAGCTAAAGCTTTGAAAGCAGAACAAGAAGTAAACGCTAAACGTGTTGCTGCTGCTGCTCAAGCACAAGCTGATGCGGTTGCTGCGGCTGAAGCTGAAAATGCTACAGAAGAAGAAGCGGTTGCTGAAGTAGAAGCTCCTGCTGCTGAAGAAAACAACGAAGCTACTGAAGCTTAATTGATTGAAGCGATATGCGTAAAGAAGAGTGTTTCTATTTAGGTAAAATCGCTAAAAAATTCAGTTTTAAAGGGGAAGTTTTGATCTATTTAGATACAGATGAACCCGAGTTATACGAAAATCTGGAATCAGTGTTTGTTGAATACGACAAACACTTGGTTCCTTTTTTTATTGAAAATGCTTCCTTGCATAAAAACGATTTTTTACGAGTTCGTTTTGAAGACGTTGCCACCGAAGAAGCCGCCGAAAACTTATTAGGTTGCGCCATTTACCTTCCTTTATCTCAATTACCAAAACTTAGCGGTAATAAATTCTATTTTCACGAAGTCATTGATTTTGAAATTGAAGACCAACGTTTGGGTGTTTTCGGAAAAATTGTTGGCATTAACGACACTACTGCACAGCCTTTATTTGAGGTTTTAAACGGAGAAGTAGAACTATTAATTCCGATGATTGATCATTTTTTGATTAAAATTGACCGCGAAAACAAAAAGGTCATCATGAATTTACCCGAAGGATTAATCGATCTTTATTTATAAAGTATTAAGTATTAAGTATTAAGTATTAATACAATATTTCTATATGTTTTCATTTAAACGATTCACTATTCAGCAAGAGAAAACCGCCATGAAAGTGGGCACTGACGCCGTTTTATTAGGCGCTTGGACTCCTATTGACCACCATCCTTTTTCCGTTTTAGACATTGGTGCTGGCACAGGAATATTGGCTTTGATGATTGCCCAACGCAGTGCTGCCGAACAAATTGATGCTTTAGAAATTGATGAAAATGCGTATGAGCAAGCTGTAGAAAATTTTGAAAATTCCCCTTGGAGCGATCGTTTATTTTGTTTCCATGCGGGTTTAGATGAATTTATTGAAGAACCAGAAGAGCAATATGACTTAATTGTATCCAATCCGCCTTTTTATGCTGAAGATTACAAAACAGAAAGCCAACAACGTGATTTAGCTCGTTTTCAAGACGCGATGCCTTTTGAAGAATTGGTCGAAGCTACTGATTTATTACTTTCAGAAAATGGTGTGTTTGCTGTTATCATTCCGTTTAAAGAAGAGTCCAAATTCATCGCTTTGGCTCAAGAAGTTGACTTATTTCCAATAAAAATTACCCGAGTAAAAGGCACCGCAAAATCCCCAATCAAACGCAGTTTACTGGCTTTTAGTCGGAGTCAATCTTTGCAACCCGAAATCGACGAATTAGTAATCGAAATAGAAAGACACGTTTACACCCCGGATTACAAAGCCTTAACTCAAGATTTTTATCTTAAAATGTAAGCTAATTCATTTTACAAAATCATTTCTGTAACAGAAACCTTCTTGTTTGTTGTATTAATTCTATAATTTTACCACTACAAAACAACAGAACATGAAGCCGGATTTATTTCAATCGCCCGATTACTACCACGTAGATGATTTACTCAACGAAGAACACCTTTTGGTACGTGATGCGGCTCGGAAATGGGTAAAAAAAGAAGTTAGTCCCATCATAGAAGATTATGCTCAAAAAGCCACTTTCCCGAAACAACTCATAGCAGGTTTGGGAAGCATAGGCGCTTTTGGCCCTTATATCCCACAAGAATACGGCGGTGCTGGACTTGATCAAATTTCGTATGGTTTACTTATGCAAGAAATTGAACGTGGCGACTCAGGCATTCGTTCAACGGCTTCGGTACAATCGTCGTTGGTGATGTATCCCATTTGGAAATACGGTAATGAAGCCCAAAGGCAGAAGTATTTACCAAAATTAGCTACAGGTGAATGGATGGGTTGTTTTGGTCTTACCGAACCCAATCATGGCTCAGACCCCGGAAGTATGTTAACCAATTTTAAAGATGTCGGAACACATTATATTTTGAATGGGGCTAAAATGTGGATTTCAAATGCTCCATTTGCCGATATTGCTGTAGTGTGGGCTAAGGATGAAGCGGGCAGAATTCATGGTTTAATCGTTGAACGAGGCATGGTGGGTTTTACTACTCCAGAAACCCATCACAAATGGTCGTTACGCGCTTCGGCTACGGGCGAGTTGTTATTTGACAATGTAAAAGTTCCGAAAGAAAATCTATTACCTAACAAATCAGGATTAGGCGCAGCGCTCGGCTGCTTGGATTCGGCTCGGTATGGAATAGCTTGGGGCGCTATAGGAGCCGCCATGGACTGCTACGATACTGCTTTGCGTTATGCCAAAGAGCGCATTCAGTTTGAAAAACCCATTGCAGCAACCCAATTGCAGCAAAAAAAACTCGCTGAAATGATTACCGAAATCACCAAAGCCCAATTACTAACTTGGCGATTGGGTGTTTTAAAAAACGAGAATAAGGCCACTAGCGCCCAAATTTCGATGGCCAAACGAAATAATGTTGCCATGGCGTTAGAAATTGCTAGAGAAGCCCGACAAATTTTAGGCGGAATGGGTATTTCTGGCGAATATTCCATCATGCGCCACATGATGAATTTAGAAAGTGTTATCACGTACGAAGGAACCCATGACATCCATTTGTTGATTACCGGAATGGACATTACGGGTATTTCGGCTTTTAAATAGTGAAGAATAAAAAAAGTAAAAATGAAGAGCGGAGGCATTTTCAGATTTCATATCGCTACACCCAAACCATCTAAATAAGGCGTTAAAGTAATTATAAAATAAAACCTAGCGTATTTTTTATAAAGTTGCTTTTTTATATTTACAAAAAATACCACCTATGACTATTGAAACTATCAACCATAGCATTCAACCTCAAAAAGAATTATTACTACAACATCCTTTATACGCCAAAATACAAACGGTCGAAAATTTACATTGTTTTTTAGAAAACCACGTTTTTGCTGTATGGGATTTCATGTCGTTACTCAAAGGATTGCAAGGTCGACTCACCTGTACCACTACCCCTTGGATGGCTTCAGAACACCCAGAAACTCGTTACTTAATTAACGAAATTGTTTTGGCCGAAGAAAGCGATTTATGCCAAGACGGAACCCATTTAAGTCATTACGAAATGTACCTAGATGCCATGAAAGCCTGCGGTGCCAACACCACGGGTATATTACAATTTCTATCCGAAGTACAGTCGCTACACAATATTTTTGTTGCCATCAAACAGAGTAATTTACATCCTAATATTAAAGCTTTTTTAGATTTTACTTTTAGGGTAATTGAAGAAGGCAAAACACATGAAATTGCCGCCGCTTTTACTTTTGGTAGAGAAGATTTGATTCCGAGTATGTTTACCAACATTCTTAAAAACATTCAAATGCATTTCCCTGAAAGCAATTTGGAAAAATTACTTTATTATTTTGAAAGACATATTGAATTGGATGCCGATGAACACGGCCCGATGGCAATGCAAATGATTACCGAATTGTGTCAAGACGACGAAACCAAATGGAACGAGGTACAAGAAATTTCAATTATGGCTTTGGAAAAAAGAATTGGACTTTGGAATGCCATTGAAGAAGCAATCGAAATGCAGGCAGAAATGGCTTAATATTGGTACTGGGATTTCTGTTAAAGGGTATCAAAAATGATTATTTAATTCTTTAGAAAATCAATTTCGTATCTAAAAAAATCATTCCCAGATCTTTCCCAATTTTAAAACTTACTTTGTCAGTATGAAAATTTTGGTAATTGAAGACGAAAAAGAACTACAACAAAACATTGTCGATTCGCTTACAAAAGAACATTTTGTAATTGAAACGGCATCGGATTTTCGTACTGCCAGCGAAAAACTCGATTTGTACCAATATGATTGTATTTTGCTCGATATTATGTTACCACAAGGAAACGGTTTAACCCTTTTAGAAGAACTCAAAAAACAAGGAAAAGCAGGAAATGTCATTATCATTTCAGCCAAAGATTCGCTCGACGACAAATTAAAAGGACTCGAATTGGGTGCCGATGATTATCTCACCAAACCGTTTCATCTTGCAGAACTCACCGCACGAGTAAAAGCCGTTTTGCGGCGCAACTTGTTAGATGGGAAAAACACATTAGAAATAAGCAATTTGATTTTGGATTTGAACGAACGCACTTTGTTGATTAACAACGAAAACGTGCCCTTAAACCGAAAAGAATTTGCTATCTTAAAATATTTTTTACTCAACCAAAACCGATTGGTTACCAAAACCGCTCTAGCCGAACACGTTTGGGGCGACCACATCGACCAATCGGACAATTTTGATTTCATCTATTATCAAATCAAAAACCTTCGTAAAAAATTACAATTAGCCGCTGCAGCCCTTGAAATAGAAGCTATTTACGGTATTGGATACAAGTTAGTCGCCACATGAAATTAGCAAACAAATCACTCCTGTACCTCTCTGTTTCACTTTTTGTGATTATCGGATTGTGGTCGGTGGTTTTCTATTTCAACATTCAGTATGAAATCAAAGAAAGTGTCGATGAAGGTTTAGAAAATTACAAACGACAAATTATTTATCGAGCAGAAAAAGACCCTAGTATTTTGGATAAAACCAACTTTGAAGAAGGTTTTTTTGCCTTTAAACCCCTTTCCGCCAAAGAAGCCTTGCATTTTAAAGATCGCTATTTGGATACTTTTATGTATATGCAAGATGCCGATGACACCGAATTGGAACTAGAACCCGTTCGAATGCTAACTACGGCTTTTGAAAGTAACGGTCGGTTTTATCAATTAAAAATCATCAATTCGATGGTAGAAGAAGATGATTTGGTAGGTGAACTCCTCGAAGAAGCCCTTGCTTTGTATTTTATTTTGATGGCAAGTATAATCCTTATTAACAATGTAGTTTTGCAACGAGTATGGAAGCCATTTTATTCCTTTCTTCATCAACTCAAAAAATACCGAATTGGTCATACCGAAGAATTTCCAACAGTAAACACCCACACCAAAGAATTTGTTGCTTTACAAAAAGCGGTTCATACTCTATTGGAGCAAAATAACAAAACCTACGAACAGCAAAAAAAGTTTATCGGAAATGCATCGCATGAGTTGCAAACACCGTTGGCGATTATGACTAACAAACTAGAATTATTATTAGAAAATAGTTCTTTACAACCAAATCAAGCAGAAAGCATTGCCGAGATTATGCAGCTGGTGGATCGTTTGGTTCGTTTAAACAAATCGTTATTATTGCTAAGTAAGATTGAAAACAAACAATTTTTAAACAATCAAACGGTTTCCGTAAACGAAATAGTACGCCAAAACCTATCTGATTTAGAAGAATTGGCTGAGTATAAAAACATTACTATTTCGGTCATCGAAAATACTGAACTCACCTTTTTTATGGATCATGCCATGGCCAATATTATTATAGGCAATTTGATTCGGAATGCCCTTTTTCATAATGTTACAAACGGAAACATCTCCATTACACTTTATGAAAATCAATTGGAAATTCGAAATTCTGGCAAGCCCGAAGCCCTTTTATCCGAAAAAATATTTTCTCGTTTTTATAAATCCGAGCCCAATTCTGCTGGCATCGGACTTGGACTGGCCATCATAAAAGCCATTTGCGAGTTGTACGCTATTTCGATTGAGTATCATTTTGAAAAACAGCAACATCTTTTTCGATTGCGTTTTAAGTAAGACTTTTTCAATACACTTTTAGAAAAATATTTTCTTTTGGGAATTGTATTCCCAAGTCTTTCCAGATTACCCCATTTATTTTGTTGTATAATTTTAAAAAAACAACAAAATGAAACGACTTATTTTACTTAGCGCTTTGTCGCTGTATTTTTTATCTAACGCTTTATATGCACAAGATGTACCACAAAGTCAAGTTCCTTCGGTGGTGGTTAACGTATTTCAACAAAATTTTCAAAAAGCATATGATATCGAATGGGAAATGGATGGCGACCGTTATAAAATAGCATTTGAAACCGGTATTTTAGGAAACGATCACGAGGCTTGGTATACTTCAACCGGTAAATTAGTCAAACACGTTGAAGAAATTTCAAAAAGTGATTTACCAGCTTCGGTTTTAAAAAACATCCAAACCACATATAACGGCTACCAAATAGATGATATTGAAAAAATCACAGAAGGTCTTACTGTTACGTATAAGATGGAACTTGAAAGTTTTACTCAAGACTGGAAAATAGTATGTAATTCTAATGGAAAAACCATTCGTAAAATAGCCGATTAAATTGAAAAAAACATTCATCATACTGTTTATTTTGTGGTTTCCAATCTGTAAAAACATGGCACAAATTAGTCCGTCGGGTTTAGGAAAAGCCCACACAGCAGAATGGTTTGCGGTGGGCTTGAGACAAGATTTAGGCGCTTCAAAAGAAAAAAACTGGCAATCAATGTCGTATATTGGATTGGGACGAAAAAGCAATCCGAACAACTATGACCCGTTGTTTAAATCGGCTATAGTGGTATTTAATCAAGAATTTTACCATCGACTAAAACACCATTGGAAATATGCTGTTGCTATAAGTTACAGAAGGCAAAATACGTATTTAGACACAGCTCCGTATACCGAAGATGCTTTGGAGTTGAAACAAGAATTTCGGCTTTATGGAAGATTATCATATGGCTTTGCTATTGGGAATTTAGAAATCGAACCCACTTTTAGGCAAGAATTTAGACGTTTTTATGCAACTGACTTTAAAAACATTTCTGAACTATTACAGTTACGGTCGCGTTTTCGGTTACAAGTAAAAGCAAATTTAGATAATGAAAAAAGACATCGTTTGTTATTTAGTTCGGAACAATTGTTTGCCGTGAGCCAAAAAAATGACACCCGAAAATGGACTGATTTTAACTATCATGAAAGTCGATTTTCTTTGTATTATTCCTATAAACTCAACACGCTGCCCGTCGTTTTGGATTTGGGTTATGTACACAATTTAGTTGGTCGGAGTAAAGCCTATGGTGTGCATTACTTAGCATTGGATTTGGTAATCCAAAATCCATTTCACAGTTAAAAAAGGCCTTTTATAAAGCAATGGCAAAATCAACAAATAGATGAAAGGCGAATTACCTATTCTCTTTACTATTTTTTGTATTTTTAAAAATAAAAAACAGATCATGCCATTATTTTTTCGGTTAATTAGTTTCCTTTTCCTTTTTACAACCTGCTATTCTTCGGCACAACAGCTCAATTTATCTAAAACTCAAACCAATACAGATACTGCAACAAATGAAACTCCGCCAGACTCTTTAGGGCGCCGCACACCTAACGGAACTGTTAAAGGTTTTATTGAAGCTATGGCCGAACAAAACTATACCCGAGCTAGCCAATACCTTGACTTGAACAAACGTGCTTACCGGAAAGAAAAAGAACGCTTGCGAATTGTGAAATCTTTCGAACGCTTATTAGACAATAATGGCTATATATTTCCAATGTCCTTAATCAGTAATAAAGAAACTGGTCGCGCGGAAGACGATTTAGAACCCGGAACCGATTTGGTAGGAACCCTTACTATTAATAAAGAAACTGTTAATTTATACGTAAGCAACCAATCTGCCAACGAAGCTCCACCTTTATGGTTATTTAACGCTGAAACAGTCAACAGCATAGCCCAAATCAATACAGACGACGTTACTTTTTTGGAAAAAACACTTCCAAACAATTTAAAAGAAAAAAAACTTGGAGGCGTACCTATTGGCCATTGGTTGGCGGTTTTAATCATTGTTTTAATTGCCTTTCTCATTGCTATGAGCTGCACGTTTTTAATAGGCTATAGTGTGGTTTTCTTTTCCAAAGCGAAACATAAAGCAAGGGTTCAAGCAGTGGTGGATGCTTTTTCATTGCCTTTGCAACTGTATCTTGCCGTATGGATTTTTGTTTACATCTCACAACAGGTAGGTATTTCTATCATTGTACGCCAACGTTTTAGCTACATAACCATTACAATTGGAATTGTGGCTTTATTAATTCTTTTATGGCGATTAATCGACGTACTCGGCACACTTTCCAAAAAAAGGATGACCTTGCAAAGTAGGGCGTCTGCCTTATCGGCCATATTGTTTCTTCAAAGAGCATCAAAAGTAGCCATTGTAACCTTAGGAATAATTGCCATACTTGGCGTGTTGGGTTTCGACCTAACCGGTTGGATTGCGGCGCTCGGTATTGGTGGTTTAGCCTTAGCTTTAGGAGCACAAAAAACAGTAGAAAATTTTGTAGGAAGTGTTACTTTAATTGCCGATCAACCCGTTCGTATTGGTGATTTTTGTCAGATTGGTGAGGTAAAAGGCACGGTGGAATCTATTGGAATGCGCTCCACCATATTACGTACCGCGCAACGAACCATTATAACCATTCCGAATGGTATACTTGCAGCGAGTCAAATCGAAAATTTTGCCTACCGTGATCATTTCCTGTTTAATCCAGCGTTTACATTTCGTATGGAAACCACATCTGCACAATTACAATTTTTGCTAGTGGAGTTGCGAGCGCTTTTGTATGCGCATCCTAAAGTAAATCCAAATCCGGCGAATGTACGTTTTACGGGTATTACTGCTGATGCTTATAAAGTAGATGTTACTGCCTATGTAGAAGCACCCAATTATGATGAGTTTCAAGAAATCCGAGAAGACTTGTTACTACGAATGATGGCTATAATTGAGGAAAGTGGTACTGGTTTAGCCTATCCTTCTCAAACACTCTATATAAGTAAAGATGAAAAACCACTTAAAGAAAAAGCGGAAAAAATCAGTACGCTAGTTGAGGATTGGCAAGAAAAAAACGAGGTACAATTACCAAAATTTGATTCAAAACGAATTGATTCTCTAAAAGGATCCATCCCATATCCTCCTAAAGGCAGTAGCCAAAGCAAATCATAGGTTTTCCTGAGTATTTTTATATGAAAAAAGCCATTTCTTTCGAAATGGCTTTGGTATTTTAATATTCTGGAGCAAGTTCTAATTCAAGTCCATCTAAATCTTCCGTAATTGGAATTTGACAACCCAACCTGCTATTTGATTTTACATAAAAAGCTTCTGACAACATCGCTTCTTCATCATCGCCCATTTCAGGCAAGGCTACATCATTTAAAACATAACATTGACAAGACGCGCACATGGCCATTCCGCCACAAGTCCCTTCAACAGGTAATTCGTATGCCTTACACAATTCCATGATATTCATGGCCATATCAGTTGGAGCTTGCAATTCATGCACTACTCCATCACGGTCTTTAATCTTTATTAATACATCCATTTCAAAAACAATTCAGCTTTTCCGTTTGTGATTTTTAAGAATGCAAAAATACATTATCTTTTAAAATTTAGCTATTCGGTTTAAAACTAAATGCATATTCTTTGTTATTATTTTTTTCTTGCATTTTTAAGCCCACCACATAGCCCTTTTTTAAGATGGTGATGGTAGCGAACGTAGAATAATAGTCGTCTCCCGATTGAAAAACCAAGATCCCCTCATAAGTAGAACACAAGATACCTTGTTTGTCTACGGTTGCACTTATTTTACGCTTGTTTTCAAAATTTGCCGAAGTGTAACTTAGTTTATTAGAAAACTTTGCCTTTCCGTTAGTAAAATCACGCAAAAAGTCATAGTTGGTAATCTGAATATTTCCCTCTTCAGGCAGAATAGAAATCACGATTTTTCCACTATATTGAAACGTATCCCATTCTTCATTTTCATTAACCCATGCTTTATCGACATATAGGTTTTCGGTTGTTTGTTGTGCCATGCAAAAAGAAATAAACAGCAGGCAAAGAAGCATTTTGTAGTATTTTTTCATAAATTTAAATTTGAGACAGGAGCAAATTTATAAGAAAACACCACAAAATCATCACAAAAAGTGATAATTATAACAACTACTTTTTTAGGATTTTTCAAAAAAAATACTGTTTTATTGCGAAATTAAAACCTAAGTTGGATTATTTCACAATAAAACAGTACAAATACCTAAGAAACAAACGTTTTTGTTAGAAATGTATTAAAATACGTTTACAACCGTTTCTATTTGAGGTGCGTATTTTTTAATGGTGGTTTCCACGCCTGCTTTCAACGTCATTTGATTGACACTGCAACTAATACAAGCTCCTTCTAAACGCACTTTTACATGTTTATCATCTTCGATTGAAACCAAGGCAATATCGCCCCCATCCGATTTCAAAAAAGGCCGAATTTCATCCAAAGCCTTTAAAACATTTGTTGTTAACTCTTCTGTTGTCATCATTATATTTTATATTATCAGCAGGTTATTTTGGACCGCTCTATATCTTGTTTACTTAATTCTTTTTAACGGCCGAGCAACCCGCCATCGTTGTAATTTTAATAGCTTCGGTTGCCGGTAATGACTCATTGCGATTTACCACTTCTTGCACCACATTTCGGGTTACATTTTCGAAAATGGTTTCGATTACAGAACCTGTTTGCAAGGCTGCTGGTCGGCCATAATCACCTGCTTCACGAATAGATTGTACAATTGGCACTTCTCCCAAAAACGGAACACCTAAATCGTCGGCTAGGTTTTTTGCTCCTTCTTTACCAAAGATATAATATTTATTGTCAGGTAATTCAGACGGTGTAAAATACGCCATATTTTCGATAATTCCTAAAACCGGCACGTTGATGGTTTCTTGCATGAACATCGCAACACCTTTTTTAGCATCGGCTAAGGCAACTGCTTGCGGTGTACTCACCACAACAGCACCTGTAATCGGTAAAGATTGCATGATAGACAAATGAATATCACCCGTACCTGGAGGCAAATCAATTAACATAAAATCCAACTCTCCCCAATCGGCATCAAAAATCATTTGATTTAATGCTTTGGAAGCCATCGGGCCTCTCCAAATTACCGCTTGACTTGGCGAAGTAAAAAACCCAATCGATAGCATTTTTATTTCAAAACTTTCAATTGGTTTCATTTTTGATTTTCCGTCAACTTGAATAGAAATTGGTTTTTCGTTTTCAACATCAAACATGATTGGCATAGAAGGTCCGTACACATCGGCGTCTAAAATTCCGACAGAAAATCCCATTTTAGCCAAAGTTACCGCCAAATTAGCCGTAACGGTAGATTTTCCGACACCACCTTTTCCAGAAGCAACGGCAATTATGTTTTTAATTCCAGGAATTGATTTCCCTTTAATTTCTACTTTTTCTGGTGTTTCAACTTTAGTATTAACTTTTACTTTTGCATCGGCATAAACCAAATCGGCAATTGTTTTTTTGATATCATCTTCTGCACGTTTTTTAATGTGCATTGCAGGCGTATGTAAAACTAAATCAACCACTACTTCGTCTCCAAAAGTAATTACATTGGTTACCGCACCACTTTCCACCATATTTTTTCCTTCTCCGGCTATTGTAATCGTTTCTAGTGCCTTAAGGATTTCTTTTCTATCTAATTTCATTTTACGTAATTTTATCAAATTGCTACTAAACAGCTAAAAAAAAACGAACAATACAAGTATACTGTTCAGGAGTGCAAAGATACGCTTTCCGCACTTATTTTCCTGTATTTTAAAATGGTTTTGTCGTTATTACGAAATCCTAACAAAATAAACAATTCGTCAATAAAAAGGCACAAAGTCAATTTTAATTAAAAATCATACCCTTTTAACAAAAGCTACACTTATACAATATCACGCTAACCTTATATAATTACCATAAAACAATAGCAAAAAATAAAATTAATTAAATGATTTAAGATAATTACTAGATTTATTGCAAATTCAACTCCTTATTTGTAAATTTATACTCTGTTTTAGAGCCCCAACAAACAACCTACCTACTGTTAACTCTAAAATGAAACAAATGAAAAACATTACCTTATCGCTAAGTTTCTTAGCTCTTATTTTTATTGTTTGCTCTTTTCGTTCTATTCGTGCCAAAGAACATCGGGACAAATACCATGCTTTTGCTATAGAGCATTTTGAAAAAACGCCTTCAGATTCGGTTTTTTATGTAAACAATGCTGCTTTTGCAACTTTTTTTAAAAAGTACTCCAAACTCAGTAAATACCGAGGCACAACCGAAACCTTATACAAAAACCGAAATTACAATACCATCTGGTATGATGATCGCAGTATATGCGAACTTGGCCATTTGTTATACAGCAAATTCACCAAACTCCCAGAAGATCAAGGCGTTAAAAACAACCTTCCGTATAAAGAAGATATTGATCATGTTTTTAACGAAACCGCCGTAGAGAAACCTACCAAAATGGAATCGGAAATTTTATTAACCTGCATGTATATTTTTTATGCAGACAAAGTTTATAAAGGTTTAGACGAACAAAAAGTAAAAGATTTAGGTTGGTATTTACCTAAAAAAGAAATTTCATACGAAAAAATATTAGACTCGTTATTGGTTAAACCTGAATTGATCAATGATAATTCGACAGTCCTTTTTAGCCAATATTATAAATTAGAAGACATTCTTAAAAAATACAAAGCTATTGAAAACGAACACAAATGGACGCGTATTGACACTAGTGCCGTATATAAAGAATACAAACCTGATGATTCTAGCGCCACCATTACCCAAATTCGAAATCGTTTATTTGTTTTGGGTGATATACAAAACGACTCTAAAAATCCTGTTTATGACCGCGAATTAATGGACGGCGTGATGCAATACAAAAAACGTCATGGCTTAAAACTCAATTATACCATTGCTCCAGAGCACATACGATTGATGAACACCCCTATTAGCCAACTCATCGAAACCATTAGTATTAACATGGAACGTTGCCGTTGGATTCCGCCAACACTCGAAAAAGATCATGAATATGTCATGATTAACATTCCGTCATTTCGATTGATATATGTAAAAAATGGCCAATATGCTTTAGAATCAAATGTGTTTGTAGGAACGCGGATGAATGAAACCGTCATTTTTAGTGGAAAAATTGACCGCATTGTTTTCAGTCCGTATTGGAATGTTCCGGCCAGTATAGTCCAAAATGATTTAAAATTTAAAATGTCGCAAGACCCCAATTATCTCAATGAACAAAATATTGAAGTGGTCAATGGCAAATACCGTCAAAAACCGGGACCGAATAACTCTTTGGGATTGGTCAAATTTTTATTCCCAAATCCAAACGACATTTACATGCACGATACACCCGCCAAAAACCTTTTTAATTTTGAGTCTAGAACTTTTAGTCACGGTTGTATTAACGTAGAAAAAGCCAAAGAATTAGCCAATAAGGTATTAGAAGATGACCCAAAATGGACTTCCGACAAAATAAACGAAGCCATGAGTGGAAAAGAGGAAGTGCCTTATGCGTTAAAAAATAAAATTCCGATTTACATTGGGTATTTTACCGCTTGGGCTGATGATTCGGGAAACATTAGCTTTTTTACCGATATTTACAGTAGAGATGAACGTTTGAGCAAAATGCTGCACGAAGAACAAAATTAAACAAACACAAAAGGAAGGTTTTTAGTAATCTTCCTTTTTTATTTCGGGCTGCCAAAAACAAGATTTAAAATTTACAATTTGATTGTTTTTAATCACAATTCCTTCGCTTTCTAATAATTGCTGCATGACGTTGGTACCATCAAAATGATGCTTTCCCGTTAATAAACCTAATCGATTAACAACTCTGTGAGCCGGAACATCTTCCCGATTATGTGCTGCATTCATTGCCCAACCTACCATTCGGGCTGAACGAGCTGCTCCCAATGCATTGGCAATTGCACCATAACTGGTCACTTGCCCATACGGAATTTGTCGTACGATATCGTATACTCGCTCAAAAAAATCACCTTCTTTCATCGTGTTTTCTGTCTAACTCCAGTAATAATCCACAATATTCATTAACGTAATAAAGGCTACAACAGCTGTGATGGTTCCAATAATCAAGTTCATATTTTTGGATAATTTATCGGTTTTGGTTTCCATTTTTTTCATAAAAACCATATACAAATACAATCCGGTAAAAGTGCCCAAAATGGCACCAAGTATAAAAACGAACAACGAATTTATTTCAAAAGACAATAAATTATAAGAAGCCAAAGCAATTGTAGCGAAAACAAAAAATGGAATCGGAAACAGATTAAGAGCTGCCAATAACATTCCGAAAAAGAAACGGTTCTTTTTGGATTTCTTTTTGATTTTGGTTTTTTTGAATTTAGGCTTTTTGGCAATAAACAAAAAATAAATAGTCAAAGCCGTAAACACTCCGAAGCCAATTTCGCGAAGCAATACCACAACTTCTGGACGAGCATTGATTACTCGGGCAAAAAAAATAGCTATTGAAATCTGGAAGGTAATTACCAAAAGTGCCCCAAAAACAAACGAAATTGCATTTTTAGATCCTTCTTTTAAATTGATTTTTGCTGCCGTCATATTAATCAAACCAGGCAACATAATTCCCGGGAAAGCCGTAATAAAACCAGTTAATAAAAGAAAGAAAAAACGCATCATAATCGCAGTATCAGGTTAAACCAATCGATTATGATTTAATTTTAAAACGAATAAAAGTAATGGCTTTATTCTGTTCTAAATATTGTTTTTCATAAAAGGTTTGAAAAGCCGTTACCTCTTCGGGACTCCCTTCATTCCTATAAACATTATGATTGGCATACACTACTTCGTGTCCTTCTCCATGCAAAAGTCCTAAAGTATAGCCGTGCATGAATTCGCTATCGGTTTTTAAATTAACAACGCCATCTTTTTTGAGGATTTTGGTATACAATTTCAAGAATTCGGAGTTGGTCATGCGGTGTTTGGTGCGTTTGTATTTAATTTGAGGATCAGGAAAGGTAATCCAAATTTCATCTACTTCATTTTCGGCAAAAATATGATTGATAAGTTCGATTTGTGTACGAACGAAAGCCACATTGTGCATACCTGACTCAACAGCGGTTTTAGCACCTCTCCAAAAACGAGCTCCTTTAATATCGACACCAATGAAATTTTTATTCGGAAAGCGCTCAGCGAGTCCAACCGCATATTCTCCTTTACCACAACCTAATTCGACTACTATCGGATTGTCATTTTTAAAAAAATCGGCATTCCATTTTCCTCTCAAAGGGAAAGAATTACTAACCACCTCTTCGCGGGTTGGTTGAAATACATTGGTAAAAGTTTCGTTTTCTTTGAATCGTTTAAGTTTATTTTTGCTCCCCACTGCTTAAAATTTTTGCCAAAATTAAACAATATAAACGAATGCACCACATAAGATGCTAAAAACTAAAAAAGCACCAAAGGTAATCCTGTTAGTGCTTTTTTAGTTTTATTAAATTTAAACTACCGTTTTTAAATTTGGATCTAAGCTTTCATCATGCTGAGACAAATCGAGTCCGATATGCTCCGATTCTTCCGACACTCGCATCGGAATAATCCAATTGGTCACTTTGAACAACAAATAGGCTCCAAAAAAAGTAAATATCGAAACTAAAACAAGTGCCATCATATGGTGTGCAAAAACAATCCAGCCACCATGCAACAAACTAGCATTTTCTCCATGAGCAAAAATAGCTGTTAGTATCATTCCCATAATTCCGCCCACACCATGACACGCAAACACATCTAAGGTATCGTCTATTTTTTTCAGATAAGAAGCATTTACAATAGCATTTGATACTACTGCGGTTATAAAACCAAAAAACATACTTTCTGGAACTGAAACAAATCCTGCGGCAGGAGTTATAGCCACTAAACCAACAACAGCACCAATACAAGCACCAAGTGCCGAAACTTTTCTACCGTTTATTCTGTCGAAGAAAACCCAAGTTAACATAGCCGCCGCCGAAGAAGTGGTTGTAGTAGCAAAAGCCATGGCTGCTACACCATTAGCCGCCAATGCAGAACCCGCATTAAAACCAAACCAACCAAACCATAACATTCCGGTTCCCAACAAAACAAAGGGAATATTGGTTGGAATGTGTTGATTGTTTTTACGCTTACCCAAAACCAAAACACCCGCCAAAGCAGCAAATCCCGCACTCATGTGCACCACTGTGCCTCCGGCAAAGTCTTTTACCCCAAAATAGCTCCCTAAAACACCCGTTGGATACCAAACGGCATGACATAAAGGTGCATAAATCAACAATGTAAAAAGACAGATAAACAATAAGTACGAGATAAAACGAACACGTTCTGCGAAAGAACCCGTAATGATCGCTGGAGCAATTACCGCAAATTTCATTTGAAACAATGCAAAAAGCATAAACGGCACCGTGTTAGCCAATTGTTTATGAGGCAAAACCCCCACATAATCCATAAAAGCAAAAGTTGTTGGGTTACCGATAAAACTATAAAAATGACTACCAGACTGTATTCCGATTGGTTCTCCAAAAGCCAAGCTAAAAGCTACCACCACCCATAATAAGGTTACGACTCCCAAACAAATAAAACTTTGCAACATGGTTGAAATCACATTTTTTTTTCCGACCATTCCGCCATAAAAAAAAGATAAACCGGGCGTCATGATTAAAACCAAGCAGGCCGAAGTTAACAACCAAGCCACATCGGCTGGCACAATATGATCAACTGTTATAAATTCCGAATTTATATAACTTGTTTCATTTACAGCCGGCCAAAACACGCCCGTAATGCAAACGAAACTAATTATTACAAAGGAAACCACCCAGCGACTTTCAATATTCATCTTTTCATTTTTTACTTAAACCCTATTTTTTGGAGGGGCAAAGTTAAAAAAAATATTTTTTTAAAAAACCCTACCCTCTTTCACGCCCGGTAAAACCACCATAAATACAAAATCAATAAAAAAAGCCCCAAAAGAGGCTTTAAAAATAAAAATACTTTTAACTAAAATAAATTTCCCTATCAATATATCAGCTAAATCTTATTTTTTTGATTGAAGTTCTTGAAGCAAAATATCCTCTTTCGGCGTTTTAATTGTTACTACTGCGTCAACATCGTCATTAGGAATCGTCATAGACAACACGTAATGTTTGATTTTCCATTGTCCCTTTTCTTTAATCAAAACTCCAGAACCGCGGCATAGCTTCATTTGGGTATTTAATAGTTCATCAAACCACACCATTTCTTTAGAAGGAGCAAAATAAATATTGCGTTGCACAGCTGTAAAATGCCATGTTTTTCCTCGGTCAAAAAAGGGTTTAGCAAATTTTTTAAAAGCCGCTACATCCCAATTTTCGGTTGCATCGGTACCAATGTAGATAGCATCTTTTGCTAAAAAACTAAAATAAGACTCAAAATTAGCTTCTGAGGCCGCCTTGTGCCAAGCATCTAAAAAGCTATTTATTTCTGATTTTTCGGTTTTTTGTGCCATTAACGCCGCTGGAAATACCAGTATCAACAGGACAAGTAAGAAATTTCTTTTCATTTTAAAAATTAAATTATGTCGATAAAGTTCATATAAAAAGGCACTCATTGGTGCCTTTTATACAAACGATACTTTATTTAATGTGTTTTTTGCTTTTCGAAAGTGGTGGTTAGTGTTTTTTTCATTTTATCAATGGCACCATGAAATGCTTTTTCTACCGTATCCGAATGTTCGGTTACCACAACAGGCTGCATGTTCACTGGTCTTGCCTCAATCAGGCAACGTTTATCGTGTGTACCCGACTTTTCTCCGTTTGCATCGCCTAAATGCACTTCAATTCGCGTTATTTTTGATTCAAATCGCTCTAATGATTTTTCTATTTCTCCAGTAAAATAAGCTTCTAAACGAGCATGTCCTTCTATGTGTTTGTCGGTGTTAATCTGTACTTTCATAAATTCATAATTTTAATGAGTATTACTCAAACTTAATCATTTTTAGGCAAAAAATAGGCTTCGTTAATACAATTTTATGAAAGAAAATTTACCTATAAAAAAAGCAGCTACTTAGAAAGTAACTGCTTTTATTAGTTCGAGTGCATCGCTTACGATCCGCACATTTCGCAATCTTCAGGACCTGCTGCTTGTGCTTTCAGCAACATTGCTTTATAATCTTCCACGTTAATTGCTTCGGTTTCTACTTTTTCAGAAGGCGATTCAGCTTTTTTATCGTTGTTAAGCGTAAATTTAATAGCATCTACAGCCGATTTGGTACGCAAGTAATACATTCCTGTTTTCAAACCTGATTGCCATGCATAAAAGTGCATCGAGGTTAATTTGGAATAATTGGCATCTTGCATAAATAAATTAAGCGATTGTGATTGATCGATAAAGTAGCCACGTTGACGCGACATATCGATAATGTCTTTCATAGACATTTCCCAAACGGTTTTGTACAAATCTTTTAATTCTTGCGGAATAACTGCAATGTTTTGTACCGAACCATTGTTACGCATAATTTCTTGCTTCAAGTCTTCGTTCCACAAACCCAACTTCACTAAATCTTCTAGCAAATGTTTGTTTACCACGATAAACTCACCCGATAATACACGACGAGTATAAATATTAGACGTATAAGGTTCAAATGCTTCGTTATTTCCTAATATTTGAGACGTAGATGCAGTTGGCATTGGCGCTACTAATAAAGAGTTACGCACTCCGTTTTTCATCACTTCTGTACGAAGAGAAGCCCAATCCCATCTACCAGAAAGCTCTTCATCTTTAAGTCCCCACATGTTGTATTGGAATTCTCCTTGTGACATAGGTGAACCTTCAAATGTAGAATATGGACCTTCTTCTTTAGCCATTTCCATAGAAGCGGTTACAGCAGCAAAATATAGGGTTTCGAAAATTTCCTGGTTCAATTTTTTAGCCTCGTCACTGGTAAAAGGCAAACGCAACATAATAAATGCATCGGCTAAACCTTGTACCCCTAAACCAACTGGACGGTGGCGTAAGTTTGAATTTTCGGCTTCTTGAACCGGATAGTAATTTCTATCAATTACTTTATTTAAGTTTCGGGTTACTCTTTTGGTAACATTGTACAATGCTTCATGGTCAAATTTGCCATTTTCTACAAACATAGGCAACGAAATAGAAGCCAAGTTACATACCGCAATTTCATCTTTAGAAGTGTACTCCATAATTTCGGTACACAAGTTAGACGAACGGATAACACCTAAATTCTTTTGATTGGATTTGCGGTTTGCGGCATCTTTATACAACATATACGGAGTACCCGTTTCGATTTGCGACTCTAAAATTTTCTCCCACAATTCGCGAGCACGGATGGTTTTTCTTCCTTTACCTTTGGCTTCGTATTCGGTATATAACGCTTCGAATTCTTCGCCATATACATCGTACAATCCTGGACATTCGTTCGGACACATTAACGTCCAAGCCGCATCGTCTTGTACTCGTTTCATGAACAAATCAGAAGTCCACATAGCAAAAAACAAATCTCTTGCGCGCATTTCTTCTTTACCGTGATTTTTCTTCAAATCTAAAAAGTCAAAAATATCCGCATGCCAAGTTTCGATATAAATGGCAAAACTTCCTTTACGTTTTCCCCCACCTTGATCTACATAACGTGCCGTATCGTTAAAAACACGCAACATCGGTACGATTCCGTTTGAAGTACCGTTGGTGCCACGGATGTACGAACCAGTAGCTCTCACGTTGTGAATTGACAACCCAATTCCTCCGGCCGATTGCGAAATTTTAGCCGTTTGTTTTAAGGTATCGTAAATTCCGTCGATACTATCGTCTTGCATGGCTAACAAAAAGCAAGAAGACATTTGTGGTTTTGGCGTACCCGCGTTAAATAAAGTTGGCGTGGCGTGCGTAAAAAACTTTTTAGACATTAAGTCGTATGTTTCCAAAACCGATTTCAAATCATCTAAATGGATTCCTACCGAAACACGCATCAACATGTGTTGCGGACGCTCTACAATTTTACCGTTAATACGCAACAAATAAGAGCGTTCTAAGGTTTTAAATCCAAAATAATCGTAATTAAAATCACGGGTATAAATAATATGCGAATCCAAAAACTCTGAGTTCTCTTTGATTACGCGATACACCTCATCCGAAATCATTGGTGCTTTTTGATTGTTTCTTGGATTTACATAATTATACATTTCGGTCATCGTTTCAGAGAACGATTTTGTAGTATTCGAATGTAAATTTGAAATTGCTACACGAGCTGCTAATTGCGCATAATCAGGATGTGCAATGGTCATTGAAGCAGCAGTTTCGGCAGCTAAATTATCCAACTCAGATGTAGAAACGCCATCATACAAACCTTCGATGACACGCATGGCTACCTTTACTGGGTCGACTAACTCATTTAAACCATAACATAATTTCTTAATTCTCTCTGTAATCTTATCAAACATTACCGGCTCCTTGTGGCCATCTCTTTTTACTACATACATAAGCTTATTATTATAGTGGTTATTAAATATTTTGAAGCTTTAAAAAGGGCATTTTAAAACCTCAATGGTGTTTATTTTTAACTTTTTTATCCCAAACGTTATTTGCAATAAATTACTAGGTCGCTTTTACTCTTTCGAGCAAATTGGCAACTGTTTCTGTTCGTTATTCCCTTTCTTTTTTAAGCGAAAAGCAATACCGTATTTTAATCAACGAACACAGAAAATCATTCGTTTCTATTCTTTTTTAATTTTTTAGTGTTCGTGGTCAACACTAAAACAGAAGGCTTTTATTAAAAATCGGCGTCAAATGAAATTTTTTGCGCATCAGAATCGTTATTCAAAACGCCTGCTTTTTGGTATTCTCCAACTCTTTTTTCGAAGAAATTGGTTTTTCCTTGAAGCGAAATCATGTCCATAAAATCAAACGGATTAGCTGAATTATATACTCTTTCACATCCTAATTCTACCAATAAACGATCGGCAACAAACTCAAGATATTGCGTCATTAAAGTAGCATTCATTCCGATCAAACTCACCGGTAAAGATTCCGTGATAAATTCTCGTTCGATATTTAAAGCATCAACGATAATCTCTTTGATTCTTTCCACTGGCACTTTGTTTACCAAATGGTGGTTGTGCAAGTGCACCGCAAAATCGCAATGAACACCTTCATCACGCGAAATCAATTCGTTAGAAAAAGTCAAACCTGGCATTAAACCACGTTTTTTCAACCAAAAAATAGAACAAAAAGCACCCGAAAAGAAAATTCCCTCAACCGCAGCAAAAGCAATTAAACGCTCAGCAAAAGAATCTGATTCAATCCATTTCAAAGCCCATTCAGCCTTTTTCTTGATTGCCGGAAAAACCTCTAACGCATTAAACAACTCGTCTTTTTCGGCATCGTCTTTCACATACGTATCAATCAATAATGAATAGGTTTCACTGTGGATATTTTCCATCATGATTTGAAAGCCGTAAAAGAATTTTGCTTCAGCATATTGCACTTCGTTTACAAAATTCTCTGCCAAGTTTTCATTTACAATTCCGTCTGAAGCAGCAAAAAAAGCCAAGATGTGTTTGATAAAATAACGCTCCTCATTTGACAATTTATTGTTCCAATCTGACAAATCCTGATGCAAATCGATTTCTTCAGCAGTCCAGAAGCTAGCCTCCATTTTCTTGTACCATTCCCAAATATCGTGGTGTTTGATTGGAAAAATTACGAAACGATTTTTATTTTCTTGTAAAATTGGTTCTATTTGAGACATATCCTAAGTTTTTTCTGTAAATAAATGCAACCCATTCTGGATTTTTGAGTACCTTACAAAGGTTGCAATTTGTTGTCAAAAATAAAAGCTAAACTTATCCACAATAACTCCTAGTTTTTAACAACCCACCGAAAAGACACTTATTTAGCACCAACTACTAACTGCTTATTTTTCAAATATTTAAATACAAAAAAAAGCCTCCAAAGAGGCGTAGAATATAGAACTTTTAAAACAATAAGCAAGTTAAAATTTGAAAAAATGAAATTCTGAAAACCGACTTACTCAGCTTGTATTTTATCGAAAAAAGTCTAGGAAATTATTTTTTCTGTTTGCTCCATTCTTGTGCCGTTAATTCCAATTCAGCATACCAATCTTCACCAAATTTTCTTACGAGCGCTTCTTTTACAAATTTATATACGGGCACTTCCAATTCTTTACCTAATGAACAAGCCGCGTCGCAAATATCCCATTTATCGTAATTAACGGCTGCAAATTCGGTAAAATCCTTAACCCGAATAGGATACAAATGACACGATACTGGTTTTTTCCAATCTACAATTCCTTGGTTATAGGCCTGCTCTATTCCGCAAAGCGCGGTTTTACCGTCAAAAATAACATAAGCACAATCTTTATTATCAATAAGTGGCGTTTCCAAATCACCATCGGTACCCACTACCCAAGTCCCTTGCGCTTCGATAGCTGCAATACCTTCTTTCCTTAAAAACGGCTTAACTTTGGGATATATTTCTTCTAAAATTTTAGTTTCCGATTCTTGTAAGGGCGCGCCTGCATCCCCATCCACGCAGCAAGCCCCATGACAAGCACTCAAATTACACACAAATTCTTTTTCAAGAATATCCTCCGACACTATGGTTTTCCCTAACTGAAACATATTTACAAAATCAAATTACAAGCTGCAAAGATACGCAAACATTCACTTTTTAGTTACTTACCTTCAATTTAGAATTAATCAAAAGCGAACATTCTCGTTGTTTTAAAAAAAATCCCACAAAAGCCAAATTGTAGTATATTTGCAAAAAATATAACTTAATCAACTTAAAATGTTAGATTTTAATATAAACGAAATCATTACAACTAGCATGGTTTTATTTGCCGTGATTGATATTGTGGGCTCTATCCCTATTATTGTAAATTTGAAAGCAAAGGTCGGCATTATTGAATCTGAAAAAGCTTCGATAGTTGCTGGAGTAATCATGATTACTTTTTTGTTTATTGGCGAAGGATTTTTAAAAATCATTGGTATTGACGTACATTCGTTTGCCGTTGCCGGTTCATTTGTGTTGTTTTTTTTGGCTTTAGAAATGATTTTAGGCATCCATATTTACAAAGACGAAGAAGCCAGCACTGCTTCGATTGTTCCTTTGGCTTTTCCGTTAATTGCTGGCGCTGGTACTATGACTACGTTATTATCATTACGCTCGCAATTTCACACCATTAATATTGTTATAGCCATCCTATTAAACATTATATTGGTCTATGCCGTCCTAAAATCGTCTTCTAAAATCGAAAAGCTATTGGGGAAAAATGGATTGGGCGTTATTCGTAAAACATTTGGTGTGGTTTTATTGGCTATTGCTGTTAAATTATTTGCCGCTAATGTTAAAGGTTTGTTCGTCTAAGATAAATTTTTATACTTTTACCCTATAATTCCCTAAATATTACGGTGTTTTCATTTATTTTATAAGAAAAAAGCTAAATATTTAGATAAAAATTACCAAATATGAAAATTTTTACTGGCGTTCTAGTTGTTATAGCACTGGCCCTAATTATTTTTAACATTACCTTGATTGACTTTAAAAATCCGTTGCAAGGAGACAGTGCCGTTGCTTTTATTGGTATAGCAGCCTCACTTTGTGCCGTTTTGATTTTAATCATTTTTAGACTTTCTAAAAAGATAGAAAACAAATTGAACAACAAAATTTAAATGTTTGATGTTTTAATTATTGGCGGAGGTGCTTCGGGCGTTTCTTGCGCTTTGGTATTAGGTTCGGCTTTACAAAAACCATTTATGTCCGATAAAAAAATCGGCATCTTTACTCATCAAAAAAGTTCATCATTACAAGATGCTCTTTTTAATAATGCTTATGGAATTCCTGCTGGAAAATTAGGTTCAGAAATCTTAACCGAAAGTTTGGAACAACTATCTGAACAATATCCCGAAATCACTCAAATCCCTTCTGAAAAAGTCATTCGTGTTGAGGGCGAATTTCCTCATTTTACGGTAATCACCAACAAAAATTCGTACACCACTCATAACATCGTGGTTGGCATTGGATCAGCTAATACCTTTGCTATCGAAGGACTGATGCACTATGTAGAGCCGCATCAAAAAGCATTACCCGAAAAACAACGCATCCAACTTAAAAATTGCGATCATAAAGTGGCCGATGGTTTATATGTAATAGGAACTTTGGCCGGATGGAGAAGTCAGTTGGCCATTGCCGCTGGTAGTGGTGCTGCGGTAGCAACCGATTTGCTTACTTTGTGGAATAACGGCATTCAAACTCACGCCCACGACAGTACTCGATAAGCTGTGAATTTATCCTTATTTTTGTTTTAATACTTTTTTAATCATGGCGTCATTCCCAAGTGTTAAAAGGTAATACTGCTTTTCTCCATACAATTGTCTTGCAAATTCTGCCGCCACATACCGATTTATCAACTCTTTGTTTTTAGCCAAAGGTACCTCAAAACTGGCATCATATACATACGATTGAAACCATTTATAAAACTGATCCGAGTTTTTCATTTTATTTCGAAAATCCTCAAAACTAGTATTTTTAAATTCATTTCGATTAGCATCTAAATATTCAAAAACAAAGCGGCCAATCATTCCAGATTGGAGAATATACCCCACATGCTCATCGCCTTGTTCAATTTCGGTAGGCACAAAAACGTCTGGTACTATTCCGCCGCCGCCGTATACAATTTTACCTTTTGGTGTTTTAAATTTTAGCGAATCGGCTACTTTTATACTGTCTTTTACATATAATTCGCCCGACTTAAAACGAGCGCCGTATTCTTTAAAATAATCTTCTTTTCCGTGATTGTATGGCTTTTGAATAGAACGACCTGTTGGCGTGTAATAACGCGCCACGGTTAGTCGGATGGCAGAACCGTCTTTAAAATCCATTTCGCGTTGTACCAAACCTTTTCCAAAAGACCTACGCCCTACAATTATACCGCGATCATTATCCTGTATAGCACCCGCGACTATTTCGCTAGCCGAAGCACTATTTTCATCAATTAAAACATACAATTTACCATTTAAAAAACTGCCTTTATTTGTGGCGTAGGTTTTTTCTTCGGTCCCATTTTTGCTTTTCGTAAAAACAATCAATTGCTTTTCTTTTAAAAATTCATCGGCAATAGCAATCGCTTCTTCCATATAACCACCGCCATTTTCTCTTAAATCGAGCACCAACGCATTTATTTTGTTTTTTTGCAATTGCGAAAGTCCTTTTTTAAATTCAGCAAAAGTCGTTTCGGCAAAACGATTGATTTTAATATACCCCATTTTCGGTGTCAGCAACAAAGCGGCATCAACACTTTTAATCGGAATTACATCGCGTTTTAATTTGACTTTTAACTTTTTACCGATGGATTTTCGAAACAAAGTAAGTTCAACCTCCGAACCCTGTGTTCCTTTTAATTGAGCAAACAAACTATCGGTAGGCAAATTTCGTCCGAATAATTTCGTTTTCCCAGCGTACAAAATACGATCTCCGGCCAAAATTCCGGCTTTTTCAGAAGGGCCATTTTCGATGGTTTTGATAACGGCAACCGAATCTTTGTACATGTAAAAATTAACACCGATACCTACAAAATCCCCTTTCATATTTTCGCTAACCTGCGCCAATTCGGACGGAGGAATATAAACCGAATGCGGATCTAATTGAGACAAAATTTTATCAACAGTCATGTTTACAATAGAATCGGTATTGACACTATCCACGTATTCGTTATTAATAAAATCGATTAAGGTGTTGAGTTTGTTCTTTGAAACCGACGTTTTAGAAAAAGAAGTTGGATTAGGATTACTCACAAAACTTCCCACCAGCACTCCAATGGCCAATGATGCACCGATTACAATAGGCAAATAATGGGAATTAAACTTCATAGTAGTTCAAATTAAAAAAACTTAGAATTTATTCTTCTAAATTAGGAATATGCGTTACTTCTACACCCGCTTTTTCTAAAAAGGCAATACCCGAATCATCTCGGTAACCGTTTTGATACACCACCCGTTTTATTCCGGATTGATGAATTAGCTTGCTGCATTCTTTACAAGGCGAAAGTGTGATATACAAGGTTGCACCTTCACAAGATTGAGTAGAACGGGCTACTTTTAAAATAGCATTCGCTTCAGCATGCAATACATCCCAACGGGTAAGACCGTTTTCGTCTTCACAGCAATTTTCGAAACCCGAAGGCGTTCCGTTGTAACCGTCTGAAATAATCATGCGGTCTTTTACAATAATTGCTCCTACTTGTTTGCGTTTGCAATACGACAACAAACTCCATTCTTTAGCAATGCGCAAATAGGCTTTATCGTATTTATTTAACTTTTTAACCTCCATAGATTATCTGTTCCAAATTTCGCTTTGAATAATCATGGGCAAAACTACACCAATGATAAACGAAGCCATTACTAAAGTCCAATCGCGTTTAGAAAATCGAAACACGGTTTGTACCAGATACGAAAGAATCAAAACTACCAAAACCACCACGATTTGTGCCGCTTCGATACCCAATTCAAACTCCGCTAAAGGTAACAATTTTGAACCACCGTGACGCGCCAAAACATTTTTAAAATGAGCCGCATATCCTAAACCTTGAATTACGCCAAAAAACAAACTCACAAAAAATATGATGTTTACACTTTCTGTTTTCGAGGATTTACCGGCGGTGAATAAATTAAAAAATGCCGTTATCAAGATGGTTATAGAAATTAAAAACACAATCATACTCGATTTGACATTAATCACACCATACAATGAAAGCAATAATGCTAAAAAATGACCTACTGTTAACACGGTAACTAACAACAACATGCGTTTCCAATCTTTAAAAGCATACGGAATAGCAAGTGCTATTAAAAACAAAACATGATGGTACGAATGAAAATTTAGAACATGCTGTAAACCAAATTGAAAATAAATCCAAAACTCCGACATAGGTACTTAATTTAAAAATGATAAGGGGTTGTAAACTTACAATTTATTTTGAAAAACGAATACCAATTTGGGCTAAATACGCCCTAAATTATCGTATTTTAACCTATTAAATGCTGTAAAATTTATAAAGAAATTAAAATTATAAATTTAAAAATAGAATTATCTTTGCGGCATAAAAACTTATTAATTATGTCATTTTCAGATTTATTTGATAGCGAATTCAAACAACGTAATAAAGGTCATTTTTCAGCTATTGTTCGTGTAGCATTAGCCGACGGAATTTTACATCCGCAAGAAAAAGACTTTTTGGACAAATTGGCTTCTCAACTTGAAATTTCAGATGCAGAATACGTAGAAATTCTTTCTGATCCTTTAAAATACCCTATTAACCCACCTTATTTACACACACAACGTTTAGAGCGTTTGTACGATTTAGCGCGCATGGTACATGCCGATCATCATTTGGAAGACAAACAAGAAATCATGCTTCGCAAAATTGGTGTTGGTTTGGGCTTTACCCCAAGCAATGTTAATTATATTATTGCCAAAGCATTGTCTTTAGTTGATAAAAAAGTAGATTTAGACACCTTTATTTACGAAATGCAACACATGCACAAATAAAATAATGCACTTTAAATACAAAGGGTTATTTCGATTTTAGAATTGAAATAACCTTTTTATGTTTAAGCAAATTATACTTTATTCATTATGAACACTCAAACCCATTTAAACACCAAGTAATACAACACGAAATAACAAAAAACACTATTTTGTGAAAAACAAGTTAAACAGCCGCTCATCTGACTTGTGTACAGTATATTTGCCCCTTTAATTGTGGTTTTCAATTTACAGATTGTCCATCTGCTTCACATTAAAACTCAAAACAACGATGATTATCCGAAAAGGCAACATACAAGACATGCCTGGTGTCTTAGATTTAATTCAAGAATTGGCTACATTCGAAAAAGAACCGGATGCGGTTGAAGTTACGGTTGCCGATTTAGAACGCGATGGTTTTGGAGCTAATCCGTTATTTCATGTTTTTATTGCCGAAGTAGCACAAGAAATTGTGGGCATTGCTTTGTATTATTACCGCTATTCTACCTGGAAAGGCAAAACAATTCATCTAGAAGACCTTATCGTTAAAGACAGCAAACGAGGGTTGGGAATTGGAATGGCATTGTATACCGAAATATTTAAACAAGCTCAAAAAGACGATGTGCGTCGAGTAGAATGGAATGTTTTGGATTGGAATACACCCGCAATTAAATTTTATGAAAAATCGGGAGCAAAAGTGTTTGACGACTGGCGTGTGGTTCAAATAGACCAAGAAGGCGTTACAGCATTTTTGAACCAAAAAAAATGATTTAAAATTTTAGAAGGAATAAAATGAGAGTATTTAAATTTGGTGGCGCATCGGTAAAAGATGCTGACGGAATTAGAAACGTATACGAGGTTTTGCAAAAAGCCGGCTATGAAGATGTATTGCTTGTCGTTTCGGCAATGGGCAAAACAACCAATGCTTTAGAAGTCGTAATTAAAAATTATTTTGAACAATCGGCTGAACTGAGTTCATCCGTTCAAGAAATAAAAAAATACCACAATCAAATCTTATTGGATTTATTCGACGACGAAAACCATGCCGTTTTTGAAGCCGTTCAAGCGCATTTTTCCGATTTAGAATATTTTTTAGCGCACAACAAATCGCCGAATTACAACTTTGTTTACGACCAAATCGTAAGTATGGGAGAAATTATCTCCACCACTATTTTGAGCCATTTTATGAGTTTTATGGGGATAGACACTCAATGGATTGATGTCCGTAACTTTGTAAAAACCAATGCCAACTATCGCGATGCCGAAGTTGATTGGGAACTCACGCAACAAAACATTGCACAAAACATCAAAACCAAAAGCTTGAACATTACGCAAGGATTTTTGGGATCGGATGAAAACAACTTTACCACCACTTTAGGTCGCGAAGGTTCAGATTATACGGCTGCTATTTTTGCCTATTGCTTAAATGCTGAAAGCGTAACCATTTGGAAAGACGTTCCTGGTGTAATGAATGCTGACCCGCGTTATTTTGAAAATGCAAGTTTATTAAACCAAATTTCGTACCGCGAAGCTATTGAATTGGCGTTTTACGGAGCGTCGGTTATTCACCCAAAAACGTTGCAACCTTTACAGAAAAAAGAAATTCCGTTATACGTAAAATCATTTATTAATCCTTTATTACCGGGAACTTCGGTATCAAAAGGAGTTGATTTAGAGCCGTATTACCCTTGTTTTATCGTAAAACGAAACCAACTTTTAATTTCACTTTCTTCAATTGATTTTTCTTTTATCATGGAAGAAAACATTAGTGAAATCTTCAAATTATTTCACGATTACAAAATCAAAGTGAATTTAATTCAGAATTCGGCTATTAGCTTTTCGGTTTGTGTAGAAGATAAATTTGAAAATTTTAACGAGTTGAATTCGATTTTATCTAAAAAATTCAAAGTCGAATTTACCGAAAATGTTACTTTATATACCATTCGTCATTTCAACGAAGAAGCCGCAGAAATGGTAGAAACAAATAAAACGGTTTTGCTAAAACAAGTAAGTCGCGAAACCATGCAAATTATCACTAAGGAAATCAATTAAACTTGTAGTTGGATAATTATCAATTCATGAAGGGTTTTGCTTATCGGGCAAAACCCTTTTTTAGTTACGTAATTTAGCGTTTTAAACACTACTTTTGAATTTTTGGAGTTGTATATTTATGTTGCAAAAAGTACTCTTATTTGTTGTTTTGTTTCGCTGTTTGGGGCTTACGGCTCAAGAACACGAATCGCTATACAAAAGCAGTACCTTTGCCACCACTTTAGATACCCTTTATTTAGAAAAAACCAGTATAAACGCCAGTTATTTCGAAATTAAAGATGCGAACCAAAACACGATTGCTCCCCATTTTTACGCAGTTGATTTCACGAAAGCTGCTGTATTTTTAACCGAAAAACTTCGTGCTCAAACCGACTCCGTTACTGTTTATTATTTGCTATATCCCGATTTTCTAACCAAAGAATACGGTACTTATAATTCCAATCAAATTATTAGCAATGATGCCGTAACGGGAACTTTATACGAAATTGAACCTCCCAAAAACATTCTCACTCCTTTTGATGGATTGACTACTTCAGGAAGCATCAGCCGTGGATTGACGATTGGCAATAATCAAAATTCGGTTGTCAATTCAAACTTAGACCTTCAAATCACCGGAAAAATTTCGGACAAAGTTAGTTTAAGAACCTCTTTACAAGACAGTAACATTCCGCTTCAAGACGGTGGTTATTCGCAAAAACTAGATCAATTCGACAACATTTTCATGGAATTATTTACCGATAGTTGGTCCATTAGAGCGGGCGATATTTTCTTAGAAAACAACAGCAGTTCGTTTTTACGCTTTACAAAAAAAGTACAAGGTTTGGCTCTTAACGTTGATTGGGAAACAGAAAAAAGCAAAACCAATGCCTTTGCCTCTGCTTCTTTGGTTAGAGGACAATATGCCAAAAGTGATTTTGTGGGTCAGGAAGGCAATCAAGGTCCTTATAAATTAATTGGTCAAAATGGTGAATTGTATGTTTTAGTAGTTTCGGGATCGGAGCGAGTGTATGTAAACGGAACGCTGCTGACCCGAGGCGAAAACAATCAGTATACTATTGATTACAATGCTGGTGAAATCACGTTTACCTCTTTGTTTACCATTACTTCTGAAATGCGAATTAGTGTTGAATACCAATACAGTCAACAAAATTACACCCGATTTGTTACTTACAACGGAGTCAAACACACTACTGGAAAATGGAATTTTGGTTCGTACCTTTATTCGGAAAACGACTTAAAGAACCAACCGCTTCAACAAAATTTAACACTCGAACAAACCGCTATTTTAGCCCAAGCTGGAGACAATCCAGATTTGATGATAGCCCCTTCGGCTTACGAAGAAACTTATACCGAAAATGCAGTTTTATATAAAAAAACCATTCAAGACGGTCAAGAAATATTCGAATATTCCGATGATACGGCACAAGTGCTTTACAATGTGAAATTTTCTTTAGTCGGCACTGGCTTCGGAAATTATGTCTTACAAAGCAACACCACCGTTAACCGCATTTATGAATATATAGCACCTATTGATGGCATTTCACAAGGGAATTATGCGCCAGTTATCAAACTAATTGCACCCATAAAAAAACAAGTGGCGACTTTTTTTGGCGGATACCAATCGGCTGAAAAAACCGATATAAATTTCGAATTGGGTGTGAGCAATAACGATTTGAATTTGTATTCGAATTTAGACGACGCTAACAATACGGGGCTAGCCGGAAACATTCGCAGTAAACATCGTTTTTTTACCGGAAAATGGAATTTAGATGCGTATGCTAATTACCAATTTGTTCAAGAAAATTTTCAGTCGGTTGAACGCTTGTATACTATTGAGTTTAGTCGTGACTGGAACATTTCGACCTTGCTTTCGGGCAATCAAAGTTTACTAAATTCGGGTTTGCAATTTGCTTGGCTACCATCGGCCACCGTATCGGCACATTTCAATTATAGTTTCGAGAAATTGGATTTGGGAACCTATTACAACGGAAATCGTCATTCGGTTTGGGGTAATTTTCAAAGCAAACATTGGTATTTTGACACAAAAGGAAGTTATTTAAAAAGTCGAGGAGAACCTAATAATTCGCAGTTTTTACGAAACAACAGTAAACTTCAGTACCAATGGAATAAAAATTGGATAAGCTCCAAAATCCGGAATGAAGACAATCAACAAAAAAACAACATTACACAAACCGTTACCCCGTTAAGCCAACGTTTTTCGGAATACAGTTTCTTTGCCGGTCGTGGTGACAGCACGAAAGTTTTTGTAGAATTAGGTTATTTGAATCGCGTTAACGATAGTGTACAAAATAATATTTTACAACGTGTTAACCGTTCGAATAGTTGGCAAATCAAATCTCGAATTTTACAAACTTCAAAAAGTGATTTATCGGTTTATGCCCATTACAGAACGCTGCATTATGAAGAGACCAATCAGCCTTCGGTTTCCTCTTTAAATTCGCGTGTGTTGTATAACGACCGCTGGTTTAATCAATTGTTGTTGAGTACCACTTTATACGAAACCACCTCAGGAACATTACCACAGCAAGAGTTCACTTATGTAGAAGTCCCAGTTGGTCAAGGCGTTTACACTTGGATTGATTATAACGGCAATGGCACACAAGAATTAGAGGAGTTTGAAGTTGCTGCATTTCAGGATCAAGCACAATATATTCGGGTATTTTTACCCAATCGGGTTTACATCAAAACCAATCAAAATAAATTTTCGCAATCACTCACTTTCAACCCTTCGCAATGGCAAAACAAAACAGGTTTTCAAAAAATACTATCCCATTTTTACAACCAAACCGCCTTGCTTTTGGAACGAAAAGTAAAAAACGACGGCTCTAAATTTGAATTGAATCCGTTTGATTTAGATGCAGAAAATGCATTGGGATTAAACAGCAGCATTCGTAATAGTTTGTTTTATAATCGGGGCAAACAAAACCATTCGGTAACCTATACGTATTTACAAAATCAAACCAAGAGTTTGCTTAATATTGGGTCGCAAGCCACCAAAAACAGCTCGCATCAATTGCAATACAACCATTTGTTGCAAAAAACGTGGCTATTGGGTTTTTTCACCAAAAGCATTTTTACCACGTTAGAATCGGCTGATTTTGTCGATAAAAATTACCGCATTAATGGCTACCAATTGGCGCCTAAAGTGAGTTACGTTTTTTCTAAAAGCAGCAGTTTGGATTTCTTTTACGAACACACCCAAAAAAACAATCAAATTGGTGCTTTCGAAACCCTACAACAACACCGATTAGGAACTTCTTTTTCGTATGCTGGTACTAAAAAAGTAACACTCAATGGCGAATTTTCTTTATACGAAAACAAATTTAAAGGTAACGAATTATCGGCTGTAGGCTTTCAAATGTTGGAAGGATTACAGGCGGGGCAAAACTTAGTTTGGCGCTGTTTGATTCAGAAAAACATTACACAATTTTTAGACGTTAACGTTAATTATCAGGGACGAAAAGCGGCCACAAGCAACACCATCCATACCGGAAGTGTGCAACTTCGAGCGTATTTTTAGGGCAGAAAAACCGTGAATCTTAATCGTTTAGTAATCTTAAAAAAATATGCTTGAAACAGTTTAAATGTAACTTTAAATTACCTTTAATTCAATTTTTAAACTATGAACCAAATTGGTCCTACAAATAAAACCATATTAGTTGCACCTTTAAATTGGGGGCTTGGTCATGCTACACGCTGCATTCCGATTATCAAAGCCCTACAAGAAAACAATTACATTCCGATTATTGCCTCAGACGGAATTGCATTAGAATTATTAAAAAAAGAATTCCCTTATATTCAAGCTTTAACACTGCCTTCTTATCAAATTGAATACGCCAAAAATGGTAAAAATTTCAAATGGAAATTGATTAAAAATTCACCCAAAATGATTGAAGCGGTTTTAGATGAGAAACGGTTAATTAACAAATGGGTAAAAAAATACGGAATTGAAGGCATTATCTCCGACAATCGTTTGGGTGTTTTTAGTTCGAAAGTTCCTTCGGTTTTCATTACCCACCAACTGAATGTTTTAACCGGAAACACCACTTGGTTAACTAGTAAATGGCACCAACATTTTATAAAAAAATACAACGAATGCTGGGTACCCGATTTAGCCGGAAAACCCAATTTAACAGGCGATTTAGGCCATGTAAAAAGCAATTCTTTAAAATTAAAATACATCGGTCCGTTGAGCCGAATGAAAAAGAAGGAAATCGACAAACAATACGATTTAATGGTGATTTTATCCGGTCCTGAGCCGCAACGCAGTTTGCTAGAAGACAAACTCAAAGCCGAACTTTTAAAATACACCGGAAAAGTGGTTTTTATAAAAGGTATTGTCGAAAAAAACCAAGTAAAAGAACAAGTGGATCATATTACTTTTTACAATTATATGAACACCAAACAACTTGAACAAACTTTTAATGAAAGTGATAAAATAGTTTGCCGTTCGGGTTATACCACCATAATGGATTTAGTGAAATTGGAAAAAAAGGCCTTTTTTATCCCTACTCCTGGTCAATACGAGCAAGTGTATCTAGCCGAAAAATTACAAGAAGAAAAACTCGTTCCGTATGCTTTGCAAGATGATTTTTGTATGGAACAAGTTTCCAAAATTGATACTTTTGAAGGATTACCCAAACTGCATTCCCAAATTGATTGGGAAACTTTATTTACTGTTTTTGAAAAGCCTAGTTAATTATTAATTCTTTGCCTTCCAATCGAAAAAAGCGTTACGTTCATCATCAGAACCTAACGCTTTTTCTTTTATTCTTCTCCTTCTAAACCTTCAATATCGCCTAACTTATCGTGTTTGATTATTTTGGCATTTATCATAAAATACACATATTCGGCTATATTGGTACAATGTTCCGAAATGCGCTCCAAATGTTTTAATACAATAATCAAATGGGTACCGGAAACCACGGTTTTCGAATTGGTTTTCATCACTGCAATGATTTCGTGGATGGCTTCGCTGGTTTTATTTTTGATGCTTTTATTTAAGATGAATATTTCACCAATGGTATTTTCGTTTCGGCTGATAAAACATTCGTTGGCTTTTTGGTTGATGGCCACGATTTGTTTGCAAACCTCATCAATTCCGAAACGTTTTATCAAATCGTGTTTGTCATTGATTTTTTTGGTCTTTTTCACCACACTCATCGACAAATCGCCTATGCGTTCTATTTCGTTACTAATTTGCATAGCCGACATGATAAAGCGCAAATCGGAGGCCACAGGTTGTTTTAAAGCGAAGATTTTTTGACAAATTTGATCAATTTTTACATCCAATTTATCGATTTTATCTTCGGTTCGTTTGATTACTTTATTTTCGGGTTTTGACTCTGCTAATAAAGTAGCCGTAGCTTCGGTTACTTGTTGTTCGGCCAAATCGGCAATTTTAATAATCGTATTTTTTAATTTTTCTAATTCAACTTCAAAAGGTATTGTCATTGTGTTTATTTTTAAAATTCAACTTTAAAACCTGCTATTAACCAAATCGGCCGGTGATGTAATCTTCGGTTTGTTTTTGATTTGGTTTGGTGAAAATAGTTTTGGTTTTATCCATTTCAATTAACCTTCCCATATAAAAAAAGGCGGTATTATCACTCGCACGGGCAGCTTGTTGCATGTTGTGCGTTACAATTACTATAGTGTATTTGTTTTTCAATTCGAATAATAATTCTTCTATTTTAGAAGTCGAGATAGGATCTAATGCCGAAGTGGGTTCGTCCATCAACAATACCGATGGTTGCACAGCCAAAGCACGCGCAATACACAAACGTTGTTGTTGTCCTCCCGAAAGTTCAAATGCCGATTTTTTCAGTTTGTCTTTCACCTCATCCCATAAAGCCACCTGCTGAATGGAAGTATGAACGCGTTCTTCGATTACCGCTTTATCGGTAATGCCATTTACTTTTAATCCGTAAGCAACATTTTCAAAAATAGATTTTGGAAAAGGATTTGGTTTTTGAAACACCATCCCTACATTTTTTCTCAAATCGTAGGCATTGGTATTTTTATCGTAAATATTTTCGCCATCAATCAAAATTTCACCTTCCAAACGGGTGCCATCAATTAAATCATTCATTCGATTAAGCAATCGCAAATAGGTCGATTTACCACAGCCTGAGGGTCCGATTAAGGCTGTGATGGTATTGGCTTTCATGGCCAACGAAATATCGTGTAAGGCGTGATTTTCTCCGTAGAAAAAATTAACGTTTTTAGTTTCTATTTTGTGCATTCTAGTTCATTTTTACTTTTTTTCCGAAATATTTACGAAGCGCATTGGCCAGTAAATTGGAAATTAATACGATAACAATTAAAACAAGTGCCGTTCCATACGCCATAGCACGAGACGCTTCGATATTGGTTCCGCTGGTAGCAATTACGTACAAATGGTAGGGTAAAGCCATAGCTTGATCAAAAATAGAAGTTGGTAATTTAGGCAAAAAATACGCTGCTACAGTAAATAAAATAGGAGCGGTTTCGCCCGAAACCCTTCCTATAGACAAAATCAAACCGGTGATGATATTCGGAAAAGCAATAGGAAAAACCACTTGACTGGTTGTTTGCCACTTGCTTGCGCCCAAACCTGTACTGGCTTGTCGGAACGAATCGTCAATGGCTTTTAAAGCCTCTTCTGTCGTTCGAATTACTACGGGCAACACTAATAATCCTAAGGTTAGTCCGCCGGCGAGAATCGAATCGCCAAATCCCAATTTATTAACAAACAAAGCCATTCCGAAAAGGCCAAAAACGATAGAGGGAACTCCTGCTAAATTATTGGTCATTTGCTTGATAATTTGTTTTACCCAACCATCTTTTACGTATTCGTTCATGTAAATTGCCGCTAAAATTCCAATCGGAAATGCAAAAACCATACTCACACCAACCAAACACAAGGTTCCGACAATAGCAGGAAAAATACCTCCTTCGGTCATGCCGTTTTTAGGCATTTCGGTAATAAATTCCCAACTAATTACGCCCATCCCTTTGATAACGATAAAAGCTAAAATCACCACTAATAAAGCCACAATAGCATAACTGATTAGGCTAAAAATGGTAAAAGCGATATTTTGACTTACACTTTTTTTTCGGGCCAAATTTTGTGCTTTTTTCATACTAATGCTTTTTGTGTTTTTGTTTGCTACTAACCAATTCAACCAACAAATTAATTCCGAATGTGATGATAAATAAAATACAACCTAATGCAAATAAGGCTTCGTAGTGCAATCCTCCGTTTGGTGCTTCTCCTAATTCGGCCGCAATGGTGGCTGGAATAGTACGCACCGGCTCTAAAAGTGTATGCGGAATAACGGCAGCATTTCCGGTAACCATTAACACCGCCATAGTTTCGCCAATAGCACGCCCAATTCCCAAAATAGCACCCGCAGTGATTCCGGATGCCGAGTGCGGTATAACCACTTTATAAATCGTTTGCCATTGACTAGCACCTAAAGCCAAACTAGCTTCTTTCATGGCACGAGGGGTATTGCGCATGGCATCTTCCGAAAGGGTTATAATCGTTGGCAAAGCCATAATAGCCAAGACCACGCTACCCGCCAAGCCCGTTTCTCCTACGGGTAAATTAAACGTACTTTGAATTAAAGGAACAATCACTACCAATCCAAAAAAACCGTATACAACCGATGGAATTCCTGCTAACAATTCAATAAGCGGTTTCACCAAATTACGAACTTTTTTGCGAGCGATTTCACTCAAAAATATAGCCGCAGCTAATCCGATAGGAAGTGCAATTAAAATAGCTCCCAAACTCACCCAAAGTGTCCCATAAATTAGCGGTTTCACCCCCATTTGGGCAATAGGTTGTGCCGTAGGAAACCATTCTTCGCCTGATAGAAATTCGAATACTTTTATTTTGTTAATTTCGAGTTCGCGTCCACTAAAATTTTCGGCTTTGTATTTGTCTGAAAAAAATGCAATTATACCCGGTTGCTTACTAATTAGTTCATTAATCTTGGCTGGAAAAAATTCGAAATTCTCCCCTAATTCTTCATCCGTATAATAGGTACTAATATCGGAAGTCCTAAATAAAACGATGGGTTCATCTTTACCACCAACTTCTTTCCAATTGGTTATTTTTTGATCAAAAATATCTTTAATTTGAGATGGCTCTAATTTTTTTACTGGATTGGATGGCGAAACAGCCAAAAGAAAGCCGTCTTCAATTGGCTTTTTGGTAAAAACCCCCGCTCCTTCCATGAAAAGAAAAAAAACGATTAAAACCACTATGATACTGGTGGCGGCACTACTTAACATCAAAATACATTCGATGCTTTTTTCTTTAAGCCTTTTGAAGTTTGTTTTCAATATTGCTAATATTAGTTCTGGAAACGTTGTCGCAAATGAGCATTAAAAAATCAATTCCGTGCGAAAACGCCCAAGTAATTCAACAAAAAAGGCTGTTTTCTAGGCAGCCTTTGATTTTGTTTGATTATTTTAAAGGAACATAACCAATTTCGCCCACAATTTTTTGACCTTCGTCTGAAAGCGCATAATCTACAATTGGTTTTACTTTGTTCGCATTGGTTTTATCGAACATGTAAAATAAAGGTCGCGAAATAGGATAGGTTTTGTTTTTAGCGTTGGCAACAGAAGGCTCGATGAATGTTTTCCCTTCATCATACGAAACGCCTAATTGTTTTACCTCTTTGGTTTCGTAAGCCAAACCAATATACCCAATAGCTCCTTTTGTTTGCCCAACAGCTTGCACAATGGCTCCAGTGGCTGGTAAACTCAAAATATTGGTTGCATAATTTTTGTTTTCCATAACTTCTTCTTTAAAAAACTCATAAGTTCCTGAAGAAGACTCTCTCGAATAGGCTACAATTTTTTCATCGGCTCCCCCAACTTCTTTCCAATTGGTAATTTTTCCGGTAAAAATTTCCTCTAATTGTTGACGTGTTAATTGCGATACTTTATTGGCTGGATTTACAATTACCGTTAACGCATCAAAAGCGATGGTTACTTTTTCAACTTCTTTTTTAGATTCGGAAAATTTTAGCTTTTCTTCGGTTTTTAAATCTCTCGAAGCCATGGCAATATCAGTAGTACCGTCCATTAAAGCAGTAATTCCTACTCCAGAACCACCTCCTACTACTGTTACACTAATACCTTTATCACTCAACATCAAGGTTTCGGCTTCTTTTTGGGCTAAAGGCAATACGGTATCGCTGCCTTTAATCGTTACCGATGTAGAAGCTGTATTTTGAGTAGCATCTTTTTCATCTGATTTTGATTTACCACAACTTAAAATAGCCAATAGTGGTAAAAACAATAGTAGTTTTGATTTGTTCATTTTTGTGTGTGTTTATTTTTAAATTTTATGCGAAAGTACAGCGAGTACATTATCTTAATGTTAATTCTAAATTACGCTATCATTACTTTTCAACCTTCTGAAAACAAATAAAATAGCTTCCTAAATTTAGTTAATTAATTCATACAAAATCAATTACAATTAAAAAAAAGACAATTACCATTTTCTATTCTATAACGTCCTTTTTTAACTACTTTTGTTAAAAATTGAACTGTGCCTGTAATCGGAGTGTATTTCCTTTTTGTCGGTTGTTTAACAAAACACTATCTTCAAATGTTCTGTCTGAAAACACATATTGTGCTGTAAACTCTAAAGCTCTAAACGGTTGCCATTCGACACCCAATTCATATTCGCGAACCATATAACTTCTGGCGTCTTTTTCGAATTTTTTGGCACCATCATAATATTGAAACTTAGCATACGGGTATAACAATTGTTTTTTATTGATATCCCATTTGTAATTCAGCAACACATAACCTCCGTTTAAGTCGCCCACTTCTACAGCCATATCTTGCTTGTTAAAACGAGGCCCTTTTCCAAAATTATATTCGGTTTGCACTCCAAAAGGTCTTGGATATAATACAAAAGTAGCACCCACACGTTGGTCTAAAGTATACTGCTTATCGGCAACACTTACACCCGAAGAAATTTCGTTGGTAAAAGCCCATTTTCCGGTATACGCCTGAATTCCTGGCTCAATAATCTGACTTCCTATCACAAAAGGATACGTAATACGCGACACCACATGTAAGTTGCGATTACCCTCTAATTTATTAACCGATTGCCCGTTGTATACCCCGAAAGCAAAAACTCCAAAATCGCCCGAACCTTTGTAACCATCGCGTACCAACATGGCAAAACGTTCTCTGATTTCGCTTGGTGCCCAATAAAAAAACATTCCTAAATCACGCTCATTCGGAATAGCACTGTTTAATGCATCGTTACGATCCATACTCAAACGATTGGAACTGGATTGCATGTTTTCGAAACCAAAAGGGACTTTACTTTGCCCAATTCGAACGCGGTATTCTCTTTTGGCATCAAAAGAAACATCGGCATATAAATCGCGCAATTGTACAAAATTATGAATTCCGGTTCCCGGCGAACTGGCAAAATCAGGCTGAAAATAAATAAAAACATTGGGATGAACTTGTCCCGAAAGCACCACACGAGCTCGGCGAATAAAAAAACCATCGTTTGCTTTTGCGCCTTCTTCGGTAGCAGTAGTTCCCCATGATTTATCACATTGATCACACGAAACTTTATCATTGGTAGCTATTAAGCCATTGTATCTCACTTGAGCATATCCTCGCAAACTAAGCACATCGTACCATTTGTTCCCGGAGGTTTTTTGAGGTTTTTCTTTTTCTTTTACTGAATTAATCGAATCTAATAATCGTAGAACTTCTTTTTTAACTTCTTCTTTTTGAACATCTTGAGCTTGCACAAAACCCGAAAGCAAAAGCACAAACGCAATTAAACTTTTTTTCATTTTAACTAATCGTTATTGTTGTGTTTATTTTCGGCAAACCTAATGTTAATTTCTAGCCTTAATATTAATTTAATGTTACGCTATTGGTAAATTACCGTAATCAAAAACAGTTAAATAACAGATTACAAATACTTTAAATAAAAACATCACAAATCCACAAAAAAGTGGTTAAAAAAAAAGCTGTCGTTTTAAAAACAACAGCTCTTTATAAAAAATCTATTTTACTCTTTTACTCTTTTATGATTTTGGATGTTTGGGTGTTTTTTCTTTTTTTATGGCTTTTTCCATGGTAAATGAAAAATCAGACCCAATACCATATTCGCTTTCTACATATACTTTTTCGTTGTGCGCTTCGATAATATGTTTTACGATGGCCAAACCTAAACCAGAACCACCTTCGGAGCGAGAACCACTTTTATCGACTCTATAAAAACGTTCAAACAAACGCCCAATGTTTTGTTTTTCAACACCCTCGCCGTTATCACTAATACGAATAAGCACTTTTTTCTTGGTCAAATTCACAATACTTACTTCGGTTAAACCATCTTCTTTTCCGTATTTAATCGAATTGACAATTAAATTTTCTAAGACTTGCTGAATGCGGTCGCGATCGCCTTTTACCAAAATAGGCTGCATGTATTTTTTTTCGAAAGTCAATTTGATATTCTTGCTACTGCTTTTCATTTCGAGTAAATCGAATACATTTTGAATTAACGCCACGATATCAAAATCGGTTACTTCCAGATTCAAATCGCCCGACTCTAATTTGGTAATCATATCCAAATCTTCAACGATATAAATCAACCTTTCCACTCCATTTTCGGCACGTTTAAGGTATTTTTTCCGAATTACTTTATCGTCCATAGCACCATCTAACAAGGTCGAAATATAGCCTTGCACGGTAAAAAGCGGTGTTTTCAATTCATGCGAAACGTTTCCTAAAAATTCCCTTCGATACGCTTCACGAATTTCGAGCATTTCGATTTCGAGTTTTTTCTCGGTTGCAAATTTTTTCACCTCACGCGAAAGCGTTTCCATATCTGTAGTGATCGGCTGATTGAGCAACGAGGTAGATTCTAATAACGAAACCTCATCGTATATTTTTTTTACCCTTCTATAAATAAAACGTTCTACACGATATTGTAAAACCAAGAAAGAAAAAAGATAACATACTATAAGAAAAACGATAGCAAAAAACACGAGATTTTCGTGTGTTTTTTTATAAAATAAATACTGCAACAGCACCACAAAGGCCGTGGCAAACAAACTAATATAAAGTGCTGACTTAACTGCAAATTTGTATGTTTTTTTAAAACTAATTTTCATGCATTAAATTTCGATTAGAAATGGAGGATTACAAACTAATAAACCATTAAGAATTGAGTAAAATTAAGTATTAATTACTTAACTCAACAAAACCCTTAATGGTTTACACGAACTAAATTGTTATTTAAACTTCAAATTTATAACCTACTCCTTTGATGGTTTTAAAAAGTTCTTCGCCAATTTTTTCTCTCAATTTTCGGATGTGCACGTCAATCGTACGTCCGCCCACTACTACTTCGTTACCCCAAACTTTATCTAAAATTTCATCGCGTTTGAATACTTTTCCAGGTTTTGAAGCCAAAAGGTAAAACAATTCAAACTCTTTTCGCGGCAACGAAATTTCTTCGTTCCCTTTGATGATTTTATATTCTTCTCGGTTAATTTCGATTCCGCCCACATTTAAAGTATCGTTGCTTACCGTTTCTTCAACCGTTCTTCGCAACAAGGCTTTTACTTTACTCACCAATAATTTTGGTTTGATAGGCTTGGTGATGTAATCATCGGCACCCGCATCAAAACCGGCAACTTGTGAGTAATCTTCGCTACGAGCCGTTAAAAAGGTAATAATTACATTACTTAACTCAGGTATTTTTCGAATGTTTTCGCAAGCCTCCATACCGTCCATTTCGGCCATCATCACATCCATAATTATAAGATCCGGCATTTCTTTTTGTGCCTTAAGTATAGCCTCTTTACCATTAGAAGCCGTTACAATTTGGTATCCTTCTTGCGAAAGATTGTATCCTACGATTTCGAGGATATCCGGTTCATCATCTACTAATAAAATCTTAGTTTGTGTCTTTTTCATATACAATTAATAAAGAAAAAATTGAGGTTTAAATCGCCTTAATTGAACCTATTAGCTCCTGCGATCATTTTATCCGAGTGTAAAGATATAACTATTTAAAGCTTTAAAAAGTTGTGTTAACTGTAATTTAAATTAATAACAATTTGTTAATATTTAGAAGACAAAACCATAACAAGAGCCTAACATGAACTTTACAAAGCCACCGTTAATTTGCACCAAAAATAAACACACACAAAAATGAAACTGAAATTTAACGTACGATTTCTATTTATCACCTTATTCCTTTGCGGAATATCTTTTGCGCAAACCAAGGGAACCATTAAGGGAACTTTGACCGATAAAGAAATGAATAACGAAACCCTACCTTTTGCCAACATTGTAGTTAAAGGTACAAATTATAATGCTAACTCAGACCTAGACGGAAAGTATTCCATTTCGGTTCCTGCCGGAAAATACACCTTGCAATTTAGCTTTGTAGGTTACGAAACGGTAGAAGTACCAGTAACCGTAAAAGCCAATGAAACCATAACGATAAACCAAACCCTTTCTTCGGGTGGCTACACCTTAGACGATGTGGTGATTCAAACTACAGTTAACCGCCAAAAAGAATCAGCTTTATTGTTAGATCAAAAAAATGCGGTTGAAATTAAACAATCTATCGGGGCGCAAGAACTATCAAGAAAGGGTGTGGGTGATGTAGCTGCGGCAGTTGTAAAAACAGCTGGGGTTTCTAAACAAGAAGGAAATAACAATATTTATGTTCGTGGATTAGGGGATCGTTATAATTCAACTTCTATGAACGGATTGCCAATTCCGTCAAATGATCCTGAACGTAAAAATATTGCTTTGGATATTTTCTCAACAGATATTGTAGAATATATTTCGATAGATAAAGTGTATGGTTCTAAAATCTATGGCGATTTTGCTGGAGGAAATGTAGATATCGTTTCTAAAGATTATAGAGGTGATGGAATGTTTGAACTTTCTTTAGGATCAAAAGTGAATACAAATGCTTTAGGACAAACTAATAACTTTTTGTTGCAACAAGGTCCTAATAAAACTGGTTTTGTTTCTTACGGAGTTCCGTCAAATGCCTTATCAGGATATAATTTTGAAAATAGTTTAAACCCAACTAAAGAAGCGCCGTTTGGTGGTGATATTGCTTTAAAAGCCGGAAAATCATTTAACGTAGGTGAAGAAGGAAAAATTGGCCTTTTTGGTACGGCAAGTTTTAATAGTGGTTACGAATTCAGAGAAGGATTAACACAAGCGGTTAATGCTCAAGCTGCAGAATTAAAATCTTTTAATCAGGAAAAGTATACATACAATACCAATACTACCGGAATGTTTAATGCTAATTACCGTATAAACAACAATCATAAAATTGGATATAACTTATTATATGTAAATTCTTCTGAGCAAACAAGAGATGTATATGTAGGAAGAGATCGTGATTATGATAATGCGAATGCAGATTTACAAGTACAAAGAGGAACTTTTACTCAAAATACAGTATTTATTAATCAGTTATTGGGAAGTCACAAATTGACAGACAAATTTGGATTCGATTGGGGAGCATCTTACAATACGGTAGAAGGTGATATGCCAGATAGAACCCAAAACAAATTGTTTTACTACAGAAATAATGATTATTACAATATTGCACAACGTACTACTACTGATAATCAAAGGTATTTTCAAAACCTAAAAGAAGACGAGATTGCCGCTAACATGGCTTTTTCTTATAAATTAGGTGATCCTAAAAATGGTGATTCTAAAGGTAAAATTGTAGCGGGTTATAATGGTAAATTTAAAACACGTGATTTTGAAGCGATACAATTTAACTTTCCGGTAACTGATGCTGGTCAAAATACAATTGTTGATCCTAATAATTTAGATGCCTTTTTCAATCAACAAAATTACAATAACGGAACATTCTCAATTACTTCTTTTGCAGGGATGACACCGCAAACCTATAGTGGTGATCAGGATATTCACGCAGGGTTTGCTAATTTAGAATATACTTTTGGAGAGAAATTCAGTTTTGTTGCTGGTCTTCGATATGAAAATATTGCGCAAACAGTTGAGTGGAGAACGCAATTTGATGCTGGAGGCGGAATTAATACGTTTGAAAGAAATGAATTCTTACCAAGTTTAGTATTAAAATATGAGTTGAACGAAAAACAAAACCTTCGTTTGGCAGCTAGTAAAACCTATACGTTACCACAATTTAAAGAGCGTGCATTATTTGTTTACGAAGACGTAATGGAGTCAAAAATTGGTAATCCATATTTGTATCCTTCTCAAAATTATAATTTAGACGTTAAATGGGAAATGTTTCCAAAAAGTGACGAAGTATTTTCGGTAACAGCTTTCGGAAAATATATTTTAGATCCAATCAATGAAGTGGTAATTGCTTCGGCATCTAATGATATTTCTTGGGTAAATATTGGAGATACGGGTTATGCTTATGGTGTTGAATTAGAAGCTAGAAAAAATATTTTTGATTTTGATGAAGAATTAACGAATAGACTTTCATTCGGTTTTAATGCTTCTTACATGAAAACACATCAGGATATTGACGAACAAAAGGTTATTGATGAAACCGATTTAAATATCAATCTTACGGATAGCAGTTCTGGTTTTACTGGAGCATCGGATTTGATTTTAAATGCTGATGTATCGTATGCAAAAAATTGGACTAAAGAAGGCGGATTGATTGCTACACTTTCTTACAACCACTACTCTGATAAACTTTACGCAATTGGTAACGAAGGAAAAGGAAATTTAGTTGATAAAGCTATGGGATCTTTAGATTTTGTTTTAAAAACAAAATTGAATAAAAATCTAGGTATTGACTTTGGTGCCAGAAATATTTTAAATCCAGAATTCAAAAGAGTTCAAGAAAATGCTGGGGGAGATGTTTTGGTTTTCAACTACAAAAAAGGAATAACTTTTGGCTTAGGAATGAATTATCAATTCTAAGAAACATTAAAGAAACATTGAGGTGTTATTTCCTTAATGTTTCTTTAAAATACTCATAACAAACACATCACAACGGCTTAACGTCAAAGCGAACTTAAGTTTTAATCTTTGCACAAACACAAACACAAAACAATTAAAAAAAGAAATGAAAAAAACAGTTTCAACAATTTTAGGTTTAGCAGCTTTATCGCTTGTAACTTTAACAACATCTTGTTCTAGCGATGACAACAACAACAACGAAGGACCAAAATCTGATTTCGTAGTAGTGAGAGATAATCTTCAAGGTGAGATTAAAAGTGGAGAAGTAGTTTTGGAGTCTGGAACTTACAAACTTAACGGAAAATTGATTGTTAATAGTTCAGCTAAATTAACTATCAAACCAGGTGTAATTATTGAGGCAACTTTATTAGATCCTAATAAAATTGAAGAAGTTAGATATATTGCTGTAGCTCAAGGTGGTCAAATTGATGTTCAAGGAACAGCTTCAAGCCCAGTAGTAATGACTTCTGCTGAGAAAAAACCAGGAGCTTGGGGAGGATTAGTATTGTGCGGAAAAGCACCTATTAATAAAGGTGTTACAGCTTCTGCTGAGGTTTCTGCTTTAACTTATGGTGGAACAGATGCTAACGATAATTCAGGTTCTATTAAATATTTAAGAATTGAATATCCAGGTTTTGCCTATAGTTCAGATAAAGAGTTTAACGGACTTTCATTATTTGGAGTTGGAAAAGGAACTTCTATAGATTATGTACAAGTTTTTGAAAGTTCTGATGATGGTTTCGAATGGTTTGGAGGAACAGTGGATGCAAAACACTTAGTAGTTTCTAACAAATTGGCTAACGTAGGTGATGATTTATTTGACTGGACTGAAGGATGGGTTGGTAACGGTGATAGCTGGTACGGAATCAGAACTAATGCTGGTAACAGAGGTATCGAAGCAGATAACAATTCAAACAACCACTTAGTTGCACCAATTTCTTTTCCTAATATCAAAAACCTTACTTTAATTGGAGCTGGAGTTAACGATACTAGTGGTGAGGCTCAGGCTATTAAATTGAGAGTGGGTACTAAAGGTAAATTTGACAACGTAGTTTTAAAAGGTTGGAAAACTGGATTTGATGTTCAACACGATGAAGGTATTAGTTATGTTGGAAAAGATTTGTTAGCTACTAATGTTAAATTTGAAGATGTAACTGTTAAATCAAAAGCTACAGCTACAACTCCAGTAACAGGAGTAACTCCTGATATTTCTAAATTATTCACTGAATCTACTACAGCTACTGGAGCAGGAAACGGTTCAGGGGTTCCTACTTGGACTGCTGGTTGGACTACAGGATTATAAAATCAAGCTACATAATAGCATAGTAAAAACACCCTAAGCATTTTAGGGTGTTTTCTTTGTTAAAGCAAAAACATTTTTTTGTATTTTTACCCATACCAAATTGATGCGATGGCAAAAAACTACTTTTATACTACTTTTTTATTGGCTTTTTTCTTTTTCCTGAGTAGTACTATTCAAGAAGTTAAAGCGCAATCCAAACCACAAGCCGCCACGGTTATTGAAGGACTGAGTGTATATCCAAATCCCGTGACAAATGGAAAAGTGTATATTAGTTCTAAAAACGATTTGGAGAAAGAAATTACTATTTTTGATGTGTTAGGCAAAATGGTCTTGCATACGCAAATCAGTTCCAAAGAACTCAACCTCTCTTCTTTACCTCCTGGCGTGTACATCATTAAAATCAACGAACAAAACGCTACGGCAACCCGAAAGTTAATCGTACGCTAAAAATACAACGCAAACCTCCCGTTATTGAGAGGTTTTTTTTTATAAAATAGTTAGTACCTTTGCTTAAAAAAATTGTGACTGCTGCCGATATTTTTACCATTTCCTCTCCAAAAGAATTTGCTAAAATAGCTCTTAAAGTATTTCGTTACCAATACGAAAACAATTTGGTGTATCGGGAGTTTTGTGACTTTTTAAAAACCAATCCGCAAGAGGTAAAAACTATTGAAAAAATACCCTTTTTACCCATTCAGTTTTTCAAAAGTCATTCGGTTGTTTCCAATCAAAATCCTATCGAAACCACATTTACTAGTAGTGGCACCACTGGCATGATTACCAGCAAACATTTGGTTACCGATGTCAGCTTATACGAAGAGAGCTACCGCAACGCTTTTAAACAGTTTTACGGTAATATCGAGGATTATGTTGTCCTAGCTTTACTTCCGTCTTATTTGGAGCGCGAAGGCTCTTCTTTGATTTATATGGTCGAAGATTTAATTGCACTTACCCACAACGAAAACAGCGGTTTTTATTTGCACAATCACGACGAACTGATAAAAAAACTAACCGAACTAGATGCCTCTGGTCAGAATGTGATTTTAATTGGTGTAACTTATGCTTTATTGGATTTAATCGAAAAGCATCCTTTTCAACTAAAAAACACCATCATCATGGAAACGGGCGGTATGAAAGGCAAACGTAAAGAAATGATTCGCGAAGAATTGCATCAACTCTTGTGTACTGGTTTTGGCGTTTCTTCAATTCATTCCGAATACGGCATGACCGAGTTGCTTGCCCAAGCCTACTCTTTTGGCGATGGCTTATTTGAATGCCCTTCGTGGATGCAGGTTTTAATGCGTGATCCTGAAGATGCTTTGACTTATGTCGGTTTTGGAAAAACAGGCGGAATTAACGTGATCGATTTATCAAATATCAATTCGTGTTCTTTTATTGCTACGCAGGATTTGGGCAAAAAATATCCCAACAACTCTTTCGAGGTATTGGGACGTTTTGATCATTCGGATATTCGAGGTTGTAATTTGATGGTTTTATAAAAATTTTTCACTTAATTCGCAACTAAAAGTCAACTCCCTTTATATGCGATTTCATTACTTTTTACTATTAGTTGTTTTCTCGCTTTCTGCACAAAACAACGTTCTAGAAATAAAAATTGATTCCATAACATCAAAAGATTCATCTGAATTTTTAGATAGAGAATTCACAATAAGTTATCATATAAAAAATTTAACCGAAAAGGAAGTTTCTTTTTTTTTAAATCCCAATAAGTTTCTTCCTAGTATTAGTAGTTCTATGTCATATGCCACTACTTACCGCCTTTTTCAAAATGAAAATCCAATTGATGCTTCACAAGTAATCAAATCGAGGAGAAAATCTTACCAATCAAAAGACAGAAAAGAAACGATTAGAGATGATTTTATGAACAAAGATTCTATTAAATCAAACCTTAAAAAATGGGAAAATGATTCTTTATATTTTTGGAAAAAGAAAAATAAAGACATACTTAGTTCCATTTTAGTCTTAAAACCAAGAGAAAAGAAAGAATTTAAACAGAAAATTTATTGGAATAAAAATCGCTATACAAAAACCGATGATTTAGAGTACTACTTGGAAGAAAACTTATTTTACACCCTTCAAATAGAATTAATTTTATTGAAAAAAGAATTTGCCGACAGGTTAACAACAGAAGAACTTAATACCTTTTTGAAAGACCCCAATTTCCTTGAAGGCTATTATTATTCTAACAAAGCTGAAATAAACTTTAAGGAATAAAAAAAAGACGTACAAAAATACGTCTCTCTTAATAATTCAGTTTAAAATAGCTTACACAACCCTCACTACAAAATAATTTTTCTTTCCGCTTTGTAACAACACAAATTCATTATTAATTAAATCGTTTGGTGTTAGCACAAAATCTTCTTTTACTTTTTCACGGTTTACCGAAATTGAATTTGCAGTTAAGCCTCGCCTAGCCTCGCCATTCGATTTAAAAAAGCCTGTTTTTTCATTTAAAACGGAAACAATATCCAATCCGTTTTCCAAATCAGATTTGGCAATTTCGGCCTGCGGCACACCGTCAAAAACCTCTAAAAAAGTAGCCGAATCCAATTGTTTTAAATCGGCTGCATTGGAATTCCCAAATAAAATATTCGAAGCTTGAATTGCTTTTTCCAATTCGGATTTACTGTGAACAAAAACAGTTAATTCTTCGGCCAAACGCTTTTGCAACACTCTTAAATGAGGCGCTTGATGGTGTTCGGCAATTAAATCTTCAATGGTTTGTTGGTCTAAAAAGGTGAAAATTTTGATGTATTTTTCAGCATCAACATCGGTGGTATTGACCCAAAACTGGTAAAATTTATAAACCGAAGTTTTATCAGCAGTTAACCAAACATTCCCCCCTTCTGATTTCCCAAATTTAGAACCATCCGCTTTGGTAATTAACGGACAAGTCATGGCGTAGGCTTTGGCTTCTTCCCCTACATTCATTCGACGAACCAATTCGGTTCCTGTAGTAATATTTCCCCATTGATCTGAGCCACCCATTTGCAACAAACAATTGTAATTTTTGTGCAAATGATAAAAATCGTAACCTTGAATTAATTGGTACGTAAACTCGGTAAACGACATCCCTTCTCCTTCTCCAGCAATACGTTTTTTTACCGAATCTTTGGCCATCATATAATTTACCGTGATGCGTTTTCCTACCTCGCGCGCAAAATCAATGAACGAAAAAGCTTTCATCCAATCGTAATTGTTTACCAAAACAGGCGCATTAACTTCTGTTGAATTAAAATCCAAGAAACGCGATAAAACCCCTTTAATTCCTTCTACGTTTTTATTTAAAGTCGCTTCGTCCAACAAGTTTCTTTCATCTGATTTACCAGACGGGTCTCCAATCATCCCGGTAGCACCACCCACTAAAGCAATGGGTTTGTGTCCGAAATTTTTAAGATGAACCAATAATATGATAGGCACTAAACTTCCAATATGCAAAGAATCTGAAGTAGGATCAAACCCAATATAGGTGGGTGTCATTTCTTTTAAAAGTTGTTCCTCGGTTCCAGGCATCATGTCATGAACAAGTCCTCTCCACTGTAATTCTGCAACTAAATTCTTCATTTTTTTTTAATTTGCACAAAGATAGTTTTAATTGCATAATTTGAAAATCTATCCCTTTAAAAATCCATCAAACTGCTTATCTTTACGAAATGATATTAATTACAGGAGCTACCGGTTTAGTGGGCGCACACATCGCCTTGCAATTGATTGAAAAAGGCAACCGCGTACGTGCCATTTACCGAACTACTTCCTCAATTGATAAAACCAGAGCCTATTTTGATTATTACCAAAAAAGCGCACTTTTTACCCAAATAGATTGGCTCGAAGCCGATATTTTAGACATTCCGTTGTTAGAAATAGCCTTTGAAAATGTGGATTTGGTTTATCATTGTGCTGCTTTTATTTCGTATGATCCGCAGGACGAAGAACAAATTCGAAAAACCAACATTGAAGGCACTGCAAACATTGTAAATTTTTGCTTGTCTAAAAACGTCAACAAATTATGCTACATTAGCTCTATTGCTGCCTTAGGTGATAAAGCCCCACACGAAAACACCATTTCTGAAACAACCGAATGGAATCCCGAAAAACCGCATTCGGATTATGCCATTTCAAAATACGGAGCCGAAATGGAAGTTTGGCGCGGACAACAAGAAGGTCTTGATGTTGTGGTCGTAAATCCCGGATTGATTTTCGGCCCTTTTATCAAAACAATTACAGATGGAAGCGCTGGAATTTACCATAAAGTAGCCAAAGGGCTTTCATTTTACACTATGGGAAGTACAGGTTGCGTGGTCGTTGATGATGTGGCCAATATTGCCATAATGCTAATGAATAGCGAAATTAAAAACGAACGTTTTACATTAATTGAAAACAACTACCCTTTTAAAACTATTTTTGATGCAATTGCCTCTGCGTTAAAGGTAAAAAAACCTCGCATACATGCAGATCCTAGTTTAATGAATATTATTTGGCGAATTGATTGGTTGCTTTCGAAGATTTTAAATAAAAAACGCCAAATAAGTAAGGCTACTGCTAAGGCTTCTTCTTCTAAAAACACCTTCTCAAATGAGAAGATAAAAACGCGATTGGATTATACTTTTACAAACGTTACGAATTACATTCAAACGAACGTTATTCAATAGAAGGTAATTTTTCGCGATTTTGGCGAATACTGCGTTTTACCGAATCCACATCTACTTTTTTAGGTATAATTACACTTTCTGTCACTTTTTCTGTAGTAGGTTCGGATGTGGTTTTAGGATTGGATTTGTTTTTTTTGCTTATTTTTTTGGTCAATACCGAATCTTGCTCTTTTATTCTGCTTTCAATTTCAGCAAACATTTCTTTATATTCATTAAAATGCGAAGCATAATACAAGTTATTTTGCGCAAATTGCAAACTATCAATTTTGTATTTTTTGTAGATGTACTTGGGCGCATTAACTTCGTTAGAGTCGACCACAAACGGATATTGATATTTAATTGCTTCTAACAAGGCCATATCATACAAAATATTGGTCATGGTTTCCTTGTCAATGAGTTTGTCGGGTTTAGACACCACTTCCTCTTTGCAACTTACCAATGCCGTTAGTACTAAAGCTAGTATAATAAAATTCCGCATCTTAACCATTATCTATCAAACAACAAGCGTTTTCCGGCACGTATATCTTTTACTTTAAAGGCATTATAAACCAACTTTCCGTTTACAAAAGTATGGGTTATTCTCGATTTAAAAGTATAACCTTCAAAAGGAGACCAACCGCATTTTGCCAAAATATTTTCGGGTTTTACACCCCATGGCATTCCAGTATTAATTAAAACCAAATCGGCATAATACCCCACTTTAATAAAACCTCTTTTTTCAATTTTGAAGATTTTAGCAGGATTATGCGCCATTTTCTCCACAATTTTTTCAATGCTGATTTTCCCTTTGTGATACGCTTCAAACATAGCCACTACGGCATGTTGTACCAAAGGGCCTCCCGAAGGGGCTTGCAAGTATTTTTGTTTCTTTTCTTCTTTGGTGTGCGGCGCATGATCGGTGGCAATAACATCAATTCGATCGTCTAACAAAGCTTGCCATAAAGCATCGCGATCTTCGGTTGTTTTAACCGCTGGATTCCATTTGATAAAATTACCTTTTGTAGCATAATCTTCGTTTGTAAACCACAAATGGTGCACACAAACCTCGGCAGTAATTTTCTTTTCTTCTAACGGAATTTTATTGGTAAACAATTCCATTTCGCGAGCAGTTGACAAATGAAAAATGTGCAAACGTGCTCCTGTTCGTTGTGCCAAGGCAATCGCTTTTGAAGAAGACAAATAACAGGCTTCGGCACTTCGAATTAAATGATGCACCGTAACCGGAACGTCTTCGCCGTATTCTTCTTTGTATTTTTCTAAATTATCTTTAATGGTTTGTTCGTCTTCACAGTGAACAGCAATTAACATATCGGTGCTCGAAAATATTTTTTCAAGAGTAGCTTCATTATCCACCAACATATTCCCGGTTGAAGAACCTAAAAATATTTTGATTCCCGCTACATTTTTCGGGTTGGTTTTTAAAACCTCATCCAAGTTATCGTTGGTGGCTCCCATCATAAACGAATAATTGGCATACGATTTTTGAGCAGCCAATTGGTATTTTTCTTCTAAAATTTCTTGCGTTACCGCATTCGGAACCGTGTTGGGTTGCTCGATAAACGAAGTGATTCCGCCCGCAACGGCCGCTTTGGATTCGCTTTCAATGTCACCTTTATGCGTTAAACCCGGTTCTCTAAAATGCACTTGGTCGTCAATAGCACCTGGAATCAGATAATTTCCTTCTGCATCAATAATCGTACATTCCGACGATTTGGCACTAATGCTTTCTGAAATTTCAACAATTACCTCATCTTCAATTAGCAAATCTCCTTCAAAAATGACTCCTTCATTTACAATTTTAGCGTTCTTAATTAATATCCTATTCATTGGTTTTGATTATAAAGAATTGAAAACTTTTTTAATTCGAAGTGAAATTACGCCAAAAATTGCTTCTTTTATAATGGCATTGCTCATTTTTGAAACTCCTTTGGTTCGATCGGTAAAGATAATAGGCACTTCGGCAATTTCAAACTTTTTGCAAAAAGTTCTGTATTTCATTTCAATTTGAAAAGCATAGCCCACAAATTTAATTTTATCCAAATCAATAACTTCCAGCACTTTGCGTTTGTAACACACAAATCCGGCAGTAGCATCGTGAATTTGCATTCCGGTTATAAACTTTACATAAACCGAAGCAAAATAAGACATCAAGACCCTACTTAATGGCCAGTTTACGACATTTACACCGGTAACATAACGCGACCCAATAGCCAAGTCGGCACCTCCAAAATGACAGGCATCGTATAACTTTTCTAAATCATTGGGATTGTGCGAAAAATCGGCATCCATTTCAAAGATAAAATCATAATGACGTTGCAAGGCCCATTTAAAACCATGCACGTAAGCCGTACCTAATCCTGCTTTTTTGGTGCGGTTTTCTAAAAACAATCTCCCCTGAAATTCGTCTTGTAGTTGCACCACTTTTTTAGCGGTATGATCAGGCGAATTATCATCGACTATTAAAACGTGAAAAGGTTTGTGCTGCGACAAAACCGCTCTGATAATACGCTCTATGTTTTCAATTTCGTTGTAGGTTGGAATTATAACTACCGAATCATTCATATTTTGGAGTAATTGCAAGGCAAAAATAAACTTTTTAAAACATTTGATTCATAATAAAGTTATAATAAAAGCTTTGATACAAAAAATTACTAATTTTGCGCTACTATGATGGAAGAACTTCAATTACGCATTACCGAAAACAAAGACTGGGCAACTGTTTTGTTCGTGATTGCTTTTATGATAATTGCCCTAACCAAATCGATGTACGAAAATCGTTTTCATGATTTTTCGAAGCTCTTATTTTCAGACAAATACGCCAAAATTTACCGCGAAAGTAGTCATCTTAGAACTTTTTTTACCGCCGGATTATTCTTAGTTCAGGTAATTTCCTTTGCTTTTTTCATTTTGTTGACCTTAAACCTTTTTGGATACGCTTCTAAAACCGATTGGTTGCTTTATATTCAAATCATTACGTTCTTGTTTTTCTTTATTGGCTCGAAATATTTGGTCGAAAAAATCATCGCCACCTCCTTCAATATAGAAGAATTTTCGGAACAATTTAACCTTCAAAAAATCACCTACCGAACATATATAGGAATTTTACTCCTCCCCATTAATGCCATCTTGTTCTATTATAACGACATTTCGAGAAGTGTACCCCTAATAATTATGGGGGTTGCCCTGACAATTAGCATTGCATCTTACATAATTTCGATTAAAAACTATCAAAATGTAATTATCGGCAAGTTGTTTTATTTTATTTTGTATCTTTGCGCACTTGAAATAGCCCCATATTATTTCATGTATTATTTGTTTACAAAAGGAAATATTTAGAAAGTATTATAATATGAAAGTGAAAACAATTTTGGTATCGCAGCCAGAACCTAAAGTAGAAAATTCTCCATACTTTGAGCTGCAACAAAAGCATAAGATAAAAATTGATTTCAGACCTTTTATCCATGTTGAAGGAGTTAGCGCCAAAGAAATTCGTCTTCAAAAAATAGACCTTAACAACTTTACTGCCATCATTTTAACCAGTAGAAATTCGGTTGATCATTTTTTTAGAGTAGCCGAAGAAATGCGTTATAAAATTCCTGAAACTTTAAAATATTTTTGCCAATCAGAAGCTGTTGCTTTTTACCTTCAAAAATATGTTGTATACCGCAAGCGTAAAATTTATGTGGGCGCGAAAGATTTTGCCGATTTATCTCCGCTAATCAAAAAATACAAAGACGAAAAGTTTTTATTACCCGCATCAGATCAATTAAATGCAGATGCTCCTATAACATTAGATAGTTTAAAAGTAGATTGGACACAAGCCACTTTTTACCGTACTGTAATGAGCGACTTGTCTGATTTGGCTGATGTTTATTATGATGTTTTGGCTTTTTTTAGTCCAACCGGAATTAAATCCTTGTACAAAAACTTCCCAGACTTCAAACAAAACAATACTCGCATTGCTGTTTTTGGAAGCACTACACAAAAAGAGGCTTTAGAACATGGTTTACGAGTAGACATTATGGCACCAACACCAGGAACACCCTCTATGACAATGGCTTTAGAAAAATACGTTGCCGAGGTAAACAAATCCAAATAAAAAAATAATACTCCATAAAAAAAGCTGCAATTTCTTGCAGCTTTTTTGTTTGGGTTCATTTCGCTAAATGGATTTTTTAATCCCTTCTACCTCCCATATAAATTGAAATGTAATACAACAAGGTTCCTATTGATCCGATGGCTGCTACAACATAAGTTCTAGCCGCCCATTTTAGCGAATCTGCTGCTCCGGCATACTCGGCAGGATTTAGCATGTTTTTGTTTTTTAACCAAGCCAAAGCACGATTACTCGCATCGTATTCTACAGGTAAAGTTACAATAGAGAAAATTGTGGTTGCCGAAAACAAGATAATCCCGAATAACAGCAATCCTGGAAACGTATTCACTAAAAAGATTCCCGCCAATAAAATCCATTGCATAAAACTAGAAGCGATGTTTACAAAAGGCACCAATTTAGAACGCATCGTCAACCATTGATAGCCTACAGCATGTTGCACAGCATGCCCACATTCGTGAGCCGCTACAGCCGCCGCCGCCGCATTACGCTCGTGAAAAACTGCTTCACTTAGGTTAACCGTTTTATCAATGGGATTATAATGATCGGTTAAACGACCTGGAGTCGAAATCACGCGTACATCATAAATCCCGTTATCGTTTAACATTTTTTGAGCTATTTCGGCACCGCTCATGTTGTTTTGTAGGTGCAGTTTGGAGTAATGCTCAAACTTGCTTTTTAATCGTGAACTAACCAGCCAGCTAAGGAGCATAATAGCGCCCGCTAAAATCAAATATCCACTTCCCATATCTTTTTGTTTTTTGTTGCTATTTTCAAATACACAGCAATTTACAAACCATTTTCAATAAATATCATTTTGACATTCGTTAAATAATTCCCAAAAAAAATCCAAATTCCAATAAACACCATGTTACTGAAATTTGGATTATTAAAATAGTTACTAGATTATTAGCAATAACCATTGATAACTCACCATTTACAATTAAAAAACTATCCTACCAAATTGATGATTTTTCCTGGAACGATTATCACTTTATTTGGCGTTCTACCATCTAATTGTTTTTGGGTTCTTTCGTCTTTCATCACGATTTCTTCAATTTGCTCTTTTGTCAAATCCAAAGGTAACTTGATAGTGAAACGCATTTTTCCGTTAAACGAAACTGGGTATTCTTTCTCCGATTCTACCAAATGTTTCTCATCAAAAATAGGGAAAGCTACATCTGAAATTGAAGTTGTATTCCCTAAAGCCTGCCATAATTCCTCAGCAATATGTGGTGCATAAGGCGAAATCACAATTGCCAACGGCTCTAAAATCGCTCTTGAATGACAATTTTGCGAAGACAACTCATTCACACAAATCATGAACTGAGAAACCGAAGTGTTGAAAGAGAAATTCTCGATGTCTTCTGTAACTTTTTTGATGGTTTTGTGCAATGATTTTAAGTTGTCTTTGGTTGGTTCGTCGTTGTTTACAATTAAACCATTATTTTCATCAAAATACAAGCGCCATAATTTTTTAAGGAAACCAAAAACTCCCGAAATACCGGCCGTATTCCAAGGTTTGGCTTGTTCCAATGGTCCTAAAAACATTTCGTATAAACGCAAAGTGTCAGCTCCGTATTCAGCACAAATAGCATCCGGAGTAACTACATTGTATTTCGATTTTGACATTTTTTCGACTTCGCGGCCTACAATGTATTTTCCATTTTCTAAAATAAATTCAGCATTTGCATAATCTTCACGCCAAGCTTTGAATTTATCTGTATCTAATTCATCAGATGCATTTACGAAAAAAACATCAGTATGTAATTTATTAAATGATTGTTCATAAATTGTAATTTCTGAAGTACTAGAAGTAGTTTTATCAAATAAGAAATCTGACAATTGTTTTAATATTTCATTTTCAGCATTAAAGACAAAAACTTCTCTTCCTCTTTTTAAAGAAATTTTAAATTCAGAATTTACATCACCCCCATTTTTTATAAAATCAAAATATTCCTTAGAACTATAATATAAATCCTTTAATCTATTAAATTCTTTATAATATTTTAAACTTACAAAAAATGATTTTCCATAAATACCATCTCCAACAGTATCGTTACCAAAACCATCTCTTCCACCAGAAACACTTGTTATATTCAATCTATAAACAAACGCACTCGTCCCCAAAATCATTCCCTGATTAATCAGTTTTTTGAATGGCTCTTCGGTTGGGGCAAAACCTTTGTCTTTCAAAAATTTATTCCAAAAACGCGAATATAATAAGTGACCGGTTGCGTGTTCGCTTCCACCAATGTATAAATCAACGCTTTCCCAATATTTCAATGCTTCTTCGCTTGCAAATTCTCCGTCATTTTTAGCATCCATATAACGCATCCAATACCAAGAACTTCCTGCCCAACCTGGCATGGTATTCAATTCTAATGGAAAAATAGTTTGGTTATCGACTGCGCTCGAACTGACAACTTTATTGTTCACACTATCCCAAGCCCAAACAGAAGCGTTTCCTAACGGAGGCAAACCGTCCTCGGTTGGTAAATATTTTTCTACTTCAGGCAAAATAATTGGCAAATGTTGTGCGTCAATCATTTTTGGAAGTCCATTTACATAATACACTGGAAATGGCTCTCCCCAATAACGCTGACGAGAGAAAACGGCATCACGTAAACGGTAGTTTACTTTACCAAAACCTTGGTTGATTTTCTCTAATTCTTCAATTACTTTTTGAGTTCCTTTTTTATAATCCAAACCGTTTAAGAAATCCGAATCTACTAATTGGAAACCTTCTTTGGCTCCGTAAGCAGCTTCTGAAATATCTTTATCAAAAATATTCTTGATAGTCGGCATTCCGTTTTGTCCTTTAAAGAAATTCGCAAAAGCATAATCTCTTTCATCGCCACAAGGAACCGCCATAACCGCGCCTGTTCCGTAACCCGCCAACACATAATCTCCAATCCAAACTGGAATTGGTTCTTTGGTAAACGGATGCTCGGCATAGGCTCCTGTGAAAACTCCCGAAATGGTTTTTACATCTGCCATACGCTCTCTTTCGGAACGTTTTGCTGTTTTTTCGATATAGGCTTCCACTTCCGCTTTTTGTTCTGGAGTTGTAATTTGCGCCACCAATTCGTGTTCTGGCGCCAAAGTCATGAAAGTTGCTCCGAAGATGGTATCAGGACGAGTAGTGAAAACTTGTATGGCTTTCGGCTCTGAGCTGTGAGCTGACGGCACAAGGCTGAAAGTAACCATCGCACCAACCGATTTTCCAATCCAGTTTCTTTGCGATTCTTTGATCGATTCACTCCAATCAATATCATTTAAACCTTGTAATAAACGCTCCGCATAAGCCGAAATTCGCATGCTCCATTGCGTCATTTTTTTACGAACAACTGGAAATCCACCACGTTCAGAAACACCGTTTACGATTTCGTCATTTGCCAAAACCGTTCCCAATCCTGGACACCAGTTTACTTCGGTTTCTGCCAAATATGTTAAACGATATTGCAATAAGATTTTTTCCTGTTCATCTTTAGAAAATGCATTCCATTCCGAAGCAGAAAAAGCCGCAATATTATCATCGCAAACAGCATTTACTGTTGCATTTCCTTCTTTTTCGAAAACAGCAACTAAAGTTGAAATATCCTCAGCTTTGTCCGAATTTTTATTGTACCAAGAATTGAATAATTGAATGAAAATCCATTGTGTATGTTTGTAATAATCAGGATTCGAAGTACGTACTTCTCTGTCCCAATCAAATGAGAATCCGATTTTATCCAATTGTTTTCTGTAACCCGCAATTTGATTGCCTTCTTTATCAAAACCTCCGTCAATGTTTACACGAGTAGTATCTTCTGGACGTTGACCTGTTTGAATCGCATATTGCTCTGCAGGCAATCCGAAACTGTCATAACCCATTGGATGTAATACATTAAACCCTTGATGTCTTTTGAAACGCGAATACACATCCGAAGCGATGTAACCCAGCGGATGCCCTACGTGCAAGCCCGCTCCCGAAGGGTAAGGAAACATATCCAAAACATAATATTTTGGTTTATCTGAATTGTTTTCGGCTGCAAAAGTTTTATTATCGGCCCAATATTTTTGCCATTTGGCTTCGATTTCGTTCGGATTGTATTTCATTTCAAAGTGACTAAGTTTCTAAGTGACTAAGTTTCTAAGGCTTTCCACTAATTAATTATGAGCAGCAAATTTACATTTATTGTATGGGGTATGAAAATAATTTATTAGCAATGATTTTTTCTAAAATGCTACATATTATATACGTAAAAATACTTATTTTAGCGCTGTGTTTTTAAAAACATAATGATGAGTGATGCAAAAAAATATCATGTTGAAGTTCGGGTTTGGATTCAGGAAGCGCAAGGCCCTTTTTTAGGAATTGGTAAAATTTGGTTGTTGGAAAACATTCAAAAAACAGGTTCGATAACCAATGCAGCCAAAGAAATGAAAATGGCGTATCGTCAGGCGTGGCAATTGGTTCAGGAAATGAACGAACGTTCCGAAAGTCCGTTAGTTGAAAAACTTTTAGGAGGCAAAGGCGGTGGTGGTGCGCGATTGACCGAAGCGGGTATAAAAGCTATTCAAACTTTTTATGAAATAGAAAAACGCATCAAAGCCTTTGCTGAAACAGAAATGGAACGACTAAAATTTTAAGCCAATACATTCTTTTTAAACGTAAGTTTGCACTCGTTTCACAAAAAACCAAAACAAAATTAATCTATAGCCTACTCCCTATCGCGACCAAAATCCATGAAATCAAAATTCATAACTGCCATACTGTTCTTTTTTATCTGTCAACTCAACTGGGCGCAAAACCAGGATCAATTACTCCAACTTTTAATCGAAAAAAAAATAATTTCACAACGTGAAGCTGATTCTTTGTCGGTAGTATCGGATTTTGATAAAAAAGTGCAGGATGAAAACAAATTTTTTTCTATTGGTTTAGAATTTAGGCCTCGATTGGAGTACCGAAACGGTTACCATCAATTGCGAAATGATACTACTGATGCTGCTTTTTTTGTGTCGCAACGCAGTCGCATTAATATTGATTATGCGCAGTCGAAATTTAAATTTCACACTTCCATTCAAGATATTCGCCTTTGGGGACAATACGGGCAGATTTCTGGAGCGGGTTCATTAAATGTTTTTGAAGCCTTTGTAGATGCGGCTTTGTATGAGAATCTTTGGATTCGTCTTGGGCGACAAAAAATAGATTTGGATAACGGTAGGATTTTCTCGGCTGCCAATTGGAGTCAACCCGGACGAGCACATGATGGTCTTAATTTGATTTTTGCTAATGAAAAAATCGAATCGCAATTCATTTCCGCTTTTAGTCAGATGTCAGAACGTTTTTTTGAAACAACATATTCACCTACCACTTTCAATAATTATAAAATATTGAATGTGCATTTTTTGAAAGCTAAATTGAATGAAGAATTCACTTTAACAACGATTAACGCAGCCGACAGTTACGAGAGTAAAACCAACGCTAAAACATTGTACACTAGAGGAACTTCTGGCGGAAGAATAGCGTTTGAAAAAAATGGTTTTTACGCTACACTTAGCGGTTATTACCAATATGGTCAATTACAAAATAGTTCCAAAATTTCAGCTTTTTATTTGCAACCCGAATTGCGTTATCAATTAAAAAAGCTAACAAGTCGTTTAGGAGCCGAAATTATGAGTGGTGACGATGCGACTCATCCAAGCGAAATTTCAAAATCATTTGTACCATTGTACGGTGTGGCTTGGAAATTCATGGGAAATATGGATTATTTCACTATTTTCCCTCCAGATGTTCATAATGGTGGTTTAATAAATCCGTATTTAATTATGGAGTATGAATTGAGTCCTAAAGTAATGATTCGCTCCGATTTTCATTTGTTTTACTTGCAAAATAAAGTCTTAGACAATACATTAAAACCTGTCAATTCCTATTTAGGGTTTGAAAACGATTTGTCATTGCATTACAAATGGAATTCATTCACGATGGTAGATTTTGGATTTTCGTACATGGCTCCAACCAAAAGTATGGAAGTTTTAAAAAATGGTGATAGTGGATTAACGCCAGTTTGGAGTTATGTGATGGTGACTTTTAAACCCGAATTGTTTAGTTCAAAAAAATAAAATAACCACAAATGAAAACCAAATTTCTGTATATAATCCCTTTCTTTTGGATAACTTCTCTGGTTGTGGGGCAAGAAAAAGCCACGGTGGTTGTAGCGGCCAATTTAAAATCGGCTATGGACTCGGTGGCAAAAGTTTATCGCATTCAATACCCGAAGGATGTCATTCAAATTACTTATGGCGCTTCGGGAAAATTTTACGAACAAATTAGCAACGGCGCACCATTTGATTTGTTTTTTTCGGCCGATATGAATTACCCTAAATTATTGAAAAATAACGGCATTTCCGTTTCTCCCATAAAAATGTACGCTATAGGAAGATTGGCCGTTTGGAGTAAAAAAATTGATCCAACCAAAGCCAAAATGAACTCTTTAATTGATTCTAAAATCAAGAAAATTGCCATCGCAAATCCAAAAACAGCACCTTATGGAGCAAAAGCTATCGAAAGTTTAAAACATTTTAGACTTTATGATAAACTTAAACCAAATTTGGTATACGGCGAAAATATTGCGCAAGCCGCACAATTTGTAGCTTTTGGCGCTGCTGATATTGGCATCATTGCTTTATCAGACGCATTGTCGCCCGCAATGAAAAAAGAAAAAGGCAAGTTTTATGTCATTCCGCAAGAAAGCCACAAACCGTTAGAGCAAGGTTGCCTCATTTTGAAACATGGGAAACAAAATGCGGCAGCAAAACGATTTTATGATTATATTTCATCTGAAAAAGCAATTCAAATTTTAACGTATTTCGGCTATTCACAAAACACGAAATAATAGATTTAAAATAAAATTTAGCGAATCTGCGAAATCTACGTGCAAAATAAAAGCGTAAATATGAACTCACTTTTAGGAAATATCATCAACATAACTACCGACAGCTCTTTGTCTTTGGTACAACTAAAAGTGCAAAATATTGTGCTAACCACTATCGTAATTGACACACCTGAAACTTCTAATTATCTTAAAGTTGGCAATTGTGTAAAAGTACTTTTCAAAGAGACCGAAGTTATTTTGGCTAAAAACATCTCTGGAATTATTAGTCTGCAAAACAAAATAGACTGTGTGGTTCGTTCTTTTGAAAAAGGGAAATTACTCTGTAAAATAGTGCTGCATTTTGGCGATTCTAAAATCACTTCGGTCATCACTCGAAATGCTTTTGACCAACTCGAAATTCAAGAGAATGATATCATTACAGTACTGATAAAAACCAACGAAATAAGTTTAGCTCATGATTGATTTTGCACCGCTTTATGTAACGCTAAAATTGGCATTAACTACCACCTTCCTTTTGTTTTTGGTCGGTTTGCCTTTGGCGTATTGGTTGGCGTACAGCAAAGCAAAATCGAAAATAATTCTCGAAGCTATAGTCAGTTTGCCTTTGGTTTTACCGCCCTCCGTTTTGGGGTTTTATCTGCTACTTGCCTTTAGTCCCGAAAATGCATTTGGCCATTTTCTAGAAAATTATTTTGATATTCGATTGGTTTTTACCTTTTCCGGATTGGTTGTTGCATCGGTTTTGTACAGTTTGCCTTTCATGGTGCAACCTTTACAAAGCGGTTTTCAATCGTTACCTCCAAATATAAGTCAAGCCGCTTATACTTTAGGCAAAAACAAATGGCAAACCCTAATACACGTACAGTTGCCCAATATGAAAACAGCCATGGTTACGGCTATCGTTTTAAGCTTTGCACATACCATTGGCGAGTTTGGTGTGGTTTTAATGGTGGGAGGCAGTATTCCGAATGAAACCAAAGTTGTTTCGATTGCTGTTTTTGATGAAGTTACGGCTATGAATTATGAAACTGCCGCCATTTATTCCTCTATACTTTTGGTTTTTTCTTTTTTAATTCTGATTGGGGTGTACGGTTTCAAAAACCGATTCGCTAAAATAAGTCCGTTATCATGATCGAAATTAAAACCAGTAAAACATTACAATCCGCAGCGGGAAGCATGACTTTAGAACTCGATTATAAAGTTGCTCCTCATGATTTTGTGGCGCTTTATGGCGCGTCGGGTTCTGGAAAAACCACCACGTTGCAACTGCTCGCTGGTTTGACACAACCCGAAAAAGGGTATATAAAAGTAAACGATAAAGTTTGGTTGGATACTGAATCTAATGTGAATTTACCCCCTCAGCAGCGCAAAATTGGGTATGTATTTCAGGATTATGCGTTGTTTCCGAATATGAGCGTTCGGGAAAATTTACTTTTTGCTTTGGAGAATAAAAAAGACCAAGCCATCATAGCAGAATTGTTAGAAACCATGGAATTAAAGGGTTTGGAGCATCAAAAACCCCATCAATTATCGGGGGGACAGCAACAACGTGTGGCTTTGGCAAGGGCGTTAGTTCGTCGTCCAGAACTTTTGCTATTGGATGAACCCTTGTCGGCAATTGATACCGAAATGCGCCTAAAATTGCAAGATTACCTTTTATTAGCACATCAAAAATACCAGCTGACCACTCTTTTGGTAAGTCATGATATTGCCGAGATTTACAAACTTTCCAATCGGGTTTTGGTTCTAGAAAAGGGCCAAATAACCCAAGATGGTTGTGCATCAGCCGTATTTTCGACTCAAACTTCGAGTGGCAAATTTCAATTTATGGGAACGATCTTAAAAATCGAAAAAGAGCATTTCCTCTATATCGTCTCGGTTTTAATTGGCCATCAACTAGTAAAAGTGGTGGCTATGGAAGAAGAGATTAATACTTTCGCAGTAGGTGAAAAAATTGCTGTTTCTTCAAAAGCTTTCAATCCTATTTTGAATAAACTGCGGTGATTTTAATCCAAAACCAACGAATTTTACCTCAAAAAGCTAGTTTCGGTACTAAAGTCAAAACTTTGAACATTATTAACTGCATATAAAGAAATTCTTTATTATTTTTACCCCATAATTACAGCAAACTATGGCATCTAACTTTGATAAATTTCAAAAACGCAGGTTAATTTCCTCTTATTTTTCGGTTGTACTCAGTGTATTTTTAGTATTATTTTTATTGGGGGTTTTGGGATTATTTGTAATTAATTCGAAAAAACTGGCCGACGATTTTAAAGAAAAAATTGCCATGACGGTGTTTTTTGACAACGAAGCCAATGATAGCATTATCAAAGCATTTGGTACCGATTTGAAAAAAATGCCTTTTGCAAAAAAATTCGTTTATGTTTCTAAAGACGAAGCAGCCAAATTGCATACCGATATTATTGGCGAAGATTTCTTGACGTTTTTAGGCGAAAACCCACTTCAAAATTCGTATGATATTCATTTAAAAGCCGATTATGTAGAACGCGACAGCATCGTTAAAATTGAACGAACTTTGCGTAAAAACGAGATGATTTCGGATATTGTATACGACAAACAATTGGTGAATTTGGTAAACGATAACATCAAAAAAGTCAGTTTTTGGATATTAATCATCAGCGGATTTTTAACTGTAATTGCCGTATTATTAATCAACAGTTCGTTACGATTATCCATTCATTCCAATCGTTTTATCATTAAAACCATGCAAATGGTAGGCGCCACCAAAGCGTTTATTCGTAAACCGTTTGTGATGCGAAGTGTTAAACTGGGTATGTTAGGCGCTGGATTGGCCATTATTGCCCTGATTGCGCTTTTAATTTACGTGAACACCAATTTCCCAAGTTTGGGTATTTTAGATGATAAAATTTTAATTGCCTTTGTACTTATTAGTGTTTTAGGAATCGGCATTTTAATTACTTGGCTTAGTACCCACTTTGCCACACAACGTTTCTTAAATTTACGTACCGACGATTTGTATTAGTATTCAGTTAGCAGTTAAAAGTGTTCCGTTTTAGAAACGGATAACTATTTATGACTCAAATAAAAATTAACAAAATGAAGGAATGCTAAATAGATTCCTTACCCATAAAAATGAAAAACGACAAAGAAGTAAATAAACAAGAATTTCTTTTTGATAAAGTAAATTATAAAATTCTATTAATCGGAATTGCCGTTATTGCATTTGGATTTATTCTGATGTCGGGCGGCGGTAGTGATGATCCGAATGTTTTCAACGAAGATATCTTCAATTTTAGAAGAATTCGTTTGGCACCTACTACTGTTTTAATTGGTTTTGGTATTACTATTTACGCTATTCTTAAAAACCCGAAAAAAAGTAATCAGTAAGCAATTGTAAGTTGACAGAATATGCTCCTAAACTGAATACTAAAAAAAACTGATCACTGATCACTAATTTATGAATACATTACAAGCCATTGTTCTTGCTATAATTGAAGGGATTACCGAATTTTTACCGGTATCTTCAACTGGTCACATGATTATTGCGTCGTCTTTTTACGGCATTGCGCAAGATGATTTTACCAAGCTTTTTACCATTGTCATTCAGTTGGGCGCTATTTTATCGGTTTTGGTTTTGTACTTCAAACGTTTTTTTCAAACCCTCGATTTTTATTTTAAACTGTTAGTCGCTTTTATTCCAGCTGTGGTTTTAGGACTGTTATTAAGCGATGTTATCGATCAATTGTTAGAGAATCCTATTACCGTAGCTGTTTCGTTATTATTGGGCGGTATCATTTTGTTAAAAGTAGACGATTGGTTCAACAAACCTTCCTTTGGCGTTGAAAAACCCATTACGTATTTACAAGCATTCAAAATTGGCCTTTTTCAATGTTTGGCTATGATTCCGGGCGTTTCTAGAAGTGGTGCTTCGATAGTCGGCGGAATGTCGCAAAAATTAAGCCGCACTACAGCAGCCGAGTTTTCGTTCTTTTTAGCTGTCCCGACTATGTTTGGCGCAACCGCCAAAAAATGTTACGATTATTACAAAGCCGGATTTGAATTGTCTCAAGATCAAGTTAATTTATTGATTATTGGAAATATTGTAGCTTTTGTTGTGGCCCTTTTGGCTATTAAAAGTTTCATTGGATTTTTAACCAAAAATGGCTTCAAAGTTTTTGGCTATTACCGAATCATTGTGGGAATCTTATTGCTGATTATTCACTTTTTTATTCATCCACTGACTATCATCTAATGATCACGCCCGAAGAATACCTCGAAGGACAGGTTTTATTAATAGACAAACCCCTGCACTGGAGTTCCTTTCAGGCGGTAAATAAACTCAAATACACGTTAATTAACAAAGTTGGACTACCAAAAAAGTTCAAAATTGGACATGCGGGTACGTTAGACCCTTTGGCTACCGGTTTATTGTTAATTTGCACGGGAAAATTTACCAAACGAATTTCAGAACTTCAAGGTCAAGCCAAAGAATACACGGGCACTTTTTATATAGGAGCCACTACGCCGTCGTATGATTTGGAAACCGAAATTGATCACACTTTCCCAACTGCCCATATTGATGTAAATTTAATTCAGGAAACGGTCTCGCAATTTTTAGGCGAAATTGATCAAAAACCACCTGTTTTTTCGGCTATAAAAAAAGACGGAAAACGCCTTTACGAACACGCCCGTGCTGGCGAAGAAGTTGAAATTGCCGCTAGGAAAACGACTATACATGAATTTGAAATTACCCGAATTGCGTTGCCCGAAATCGATTTTAGAGTCGTTTGCAGCAAAGGTACTTACATTCGGTCGTTAGCCTTTGATTTTGGAAAAGCATTACATTCTGGCGCGCATTTAACTGCTTTACGCCGAACTAAAATTGGCGATTACGATGTAAAAAATGCATTTGACATTACCGAATTCGTAAACAGTTTTGAATAGTAACTACTATCACGAAAAATAAAATCCATCGAAAAAATTGTTTTAACGATGGATTTTACTTCAACATAATGTCTCAACTTTAAAAAACTTCCGTTTGCATTAATAATGCACGGTACCTTTTCCTCCATAGAGTAAGTTAGACATAAACCGATAAAAGCGTTCAAATAAATTTTTCATGATGTTGTTGTTTAAAGGTTAAACATACTGCAACACCATTACAATAGCGGGTTCATCTGTAGATTGTACGACACTCTAATTTACAAAAAAATCACTGAATTATAGCACTTTAAATACTATTTTTCTTGATTTTTTTTCATTGCTTCAAAATAGGCCGCACGACTTAACGGTTCGTATTCTTCGGTTTCGCCTAACATAACCAATTTATCGTTAGCTGTTTTCCGAAAACTATAATTCGCCAAATTTCCCGTTCGGGTGCACACGGCGTGTACTTTGGTTACATACTCGGCAGTCGCCATTAGCGCCGGCATTGGTCCAAAAGGATTTCCTTTAAAATCCATATCAAGACCCGCCACAATAACCCGAATTCCTTGATTAGCCAAATCGTTACAAACCGTCACAATTTCGTCGTCAAAAAACTGCGCCTCATCAATCCCGATTACATCGCAGCCTTGTGCCAAAATAGCAATATTAGCTGCTGCCGGAACAGGTGTCGATCGGAATTCGTTGGCATCATGCGACACCACCATTTCGTCATGATACCGTGTATCGATAGTCGGTTTAAAAATTTCTACCTTTTGTTTGGCAAATTGAGCACGCTTTAATCGGCGAATCAGCTCTTCGGTTTTACCCGAAAACATTGATCCACAAATAACTTCAATCCAACCAAACTGCTCTTTGTGATTTACTGTATTTTCGAGAAACATTTTGTATTTTTCTAGCTTTAAAAATGAATAGTTTTTATTACTTTGTACTGGTAATAATTCGAGCTAAAAATAGTCTGTTTTTAGGCCTTTTCAAAAGTAGAAAATTTTTATCAAATCGAGGTTCGCATTCGGTTAATTCGAAAAACAAAATACGATGTATGTCCACTTCGAACCATTTAGTAATCAGAAATAATTTCAAGTAAATACGCTACTCACTATAATTTTAACTGTTATGAAAAAAAAATTGGAAGCCGATTTAATCAGCATTGCACATCGAATTTTAAAGCTTAAAAACAAATCCGATATCAATCAATTGTATCTCGAAACACAGAAATTATATGAAAAATTATCGGTTCTTAAATTTGTAGAAGACCATTTTGAAGGTGCAAAACCCACTATTGGTCGCAGCGAAATTGAGTCGCAACTGGAAACCGCTTTTGAATCCGCACCTATTGCTTTAGAAGTTCCTGTAACGACCGAAGAACCAATCATTTTAGAAGAAATAACCGCTACCGCAGCTGAAATTAGCATAGAAGAAACTCCGGCGATTCGTATAGAAGAGGAAACGATTGAGGCAGTTGAAATAACCGAGAACACCGAAGTTATAGCAGAAAAACCAGTCGATTATCCTGTTTTTAAAGAAGAAGAAAAAAAAGCCATTGAAATGGTTACCGAAACTCATTTCAGTGAATTTGAGCCCGCTTTTGAATTAGAGGAAGAGGAAGAAGAAATCGAAGAACCTCAACTTATTACCAAACCCCAAGCCGTACAAATTTCGTTTGAGGATTTGATGGGGATAAGTTATAAAGAAGCACAATTTGTTAAAGTGGAAGACGTAGAAAAAACTCCCGTTGCACCACCAAAAGCGGTTCAGGAACAAAAAACCGAACCCGAAATAGCGGTTTTAGAACCAAAAGAAATCAAACCGATGTCTTTAAACGAACGCCTTTCAAAAGGCATTCAAATTGACTTGAACGACCGATTGGCTTTTACCAAACACCTTTTTGACAACAGTCCCGAAGATTACAACCGCGTTTTAAATCAACTTACCACGTTTGATACGTATGGCGAAACCAAACAATTTATTGAAGACATGGTCAAACCTGATTATAACAATTGGCAAGGTAAAGATGATTATGCACACCGTTTTATGGAAATTTTAGAGCGCAAGTTTTTGTAAATCGTTTAAAAAGCATTCCCATTTATGTCAAAATTATACATCGTTCCCACTCCCATTGGCAATCTGGAAGACATGACTTTTCGTGCCATTCGGGTATTGCAAGAAGCCGATTTGATTTTGGCCGAAGACACACGTACCAGTGCCAAATTGCTGAAACATTTTGACATTGCCACACACATGCACAGCCATCACATGCATAATGAGCATAAAACTTCAGATCATGTGGTGCTACGTTTAAAGGCAGGCGAAACCATTGCCTTGATATCGGATGCAGGCACTCCGGCTATTTCGGATCCAGGGTTTTTATTGGTCAGAAGCTGTATCGAAAATAACATAGCCGTAGAATGTTTACCTGGCGCTACTGCATTTGTTCCAGCCTTAGTGAATAGTGGTTTACCCAACGACAAGTTTGTCTTTGAGGGTTTTTTACCCGATAAAAAAGGGCGTCAAACCCGTTATTTGCAATTGGCCGAAGAAACTCGAACGATGATTTTATACGTTTCGCCGCATAAGTTGCTCAAAACATTAAGTGAATTTGTGCAGTATTTTGGAGCAGACCGCCCCATTTGTGTTTCGAGAGAATTATCCAAACTACACGAAGAAAATGTGCGCGGAACAGCTCAAGAAGTTTTGGCTCATTTTGAAAAAAATGCGCCTCGAGGTGAAATTGTGGTAGTAGTAGGAGGAAAGCCCATTGTAAAAGAAGCCAAGAAAAATAAGTTTCAAAAAGACAACGAAGAAGAATAAAGATAGATTTACCTAATGTTGTCACATCGAGCACAGTCGAGATGCGGAATTGGTTCTCGACTGCGCTCGATGTGACAAACTAAATGATACATTAAAAAATTAAATTATAATCATGAGCATTCAAGCCTTTTTAGAAAAACTAAAACAAACTCCAACACAAATTACATTTCCAGAAACCATTGCGGTTATTGAAGCAAATTACGATTTTACTCCAACGGCTTTCACCAACGGAACACAACACAATGAAGCTGGACAAAATTCTGGTTCTTGCAAATTATTTGCTTTCGCCAAATTACAAAATTTAACCAAAGAAGAAACTTTAGCTTGTTTCGGTGCCTTTTATTTTGAAGAAGTTTTGGGAGATCCAGAAGGAACCAACCACCAAAACATCCGTAATTTCATCAACTTAGGTTGGGATGGGATTCAATTTGAGGGAGAAGCTTTGAAGTTGAAATAAATTTAGTACAGGAAAACAACATTGATATTAAAAACATCTGTGAAAATCTGTTAAATCTGCGTGTTATTTTTAAATTACCTATAAATCGCTATGAATAATATTGATAAAAACAGTCTCGAAAACGCTTATCGATTGTTCGAATCGAATGATATAAATTTCATTGAGATTGGCACGACAAAAGGACTTCAAGCTATTCATAAATATTTATTCCACGGACTATACGATTTTGCGGGCCAAATCCGTAAACTGAATATATCCAAAGGAGGATTTAGATTTGCAAACGCACTGTACCTAAATGAAATTTTGGTCAAAATCGAACAAATGCCCGAGAATAGTTTTGAAGAAATCATTGCAAAATATGTGGAAATGAATATTGCGCATCCTTTCATGGAAGGCAATGGAAGGTCTATGCGAATTTGGCTTGACTTGATTTTAAAGAATAGAATTCAAAAAGTCGTTAATTGGCAATTTGTTGATAAGACACTCTATCTCCAATCAATGGAAAGAAGTCCTATTAATGATTTGGAATTGCGAACACTTTTAAAGGAAAACTTAACTGACGAAATCGATAATCGTGAAATTATATTTAAAGGAATCGAACAATCCTATTATTATGAAGGTTACAAAAAGGAGGATGAGTAATCATAAATAGAATAGCGTCAGCTGGTAACCTCCTATTCATGCCATTGTTGGCTTCTAGTAAAAAGAAAAAGCGTTTTTCTAAACCGAGAAACTAAGATTTATTCACTTAGTCAAGTTAGAAAAAATCATTAGGTTCACTACTTTTACTTTAAATCGACAGTACTTTCTCCGAAAAGTCAAAACGGCGCAAATTGGTCTCGCATTACCCCACCTCCAAATCCACAAAAGAAAACGTATTTCCGCTAAACAATCCTTTATCCGATAGTTTTAAGTCCGGAATTACCAATAAAGCCATAAACGAAAGCGTCATAAATGGCGCTTTTAATTGGCTTCCCAACTCCTTGGCCATTACATCAATTTCTTGGTATAGTTTTGCGGTTTCCCAGCCATTTTTGTCGCTCATAATTCCGGCCACGGGTAAGGGCAACATTTTATTTTCTGAACCATTTACGGCGCAAACGCCGCCTTTGTTTTCAATAATCAAATTGACTGCATGGCAAATTTCTTCGTCCGAAGTTCCAACCGCTACAATATTATGACAATCGTGAGCGACCGAACTGGCAATAGCCCCTTTTTTCAAACCAAAATTCTTGATAAATGCTATAGCGGACGGCGTGTTTTCGTATCGATTTACAACAGCCATTTTCAAAACATCCTGTTCGGTATCTGAAACGATTTTATCATCTACGATTAAGGAGTTATGATGAATTTCGTTGGTAATCAGTTGTCCTTCTAAAGCTTCGATTACTCTGATTTTTGAACCTTTTCCCGAAAGTGTAAAATCGCTACTTTTTTTCTCGGTAATATTGAAATTATTCGGCGTTTCAAAAGGAACGTGTTGCACAAAAGATTCGCCATTATCAGCAATTAATTGCCCATTTATATAGGTTTGTAACACTTTAAAATCGACTAAATCTTCGACCACAATAAAGTCGGCTGAATCATTTTCTTTGAGTAAACCGACATTCATTTTGTAATGATGAACAGGGTTTACACAAGCCGCTTGCAAGACTTTAAAAACATCGATTCCTTTGGCAACAGCACGAGCACAAAACGCATTGATATGACTCACAATTAAATCATCAGGATGTTTGTCATCAGAACAAAACATCATATTTTTATAATGTTCAGGAAGTAAATCAATCAAAGCTTCGAAGTTTTTAGCGGCACTTCCTTCGCGGATAATGACTTTCATTCCGAGCGCTAATTTTTCCTGCGCTTCTTCAAAAGTAAAACATTCATGATCGGTTGAAATTCCTGCCGAAATGTATTTTTGAACTGCCTCGCCTCTCAATCCTGGAGCATGACCATCGACAGGTTTATTAAAATGTTTAGCCCATTCTATTTTCTTCAACACTTCTTTATCATCAAATAAAACGCCTGGATAGTTCATCATTTCGGCCAAATAATGAATGTCAGGTGAAGCTAATAATTCCTTTATTCCATCCGAATCAATCACAGCGCCTGCGGTTTCAAAAGAGGTGGCTGGCACACACGAAGGAGCTCCAAAATGAAATTTCAACGGTACTTTTTTGCTGTTTTCAATCATATAATAAACCCCATCTGCACCCAAAACATTGGCAATTTCATGCGGATCCGAAACTGTAGCAACCGTTCCGTGTAACACTGCAATCTTGGCAAATTCTGATGGCACCAACATCGAACTTTCAATATGAATGTGCGCATCAATAAATCCGGGCATAATGTAGTTTTTTTCAGCATGATCCTTTTCTGTTATCGAGCTGATTTTGCCGTTTTTTACTGTAATTTCTCCCGAATAAATACGTTTGTTTTGAATGTCAACAATTTGTCCTTGAATTTGCATTTGGATGATTTTAAAGTGCTTATCAAAAGTACTGCGATTTTGTATTTCTTTTTAACGCTTCTTCAACTATTTAAAAAAATAATTGTGATTTAACTACTCGTTCTTCCGTTTTTTTTGGCTTACTTTTTTAATAGAACTTAATTTCTGGGGGCTTTCTTTTTAATCATTTTTTCCTCTAAATTTGTGTTTTACCTAAAATCCTAATTTGTCAATCCACATACACTATGCGTTGGACTTTAAAACCCAAACCTTCAGCTGATAAAGTAAAGCAACTTGCTCAGGATTTGAATGTTGAAGAACTGGTGGCTACACTCTTAGTGCAAAGAGGTATCGAAACCTTTGAGCAAGCCAAGGATTTTTTCCGCCCTTCTTTAACAAAATTGCACGATCCTTACCTAATGAAGGATATGGATAAAGCGGTCAATCGAATCGAAAAAGCGATTCAAAATCAAGAAAACATTTTGGTTTTTGGCGATTATGATGTGGATGGAACGACCGCCGTTTCATTAGTTGCTTCGTACTTGAGAAGTTATTATCCTAACGTCGCCACTTATATTCCCGATCGTTATAACGAAGGTTATGGCGTTTCTTTCCAAGGAATTGATTTTGCCGACGACAACCAATTTTCGTTGATTATAGCACTAGATTGCGGCATCAAATCGGTTGAACATGTTGCGTATGCCAAATCGAAAAACATCGATTTTATTATTTGCGATCACCACTTACCTGGCCCAATATTGCCCGATGCGGTTGCCGTTTTGGATCCGAAAAGAGCCGATTGTTTGTATCCGTATAAAGAATTGTGCGGTTGCGGCGTGGGCTTCAAATTGATTCAGGCTTTAGGCGGTAACAGAGGCGAAACTACCGAAGATTTAATGTCGTATTTGGATTTGGTTGCCACTGCGATTGCGGCAGATATTGTTCCGATTACGGGTGAAAACAGAATTTTGGCTTATTACGGAATAGAAGTTATCAATAGCAATCCGCGTAACGGCATTAAAGTTTTGCTTCAGAATCTAAAAAAAGCCCATTACGATATTAGCGATTTGGTTTTTGTGGTAGCCCCTAGAATTAATGCTGCGGGTCGTATCAAACATGGAGAAGAAGCCGTGAAATTATTAACTGAATTTGATTTTGAACAAGCCGAAAAATTTGCTAAGGAAATCAATGATTTTAACACAGAGCGCAAAGGTTTAGACAAACAAATCACACAAGATGCTTTGCTTCAAATAAGTCACAATCAAGAAGAGCATCATCGTACAACGGTCGTTTTTGACGAAAAATGGCACAAAGGCGTAATTGGAATTGTTGCTTCGAGATTAATAGAAACCTATTACCGCCCTACTTTGGTTTTTACTCAAAGTGGCGACAAATATGCTGCTTCGGCGCGTTCGGTTAAGGGATTTGACGTATACAATGCGCTCGAAGCCTGCTCGGAACATTTGGAACAATTTGGCGGACATAAATACGCCGCGGGCATGACGATCAAACCCGAAAAATATGCCGATTTCAAAACGGCCTTTGAAGAGGAAGTGACCCGAACAATTTCGCCCGAAATGCTCGAACCAGAATTGGAAATTGATGCCGAAATTGATTTTGAAGCGCTCACTCCCAAATTAATTCGCATTTTGAAACAATTTGAACCTTTTGGCCCTCAAAACATGCATCCTGTTTTTAAAACAACGGGTGTTGCCGATACAGGACATGCCAAATTATTGGGTTCGGGAGAAGAACACCTTCGCCTCTTTTTAAAGCAAAATGTCTATGATAATGGTGTGGCGGCCGTTGGTTTTGGATTGGGCAAAAAATGGAAAAATACACCCGCTCCCAAAAAGCTAGAAATTGCGTACACCCTTGGGGAAAACGAATGGAATGGCACCGTTACAACCCAACTTTACCTTAAAGATTTTAACGAAATATGAGTCAAAAAATAAAAAAAAACGACCCTTACGCAGCCTTGCGTTTTAGAGAATTCAATACTTTTTTACTGATGCGTTTTGCAATGGTTTTTGCTTGGTCGATGCAATTTATTGTCATTGAATGGGAAGTGTATAGTTTGACTAAAGATCCCCTTTCATTAGGTTTTATTGGTTTGGCCGAAGTCATCCCGGCAGTGAGTATGGCACTCTTTGCCGGACATATTGTAGATCAAAAAGAAAAACGGAATATGTTGTTTAAATGCATTTTTGGTTTTTCTATCGTTAGTTTAGGATTGTTTTTATTGACTTGGCCGGTGGTAGTAGCAGATTGGTCGCAAAATATAATATTGTATAGTATCTATACGCTGGTATTTATTGGCGGAATCGTACGTTCTTTTTTAGGACCTACTATTTTTTCACTTTTGTCTTTGGTGGTACCTAAAAAAGTGTATCCTAATGCCGCGACTTGGAGTAGTACGACTTGGCAAATTGGAGCTGTTTTAGGACCTGCCATTGCTGGTTTTTCTATTAATTGGATAGGCGTACATTGGTCTATGTGCGCCATTTTTGGATGTTCCATTATTGCTTTATTAGCTTTATCGCAGATTAGTACGAAACCTATTTTAAATCCTAAAATTGGTGAACCTGTTATGGATAGTTTGAAAGAAGGTCTCAAGTTTGTTTTTACGAATAAAGTTATTTTGGGAGTTTTAAGCCTTGATATGTTTGCTGTGTTATTTGGCGGTGCTGTAGCCTTGTTGCCTATTTATGCGCAAGATATTTTAAAAGTAGGACCAGAAGGTTTTGGTGTTTTAAGGGCGGCTCCTGCGGTAGGTGCTTTTATAACCATGATTTTATCGGCTTATGTGCCTTTGTACAAAAACGCCGGAATGAAACTTTTAATTGCCATTTTTGTTTTTGGGTTGTGTATCATCGCTTTTGGTGTTTCGACTATTTTTTGGGTGTCGGTAGCGGCTTTATTTTTAAGCGGTGTTGCCGATGGCATTTCGGTTGTAATCCGTCAAACCATTTTACAACTAAAAACGCCGGATCATATGCGGGGTAGGGTTTCTTCGGTAAATTCGATGTTCGTAGGTTCTTCAAACGAATTAGGAGCTTTTGAAAGCGGTTTAACAGCCAAATTAATGGGAACTGTTACTTCTGTTGTTTTTGGCGGAACAATGACTTTGCTTACTGTGGTGCTTACCGGACTTAAAACGCCGATTCCACAATTGGATTTACAAAAAGATCTCGATGATAATGAAAATGAGTAATACCATTATGTTATGAGTCCACTTAAATCGGTACAATGGTTGTATGAAAATCAGGATAATCCAAGATTGGTGATTTTAGAAACTGTTTTGGATAATTCCGTCAACACCACGTCTAATAAGGAAGCAAAACACATTCCGAATGCGGTATTGTTTCCCATTTCAACCGATTTTAGTGACACCTCAAGTCCACTTCCTAACACCATTCCCACCGCCAATCAATTTACTAGCGAAGCACAAAAATTGGGTATTCATTCGGATAGTGTTATTGTTGTTTATGATGCCATTGGCGTTTATTCCAGTCCACGTGCTTGGTGGCTTTTTTTGAGTATGGGTCATCAAGAAGTGTATGTGTTAGATGGTGGTTTGCCCGAATGGATGGCTCAAGGTTTCGAGACTGCTGCCCGTTATCGGAAACCATTGTTAAAGGGAAATTTTGTAGCTCACTTTCAGCCAAAACGAATTAGTACGTTAGAAAATGTAGTGCAAAATCTAACCAATGAAACACAGTTGCTGATTGATGCTCGAAGTCCCGATCGTTTTTCAGGAGAAACGCCCGATTCTAGAAAAAATGCCCGTTCGGGTCGCATTCCGAAATCAATAAACCTGCATTATGAAAAACTTTATAATGGTCCTCGTTTAAAAAACAAAGAAACACTAGAAACCCTTTTTAGCGAAATCCTATCCGATAACAAACCTCTAATTTTTAGTTGTGGTTCGGGAATTACAGCCTGTATAGTTGCCTTAGCGGCTACTGCTGCGGGTTACCAAGACATGAGTATTTATGATGGTTCTTGGAGCGAATGGGGCATTGATTACCGTTTACCCATTGAAAAAGATATGTTGTAATTTAAGAAAAGTCCTAACAGAACGACAATAAAAACAATAAATTACTGTTTTAACCACAAATAAATTTAAATTCAAGGTATTTTGATTAATTTCATTGGCTAAAAAAGTTTTTTATGAGTTTCAAAACCGAAATCAACGCGCTCCGAAGAAAAATCACCCGTGGACTTACTAAAAATGTGGGCTCCGTAAAATTTGAGAAAAAAAACGTTTCTGAGGTTGTTTTTAAAAACGTACTGATTTCACGCCCGAATCACCGGTTAGGGAATTTGCTTCTCATAACGCCTTTGGTTCAAGAAATCAATTCTCATTTTCCCGATTGCAAAATCGATTTGTTTGTAAAAGGTGGTTTGGCTCCCATCATTTTTGAGAATTATACTACTATCGATCAATATATCGTTTTACCTAAAAAACCTTTTAAAGAATTAAGAAAATACCTTTCTGTTTGGTTTAAAATCAAGCAAAAAAAATACGATTTGGTTATTAACATCGATAAAAATTCTTCCTCTGGACGTTTATCAACGCAGTTTGCGGATGCCGATTACAAATTTTTTGGCGAGGAAAACGAAACCATCATTTCGCAATATCCCGATCATGTACACATGGCTAAGTACCCGGTTTATGAATTTCGTTATTATTTAGAGCTTTTAGGATTTCCCAAAAAAGAAGCAGCTGTACCTACCATAAACATGAAGTTAAGTGCAACTGAACTTCAAAAATCAAAAGCCATTTTAACCGAAATAGTAGGCTCACCCACTAAAACCATAGCCATTTTTACCTATGCTACCGGTGCTAAATGTTATCCGCCCGAATGGTGGCATCCTTTCTATGAACAATTAAAAACCAGCTTCCCCGATTATGCCATTGTTGAAGTTTTACCGGTTGAAAATGTTTCTCAAATTGACTTTAAAGCACCTTCTTTTTACAGCAAAGATGTACGTGAAATTGCTGCTTTTATAGCCAATTGCGAGCTTTTTATTGGTGCTGATAGTGGGATTATGCATTTGGCTTGTGCCTCGCAAACACCAGTGCTAGGCTTGTTTTCGGTCACAATTCCTGAAAAATACGAACCCTACGGGAATAAAAGTATCGCTATTAACACCAATACATTGGATACTGGAGCCATTTTAGCGTTAGCCAAAGCACGATTGCAATAGTATTCCACTATTTTTCTTGTTTTTTTATTTAGAATCTTTATAAATTATTATTTATATTTGTTCTAAATACTTTACAAATGAAAGAAATAGATCAAATCTACCATAATGAATTTGGAATTTCCTTTTTCTGGAAAAAAGAGCAAAATAACGCCTACGAGAAAATTCAATTGGTTTTTAAAGAAACCGGATTTTATTTAACGGTAGCGCAATTGCGTGAATTTTGCCAATTGGTACACGTTAGCAAACTAAAAAATAGTTGTTGTGATGATTGCGCTTTTAAAAACAGCTGTCACAAATTTTTACTCAAAACCCCTTGCGAAGCGATAGATTTGGCCGTAAACATGGAAGAATTACAACTTATAGAAGATTTGATAAGAGGTACCCTTTTTACGTTACAAATTGATGATTTTATTTATGGCGTTGGCCGCAATTAGACTTCAAATTTCTTCAACTCGAAAGTAGCACCATCAAAAACACCATACGTAAAATAGGTAATCCAATCACCTAAATTCACGTATTCGGAATTCGTACCCACCGGCAAAATCATCGGTAAATGACGGTGACCAAATACAAAATAATTATAGTGTTTGGTTTCTAATTTGCGTTTGGCGTACAAGACGAGCCATTCGTTTTCTTCGCCTAAAAACATAACATCTTCGTCGCCCGAAATCAATTTGTTTTTCACCGATAAATATTGCGCCAAACGAACTCCAATATCAGGGTGCAACCAACGGAACAACCATTTAGAAAAAGGATTCGTAAATACTTTTTTCATTCGTTTGTACCCTTTATCGCCAGGTCCTTTCCCATCACCATGTCCAATTAAAAAAGCGCTTTCGTTAAATACGAATTCTTTATTATCATGGTAAACCGGTATGTTCAATTCTTTTTCAAAATAATCGTGCATCCAGATATCGTGATTGCCAACAAAAAAATAAATGGGAATGCCACTATCACGCAATTCGGCTAATTTTCCTAATACACGCACAAAACCTTTGGGCACAACCGTTTTATATTCGAACCAAAAATCGAATAAATCACCCAGCAAAAAAATGACCGCAGCATCGTGTTTGATGCTATCCAGCCACAAAACAAACTTCTTTTCGCGTGGCGCACTCAAATCGTTTGTGGGCGCTCCAAAATGCTGATCGGAGGCAAAATATACTTTTTTATCAGGAGGTACTTGCATGAAAAAACGAATTACAAATTATCGCTAGCGTACCACTCCGCAAACGATGATTCGGTTTCTTGTAGTTTTAACGAAAATAGTGCTATGTTTTCTGGCAAACGCGATTGGATACGTTGTGCAAAATCGACAACCATATTTTCGCTTGTGGGTTGATAATCGACCAAAATAACATGGTGATCGCGTGAAATCAATTCTTTTGCAAGTTCAATATGCGGTGTCGTTTCGTTAAAAACAGTAGCATGATCAAATTGATCTACAATTTCTTCTTTCACAATTTTTTTTAAATCCGAAAAATCAATCACCATTCCAAATTTCACATCCGAACGGTCGGTAATAGGCGACCCAATCACGGTAACCGATAATTTGTAGCTGTGACCGTGCACATTTTTACACTTGCCATCATAACCATATAAGGCGTGACCTGTTTCGAAACTGAATTGTTTGGTAATTCGGATTTTTGTCATTGTAACTTTATTTGAATAGGCAAATTTAAGCAATAGATATGAAAAACGACTCGAATTTGCCTACCGATGCCATTTTCTAGTTGTTTTACTGGCGCTATTATTACTTTTTGAATGCTAGCAAAGCGTTTTTAGTAAAATCAGACAAAACCAATTGACCCGAAATTTTTGCCCGTTCAAAAAGCAATTCTTTCCAGTGATGGGTTTCGTTCCAAATTATTTTTTTTATTTCAAACAAGGCTTCTGGATTAAACGAAGCCAATTCGTTTGCCAGTTGCAGCACCGCATCATCTACTTGTTCTTTGGCTACTACTTTAGAAAACAATCCGTTTTGCTGTGCCCAATCGGCAGTGTGCCACTGTTTGGCTTCGAGACACATTTTCGCAAAATTGGTTTTTCCGATTTTGTATGAAACCACCGGTTCAATTACAAAAGGCCCAATTCCGATACTCAATTCCGATAATTTCAGACTGCTTTCCGAAGCCGCGACTACATAATCGCAGGCTGCAATGATACCTACTCCACCGCCCACTGCTTTAGCTTGCACCCGACCAATTATAATTTTAGAACACGAAATCATCGCTAAAATCAGGTGTGCAAATCCCGAAAAAAAGACCTTCCCTTCTTCCTCATTTTTGACAGCAAGTAATTCATCAAAAGAAGCTCCTGCACAAAAAACCGTAGCGCCTTTACTTTGCAAAACAATTACTTTTACGGCAGCATTCTGACTCAAGTCATCAAATTCACTCGCCAATTTTTGCAGCAAGGCAGCGGGAAAAGAATTCCCCAATGGATGATAAAAAGTAACCGTAGCGATAGAATTGTGAATAGCCGTTTGAATGGATCCGCTCGTGGAGGCTGTACTCATATTGAAAATTTTAAGGGTAAAGTTACGGTTTTGAAAAATAATCATTGCAAAGCGAATAGAAATTTGTTTTTTGGGAATTAATTGCATTAATTTGCTCTCGCAATGGGGGATTAGCTCATTTGGCTAGAGCGCTACGCTGGCAGCGTAGAGGCGACCGGTTCGAATCCGGTATTCTCCACCAATTACAAACTCAAGTCCGAAAGGCTTGGGTTTTTTATTTTATCACTATTTTGTATACCGATTTTGGAGATATACGCAAAATAAGGGAGTGTAATTCGAAATTCACATCCGATATTGAAAGAGCAACGTTACTGTTGTAGGCGTTTTAAGGCAATGATTGTAGGCAAAATAGGATTCTATTCATATCATTTGAATTTATTTTGTCTAATGTTTTTCGTAGTTATATCGTTGCCCCTTGTTAACAACTCGTCCCTTTATTAATGCTAATACGCAAAACCCTAAAGGATTTTCTTTTTAAATTGCAGCTCAATTTTTAGGCTTTTCTTGCTATAGAGAGTTATAAGCCTGAAAAAATAAGTATTTTGCAGAAGTTAGTTGTAATTTTGAAAAACCGAAGAGAATTTAACAACTAAAAATCAAAAAAATGAGTGAAATAAGCCAAAAACAAATGGATGTTTTTACTTCCAAAAGTAGAGCAGACAAAGCGATTAATTCTTTAAAAGGAATCTTATTAGGACTGATTGCAAATGAAACTGTTAACCAAACAGAATTGGAAGAACTTAAACAATGGGCTGAAAATCATCATGATTTAATAAACAGAAATCCTTTTAAAGAATTCATGGCTATTATTTATCAAACTGCATCTCAAAATATTGATAGCAAAGAAAGTATTGAAGATTTATATTGGTTGTGTCAAAAATACGAAGGCGACAATTACTATTACAATACAGTTACATCAGATTTACAATTACTTCAAGGAATTTGCCATGGAATACTTGCGGATGGAACTGTCGATGAAAAAGAAATTTTTGCACTTGAAAAATGGTTAGATGGAAATACACATTTAAACTCGTATTATCCATATGATGAAATCAGAAGTCTAATTTTATCAATTGTTGCTGATGGAAAAATTGATGAAGAAGAAAAATTAGTTTTAAAAGCATACTTAAAGCAATTCGTGATTATACAAAATGAAGAAATCAGTAGAAAAATAAACGAAGAGACAAAAGATATTAATATTACAGGACATTGTACAAGTGAACCGAATATTGAAATAAAAAATAAAACATTTTGTATTACTGGAATTCTAAAAAGTGGAAATCGTTCAACAATAGAAAAACAAATTAAAGACCTAGGTGGAAATCCGACAAAAAGTGTCACTAAAGAAACTGATTATTTAATCGTTGGAGACAATGGAAATCAAGCTTGGGCATTTGCTTGTTATGGTAGAAAAGTAGAAAAAGCTTTAGAATTAAGAAAAACCGGACATACAATTGTACTAATCCACGAATTTGATTTTATGGATATTTTACAAGACTCATAAATAAAAAAACTACTGGTAACAGCCGTTAGCAGAAATAGTAAAAAATCGAGTTCAAATCAGAAACAAAAAAAGGGCACAAGCTGAAAAAAACTTGTACCCTTTTATTTTTAAAAGATAGCTCTATTTCCTTTTTCTAACTGAAAATATTGACTGTAATATAACTGAAAGCATTACAAAAAATAAACCAGCATAAAACGAATAATTCACCTCTTTGCCTTCATCAAAAAATAAAAATGCAATAATGATAGCATAAATTGGTTCGAGATTAAATGACAAATTAACAGTAAAAGCGGGAATTTTTTTTAATACTTCTGTAACCGACACATAAAGCGCAACTGTACAAAAAACGGATAAAAGTATCAAATATAAAGTATCTTTCAAACTAGGAATTATACTTTCCGAAGGAAAAAAATGTAAATAAATAGGAAGTAAAGCTCCTAGACCAAAAGTTCCTCCAATCATCTGATAATAATTAATAATTTTACTATCGTAAATAGTTGCCAATCGTTCGTTGTAAATTGTATAAAGTGCCGCAAAAGCGGAAGAAACAATACCAAACAAAATTCCCAACTGATAGGAAGCGTCAAAGTGAAATATTAAACTAATCCCCAACAATGTTATACAACTCAACAAAATTTCGGAAATTACAAATCGTTTTCTGTCAATAATTGGTTTAAAAAGTGCCGTAAAAAAGCTTGTGAGACTATAGCAAACGACTCCAACTGAAATATTTGAATACTTTATACTTGCATAGAAAAATACCCAATGAATAGTAATAAGTAGTCCAACTTTTGAAATTTTTAATTTTTCTTTAGAACTTAAATGATTACTAAACTTAAACAGCTTTAAAATTATAAATAGAAAAATTGAAGAGAAGAAAACTCTGTACCAAGTTAATAATCCTTCATTCAAAGTGATGAGTTTTCCAAAAACTCCTGTAAATCCAGCCAGTATTACAGCAATGTGTAATAACAAATATGTTTTTTTCATAAAATTGTCTTACTTGTCCTAAAATAGAACAAGCCTTATAATTGTTAATATTTAATTGAAAATAAAGCATAGCAAAAAAGCTAATTAAAAAATTAGGCTACACTTCTTTGACGAAAAGAAATATTAAACGATTGGAGGTGGTAGACAACTTTTACGGTTCATATTGTTTTTATTATTTAATGATTGCAAATATATTTATTTATGAGCAAAAAAAAGCGGCAGGTAACAAGGGTAGCTGTTGCACAACCCTCCTAAAAAATAAATTTTAAAAAAAAACATAAGACACAACCTCTTTTAAAGCGATTTAAAGGAGGTTTATTTTTGCAGTAAAGTTTCGGTTTTCAAAAAAAGAATACTAAAAACAGCCTGAATTAAGTCAGACAAACGGCTTTTAAGCGATGTTATTTTTTAGGTAACTCCAAACTTGGTCGCCCCTCATGTTTTAAAACTTTGGGCTGAAAACCTGTTTTTTCAAGGTCTATAACATGGACAAAAACATCGATAAATCGCACCTGATTAGTAGCTGTAATGTTATCTTCTAAACTGACCATCTGGAGCTGATGACGGGAAATTCCTTGGATATGTTGCATAGCTAAAATATACGATTTTTATCCCTATGAGATAAATAAAAATCTATATTTGTTTTGCAGGCGGTGACGTTTTTTCACAGTCTGACGTTATGCGACATAGTCAAAAAACCGCAAAAAAAGATATGAATTTAATTAAAGACGATTGGTTTACTGTAGAAGAAGTTGATAATAAAACTTATGTTATTAGCGAATATAAACATTGGGAAGAAACACATTGTTATTTGTTAAACGGAACAACAAATAGTTTATTAATTGACACGGGATTGGGAGTCAAAAATATTAAAGCAGTTGTGGATAAATTCGCAACAAAACCACTAATAGTAATTCCAACACATACTCATTATGACCATATTGGTGGACTAAAATATTTTGACAATTTTTATATTCACGAAAATGAAGAAGATTGGATTAATGGAAATTTCCCTTTGCCTTTGGACTTTATCAAAAATCTTTTAATAGAAGAACCTTGTGAATTTCCATTAGATTTCAATATAGATGATTATGAGATATTTCAAGGAAAACCAACTAAAATATTAAAAGACAATGATATTATAGAATTAGGAAATCGTACAATTCAAATCATTCATACGCCAGGACACGCACCAGGTCATATATGTCTATATGAAAAGGAAAAAGAGTATTTATATTCAGGAGATTTAATCTATAAAGGTAAATTAACCGCCTTTTTTCCAACCAGTGACCCAAAAACATACAAAAACTCAATTGACAAAGTGGTATATTTGCCGATTAAAAAAATATTACCTTCTCATTTTGATTTAAATATACAAACTTCAATTATACAAGAAATTAAAGATGCGTTTGAACAAATTGATAATGACGGTATGTTAGAACAAGGTGCGGGATTGTTTCATTATAGAAATTTCATAATATCAATTTAACAAAATAAAATTGAAAATTGGAATAAATAAAACTACGATCGCACAACACACGTAGCTGTTGCAAAAAAACCTCCTAAAAAAATAAATTTTAGAAAAAAACATAAACACAACCTCTTTTAAAGTGATTTAAAGGAGGTTTATTTTTGCAGTAAAGTTTCGGCTTTCATAAAAAGAAATCTAAAAACAGCCTGTTTTAAGTCAGATAAGAGACTTTTAAGCGATGTTATTTTTTAGGTAACTCCAAACTTGGTCGGCCCTTATGTTTTAAAACTTTGGGCTGAAAACCTGTTTTTTCAAGGTCTATAACATGGACAAAAGCATCGATAAAACGCACCGGATTAGTAGCTGTAATGCTATCTTCTAAACTGACCAGCTGGAGCTGATGACGGGAAATTCCTTGAATAGGTTGCATAGCTAAAATATACGATTTTTATCCCTATGAGATAAATAAAAATCTATATTTGTTTTGCAGTCGGTGGTGTTTTTTCACAGTCTGACGTTAGTGGTAATCATACCGTACCATAGAAAAATAGTATATATAAAATAGGAACTAACTTTTAAATTGACAATATTGTATAAAATTAGCACATTTTGAAATTAATTAATAAACCAGTATCTACTTACAGAGATTTTTCTTCTAGTACATGTGATGTAAATTGTATCCATGTCCAGATTACTAATTTGAAAAGTATTGTCGACGAAATTCATGAAACTATTGCAGACACAAGCTGGATTGATAAATTAGACGCGCTTTCACAAGAGATTTTTCGTGCGACTTCAGAAAGAACAATTGATAAAATTGTAAACCAAATTATTGCAGGAATGACTTCAACCGTAAATGAGGATATTGGAGAATATATTGTTTCTTATGCTGGACAAAGTGCACTTGAAACAAATTTCTCTCATATTAAAATTCCTTTAGCTGAACTATTAAAAGAAAAAGTGTCAGGAAATCCAGGGTTTGACTTTCACACATTAAGCGCAAAAAGATTTTTAGTATTTGGAGAGGCTAAGTTTAGCTTAGATGGTACACCTCGAGCAATAGCATTAGATCAAATTGGTGAGTTTATAACTTTAAAAAAAGAAATTGCTGAAGTGCAAACATTTAGACCATTTATGGATGATGAATGTGAAAAAAATATATTGGCTGGAATGAGAGGATACGCAGCCGCCTTTTCTTTCAATGCAAAAGACATTGATACAATTTTTAAAAATGCGTTGGAATCAGATATTATCGATGAATTGATAAAACATAACGAGCTTTACTTAATTGCAGTTGAAATATGTTAAACAAATCACTTTCCATTGGACAATTAGATAATAGTTTGGTAACTCACATTCTTAATGAATTTCACGTTGAAGGACCTATAAATTCTGATCATCTTGAAACTCTTGCTTATATTAAAAAATTTGCCCCCGAACAATTTCAATATTTTGAAAAAAGCTTATGTTTTTAATGGGGCTCTTTTACAAAACAACTGAACCTCAAACTTTTTTTGATCAAATTTACTGGGATTATGCTAACTCAATATTTGAGCAAACAGGCAGATACTTTACACCAGTCCAAGCAGACGCATTTAATTCCATCCAAAAATTTGATAATTTTTCTTTTTCGGCGCCAACTAGTGCAGGCAAGTCATACTTATTTCAAGAACTTATAAAAGATATAAAAGGTGACATTATAATAGTCGTACCTTCTCGTGCCTTACTTTCAGAATATCTGATTAAAATTCAGGATTTAGTAGCAAACGAAATCCTAGTTTTACCTTTTATTGATTTTGTCAATATTCGCAAAACAATTAGGAGAATATTTATTATCACGCCAGAGCGTGGCGATGAACTTTTTAAGTATCAAGAAAAAATCAATCTACAGTTAGTACTTTTTGATGAAGCTCAGCTATCTGAGGAAGGGATTCGAGGGATGAAGTTTGATTCTTTGGTAAGGAGAATTGATAAAAAATTTCCTAATGTAAAAAAAGTGTTTACACATCCATTTGTTATAAATCCAGAGGCACAATTACAAAAACACAATCTCCAAAATGGTGATTATGAAGCTTATGACCAAAAAGCAGTGGGAAAAATATTTATCGAACATCGAAATGATACTTTTAAATATTTTTCACCTTATGATGACCAATCCCGAGGTAAATTAGAATATTCTGGCGATATTATTTCTGATTCAATTTCTAATGGAAAAACTGCCCTAATCTATATTGCAAAGTCAAAAATCTATGATGAAACGTTTCTAGAAACATATGCAAAATACATTGCACTTTGCAAGGAAATTACTGATCCAAAGGCATTAGAACATATAAATGAATTAAAAAATTATTTTGGTGAAAATCAAGAGAAAAAATCTCTTATGTTGTTTTTGATGCGCGTTGGCATCGTAATACATCACGGATCAATCCCATTGAAAGCTAGAACAATTATAGAAAGGTTTGTAAACGAAAACCACGCACAAATATGCTTTTCAACTTCAACTCTCATTCAGGGAATTAATATGCCATTTGATCTTGTGTGGATTAATAACTTTCGATTTACAGGTAGCGAAGACCAAAAGAAATTAAGCTTAAAAAATTTAATAGGAAGAGCTGGTAGGACAAGTAAGTTAATCAATAATTATGATTATGGTTATGTAATTATTAATAGCGCAAATAAAAACAGGTTTATAGAAAGACTTAAATCAGACTCATATTTGGAAACTGAATCAATTCTTGATAGCACAACTGAAAATGTTGACGAGGATTTTATCGATATTATAAACGCAATTAAAAATGATTCATTTGACAACAATTTAAACCTAACAAGTGAGCAAGTTTCACGTCTAAATTCAACAAACTTAGATCAAGACATCGAATTTATTCTTTCCTCATTTATTGACTCTAAAGGCATTCCTTTAAGCGGACGTGCTTATCATGATCTTTCAATTGATATTCGCAGGCAAATTCGACGCTGTTTAGCTAACATCTTCATCAGTCACTTACGTAGAACAGAACTAACTAGAGGTGAAATATCTGTACTTGACACAGCAATTCCTATTTTACTTTGGCATATTCAAGGAAAGTCTTTTTCTGAGATAGTATCGTTACGATATTCTTACTTATCCGAACGTGATTTTAGACGAGGGTTAAGAAGAGATTTAAAAAATGGAAAAATATCTCGAAAGGAATATCATAGTCAATTAGCGAATAAACAGATCAAATTTTCTTGTATAGCAGAAACATTACCTAATAGCCGATTTCAGGTTCCAATTCCATTATTTGGCTATAAAAGTGTAACTGAAATTGATTTTGACTTATTAATTTACGATACATATGATTACATAGATAAAGTTCTTTCGCTATCATTAAAAGATCCACTTTCGGCAGCTTTTGAATTATATTATAGTAGAACTTCCAACTTAAAAGCGCTGTCACTTGCTAATTATATTAGAAACGGCACAAACGATATTGTCGAGATATGGCTTCTTAGATATGGCTTTTCTTTTGAAGAAATTGAATGGGTAAAGCCATACATATTGGAAATAGATGAAAATGAAATAAAGTTTAAAAAAAATATATCTGAGCTATTTGAAGATGGTATAAAATATAAAGCAATTGAGAGATATTTATAATGACTACCGCTAACAGCTAAGGTTTCGTTGCGTGTGGAGCACGCACACCCGAGCGAAGCGAACTGGCGAAGCAATGAAACCTCGGTTGAACCCTTCGGCAAGCTCAGGATAAACTAAACCGCTGTATTTTTATGGGGATTTCGAAAATTGAGTTTTAAGGATTACAAGTGGATTTAAGTCCTCTTTTATTGTGGGATGATTTTACAGTGATTTTCTTTACTGCTAGGCACAAGTTCCCTTAAACCAGCGCGAGCGCAATGCCATTAAGTTAAGCCCAAAAGTATCCTCAACGCTTGTCATTCCGACGAAGGAGAAACGCTAGTTCAGCGAAGCTAAATCTCATAATGTGCTTACTTGATGTGATTTCTCCCGTTGGTCGAAATGACAAACTGTATTTCTATTTCTTAACTTAATGACATTGGGCGCGAGCGTCTCGCTCGTGAATAAAATCAAATGAATTGCTTAGTAATTTAACACGATTTACAATAACCGCTTTTTTTACAAGAATACAATGCAAATTTTATAAACTTCCATAAAAGTTATATAAGGCGTAATCTTTATTTCCGGTTTAAGTTTATGTAAGTTAATATACAATCCTCAAAGGCATAGGAAATGAATTATAATTCCAAAAATAGGATAGTCAAAACACTCAAAGGAATCGGAATTACGGTTGCTGCTATTTTGCTATTATTATTTTTGCTTCCGATACTTTTCCCAGGAAAAATAGCTTCTGAAGTAAAAAAAATTGCAAACGAACGTTTAGATACCAAAATGGATTTTTCAAAATCTAAACTTTCATTTTTCACTCATTTTCCGGCGTTAACCGTTTCATTAGAAGATTTAACTCTTACCGGTTCAGCTCCTTTCCGCAAGGATACTTTAATAAAGGCAGAACAAGTTGCATTTGGTATTAATCTAAAGAGATTGATTTTTGACAATGAAGTGAAAATCAATAAATTATATGTTTCTAAAGCCCAGGTAAATATATTGGTGAACCAAAAAGGGGAAGCCAACTACAACATTTATATAGCACCCGAAAACAGAAAAAATGAAGAAACGACTGAAAAAGGAACCGCAATTCGTCTAGAACGTATTGATTTAGAGGATTGTCATGTAAAATACAACGACCGTTCGGCAAAAATATTCGTGGATGCTAAAGGGTTTAATTATATCGGAAAAGGAAATCTAAGCGAGGATATTTTCGATTTAAACACAGATGCCGATATAGATAATGTCGATTTTTATTACAATAGAACAGCTTATCTAAGGAAAAAGAAAGTACATGCTGATTTAATTACACGAATCAATACAGATGCGCTTTCGTTTATTCTTCAAAAAAATGAACTTCAAATTAATAAACTGCCATTAACATTCACGGGATTATTTACGATCTTGAGGGATGGCTACAAAATCGATATAAAAGCCGCTTCTAAAAATACTACGGTTAAAGACCTCTTATCCGTAATGCCACCTGAGTATTTAACTTGGTTAGAAAAAACCGAAATCTCTGGAAAAAGTGATTTATTATTTACTTTTAAAGGAGATTATAATGTCTCTAAAAATCTAAAACCCAACTTAGCATTTAATTTAAAAGTCAATGATGGGTCTATAAATTATGAAAAGGCTCCAGCTCCGCTGACCGATTTCCAGATGAATCTTAATGCTATTTTGCCTTCGCTTGATCCCGAAAAATTGTTGGTTAATTTAAAAACATTGAAACTTAAAGTGGGTGAAAAAGATTATTTTACCGCTTATTTACGCAGCAGAGGCCTCAGTGAAATGACAGTCGATACGAATATAAAAGGAGCTTTGGACTTGGCCACTTTGGATGCTGCAATCGGTTTAAATACCATGGATATAAAAGGAATTCTAAAAACGGATATTCAAGCCAAAGGAACGTTTAGTACGTCCAAAAAATTGTTTCCAAAAACCAAAGGAGGCATTTCATTACAAAATGGTTGGCTAAAAACCGATTCGTATCCGAACCCAATTACTAACATTACTTTTGTCGCCAATGTATTTAATAAAACAGGAACGTTTAAAGATTTATATGTTGCCGTTACACCAGCTTCATTCGTTTTCGAGAAAAATCCAGTATATGTTAATGCAACTGTTTCTGACTTTAATGATTTGTTTTACAATGCTAAAATAAAAGGAGAACTGAATGTTGGTAATATCTATAAAGTATTCTCTCAAAAAGGGCTTGATATTAAAGGGTATGCCAAAGCAGATCTCTCCCTGAAAGGAAGACAAAGTTATGCAACGACTGGCCAATATGATAAATTAGATAACCGAGGTACGATTCTCTTAAAAAATATCAAAGCGACCTCAGAACTTTTTCCAAAGGCTTTTTACATCAAACAGGGAAATTTCCGTTTTCAGAATGAAAAAATGTGGTTTGAAAAATTTGATGCTTCCTATGGAAAATCAGATTTTGACATAAATGGGTATCTGCTCAACACTATTAATTATTTTTTAGAATCAAATGGGACATTGAGCGGAAGTTTTAATATGAAATCAAATCTGATTAATGTTGATGAATTTATGGCGCTTGAAAAAGGCGAAAATAAAGACCGAAATATTGAAGTGGAATATGCCAAAGAAGATCATCCAAAATCGAGTGGCGTTGTTAGTATTCCTAGAAATTTAGACGTAAGTCTTGCCGCAACCGTAAATAAAGTAGAGTACAATAAGCTTATCTTCAATAATCTTTCGGGAAAAATAGGAATGTCTAAAGGTAATTTTTATTTAGAAAATACGACACTTTCCGTTATCGATTGTATTTTAGGAATCAATGCGTCCTATAAAGATGAATCGCCAACGGCAGCACATTTTGATGCCCATTTTACAGCTAAAGATTTTAGTGTACAAAAAGCCTATAATGAGATACCCATGTTTCACGACATGGTTACGGTTGCCGAAAAAGCAAAAGGGATTGTCGGTATCGATTATAAAATTAAAGGAGATTTAGACCGAAATATGGGACCCATTTATGCATCGCTGGAGGGAGCAGGAACCATTAATTTACGTGATGTACAGATAAAAGGTTTGAAATTGTTTGACGGAATAAGTTCAAAAACGGGACAAAAAGATTTAGATAATCCGCGAATCGAAGGCATAGACATCAAATCCAGTATTGATAATAATTTAATTTATATTGAACCTTTTACATTCAAAGTGGCTGTATTCAGACCCACCATAAAAGGAACCACGAGTTTTGATGGCCTTTTAGATTTAAGGATGCGACTAGGATTGCCACCTTTTGGCTTAATTGGTTTCCCAATTGTAATAACGGGAACACATGAGGAACCCAAAATCAAAATTTTCAGCAAAACGGGTCAAGAAATTGAAGATGCTTTGTACGATGAAAAAAACAATAAAGTCATTCGTAAAGAAAAAGTGAGTAACCAAAAAAGTTAAATGTAATAAAATTATAAAAATAAGTGTAATGGGATTAGGTCAGAAAATAACCATTGCACTTAAAATTCTGCTTGTGTCAAAGTCATATTCACTATCGCCCCCGCTGGCGCGAGCGCAATGTCATTAAGTTAAGGGTTTAGGGGCTCAATTAGCAGGTGTTTTATTTTTATTTTAATACTATTTTTCGTATTTTTATTATCAAATAATAACACCTGAATTTT
>NZ_JAEHFV010000007.1 GCF_016522065.1 Flavobacterium agrisoli | reverse complement strand
CGTCGCCTTTCTTTAATCTGAAATCATTTCAGATTCTTCTAAAACCCTGTTTCGTATGAAACAGGGTTTTTTGTTTTTATAACCCTTTGTATGGTTTAATGTAGAAAGTTATTTCAGCCGAAGCATTGGTATTTCAGGATCAAGAACAAAACTTGGGGATTAGGCAAATAATTTAGTAAGTCTAAAAAGTAAGAAATCTACTTTTCTAACTCCTCTAAATTGATTTCTGAATGCTTTTATTTTAGCATTGAAAGATTATTCAAATTCTTTTAATTTACTTTCAAAGGAGTTCATGAATTTCATTTCTGCAGAAGCATTTGTGCTTCTATTATCAAAATAATTCAAAATAGAATTGTAATTGATTTTAATGGTATTCATTATCGTATTAAAATTTTTGATTCCTAAATGCTCTACATCGTTATACCAGTGTGCTAATTTGGTAATAGCTATTGCTTTATCAGTATTATTGTTGTAGATGTTACGCAATTTTTGACTTAAGAAGTAAACCGTTTTAATTTCTGGATATTCTTTTAAAAGGAGTTTATGAATTTCTTTTAAGTAGAAGCATTGGTATTTCAGTAAGATATTGACTAGTAATTAAAAGAGTTTACAATATGATTTTAATTACGCATCCAAGAGTAGCCAAATACGATATAATAGGCAAATTGCTCAGGTCCGCGAGCAACATCTAAACCCATTTGAAGACCAAATTTTCTAGCAATTAAATATCGGAAACCGCTACCCGCATTCCAAACTATTTTGGTGTTATCTGTGTTTTCATTGTCTTCAAAGGCTTTTCCCATTCCCGTGAAAAAAATCAAGCTCCATCTTTTATATAAATTCCAACGTTCTTCGGTTTCAATCTCTATAGTTTGTAATCCTTGATAACGTTTGGTTGGAGTTCCTCTCAGTTGTATAAAGGGTTTATAATAAAAAGGAACTTCTTTACTAGCAAATTGTCCCAATACTCTAAATGAACTAAACCATTTTTTTCCCAGTGGATGCATGTACATCCAAAAGGCTGATCCACCTTGGTAGTTAAAATCACCACCCAAATATTCTCCGTAAAAATTGAAATGTGTATTGATTCTGGTCCCTTTTGTAGGGGATAAAGTATTGTCTAGATTGTCGTATTGTAAAACCACACCTAAACCGGAATTAATTCCGTCTAAAAATTTTGGATCGAGTGAAGGAGGTAATTCAAAGGGTAAATCTAAATTAACAAAACTGACTTTATTCTTTCGGAATAAATAAGAACCACCTACGTAGAATGGACTTTTTTTAATGCGATAAGTAGCTTCTAAATAAACAGGTATTTGTTTCATGTTTAACTCGATTTCCCTATCTTTTAAAATTGTTTCGTTAGGGAAATACTTCATATTTATGTCGCCATAACCCGCCATAAATTTATATCGCAAGTTCCCTTTCATTAAATTACCCATTCTTCCATAGCCATAAAATTGAGAATGATTGGAGGTATACCCGCCAACCACTGCATTTAAGGTTGGTGGACTGTAAATAGGTTTTCCTGATTCATCAGTCATTTGATATTTTGACTTTTCAATAAATATGGGTGCCACTGCAACTCCAAATCCAACGGCAGGTTCTGTAATTGGAGAAATAAGCGGTACGAAACCATGAGCATTGATTAAAAAATCGCTTAAATCGATGGCATGGTCGAGAGAATCCCTAAATGAAATTTTATGTTCTTTTTTTTGTGCCAAACTACTTGCGCAAAATAATATAGAGTATAATGCATGTCGTACTTGTGGTTTCATGTGATTTTATTTAAGGTTCCTGATCTTCGGTTTCCTCTATTTCATCCGTTTTTTTTCCAATTTTAACCTTGGGATTATTCTTAGTTCCCGTTACGGTAAGAGGAATCCCAATTATGCCTAATGGAGGTAAACCTAAACGCATTTTAATGTTTAATCGACCATCTAAACTAGTTGTTCCTTCTATTCTAGGTCTGAATCCCGCAAATTTGAATTTAAATCGCTCAATGGTAATGATGTTATTTTTAATGCTACTTTTTATATCAACTTTGGATAATTCGGGGTTTTTTATTCCTTCTTTATTTGTTTTACTTGAAACGGCATTAAACATCTTCAAACCTTTTATTTTAATGTCTTTTACAGACAAAATGCCTCCTCCTTGTAGTGAAGGATAAACGGGTTCCATTTTGTCGTTAACTCTTCCTTTTAATTGGTAATTTAATGATACAATTCCTTCTGCTTTTTCAGCGGCGCTTGCCATTTCTTTAAACATTGTTATTTCATTATAGGCTTTTTTGATGTCAAATTCATCTGCTTTTAAATCAAATCCAAATCGCGCCGTCTTTAGGTTTTTAGGTTCGTAAGTGGCATTTATTCCAACTTTGCAGTTGATAATATCAAACGTTGTATTTTGAAGAGTAGCTTTGCCATTATTTAAATAAATGGAACCATTGGTATTATTAAAAATTAAATCGTTAAAATTGGTTTTTTTAATAAGCGCCTTAATATTTAAATTAAGATTTTTAGGTACTATGACAACACCCGTTTGCACAATTTGTTCTGTTTTAAGTTCATCTTTGCTATTGGTGTTTGAAACTTCAGAAGTGTTCGTTATTGTAGTTTCGGACATAAATTCATTAACGTAAAGATAATTAGAATTTAAAATAAAATTACCTTTCAGCACACCGGTTTTGGTAGTAGCATAATTAAATACATTTTGCATATAACCATTCATTGTAAAATCCGATTTGCCATAAGATGCTGTGAAATTTTTAAATCGCATTTTGTCTTGGTTAATCTTGAAAATCCCGTGTTGAATAATGAATTTTTGCGGTAAATATTCCGAAGTAATGCCGATGTTTTTTAGTTCTAATGTTCCTTTGTTGTACAATTTGCTGTATCGACCATTTTCGGCATCGTTTTGATTTCCTTTTAAAACCAAATCGGCATTAATGTAACCGTCTAAATCAAGTCCTTCTGACGAAAAAACCTGGTATATTTTAGCAACATCTAAAATTCCTTTTGCTTTTATATCATAAGTTAGATTATCAAAATTGGATAAGGCTGCATCAATAAAAAAAGGATTTCCTTCGAAAGTTAATTCAGCAGGATGAATGTCTACTTGTAGGTCTTCAAAAGTTCCTTTTTGATTTACAATAGTTGTGTTTAAATTAATATCGGTAATAGGATTTGGGTAGTATTTTGTTTTTAAAAATCCATTTGATAATTGAATAGTGCCTTTTGTAATAGGGAGTTTTTTTTCTTCCAGATTGTAAATTCCATTGGCATCTACATCGGCTATTAAATTTCCTTTTAGCGTAATTTCAGGAATTCCTAGTGCTTCGGAAAGTTTTTGTAAATCAATTTTACTGTGCAGTTTTAAATTGATGTCAGGATTTGATATTCCTTTAATTGTAAATATAGATTTGATGTAGTTTTTTTGAATGTTTAAATCAAGTTTTTTAGCATTTATCACGGCTAGTTCTGGATTTAAACTCGGTATTTGAGTGTGGAAATCCATATTCAAATTAGAAACAGGAAAGGCGCTTTTATTATAATTGACGAAACCGTTTTTTACTTGCATGTCTAAGTCAAAATCGGGTGCAATATTTTGTGAACTGATGTATTTTCCTTTGAGTTTTAACCACAAATCAGTTTGTCCTTTAAGCTCTGTTTTAGAAAGCCATTTAATGTAATTTGGAGGTAATGCAGTAAATACATCGTATAAATCGCTATTATTCGATTTAACATTAAAATCCATGTTGTAACCTTCTTTCAGAATTTCAAATTTCCCTTTAAAGTCAACAATTAATTGATTGATTTTTAAGTTGTTTTGTTCGAATAAAAAGGCAAGCGAATTGATGTTGATTTTAGTAATCAAATCGGCATCAATTTTTTTATTCATTAAATAAGGTTCATTTTCGTAAATGATGTTTAATTTCTGGATTTTCGCTTTCGAATGCAAGTCGAAAATAGCATTACTTAAATCGCCTTTTCCAATATAATCAAATCCAAAAGCGTCTAAATGCATTTTTGTTGACAAATCATTGTAGACAATTTTACTGTTGATGATTTCAATTCGGTTTAATTTTAACGAATTATCCTCATCATTTTCATCGGCTTTTTGGTTTTTTTTCTCCGATTTGTAAATGTTGTAATTGGCTTCTCCTTTTTCATTTACTTTTACGTTTACGACGGCATTCAATAAATATATTTCGTCAATTTGAACTGTTTTGCTAAAAAACAGACTCGGAACACTAATTCCGAAAGAAACATCTTTTGAAGAAATGAAGTTTTCATTTTCGAAAGGAGCAGACCCGTTTAATTTTAAATCACTTAAAGTTAAAGTTAATGAGGGAAAATGTTCAAAAAACGAAACAGACACATCCTTGTAATTTAAGGTAGCATCTAATTTTTGATTGGCGGTTTTTTTAATTTGCTCTTTTATTTTATCGGCAAAAATGTAGGGTGCACTAAATAAAAAGGCGAAAAAAAGAACTAGAATAATTCCTAAATATTTAAGAATTTTTAAAAAAACCGATTTGGATTTGCTAGTATTCATTAGTTTTAAACAAAAATGATTGGATTAAAATTTCAGTCTAAAAAAACAAATTTTTATCTGAAAAATACTAACAAATGTAGTGAAAAAGGAAATACCTTTATTCAGGCTTGTAGAAAATTAGTGTAACGAAAATTAAGTATTTAACCGTGAATCGTTTCTTGTTTACCATAGTTGCTGATGATGGAAGTTTCAAAATCAATCCATTCTTTCCAACGTTTTTCGACATCTATTTTTTCGGTATATTTTCGAGCAAAGTTTAAGAAAGTAGTATAATGCCCTGCTTCGGAAATCATCAAATCACGATAAAATTTAGCTAATTCTGGATCTTCAATATTTTCCGAAAGTACTTTAAAACGTTCACAACTACGAGCTTCAATCATGGCCGAAAATAAAAGGCGATCAATTAAAGCATCATTTCTGCTACCGTCTTTTTTCATGAATTTAAAAAGTTCGTTTACATAATGGTCTTTTCGTTCGCGACCCAATTGCACTCCCTTTTTTTTGATTAAATCATGAACCATTTGTAAGTGTTCGAGTTCTTCGCGGGCAATTACCAATAGTTCGGTAACCAAAGCTTCCTTTTCTGAATTTTGAGTAATCAAACTAATTGCGTTAGAAGCTGCTTTTTGTTCGCACCAAGCATGATCGGTCAATATTTCTTCAATATTTGATTCGACTATGTTTACCCAACGTGGGTCTGTTGCTAATTTTAATCCTAACATCTTGCCATTTTTAAGTAGTGCAAAATTACGGTTTCTTGATGAAATATTGGGTTTTTAATTGGAATAGGTTTATTTTGTGAAATATTAATTTCTATAATAAAATGCAAAACAAGCAAAAGCTTTTGATCATCGGATTCGTTTGGCCCGAACCAAATTCATCGGCGGCGGGTGGTAGAATGTTACAATTGATTTCCCTGTTTCAACAGCAAGGTTTTGCAATTACTTTTGCAAGTCCTGCGCAAGAAAGTGAGTTTATGTTCGATTTGAATTTAATCGATGTAACTAAAGTGGCTGTCCATTTAAATTGTTCGAGTTTTGATTTTTTTGTAAAAGAATTAAATCCTACAGTAGTTGTATTTGATCGCTTTATGATTGAAGAACAATTTGGATGGCGGGTTGCCGAAAATTGTCCGGAGGCTTTACGAATTTTAGATACCGAAGATTTGCATTGTTTGCGTTTGGCTAGGCAAAAAGCATTTAAAGAAAAAAGAGTGTTTCAAATTTCAGATTTACTTCAAGAAGAAGTAGCCAAACGAGAAATTGCCAGTATTTTACGATGCGATTTGTCTTTGATGATTTCTGAATATGAAATGGAATTGTTGATCGAAATCGTTGCAATTTCAACAGAACTGTTATGCTATTTGCCTTTGCTTTTGACAGAAAATGAGGTTCCTGTTTTAAGTGATTTACCTTTTTTTGAAAATAGAAAAGATTTTGTTTTTATTGGAAATTTTTACCACGAACCCAATTGGAATGCCGTTCAATATTTGAAAGAAACCATTTGGACTAGAATTAAACAACAAATACCAGAAGCTGTATTGCATGTTTATGGTGCTTATCCTTCGCAAAAAGTAATGCAATTACACGATTTAAAACAAGGTTTTTTGATTCAAGGTCGGGCTGAAAATGCAAAAGAGGTGGTAAAAAATGCCCGTGTAGTTTTGGCTCCTTTACGATTTGGTGCTGGTATTAAAGGTAAATTGATTGAGTCCATGCAATGTGGAACGCCAAGTGTAACCACTTCTATTGGTGCCGAATCGATGCAGGGAAATTTGCCATGGAACGGTTTTGTGGAAGATAACCCAGAATGTTTTGCTGAAAAAGCAGTACGCCTATATGGAGATAAAAAGCTATGGATCGAGTCGCAAGAAAACGGAGTTACGATTATTAATAAACGATATTTGATGAATTTATTTGAAGATGATTTTGCTGAAAAAATCAAGTTTTTAATGCTCAATAAGAAACAACATCGGTTGCAAAATTTTATGGGCGAATTGTTGCAGTATCACACTTTAAAAAGCACCAAATATATGTCCAAATGGATTGAAGAAAAGAACAAATAAAAAGGCCGATTTTGAATTTCAAAATCGGCCTTTTGGTTATTGGGTATATCGAATTAAGCTAGCATGGTAACTGGGCTTTCGATATATTGTTTTAAAGTTTGTAAAAACTGTGCTCCAGTTGCTCCGTCGATAGTACGGTGGTCACAAGCAAGTGATAACATCATGGTGTTACCCACAACAATTTGACCATTTTTAACTACTGGTTTCTCAACAATTGCCCCTACAGAAAGGATCGCAGAGTTTGGTTGGTTGATAATCGAATTAAATTCGGTGATACCAAACATTCCTAAGTTAGAAACGGTAAAGGTACTACCTTCCATTTCGGCAGGAGTTAATTTTTTGTTTTTAGCTTTTCCAGCCAAATCTTTAACACTTGCACTAATTTGAGATAAACTCATAGCATCTGTAAATTTTAATACAGGCACTACTAATCCATCTTCTACTGCAACTGCAACTCCTATACTAACATGATGGTTGATAGTAATCGCGTCCTCTTTCCATTGTGAGTTGATTTTTGGGTGTTTTTTCAAGGCCAAAGCACAAGCTTTAATCACCATGTCATTAAAAGAAACCTTAGTGTCTGGAATACTATTAATAGTTGCTCTAGATTGCATTGCTTCGTCCATGTTTACTTCTACAACTAAGTTGTAATGAGGAGCCGTAAATAAAGATTCAGCTAAACGCTTAGCAATCACTTTTCGCATTTGCGAATTTTTGATTTCTTCGGTTACTACTTCTCCAGCAGGAACGAATGCTTTAGGCGCAGCGGCATCTGCTTTAGCAGCAGGAGCAGCTTGTGCAGCAGCAGGAGTAAAGTTTTCGATATCGCTTTTTACGATACGTCCATTCTCTCCAGAACCTTTTACTTGGCTTAATTGAATTCCTTTATCTGATGCTATTTTTTTGGCTAAAGGAGAAGCTAAAATGCGTTTCCCATCATTAGAGCTAGTTTCGCTAGCAGCAGGAGTAGCTTTTTCAGCAGAAACAGTTTCTTCTGATGCTTTTGTCTCTTCTTTTTCTGGTGCAGCTGCAGGAGCGGCTCCAGGAGTATAGTTTCCGGCAACACCCGAAACATCTGTTCCAGCAGGTCCAATGATAGCTAATAAACTATCTACTGGTGCTGTGTTTCCTTCTTCAATTCCGATATGCAATAGCGTTCCTTCGTTAAACGATTCGAATTCCATTGTTGCCTTATCTGTTTCGATTTCGGCCAAGATATCTCCTTCATTTACTTTATCACCAACTTTTTTCAACCAAGTTGCTACAGTACCTTCGGTCATGGTATCGCTTAATCTTGGCATAGTTACCACAATTACGCCTTCAGGTAAAGAGGTAGTTGCTTTTGGAGCATCCGCTTTTGGAGCTTCTGTTTTTGGAGCTTCTGTTTTTGTTTCGGCAGGAGCAGCTTCTTCTTTAGCAGCAGGTGCTTCAGGAGCCTCTCCACCAGCTAAAAGAGCCGAGATATCTTCTCCTTCTTTACCAATAATAGCCAATAAGCTATCTACAGGTGCTGTTTCACCTGCTTGAATTCCGATATGTAAAAGAGTTCCTTCGTTAAACGATTCGAACTCCATTGTTGCTTTGTCGGTTTCAATTTCGGCTAAGATATCTCCTTCGCTTACTTTATCTCCTACTTTTTTAAGCCAAGTCGCTACCGTTCCTTCCGTCATAGTATCGCTCAAACGAGGCATTGTTACTTTTATCGCCATAATTTTTTATAGTTTATGAGGTGTAAATGGATAGTTTTCTTGTTCGTAAACCACGTCGTATAATTGTTGAATTTCTGGATATGGAGATTCTTCAGCAAATGTAACGCACTCTTCTACTAAATCTTTCACGCGTTGATCGATTGCTTCGATTTCTTCGGTAGTAGCGTATTTTTGGTCTTTAATTACATCAAGAACTTGTGTAATTGGATCTATTTTTTTGTATTCTTCAACTTCTTCTTTCGAACGGTACAATTGTGCATCCGACATAGAGTGTCCTCTATAACGGTACGTTTTAATTTCTAAGAAAGTTGGTCCATCGCCACGACGCGCTCTATCAATTGCTTCGTGCATTGCTTCGGCAACTTTTACTGGATTCATTCCGTCAACTGGTCCACAAGGCATTTCGTATCCTAAACCTAGTTTCCAAATATCGGTATGATTAGCACTTCTTTCAACCGAAGTTCCCATTGCGTAACCGTTATTTTCAACAATAAAAACAACAGGTAATTTCCATAACATGGCCATGTTGAAGGCTTCGTGTAAAGAACCTTGACGAGCAGCGCCATCACCAAAATAAGTTAAGGTAACACCGCCAGTATTGAAGTATTTATCAGCAAAAGCCATTCCAGCTCCTACCGGAATTTGAGCTCCAACAATACCGTGACCACCGTAAAAACCGTGCTCTTTTGAGAAAATGTGCATAGAACCACCCATTCCTTTAGATGTTCCTGTTGCTTTTCCTAAAAGTTCAGCCATTACTCTTCTTGGGTCAACACCCATTCCGATTGGTTGTACGTGATTTCGGTAAGCCGTAATCATTTTATCTTTAGTTAAGTCCATTGCATGTAATGCTCCTGCTAAGACTGCCTCTTGACCATTATATAGATGTAAAAAACCTCTAATTTTTTGTTGAATGTATAATGCCGCAAGTTTGTCTTCAAACTTTCTCCAAAGTAGCATGTCTTCGTACCACTTCAAATAGACTTCTTTTGTAACTTCTTTCATCTCAATTTTCTTTTGCTAAAGTTTTATTGTTGTATCAATTAATAACTATCTCGCAAAATAGTTAGGACTTAAACAAATTTGCGAACCGCAAAAATAGGACATTCCGTTTAAGAACTAAAATAATATATGTAATTTTTAGTTTTATTAAAGCAGTTTTTTGTTAAAAATTAAAGGTAATAGGTTGTTTATTGATTTTGATTCAATAATTTCTCCTACCTCTCCCATAAAGAAAATAGCTATATTTTCATTTTGTTTGATTTCGTATTCAACCAAGGCTTGGCGACAAGCTCCACAAGGAGGAACCGGTTCCGAAGTAGTGGTACTGCTAGAACCTGCTGAAATGGCTATCTGTTTTATTTTTTTGGTAGGATATAAAGCGCCTGCTTGGTAAATGGCTACTCTTTCGGCGCATAATCCCGAAGGATAGGCGGCATTTTCTTGGTTTGAACCGATAATAATAGTACCGTCTACTAACAAAATGGCGGCACCTACTTTAAAATTAGAGTAAGGCGCGTAGGCATTTTTTCGGGCCTCGATGGCTTTTTGCAATAAAGCTTGAGTTTCGGGTTGCAATTCCTCAATGGATTGGTATATTTTGAATTCGGATATTAAGGATAGTTTTTTCATTGTTTTATAAGGAAAAAAAATCCAAACTTCGGTAAATCGAAATTTGGATTGTTATTTTTTTATTCGGTTTAGTGACTACTAATATACTTCATATTTGTCTCCAAAATTAAAAGTAAGAGAAAAACGTAAAGTGTTTTCCAGTGGATTTCTCACTTTTGAAGCGGAGAATAAATAAGAAACGTCTACTTTAATAACGTTGTATTTGAATCCGGCTCCAAGTGAGAAAAATTGTCTGGCACCTTTAAGCGGACTTTCGTGAAAATATCCCAATCGCATGGCAAAAGCATCTTGGTACATGTATTCGGCACCTACGCTGTAGGCCACTTCTTTTAATTCTTCACTAAATCCATCTGGGGCATCTAAGAAAGATTTAAACATACCCGAAAACCATCCAGTTGATTGGTATTCTTCTTCAGATAAGTTAAAGTCGGTTTGGTCAACGACACCATCACCATTCATGTCTTCGCCATTAAAACTTCCATCACTGCTAATGCCTACTTTTGGAGTTGGTACCATTAATTTGCTGAATTCTACATTTACCGCTAGTTTGTTGTAATCGTCAAAAATAAAATCAAAACCACCACCTAAACGCATGTTAGCTGGAATGAAATTAGAATTTAAATCTTGGTTATCGTAACTAATTTTTGGTCCCATATTTTGAAAATTGAAACCAGCTCTCCAACGGCCGTTAAAGTCTTGGTACGCAATTTCTTCGGATTGATAAAAACCCGCTACATCTACCGCAAAAGTACTAGCAGGCGATGAGTCGGTATCAATAGAAGCGATTTTTAAGTTCGAACGCACATATCTTCCGGCAACGGCCATCGAGAAAGTTTCGCTTAGTTTTAAGGTATAAGAGCCGTCTAATGCAAAATCATTAGGAGATACGGTTACAAATTGCTCATTTGGGTCACCGGTTTGTCTTAATTCAATATCGCCTAAACCAAAATATCGAAAGCTTCCTGCAAAGGCACTTCTTTCGTTTATTTTATTATAATAGGTGATTTGCCCTAACGAGATATCGTTGGCTAAATCGGTTAAATAAGGAGTGTAACTTACTGAAAAACCTTGTTGTTCTACGGCAAAAGCATATTTGGCTGGATTCCATTGTTGCGAAAAAGCATCGGTAGCGGTTGCCACACCACTATCTCCCATACCAGCAGCTCTCGCGTCGGCAGCTACTAATAAAAAAGGAACAGCTGGTGAAATAGGTCTTTCTTGGGCTTTAATAAATTGCGTTACCAGTATTAAGGTAACGATGGCTAATTTTTTCATTGTCATTTTCATTGTTGGTTTGTTAGGTTTGGTTTGTTAGCTTTGGTTAGTATTTATAGTATTACAAGTTTTTCGATTTTTTCTGCCTTTTGATTGCTCGCATTCGATTTTACAGTGAGTTTGTAAATATACACTCCTTTTCCAATTTTATCACCAAAATCATCTCGACCGTTCCAAGTAATTTCACGAGATAAAAAACCTTCGGTTGTAATTACCTGATTTTTAGTCCAAACTACTTTTCCGGTTATGGTCATTACCTGAATTTGCACTTCTAAAGGTTCATAAGGGCGGTTGTGTGTAAACCAAAATTCGGTATAATTAACAAATGGATTCGGGTAGTTTAGTACTTTGCTTAGTGTAATTCCGTCATCGGTAGTCACAATAAATTGAATTTCAGATGTTACCGGATTGTTGTATACATCCCAAGCAGTGAGTGAAATCGTGTGTAATCCGGGTGCTAAATTGCGGAAGGGAAATCGAAGTGTGCCATGTGTGTAGTCGTCTAATTTAGTTTGGTAATAATCGTTTAAAATATACGGGTTGCTATTGTCTCCGTCGAGCACTGCTACAATATCATGGCCAATTCCGCTTGCAGTATTTATACCGTTTTCATCTTCTAAATTCGCAATCAGAAATGGAGACTCGTTAGTAATGCCTCCCGAAACAAACGTTTCATCGTTCATATATAACTGCACTTTCGGATTTATATTGTCTTGAGGTGCATTTTCGTTAATTCCACCAATCTTAATATCAGTATTGTAACCTGTTTGGTTTTCTGAAGACTGACTTTTTTTGCTATAAAAAGAAATTTTTCCATTACCTAGAGGAATACGAATATCACGAGGGACAACAAAATTAAATTCAAATTGGCCATTGGTAACCGAGGCATTTCCTCTAAAAATAGTTTCGCCTAATTGGGTAAAAGACATGGCTGGACTGTAGCCGTCATTGTTTAAGGTAGTTTGTGTAGTGTTTTTGTCGAAAATTGCAGTAGCCAATTCGCCATTATAATTGGTTATCGGATTATTGTTTTCGTCGGTTATGATGCCAGTTATTTTTATTTTTGAAAGCGATTTGAAATCTTCAAAACTTCCTGTAATGGGAGCGTCGTTAATTTTGGTTAAAACTATTTTCGGTTGTGGAATAGCAAGCATCAAAGCGGGATCGCCTAAGCAAAAAATAACATTGCTAGACGAAGTAGGGGTGGTGTTTTTTGAAATTCGAAGTGATTCGGCAATAGAATTGTATTGGCTAGAACCATAAGAAAGTAATTTTTCTGAAAGCAAATCATTGAAATTTTCAGCAGCATACTGCCCAATAGAACGGATAGTTGTCAACATCGCAATGGCGCCTCCTTTTGGATTCCAATACGTATATTCACCGGCCGTGGGGTGTGTGGGGTCATCAAAACGAGAAAAGTCGCAGGTAATGGTTATAAAAAGAGGGTATTTGTATTGGTTTTTTAAATTTTGCCCATCTGATTTTTCCCAAATTCGTTCACCGGTTAAGCCGTCTTCGCCACCATGTCCTAAATAATTAAACACAAGTGCTCCTTTTTCGAACGAATCAAAAATATCAGTCCGTGCTTTAGGATAACGTGCTCCACCTGCCGATGCTTCTTGCACATAGGCATCGAGGAAAATTTTATCAATATTAAAAAAGGGCTTTTCGCTGGTGATTTTATCCGCTAATGTATTTTGTCGGGTTTGCAAACTAGCATCAGACGCTTTGTCGGAGTCATCGCTTATGAGAACAAAATTATTACGCCAGTTTCCTTGCGATTTGGTGTCGTGGTATTCTATTATTTTGTTGACCATTTCTTCTGCTTGTTGGGTATTGTTAACCAACATTCTGCCGACCGCGATGTCAATTCCTCCAAAATAGGATGTAATATTTCCTTCGTTAGTATCCATTAAACCAAAAAAGTCATCCGAAGCAAAAGAAGATTCTCCTGTTGTGGTACTATTTAAGGCATGATAAATAGGAACAATATTACTGTTGTTGCTGATTCTATTTTTATAATCAAAAGAAGCATCGCCAAATAAATTAACATATCGAATTCTTTTTTCGGACGAAGAGGCGTTTTCGTAAATGTATTTAATGCAGTTTCTAATGGCAGCAATGTCTTGTTTTCCTGAAGAAAATTCGGTGTAGATGTTTTCGGTAGTTAAAACTTTTACATTTAAATTAGAATGATTTCGATGAAAAGTAGCTAATTTTTCGGCTTGAGTCTTCAAAAAAGTAGGTGTGATGATGACATAATCAACGTCTTGAAAATTTCCGCTGGCATTTTTAAAAATAGTTCCTTTTATATCCTGATTTTGTATTCTTGAATTGCTTTCTTTTAAAGGAGTGTAATAATCGGCTGCATCAATTGCGATGTATTTTTTAGATTGACCCAAAGCCGCTTTAAAACTGAAATTATTTTGCTGGTTATTTTCTAATTGTGAAACATTATAAATATCGGTTATATCCCAAATCTGACTAATATTTTGGGCGTTGCTTAGGTTGTAATTGATGATTCCGGTACTGCTTTCGGCTAAATCGTATTGAAAAATAAATTGTTTTCCGTATCCGATTAGTTTTCGTTTGGCAACCAAATTTATTTGATCCAAGTATCCTTTAGATCCTGGTACGCCATTATTGTTATAGGTTAATTTAATAATAGTATTTTCTGCTCCAGTAAACGTACTGTTTAAAGGAAGTGTGCGGTTGTAAAATTTCGTTTCAGAATTGGCAGTAATTGCAGAAAAAGATAGCGGGGTAAATGTTTGGTTGTTAGCGGTTATGGTAAACGAAGAGCTGCTATAAGCTGCCGAAGCTACAATTACATTTATTTTGACTGGAAAATTCGTGTCTATATTCGGGAAACTAAACTTGAATTCTTGTTCAGGATTAATTTCAAATGCTTCTCCAAACCATTGTCGACCTACATGAGCAATGTTGGTAAGGTCTATTTCGTGAAATTGATGGTCATCAAAATTATCTACATTTAGCGTGGCACTTGCTGTTGGTTGTTGTAAAGGTTGAATTCTTTTTCCGTTTGTATTCGAAATGTTGATGTAATAATACGATTTAGTGTCGTATAAGTTTAGATTGGTTTGACTCTCAGTATTGTATTGATCAACTCCTTCTGCATAAAATAAAATATAATCTGACTCATCAAATCTGCCATCAGCCTCTCCTATAATCTGTATGGCGTTTTCGGTTAAATCATTTTGATAATTTACAGCATTTGATAAAGGAAGCATTTTTCCGCCGTTTCCAAATAAATGAATTCTCCTCGGATCGGTTTTGTTAATATCAACACCTAACTGTTGCAAAAATGATTTTGAGATTTTGTATACACCCGACTTTTCTACATAAAAACGATACCAACTTCCAGATGCTAATATAGAGTTCGATATGATATTGGTTTGTTGAATTTTTTGAGTAAGTAAAAGATTTTGTGGCTTGTTAATTATTTGGTAAGAAAAGGAAACTATTTTTTGATAGCTATTTCCTTGTTTTATAATGGGATTTAGGTGTAAAAAAGCATTTAGTGCAGTTCTATTTTTGCTAATTATGAGGGTGTCTTGAATGCTATTTGGAATATTTTCTGTGTTTAAATCGCCTAATTCGGAATCTGTAATAGGTGCAAACTGAATGTTTTGAAGTTGAATGAATGTGTTTTCGGTAAGACTAGTATTTGAAATTGGTAAAACAAAATGAATTTGCTTTGTTGCACTATTAAAATCAAACGCAGTACCTGTGAAATAAGGAAAAAGTAAGGTTGAGTTTCCAAAATCAATTTCTTTTTTTGCTTTCCAGTCGAATATATATGTATTACTATTCTGGCTAAAAATTATCAAAGGAATTATGATAAAAAATGTTAATATGGTTTTTTTCATTGCAATAGGAAACGCGTTTTTTTAAAATGAATTTTATCGAGTAAAAATATAGTATTTCATGTTATTGTAATAATAAAAACTATATTTTTGCGTTCGTTAATAAGTGATGTTGTTTTGGTAAAAAATCCAAATAATTAAAAAAATTATGATTGATGTTGCTAATTAATTGTTAATTATTATATTGCAGCACCTAAATTATTACCTACTAAAGAGTATGAAAGTAAACAAAATTATGGCCGTAAAATTAATGTTTTCTATGACATTGATTTTAGGATTGACTAGTTGTAGTAAAAAATCTAGTTCAAGTAATTCTTCGAGAGCTACCGGTTGGGATGTTAATGACATCAACGGTTCTGCACAAAATGTAGCCAATAAAAAACAACAGGCTGGACCAGGACTTATTTTTATTGAGGGAGGAACTTTTACAATGGGTAAAGTTCAAGATGATGTAATGCACGATTGGAATAATACCCCAACGCAGCAACACGTTCAGTCCTTTTATATGGATGAAACCGAAGTTACCAATATGATGTATTTAGAATACTTAGAATGGTTGAAAAAAGTATTCCCTCCAACAGAAGAAAATTACAAACATATTTATGCGGGTGCTTCTCCTGATACATTAGTGTGGAGAAATCGTTTGGGTTATAACGAAACCATGACAAACAATTACTTAAGACATCCAGCTTATGCAAATTACCCAGTAGTAGGTGTTAACTGGATTCAAGCGGTAGAGTTTAGTAAATGGAGAACAGATCGTGTTAACGAAGCGGTTTTAGAGAAAAATGGATTCTTGAAAAAAGATTCAAAAACTAGCGATGTTACTGCTGAAAATTCATTTAGTACCGAAAGTTATTTGATGTCTCCTTCAACTGCTCGAGGTGGTAATGAAGAAATTGTACTTAAAGGTGGTAAAGGAGCCAAAAAGCAACCAAAAGCGGATAAAGGCGGTGTGACTCCCGAAGCTAAAAATGTATACGCACAACGTTCTTCTGGAATTATTTTGCCAGAATACCGATTGCCAACCGAAGCTGAATGGGAATATGCTGCTGCTGCAGATGTAGGTCAAAGAGAATACAATATTTATAAAGGTCAAAAGAAATATCCTTGGTCTGGTGATTATACTCGTTCTTCAAAACGTAAAAACAGAGGAGATCAATTGGCTAACTTTAAGCAAGGAAACGGAGATTACGGTGGAATTGCAGGTTGGTCTGATGATGGAGCAGATATTACTAATGAAGTAAAAAAATACCCAGCAAACGATTTTGGTTTGTATGATATGGCTGGAAACGTAGCCGAATGGGTTGCCGATGTTTACCGCCCAATTATTGATAACGAAGCAAATGACTTTAACTACTTTAGAGGAAACCTTTATGCTAAAAATAAAATTGGTAAAGATGGTAAGTTAGAATTTGTAACGCCTTCAACTATTAAATACGATACGTTGAGCAACGGTAAAATTATGGCCCGTAATTTACCAGGTCAAATTGTAGAGGTGCCAGTTGATGAACAAGAAACGTATTTAAGACAAAACTTTACTAAAAGCAATAATATCAATTATAGAGATGGTGATAAACAATCTTCAAGATATTATGATTTTGGAAATTCGGAGGCGGTAGATGCAAAAAATAGCCAAGAAATGTACAACTCTCCAGAGCACAATGTGACTACGGATAGTTTAGGAAACATGGTTAGAAAATACGACAAATCAAGCAAAAGAACAACTTTGATTAATGATAATGTTAGAGTTTACAAAGGTGGTTCTTGGAGAGATAGAGCGTATTGGTTAGATCCAGCTCAAAGAAGATATTTCCCTCAAGATATGGCTACCGATTACATCGGATTTAGATGTGCCATGTCGAGAGTAGGTCCGAAAACCGAAAAAAGAAAATCACCAAGAAATTAATACTTTTTAAATTATAATAGAAAGCCCTTTTTAGGGCTTTTCTTTGTTTAGTATGGAAATAGAAGCATTACATAAATTGTTTTTAGAGTGTTCAGCACTATCTACCGACACCCGTAAAATAGAAAAGGGCTCTATGTTCGTGGCTATTAAAGGTGAAAAATTTAACGCCAATACTTTTGCCGCCGAAGCTTTGCAAAAAGGAGCTTCCTATGTCGTAATTGATGATGAAGCATATTATATTGACCAGCGTACTATTTTGGTAAAAGATGGTTTAAATGCGCTTCAAGAATTGGCTAAATACCACCGTCAGTTTTTAAATATTCCAATCATTTCTTTAACAGGTAGTAATGGTAAAACAACAACTAAGGAGCTCATTCATGTCGTGCTTTCTAAAAAGTTTAAAACCAAAGCAACGGTTGGTAATTTAAACAATCACATTGGAGTTCCTTTAACATTGTTATCTTTTACCCAAGAAACAGAAATTGGAATTGTAGAAATGGGTGCCAATCACCAAAAAGAGATTGCATTTTTATGCGAAATAGCGCAACCTGATTATGGTTATATCACCAATTTTGGGAAAGCACATTTAGAAGGTTTTGGTGGAGTAGAAGGGGTGATAAAAGGCAAAAGCGAAATGTACTCTTATTTAAAATCTACTGATAAAATCGCTTTTGTGAATCTCGATGATGTTATACAGGCCGAAAAAACGGCTGAGTTTAAACGCTTCACTTTTGCTAAAGAGACCACCGCAGTAGATGTTAAAATTGATGCAATAGAAGCCAATCCGTTTGTGACGGTTACGTATGAAGCTACTAGCATAAAATCTAATTTGATTGGCATTTATAATGCAAATAATTTAAATGCGGCATTGGCAATGGGCATTTATTTTAAAATTCCAATAGTCGAAATTCAAGAAGCGTTAGAAGGATATGTACCCGAAAACAATCGTTCGCAATTACTGACCAAAGGTTCAAATCAAATTATTTTGGATGCCTATAATGCAAATCCTAGTAGTATGGCCGCCGCAATTGATAATTTTTTACAATTGGATTTAACGAATAAATATTTGATTTTAGGGGATATGTTCGAATTAGGAGACGAAAGTGCGTTAGAACATAAAAAATTAGTTCAGAAGCTAGCATCGCAGTCTGAAGCTACTTGCTTTTTTGTTGGAAAAGCATTTTACGAAAATCAATTCTCTCAAGACAACATAAAGTTTTTTGAAACTTTCGATACGTTTGCTGCTTATTTTAAATCGCATTTGCCTTCTAATGCGTCGCTTTTAATTAAAGGATCTAGGGGAATGGCTTTAGAGCGGACTTTAGAATTATTATAAAAAAAAGGAGCGTTTTAAAAATGCTCCTTTTTTTTGGTATTAAAAATCATTTCTTCTTTCACCTCTTTCTCGTGGGCCTTGCGGAGGTCCATCGCCTCTTTCAAAATCACGGTTGCCTTTGGTTCCTGCAAAGTTCTTGATTTTATAAGTCAACGAAAACATGGCATAACGACGTAAAATAGTGTTTTCTTCATCTCGGATAGAAGTTTCGGTAATGGTTCGGGTTGTATTTTGATTTTGATTCAAAACATCGTACACTTTTACTTTTGCAACCAATTGGTCTTTAAAAAAAGCATATGACAAACTCGCATTCCACAAAAAGAAATCTTTTTTAAAGTCGGATGATAAATTGGAGTTGTAAGTGTATCCAAAATCATTTCCAAAAACCCAATTTTTAGGCCAGTAAGTAGTGGCTTGTAAGTTGGCTCTGTGAATAAAATTAGAGGTTTTGTCAATGGTATAGTTGTTATAATGCGTTACATTATATGTTAACCCATAAGAAGGAGCTATGGTGAAAAAATCGGTAAGTTCATAATTGGCATAAGCTCTTGGCGTAAAACCTAACGAATTAGCATCATACAAAACCGTATTAGTAAACCCTTTTGATTTTCGCAAACTGGCGTTCAAAGCCATTCCGTAGCGAAAAGATTGGTTTTCTTTTTTAATTTGTTTGCTCCAGTTTCCTCCTGCTGAAGTGTTGTAAGTTCCCGATACGTTTCGGTAAGTGGTAGTTCTTTTTCGGTCGGCATCATAAATAGTAGCCGAAATTACATCGTCATCAATAAATTCACCTCGCAAATAAATGCTGAATCCAGAGCGAGTTTTGAAATCAAAATTGCGATAATCCACGTTAACCGATTGTGATTTGGTCGGATTCAAATTGGCGTTTCCAATAACAGTATTTAAAGGATTTGACAGGTCAACAACAGGCAATAACTGATCTGCTGTTGGTAACACATTATTGAAACGATAGCGGGCTACGATAAATTTTGAACGTTCAAAACGATAGCGCATTTGAGCCGATACGTTGGGTAATAAGTATTTTTTATTTAAATCAGTTAAAATATTCAAATAATCCGAATGGTTATTGTATTGTGTAATAGATGTTTCTGAATTTAGGTTCATGCGCAATTTTTCACTGTTGTACGTAATTCCAGCTTTTGGGCGAATGGTATTTTGCGTAGAAGAGGTGTAGTTACTTTGGGCTTTGTTTAAAATGCTATACGAATTTGTTGCATCGTCAAAATCAAAGGTTTTTACGCCATCTACACTGCTTTTCCACTCGTATTCAGATCCAATTCGGAAACGAATTTTGTCTGTAATGGGTTCGGTATATTCAATTTCGGCATTATACGAATCGCTATTTTTGTCACTAATGAGTTGTTGGTTTCGGATATCATCAGGGTCGTTCGATTGGTAAAAATAGGTTTCCGATTGATTCCATTTGTTTCCGTTTGTGTTACTATTGTTGTTGTTTAAAACCAAACTCAAATTTCGTGACGGTCTTTTAAAGGTTTTATTGAAATTCAGACTATTTGAAAAACTTGTCGTTTCATTTTCTGTGTAAGAATTGGTATTCGATTCGTTTAACAAAGCTCCAGTTTCATCTTTTGAATTACTATCCGAATCAGATTTACTATTCGTGCGCGTATTGTTGAATTTTGGCGCTACAAAAACCCGAATATCCGATTTTGGTAAATATTCCAATTCTAAATTGGCCTTGTTGCTTGTCGATTCGTTTCGTGTTTTCGAATTAGACTCGCTCAAAAATCCGCCATCTGGGAGTAGGTTTTCTTGTTTGGTTCGGTTGTCGTTTTCGGTTACGGCATTGTTGAAATTATAATTTCCAGTTCCGTCTAATTTTTCAGCGAATTTATCCGTATAATTCAAACCAACCAAATTGGTTGTGGTAATCCCTCTGCCGCTGGAGCCAGTTTGGTTGTTGGACGTATTTCGGCCTCCTCCCATGTTGTCAAAAACTTCATCATTCGAAAGTCCGTTAGAGTTAATGTTATTTGAAGCACCTAATGCACTTATTTTTCGATCTCCTTCAAAATAATTCATTACAAAACTGGTTTCGTATCGGTCATCGGTTCCGTAACCACCCAAGAATTTCCCAAAAAAACCTTTGTTTTTCTTTTCGTCTATGGTAAGGTTGATGCTCGAATAATCAGAAGAAGATTCTTGTTTGGCATATTCTTCTTTTTTGGTTTTGTAATCAGAAACTTGTACTTTATTAATGATTTCTGCAGGTAAATTTTTAAGTAAAATAGCACCATCTCTATCAAAAAATGGCTTTCCATTTACTAAAAACTGGTTGACTTCTTTTCCGTTTACCAACATTTTTCCATCGGCATTGACTTCAAAACCAGGTAATTCTTTTAGCAAAGTTTCTACATTCGAATCGGGTCTTACTTTAAACGAAGCCGCATTAAATTCGACCGTGTCATTTTTAATTTTTACGCCGGCCACTTCATTTTGAATAACAACTTCTTTTAGTTTATTAGTGTTTTCTATTAATAAAACAGTGTCAAAATCTTTGTTATTAGAAATGTTTTTAAACTCTTCGATAGTAGCTTGAAATCCCAAATAGGATATTTTAACGAATACCGGAGTGTCATTTTTCTTAGCGGTTAATCTAAAAAAACCGTTTTTATCGGTAATGGTGTAATTGATTTTAGTCGAATCTTTGGAATAACCCAGAAAAACGCCTGCGCCTTCAAGTGGTTGCTGTGTGGTAAAGTTTAAAACTCGACCTTTAAATGAAAATTCTTCTTGCGCTTGTGCGGTTAGCACACAAACAAAAAGCAAAAAACATACGTATATTTTTGACATGGTTAGGTAGTTAAGTGTGTGTTAGACACACAAAAAAAACAAAGGTTTAATGCCAACGTGTTTTTTATTTAAAAAAAGAATTCAGAGGGGAAGGTTATCTAAAAAATACTGTAGTTCTGTTTCTTTTTGTGTTCCGATTAAATACCGTTTCCCGTTTTTGAGTTGAATAGACAAGCCCTTATTACCTTTTACGTTGTATACCATACCGTAACTACTCGAAATCCGGATGCCATATCCCACAAAACCGTATTTTACAATCGAGGCAGAAGCTACCTCATTCCAATGTAATGATTTTGAGATAAAAGGCATGAATCCAAAATGTATTGTTTTGCTATTTATTTGAGTGGTAAGAGCCGAAAAAATAAAAATGCTTATAACAGCAAATGTCCCCAAGCTATATAAAACAAGTCCAGAATTAGACATAGGTTTGTCCCCAAATGGTACACCCAAATAAATTTGTTTGTATAAACCATATAGAGGAATCAAGCCAACCGCTATTAAAATTAACCACAACCACCATTGTGTAAATTTTTGTTTTTCTGAGAAGACTGATTTCATAAGTGTTTGAAGATTAAACTTAATTAATAAAATTCAAATGGAAGGAAGATTTGTGAAGTTATTTATCATTATAATGACCTAGAGCAGAAATAATAATGACTACAACTTCATTATCGATAATTTCATATACTAATCGGTCTTTTTTATTGATTTGTCTAGACCAGACATCGGTATCTTTGTATTTAAGTTTTTCGGGTTTGCCAATTCCTGTGGTGGGATGTATTTCTAGTTCTAAAAATATTTTTTTGATTTTTGAAATATCAGTTTTCTTGCCAGACTTTTTTATTTTTGATAAATCTGCTAGTGCTTCTTTACTTAATTCTATTCTATATCTGCCCATATATTTTTTGCGTCTACTTTGGTGTAGTTTTGTTTTCTATAAGCAGGATTTTGAAAGTTTTTGTGGTGTTTGTCCAATCTTTTGATTAGTTCGGGATTTGTAATTTCATTTGTATTCTCAATTACTTCCACATCAAAAGCTTTCAATATCTTTTTGATAATTGAAATTTGAGAAATGTCTTTTATTTTTACGGTAAGTGTTGTCATTTTATAATTATTTGACTGAAATACAAAGATATGAAATATTTCAAGTTGTTTTGAAATGGACATAATAATCAAATTTCTAAACAAAAAACCCTCACATCTCTGCGAGGGTTCTATCTTAATACTTAGTACTAAAATCTTAATACTAATATCTGTAATATTCTGGTTTGAATGGACCTTGAACTTCAACACCGATATAAGCAGCTTGATCTTCACGTAAAACTTCTAATTCAACTCCTAATTTGGCCAAGTGTAAAGCAGCCACTTTTTCATCTAAATGTTTTGGTAACATGTACACGTCGTTTTTGTAAGCAGCGCTGTTGTTCCACAATTCAATTTGTGCCAAAGTTTGGTTGGTAAAAGAGTTACTCATTACAAAACTTGGGTGACCTGTAGCACAACCAAGATTTACCAAACGACCTTCAGCCAAGATGATGATGACATTTCCAGCGATAGTATATTTGTCAACTTGTGGTTTGATTTCGATTTTAGAAGCACCGTGGTTTTTATTCAACCAAGCCATGTCGATTTCGTTATCAAAGTGTCCGATGTTACAAACAACCGTTTTGTCTTTCATTTTTTCGAAATGTCTTCCAACCACGATATCTTTATTTCCTGTAGTCGTAATGATGATATCAGCATTTCCAACAACAGTATCTAATTTTTTCACTTCGTAACCGTCCATAGCCGCTTGTAAAGCACAAATTGGATCGATTTCAGTAACCGTTACAATAGAACCAGCACCTCTAAAAGAAGCTGCAGTTCCTTTTCCAACGTCACCGTATCCACAAACAATTACTCTTTTTCCAGCCAACATCAAGTCAGTTGCACGACGAATAGCATCAACAGCCGATTCTTTACATCCGTATTTATTATCAAATTTAGATTTAGTAACCGAGTCATTAATGTTGATGGCAGGCATTGGTAAAGTTCCAGCTTTTACTCTTTCGTACAATCTGTGAACACCAGTTGTAGTTTCTTCAGACAATCCTTTGATTCCAGGAACCAATTCTGGGAAACGATCGATAACCATATTCGTTAAATCTCCACCATCATCCAAAATCATGTTCAATGGTTTTCTGTCTTCACCAAAGAATAAAGTTTGCTCAATACACCAGTCAAATTCTTCTTCATTTAAACCTTTCCAAGCGTAAACCGAAATTCCGGCAGCAGCAATGGCAGCAGCAGCCTGATCTTGAGTTGAGAAAATGTTACAAGAAGACCAAGTCACTTCAGCACCAAGAGCAATTAAAGTTTCGATCAAAACAGCAGTTTGAATCGTCATGTGCAAACATCCTGCAATACGAGCGCCTTTCAAAGGTTGTTCGTCTTTGTATTCAGCACGAAGCGCCATCAAACCTGGCATTTCGGCTTCAGCCAATTCAATTTCTTTTCTTCCCCAAGCCGCTAGAGAAATGTCTTTTACTTTATAAGCCACATAAGGCGTAGTTGTAGTACTCATTTATAGTATATTTGTTGTTGTAAAATTTTTGCAAATTTACGTAATAACTTATGATTTAAAAAGCTTTCAAAGATATTTGTGATTTGTTTCACTTTGTAATCTTTTGAATTTTAACGAAATAATTTTAATTTGAAACGCGGTCTTGTTGAAGATTGTATATCCAATACTCCAAAATTAATTTTCAAACGAATGATTTAAAGTTGTAAATTTTATTTTTGAATGAAAACCTAAATTACAATTAGTCGTTTATCATAATAAAAACAAAGAGTTCAGGAACTTTTAACGCATAATTTTTAATTCCGATAATGCCATTATATCAAACCATACAGTGCAACGATCATACGCAACTTTTGATTTGGAAGATTACCGAATCATTAACCGATTTGGAGTCGCAAGTCGAAATGAAACCCAAAACCCAATTGCGGTTTGATAATATGAAATCGGAACTGCACAAACGGGCTTTTTTGAGTGTCCGTATGTTGCTCAAAGAAATCAATTTAACCGATTTTGATTTGCATTACGATAGTTCTGGAAAACCCTATTTAGATGGTGATAAGCATATTTCGATTACGCATTCGCATCAATTTGCGGCACTCATTATAAGTGATGATTTTATCGGAATTGACATTGAATTGCAACGCGACAAAATCCAACGAATTGCCGATAAGTTTGTAGATAAAGAATTTGCGTATTTAATTCCGAAAAAAACCGAAGAATACATCAAAAAGCTTACGGTGATTTGGGGGGCAAAAGAGGCCATTTTTAAAATTAGAAATGAAAAAGGAATTAGCTTCAAAGATCACATCGAAGTCAATTCCTTTCAATTGTCTGAAAATGTTACCACAGCTATTTTGCATTTTGATAACTTTTCTACACCTTATAAAGTACATTTTTCCGAAATTGAAAATTGCACATTGGTGTATGCTTTTGTGTTATAAATCTTAAGCTTTGTTCGAATTTCTATTCTGAAAAATATTCAAATACAACATGGTATTCATTTTTCGGGCTCTTCTTTTTAAGGTGTCGGCATTTTCACCTTCAAAAAGACGGTCGATAGTAGCAAACCAAATGTTAAGCCAAATTCCGAAAGTTTCGGGTGTAATCGAATGATCAAATTTTTCATCAACTTGATTGTGGGCTTCAATTGGATTTCCGGTATATTTTCGTCCTCCAAAAAGATTCATTTCCCAAAAATCAATTAGTTTTTCTAAATGCTCGGGCCAATTGGTAATGGTTTCGTTAAAATAAAAACCGATTTCCTCGTTTTGCCTAATAGCATCGTAAAACGTATGAACCAAAAGGGCAATGTCGTCTCGGTTTTCAATTTTTTTCTTCATTATATTTAAATAAAAAAATGGTTGGCTACTAAAAGCAAAATACTAATGATGATGCTAGAACCTATAAATTTAAAAATTAATTTGTGATTGAGCTGAGCTAAAATAGAAGTATTTGCTAAAATACAAGCCAAAACAACTACAGCCAATTGTATCATTTGTAATTTGGAAGTTCCATTAGCTAAAATAGTCATGGCAGCAGCGCCACCTAAACAACTTTGAACTAAAATGGATAAGGTGGCAGAACTAATAAAACTATGATTGAATTTTTCGAAAGCAGCGTTATAAAGTGTCATAATACTAAGGTTAAAAATTATTATAATACAAAATTAAAGGTTGTTTGCAGCTAAATCCATGATATTTATCAGGTTATAAATGGAATTTTTTTCCTAGATAAAAGAGAAGGTTTGTAAAAACTTGAAAACTTGAAAACCAAATAAAAAAGGGTTACTTTTACTTATTATGCACAAACAGATTACTAGTATTTATAAACAAATTACCCAGGCCAAGCAGCAAAACAAAAAACTTTTGGCTATTTTGATTGATCCCGACAAAATTAAATGGGAAAATGTAACGGAATTAATTGGCAAAATTCAACAATCGCCTGCCACTCATTTATTGGTCGGAGGAAGTTTGGTCGAAAATAAAATTTTAGATGATTTGATTTTAAAATTGAAGGCAACACTCACCATTCCAATTGTGTTGTTTCCAGGTGATCCGAGTCAAATTTCCGCTCATGCCGATGCTATTTTATTCTTATCGTTACTCTCGGGTCGAAATCCAGATTATTTGATAGAATACCAAGTACAGGCGGCTCCCATTTTGAAAAGAACGAAACTCGAAGTCATTTCTACCGGTTATATTTTGATAGAAAGTGGCAACGAAACCGCTGTGGCACGAGTAAGCAAAACCCAGCCAATTGATCGCAAAAAACTCGATTTGGTTTTGGCAACGGCACAAGCAGGCGAAATGTTAGGAAATAAACTCCTGTATCTTGAAGCCGGAAGTGGTGCCAAAAACGCCATTCCGTTGCCGATGATTCAATTAATAGCAAACAATATTGAAATTCCTATAATTGTTGGCGGCGGAATAGTAACTTTGCAACAAATTCAAGAAGCCTATCAAGCAGGAGCTGATGTAGTCGTTATAGGAACCGCATTTGAAAATAATCCTCATTTTTTTGATGAGATATCCCAATTATAATACCCCCATTCATGATTGATTTTTTTATCGAGGCGTATCAAAAAGTTCCGTATTGGCATATAATTTTAGAATTTATTGCCTTTGTATTTGGTGTTTTAAGTGTTTGGTTTGCCAAAAAACAAAATATTTTAGTTTATCCTGTTGGATTAATTTCAACGATTATTTCAACCTATTTGTTTTTTGTAGCGGGTTATTTGGGTGATATGCTGATTAATTTTTACTACTCGATTATGAGTATTTACGGTTGGTATTATTGGTCAAAAGGAACGGAATTAGAACTGAATTTGCCTATTTCTAGAACCAATAGTAACGAAAAATTAATCGGAATTGGTTTTTTCCTGCTGACAATTTTTGTAGTTTTCGGCATTTATAAGTATTTTGATTATCCTATTCATTTTGATAATTACATCGATATTTTCGCTTCTGGCTTATTTTTTACCGCCATGTGGTTTATGGCCAAAAAGAAAATCGAAAACTGGACATTATGGATCATAGGCGATATTATCGTCGTACCACTTTACGCATATAGAGGATTAGGAATGATTTCCGCACAATATATAATTTTGACAATTTTAGCCATTTCAGCTTATTTAGAATGGAAGAAAAACTTAAACAACAGCAAACTTCGATAATCAAAATAGCACTTTTTGGTCCCGAAAGTACCGGTAAAACTACGTTGTCGCAACAATTGGCAGCACATTATAAAACCGAGTGGGTGCCCGAATTTGCCCGCGATTATTTGCAACAAAAATGGGAAGAAAACGGACATATTTGTGTGGCCGATGATTTGTTGCCCATTGCTTACGGACAAATAGAGCTGGAAAATGAAAAGCTAAAATTGGCCCATGATTATTTGTTTTGCGATACAAATTTGATGGTTACCAAAGTATTTTCGGAATTGTATTATGGTTTTTGCGATCCGGTTTTAAACGAAGCGGCTCTCGAAAATGAATACGATTTGACGTTTTTAACCGATATCGATGTGCCTTGGGAAAAAGATGATATTCGAGATACTGCCGAGGGTCGCGAAACGGTTTTTTCTGTTTTTAAAGAAAGTTTAATTCAAAACAACAAACCCTTTATTACCATTTCGGGTGATAAGGAAACGCGATTAAAATTGGCTACGCAAATTATTGCCGATTTAACACGAGCAAAAGCTTTGGGGCTTTCGTCGAACGAATTTGTTCAGATTTACGAACACGGAATTCCGTTTGAAAATATCATTTTTCAATTGGAAACCTGTAAAAAAGGCATTGCTAAAATTAATTTGATAAAACCCGCTACTTTAGGCAACGGAATTATCGCCTTATCCGAAGCGAATCTTATAAAAAAAGCACAATATTTTGATGCAAAAAAAGAAAAACTGCAACTCATGAAGTTTGTACCCGCTTCGGGTGCAGCAACGAGAATGTTTAAGTTTTTGATTTCTTTTTTAAACGATTTCGATCCAAATCACGAAAGCATCAATGCTTATATTAATCGAACTCAAGATACACAATTGCCTGTTTTTATCATCGGCATGGATAAATTTCCGTTTTTCAAAGCCATCGACAAAAAACTTCGCAAGAAAATGCCTCAATTTGACACCTTTTCGAGCGATTTTAAAAATTACTATTTCATCAAAATGATGCTTACATCCAAAGATTTTGATTATGCCAACAAGCCCAAAGCGGTGTTGCCTTTTCATAAATATCCGGAGCATGTAGCCACTCCAATCGAAGAGCACTTATATGAATGTTTGGCCTATGCCAGTGCGCACCAACAATCCGATTTGCATTTTACGGTTTCTGAAAATCACCAATCGCTTTTTGAAGAAATTGTAAAAACGGTAAAGCCTGAAATTGAAAAGAAAGCCAATACGCAAATTAGGGTTTCCTATTCGTATCAAAATAAAAAAACGGATTCAATTGCGTTTAATTTGCAAAACGAACCCTTTAGAGATGAGGAAGGAAAATTGTGGTTTAGACCGGGTGGTCATGGCGCTTTAATAGAAAACATGAATGCCTTGGATGCGGATGTTGTATTTATAAAAAATATCGACAACGTCATTCAAAACCATATCGAAACCACGGCACTTTACAAAAAAGCGTTAGCTGGAATTTTAGTTAAATTACAAGAAACAGTGTTTGACTATTTGCGATTGCTCGAAACCGAAATTTCCCTTGAAAAAATCAATGAAATTGCGCTTTTTTTGAAAAACAACCTGAATGAATCTTTTGAAGTTGATTTTGAAGAAAAAGCAGAAGAGGATAAGAAAGCCATTTTGCATAAAAAATTAAATTGTCCTATTCGAGTTTGCGGAATGGTTAAAAACGAAGGCGAACCTGGAGGTGGTCCTTTTTGGGTTCAAGATGAAAATGGGAAAATTTCTTTGCAAATTGTCGAGAGTTCACAAATGGATTTGGAAGATGTCAATCAGTCTAAAATTGCACAACAAGCCAGCCATTTTAATCCAGTTGATTTGGTATGCGGAATCAAAAATTACAAAGGAGAAAAGTTTGATTTGACTCAATTTGTAGATAAAAATACTGGATTCATAGTAGAAAAAAGTGTAAAGGGAAAACCAAACAGAAGTTACGAATTACCCGGATTATGGAATGGCGCCATGGCTAAATGGTTAACCGTTTTTGTATCGGTGCCCTTGCTAACTTTTAATCCAGTAAAAACGGTAAATGATTTACTCAAACAACCGCATCAATTGTTGTAATGAATAAGGAGCAAATTTTAAACGAGTTGCAATTTAAAGCTGTAAGAAGCAGTGGTGCAGGAGGTCAGAATGTAAATAAAGTGGCTTCTAAAGTGGTGTTGTCTTTTGATGTAGAGGCTTCGGAGGCACTTACTTTAGAAGAAAAAGTGCTTTTAAAAGAAAAAATTTCCAATCGTTTAACCGCCGAAAATGTACTGATTTTAAACTGCGATGAAGCTCGAAGTCAGTTTAAAAACAAAGAATTGGTAATCAAACGATTTTTAGATCTAATTCAAAATGGACTGAAAGTGGCCAAAATCCGAAAAGCCACCAAAGTACCTAAATCGGTTATCAAAAAAAGAATCAAAGACAAAAGAATTCATTCGGATTTAAAAAGCAATCGAAAAAAGCCGAATTTAGATTAGAGAAAAGAAGTTAGAAAAATAGAATTCAATTAATTGATTATAAGTGTTTTTGTTTCTCAATTCCTGCTTCTTGTTTCTTTATAAATAAGGTTTTAGTCTTTCTGATTTTTTTTATTGTTTTTTGATTTTTTAGAAGTACTTTTGCAGCGTCTCAAAGGGGTGCTTAAATCTGAATTTATTTCAGATTCTGAAACAAGTTCAGAATGAAGCTGAGATTATACCCAACGAACCTGGGCAGGTAATGCTGCCAAGGGAAATAAATTTTAGGAAAAGTATTTTTCTCTAAAATAAAACCATCATTTTTAATTTAACCAAAGAATAATTCCCCCTTTTATTCGTAATCCTTTTTACGGATGAATACTATTTTTAAACTTGTAAAGTTGCACAATTGCACAATTGCAAAAACGCCAAAAAGAGCAAAAAATCAATTAATTTTATTTTCTCTTCTTTCCTTATTCTGTTCTCTTATTGCTATTGCTCAAGAAAAAAAGCAAGATACTTTAACCGTAAATCATTTAGATGATGTTTTGGTTTCGGCTGTTCGCGTTACTTCAAAAACGCCGGTTACGTTTAGTAATATGAGCAAAACCGAGATTGCGCATCGAAATTTAGGACAGGATATTCCCGTTTTAATGAACTATTTACCATCGGTAGTAACCACTTCGGATGCCGGAAATGGATTTGGTTATACCGGAATTCGCGTACGAGGTAGTGATGCCACTCGAGTGAATGTCACCATTAACGGAATTCCGTATAACGATGCCGAAAGTCAGGGAACATTTTGGGTAAATATGCCAGATTTTGCTTCGTCGGTACAAAGTTTGCAATTGCAACGCGGAGTAGGAACGTCGACCAATGGATCAGGAGCTTTTGGAGCAAGTTTGAATATGTTGACCGATAGTTATGCCTACAAGGCTTCGGGTGAAATCTCGAGTTCGTACGGCAGTTTTAATTCGAACAAAAATACCATGAAATTTAGTACTGGACTGCTGAATGACCATTTTGAATTAGCCGGTCGTTTGTCTACCTTAAAATCGGATGGTTATGTAGATAGAGCGAGTTCTGATTTGAAATCGTATTTTTTACAAGGAACCTACGTTGGAAAATCAACGTTAATCAAAGCTTTGGTTTTTGGAGGAACACAACAAACCTACCAATCCTGGAATGGAATAGATGCCGAAACTTTACAAGAAAATCGTCAATTTAATTCGGCCGGAATTTTTACAGATGAATTTGGAAATACGCGTTTCTACGACAATGAAACCGACAATTACAACCAAGATCACTATCAATTGCATTGGAACGAAAGTTGGTCGGATAAATGGAGTTCTAATTTTGCTTTGCATTATACCAAAGGGAAAGGTTATTTCGAAAATTACAAAGAAGATGCCGATATGGCCGATTATGGTTTGAATGCGGTGGATGCCATTACCACAACCGATTTAATTCGCCAAAAATGGTTAGATAATGATTTTTATGGTACTACTTTTTCGGCAAATTATAATGCAGAAAATATAAGTGTAATTTTAGGAGGAGGCTGGAACCGTTACGAAGGCGATCATTACGGAAAAGTAATTTGGGCGCGATACGCTTCTCAATCGGAATTAGGCGATCATTATTACGATGATTTTTCGACTAAAAATGACGGAAATTTATTTGCGAAAGTTAATTATCAATTGTCCAACCAAATTGGGTTTTATGGCGATTTGCAATATCGAAATGTAAGCTATCAGGCCAATAGTTGGGAAACGGGTTTGGTAAATGATACGTTTCATTTCTTCAATCCAAAAGCGGGTGTAACCTGGACAATAAACGCTTACAATAATTTGTATTTTTCGTATGCTCGTGCCAATCGTGAACCGAACAGAACGGATTACGAAGGCGGAAATCCAAAACCCGAAAAATTAAATGATTTTGAAATGGGTTGGCGATTAAATTCGGAGAAAGTACAAATTAATACCAACATTTATTATATGGGTTACCGTGATCAATTGATTTTAACGGGTACTCTAGACGATGTTGGAAATCCGTATCGCTCTAATAGCGAAAAAAGTTACCGTTTAGGTTTAGAAGTAGATGCTACTTGGGCTATTTTAGATAAATTTACCTTGCGTCCGAATTTTACTTTAAGTAGTAATAAAAATGTAGATTTAGCAGTTGACGGACAAAATTACGGTACAACCGATATTGCCTATTCACCCGAAGTAATTGTAGGCAATGTATTGGTTTTTAAACCGATTGAAAATTTATACCTATCGCTTTTGCAAAAATACGTAGGCGAACAGTACATGAATAACATCGAATTGCCAGCTGCTAAATTAGCCGATTATTTTGTAAACGATTTGAATGTTTCCTACGAAATTAAGCCAAAATCGGTTTTCAAATCGATTGTAATTACCGGAATGGTGAATAATTTTTTAGACAAACAATATATTTCTAACGGTTATATGTGGGATGTGTACCCGTACTATTATCCGCAAGCTGGAATTAATTTTTTAGTTGGTTTAACCCTGAAATTTTAATTTTTCTCCAACAAAAAAATCCCGAAAATATGTCTTTCGGGATTTTTTGTATAGCGGCTGTTTTCTAAATTTTCAAGATAGTTCTCTAATTATAAACGCGCAGTACAGTTCCATTTTGTTCTACGCGGTATTGTTTCAAAGGATACTGTTTGTTGCCTAAACCGGTAAAAAGGCTGTATTGCGTTTCATCACACGAACAAACGGCATTAATGCCCTCTATTTTCATGGCGGTACAGCTCGTAGGGGCTTGGTTAGGACAGGCGGCATCATAGGCAACATAACCGCTTCCGGTATTAAATACAATCACACCTTTTACGCCTTGACCATTATAAATAATACCGTTGCTTGGGTATAGTAAGGATGAATACAAAGGTAGGCTCATGTTAACATCAAAGGCAAAACTATAATTTGGTAAATAAGGGTTGTTATTGTTGATGTCGTTATCGCTACAAGACAACAGAAAAAAAACAGTAAAAAGAAATAATCCAATCTTTTTCATAGGTTTCAAAAGTATTTGTCGAGCAAAAATAAATTATTTGTTACGTATGGCTATATGATTAACATATAATTATGTACTCTAAAAAAATATAGTATATTTGTACTAAGAAATCCCGTCCCGATGGGATTTTTTGTATTTATATAAACGATGAAATTATGAGTAAAGTATCTTATTATACCGCTGAGGGATTAAAAAAATTGAAGGAAGAGTTGGAATACTTAAAAAGTGTCATGCGTCCAAAAGCATCTCAAGATATTGCCGATGCCAGAGATAAAGGAGATTTGTCTGAAAATGCCGAATACGATGCTGCCAAAGAAGCTCAAGGTTTGTTAGAAATGCGAATTTCGAAATTAGAAGAAGTTTACGCCAATGCCCGATTAATAGATGAATCACAATTAGATGTGTCAAAAGTTTTGGTGCTTTCAAAAGTGAAAATAAAAAACCAAACCAACGGAATGGAAATGGTGTATACACTTGTTGCCGAAAGTGAAGCCGATTTGAAAACCGGTAAAATTTCGGTAACATCTCCAATTGGTAAAGGATTGTTAGGAAAATCAGTGGGCGAGGTAGCTGAAATTACAGTTCCAAACGGGACTTTAAAATTTGAAATTTTAGAGATTACGAGAGAGTAATTTCATTCTAAAAACGCAAGAAAAAAATTAATTAATTTAAAAATCGCAATATGAGTTCCATCTTCACCAAAATCGTAAACGGCGAAATTCCGTGTTATAAAATTGCCGAAGACGACCAATTTTTAGCATTTTTAGATATCAATCCCAACACAAAAGGACACACACTTTGTATTCCTAAAAAAGAGTTAGATAAGATTTTTGATCTTGATGAAGAATTATATATCGGATTGATGTGTTTTTCTAGAAAAGTGGCCATTGCTCTTGAAAAAACAGTTCCGTGTAACCGAGTGGCTATTTCGGTTATCGGTATCGAAGTACCACATGCACACGTACATTTAATTCCGTTAAATAAAATGGAAGATATTCGTTTTGTTGCCAAAGAAAAAATAACAGCCGAAGAAATGCAACAAATAGCTCAAGATATTGCTTCGAATTTGTAGAGAATTCATACAGGTAAAACAGAAAAAAAACGTTTAGGGAATTTTAAGCTCTAAACGTTTTTTTGTTTTGCTAAGGTTCAATTAATAGAAATCGGTTGTTACACACTTGAATGATACCGCACTTGTATCGTCGTGCCTTTTCCTAATTCCGATTGTAAAACTTTAATATTGCCTTTGTGGTATTCTTCCACAATTCTTTTGGTAAGCGATAGCCCCAAACCCCAACCCCGTTTTTTGGTGGTAAAGCCGGGTTCAAAAATACGTTTAAATTGTTTTTTCGGAATTCCAGAACCGGTATCGCTAATGTTGATTTTGACCCATTCTGAATCTGATTCAATTGAAATCGACAATTTTCCTTTTCCTTTCATGGCATCAATGGCATTTTTAACCAAATTTTCAATGGTCCAACTGTGTAAAGTGGGATTGATTTTTACCTGGATTGGCTCGGCAGGCCCCTCAAACGAAAAATGGACTTGCGAAGAAAAACGCGATTTTAGATAATCATATGAAGCGGCTGTTTCGGCAACAATATCTTTCATTTCCAAAACCGGAACCGAACCAATTTTAGAAAAACGATCGGTAATGGTTTGTAAACGGTCAACATCTTTTTGTATTTCGGAAGTGATACTTTGATCAATGTTTTCTGTTTTTAGCAATTCGATCCAACCAATTAAAGACGATAAAGGCGTCCCAATTTGGTGTGCTGTTTCTTTTGCCATTCCGGCCCAAAGTTTGTTTTGAGTGGCCATTTTAGTACTTTGATAAAAATTGTAAATCAAGGCGGCACACAAAAAAATAATCAAAACCAAAGCTATTGGGTAGTATTTGAGTTTATTGAGCAACTCCGAATTGCCGTAATACAATTTTTGGAATTTTCCCGGAGCATATTCAATGATAATAGGCTCGTTTTCACTTTTTAAGTTTTTTAAATATGATTCGTATTTGGCTTTGTCTTGCGTAACGGCTTCGGGAACATTCACCGAGCTAATGATTTTGTCATACATGGTGAGAATAACCGGAACCGAGGTGTTGTTGCTAAAAATTTGTAGCGGCAGTTCAACATCGGTGTTTTCGTTTGCATTAATCAGTGTTTTTTGTGCACTTGCCCAAAGGTTCATTTTTAGGCGTTCTTCATTTTTGAATATTTGAAAAAAGGTGTACGTATTCCACAAAATCAGACTAATAATGATAAAAGATATGGAGATAAGTACCCATCTTGAAATATTGCGTTTTTCCGAAAGAAGCATAACTACTAATTGAGGTATAAATATAACGAAATAAACCTATTTTAAATTTTATGCAGGTTTTTTTGAAAGTGAAACTCTTTAAAATTGCGACACAACTCAAAGCATTTGGTTACATTTGCTTGGAACTTTTTCAAAATAAATCGGTATTTATGCTTACAATTGATCCAAAAGAAACAACCGTTCAACTCCTGCAAACGTATTTACAAAGTGCTGTAGGACCAAGGCCTATTGCTTTGGCGAGTACCGTAAACGCAAGTGGAACACCAAATTTGGCTCCGTTTAGTTTTTTTAATGTATTTAGTGCCAATCCTCCGGTTTTAATTTTTTCGCCAGCCAGACGCGTTCGCGATTCCACGCTAAAACATACCTTATTGAATTGCGAGGCCACTAAAGAAGTTGTGATTAATGTAGTAAATTACGAAATGGTTCAGCAAAGTTCGTTGGCTAGTTCCGAGTATGCCGAAGGAGTAAACGAATTTATAAAAGCGGGTTTTACAGCCATTCCTTCGCGAGTAGTTAAGCCTTTTCGGGTAAAAGAATCTCCGGTTCAATTTGAATGTAAGGTTACGCAAATCATTTCGTTAGGAAACGAAGGAGGTGCGGGTAATTTAATTTTGTGCGAGGTGCTAAAAATGTATATTGATGAAGCAATTTTAGATGCTAATCAAGCCATAGACCAGTATAAAATTGATTTGGTGGCGCGTTTAGGAAGCAATTGGTATACGCGATCAAATGCCGGACTTTTTGAAGTCGAAAAACCCATTACCAATTTAGGAATTGGGGTAGCTGTTATACCAGATTCAATTAAAAAAAGTCCCATTTTTGATGGAAATGATTTAGGGAAATTAGGAAATATTGAAGCCTTGCCTACCAAAGAAGAAGTTACTATATTTGTGAAAGAGAACTTTGCTATAAAAGCAGTTCTAAGTGCTGATGATTCAGTGAAAAAGCATTTAGAAGCAAAAAAATATCTGAATAAAGGAGATGTTTTTTCAGCGTGGAAAGTACTTTTGGCCGAAAAATAAAATAATAAATAAATATATCGAAGATGGAAGTTACAGGAAAAATTAAAGTGGTGAATCCAGAGCAACAAGTGAGTGCGTCATTTAAAAAAAGAGAACTTGTTGTTACTACTGAAGAACAATATCCCCAACATATTTTAATCGAATTTACTCAAGATAAATGCGATTTGTTGAGCAATTATAGCGTGGGTGAACCCGTAAAAGTTTCCATCAATTTGAGAGGACGTGAGTGGGTAAACCCTCAAGGCGAAACCAGATATTTTAACAGTATTCAAGGTTGGAGAATTGAAAAAGTTGGTGCACCAACACAACCAGGAGTTCCAACTCCTCCAGTTCCAGCGGCACAAGCTTTTCCACCCGCAACTAATTTAAACGAAGAAGAACCAGACGATTTACCGTTCTAAATTACAATTTCAATAATGAAAAGTTAGAAGTTTGAGTGTACTTGAATTTCTAACTTTTTTGTTTTAAAAAAACCTTGGTATGCAGTATTTAACCAAAGAATTGTTTTTTCCAAATGTGAACGAAGCCGATGAAGAAGGTATTGTAGCCATAGGTGGCGATTTGTCTCCTGAGCGTTTGTTGTTGGCTTATCAAAGCGGAATTTTTCCTTGGTTTAACGAAGGCGAACCTATACTTTGGTGGTCACCCGAATGGCGAATGGTACTTTTCTTAGATGATATAATCATTTCGAAAAGTATGCGAAACATTCTTAATCGAAATATTTTTAAGGTTACTTTTAATCAAAATTTCGAAGCCGTTATTGCTAATTGTCAAAAAATTAAGCGTGAGGGTCAAAACGGAACTTGGATTACCAACGAAATGATTGAAGCGTATTGTAAATTACATGAATTAGGAAAAGCAAAATCGGTTGAGGTTTGGCAAGACGAGGAATTAGTAGGCGGATTATATGGAGTTGATTTAGGTCATGTTTTTTGTGGAGAAAGTATGTTCTCTAAGGTTTCAAATGCCTCAAAAGTGGCTTTTATCGCCTTGGTCAATAAACTAAAAAACGAACATTACAGGTTGTTAGATTGTCAAGTTTATAATTCACATTTAGAGAGTTTGGGGTGTGTAGAAATTAATCGCGATGATTTTATTTATATTTTAAAAAGTGAATAAAATGAGTACAAAGTTTGAAGTCAAACAATTGTTTATTTATCCAATTAAAAGTTTAGCCGGAATAGAATGTAAGGAGTTAAATGCTCAGGAAATGGGGTTTGAAAATGACAGACGCTGGATGCTTATTGACGAAAATAATGAATTTGTTACCCAAAGAGTTCACCCCAAAATGAGTCAGTTTTATCCCAAAATTGTAGATGATAGAATTGAAATTCGATACCAAAATGCCTTACATGAATTTCAAATTGAGGAATATATTGGAGAACAAATCCATTCAAAAGTCTGGGATGATTCGTGTCAGGTTTTTGAAGTAAATCCCAATACTTCAAAATGGTTTACCGACCAATTGGGATTTGTGTGTAAATTGGTAAAAATAATCAATGCAGGCGACAGAAAACATAATAGCAGTAAACTCAATCAAAATCTAAACGTAAGTTTGGCCGATGGCTATCCGTATTTGTTGTTGGGGACAAAAAGTTTGGAATTTTTAAACGATAAATTGGAAGAAAAAATCACGATACATCGCTTTCGCCCGAATATTGTTATTGAAACTAATTTTCCTCATGAAGAAGACGATTTAACAGATTTTGCAATTGATCAAGTTGAATTTAAAAACGTTAAACCTTGTGGGCGTTGCGTAATGGTTAATACCAATCCGATAAATGCTGAGGTTAAAAAAGAACCTTTAAAAACGCTAAGCACTTATAGAAAAGTGGATAATTCTATTTTATTTGCTACCAATGTCATGTGTTTGAATTCAGGTAAAATTCAAGTGGGCGATTTTTTAATTAAAAATTGAGCTTTGTAAAAGTCATTTGCAAAGTAGAAAACAAAACCAATTCATTTTTCAAACTTGGTAAACCAATAATTATTTTTAAGGTTTCGTGTGCCATCATCGTACCAATCATTCCGGGTAAAGTTCCTAAAACGCCATTTAAACTGCAACTCGGAACATCTTTTGGATTGGGTGGTTCTGGAAATAAATCGCGCAGGTTTTTACTTCCATTATTATTGAAAACAGCCAGTTGTCCTTCAAAGCCTAAAATACTTCCGTAAACCAATGGTTTTTCAAGAGCTACACAAGTGTCATTCACCAAATAACGAGTGGTGAAATTATCGCAACCATCCACAATTACATCAAATTCCTGAATGATTTTAGAGGCGTTTTCAGTAGTGAGCTTTTCTTCAAAAGCTTGAATTTTAATCAATGGATTTAGTTTTTCAAGTGTACTTTTTGCAGTAATGGCTTTTGACAAACCGATTTGTTCTTCGGTATATAAAATCTGACGATGCAGATTATGAATTTCAATTGTATCAAAATCAACAATGCCAATAGTGCCCACTCCAGCCGTGGCAATGTATTGCAAAATCGGGCAGCCCAAGCCACCAGCACCTATAACCAGTACTTTGGCATTTTTGAGTTTTTCTTGACCTTCATCGCCAATTTCAGGTAAAATCGTTTGACGGTTGTAACGTAAATATTCTTGAATAACACTCATTTTATTAGTCTTAAAGTTGGAAAGTGAAAAGTCATAAAGTCTAACATTAAATGTCTATAGCGACTCTTTCAGACTTTCGACTTTTGACTTTCGACTAAATGTCCTGTCCCAATCTTTCCAAACGGGTTCATAACCTTTTTTGGTAATTATCGATGCAATTTCGGCAACAGAACGTTCGTCACTAATTTCAAATTGTTCTAATGATTGCGGATCAACGACATAACCACCGGGATTGGTTTTGGAACCTGCGCTCATACTGGTTGTACCAATTGGGATAATATTGTCGCGAAATTTCTCGTTTTCCCGTGTTGAAATCGAGATTTCTAAATCTTCATTCCACAAACGATACGCGCAAATTAGTTGGGTCAAATCTTTATCGTCCATAATGAAATTGGGTTCGATAATACCTTCGGCTGGACGTAATCTTGGAAAAGAAACTGAGTATTTGGTTTGCCAGTAGGTTTTTTGTAAATAATCCAAATGCAAAGCATTGAAAAAACTGTCGGTGCGCCAATCTTCCAAACCCAATAAAACGCCCAACCCAATTTTATGAATTCCTGCTTTTCCAATTCTATCAGGCGTATCTAAACGAAAATCAAAATTGGATTTTTTTCCTTTGGTATGGTATTTTTTATACACTTCCTGATGATAGGTTTCCTGATACACCAAAACCGAGTACACACCAGCATCGTGCAAACGTTCGTACTCTTCTTGAGAAAGCGGTTGCACTTCTACCGAAATAATTGAAAAATCATTTTTGATTAATTCGATGGCATTCAGAAAATAATTGATATTTACGCTGTAATTGGCTTCGCCTGTAACCAATAAAACATGGTCAAAACCAAGGTTTTTCAAGGCTTCAACTTCTTGTTTTATTTCAGAATCCAAAAGAGTTTTGCGTTTGGTTTTATTGTCTAAACTGAATCCGCAATAGGTACAAATGTTTTGGCATTCGTTACTCAAATACAAAGGCGCATACATCTGAATCGTTTTACCAAAACGGTTTTTAGTTAATGCGTGACTCATTTGCGCCATTTGTTCTAAATAAGGTTGGGCAGCAGGAGAAATCAAAGCTAGAAAATCATCTAGATTGCGTTTGTTTTTGGCTAAGGCCTGTTCTACCTCTCTGTGGGAAGTTTGATAAATTCGGGATTGGATAGCATCCCAATTGTATTGTTCAAAGATAGATTTGAAGGTATTCATTGTTTATTCGTATAAAAAAGCCGTCAACGGACTTGAAGCAACTGCTTGATTGAATTGCTGACCCAGTTTGGCTTCATAAGCTTTTCGACCTGAAATGACTGCTTCCTTAAAAGCCTCGGCCATCAATTTTGGATTTCCAGCAACCGCTATAGCCGTATTTACCAAAACAGCATCAGCACCCATTTCCATTGCTTTGGCAGCATCAGATGGAGCGCCAATTCCGGCATCAATGATAACTGGAACTTTGCTTTGCTCGATAATAATTTCTAAAAAATCAATAGTTTTTAACCCTTTATTACTTCCGATTGGCGAACCTAAAGGCATTACTGCCGATGTTCCTACATCTTCCAAACGTTTGCATAAAACTGGATCAGCGTGGATGTAAGGCAAAACGATGAATCCTAATTTTGCCAATTCTTCGGTAGCTTTTAAGGTTTCAATTGGATCCGGCATCAAATATTTTGGATCAGGATGAATTTCGAGTTTTAGCCAATTCGTTTCTAGTGCTTCACGTGCTAATTGTGCTGCAAAAATGGCTTCTTGGGCATTTCTGGCACCTGAAGTATTAGGCAGTAAATTGATTTTTGGATGTTGTAAATGTGATAGGATAGCATCAGTTTCGGTTTCTAAATCGATACGTTTTAATGCTACTGTAACCAATTCACTTTCCGAAGCCAAAATTGCCTCTTCCATTTGTTGATTCGAACCAAATTTCCCAGTCCCTAAAAACAGTCTGGATTCTAATGTTTTATCTCCTATTTTAAACAATGACGTTGCCATATAATTTTTCGTTTAATTGTGTAATTAATTTTGTTTTAGAAGGATTTTCGGTAATCAAGCCTGAAACCGCTATTCCGTGAATTCCGGTTTGCATTAAAGCTTCAACATCACTTAAATCAATGCCTCCAATAGCATAAATTGGGACTTCAAGATTTTGCTTTTTCATTTCAGCAATAATAGATTCGTAACTTTCTAAACCCAAAATCGGGCTTAATTTTTCCTTAGTTGTTGTGAATCGAAAAGGGCCTAATCCGATATAATCACAACCATTTTGTATGTGATTTTTAATATTTTCAAAAGTATTGGCAGTTCCTCCAATGATTTTGGTTTTACCCAAAATGTCGCGAGCATCTTTAATTTTCATATCCATCAATCCGAGATGTACACCATCTGCAGCAATTTTTTGAGCTAGAGCAACATTGTCATTGATGATAAAGTTTGCCAAATATTCTTCGCATAAAAATTTTGCCGCTTCGGCTAATTTGTAACAATCGGAATCGGTTTGGTTTTTAAACCGCATTTGAATCCAATCACAACCATTATCCAAAGCTTCATGAATATTATGCAGTTGTTCTTCGATCGTATTTCCCTGAGAAATATATTGTAATTTGTTATACATGATGAAATCCTAGTTTAGTTGAGTTAGATGATAAATAGTTTTCTGTGTATTTTTTTGCTTTTGCGCAAGCGGTTTCAAAATTATATCCTAATGCTACATTTGCGGTAATTGCAGATGATAGTACACAGCCAGAACCGTGTTTTTCATGACAAGTATTGGTTCTTGGTAATAATTTCTCGACACTATTTTTTGTATAGAGATAATCAATGCCAATCTCGTGCGGATTGTGTCCGCCTTTTAGAAAAACAACACAATGTTTCGAGAGTAAAGTTGCTGCTGTTGGGACATCAACGTCATTTGATAATTGCAAAATTTCGTTGTAATTAGGTGTGATTAAATCTATTTTTTTTAAAATTTCAATTAAAATTTCTTGATTTTGAATGTTTAAAAAATCAAACGCTGTACTCGATTTTAAAACCGTATCCCAAATAATTTTAGTAGTTGATGACAGTTTTTTAATAGTGAAAACAATTTCTTTTACATATTCTAATGATGGAACAATTCCAATTTTGACTGCTTTAATTTTATACTGACCAAAAAATATCCGTATCGATTTTAGAACAAAATCTAAGCTTGTCCATTGCATTTCAACAAATTCATTTTCAGTTTGAATAGTGTTCCCCGTATTAATGGCAAATCCATACACTTGATGTTGCTCAAATGTTTTAATATCAGCCAAAACACCCGCTCCAGCAGAGGGATCAAATCCTGCTATTGTTAAAACGATTTGACGATTTTTTGACATGATTTAAAGTTTTGAATTGGGTTGTTTGAACACCAAATAGTTCCTAGTAAGGCTACATTATCAAAGCCATTTTCTAATGCTTGGGCTGTGTTTTTAGGCTCTATTCCACCTAAAGCAATGAGTTTTGTATTGAAATTAGTTCTGTTTTTGATGGATTTCAATAAATCTGTTTTAGAGAAATAATTTTCTTTAGAAATTGATGGAAAAACTGGACTCAAAAAAGCATAATCATAATCAGTTGACAAACTATTAAATTCTTCTATCGAATGGGTAGAAGTGGACTTCGTTAACGGAATCGTAGAAGATTTTAAATACTTATTAGGAATTTCATTTTTTCTATCATTTTTTGTAAAATAAAAATGATTAATTCCGAACAATTCTGCTATTTGATGCTGGCTATGTAAAACCAATTTTTTTCGAAATTCTTTTTCTATTTGCTGAATGAACAGTGCCATTCTAACCTCTGAATATTCTGGTTTACGAATATGAAGCAATTCCAAACCCTCTTCAAAAAGAGCATGAATAATTTCAATTTCATTGAGAATTGAAGTTGGGTTTGTGATTACTATCATTTTTTTAGTATTAAGATTTGAGAATTAAGTATTAAGAAAAGTAGAAATCTGATTTTTAGGTCTTAATACTTAATACTTTTATCTTGATTCTCTGTTATACATAAATCTCTTTTCCTTGCTCGATAAACTCTTCCGATTTCTCTTGCATTCCTTTTTTTGCTTCTTCTACGTCACGAATTTCTTGTGATATTTTCATAGAGCAGAATTTTGGTCCACACATCGAGCAAAAATGAGCCACTTTGGCACCATCAGCAGGCAATGTCTCATCGTGGAATTCTCTTGCGGTATCTGGATCCAAAGCCAAATTGAATTGGTCTTCCCAACGGAATTCAAAACGAGCTTTACTCAAAGCGTTATCGCGATATTGTGCGCCTGGATGACCTTTGGCTAAATCGGCAGCGTGAGCGGAGATTTTATAAGTAATAACTCCGTCTTTTACGTCTTTTTTGTTGGGTAATCCAAGATGCTCTTTTGGAGTTACATAACACAACATCGCACAGCCGTACCAACCAATCATCGCTGCTCCAATGGCAGAAGTGATGTGATCATAACCCGGAGCGATATCAGTCGTTAATGGACCAAGAGTATAAAAAGGCGCTTCGGAACAATGTTCCAATTGTTTATCCATGTTTTCTTTAATCATGTGCATTGGTACGTGACCTGGACCTTCGATGAATACTTGAACGTCATGTTTCCAAGCAATTTTTGTCAATTCGCCTAAGGTTTCTAATTCGGCAAATTGTGCGGCATCATTGGCGTCTGCAATAGAACCCGGACGTAAACCATCACCAAGAGAAAAAGCGACATCGTATTGTTTCATGATTTCGCAGATTTCCTCAAAATGAGTGTAAAGGAAGTTTTCCTTGTGATGAAATAAACACCATTTTGCCATAATCGAACCCCCACGAGAAACAATTCCTGTAACACGATTAGCGGTCAAATGAATGTAACGCAATAAAACTCCAGCGTGAATAGTAAAATACGAAACGCCTTGTTCTGCTTGCTCGATTAGGGTATCTCGGAATATTTCCCAAGTTAAATTTTCGGCAATTCCGCCTACTTTTTCTAAAGCTTGGTAAATGGGTACGGTTCCGATTGGTACTGGTGAGTTACGAATAATCCATTCTCTTGTTTCGTGAATGTTTTTTCCTGTTGACAAATCCATAATTGTGTCTGCTCCCCAACGGCATGCCCAAACGGCTTTTTCTACTTCTTCTTCAATACTGGAAGTCACCGCGCTATTTCCAATATTGGCATTAATTTTTACCAAGAAATTACGTCCCACAATCATTGGTTCACTTTCTGGGTGGTTGATGTTGTTTGGAATAATAGCTCTTCCTGCTGCGATTTCGCTTCGAACAAATTCAGGAGTAATTTTTGATTTTGGTGTATTAGCACCGAAACTATGACCAGCGTGTTGACATTGCATCGCTTTTTGAGCTGTTTCTAACTGCTCGATTCGCTGGTTTTCACGAATGGCAATATATTCCATTTCGGGAGTTATAATTCCTTTTTTGGCATAATGCAATTGCGAAACATTCGCGCCTTTCTTGGCACGCATTGGTTTGTGTAAATATTCGAAACGAAGGTGATTTAATTTCTCGTCAGCCAAACGTTCTTTTCCATAATCAGAAGTGATTTCGGTTAATTCTTCTACGTCATTTCGGTCTAAAATCCATTGTTCACGAAGGCGAGGCAATCCTTTGCGAACATCGATTTCGATATTAGGATCGGTGTAAGGTCCCGATGTATCGTAAACAGTTACGGGTGGATTTTTCTCGACTCCGCCTTTAGATAGTTTTGTATCAGATAACTTGATTTCGCGCATGGCGACTTTTATCGGGTGAATTTCTCCGTCGATATAAACCTTAGTCGAATTTGGGAAAGGTTCTCTTGATATTTTGTGTTCGTTGCTCATATTTTTTTAATTGAAAGATTTTTAATTGAAAGATTGAAGAATTAAAAAATGGAATGATTACGGTACTTGTTGTTGAACAAAATCTTTAAATCTTTAAATTTTTCAATCATTTAATTTTTTAAATAAAATTATCCCCCCTGAGTAGCAGAAATAATTAAAATGTCGTCGGTTTCGAGTAGGAGATGGCTGTTCCAGTTGGATCTTGGAATAACAGAATTGTTGACAGCAACGGCAATACCGTTCTGTTTGTTTGGAATTTCAATATCCAATAAAGCCTGAATGCTTAATTCCTGAATATCAAATTCTTTTTTTTGTTGGTTGATTTTTAGTTCCATTCCTTTGAGATTTGTATATAATTATACTTTAGGAATGGCTACAATGTGGCATACGAATATGCACAAGAAGTCATCTTACTTTTTCCTACGCTAGTATGAACTAGATCAGGTTCGAGGGTAAAGTCTCAGCCTACAATTTTGTAGACACCCCTAAAGTGTAAAGCAAATGTAGGCAAAAAGTTAGAGGTTAGAAGTTAGAAGTTGGAAGTTTAACAAAATTTATACTGAATACTAAAATTCTGAACACTGTTTACTGCTGTCTTGTCCAGCATTCTTGTACATGGTCGTTAACCATTCCAGTGGCCTGCATGTGGGCGTAAACTACTGTAGAACCTACGAATTTGAAGCCTCGCTTTTTTAAATCTTTACTAATTGCGTCAGAAAGTGGAGTGGTGGCAGGAACGTCTTTTGCAGATTTTGGATTGTTTATGATTGGTTTTCCATTGGTAAATTTCCAAATATATTCAGAGAAACTGCCAAATTCTTCCTGAACATTCATAAAAGCCTGTGCATTGCTTACTGCTGCTCGTACCTTAAGTTGGTTGCGAATGATTCCCGAGTTTTGCAATAAGGATTGAATCTTTTCTTCGGAATAATGAGCTATTTTTTTATAATCGAAATTATCAAAAGCTTCGCGAAAGTTTTCTCTTTTGTTGAGAATGGTAATCCAACTCAAACCTGCTTGAAAAGTTTCTAAAATAAAAAATTCGAATAATTTTTGGTCTTCATAAACGGGAATTCCCCATTCTTCATCATGGTATTTTTTGTATAAATCGCTTGAAGAACACCAATGACAACGAATTTTTTCCATTTAGCAATGTGTAATTTTTTAATATCCTTTTAAATACGCTTCTCTTACTTTTTTGAAAAGGTTAGAAGAATAAACAAAATCAACGACCGCTTGATTGTCGGTTTTAAAAATTTCCTCTTTGGTTCCTTGCCACGCTTTTAAACCATTTTTTAAAAACACAATATTATCGCCAATTTCCATTACCGAGTTCATATCATGGGTATTAATTACCGTGGTTATGTCGTATTCTTCGGTGATTTCTTTGATCAAATTATCTATCAAAATAGATGTGTTTGGGTCTAAACCCGAGTTAGGTTCATCGCAAAATAAATATTTAGGACGGTTTACGATAGCGCGGGCTATGGCCACACGTTTTTGCATTCCACCCGAAATTTCGGAGGGTAATTTTTTATGCGCATCAATTAAGTTGACTCTTTTTAGAACAAAATCAACGCGTTCTTTAATGGCCGCTCGGTTTTCTTTAGTAAACATTCGCAAAGGGAAAGCCACATTTTCTTCGACGGTCATTGAATCAAATAAGGCGCTTCCTTGAAAAACCATGCCGATTTCGGTTCGAAGATCTCTTTTTTCATCTTTATCTAAATTAGAATAAACACGACCATCAAATTCGATTGTGCCAACTTCGGGATGGTGAATACCCAGCAAACTTTTTAATAAAACTGTTTTTCCAGAACCACTTTGTCCAATAATTAAGTTGGTTTTTCCGGTTTCAAAAACAGTCGAAATCCCTTTAAGAACTTTCGTGTCACCAAACGATTTTTCTACATTTTTTACCTCTATCATTATCCTAACAGTACTTGAGTTAATATATAATTGAAAAGAATGATGGTAACCGAGGTCCATACAAACGAAACCGTACTCGCTTTTCCAACTTCGAGCGCGCCACCTTTCATATAATAACCATGAAAAGATGGAATAGTGGCTAAAAGTATGGCAAATATGAAAGTTTTAATAAAAGCATAGGTGATATGAAACGGAATAAAATCCATTTGCGCACCTTGAATAAAATCTTGACTTGTTGAAAATCCGCCATAAGCACTCGCCATCCAACCTCCGAAAATCCCTAAAAACATACTAATTCCGATAACAAACGGATACAAAAGCAAGGCAATGATTTTAGGAAAAACCAAGTAATTTAGTGAGTTTACTCCCATTACTTCAAGTGCGTCAATTTGTTCGGTTACACGCATGGTACCAATACTCGAAGTGATGTAAGAGCCCATTTTTCCGGCCATAATAACCGAAATAAAAGTAGGAGCAAACTCTAAAATAACCGATTGACGTGTAGCAAATCCGATTAAATATTTTGGAATTAAAGGGTTGGTAAGGTTTAATGCGGTTTGAATGGCAACAACACCTCCAATGAAAAAAGAGATGAAGCACACAATTCCTAAAGAGTCGATAATTAAATCATCGATTTCTTTAAAAATCAAACGTTTCATGACCGACCATTTGGTTTGTTTATTGAAAATTTCTTTCAGCATTAAAAAATACCTTCCGATTTGAGATAGATATCGAACGAGCATCATAATTTTACAAATATGGGCTAAGTTAAAAAGAAGTTATGAGTTTTGGGGTATTGAGAAATTGTTTTTCGATAGTTTTAACGATTTAAAACAATTTCTCTTTCATTTTTTTTAAGCGGTATTTTTTAACAAATTGGGCTTGTTCGGGTGTAACTAACATTTTTTTATTTTCGCGTTTGGCTTTCCAAAATCCGTTGAGGTAATCTATAAAAAGAAAGGGTTTTCCTTTTCTAAAGGCCAATTTCATCGATGCAATGGCCGTAATAGTAAAGCCGTAACCCAAAGTATAAAAAGCTTCTCCTTGTTTGTAACGAGCGGTTTTGTTATAACTTGCGCCAGTTGGTTTGAGATGTTTAACGTGTAAAGTTTCATCGGTTACCACTTTCCAGTTGTAAAATTTGCATAACAATTCATCAACCGTATCCCAACCCATTTGAGGCCGTAATCCACCAATTTGTTCAAAAGCCACTTTACGATACGCTTTTAATGCACCGCGAATATGATCTTTATCGGTTAAATTTTCTAAGACCCAGTCGCCATTTTTTTCAATATAGCAAAATCCTCCTGCCATTCCAATTTGTTCATCTGATTGAAAATGGTGAATAATAGTTTCAAAATAATTTTTAGGAAAAATTAAATCGGCATCCACTTTTACAATAATATCATAGTGGTCGTCAAGGTGTTTTAAACCTTCTTGAAATGCTTGAATGACTTTACTTCCCGGTAAATGTATGGCGCTAGAAACTTTGTTTACTAACTGTATAAAAGGGTATTTCTGACTGTATTCTGCAATAATTTCGGGCGTTTTATCGGTTGAATTATCATTAACTACAATTACTTTTGTAGGCAAAACGGTTTGTTCTACTAAGGATTGCAGGGTTACAGCCATGTAAGCTTCTTCGTTATACGCCGGAATAATAATGTAATATTTCATTTTTTAATGGTGCATTTTGAATTGTAAATTTTGAATAAGAAATTTTCAATTCTTCAATCTTTCAATTATTTAATTTTCTCAGCATACACAATGTAATATCTGTTTGTAAAACGGCGTAAAAAAGGACGTAAACCCAATTGTTTGACCGGATTGGTCCATTTTTTAGAGTCGATAATTTTCCAGCCTGTTTTTTCCAGTAGCCAATCCAATTGCCAATCTTCAAATTCATGATAATGCCGATCCCACATGTCGGTTTTACTTCTGTAGGCGGCCGAAAACCACAAACGCATGGGGATTGAAATAATTAGTTTTTCGGCTTTTATTTCTTTTAAAACCGTGAAAGGATTTAGCAAATGTTCAAAAATTTCTAAGGCAGTAACCACTTGTGCATTCGAGTTTTGTAAAGCCGATTGGTTGAGGTCTAAATCTTCGCCAGAAGTATTTGAAACTGAATAACCCGCATCTTTCATTATTTTTGAAAAGGGATTTTCAACTCCTAAATCCAAAATGGTTTCCGATGTTGGAATGTGTTTTTGTAAAAATTCTAAGGTAAGTTTGAATCTTTTATTGGGAAATGTTTTTTCGTACATGTTTTGAATTAATTATCAAAGGCGCAAAGATACAAGTTATCTATATACAATTTGCTTTGAAAAGTAGGGAACAAAAAAAATCCACATCGGATGATATGGATTTGGTATTTTTAGTTTTCAATTTTAATTGCGATATACAAAAGCATTAATGTTCATTCCGGCTCCAACCGAAGCAAAAATGACAACGTCACCTTTGTTGATTTCATGATTTTCAATTTTACCTTGTAGCAATAAATCGTACAAAGTAGGAACAGTGGCCACGCTACTATTTCCTAAATCATGAATGCTCATTGGCATGATGTCTTTTGGAACAGCTTGGTCGTATAATTTATAAAAACGTTCGATTATGGCTTCGTCCATTTTTTCATTAGCTTGGTGAATCAAGATTTTTTTAACGTCTTCGATTGCGATGCCGCTTTTATCCAAACAGGCTTTCATAGCACAAGGAACGTTACTTAGAGCAAATTCGTAAATTTTGCGTCCGTACATTTTGATGTATTTTACATCTTGATCTAAATCATTGTTATAAGATTTGCCAAAGAAAAGAAAATTGGCTTCGTCGGTGGCAAAAGTAGCGCTTTCGTACGATAAAAGCCCTGATTCGTCATTAGAGGCTTCTAAAACGGAAGCTCCCGCTCCATCCGAATAAATCATCGAATCACGGTCATGGTCGTCAACTACTCTCGAAAGGGTTTCGGCTCCAATTACCAAAACTCTTTTTGCCATTCCCGATTTGATGAAGGCATTGGCTTGTAAAACACCCTCAATCCAACCTGGGCAACCAAAAAGAATGTCGTAGGCTACACATTTTGGATTTTTGATATTTAATTTGTTTTTTACTCGCGTTGCCAAACTCGGAATCATATCCGATTGAATGGTGCCCGATTTTACATCTCCAAAATTGTGTGCAAAAATAATATAATCCAGTGTTTCTTTATCGATGTTGGCATTAGCTATGGCTTTTTCGGCAGCCAAAAAAGCTAAGTCGGAAGTCATTTGATTGCTTTCAGCGTAACGACGGTTTTCAATACCGGTAATTCCCTTAAATTTTTTGATAACAACTTCGTTAGGATATCCAAAAGGACTGCCATCCTCATTTAAAAAAGCATGATTTATAAAGTCAAAATTGCTTATGTTTTGTTCCGGAATATAACTTCCGGTACCGATTATCTTAATATTCATTACTTCCTTATTTTTCAAAAAATTTCGACTAATGTACTGATTAATATTTCAATTCAATCAGAAAATTTAGTATGCATGCATATAATTATTGAATAAGCTGAAAAATAAGATTTTTTTGATTTTTTATTAAAGAAATTTGATTTTCATTAAAAATTTAACATTGCTATTGAAAAGGTATTCAGTAGGATTTATTGAGGAGATAAAACAAAAAGAGCCGCGAAATTCGCAGCTCTTAAAGGATGATTGATTTGTTTTTTAGTTTTCCATATAGGCTTCAATAGGAGCGCAAGAACAAACTAAATTTCTATCTCCATAAGCATCATCTACACGACGAACTGATGGCCAGAATTTATTATCTGCAATATACGCTAATGGGTAAGCCGCTTTTTCTCTGGTGTAAGGGAAGTCCCAAGAATCAGAAGTTAACATTGCTAAAGTATGCGGCGCATTTTTCAAAAGGTTATTTTTATCTTCAGCAGTAGCTGTTTCAATTTCTTTTCTAATGGCAATCATGGCATCACAAAAACGATCTAATTCGGCCAAATCTTCCGATTCGGTTGGTTCAATCATTAAAGTTCCAGCTACTGGGAAAGAAACGGTTGGAGCATGAAATCCATAATCCATTAAACGTTTTGCGATATCTCCAACTTCAATTCCGTTTTCTTTAAAGGCACGACAATCTAAAATCATTTCGTGAGCTGCTCTTCCGCATTCTCCTGTGTAAAGAATAGGGTAGTGCCCTTCAAAACGAGCTTTCATATAATTGGCATTCAAAATCGCGTGTTCGGTAGCGCTTTTCAATCCATCGGCTCCCATCATGGTAATGTAACCGTACGAAATCAAACAAACTAAAGCCGATCCGTAAGGTGCAGATGAAATAGCAGTAATAGCTTGCTCGCCACCTACATTCAGAATTGGATTCGTTGGTAAAAACGGAACTAATTTTTCGTTCACGCAAATTGGCCCCACACCTGGACCACCACCACCGTGAGGGATAGCAAAGGTTTTGTGTAAGTTTAAGTGACAAACATCGGCTCCAATAGTTGCTGGATTTGTTAAACCAACTTGGGCGTTCATGTTGGCACCATCCATATATACTAATCCACCATTTTCGTGAATTAATTTTGTGATTTCGATAATAGAAGATTCGTAAACCCCGTGAGTTGATGGATACGTTACCATTAAACAAGATAAATCATCTTTGTGTTCAATAGCTTTTTGTCTTAAATCTTCCACGTCAATATTTCCTTCTGGAGTTGTTTTGGTAACAATGATTTTCATTCCCGCCATCGCAGCAGAAGCCGGATTAGTTCCGTGAGCCGAGGATGGAATTAAACATACGTTTCGATGTCCTTCGTTGCGAGAAATGTGATACGCACGAATAGCCATTAAACCTGCATATTCACCTTGAGCACCAGAGTTTGGTTGTAATGTTGTTCCAGCAAAACCAGTAATTACATTTAGTTGTTGCTCTAATTTTTTAAGCATTGTGATATAACCTTCGGCTTGTTCAACAGGAGCAAACGGATGAATGCTATTCCAGTTTGGCATTGATAAAGGCAACATTTCTGATGCAGCGTTCAATTTCATTGTACAAGAACCTAATGAAATCATAGAATGGTTCAATGATAAATCTTTACGCTCTAATTTTTTGATGTAACGCATCAACTGACTTTCCGAATGATGGTTATTGAAAACATCATGTGTTAAGAAAGACGACGTTCTTTCTAATGAAGCTGGTAATTGAGAAGCTGTTGCTAATTCAGAAACCGTGAAAGATTCTTTTGCTAATGCTTCAGCAAAAATGGCAATAATTTGGTTGATGTCGGCAATAGATGTCGTTTCGTTAAATGAAATCGAAATCGTATCGGCATCAACATAGAAGAAATTGACTTCATTTTTCTCTGCAACTGTTTTTACTTTTTGAGCATTGGCTTTTACTAAAATAGTATCAAAGTAAGCTGTGTTGGTTTGATAAACACCTAATTTATTTAAAGCTTCAGCAGTAGTTACTGCAGAGGCATGTACTTTGTTTGCAATATATTGTAAGCCTTTTGGTCCGTGATAAACCGCATACATTCCGGCCATAACTGCCAATAAAACTTGAGCGGTACAAATGTTTGAAGTCGCTTTTTCACGTTTAATGTGTTGCTCACGCGTTCCTAAAGCCATACGTAAAGCGCGGTTTCCGTTAACATCGATAGAAACTCCGATGATACGCCCCGGCATAGAGCGTTTGTATTCTTCTTTAGTTGCGAAAAAAGCTGCATGCGGACCGCCATAGCCCATTGGTACACCAAAACGTTGGGTGGTTCCAACCACTACTGCAGCGCCCATTTCTCCAGGAGAAGTCAACGTTGCTAAAGACAAAATATCAGCTGCCACAGCCACTTTAATTTCGTTTGCTGCCGCTTTGGCAATAAAATCCGAATAATCATTAACTTGTCCAAATTTACCTGGATATTGAAGAATTGCTCCGAAAAATTCGTTTGAAAAATCAAAAGTTTCGTGCTTTCCAACTACCAATTCTATTCCAACCGGAGTGGAACGTGTTTGTAAAATGGATAATGTTTGGGGTAAAATCTCTTCCGAAACAAAGAATTTGTGTATATTGTTTTTCTTTTGATCGCGTGTACGTACATCAAATAGTAACGACATTGCCTCAGCAGCGGCTGTTCCTTCGTCTAACAAAGATGCATTGGCAATTTCCATTCCCGAAAGTTCAGTAACTACGGTTTGAAAATTCAAAATCGCTTCTAAACGACCTTGGGCAATTTCTGCTTGATACGGTGTATAAGCGGTGTACCATCCTGGATTTTCAAAAATATTTCGTTGAATAGGAGCCGGAAGGATAGTAGGGTGATAACCCAAGCCAATATATGATTTGAAAACTTTATTTTTGTTTCCTAATTCTTGAATATGAGTAGCAAATTCGTATTCGGTCATTGCTGGTTCAAGTGTAAGAGGTGCTTTTAAACGAATATCGTCGGGAAGTGTTTCGTAGATAAGTTGGTCTATCGAGTCAACTCCAATGGTTTTCAACATGTGTTGAAGGTCTGTTTCTCTAGGACCTATGTGTCTTAAAGCAAAAGCATCTGTTTTCATATAAAGCTAAAAGTGTTGTTTTTTGTGCCGCAAAATTAAGTATTAATCGCAATTTATTTTGAAGTTTTGCCCTAAATTTTTGTGAATTTTACATTGAAAGGATTGATTTGTATCTAAATATTAGATTTATCTTATGAAATTTTTTCTTAGACTGATAGATTTTTATATAAACAGTAGTTTGCATGTCGCTTTGTCGGCAGCAACATTGGTGGCGTTAACCTACGAAATGTTTGCTTTGTCTACCGACTTAAATGTGGTGCTTTTTGTGTTTTTCGGAACCATTGTGGGTTACAATTTTGTCAAATACGATGCCTTGGTTCGTATTCAGCGAATTAACATGAAAATAGCTTTGCGAGCCATAACCGTATTGAGCTTTTTGGCATTACTACTTTCGGGTTATTTTTTTTTACATCTTCAAAGCATAACACAAATTTCTTCAGTTATCATTGTTTTGATTACGTTGTTATATGCACTGCCATTTTTTCCAAATAAAAAAAACGCGCGCAATTGGGCAGGAGTAAAAATTTATATTGTTTCCATTTGTTGGGTTGGAGCTACCGTAGTGCTGCCGATTCTGAATGCCGAAATTGGTTTTTCGGGTTATTTTTTTATTAAATGTTTGCAGCGTTTTATACTCATTTTTGTTTTAATTCTGATTTTCGAAATTGTTGATGTAGAAAACGATGATCCACATTTGCAAACTGTACCGCAACAAATAGGAGTGAACAAAACCAAATTATTGGGTTTAGGTTTGCTAGTACCTTTTTATTTTTTGGAATTTGCGAATGTAAATTTTAATCAAAAGGAAGCTGTTGTTAATTTAATAATGGTAGTGGTTTTATCTGCTTTGTTAGCTTGGGCTAATTCAGATAGAAATAAATATTACAGCAGTTTTTTTACGGAAGCCATACCGATTTTTTGGTGGATTTTGATGGTGATTTTCTAAAAAAAAAACCGAAGCAGTACTACTTCGGTTTCTAAAAATTAAAAAGCTATAATGCTATAACAATCCCGCTCTCTTCAACAAAGCTTCGGGTTTTGGTTCCTGACCTCTGAAACGTTTGTACAAAGTCATAGGATGTTCTGTTCCTCCTTTTGAAAGTACGTTGTCTTTGAATTTCTTTGCTACTTCTTCGTTGAAGATGCCGTTTTCCTGGAAATATTCAAAAGCATCTGCATCCAAGACTTCTGCCCATTTATAACTGTAATATCCAGAAGAATAGCCTCCCTGAAAAATATGAGAAAACGCCGTACTCATCGCATTTTCTTTTACATCGGGGTACAATTGGGTGTTGGCAAATTGCTCTGTTTCGAAAGCTTTTAAATCGGTTATGTTAGTTGGATCTTGTCCGTGCCACGCCATATCTAATAATCCAAAACTTAATTGACGCAACGTTGCCAAACCTTCTTGGAAACTAGCACTTTCTTTAATTTTCTGAACATATTCCATCGGAATGATTTCTCCCGTTTCGTAATGATTCGCAAACAAAGCCAAAGCTTCCGGCTCGTAACACCAGTTTTCCATAATCTGGCTTGGCAATTCTACGAAATCCCAGTAAACAGAAGTTCCGGATAAACTTGGGTAAACCGTATCGGCCAGCATTCCGTGTAAACCGTGTCCGAATTCGTGGAATAAAGTCGTAACTTCATTAAATGTCAATAATGAAGGTTTTGTTTCGGTTGGTTTTGTAAAATTGCAAACATTCGAAATATGCGGTCTTTCGTTTACGCCATCTTTTACATATTGCGATTTGAACGATGTCATCCAGGCACCGTTTCTCTTTCCTTTTCTTGGGAAAAAATCAGCGTAGAAAATCGAAACTAAATTTCCGTTAGCATCTTTTACTTCATAAGTTGTAACTTCTTCGTGATATTTATCAATATCAAAAACTTCGGTAAAAGTTAAACCGTATAATTTTTTGGCAACTGTGAATGCACCGTCTAAAACTTTTTCTAACTGAAAATACGGTTTCAGTTTTTCATCGTCTAAATTAAAAAGCTGTTGTTTTAATTTTTCAGAATAATAAGCGCCGTCCCATTTTTCCAATTGTTCGATTCCGTCTAGTTCTTTTGCGAAAGCAGTTAATTCAGCAAATTCTTTTTGAGCTGCAGGTTTAGCTTTTGCTAATAAATCATTTAGGAAAGAGAAAACTTTCTCAGGGCTTTCGGCCATTCGTTCTTCCAGAACAAAATGAGCATGCGTTTTATAACCTAATAAATTAGCTCTTTCGTGACGAAGTTTGGCAATTTTCAGAACATTTTCTTCATTGTTGAATTCGTTCTTTTGAAAACCTTTTGCACCAAAAGCAATGGCCATTTTTTTGCGCAGTTCGCGATTATCGGCATAAGTCAAAAACGGAACATAACTTGGATAATCTAAAGTGAAAATCCAGCCTTCTTTTTCCTGATTTTTGGCTAATAATCTTGCTGCTTCGATTGTGCCTTCAGGTAAACCGGCTAAATCTTTTTCGTCAGTTAAATGTAGTTCGAAGTTGTTGGTTTCAGCTAAAACATTTTCGCCAAATTGTAAACTTAATTTCGATAATTCTTTGTCGATTTCTCTTAATTGATTCTTTTTGTCTTCTGGTAAATTCGCTCCGTTTCTCGAAAAACTTTTGTATTTTTTATCCAATAAAGTCGTTTGTTCTGGATTTAAACCTAAACTTTCTTTTTGATCATAAACGGCTTTTACTCTCGCAAATAAATCAGCATTCAAACGAATGTCATTTCCAAATTCTGATAGTAAAGGCGAAACTTCCTGAGCAATTTTCTGCATTTCGTCATTCGTTTCAGCCGAATTTAAATTGAAGAAAATGCTCGAAAGACGATCTAAAATATCACCCGAATAATCCATCGCTACGATGGTATTTTCAAAAGTCGGTGCTTCCGGATTATTTACAATGGCATCAATTTCTGCTTTCGCCAAAGCAATTCCTTCATTGAAAGCAGGAACGTAATCTTCGATTTTAATTTGCGAAAAAGGCGCAGTGTTATGTTTGGTGTTAAAGTATTGTGTTAAAACGCTCATGTGTTTATGCTTTTTTAAAATATAAAATTAGAAAATCATAATTTGAATTTCTCCGTGTCCTGAAAAGTATTCCAAAATCGAAGTAATTTTAAATTTGTATTTTCGATACGGTAGTAAAGTGAAATGTGCTTGGTAATGACAACTTTATAAACGTTTTTGTAGTTGGTTTTTATAAATAAAACATTGTCATTTTTTAAAAGTGCAATTGTGGTATTTACTTTTTCGATGAAATTAAGGGCCACTTTTTCAGACCATTCTGCTTCCAAATAATCGATGTTGTTCCAAAAGTCTTGTTTGGCTTGTGGAGCCCAAATTACATTCATTATTTAAAATATTTTGAATAACGATTTTTGGTTTCTTCCATGACAACATCGTGTGTAATTCCTTCGTTATTTTCTAAAGAATTAATGGCTTCGTTTATGTTGTTTTTTAATTTTTCAGAAAGATTTTCCTTCGATTGAATAAACTCCATAATTTCCTGAATTAAATCAGGATTATCAAGGTCTAAAACAATTTTAGCGAGTTCTATTTTAGAAGTTTGAATGTTCATTTTGCTTTTTTCTCAAAGTTAAGTTTTTCTTTTAGAAATTTTTAAAATAAGTTTCATAAAGATTCGCTAAAACAAACGCAAAGAATGTAAAAGAAAAAAACACAGAGATTCACAAAATTTTGTGTTTCTCTGTGTCTTCTTTGTGTTTCTCTGTGAAACTACTTTTTCAACCCTTCCGCTGCTTTATTTACGGCCGCTTTTAATTCTTCTTTGTAAGCAATAATAGTATCTAAAACTTTTTTATCGTGGCTTCCGATGATTTGTGCTGCTAAGATTCCGGCGTTTTTTGCCCCGTTTAAGGCTACTGTTGCTACAGGAACTCCGCCAGGCATTTGCAGAATCGATAAAACGGAATCCCACCCATCAATAGAATTGCTTGATTTTACAGGTACTCCAATTACAGGAAGCGGCGACATCGAAGCCACCATACCAGGTAAATGTGCTGCTCCGCCCGCACCAGCAATAATTACTGAAATACCACGATTATGTGCATTTTTACTAAAATCGAATAATTTTTCCGGTGTTCTGTGTGCCGAAACGATATCGACTTCCACTTCTACATTAAATTGTTTTAATATGTCGATGGCATCCTTCATGACGGGCATGTCGGAGATGCTTCCCATTATAATAGCTACTTTGCTCATTTTGTTTGTTGTGTTTTGTTTCGGTTTTAAAGTTTCAAGTTATTGGAAACTGAAAACTGTTTGTTTTACTCTATTTCTGGAATCATGTTCCAAATGTCAATGCCGAATTCAATTTCTAAACTTCTAATAAACTTGAGTTCGGTTAGACTTTTTTCAATTACTTTTTGAAAATATATTGTTGGGCTTTCGTAATAAGTAATTAATTCTTTACACAGAGAGATATACTTTTTTCTTTCTACAGATAAATCGTAGTCATCCAGTTTTAATAGTTTTACCAAGTTAAATACCTCTTTGTCATTCTCATTATAAGCTTCAAAAAGATTTAGTTCATTGTTGTAAATAATTTTAGTTTCAAAGTCATTATTGTATGGCGATAAAACTGGTTGGAACTCATTCCATTTGTCAGATTTCTCTTTGTTCCATTGAGATTTGCAAAGAAAAAGATTTAGATATTTATTTCTGTCTATAAAATCTTTTGAGGGATTAAAGTGATCAATATCTTTTTGGTCTGTTCTTCCTAAGTATGTTTCTGTGTAGGCGCAGAATCCTTTTTGTTCGTTAAATAAGATTTTACGAAGATTTGAATTGTCTCCACCTTTTATATATTCGATATCCTTTGCTAAAGAATTATCAGGTTTTGTTTGTTTTCTCATTAAAACTTATATGCATTAGCTAATAAAAGAATTTCTTCTAACAATTTATCTTTTTTAACTTCATTTTTTTCAGAAGCTAAGCGCTTTTTCAAATCTCTATATCTTTCAAATGCTTCAACCCCTCTTTCATTCATTAAAGATTCTAATTTGAAATCATTTTTCAAAATGTCGTTTGGATCATCTCCAATTGGGGAAATACCTCTACGAACAGCCACTTTTCCATCTTCATCAAAGTATAAAATAAATCGTTCGTCTGGTTCAAAAGAAGCCGCAACAAATGGAGAATGGGTTGCTACAATAAATTGTGCTTCTGGAGCAAGACTTTTATAGTGACCCATCAGATCCATTTGTATGTCTGGATATAAAGATCTTTCAGGTTCATCGATTAAAATTATTGAATCTTTTGTATCAAATTTGAATAGTGGCAAAAATGATAACAACAATCCTTTGGTACCGGTACTTGTGTTCTGAATTGGAATTATTTCGTCGTTTCTTTTATTTTTTATAGGAATTGAAAACTCTGTGTTAATTAAATCAACTTCTAAATTCAATTTTTCTATAATAGGATTGAATTTTTGAGCGAACGCTTCCAATTTGTTGGGATTTTCTTTTTGCCATTTATTAAACTCTGCCATTAATTTATTATTATTTGCTAATAAACCTTGATGAATTAGTTCAGACATTTTTTGTGTGAAATTTTTACGATATTTTAAAATTTCATTTAGTAGAAATAACCAAATTGTGATTTCTACTTCTTCGTCAAATAACATTCCATAACGATCTCTGTATTTAAAAGCATCTTCTATGTGTGAAAGTTCAGAGTTGTATTTTTCAATTAAATCAACGGGATTTTTTTCAAAAACATCAATATTTTTGGAAGAAATTATATTTGCTTTGAAATAAAAAATGTCTTTTTTGTAAATTAGAGGAATCAAATCCGTTACAGTGCCTCCTTTTTTTTCGTCTATGTAAATTCGTTGTTTGTATAAAAGTTCTTTTTTTCTTAGTGTAAGAACTTCATCTTTAATGATGAATTTGACTTCTCCATCTATGTTTTTTACTGAAGTCCGTAATCCGCTTAATGAGGTGCCTTCTATTACTTCCAAATTAAGAACATTTGAAGAGTAATCATAAATCAATTCCAACAATCCAGTTTTTCCAGTCGCACTCTGTCCAATAAAACAAATTTTATCTAATGGTTTTCCTCTTTTTTCTTCAATATGGAAATCTTCAGGATAAGTAAAATCAAACTCTATATTTTCTAAATGCCTAAATTGATCGATATGTAATTTTGAAATTTTCATTTATTTAATTTTTACAAAGCTAATTAAAAAATGAGTGCTATTATAAACTGAAAACTGCCACAGAATATTAAAAATTACTGACCACTGATCACTCTAATCGTATTCTTCACTTCCTGCGCAATTCTTCTCGCCTCAGCCATATTTTCATTTACGATTGTCACGTGACCCATTTTCCTGAAAGGGCGTGTTTGTTTTTTACCGTAAATATGAGGCGTAACACCATTCCATCCTAAAATGGTTTCGATGTTTTCATACACTACATTTCCAGAATGACCTTCGGCACCCACTAAATTGACCATAATTCCGGCCACTTTGCTGTCGGTGTTTCCTAACGGAAGATCCAAAATAGCGCGTATATGATTTTCGAATTGCGAAGTATAACTGGCTTCGATAGAATAATGACCAGAATTGTGCGGGCGTGGTGCTACTTCGTTTACCAAAATTTCGTCGTCCTGAGTTTGGAACATTTCAACGGCTAAAAGACCAACATGATGGAAATTCTCTGAAACTTGCAAGGCAATGGCTCTGGCTTTTTCAGCTACTTTATCATCTATTCTTGCGGGGCAGATAACGTACTCTACTTGATTCGCTTCCGGATGAAATTCCATTTCTACAACTGGATAGGTTTTCATTTCTCCTGATGGATTTCGTACCACAATTACGGCCAATTCGTTTTTGAACGGAACCATCGTTTCGGCTATACATTCTACATTTGGAAGCGTATCTAAATCAGAAATCTGACGAACTATTTTTACTCCGTTTCCGTCGTAACCAAATTCGGTGCATTTCCATACGAAAGGTATCTCGACTCCGCTCGATGTGACAGCAGATTTTAGTTTCTCTAAATTTTCAAATCGTTCAAATGGCGCTGTTGGAATATTATTATCTGCGTAAAACTGTTTTTGAATTCCTTTATTCTGAATTCCTTTTAAGGTTTTTGGAGAGGGATACACTTTTAAACCTTCGTTTTCTAATTGCGTTAAAGCTTCCAAATTAACCAATTCAATTTCGAAAGTCAAAACATCGACTTGTTTTCCGAAGTTATAAACCGTTTCATAATCCATTAAATCGCCTTGAAAAAATTTATTGCAAGCAAATTTACTTGGTGCTTCATCACTTGGGTCTAAAACATAGGTTTGTATATCAAATTTTCGCGTGTCGAACAACAGCATTTTGCCTAATTGTCCGCCGCCTAATATTCCTAATTTAAAATCAGAAGAAAAATAATTCATTGTTTTTATAGTGTATTTAAGAATTCATCTGGTGTGAAAACGTTTATTTCTGAAAATTTAAAATCCTTTAAATCCCTGGTTACGATGCAGTCCATATTGTTAATGGATTGTGCTGAAGTTATCTGAATGGCATCTTCAAAATCTTTATGGTTTGATTTTAGACTTTTTTTCAGAATAGATTCGGTTACCGGAATTATGGAAATCGTGTCTAATAAATCTTCGATGATGGAACGTAATTCTTTTTCATCGACCACTTTTTTTGCAATATAATGCATCGTTGCAATAGAATGGGAGGATGAATACATGATAATTTTATGGCGTTGGCAATAATCGAAAATGGATATGGCATTTTTAGAAAATGGAAACCTATTGGCCACAATATCAACTAAAATATTGGTATCAAGAAAAATATGTTTAAAATCCATATTTCTCTTTATAGTGTTCTTCTTTCACTTTTTCTTCATCAAAATCAGGAGGTAGCGTTATTCTTCCAATCAGTTTTTTAACTTTTGGGTGAATGTCATCGTAAGTTTCTGTCTTTTCAGTCAGATTTTTAAAATAACTTTCTACCAGTTCAGATAAACTTCTGCCCGTTTTTTTTGCATACGATTTCGCTTGCTCGATGACTTCTTTTTCTAACGATAAAGTGAGTTTAGTATTCATATACGTAAAGTTTTTACAAATGTACGTAAAATAAATTATTTTGAAATGCGGCTACTTTTCAATTTTCTTCAAAACTTCCTTCGCCACCGCTTTGTAGGCTGCCGAATGATTGCCAAAATCTTTATTGAGAATCAGTTGTAACTCGGGATGAATCCAATCGTAATGATTTCCTAAAAGATATAAAGTCCGAATAGAGTACGCTTTTGTGGCTACTTTTACATCGTTAATCAGCCAGTCAAAACTGACTTCAATACAATTTTGAAGATTTTCTTCAGAAAGGCTGATGCCGTTTTCATCCTTTCTATAATGTGATTTTACTAAAAGTTGAATCACTTTTGCGATGGGCCGAATGGCACTTTCGTCTTTTAGAATTTTCAAATTCGAACAAAAAAAATCCAAATGAGGTTGGAGCCAAATCAATTCTTCGTAAGCTACAAATTCTAAAATCCAGCAGGCTTTATGATGGTTTGCATCGTCAGGCGAAAAACAAATAGAAATTAATTCAGCAAACAGATAAGGATTATCCAGAATTTCCTGTGCGCATTTCAATCGGTTTTCCCGATAAGCATTTACATAATCCAGTTTGGTTTGTAGTGCCGATGCCATTTTCTCAGTTTGATTAATTTCTGAAAACTAAAATAAATAATTAAACGAAACAGTTCCGTAATAATTTACAGGAAGTCCCGGATAATAATACCTGGGAGATGAAGTTCCAACCGGGAGTGCATTTGGTAAAATCATCGAAGCATATTTTTCATCGGTCAAATTATTGATACCAAAAGCCAAGTTGGTGTGGAGGTTTTTCAGTATTTCAAATTGATAACCTGTTTTTAAATTAACAAGGGAATACGAATCCGAATGAACAGAATTGGCATCGTTCATCGGAATTTCATCAACAAATTGATAATCGGCATTTATATAAAATCCTATACGGGTATTTAAAATTAATCCGGCATTGACTTTATTTGCGGGAACTCCGGTTAATTGATTGCCGGAATAATCGTTTCCGCTATCAACAAATTCCTTAAATTCATATTTCCCAATCGAAGTTCCAAGGTAAGAATTGAGGTTAAAAAAACGATTGATTTGCCAATTGTGCTTTAAGGTGATTTCGATTCCCTCATGCAGTGTTTTTCCGGCATTCACACCTTCGTATTGGTCATCTCCAATTCTTTTAGCGACTAATAAATCCTTAATTTCCATTCGATAAACGGCTATTTCGGTATAAAGATTTTTGTTGAAAAAATAAAATTTGCCTCCCAATTCAAAATTATAACCGTTTTCGGGTTTGATGTTTGGATTTATGGTGCCGTTGCTTGTTAATGTTTCTTCGGTAGCAGGCAATGAAAATCCGCGACTGACGGAAAAATAAATCGTTTTTTGTTGATCCGGTTTGAATAATAAAGAGAATTGTGGCGAAAAAATACCATCATAACTGTATTTTTCAGTTGCCGTTTTTTGCGGAAGAAAGTTCGTCAGTTCAAAATGGGATTTGTTATAATTTAAACCAAATTGCATTTCCCAATTTTCTGAAAGCAACGACCTGATTTGCGAAAAAATATTGTAAAAATGCCTTTCCTGATCAGTTGCTGTTATTTGTTTTCCTTGCAAGCTACCTTGTCCGTTATTTTGTTTGTATAAATTTTCGAATGTATTTCCGTTGTAATCATCCGTAAAATATTCCATTCCGAAAATAAATTGATTTTGTAGTTTTCCAATTTTGAAATCGCCAGAAAATTGCGTTCTCGCACCCGTTGCAAAAGTATATTGACGCAAAACATCAAAAGGTCTTGGTTCGTTGCTGTCTTTGTAATTGATGAAAACGGAAGTGGCATTTTTTAAATTTTCAGTAATATTGAAATCATAAGCCAATCCGGCCAAAGTCGATTTGTACTCTTTAAATCCTTGTGAGGCGACCCAAGTTGAAGCGCCAATCTGCGGATTGTTTTCGTAATCTTCTTTGTTGATGGAACTCGGGATAAAAGCTTTAACATAAGTGTAATTGGAAAAATAGGTTAGTTTGCTTTTTTGTTTTCGAAATAATTCTCCAGCAAGCGTAATTCCTTCTCGTTTATAAGCACTGTTTTCGCGCCACCCATCTGATTTTAAATTATGAAAACTTAAATTTAGGCTTGCATTTTTTTCATCTATACTATAATTTAAGCTGTTTTTTAATAATCCAAAAGAGCCAAAAACCGAAGTAATTCCAGCATTTTGACCATTCATTTTTGAAAGTTGTGGCGAAATCAAAATAGCGCCACCTAAACCTGCTCCATACAAACTTGAAAGCGGTCCTTTAATTACTTCTATTTGATTCAGATTTTGTAAATCAATATCATCAATAACTGTTTCGCTATTCCCTGAAGTTAGTGGAATGCTACCATAAAAAGCACGAATTTTATTGGTTCCGTAAGGTGTTCTGGCTCCAATTCCGCGTATCGAAATTCGGGTGGTGGTAAAATTGGAAGATTGCATCAGCACACCTGGAATAGTATTGATAACATACGAAATATCGGTTGTGTTATTTTGTACCAAATCTTTTTTTGATAAAATACCAATTGAGGCTGGGGCGTTTTGCAAACTATCGTTTATATGCGAAGAACTAATAATTACTTCGTCCAGTTTTTGCGTCTTTCCAGAAGTAACAAATTTGCTTTTTTCTTCTTGAGCCAATAGGTTTGAGAAAACCATTGCAAAAAGAAGAAAAAAGCGGTATTTTTTTAAAAACATTTTAGTTTCGGGATTTCAGAATGGAAATTTTATTTAGTTGCTGTCACTTTCCAAATGGTATTGCCGCTGTCATCATTTACCAAAAGTGAACCGTCGTTCATAACTGTAACGGCAACCGGACGTCCGTAGACTTCAGCTTTGTTGGCATCCGAAATAAATCCGGTTAAAAAATCTTCGGGTTGCCCCGAAGGTTTTCCGTTTGCAAAAGGTACAAAAAGCACTTTATAACCCGATATTTTCGAGCGATTCCAAGAACCATGTTGTCCGACAAATGCACCATTTTTATATTTTGCTGGAAATTTATCTTGGGTGTAAAATGCTAAACCTAACGATGCCGTGTGTGAACCAACCGGAACATCCGGAATAATGGCTTTTGCTGCCAAATCTTTTCGTTCGCCTTTCATTCTTGGGTCGAGTAAATTTCCGTAATACGAATAAGGCCAACCATAAAAACCGTCTTTTTTTACACTCGTTATATAATCGGGTACCAAATCATCGCCCAATTCATCACGCTCGTTAACGGCCGTCCAAAGCTCTTTTGTAACCGGATTCCAATCCATTCCCACCGGATTTCTTAGTCCACTTGCGTATATTTTTTCACCCGTTCCATCTGGATTAATTTCAAGAATATCGGCACGTCGTATTTCTTTATCCATTCCGTGTTCGGCCACATTGCTTGCAGAGCCTACAGAAACGTAAATTTTGCTTCCATCAGCATTCGAAATGATATTTCTTGTCCAGTGATTGTTGTAACCTCCAGCCGGAAGTTCCAGTATTTTTTCGCCTTTTGTTTCTAATTTTAGAGGACTGTTTGTGTAAGGGTATCGGTATAGTCCATCAGTGTTGGCAATGTAGAAATAGCCATTTAACACCAACATTCCAAAAGGTTTGTTCAAATCTGTAATGAAAATTTTTCGGGTTTCAAAAGTTCCATCTTTATTGGCATCACGCAAAACTGTAATTTGATTTTTACTGTTTTTTGTTCCGCTTTCTACCACAAAAATGTCATTATTGGGTGCGATATAGGTCCAACGCGGGTTTTCGAATCCATCGGCAAATTTTGTCACAGTAAAACCTTCGGGAGCTTTTGGTGTTTTGCCTTCCGGCCAGCCAATCACTTTACTATTATTGGTTTTTGATTCGGTCGCAAAAGGTGGCGGTAAGGTAAGATAGCCAATGGCGGTTTTTACAACTGTATTGGGTTGTTTAGCCAATGTTTCCTTTTCTTCTTTTTTAACTTGACCGTTGAAGGAAGTAAGTAAGGCTAAGAAGGATAAACCGTATAGTGTAGATAATGTTTTCATAATTTAAAGTATTGTAAGGAGTTATTTCATATCAATTTACTACTTTTTATCTCAGTTTTCAGGATTTTCTTGTAATTATTAACTGATATTTAACAGCCTTTACAACTTATTTGGATCCTTTTTTTTGGTATGGGCAAATTGTTTGTAATTCTGTATCTTTGTCCATTATTTTAAATTTCGAAATAATGATTCAACTTCACGATAAACAATTTGTTCCGTTTATTTCTGCACAAGAAATTGATTTTGCCTTAGCGCAAATTGCTCGACTCGTAGAAGATGATTTTGCCGAAGAAACGCCTCTATTTATTGGTGTTTTAAATGGAGCCTTTATGGTAGTTGCCGATTTCATGAAACATTACAAAGGGCAATGCGAAGTAAGTTTTGTAAAAATGGCTTCGTATGAAGGAACAGAATCAACTAATAAAGTGAGCGAACTGATTGGTTTAAACCAAGATTTATCTGGGCGTTCGGTGGTGTTGATTGAAGATATTGTGGATACCGGAAACACATTAGTAGCGTTGAAAAAAAGTATTAAAAGTCAAAATGTAAAACGCTTTAAAATTGCCACGTTGTTTTTTAAACCAGAGGCTTACAAACAAGATATTAAAATTGATTATGTTGGCATTCGAATTCCAAACAAATTTATAGTAGGTTTCGGCTTGGATTACGACGGCTTGGGACGAAATTTACCAGCAGTTTATCAATTAAAAGAGTAAAAAATAGATTAATAACATAATAAATAACCAAGATTACCCACTAAAAATATATTGAAATTAGCGTGTTTGCTTTTCTTTCGATACATTTTTAAATTTTAAATTAAACTTTATGATCAACATTGTTTTATTCGGAAAACCAGGTGCCGGAAAAGGAACTCAAGCAGAATTTTTAAAAGAAAAATACAATTTAACCCATTTATCAACAGGCGATATTTTTAGATACAATATCAAAAATGAAACTGAATTGGGAAAATTAGCTAAAACCTATATGGATAATGGCGATTTGGTTCCGGATGAAGTAACCATCAAAATGTTGCAAAGCGAAGTAGAAAAAAATCCTGAGTCAGCAGGTTTTTTATTCGACGGTTTTCCAAGAACAATTGCACAGGCACAAGCTCTAGATGCATTTTTAGTTTCAAAAGGAGAAAAAATTACCGCAACGGTTGCATTAGAAGCTGATGACGAAATTTTAGTGGCTCGTTTGTTAGAAAGAGGAAAAACAAGCGGAAGAACAGACGACCAAGATGAAGAAAAAATTCGCAATCGTTACCAAGAATACAACGAAAAAACAGCGCCTTTAATGGGCTTTTACAAAGAGCAAGATAAATTTCATGCTGTAAACGGAATTGGTTCTATTGCAGAAATTACCGAGCGTTTGAGTACTGTGATTGATAATTTGTAATTTAATATAAAATAATTGTGCTGTTTCTTAAATACAATAAGAAAATAGCGCGATAAAAGGTAGAAAACCATTAAGAAGAACAGTATTTTTAAATAAATAAGGCAAAATTTCTTAATGGTTTTTAAATTTTAAAAGGATTTGTGAGTGGCAAATCTTTTGTTGTTTAAAACAAGGTTAATATAGAAACCGTTATGGCAATACTGATTATTTTTTTATTAATTCTGTTAAACGGCTTTTTTTCGATGTCGGAAATTGCCTTGATTTCGGCTCGTAAAACCCGATTAGAAACTTCGGCAAAAAAAGGAAATAAAAGCGCCAAAATTGCCTTAGAGTTAGCCAATTCGCCTAATAAATTTTTATCGACTGTTCAAATAGGGATTACCCTAATTGGAATTTTAACGGGTATTTACAGTGGTGACAAAATTACGGCCGATGTACAGCTTTTTGTAGCACAATTTGATGCATTAAAGCCTTATGCTGATTCGATTGCAGTGGGAATTGTAGTGGTTTTATTAACCTATTTTTCCTTGGTTTTAGGCGAATTATTGCCCAAAAGAATCGGTTTAAATTATCCCGAAGCTATTGCCAAAATGGCGGCCATGCCCATGAAAGTTGTTTCGGTAATTACCGCTCCGTTTATTTGGTTGTTGACTACTTCTACCGATTTTTTATTGAATGTTTTGCAAATAAAACCTTCTACCGATGGTAAAGTTACCGAAGAAGAAATTAAAGCGATTATAAAAGAAGGTACCGAAGGAGGCGAAGTGCAAGAAATTGAACAAGATATTGTAGAGCGGGTTTTTCATATCGGAGATAGAAAGGTCAACTCATTAATGACACACCGAAAGTCGGTCGAAATGCTACAGTTAAATTGGGATGCGACTGCTGTAAAAAAAGCAGTTCTAGAGGATTTGTTTACCAATTACCCCGTATATAATGAAAATTTTGATGATATAGTGGGAGTGGTAACATTAAAAAGTATTTTTGCAGCCCTCGAAACGTCCGATTTTAGTTTGGCAAAAATTATGAAGGAACCTTCTTATGTAATGGAGCAAACCACTGCTTACAAAGCACTAGAAAATTTTAAAATTACCGGAATACATTATGCTTTGGTAACCGATGAATACGGCGTTTTTCAAGGAATTATCACTCTAAACGATATACTAGAAGCCTTAGTCGGGAATGTATCCGATTTTTATAAGGAAGAATTTCAATTAATTGAACGCGAAGATGGAACTTGGTTAGTCGATGGGCATTATTCTTTACACGATTTTTTAACGTATTTTGAACTTGATGAATTAATAACCGATTATGAAGTAACAACTGTAAGTGGTATGATTATGACCGAATTGTCGCGTATTCCCAAACAGGGAGATAAACTCAATTGGCATGATTTTCAGTTTGAAATTATCGACATGGACGGAGCAAAAATTGATAAAGTATTAATCAAAAAAAGAAAATCAAAAGAATAATAAATTCTAATTTGATTTCAGAAAAAGGCATTACAAACAAAATGTTGATAGAATGTAAATAAACCCAATAAATATGGGATTATGTTAGGTTTTAATCAGTGATAAAATAAAGAACATGACAGAAGGAAATTTCGTAGATTACGTTAAAATTTATGTTTCATCAGGTAAAGGTGGACGCGGATCTACGCATTTACACAGAGAAAAATTTATTGAAAAAGGTGGGCCAGATGGAGGAGATGGTGGCCGTGGAGGACATGTGGTGTTAGTAGGTAATAAAGGATTGTGGACATTATTTCATTTAAAGTTTGCTCGACATATAAAAGCGGGACATGGTGGTGATGGCGGATCTGATCGAAGTACGGGAGCCGATGGCGAGGATAAATTTATCGAAGTACCTTTAGGAACAGTGGTAAAAGATAAAGAAACTGGCGAGGTACTTTTTGAAATTACCGAAGATGGGGAACGACAAATTTTGGCCAAAGGAGGAAAAGGTGGTTTAGGAAACTGGCATTTTAGAAGTTCAACCAATCAAACACCGCGTTATGCTCAACCGGGTTTGTTAGGTACCGAAATGGATGTGATTTTAGAATTAAAAGTCTTAGCCGATGTGGGACTAGTTGGGTTTCCTAATGCGGGGAAATCTACTTTATTATCCGTTTTAACTTCTGCAAAACCTAAAATTGCCGATTATCCTTTTACGACTTTAAAACCCAATTTAGGAATTGTCGCGTATCGTGATTATCAATCTTTTGTTATTGCGGATATTCCCGGAATTATTGAAGGAGCGGCCGAGGGAAAAGGGTTAGGACATTATTTTCTGCGTCATATCGAGCGTAACTCAACGTTGTTGTTTTTGGTTCCAGCCGATGCAAACGACATCAAAGCAGAATATGATATTTTGGTAAATGAATTAACCAAATACAATCCAGAAATGTTGGACAAAGAACGTTTGGTAGTAATCTCTAAATGTGATATGCTCGACGACGAGTTGAAAGCTGAGTTGAAAGCGGAACTGGATGTCTCGTTTAAAGGGATTCCGTATTTGTTTATCTCTTCTGTTGCTCAACAAGGTTTGACGGAGTTAAAAGACAAACTTTGGAAAATGTTAAATGATTAAAATTTTATCAAATAATTTAAAAAAGGTGTTCTGTTACAAGAGCACCTTTTTTGTTTAAATCGGTTTATTCGTAATAAATAGAGGTTTTTTGTGTTAGTTTTTAAAGAATTCTTTGTGTAAAATAGCTGTCTTTGCAAAATAAATTATCTTCGCAGCACTAATTCAATTTATTATATGAAAAAAATAATCTTATTATTTACGATTTGCCTAATGGCTTTTCCTGTAAGAGCCGATGAAGGCATGTGGTTCTTAATGTTTATCGAGCGATTGAACCATAGGGATATGGAAAAAATGGGCTTGCAACTAACTGCCGAAGAAATTTACAGCATCAACCACCACAGTTTAAAAGATGCTATTGTACAATTTAACGGAGGTTGTACTGCCGAAATTGTATCAAATAACGGATTGGTTTTAACGAATCACCACTGCGGATATAGCGCTATTGCAGAGCTTTCTACCGAAGAACAAAATTATTTACGTGATGGTTTTTGGGCAAAAGAACGCAGTCAAGAAATGAAACCAAAATCGTTATATGTTCGCTTTTTTGTTCGTATGGACGATTGTACCAAACGAATTTTGGCGAAAGTAAATGATACCATGACCGAAGAAGAGCGCAACAAAGCGATTCAGCAAGAAATGGCTTTAATTGAAAAAGAAAATAACGAAAACGGTAAATATGTAGTTTCGGTACGACCTTTTTTTCAAGGAAATGAATTTTACTATTTTGTTTGTCAAGATTATAAAGATGTGCGTTTAGTAGGAACTCCGCCAGAAAGTATCGGGAAATTTGGAGGTGATACGGATAACTGGGAATGGCCACGTCAAACAGGAGATTTCTCAATGTTCCGTGTTTATGCCGATAAAAATGGTAATCCGGCAGAATATTCAAAAGATAACGTGCCATTAACACCAAAACACCATTTGCCAATTAGCTTGAAGGGCGTTCAAGAAAATGATTTTGCTATGATTTTAGGATATCCAGGTCGTACAAACAGATGGATGCCAGCGGGTGGAATTGAGCAAAATATTAAATATGCGTATCCTGCTTGGGTTGAAGGTGCTAAAACCGGAATGGACCAGATGAAAAAGTATATGGATAAAGATGCTAAAGTGCGTTTGCAATACGCTTCTAAATATGCACAAACGGCTAATTACTGGAAAAACCGTCAAGGAATGATTGATGCCTTAACCAAAGCAGGAACAGTTGATGCCAAAACGGCTCAGGAAGATAAATTTTATGAGTGGGCTACAAAACCAGCGAATAAAGAGCAATACGAAAATGTAGTTCCGGTTATTAATGAGTATTACCGTACAACTAACGATAAAGCCCGCCATGATAATTACTTAATGCAAGTTTTGCGTACTTCGGCCTATGCTATGGCTCCTGCTAATTTAGGAAATGCTTTAATTGCTTATTTCAATGAAAACGATGCCAAAAAAGCCGAAATGTTGCCCAAAATTAATGCCATGATTGAAATCCTATATGGTAACTTGTATGCTCCTTTAGAAAAAGATTTGCTTACAGCACAATTAAACTTGTATGCTTCAAAAGCCGCCGATTATGGTCTAGCTCCTCAAATTGCAAAAATGAAATCAGAGAACAAAGGCGATTTCAGTAAAGATGTGGAAAAAGCTGCTGAGGTAAGTTATTTTTCTTCAAAAGATAAAATGCTTGCTTTTATGGCTAATCCGAAACCCTTGGCTATTGTGCACGATCCTTTATACATTATTTCTAATGATTTGATGACAAAATATCGTTCTAAATCTCCTCAACAATTACAAAACAAAGATACTTTCGAAAAAGCGTACCGCAAATTGGTAGAAGGATTACGTGTTTCGGGTTTAAACGAGGTTAAATATCCAGATGCTAATTCAACTTTACGTTTGACTTACGGAAAAGTTCGTGCTTTACCAGCAGATTCTCGTAATGAGGCTAAAATCAACAACTATACCGACATGTCGAGTTTGGTCAAGAAATACAAAAAAGGCGATGCTGAATTTGATTTGCCAAGTCGTTTGTTAGATCTAAACAAAGCAAAAGATTTCGGGCAATATGCAGATAAAAACGGTTACATGCCAATTAACTTTTTAACAGATAATGATATTACCGGAGGAAACTCAGGTTCGCCCGTAATGAACGGAAAAGGAGAATTAATCGGAGTTGCTTTTGACGGGAACATTGAAGCAATGGCTGGAGATGTTATTTTTGATTCTAATTTACAACGTACCATCAATGTTGATATTCGTTATGTACTTTGGATTATCGATAAATATGCCGGTGCCAAAAATATTATTAACGAAATGACGATTGTGAAATAATTCTTTTTTACTATTTAATCTAAAACCCGATAAGCAGATTGTTTATCGGGTTTTTTATATAAGGTTAATTATTGCTTTTACCCTAATTCCTTTGGAGTGACTGCTATATTCAGGAGCATACATACTTTGAATTGTGGTAATTCCGTTAGAGAAATTACCAGTGCTGTTTACTCTTATGTCATATTCCAGAACATAAGTTCCTTTGTTGATGTTTTCAAAAAAGAAATGAGTAGCGACATCTTTGGTACTTTTATAAAAACCTAAACCGCCTTTGTATTCGTATCCAGAAAGTACATCTACGGGTTCAAAACAAGAAGCTCTCATGTCTTTTAGGTGTACAAATTCTATATTTTCTTTGGCTGAGATAACCAAACGAACGGTAACCAAATCACCAACTTTCAAACTATTTTTGGATGTTATTTTTTGCAGTTCGTTACCTTTTAAAGTGGTGTTTTTAATATACAGGTCTTTAGAAACGGATAAATTGGTGTTAGAGTTATTTTTGATTTTATCCAAATCTTCAAAATATTGCCAATACACACCTCCAAAAGCAGGAACTTTAGATTTATTTTCAACGGTTATTGAAGCCATTTCTTTGTTGATTTCATCGGCTTTCCAGTTGAGTTTTACATATCCCGTTTCGGCTTCTTTTTCGTTTTCGGATAGTTTTTTGGTCAGGATTTTTTCATCTCCAATTTTAATAACCGTATTGTCTTTTACCGAAAGCCAATCGGTTCCTTGCATCAATAATGCATAAACAGCTTCGGTGGTTGATTTGGTTGTTGGCCAGTTTTTGGTCTGTTTGTTTTTGAGCAACCAAACTTTCATGGCATCGACGGATTTGGTATCGTTATTCACTTCGGCGAAAGCCTCAATCAATAATGCTTGCGTTTCTATCGGAGCTTGATACCAAAACCAACCCGATTTATTGGCAATCCAGTACATGCCCCAATCTTCGTTGTTCGAAGCGGTTTCTTTCAGGCTTTCAATTATTTTTTTGGCAGCTTCTTTTTCGCCAAAACGATTTAGGGTCAATGAGGCTAATCCTTTTTCATACAAAGAATAATTCAGCCAATCTTTTTTGGCCGTTTCAAGATATAATTTAGTTGCCTTTTTCAAAGTGTCCGAAAGCGGATAATCTTTCAGATAAAAACTTCTGGTGTACAAATAATGCAAATCAGAATACGGATTTGGCCAGATTAATTTTTCGCTTGCTTTTAGCTTCTCAGTTCTTTGTTTATAATATTCCAAAAACTTTTGGTCCAAAAACGGAATTCCTTTTTCTGTTATTTCGTCAATTTTTTCAATGGTTTCATCATTTGGATTTAGTTTGGAAAGATGTCCCAAACCAGCCAAAATATGTCTGGTAATGTATTCGCTTTCGTCGCTTCCGTCAAACCAAGCAAATCCACCAGACGGTTTTTGTTTTTGTTTCAATTTTTGAAAAGTGGTTTCTTGAGAGGTTTTCATTTTTTCTAAATCGAATAAAAGAGCCAAGTTTTTCTTTTTTTCATCTTCGCTTTGAGCGTCATTTAGCCAAGGTGTTTCGGCTAAAATAATTGATTTCAACTCTTCGTTTTCTTCCAGTTTTGAATTGAGTTTTCCGTTTTTCCTCCAATCTTCAAAAACAGTAGCGATTTTTGGATTACTCGAAATAATCTCAGTAGCCAAAGCATTAGCATAAAAGCGCGCAAAAGTCTGCTCCGCACATTCGTGTTCGTATTCCATCAAATAAGGCAAAGACTGAATTGCGAGCCAAGTTGGATTCGAAGTGTATTCTAAGGTGAATTGGTGGTTTTTTAAAGTAGCCGAATTGTTATTTTTTAGATTATTAAAAGTGTATTCTTTCTTTGAATTTTCGCGAACCCAAATCGGAATACTCTCGGTCACAAGCATATTATTGGTTAGAACTGGAAGTATGTTTTCTTCTCCATCTGAGTAATTTCCAGCTTTGGCTACAATTTTGTATTGAACGCCTTGCAATCCTTCCGGGATGGTAATGGTCCAAGTTGCAGTAGTGTTTCCTAAAGCTTTTGCGGTGAAGTTTTTAATGTTTTTAGCATTGAGCATTTTGGCATCTATGGGTTGCATAGTAGTAGCATCAAAAAATTGTAATGACGCAATTCCAGTTTTGGTTTCATTGGTTAGATTCGAAATTTTTGCACTAATCACAATGGTATCTTTTTCTCTGAAAAAACGAGGAAAATTAGGAACAATCATCAGTTCTTTTTGCGTTAGGACTGTTTTTTCCAAATAGCCCGTAACCGCTTCTTTATTGTGTGCCAATAATCGAAGTTTCCAAGCCGTTAAAGCTTCGGGAGAGGTGAAATTAAAACTCACTTTTCCTTTAGCATCTGTTTTTAGATTTGGGAAAAAGAAAGCGGTTTCTGAGAGATTTTTTCTTGCTTTGACTTGGGTTAATGCTTCCAATGCTTTTTTGGTTGTGATGATGATAACACCGTTTACACCTCTGCTTCCGTAAGTAGCTTGTACATCTTTATTTTTTAGAACTGCTATGTCAACAATGTCTGATGGATTTAATCTTTTAAAGGCTTCTTCAGATGCAATCTCTCCATCAATAATATACAAAGGTGTAGCTCCGTTTATAGACGAACTTCCTCTGATTTTCATGTCTTTCGCTTCATCTACTCTCGGAGGAGGAGGAAGTGTAATAGCTGCAACCGCTCCAGTAAGATCTGATTTTTTTTGAGAACCATAGCCAACAACAACAACTTCATTTAAAGTATTTTCGTCTTCTTTTAAAATAACATCTAAATTTTTATCGTCTTCAACAATTTGTGTTTGACTTTCAAATCCAAGATAAGAGAAGACTAATTCTTCATTTTTAGCGACATCAATTTCGTAATAACCATCAAAATCGGTTTGAGTATTTCTTGTGGTGCCTTTTACTGTTATTTGAACTCCGGGTAATGGATATGATTTAGAATCTAAAACATAACCATACACAGTTTTTGCATTTTGTGGTTTTTTTGCTTTTCTGTTAAGTTGATTTTTATATTCTAATGCAATTAATCTTGGATTTGCTTCGTTAAAATCAAAACCAAACCACATCAGCTTGGTATCTTCGTTGTTTAAATGTATTCGAGTTTTTTTTGAGTTTAAACTACGAATGTAAGTATGGGTTTTATCAAATCCTAAACTTGTTCTGTAATTCACACCATTATAATTGTAGTCATAAAAATCAAGTGAACTCCATTCTTTTTGGGTAAATTGGTCTAAAGAACTGTCATACATCGAAACCAGAATTTCAGCTTCTGATTTGGTGTTGGAAGCATTTAATTTGAAAGACCAATTTTCATTGCTTCCAGGTTGGATTTTATTTCTGAAACTTTCTACCGAAAAATCCATTTTAGGCTCTTCAAATTTTAATGCTACTTCTAACTGATTATTGAAAGGTTGGTTTTCAAAAATACTTTCAAAACCAAATTTCAGCAACTTCTCAAAGTCTTTTTGAATTGGAATCGTAAGTCTCGCCTGATGGTTTTCTAAAACTATATTTTTTTCATAGAAAGTACTGTTTTTGTAATTTCCTGTAGTATGAATGTGTAAAGTGTCAATCACTGAATGGATTTGAATCGTAATAAAACCATCTTTCTTCGGGTCTTTATTGATTTGTTCGACAGTGAATAACGTATTCGGGTTGAATTTGTTTTTGCTTTGAATAATACTAAAATTGGAAACATTCTCAATAGGATTGTCAAAACTGTCTTTTGCAGAGAATATAATTTTATAATTCCCAGATTGATAATTTGAAATAAAATCGAGTGCTATTTTTTTATCTTTTTCGGTGTCAATAGTTTTAGAGAAAACTAACTTTTCTGTTTTTTTTTCTAGCTTTTCGGAGCTGTTAATTTCATAAGGAAATAATTTTTCGAATTCGGTATCAGAAATGGTTTTGATTTCAGGTTGAGGAAAAACTCTGGATTTGAATTTATTTGGAAAAGAGCTTACGAAATACATTTTGATTTCGCCTTTTGTTGCTTTAAACTCTCCGTTCAAATTGGTGCTATTCAGCGTAATTTCATTTTTATTTTTGGTTTCAATTCTGTTTGGAATAGTAGTTGTAAGCATCAAATCGTGATAGCCGACTTTAATAGTTGTCACAGCCGAATGGGTTTCTCCATTGATGTCAGTAACGGTTGCATCAACTCGGTAATTGAAAACAGGTAGTTGGTTTTTATCTGCATTGGCAGAAGGTTTGGCAATAAAATCGATGACAAATTTTCCAGTCGCATCTGTTTTGGTTTCACTTGTAGCTATAATTTCGCTTTGCTCATTGCCATAATAATTTCTGTAAAAATTAGTAAATCGGGTAATGGTATAACTTACTTTGGCATCCGAAATAGAGCTTCCAGCAAAAGCTTTGGCAATTCCTTTTACAGAAACGGATTGATTCACCTGAAAGCTTTCTTTTTTAGGTTCAAAAGTCACTTCAAACTTTGGGCGTTTGTATTCTTCGACTTTAAAATAAGCATTGGTGTTTTCAAAATGTACATTATCCCAAAACGGATGTTCGTCTTTTTCTTTGTTATACGAATTGTCTTTTTTATAATCATCAGGTTCTTCTGCTTCAATTCTAAAATCTCCAGTTAAACCAGTTTTAGGTAAAACAAATTCACCAGAGAATGAGCCGATCTCATTAGTAGTTACTTCAAATTCTTTAAAATTGGTATAATTAGGATCTTGAATGGTTATTTTGAAAGTAGTATTCGGAACAACGCTTGATTGGTTTTTCTTTTTTTGAATAGCAATTCCTTTGTAATAAACGGTTTGTCCTGGGCGATAAATCGCTCGGTCTAAGTAGAATTCTACTTTGCCTTTGATGTTTTCATCTTCCTCTTTTTCTGAATAATCTGAAGCATAAGCAAGGTAGTTTTTATTGATTATAATGGTGTCGTTTGCAGTGGTTAACTGTATCGGGAAATTATTGTAATAATGATTTTTGTTTTCTTGGGCTTTATAGCTTGCTAAACCTTCGGCATTTGTTTTTATTTCAAATTCTTTTGATTTTAAAGAAACATTCTCCATTGGTTTTCCTGTTTTTCTATCAAGAACAGTGTAGTATTCTGTGTCATCTTTTCTATTTGCCAAAACCGAAATATTAGAAACTGTGATGGTTTCATAACCAAAACCTTTTTTGTCTTTGGAGTCGATTTCGCTTTCAAAATAGACTAAGTAATTTCCTTTTTCTAATTGAGGTAAAAGCACTTCTGTAGTATATTCGAAATAGTCTTTTTTATCAACTAGCTGATAGTTTTTTGAAGTGATTGGTTTTTTTTCTTTTACAATTTGAGCAACTAAACTATCCTTTTTTTTGTTGTTATTTTGGAATTCCGTTTGAATTGCATTGTTGATTTTGTAAAATGAAATTGTCAAATTATTCGTGTTTTTATATCGAATAAAAGCTCGGCTATTTTCTTTGTTGTAAATGTATTTTTGAAGTTCAACCTGAATGTTTTTACTTAAAATTTCTTCTTTTTTCTGAATTGCGATTTTGTAAGCGTTTGAATTATTATTGGTTGCTAAAACTCTTTCTAATTCAGAAATTGCTTTGCTATTGTAATCAGGATGTGTTTCTTTGGAAGCCAATTTAGCATAAACAGTTGCTTTCTCTAATTGAATATTTTGCAGTTGAGTTGCTTCTTTTGCCTCTTTTTCTAACACATTCAAGGTATTCAATAACTCATCATCTGATTTTATTAGGTATTGAGAACAGAACAAAATACGTTCCAATTGGTTTTCAAAAGTTGGTGAATCAATTTCTAATTTTTGATAAAGAGAAAGGACTTTTTTTAGATTTTCATCTTTCACAAAATCAAGGTTTAATTTTGTAAAGGCATCAGAATTATTTAAAAAAGTATCTTTGTGAGGTTCAAATTCTTGAGAATTGATATTCCAACTATATATTTTTTGCTTAAAAAAAGCAATATTTTCCTTTAATAAATAATCGTATAAATTTTCTTTTTTAAATTTTTCTAAAGTAAAAAAATCAAAAATGGCTTCGTAATTGGTTAAAGATGTAGCTTTTAAAGCAGCTTCGTTTTCTAGTGTTTTATCGAATATTTTGACAATTTCTTCTCCTTTATTAAAAGTAGCCACTTCAACGGAATCAACTGCAGATTCGACGCCATTTTCCTCTGCAGCTACACTGACAAATGCAATAGCAGTGTCAACAATAGCAAAAACTTCTGAATAATCTTCGTTGTAATCATGCAGACCTTTAGCATAAACCAAGTTCAATATTGCTTTGGATGGAATTGAAACCTGATTAATTTGAGTTTTTAAATCAATTAAAATTAATTTTTTGGCATTTTCGTCTAAAACTTGTTTGTATTTCGATCTGTAAAAAAAAGTTTTAATAATTTGCGGTTCATTCTTTTTATTGTAGGCCTTTTTATAAATTTTTTCAACTTCTTGGTTAGCCGATTTTATTTTGCCAAGATTTTCGTAATCAATCACTTTTTGCCAATTTTTATCAAAGTTTTGTCCAAATATTACGGAAGTGATTAATAAAAAAAAGCAAAGTAGTTTTTTCATTGTTTGTATGTTTTATAAAAATTAATTTAAAAAGATTTTTTTTACATTTTACTAAAGTAGAAATAATTTCAGATGCAGCCTTTTTTTTTGTTTATTTTTGAAAAACAAAGCACTTCTATTTTGTTAATTATAGGGTGTTGAAAATCAAAAAAATACAATCAAAGTATGAAAACACATTTTATTGCCATTGGTGGAAGTGCCATGCACAATTTGGCTTTGGCTTTGCATAATAAAGGATATCAAGTTACCGGTAGCGATGATGCTATTTTTGAACCTTCCAAAACACGTTTAGAAAAAAAAGGACTTTTGCCTGCTGAAATGGGTTGGTTTCCCGAAAAAATAACAACAGATATTGACGCCGTTATTTTAGGAATGCATGCCAAAGCGGATAATCCGGAGTTGTTAAAGGCTCAGGAGCTTGGATTGAAAATTTATTCGTATCCTGAATATTTATACGAACAATCTAAAAATAAAACTCGCGTAGTAATTGGAGGTTCGCACGGAAAGACAACCATTACCTCGATGATTTTGCACGTCATGCATTACCACAATATCGAAGTAGATTATATGGTTGGTGCACAATTGGAAGGTTTTGATACCATGGTGCATCTTACCGAAGAAAATGATTTTATGGTTTTAGAAGGCGATGAATATTTGTCATCTCCAATTGATCGTAGACCAAAATTTCATTTGTACCAACCCAATATTGCGTTGATTTCTGGAATTGCTTGGGATCATATCAATGTTTTTCCAACGTATGAAAACTATGTAAATCAGTTTGAAATTTTTATCGAAAAAATAACAAACGGAGGCATCTTGGTTTATAATGAAAACGATCCTGAAGTAAAACGAGTTTCAGAAGCGGCTACCAATCCAATTCGTAAATTGGCGTATTCAACTCCAAATTATAAAGTTGAAGAGGGTAAAACTTTGCTAGAAACTCCAGAAGGGGATATGCCAATTGAAGTTTTTGGTGCTCATAATTTAAATAATTTAGCCGGGGCCAAATGGATTTGTCAAAATATGGGCGTTGATGAAGCCGATTTTTACGAAGCCATTGCTAGTTTTAAAGGTGCCTCTAAACGTTTGGAAAAAATTGCAGAAGGCAAAGGTAAAGTGGCCTATAAAGATTTTGCACATTCGCCCAGTAAAGTAGCAGCTACTACCAAAGCTGTAAAAGAGCAATATCCAGACCGTACTTTGGTTGCTTGTTTAGAATTGCATACCTACAGTAGTTTGAATGCCGAATTTTTAAAAGAATATGAAGGCGCTCTAGATTCGGCCGATGTTGCTGTTGTTTTTTATTCGCCCGATGCCGTAAAAATCAAACAATTGGAAGAAGTAACGTATGACCAAATTGCAAAAGCTTTCAATAGAAAAGATTTAATTATTTATACCAATCCAGCTGAATTTAAAGAGTTTTTATTTAGTCGTAATTTAGAAAATTCCGCATTGTTGTTGATGAGTTCTGGTAATTACGGTGGTTTGAATTTTGACGATCTAAAACAACTATTTCAATAAATAGTAAAATATAAGACAATAAATTTTAAAGCCAATTCTGATGAGTTGGCTTTTTTTGTTTGAATGAAAATTCTTTCTTTTTTAATAAATGTTTCTATATTAGTACGTTTAAAAATACTTTTATGGAATTTTCAAATTTTCCCATTACACATTGGTCCGAAGACGATAGACCTCGTGAAAAATTAATGCTAAAAGGAAAAGCAGCCTTAAGCGATGCCGAATTAATAGCCATTTTAATTGGTTCTGGAAATCGAAACGAATCGGCTGTGGATCTTAGTAAGCGCATTTTGAGCAGTGTAAATAATAATTTGAATGCACTGGGTAAATTAAACATTCAGCAATTAATGAATTTTAAAGGAATCGGCGAAGCCAAAGCTATTTCCATCATTGCAGCAACAGAATTAGGGAGACGACGAAGGGCAGAGGATTCAGAAGAATTAACCAAAATCACCTCGAGTAAAGCGGTTTTTGAAATAATGCAACCCATAATTGGCGAATTGCCTCACGAGGAATTTTGGATTTTATTTCTGAACAATTCCAATAAAGTTTTAAGCAAATCGCAACAAAGTAAAGGTGGCATTACCGGTACAATGGTGGATGTGAGGTTGGTTTTTAAACAAGCTTTAGAAATTGGCGCAACAGCCATCATTTTATGCCACAATCATCCATCGGGGACTTTGATTGCGAGCGATGCAGATAGACAAATTACCAAAAAAATTAAAACCGCCGGAGAAAGTTTAGATGTTAAAGTTTTGGATCATTTGATCATTACTGAAACAAAATATTTTAGTTTTGTAGATGAAGGTATATTTTAGCATGAAAAACTACATAACGGATATTTTTTTTGATTTGGATCATACGCTCTGGGATTTTGATAAAAATTCAGAAATGGCGTTTGACACACTTTTTAAAAGAGATTTTCCTGAAATTCAAACCGCGCATTTTATCGAAAAGTACATTCCGATTAATCAATCTTGCTGGCAGTTGTATCAAAATGATCAAATTACGCATCACGAATTGCGCTACAATAGGTTGAAGTTTTCCTTTGATGCTTTGTCGTATTCTATTAACGATACGCAAATTGACAAGTTAGCGCAAGATTATATTGATTTTTTGCCTTTGCACAATCATCTTTTTGATGGTACAATCGAAATTTTAAACTACCTTCAAACCAAATACAAATTGCACATTATTACCAATGGTTTTGCTGAGGTGCAACATAAAAAAATGACCAATTCAGCACTAAGCAATTATTTTGTTACCGTTACCAATTCAGAAATGGCGGGGGTTAAAAAGCCCAATCCAATTATTTTTGATTATGCTCTGTCCGAAGCAAAAGCCCAAAAAGAAACCTCTATAATGATTGGAGATTCTTTAGAAGCCGATGTTTTAGGTGCTCTAAATGCCGGTATCGATGCTATTTTTTTTAATGAAAAGAAAGTAAAAGTCGATTCCAATATCAAACAAATTACTCATTTATTAGAACTTAAAAATTATTTATAAATATGAAAACGAAGTTCCTTTTAGTCCTTTTGTTAATCTCTAGTTTTTCATTTGCGCAATCCATTAATGATTATAAAGCAGTGATTGTACCTTTAAAATTCGATTTTTTAAAATCGGAAAATCAATACCGCTTGGCTACTTTAACCAAATATTATTTGCAACAAGCAGGTTTTACAGTTTATTATTCGAATGAAGAATTGCCTCAAGAATATTACGGACATCGTTGTTCATTGTTAAATGCAGATGTGGTAAAAGACAATGCTTTTTTAACAACCAAATTATTTGTGGTTTTTAAAGATTGTTACGGGAAAACGGTTTATACATCTGAAACTGGGAAAAGTAAAATTAAAGAATACGAACCAGCCTACAAAGAAGCTTTAGAAGGTGCTTTTGTTTCGATAAAAGAATTGAATTACCAATACAACGGAAAAGTTACTAAAGATGAAGTGGTGGCCAACGGAATGCCTCCAAAAGCAGCAGCCAATGGAAATCAATCTGTCGTAACTACAGCTCCTGTAGCTGCTCCTGCAGTAGCAGTAGCCAGAGTTCCTATGATTTCTTCAAATAGTAATTCGGCAAATATGCTCTATGCACAACCTACCGAAACAGGGTATCAATTGATTGATAAAACGCCTAAAGTTGTTATGAAATTAATGAAAACCTCACAACCCAATTCATTTATTGCCGTTAAAGATGGCGTGCAAGGTTCGTTGAATTTAAAAGATAATAAATGGATTTTTGAATATTACAAAGACGATAAATTAATTTCTGAAACAATAGACGTGAAATTCTAATTTTCGGAATTAATAATTGTATTTATCTTTCCAACGGTTTTTTAGAAATTCGCGGGTGCTATTCTCTCTAGAATTGTTCCCCGGATTATAAAAAACCGTTTGTTTTATAGCATCTGGTAAGAATTCTTGTTCTGCAAAATTGTTCGGATAATCATGTGAATATTTATATTCATCACCATAACCCAATTCTTTCATTAATTTAGTTGGCGCATTACGCAAATGAAGCGGAACAGGTAAATCGCCTGTTTGTTTCACCATTTGTTGGGCAGCACCAATTGCCATATAGGAGGCATTGCTTTTAGGAGATGTTGCCAAATAAACGGCACATTGACTCAAGATAATGCGGCTCTCGGGATATCCAATTGTCGTTACTGCCTGGAAAGTATTATTGGCCATAATCAAAGCAGTTGGATTAGCGTTTCCAATATCTTCACTGGCTAAAATTAACATTCTGCGGGCTATAAATTTTACGTCTTCACCGCCTTCAATCATTCGGGCCAACCAATAAACGGCTCCGTTAGGATCGCTTCCTCTAATGGACTTAATAAAAGCCGAAATAATATCATAATGTTGCTCACCCGTTTTATCATAAAGTACGGTGTTTTGCTGTACCAGTTCAAGTACCCGTTGGTTCGTGATTACAATGTTTTCTTCGGATGATGCATTAACTACGAGTTCAAAAATATTTAATAATTTTCGTCCATCTCCTCCCGACAGCCGCAATAAAGCTTCGGTTTCTTGTAGCTGAATATTTTTAGTATTTAATTTAGTATCCATTTTCATGGCTCTTTGTAAAAGTGCTTCTAAATCGGCTTTCGAAAAAGCATTCAAAACATATACTTGGCAGCGAGACAAAAGTGCAGGAATGACCTCAAAACTTGGGTTTTCGGTTGTGGCTCCAATTAAGGTAATCCAACCTTTTTCGACAGCAGCTAATAACGAATCTTGCTGCGATTTGCTAAAACGATGAATCTCATCAATAAACAAAATTGGGTTTTTGGCTGTAAATAAGCCGCCAGACTGTTTGGCTTTGTCAATGACCTCGCGAATGTCTTTTACACCCGAATTAATGGCGCTCAATTCATAAAAAGGACGTTTTGACTCTTGGGCAATGATTTGTGCCAAAGTAGTCTTTCCGGTTCCAGGAGGCCCCCAAAATAGGAGTGAAGGTACGATGCCTTTTACAATTTGTTGCGTTAAGGAGCCGTTTGGGCCAACCAAATGCAACTGACTGATGTAATCTTCTAATTTTTGTGGGCGTATACGTTCGGCTAAAGGAGCATCCATGGTACAAATTCTAAAATTTTGAGAAAGTAAAATTAAGCAATCTATTTGTATTTTAAATTGGTGGTTTTTTTAATGTTTTAGTTGAACAAAAACTGCCAAATCGTCTTAAATATTTTTTGGAGTTGTTTTTGTTATTTTTAAAATAAATTAAAATGCATGAATGATTCTCAGTTTAGATATTCCAATTCAGTTTTAGGGTTTCCTTTTCTGTTTGTATTACTACTATGGATTATTTATTGGGTTCAAATTCGTTTTGACTATAATTTTTATGACAACGGAATTTTTCCACGTACTTTTTCGGGTTTACAAGGTATTTTTTTAAGTGCTTTTATTCATGCCGATTTAAGTCATTTGTATCATAACACTATTCCGCTATTTGTTTTATTGGCTGCGCTACGGTATTTTTACCCCAAACAAACAGCTGGAGTGCTATTTTTTGGGATTGTTTTTTCGGGAATTTTTACTTGGGTTATTGCGCGTGCGAATTACCACATTGGGGCAAGTGGTTTAATTTACGTGCTTTTTAGTTTCATTTTTTTCAAAGGTTTGCAATCGCATTATTATAGGTTGGTAGCGCTTTCTTTGGCTACTATAGTGGTATATGGTGGAATGGTTTGGTTTATGTTTCCAGAGGGGGATCAGACAATTTCTTGGGAAGGACATTTGTCTGGATTTATTACAGGTTTATTTTTATCTGTTTTTTATAAATTGCCCGAATATAAAAAAGTCTATCATTACGATTGGCAAAGACCCGATTTTAAACCAGAAAATGATGCTTTCTTGCGGCAATTTGACGCTAATGGTAATTTTATAAATCCACCTTTATTAGAGGATGCAGAAGAGGAGGATATGTCCGATAATCCCTATTTCACTTCTAATTTTGATGTGAAGTATATACTAAAGCGAGAATCAAATAATTAAATTTTAGCATTAAAATTTTGTATATTTACATATTATGAAAAGATTTTTTTTCAAAATAGTAGTATCCGTTTTTATTTTTGGTTGTGTTTTACCCATGAAGGCGCAATGCGAAATAAAAAATAAAGTGTTAGCTGATGGATCAATGATGTATTTTTTTGATCCCAGTGCTTTTTATACCACAAAGTCAAAATCATTGAAAATCAATATTATGACCGATGATGAAAACTTTTTCATTGCCTTACGTCCAAAACCGTTTCCTAAGAAAGAAGATGGAATAAAACTAAAAAACGATTTAAAAATTAAATTAGGAAACAAATCCTGGTATAATCTTAAGCATTATGATACCCAATATGTAAAACACGATTCTGTTTTGCAAGTCATGTATTTGATTAAGAAATCGGATTTGGAAGATTTTAAATTATACGAGGCAGAAATAGCTTCAATTAATATGGAAGGAACCGAATTTGTTCGTAATTATGCTTTTAAGTTGCATAAAAAAGCCATTATGCAACAGTTAAATTGCTATGAAGAATCTAAAAAGAAAACCATGAAAGTAAAGAATGAAGACCAAAAATAATTAATCGTCTGTTTGTTCGTTACTATTTGCTGTTTCTTCGGAATTTATTTTGGAAATTATTTTTTTAATTAAATTGTTGTAAATAATCCGTATTGAAAAAATATTGGTATTTAAATTCTCATCATCTAAAGGTTGGTATTCATTGATATATGATAATTCTACATGTAAATCATCAGTAAATAGATAACCTGCACCTATCTTAAATCGATTTCTATTTAAAAATTTTAATTTACTTTGATTAGAAGATTGAAAAAATAATTCTTCTGAAGCAAATCCGTAAAATACACCTTTACGTAAAAATTTACTGTTAAATGGTTTTAGTAATTTAAATTGTTGCCGATATCGAACGGTATGATTGTTATCGCCAGAATCTTTATAAATATTTCTAAATTCAAAACGCATTCTTGTGCTGAAGGTATATCCAATTTTGTGAAAAAAGTAAGTCCCCTGTGGTGTAAAGCGCCATTCGTGCGTGTTTGGAAAGCTAAATTCTTCAATATGTTCGTTTTCGAAATACCCAGCGCCAAATGAAGCCTTCCATCTTGGAGAGGCGTAATAATGAACCCATCCCATGTAGGAATTTTGCAAAGTTTCTTTAAACGGATTGGTTAGATTGCTATTGTCACCCGATTTTAAACGATAATCAAATTCAGTAGCCCATCTTTCGTTTAAAGTACCATTAAAACGAGCTTCCGTCCAAAATTCATTTGAAGAAGTTGTTTGTGAATACAAAAAGTGTGTGGCAAGAATAAGCCAGATCCAAACAAAAATATTTTTATTTATTACAAACGACATACTGTATAAAATTACAATTTTTTATACGTATTTTCTCATTTAGAGAATTATTTTCTTTGTCGAACAGCTTCGTATAAAAATGCACCGCAAGCTACAGAAACATTCAATGATCCAATGCTGCCAAACATGGGTAACTTGGCTTTTTCATCAACAATTTTAAGAACTGATGGATTGATACCTCTTTCCTCCGAACCCATAATAATCGCAATGGGTTCATTTAAATCCAAATCATAAAGTGTATCGTCAGTTTTTTCTGTTGCGGCAATAGTTTTAATACCGGAACTCTGTAGGTAAAAAATAGCGTCCTTAATATGCTCTACTTTACAAATAGGAACGTTAAAAACAGCACCCGCAGATGTTTTAACTGTGTCGCCGTTTACTGGAGCCGAACCCGATTTTTGAATAATGATGCCATTAACACCAGTACATTCTGCCGTACGAATTATAGCCCCAAAATTTCGGGCATCAGAAATTTGATCTAATAATAAAAATAAAGGTTTAGAACTGGAATCCATTGTTGACTCTACCAAATGTTCTAAATCAATAAATCCAATAGGCGAAATGGTAGCTACCGCACCTTGATGGTTATTTGGAGTTAATCGATTCAACTTTTCTACAGGAACATACGAAAAATTAATGCCCGAGCGTTTCATGACTTTCTGAAGTTCTTTCATTAATTCACCCGTAAGCTCTTTTTGAATAAACACTTTGTCTACTTCCTGACCTGCTTGTATTGCTTCTATAATGGCACGTATGCCAAATATTAATTGTTCTTTTTCCATGGCGCAAAGATATAAAAAAACCACCAGCTTGCGCTGATGGTTTTTCTATACTAAACGATTTAGTTTTAGTATTCATCTTCGTAGAAACCAGTTCTTCTATGTCCTTCGTAATAGTAAATTACACCTGGCTCATCACTAAATTCTGCATTAAAAGAAATTTTATCTACAGTATGTCCACCTTTTGATGTTGCTGCATTTTGCTCAACTTTACCTTCAGTAATAGTAACTGTTCTAGCGTTATATTCATTAATAGCAGAATTTGCTGAAAAAGTTCCGTCCTTTTCAGTTGTGGCTTTAATTTTAAATTTACCAAGATAATTATGATCATCTAACCACATTGTACCATCGTTTGCAGCCGTGTTGTATGTATCAAATAAATCATGTTCAGAAATTGCTGCACCAGTTGGATCATAAAGGCTTATGTACCATTCTCCAGCAAATTTTTCTACTGAAGTTCCTCCTGGATCTGTACTTCCTGTTTCATCGCATGAGCTAAAAACGGTTAATACAAAAAGAACCATTATTGCTTTTGTAATATTTTGTTTTAAATTTTTCATTTCGTGATATTTTAAATTTGAACTTTTTTGAGTAATACATCAAAAGTATAACCAGAGTCCCATACTGTTGTGAATTTTACTGTTTGCGAAGCTGGATCAGCAACTAGACCACTCATGTCACATTTTCCACCAAAAGTACCTACCGTAAATTGGTAATAGGTATAATTGTTAGATGAGATGCTGTTTGCTTTAACTTTTGCAGGTGCATAATAAGCAGGACCATAAGCTCTACCAACAGCATAATACAAACCAATACCATCGGAAATTTGATACGTTCCATCAGCATTTTTGTAAATCATAACATATTTCATGTCTTGATATACAGGAGTAATAGTTCCATTTCTTGTACATGAAGAAGTGTATAGACCTGAAATGTTATCAACTAAATTTCCATTGTCAACAACATATACTTTTCTAGTAGTAGTTCCTTTAAAGCCATCTTTGTTAACTGCTGTGTAAGTTACAGTGTAGATATCAGGAACATTGGTGTCAAGAGTTTTTCCACCTCTTAAATCACCCGAAACACTTGTGGTGTATTCTATAACAGCTCCATCTTCAGTTGCAACTACTCCAGGATCATCAAAACTTTCACCTACATTTAAATAAACTTCGGAGTCACCATTCATTTCAAAATTTGGGTAAAATGTTACCTTAGAAACATTTGATGAATCTGAATCGCATGATGTGAACAAAATCGTGCACATTGCTATAATTGGTAATAATAATTTTTTCATCGTATTTTTTTTTTAGTTTACATCCCACCAAACTGGCGCAGTAATCGCTTGAAGTGCTGGCGCGTTTGAGTTTCTGGATTTAACATTATTTGGTAAAATAATTCTTCTAGGTAGTTTTCCTCCAGTAGTGTTTTCAATTGAAATACTTAACTGACCCGGTACGTAAGCATCATCATCTTGAGCAACTGCAGATTGTTTTGGGTAACCAGTTCTGTTTTGTTCTAAGAAAGATTCATATCCGTTTCCAGGGAAACTTGCAATCCATTTTTGAGTTATAATTGCTTCAATTTTAGAAGCTAAAGTTCCAGTTGTTGGGTAAGCATAAACACCACCAGTAGCAATAAAAGTAGCGGCGCTTAAACTGTATTTGCTCATAGCTTGTTGTACTCCTAAATCGTATTTAGCTTTTGCTCCATTACCACCAAAATATCTTTCAAGTGCTTCAGCTTGTAAAAACGAACTTTCTTCTGCACTGATAAAGTAAACAGCTGTTGTCGGATTTAAAGTTACTAAAGATGGATTTGCAACACTTGTGTTTTCAAAATCTCCTTGTATTAGTCCAACTCCTGCTCCGTAGTATTTACCTAAACGAGGATCAGCATTGGTTGATAGATAAGAATGCAAAGTAAGACTGGCTCTCAAATTTAACGTAGTGTTTAATTGTCTTCTGTCAGACTCATATAAAGGATTACTTCTGTCTGGAGCATCTTCAAATTGAGTCATTGCTGCATCTACATCTAAAAATTGTACACCTGAGTTGATTAAAGTTTTTATACCTGATTCTGCTAATGCAGGATTAACTTCTGTCAATCTCATGTGTAATTTAAGCAATAGGGTATTGGCATATTTCGTCCAATTGCTCATGTTTCCACCAAATATAAAATCGTCATTTGCTGGTGCTTCTCCCACTGAAGCATTCAAGTCTTTTGATAGTGCAGTTTGTAAATCGGCTATCATTAAATTGTATACTTCTTCTTGAGTATTAAACTTAGGCTGTAAAATGTTAGTATTGTTGGCCTCAGTATAAGGAATATCTCCGTATAAGTCAGTCATAATTTGTGACGCTTGTACTTCAAGTGTAGTTGCAATTAAATAATAATTCCAGTTGCCTTCAGCAAGTGCATTAGCTTTTACTTTTCTAATATCATTTAAAGCATCATACATGGCGGTCCAGGCACCCATATAATCATTGGTACTTATTGAGTAAGCATCGATTGTTTTGTATTGGCTTGAAGTTGGATTTTGTGTCCAAAATTGTGACCAAAAACCACCTATTATAGCATAATATGACCCTTGTGCCCCTGCTAGTCCTGCAATACCTGCAGGAAGAATTACGTTGTTCGTTGCTTGTTCTGGTGATAACGAATCCGGATCTCTATTGATATCAAATGAATCTTCACATGATGTCAATAAAAGAAACGCTGTTAATATTGATATGATTTTTTTCATTTTCTTAGTTTTTAGAATGATAATTTTAATACACCTCCGTAGGCTCTTTGTGAAGGGTTGGTACCAAATTCACCAAAGTCTGAGCTAACGCCAGTTCCGTATGTAGTCGTTTCTGGATCAGTATATGGGTTTTCACCTGGAGTCCACATAAATAGATTTCTACCATACACACCAAAAGTGATTTTAGTAAGACCTAAATTTTCGGTTAATTTTGATGGGAAATCATAGTATAAACTCAATTCTCTCAAACGCACAAACGTTTTATCTATAATTTGTGTTTTTTCAATCGCTGGATTGTTTGAAGTATTATAGAATGTGTAAATATCTTCAAATCCTACTGGAGTTGTATTTTCTGTATAACTTACTGCACCAGTTGTTGCATCTACTACTTCATTAACCGAGTTAGGTACGATAAATGGATTTCTATCGTTGTAAGTAGTTTCGATACCATTACCTACGAAATGCGATAAACGTTTAGTGTAAGAATAGAAATCACCACCTTGTTTCCAGTCCATAGACATTGCCAATCGGAAATTTTTATATTTGAAACTATTTTGAAGACCCATTACAAAGTCACGTTGTGAGTTTCCAGCATATTGTAAATCATTTGTTTGTTGATAAAGACCCGTATCTGCATTAACAATGTATTGTCCTGCATCATTAGTTCGAGGACCTAATACAAAATATGAACCGATTGGTTTTCCTTTAACTGCTGAGTAAGTTACACCGTATGCTGAATTGATATCAACTCTATCGTAACCATCCATCAAATCGGTAACTTCGTTCATATTTTTAGTAAACGTATACGTGATATCCCATTTGAAGTTTTCATTTTTGACTGGTGATCCAGATAACGATAATTCAATACCTTTATTTACTACTTCTGCAGCATTAATGTTTTTGAAAGAGTAGCCCGTAGATGGGTCTAAAGGTAAGCTAACAATCAAATCTGAAGTTGTTTTATGGTATAAAGCTAAGTCATAGCTAATTCTGTTTCTGAAGAAAGATCCTTCTGCACCCACCTCAAATTCAACAGTTGTTTCTGGTTTTAAATCTGGATTTCCTAATGTTGAACCAGCTTCATAAAAACTAATTCCTCCAAGTGGTGAAGCTAAAATTCCAAAGTATGCATTAGCAGAACCAGGGATATAAGAATCAGCAGTTGCATAAGGGTTGGTGTCATTTGCAATCTTAGATGCTGCTCCTCTTAATTTTAAGAAAGTTTCTCCGTTGTCAATAACAATTGCACCTAAAGATAATGCAGGGTAAAAATAGGAATTGTTATTTGTTGGTAATGTAGAGGTCATGTCTTGTCTTCCTGTTACCGTAGCAAAATACCTGTTTTTAAATGAAAACTCTGCCGATCCATAAACTGCAGCAGTTCTTCTTAAAGTGTTTGATTGAGTTATAACTGGTCTTTGCGCGGTATTTGATAACTCATAATAACCAGGTATTCCTAAATTTGTGATTGAATTTATTAAGACGTCAGACTCTCTTTTGTTGTAGTTAAAACCTCCAATTAAGGTCATAGCCCAATTTTCACTTAAATCTGTAGTATAGTTTAAATTAAAGAAAGTGTCAAATTCATTGTACTCTCTTCTTGATTCTGTAACTCCACCTACAACTTTATTTGCTCCTGCTACATCTTGAGGACTTCCAGGCTCATAATCAACTATCGCACCATAGCTTTTTAATCTTTCATTTCTAGTGTTTCCACCAATTTGCCATGTTGCGCTTAATTTATCGTTGAATTGATAGTTTAAGTTTACATTACCAAAAACATTGTTACCATATACTTTAGTGCTATTTTCGTTAATACTGAAATATGGATTTGCAGCATAAGGAGTAAAGTAATAATCTGGTGTGTTGAAGATGTTATTTTTATAATCAGCTAAATCAACAACGCTAATATCAACAGGAATTTGTAGTAAATCTTGTTGCAAAGTAGATCCTTGTCCTGCATCATCACCTTGACCTGTATTTACAGCGCTTTGGTCTTTATATACATAATTAAGGGATGTTCTTAATGTGAATTTTTTTGATTTTAAACCTCCGTTAAAGCCGATAGATTGTTTTTTATAACTGTCTGCATCGGTAGGAATTACTCCGTCACTATTCACATTAGTGAAATTTAACGAGAAGTCAGAGTTTTCTCCTCCACCTCTAAGGTTAATGTTTTGAGTTGATAAATATCCTGTATCATAAAAATCCTTAACATTGTCTGGTAGAGCAACATAAGGTTTAATTTGTTGGCTGTTGTTGTAAACAGTTCCCCATGGTCTAACCTCACCGTTAAAAGCAGGTCCCCATGAACCGTTTTCGTTACTGTAAGAATTTTGTCCTGAGTAACCAACTCCGCTCCATCCTTGACCAAATTGTGATTGTAAATGAGGCACACGAGCCACTTGACTAAAATCGGTAGATGCTAAAATATCAACACTCACACCTGAGTTAGCTTTTCCTTTTTTTGTAGTAATTATAATAACACCACCACCAGCTCTTGAACCATATAACGCTGACGCCGCTGCACCTTTAAGGACGGTCATGCTCTCAATGTTGTTTGGGTCAATGTCATTAATACCATTTCCTGAATCGAAACTTCTAGTTGCAGTACTGGTTCCAGTTGCAGTATTGTTAATTGGCGTTCCATCAACAATATAAAGTGGTCCTTGGTTTCCTGTTATCGTATTAGTACCACGAATCTGTATTTTAGTAGAAGCTCCAGGTTGAGAAGGTGCTGAAATATCTACACCGGCAATTTTACCTGATAGGGTTTCAAATGCATTGGTGTTTACAACTTTTGTTAAATCGTCTGATTTTAAAGTTGTTGTGGCATATCCAAGCGATTTTTTTTCTCTTTTAATACCGAATGCAGTTACAACAACGCTTTCTAGTTCTTCAGCCCCCGATGCTAGTGTTATATTCACTGTAGTGTTAGCAGCGGAAGTCTCTTTGGTGTCCATTCCAATGTAGGAGAAAACCAATACATCTGTAGATTTGGCATTGATAGAGTACTTTCCATCAAAATCCGATTGAGTTGAAGTTTGTGTTCCTTTCACCAACACATTTGCGCCTGGTACCGGCATTCCTGTGTCGTCTGAAACGATCCCTGAAACAACTCTTTCTTGCGCAAACGTAATTTGCGCCATTAGTGCCAGTAAAAGCACTAATAGTCCATTGAACTTTAGTTTCATTTTTAAATATTTTGAATTAGTTCGACAAAAATCTTAATAATCTGTTAACTTTCCTAATAAATAAAATCCTTTTTTTCTAGCAGATTAAAATTTAACATTATAACATATGGTTAAGATTGTGTTATATAAATTTGTCTTTTCGTCCTCAATAGTACCATTTACAAGGGATAATAGCAGGTTGTTGTTGCCTGTTTCTAGGTTAAATTCGATACCGAAACTTTTTATGGTGTTTAGCTTATTTAGATTGGTTTTATTTGTTTTATCCTGAAATATACCGAAATCTATTACAGAATTCACAGCTATTTTTGGAGATAACTGATAAATGTATGACGTATTTAGGTAAGAAGTGTAGTTGGCTTGTAAGTTATTTTCGATAAATCCTCTTATTGAATTCATACCGCCAAAACGAAAAAGTTCGTTTGTTAAATAGTGATTGCTTGTTAACAAAAAATTATAGTTACGAAGGTAAATATGGTTTTTTGTATTTAGTTCAAAAGTGTTGCGGTATTCGGTATTTATTTGAATTTGTTTTTGAGGTGTAAGTGTGGAAGCGTTTCTTGTGCCGTAACCTAAAATCAATTCTAGTAATTGGTTCTTTCTTGAAAAAAAGGTTTGAGTGGATTTTTTTTGAAATCTAAAACCCAAGCTTGCAAATTTGGTTTTAAAATCAGCTAAGTTGTTTATATCTGAAATGCCGTTTTGTGTGTTACTCGATTCGGTGTTGGTGTAGTAAAATGAAATTTTTGAATTTAAATTCAACAAATAACCGATTCCTATTTCTGTTTTGGTATTTTGAAAAATACTGTCCTGAGTAAAAATGTTTAATTCGCCTTTTAGTGAAATAGGAGTCTTAAATAAAAAAGGAATTTCAAGTGAGCTATTAAAACTTTTTTGTTGTCCTCCATTATTATTCCATAGTAATTTAAATTGTTCGCCATGGTATAAAATATTATCAAGTTTTAAATTTAAATAACCGCTAGGTTTTATTTTTTGATTTTCATCGTTGTTAAATCCGATGTAGCCATCAAATGTATTGGAATTGTTTTTACTTAAATAGGTGTAAACAATAGTAGAATCTTTTTTGAAAAGTACTTCAGGATATTTGTTTTGTTTGATAAAATCAATTTGATTGATCTCGTTTTTTATTTCTTCGATGGTTTTTTTGTTGTAATCTTTTCCTTTGTATTTTTTGAGTAAAAATTTTTGAAAACCTTCGGGTAGTTGGGTTGTTTTTTTTTCGTCTTCATAATTAAAAACAATAGCATCTATGGTTCTTTTGTTTTCGATATAAAAATCGAGTTCAGCTATCAAGATATTTTGTTTTTGTTGTAGGTTGATTAGTCGAAGTTTTGAAAATGGTTTTCCAGATGTTTCTAAGATTTCGTATTTTTTATTTAGAAAGTTTTCTATTTCGGTAAATGGTATAATTAAAGTATCGTTTTTTAATTCTTTCAAAAAAGGACTGGTATTGATTTTATTCTTATCAATATACAGATGTGCTTCTTGTATTTTTTGATTAAGTTCTACATGAAATAGTAAAGTGTCTTGTTTTTTTGTTGTTAAAAATGAAGAATTTAAATTTAGATAACCGCTTTTGGAGAGGGTTTTTATGATTTTTCTAGATTCGATTTTCGCTGCTTCAGGAGAATCGTGTTTTTTTATATATGAAATAGAATCAATTATTTGCGTCTCCTGTTTGTTTTTTCCAGTAATTATTAAAGTGGTATTTTGGGCTGTAAGAGATAGCGACAAAAGGAGTAATAGTATGGAGTAGAGGAAGGTTTTCAAAAGAGATTTTAAATTTTATTAAAAGTACAGATTTTTTATTTCTACAAAAGAATTTTTAGAAGTGAAATAATTGTATTGAAAATTAATGATTTAACGTTTGGTTACTGAAAAATATTTTATACATTTGCAACCCCGTAAAAAGCGGGAATTTAATATACATAATAAATTTTTAGTATTAATTATGCCAACAATTCAACAATTAGTAAGAACAGGAAGAACTCAGATCACTAAGAAGAGTAAATCGGTTGCTTTAGATTCTTGTCCTCAAAGAAGAGGGGTTTGTACGCGTGTTTACACTACTACACCAAAAAAACCAAACTCTGCAATGCGTAAAGTTGCGCGTGTACGTTTGACAAATGGTAATGAAGTGAATGCTTACATCCCAGGTGAAGGACATAATCTACAAGAGCACTCGATAGTATTAGTGCGAGGTGGAAGGGTAAAAGATTTACCAGGTGTTAGATATCATATCGTTCGTGGAGCGCTTGACACGTCAGGGGTTGCAGGAAGAACGCAAAGAAGATCTAAGTACGGTGCTAAACGCCCAAAAGAAGCAAAAAAGTAATTTAAAAACTTTTAAGAAAAAGACATGAGAAAAAGAGCGGCAAAGAAAAGACCACTTTTACCGGATCCAAGATTTAATGATCAGTTGGTAACACGTTTTGTGAACAACTTGATGTGGGATGGTAAGAAATCTACAGCTTTTAAAGTATTTTATGATGCAATTGATATCATTGAAGCGAAAAAGCAAAACGATGAGAAAACTTCATTAGAAATCTGGAAAGATGCTTTAACAAACGTTATGCCTCACGTAGAAGTGCGTAGTCGTAGAGTGGGTGGAGCTACATTCCAAATTCCAATGCAAATCCGTCCTGATAGAAAAATTTCTATGGCAATGAAATGGTTAATCCTTTATGCTAGAAGAAGAAATGAAAAATCTATGGCACAACGTTTAGCGTCAGAATGTTTAGCTGCTGCTAAAGAAGAAGGTGCTGCGGTTAAGAAAAGAATGGATACTCACAAAATGGCAGAAGCTAATAAAGCATTCTCTCACTTTAGATTTTAATTCGTAAGAAATGGCTAGAGATTTAAAATATACAAGAAATATAGGAATTGCTGCTCATATTGATGCTGGTAAAACAACAACTACTGAGCGTATTCTTTTTTATACTGGAAAGTCACACAAAATTGGTGAGGTGCACGATGGTGCTGCAACAATGGACTGGATGGCACAAGAGCAAGAGAGAGGTATTACAATTACTTCTGCTGCTACAACTTGTACTTGGAATTTTCCAACTGAGCAAGGTAAGGTTCTTCCAGAATCATTGCCATATCACTTTAATATTATTGATACTCCTGGACACGTTGATTTTACTGTAGAGGTAAATCGTTCTTTGCGTGTTTTGGATGGGTTGGTTTTCTTATTTAGTGCTGTTGATGGAGTTGAGCCTCAATCAGAAACTAACTGGAGACTTGCTGATCAATATAGGGTTCCTCGTATGGGATTCGTAAACAAAATGGACCGTCAAGGAGCTAACTTTTTAGCTGTATGCGGACAGGTTAAAGATATGTTGAAATCGAATGCGGTTGCAATTACTTTACCTATTGGTGATGAAGCAGATTTTAAAGGTATTGTTGACTTAGTGAAAAATCAAGCTATTGTATGGCATGATGAAACGCAAGGAGCTACTTTTGATATCGTAGATATTCCAGCTGATATGGTTGATGATGTAAAACACTACCGTTCTATACTTATCGAAGAGATTGCAACTTATGACGAAAATCTTTTGGATAAATACATGGAAGATGAAAACTCTATTACAGAGGAAGAAATCAACAATGCATTAAGAGCTGCAACTATCGACATGGCAATCATTCCTATGCTTGCTGGTTCTTCTTTCAAGAATAAAGGAGTTCAATTCATGTTAGATGCAGTTTGCAAATATTTACCATCTCCTTTGGATAAAGAAGGTATTGAGGGTATTCATCCTGATGATGCTGAATTATTAGAGGAAGATCAAACTAAAATTTTACGTCGCCCAGATGTAAAAGAGCCGTTTGCTGCTTTGGCATTTAAAATTGCTACTGACCCATTCGTTGGTCGTTTGGCTTTCTTCCGTGCTTATTCTGGACGTTTAGATGCTGGGTCTTATGTATTGAATACGCGTTCTGGTAACAAAGAAAGAATTTCTCGTATCTACCAAATGCACGCTAATAAACAAAATCCAATCGAATACATTGAGGCTGGAGATATTGGTGCTGCTGTTGGATTTAAAGATATTAAAACAGGAGATACGCTTTGTGATGAAAAGAATCCGATTGTTTTGGAATCTATGAAATTCCCAGATCCTGTAATTGGTATCGCTATCGAACCAAAAACTAAAGCTGACGTAGATAAAATGGGTATGGCTTTGGCAAAATTAGCTGAAGAAGATCCAACGTTTACAGTTAGAACAGATGAGGCTTCAGGTCAAACGATCATATCAGGTATGGGTGAGCTTCACTTGGATATCTTGGTTGATCGTATGAAACGTGAGTTTAAAGTAGAGGTAAATCAAGGTGAGCCTCAAGTTGAATATAAAGAAGCGTTTACAAGATCTGCTCAACATAGAGAAACTTACAAAAAACAATCTGGTGGTCGTGGTAAATTCGGTGATATCGTGTTTAGAATCGAACCGGCTGACGAAGTGGATGGTAAAGTTCCTGTTGGATTACAGTTTGTGAATGAAGTAAAAGGAGGTAACGTTCCTAAAGAGTATATTCCTGCAGTTGAAAAAGGTTTCCGTGAAGCTATGAAAACTGGGCCATTGGCTGGATATGCTGTGGATAGTTTGAAAGTTACTTTATTAGATGGATCTTTCCACCCTGTGGATTCGGATGCGCTTTCTTTTGAATTAGCAGCTAGAATGGGTTATAAAGAGTCTGGTAAAGCTGCTGGAGCTGTTATCTTGGAACCTATCATGAAAATCGAGGTTATTACTCCAGAAGAAAATATGGGTGATATCGTAGGTGACTTGAACCGTCGTAGAGGTCAAGTGAATGATATGGGAGATAGAAATGGTGCTAAAACAATTAAAGCTGATGTGCCTTTGTCAGAAATGTTCGGATACGTAACTACGTTAAGAACTTTGTCTTCTGGTAGAGCTACTTCAACTATGGAGTTTTCTCACTATGCAGAAACACCTTCTAATGTTTCAGAAGAGGTAATCAAAAAAGCAAAAGGTAACGCTTAATTTTAAGAAAATGAGTCAAAAAATCAGAATAAAACTAAAATCTTACGATCACATGTTGGTGGATAAATCTGCTGAAAAGATCGTGAAAACAGTAAAAACTACTGGAGCAGTAGTAACGGGTCCTATTCCGTTGCCAACTCACAAAAAACTTTTCACTGTATTGCGTTCTCCGCACGTAAACAAAAAAGCTAGAGAGCAATTCGAAGTAATGTCATACAAGCGATTAATTGACATTTATTCTTCTTCATCTAAAACTATTGATGCTCTAATGAAACTTGAATTACCAAGTGGAGTTGAGGTTGAAATCAAAGTTTAAGTAGATTTTTGAGAAATAAGAACGCTGTTTTTATCTGAAAAATATTTTTTTTGGATTGTGTATAAATAAGTTATACTTTTGCACCTCTAAAAAAGATAGGATTTGGCTAAAAGCTGTGTTCTATATTTATATTTAATAATTAATAATTAATAATTAATATTTATGTCTGGGTTAATTGGTAAAAAAATCGGCATGACTAGTATTTTTGATGAAAACGGGAAAAATATTCCTTGTACAGTAATTGAAGCTGGTCCGTGTGTCGTTACCCAAGTCAGAACCGAAAGTGTTGACGGGTATGAAGCGTTGCAACTTGGTTTCGATGACAAAAACGAGAAACATTCCTCTAAAGCGGCTTTAGGTCACTTTAAAAAAGCAGGAACTGTTGCTAAGAAAAAAGTCGTTGAATTTCAAAATTTTGCAACTGAACAAAAATTAGGGGATCTTATTGATGTTTCTATTTTTGAAGAAGGAGAATTTGTAGATGTACAAGGTGTGTCTAAAGGTAAAGGTTTTCAGGGTGTTGTAAAACGTCACGGTTTTGGTGGTGTTGGACAAGCAACTCATGGTCAACATAACCGTTTAAGAGCGCCAGGATCTGTAGGAGCATCTTCTTATCCATCTAGAGTATTCAAAGGAATGCGTATGGCTGGAAGAACAGGTGGTGTAAATGTAAATGTTCAAAACCTTAGAGTTTTAAAAGTAGTGGCTGATAAGAACCTACTTCTTGTAAAAGGATGTGTTCCTGGACATAATAACTCTTATGTAATCATTCACAAGTAATGGAAGTAAAAGTATTAGATTTCAACGGAAAAGATACTGGTCGTAAAGTGGAACTTTCTGATTCAGTATTCGCAATTGAGCCAAATAATCACGCTGTATATCTTGATGTTAAACAATATTTAGCAAATCAAAGACAAGGTACTCATAAAGCTAAAGAAAGAGCTGAAGTTACTGGTAGTACACGTAAGATTAAAAAACAAAAAGGTACTGGTACTGCTCGTGCAGGAAGTATCAAAAACCCTTTGTTTAAAGGTGGGGGTACTGTTTTTGGACCAAGACCAAGAAGTTATTCATTCAAATTGAATAAAAACTTGAAGAGATTGGCTAGAAAATCAGCATTCTCTATTAAAGCAAAAGAAGCAAATATAATTGTTTTGGAAGACTTTAATTTTGAAACTCCAAACACTAAAAATTTCATTAATGTTTTGAAAGCTTTAGGGTTAGATAATAAAAAATCGCTATTTGTGTTGGGTGAGTCAAATAAAAACGTATATTTGTCATCACGCAATTTAAAGGCTTCTAATGTTGTAACTAGCTCAGAATTAAGTACTTATGCAATATTAAATGCTAATAATTTAGTGCTTTTAGAGGGTTCTTTAGAAGGAATTGAGGAAAATTTAAGCAAATAATAGGAGTATGAGTATCATAATTAGACCTATAGTAACGGAAAAAATGACCAAACAAAGTGAGATTTTGAATCGTTTTGGTTTTGAAGTTAATAGAAAAGCGAACAAAGTTGAAATTAAGAAAGCTGTTGAAGCTGCTTATGGAGTAAATGTAGTGAGTGTGAATACTATTAATGTTAGACCTGATCGTTCTACTAAATACACTAAAAGTGGTTTGATAAGTGGAAAGACTAACGCTATTAAAAAAGCGATTGTTCAAGTACAAGAAGGAGAAACAATTGATTTTTACAACAATATCTAAGATAGAAAAATGTCAGTAAGAAAATTAAAACCTATTACCCCGGGTCAGCGATTTAGAGTTGTGAATGGTTATGACGCTATTACAACTGATAAGCCGGAACGCTCTTTGATAGCGCCGATAAAAAACTCAGGAGGTAGAAATAGTCAAGGAAAGATGACCATGCGTTATACGGGTGGTGGTCACAAGCAGAGATATCGTATTATTGATTTTAAAAGAACTAAAGATGGAATTCCAGCTACAGTAAAATCAATCGAATACGATCCAAATCGTACTGCGTTTATTGCTTTGTTAGTGTATGCTGACGGAGAGAAAACTTATGTAATTGCTCAAAACGGGTTGAAAGTGGGTCAGAAATTAGTTTCTGGTGCTGAAGCTCAGCCTGAAATTGGAAATACATTGCCATTAAGTAAAATTCCATTAGGAACTGTTATTTCTTGTATCGAGTTACGTCCAGGGCAAGGAGCTGTTATTGCTCGTTCTGCTGGAACTTTTGCTCAATTAATGGCTAGAGATGGAAAATATGCTACAATTAAAATGCCATCTGGGGAGACAAGATTGATTTTGTTGACTTGTTCGGCTACTATTGGAGCGGTTTCTAATTCGGACCATCAATTGGTTGTGTCTGGTAAAGCAGGTAGAACAAGATGGTTAGGAAGAAGACCAAGAACTAGACCAGTAGCGATGAACCCTGTTGATCACCCTATGGGAGGTGGTGAAGGTCGTTCTTCTGGAGGACATCCGCGTTCAAGAAAAGGAATACCTGCTAAAGGGTATAGAACTCGTTCTCCTAAAAACCCGAGTAGTAAGTATATCGTAGAACGTAGAAAGAAATAATAAGATATGGCACGTTCATTAAAAAAAGGACCTTTTGTTCATTATAAATTAGATAAAAAAGTTCAAGAAAATATTGCAGGTGGTAATAAAGGAGTGGTTAAGACTTGGTCTAGAGCTTCTATGATTACTCCTGATTTTGTTGGGCAAACTATCGCAGTTCATAACGGTCGTCAATTTGTTCCTGTTTATGTTACAGAAAACATGGTAGGACATAAGTTAGGAGAATTTTCGCCAACTAGATCTTTTAGAGGTCATGCTGGAGCAAAAAATAAAGGTAAAAAATAAGAAGCAATGGGAGTTCGTAAAAGAGAAACAGCAGAAGCGAGAAAAGAGGCTAATAAGTCTATTGCTTTCGCAAAATTGAATAACTGCCCTACTTCACCTAGAAAAATGCGCTTAGTAGCGGACTTGGTAAGAGGTCAGAAGGTAGAAAGAGCACTTAACATTTTAAGATTCAGTTCTAAAGAAGCTTCAAGAAAATTAGAAAAACTATTATTATCTGCCATCAACAACTGGGAGCAAAAAAATAGTGAAGGTAATTTAGAAGAGGCTGGATTATTTGTTAAAGAGATCAGAGTAGATGGTGGTATGATGTTGAAAAGACTTCGTCCAGCTCCACAAGGTCGTGCACACAGAATAAGAAAACGTTCTAATCACGTAACAATCGTGCTTGGAGCTATCAATAACACACAAAGCAATTCTTAAGCAGCATGGGACAAAAGACAAATCCAATTGGAAATAGACTTGGTATCATCAGAGGGTGGGACTCAAACTGGTATGGTGGAAATGATTACGGCGATAAATTGGCTGAAGATCACAAAATCAGAAAGTACATCCATGCTCGTTTATCAAAAGCTAGTGTATCTAAAGTAATTATTGAAAGAACTTTAAAGCTTGTAACCGTTACTATCACTACTGCTAGACCTGGTATTATTATCGGAAAAGGTGGTCAAGAGGTAGACAAGTTAAAAGAAGAACTTAAGAAAATTACTGACAAAGAGGTTCAAATCAATATTTTTGAAATCAAAAGACCTGAGTTAGATGCTTTTTTAGTTGCAAATAGTATCGCTCGTCAAATTGAAAGCCGTATTTCTTACAGACGTGCAATCAAAATGGCTATTGCTGCTTCAATGCGTATGAATGCTGAGGGTATTAAGGTTTTGATTTCGGGTCGTTTGAATGGTGCTGAAATGGCACGTTCTGAAGGCTTTAAAGAAGGTAGAATTCCTTTGTCAACTTTCAGAGCTGATATTGATTATGCACTTGCTGAAGCACATACTACTTATGGTAGAATGGGTATCAAAGTGTGGATCATGAAAGGTGAAGTTTACGGTAAAAGAGATCTTTCTCCATTAGTAGGAATGGATAAGAAACAATCTGGTGCTGGTGGTAAAGGTGGAGATGCTAGAGGTAAATCTAACTTTAACAAAGGTGGAAAACCTGATGCTCGTAAACGAAAGTAATTTTTAAACTAAAGAAAAATGTTACAGCCTAAAAGAACAAAATACCGTAAGGTACAAAAAGGTAAAATGAAAGGTAACTCTCAAAGAGGGCATGAACTTTCTAATGGAATGTTTGGGATTAAATCGGTACACGAAGATGGGGCTTTCCTAACTTCTCGTCAAATCGAAGCTGCACGTATTGCTGCAACTCGTTATATGAAAAGAGAAGGTCAATTGTGGATCAAGATTTTTCCAGATAAACCGATCACTAAGAAGCCTCTTGAAGTACGTATGGGTAAAGGTAAAGGTGCAGTTGAATATTGGGCTGCCGTTGTTAAACCCGGAAGAATCATGTTTGAAGTTGGTGGGGTTCCTTTGTCAGTAGCTAAAGAGGCATTGCGTCTTGCTGCACAAAAACTGCCAGTTAAAACTAAGTTCGTAGTTGCTAGAGATTTCGAAGCATAATTTATATTATATTATGAAACAATCAGAAATAAAAGATCTTTCTGCAGCGGAGTTGCAAGAAAAACTTAGTCAAACTAAGAAAATATATGCTGACCTAAAAATGGCTCATGCTATATCTCCAATCGAAAATCCACTTCAAATCAGAAATGTAAGAAGAACAGTTGCGAGATTGGCTACAGAGCTAACTAAAAGAGAGTTACAATAATTGTATTCTGCTGAAAGATGGAAAAAAGAAATTTAAGAAAAGAAAGAATTGGTGTGGTTACTTCTAACAAAATGGATAAGTCTATTGTTGTTTCACAAGTAACAAGAGTTAAACACCCATTATATGGTAAGTTCGTGTTAAAAACAAAGAAATTTGTTGCCCACGACGAAACAAACAACTGCAATATTGGTGATACGGTAAGAATTAGCGAAACGCGTCCTTTAAGTAAAACTAAATGTTGGAGATTAGTTGAAATCCTAGAAAGAGCTAAATAATTATGGTACAACAAGAATCAAGACTAAAAGTAGCAGATAACACGGGAGCTAAAGAAGTGTTAACTATCCGTGTTTTAGGAGGTACCAAAAGAAGGTATGCCTCTGTTGGTGATAAGATTGTAGTTTCTATCAAAGATGCAACTCCAAACGGAAACGTAAAAAAAGGAGCTGTTTCAACTGCAGTGGTTGTACGTACCAAAAAAGAAGTGAGAAGAGCTGATGGTTCTTACATTCGTTTCGATGATAATGCTTGTGTTTTATTAAATGCAGCAGGAGAAATGAGAGGAACTCGTGTTTTTGGTCCGGTAGCAAGAGAACTTCGTGAAAAACAATTCATGAAAATTGTATCATTAGCACCAGAAGTGCTTTAATTCGTTTTAAGATGATAAAGCTAAAAATAAAATCAGGTGACATTGTAAGAGTAATTGCTGGAGACCATAAAGGTGCTGAAGGTAAAGTTTTACGTGTTTACCGTGAGAAAAACAAAGCGATAGTTGAAGGTGTAAACTTGGTTTCAAAACATACAAAACCAAGTGCTAAAAACCCTCAAGGTGGTATCGTTAAGAAAGAAGCTTCTATTCAAATTTCTAATATCGCTCTTATTGATCCTAAAACAAAGGAAACTACAAGAGTTGGAGTTAGAGTAGAAGGAGATAAGAAAGTAAGATTTTCAAAAAAATCTAATCAAGTACTATAGTGATGGCATATACACCTAGACTAAAAGAAGAATATAAGAGTAGAGTAATCTCTGCTCTTAAAGAAGAATTCGGATATACAAACGTAATGCAAGTTCCTAAATTGGAAAAAATCGTTTTGAGCCGTGGAGTTGGTGCAGCTGTATCTGATAAAAAACTAATTGACTATGCGGTTGATGAGTTAACTAAGATCACTGGACAAAAAGCAATAGCTACCATTTCTAAGAAAGACGTTGCGTCTTTTAAATTAAGAAAAGGAATGCCAATTGGAGCAAAAGTTACTTTACGTGGAGAAAGAATGTATGAGTTTTTAGATAGACTTATTACATCAGCTTTACCACGTGTAAGAGATTTTGGTGGTATTAAAGCTACTGGATTCGATGGTAGAGGTAATTATAACCTTGGAGTTTTAGAGCAAATCATTTTCCCTGAAATTGATATTGACAAAGTAAACAAAATTTCAGGAATGGATATTACTTTTGTTACTACTGCTAAAACAGATAAAGAAGCAAAGTCATTATTGGCTGAATTAGGTTTACCTTTTAAAAAGAATTAAGACATGGCTAAAGAATCAATGAAAGCCCGTGAGGTTAAAAGAGAAAAAACGGTAGCTAAGTATGCTGAGAAAAGAAAAGCTTTATTAGAAGCTGGAGATTACGAAGGTTTACAAAAATTACCAAAAAACGCTTCTCCTGTACGTTTGCACAACCGTTGTAAATTAACAGGAAGACCTAGAGGGTATATCCGTCAATTCGGAATTTCACGTGTAACTTTCCGTGAAATGGCTAACAATGGTTTAATACCAGGTGTTAAAAAAGCCAGCTGGTAAAAGTAAGAATTATAAATTGGTCTAAGGTTCGGTAAAAGAGTTTTACCGAAAACCAAGACCGTAAATTAATACAAATGTATACAGATCCAATTGCAGATTATCTAACAAGAGTTCGTAACGCTGTGGCAGCAAACCACAAAGTTGTTGAAATTCCTGCTTCTAATCTAAAAAAAGAAATAACTAAGATTTTATTTGATCAAGGTTATATTTTAAGTTACAAATTTGAGAACAACACCGTTCAGGGTTCAATCAAAATTGCTTTGAAGTATGATAAAGATACTAAAGAGCCAGTAATTAAAGATATCCAAAGAATTAGTAAACCAGGTTTACGTAAGTATGCAGGTGCTGATAAACTTCCTCGAATCCTTAACGGATTAGGTATTGCTATTGTTTCTACATCAAAAGGTTTGATGACAGGAAAACAAGCTAAGCAATTACATATTGGTGGTGAGGTAATTTGCTACGTATACTAATCATAAAGACTATATAAGATGTCAAGAATAGGTAAAAATCCAATTGTAATCCCTGCCGGAGTAACTGTTGAAGTTAAAGATGGTATTATTACAGTAAAAGGAAAAATGGGTCAACTATCACAGGAGTTTTCAGACGTAACTGTTGAAGTTGAAGGTGATCAAGTGCAAGTAAGCAGATCATCTGATCATAAAGACCAAAGAGCAAAACATGGACTTTACAGATCTTTAATCAACAATATGATTGTAGGTGTAAGTGAAGGTTTTACTAAATCATTAGAATTGGTTGGGGTTGGTTACAGAGCTTCAAACCAAGGTCAAAAGTTAGATTTAGCTCTTGGATATTCTCACAATATTATTTTAGAGATTGCTCCAGAAGTTTCTCTAGAAACAATATCTGAAAAAGGAAAAAATCCTATCGTAAAATTAACTTCTTACGATAAACAACTTTTAGGTCAAGTTGCGGCCAAAATTAGAGGTTTCCGCAAACCTGAACCATATAAAGGAAAAGGAGTTAAATTTGTGGGTGAAGTATTAAGAAGAAAAGCAGGTAAATCAGCTTAAAAAATAAGATTATGTCATTAACAAAATCTGAAAGAAGACAGAGAATTAAATACAGAATTAGAAAAACGATTAGTGGTTCTGCTACTAAACCAAGGTTATCTGTATTTAGAAGTAATAAAGAAATTTACGCACAACTTATTGATGATGTAAATGGAATTACTATATTAGCTGCCTCTTCGAGAGAAAAAGAAATAGGAAAAGGTACCAACGTTGAAATTGCTGCTGCTGTTGGAAAATTAGTTGCAGAAAAAGCGTTGAAAGCTGGGGTAGAAACAGTAACTTTTGATAGAGGAGGTTATTTATACCATGGTCGTATTAAATCATTAGCCGAAGGCGCAAGAGCGGCTGGACTTAAATTCTAATATATTATGTCTAAATACAAAAATGTAGAATTGGTAAAACCTAGTGGTCTTGAACTTAAAGATCGTTTGGTAAGTGTGAATCGTGTTACTAAAGTTACAAAAGGAGGTAGAGCTTTTGGTTTTTCTGCTATTGTAGTGGTAGGTGATGAAAACGGTGTTGTTGGACACGGATTAGGAAAATCGAAAGATGTTTCTGAAGCAATTGCGAAAGCAGTAGAAGATGCTAAGAAAAATTTAGTTCGTATTCCTTTGAATGGTCAATCAGTACCTCACGAACAAAAAGGTAAATTTGGTGGTGCTCGTGTTTTTTTAATTCCTGCTTCTCATGGTACAGGAGTTATTGCTGGTGGAGCTGTTCGTTCGGTTCTTGAATCAGTAGGTATTCATGATGTATTATCAAAATCTCAAGGATCATCTAACCCTCATAACGTAGTAAAAGCAACTTTTGATGCTTTGTTACAAATGAGAAGCGCTTATACAGTAGCTAAACAAAGAGGTGTTTCTTTAGAAAAAGTTTTTAAAGGTTAATTCAAGGAAATTATGGCTAAATTATTAGTAAAACAAGTTAGAAGTAAAATCAACTGTCCTCTTTCACAAAAGAGAGGTTTGGAGGCTTTAGGTCTACGTAAAATAGGTCAAGTTGTAGAGCATGAGTCAAATCCTGCTATCCTTGGGATGATAAACAAAGTTAAACACTTAGTTTCTGTTGAAGAAGCTAAATAACAAAAAATTGTTATGAATTTAAGTAACTTACAACCAGCTGAGGGATCTACACATAACCAAAATAAAAGATTAGGCCGCGGAGAAGGTTCAGGCAAAGGTGGTACTGCCGCTAGAGGTCATAAAGGAGCTAAATCTCGTTCGGGTTATTCTAAAAAGATTGGTTTTGAAGGAGGGCAAATGCCACTTCAAAGACGTGTACCTAAGTTTGGTTTCAAAAACATCAACCGTAAAGATTACGAAGGTGTTAATTTAGATACTCTACAATTATTAGTGGATAACGGTCTTATAAAAGATTCTGTTGATATGACAGATTTTGTTGCAAACCGTTTGGCTACTAAAAATGAAATCGTTAAGATTTTGGGTAGAGGAGAATTGAAGGCAAAATTAAAAGTAACTGCTCATAAATTTACTGCAACTGCAAAAGCGGCTATTGAAGCTGCTGGTGGAGAAGCTGTAACATTATAATTTTTCTATTAGGATGAAGAAATTTATTGAATCAATTAGTAATGTTTGGAAAATCGAAGAGCTAAAAAACAGAATCTTAATTACTTTAGGTCTGCTTTTAGTATATCGTTTTGGTGCACACGTTACGCTTCCTGGAATTGACGCAACGCAATTGACCGGATTAGCGGGACAAACAAAAAATGGTTTAGGATCTATTCTAGACATGTTTACCGGAGGTGCCTTTTCTAAAGCTTCAGTTTTCGCTTTAGGAATTATGCCTTATATTTCTGCGTCGATCGTGGTTCAGTTAATGGGGATTGCGATTCCATATTTACAAAAACTTCAAAGTGATGGAGAAAGTGGTAGAAAAAAAATCAACCAAATTACGCGTTGGTTAACAATAGGTATTACATTGGTTCAAGGACCTACTTACATCTATAACTTATACAGAACATTACCTAGTAGTGCATTTCTTCTAGGTTTTGATTCTTTTGAATTCTTGTTTTCTTCGGTTGTTATTTTAGTAACAGGAACCATTTTTGCAATGTGGTTAGGAGAGAAAATTACCGATAAAGGTATTGGTAACGGTATTTCGTTATTAATCATGGTTGGTATTTTAGCTCGTTTTCCTCAAGCATTTATCCAAGAATTTACAACTAGAGTTACCAATAATAACGGAGGTCCAATGTTATTGGTTATAGAAATTATTGTTTGGTTATTGGTAATCATTTCTTGTGTCTTATTAATTATGGCAACTCGTAAAATTCCTGTACAATACGCTCGTCGTACTACATCAGGAAGTTACGAACAAGATGTGATGGGAGGAAATAGACAATGGATACCATTGAAGTTGAATGCTTCTGGGGTTATGCCAATCATTTTTGCTCAAGCAATTATGTTTATTCCTGCTGCTGTAGCTGGATTGTCAAAATCAGATGCATCTCAGTCTGTTGTTGGTGCATTTAGTGATATGTTTGGATTTTGGTATAATTTGGTATTTGCAACACTTATTATTGTATTTACTTTCTTTTATACTGCAATAACTGTTCCTACGAATAAAATGTCCGATGATTTGAAGAGAAGTGGTGGATTTATACCAGGCGTTCGTCCAGGTGTAGAGACTTCTGATTTCTTAGATAAAATAATGTCATTAATAACTTTTCCAGGTTCCTTATTTCTTGCTTTGATAGCTGTTTTTCCAGCAATTGTTGTGAGCTTTATGGATGTTCAACAATCTTGGGCAATGTTTTTTGGAGGAACTTCATTGATTATTATGGTGGGGGTTGCAATAGATACAATGCAACAAATTAATTCATACTTATTGAATAAACACTATGATGGATTAATGAAAACTGGTAAAAACAGAAAGGCGGTAGCTTAATTTTATGGCAAAACAATCAGCAATAGAACAAGACGGATCAATTATTGAAGCATTGTCAAATGCGATGTTCCGTGTAGAATTAGAAAATGGACATGTTGTAATTGCTCATATATCTGGTAAAATGCGTATGCATTACATCAAATTATTACCTGGTGATAAAGTGAAACTAGAAATGAGTCCTTACGATTTGTCAAAAGCAAGAATTACTTATAGATATTAAAGGATATTCAAAATGAAAGTTAGAGCATCAGTAAAAAAGAGAAGTCCCGAGTGCGTTATCGTGCGAAGAAAAGGGAGATTGTACGTAATAAACAAAAAGAATCCTAGATTTAAACAAAGACAAGGATAATTATGGCAAGAATAGCAGGGGTAGATATCCCAAAAAACAAGAGAGGTGTTATTGCACTTACCTATATCTTCGGATTAGGAAAAAGTAGAGCTATTGAGATTTTAGAGAAAGCTCAAGTTAGCCAAGATAAAAAAGTTCAAGATTGGAATGATGATGAAATTGGAGCAATTCGTGAGGCTGTTTCTTCTTTTAAAATTGAAGGAGAATTGCGTTCTGAAATTTCTTTAAACATCAAACGTCTAATGGATATTGGATGTTACAGAGGAATTCGTCATAGATCTGGTCTTCCATTAAGAGGACAAAGAACTAAAAATAACTCTAGAACAAGAAAAGGTAAAAGAAAAACTGTTGCTAACAAGAAAAAAGCAACTAAATAATAAGTAATATGGCTAAAGCAACTGCAAAAAAACGTAAAGTTATCGTTGAATCAACGGGTGAGGCTCATATTTCTGCCACTTTCAATAATATTATCATTTCTTTGACAAATAAGAAAGGTGAAGTTATTTCTTGGTCTTCAGCTGGTAAAATGGGCTTTAGAGGTTCTAAAAAGAACACTCCTTATGCAGCTCAAATGGCAGCAGAAGATTGTAGTAAAGTAGCGCTTGAAGCAGGACTTAAAAAAGTTAAAGTTTATGTAAAAGGACCAGGTAACGGACGTGAGTCTGCTATCCGTTCTATTCATAACGGTGGAATTGAAGTTACCGAAATTATTGATGTAACACCAATGCCACACAACGGTTGTCGTCCTCCTAAAAGACGTAGAGTATAATATTATAAATTTTTAAGTATAACCAAGGTAGAAAACGGTTATCGAAGGATTTGACCTGAATTCATAATCTCTACCTTAATAATTTTTTGAAATGGCAAGATATACTGGTCCTAAAACTAGAATTGCTCGTAAATTTGGCGAAGCAATCTTCGGAGATGATAAATCTTTCGAAAAAAGAAATTACCCTCCTGGACAACACGGGATGGCTAAAAAAAGGGGTAAAAAATCTGAATATGCTATCCAATTAATGGAAAAGCAAAAAGCTAAATATTCTTATGGAATTTTAGAAAAACAATTCAGAGGTTTATTCAAAAAAGCATCGGCTACAAAAGGTGTTACTGGTGAGGTATTGTTACAATTGTGCGAAGCAAGACTAGATAATGTTGTTTTTAGAATGGGAATCGCTCCTTCAAGAAGAGGTGCTAGACAATTGGTTTCTCATAGACACATTACTGTAAATGGAGAGGTTGTTAACATTCCGTCTTACCACCTTAAACCTGGTGATAAAGTAGCGGTTCGTGAAAAATCTAAATCATTAGATGCTATCGATCGTTCTTTGTCTAATTCAAGTCATGTTTATGAATGGATTACTTGGAATAATGAGTTGAAAGAAGGTACGTTTGTTACTGTACCAGCTAGACTTCAAATTCCAGAAAACATTAAAGAACAATTAATCGTAGAGTTGTACAACAAATAATAATTGACTTAGTCGAAATTTATGGCAATATTTAATTTTCAAAAGCCCGATAAAGTTATCATGATCGATTCGACTGATTTTGAAGGAAAGTTTGAATTCAGACCTTTAGAACCAGGATACGGATTGACTGTTGGTAATGCACTTAGAAGAGTTTTACTTTCAGCATTAGAAGGTTATGCAATTACATCTGTTCGTATAGAAGGTGTAGATCATGAGTTTTCTACTATTTCAGGTGTTGTTGAAGATGTTACCGAAATTATTCTTAACCTTAAACAAGTACGTTTCAAACGTCAAATTGAGGACATAGATAATGAAGCAGTTACTATTTCTGTTTCTGGTAAAGATCAATTAACAGCAGGAGATTTTCAAAAATTTATTTCAGGTTTCCAAGTTTTGAATCCAGAATTGGTAATCTGTAATTTAGATAGCAAAATTAAACTGAATTTCGATTTAACTATCGAAAAAGGTAGAGGATATGTTCCTGCTGAGGAGAACAAAAAACAAAATGCACCAATTGGTACTATTTTTACAGATTCTATTTTTACACCTGTAAAAAATGTTAAGTATGCCATTGAAAACTTCCGTGTAGAGCAAAAAACAGATTATGAAAAATTAGTTTTTGAAATTAAAACTGACGGTTCTATCAATCCAAAAGATGCTCTTACCGAAGCTGCAAAAGTTTTAATTCACCATTTCATGTTATTTTCTGATGAAAGAATTACACTCGAGGCCGACGAAATTGCACAAACAGAATCATACGATGAGGAATCATTGCATATGAGACAACTGCTTAAAACTAAGCTTGTTGATATGGATTTATCTGTTAGAGCATTAAATTGCTTGAAAGCGGCTGAAGTTGATACACTTGGTGATTTAGTATCGTTCAATAAAAATGACTTAATGAAATTCCGTAATTTCGGTAAAAAATCTTTAACGGAACTAGATGAATTAGTTGCAGTTAAGAATTTAACTTTTGGAATGGATTTAGCTAAATACAAATTAGATAAAGAATAAATTACTTCATATTTTGCTCTCCAAAGCGGATAGTAGCAAGATGAAGTTATAAAAAAGACGTCATGAGACACGGAAAAAAATTCAATCACTTAAGCAGACAGACTGGACATAGAAAAGCTATGTTAGCTAATATGGCTTGTTCTCTTATTGAACACAAACGTATTAACACTACTGTTGCTAAAGCTAAAGCGCTTAAACAATTTGTTGAGCCTTTAATTACAAAATCTAAGGAAGATACGACTCATAATCGTCGTATTGTTTTTTCATATTTACGTAGCAAATATGCTGTGACAGATTTGTTCAGAGATGTTGCTGCAAAAGTAGGAGATCGTCCAGGTGGATACACTCGTATTATTAAAGTTGGAAATCGTTTAGGAGATAACGCTGATATGGCGATGATCGAATTAGTTGATTTTAATGAACTTTATAACGGAGGTAAAAAAGAAGTTAAGAAAGCGAAAAGTCGTCGTGGTGGTAAAGCTAAAAAAGCTGAAGCTACTACAGAAGAGGCTCCAGCTGCTGAAACTGAAGAAAAATCTACCGACGCTACTGAATAATTATGAGAATAAATATTCAATAAAATTTAAGGATAAGCTATTTATAGTTTATCCTTTTTTTTTGATTTTTTTGGAGTGTTTTTTTAACAAATCAATTCTAATTTTTATAATTGAATTTGCATCAAATGTTTGCACTCCCTTTTTTTATAAATTAACTTTGCATAAAATTAATTGATTGAACTTAGAGTTTAATAATTAGAACAACAACAATTTTAAAATGAAATACAATACAAGAGAAAAGGCAATCTTACTATTGAGCGACGGTACAATTTTTCATGGTAAATCTATTGGTATCAGCGGAACTACTTTTGGGGAAGTATGTTTTAATACCGGAATGACTGGGTATCAGGAGATTTTTACAGATCCTTCCTATTTTGGTCAAATTATGGTAACCACCAACGCACATATTGGTAATTATGGTGTAAATGAAAATGAGGTAGAATCGGAAAGTGTTAAAATTGCAGGTTTGGTTTGTAAAAACTTCAGTTTTAATTATTCTCGTGTAGATGCTGCGGGTAGTTTAGAAGATTATTTCAAAAATCAAAACTTAATTTGCATTTCGGATGTTGATACACGTGCTTTAGTTAGTTATATACGTGATAATGGCGCAATGAATGCTGTAATTTGTACAGACGGAACTCCGGTTGAGGAATTGAAAGTCGCTTTAGCCAATGTTCCCAATATGGAAGGTTTAGAGTTGGCTTCAAAAGTGTCAACCAAAGAACCATATTTTTATGGAGATGAAAACGCAAAATATAAAATTTCAGCTTTAGATTTAGGAATCAAAACCAATATATTGCGAAATTTAGCCAAAAGAGATTGTTATATTAAAGTGTTCCCTTATAATTCAAGTTACGAAGAATTAGCTGCTTTCAATCCAAATGGTTATTTTTTATCAAATGGACCTGGTGATCCAGACCCGTTACATGGTGTAATTGAAGTAGCAAAACAAATTATTGCAGATAATAAACCCTTGTTTGGAATTTGTTTAGGACACCAAATTATTGCTTTGGCAAATGGAGTTCAAACCTATAAAATGTTTGGCGGACATAGAGGAATTAATCACCCCGTAAAAAACCTTTTAACTGGTAAAGGAGAGATTACTTCTCAGAATCATGGTTTTGCCGTAAAAAGAGAGGCTTTGGTAGGGCATCCAGAATTAGAACTTACTCATATTCATTTAAATGATGATACAGTAGCAGGTATGCGAATGAAAAATAAAAATTGTTTTTCGGTGCAATACCATCCTGAAGCAAGTCCTGGCCCACATGATTCTTCTTATTTGTTTGATCAATTTGTTGAAAATCTGAGCAAATAAAAAAAGGCTAAAACGATTTAGTTAATAAATAATAGGGTTTGTTAACGACAAGACAGTTTTAGTATTAAATATTTTTATAATTTCGAAAAAAAAATATAATTAATTAATATAAACCAAAAATAATGAGTATTATAATTAAAGTTCACGCAAGACAAATTCTTGATTCTAGAGGAAATCCTACTATTGAAGTTGATGTAGTTACTGAAAATGGAGTTTTAGGTAGAGCAGCTGTTCCATCTGGAGCATCAACTGGAGAGCACGAAGCTGTTGAATTACGTGATGGAGGTAAAGCTTATCTAGGTAAAGGAGTTTTAAATGCAGTGAATAATGTAAATACTGTTATTGCTGAAGAACTAGTTGGAACTTCTGTTTTTGAACAAAATACTATTGACCAATTGATGATTGATTTAGATGGGACTCCAAATAAATCAAAATTAGGTGCTAATGCAATTTTAGGGGTTTCTTTAGCTGCGGCAAAAGCGGCTGCAAACGAACTAGGTTTGCCTTTATATCGTTATGTTGGCGGGGTTTCTGCTAATACTTTGCCAGTTCCAATGATGAATATCATCAATGGTGGTTCGCACTCTGATGCTCCTATCGCATTTCAGGAATTTATGATTTTCCCTGTAAAAGCAACGTCTTTTACACATGCAATGCAAATGGGTACTGAGATTTTTCACAACTTGAAAAAAGTATTACATGACAGAGGTTTGAGTACTGCAGTTGGTGACGAAGGTGGATTTGCTCCTAACTTAGCTGGAGGTACTGAAGATGCTTTAGACACCATAAAATTAGCTGTTGAAAAAGCAGGTTATTCTTTTGGAGATGAAATTATGATCGCTCTTGATTGTGCTGCTTCTGAATTTTATGTAAACGGGAAATACGATTATACTAAATTTGAAGGTGAAACTGGGAAAATAAGAACCTCTGAGGAGCAAGCGGATTACTTGGCTGAACTTGCAGCGAAATATCCAATTATTTCTATCGAAGATGGTATGTACGAAGACGACTGGAACGGTTGGAAAGCTTTAACCGAAAAAATTGGAGATAAAGTACAATTAGTAGGAGATGATTTATTCGTTACAAATGTGGCACGTTTGTCAACTGGTATCGAAAAAGGAATTGCTAACTCTATTTTAGTAAAAGTGAACCAAATTGGTACTTTGACTGAAACAATTGCAGCAGTTAATATGGCAAAAAATGCGGGTTACACGTCGGTAATGTCACACCGTTCTGGAGAGACTGAAGATAACACAATCGCAGATTTAGCAGTAGCCTTAAATTGTGGACAAATTAAAACAGGATCGGCTTCTCGTTCCGATCGTATGGCAAAATACAATCAATTGCTACGAATCGAAGAAGAATTAGGAAACACTGCCTATTTTCCAGGGTTAAATGCTTTTAAAGTTAAATAAATTCATTTTAAAATAGAAAAAAAGCCATTCATAAAACTATGAGTGGCTTTTTTTATGACATTTAACAAATTCATATAATAATCCTCTTTTTAATTACCCGTTAATTCCTTAGATTTGATAAATTATTATTTAAAGAATTATTTCCAAATTATATTATGTCAAAAATAGCTACATTAGAATTAGATGGTAAGAAAATTGAGCTTCCAATCATCACAGGAAGCGAAAATGAAACTGCTATCGATATTAACAAATTAAGAGATTTAACAGGAGCAATTACAATCGATCCGGGGTATAAAAATTCAGGATCTTGCAAAAGTGAAATTACGTTCTTAGATGGAGAATTAGGAATTTTACGTTACAGAGGTTACTCAATTGAAGAATTGGCAGAGAGCGCTGATTTCTTAGAAGTTTCTTACCTTTTAATTTTTGGTGAGTTGCCGACTACAGAACAATTGGAAAAATTCGAAAATGATATTAAAAAACATTCATTAGTGAATGAAGAAATGAAAAGCATTATCGATGGTTTTCCAAAAACGGCTCATCCCATGGGCGTTTTGTCTTCGTTGACAAGTGCTTTGACTGCTTTTAACCCAAAATCGGTTAATGTTGATAATGAAAAAGAAATGTATGAGGCTATTTGCAAAACTATCGCAAAGTTCTTGGTTATAGCTACTTGGACATATAGAAAATCTATGGGTTATCCTTTAAATTATTACGATAATACACAAGGGTATGTAGAAAACTTCATGCAATTGATGTTTAAGCTACCAACTCAGCCATACAAAGCTAGTGAGGTGGTTATTAATGCACTTGATAAATTATTTATATTACATGCCGATCACGAACAAAACTGTTCTACATCAACTGTTAGAATGGTAGGATCGTCTCACGCAGGTTTGTTTGCTTCTATTTCAGCTGGGGTTTCTGCTTTGTGGGGGCCATTACATGGTGGTGCTAATCAAGCGGTACTTGAAATGTTAGAAGAAATAAACAAAGATGGTGGAGATACGGATAAATTCTTAGCTAAAGCTAAAGACAAAAATGATCCTTTCCGTTTGATGGGCTTCGGGCATAGAGTATACAAGAACTTTGATCCTAGAGCTAAAATCATTAAAAAAGCAGCAAATGAAGTTTTAGGAACTTTAGGTGTTGAAGATCCAGTTTTGGAAATTGCTAAAAAATTAGAAAAAGCAGCTTTAGAAGATGAATACTTCAAGGCTAGAAACTTATATCCAAATGTTGATTTTTATTCGGGTATTATCTACAGAGCGTTAGGAATTCCAACAGACATGTTTACCGTTATGTTTGCCATCGGTAGATTACCAGGTTGGATTGCGCAATGGAAAGAAATGCGTGAAAATAAAGAGCCAATTGGTCGACCAAGACAAGTTTATACAGGTCATCCTTTACGAGAATATAAATCAAAAAAATAAAATCATTTCAAAGAAGCTCCACTTAACTGTGGGGCTTTTTTTATATTTGCTTCACAAAAAGCGAATAAAATGTTACAATTAAATATTAAGAACGAAACATCACGATTAAGAGCGGTGGTTTTAGGAACAGCTATTAATAATGGACCAACGCCTACAATTGCCGAAGCCTATGACCCGAAGTCGTTAGAGCATATTAAAGCTGGGACTTATCCTCTTGAAGTTGATATGATTAGGGAAATGAATGCGTTGGATGCCGTTTTTAAAAAATACGATGTAAAAGTCTTTCGCCCGGAAATTATTGAAAAATGCAATCAAATTTTTACCCGAGATATTGGGTTTGTAATCGAAGATACCTTTATTAAAGCGAATATTTTACCCGAAAGAGAATTAGAGTTAGAGGCTATTCAGTATATTTTGGATAATATAAATCCTTTGAAAGTGTGTAGACCTCCAGAAGCCATTCATATTGAAGGAGGAGATGTGATGCTTTGGCAAGACTATATTTTTGTGGGTACTTATAAAGGAAGTGATTATAAAGATTATATTACCGCTAGAACCAATTTGGAAGGTGTGGCTTATTTAAAAGAAATGTTTCCGTATAAAAAAATAAAAGAATTTGATTTAATTAAGTCCAAAATCGAGGCTCGCGACAATGCTTTGCACTTGGATTGTTGTTTTCAGCCAGTTGGGAAAAACAAGGGAATTATTTATAAAAACGGATTCAGAGAAGAGTCAGATTATCAATTTTTAGTACAGCTTTTTGGAAAAGAAAATTTATTTCACATTACTCGTGAAGAAATGTATCACATGTTTTCCAATGTTTTTTCTATTGATGAAAATATAGTGGTTTCCGAAAGAAATTTTACCAGACTCAACAATTGGCTTCGAGATAATGACTTTATTGTCGAAGAAATTTCCTATGCAGAGATTGCCAAGCAAGAAGGCTTGCTTAGATGTTCTACGTTACCTTTAATAAGAGATTAAATGTTATGAAACAAGTTACCAATTCTATTTTAATGATTCGTCCAGTTGCCTTTCGAATGAATGAGCAAACACAAGTAAATAATTATTATCAAAAAGTTTTAGAAAATCTGTTGCCTGCAACTGTAAATGCCAAAGCACAAGCTGAATTTGATACTTTTGTAAGCAAATTACAAGAAGTTGGAGTGGATGTTACGGTTGTCGAAGATACTTCCGAAACGGATACACCCGATAGCATTTTTCCAAACAATTGGATTTCTTTTCATGAAAATGGAGATGTGGTTCTGTATCCTATGTTTGCCGAAAATAGGAGAAAAGAACGTCGCGAAGATATATTGGATCTCCTAGAAGAAAAAGGATTCCGTATTGCTAATATCATGGATTATACCGCTGCCGAAGACGATGGTTATTTTTTAGAAGGTACTGGGAGCTTACTTTTAGATCGAGCTAACGCAAAAGCGTATTGTGCTTTGTCTCCTCGTGCAGATGAAGAACTGTTTATTGAATTTTGCGAAGATTTTGATAATGCTCCAGTTATTTTTGAAGCTTTTCAAACAGTAGGAAAAACAAGAGAATTGATTTATCATACCAATGTGATGATGTGTTTAGGCGAAAAATTTGCGGTGATTTGTGTGGATTGTATTGATGATAAAAAAGAGCGTAAAATGGTTCTCGATAATTTAAAGGAAAATAATAAAGAAATCATTTTCATTACTGAGGAACAAGTGAATAATTTTGCCGGAAACATGCTTGAAGTAGAAGGGGCGAATGAAAAACGTTACATCGTTATGAGCGATTCAGCTCATCAAAGTTTAACCCCGAAACAAATAACACAATTGGAAAAATACGGAACCATTTTAAGTTCTAATTTAGACACTATAGAAGCTTGTGGCGGCGGAAGCGCTCGTTGCATGATGGCAGAAATTTTTCTACCGAAGGAGTAATAAAATTAATATCAATTATCAATTATCAATTATCAATTATCAATTATCAATTATCAATTATCAATTTACATTAAATTCCCTTTTATAATGTTGATGATGGAGCTCACTATGTATTGTATTCCGATGGCAATGACGATGAAACCAATTATTCGGGAGATGGCCACAATACCCGAAGCTCCTAAAAAACGAGATAGGTAATGTGCACTTTTTAAAATCACGAAAATCACTATCGAAGTACATAAAATAGCCAACACAGCAATAAAAATTTCTAACGGTTGGTGGTGTTCCTGGTAAAAAGCAATCAATAAAGAAATAGATCCTGGTCCCGCTAACATAGGTATAGCTAAGGGAGTTAGCGCGATATCGTTTCTTTTTTGTGCATCGTTTTCTACTTTTTTATTGATACCTCTTTTTTTACTAATTTTTCCAGATAGTAACGAAAAGCCAGAATTTAAAATAACAATTCCACCCGCAATTCGTAACGCATCAATGCTAATTCCGAAAAAGGAAAGTGCATATTGTCCCACAAAAAAGGAAATCGTTAAAATCAAAAAAACATTGATAGACGTCCATAACGAAATTCGGTTGCGTTCTATATTCGAATCATCTTGCGTCAATCCAACAAAAATAGGAACTGTTCCGATAGGGTTTAATACAGAAAATAAAGCAGCAAATAAGTAAATAAATAAATCCATGTGTATTGTTTGGTTGATCAAAAATAGTGTTTTAAATAAACATTTTGATCAATTTATGTTAGGAAATTGTTTTTTATGGTTTGGGTATTATTCAGTTCAATGATAAGCTTGCGGGTATTTTTACTTACATTTGCTGTTGCATATAAAATGAATAAATGAAAAATAAGAAAACCATGGTTTTAGGTGCTTCTTTAAAAGAAGAACGCTATTCTAACAAAGCCATTCAATTTTTAGTAGAAAAAGGACATTCGGTAATTGCCATAGGGCAAAAAGCGGGGGAAGTAGCAGGTGTGGCGATACAAACAAAGAAAGTACCTGTGAAAAATATTGATACCGTAACCTTGTATCTTAACCCTGTTAGGCAGCGTGACTACTATAATTACATCATTGAAGCGCAACCTAAACGCGTTATTTTTAATCCCGGAACCGAGAATCCAGAGTTTTATCAACTTTTAGAATTAAATGCTATTAAAGTTGAAGTAGCTTGTACCTTAGTTTTGCTGCGAACAAATCAGTTTTAATTTGGTGAATTTATTCGTACTATGGAATTTTCTTCAAAATTATTAGAAAAAGCAGTAAACGAAATGTCGCAATTACCCGGAATTGGTAAAAGAACGGCGCTTCGTTTGGTTTTGCATTTGCTCAAGCAGCCCCAGGAAAGAACGGGTTTTTTGACAGAGGCTTTGATGAACATGCGTCATCAAATTCGATTTTGTGAATCTTGTCATAATATTTCTGATGAAAAAATATGCGAAATATGTGCACAACCATCTCGTAACCATCAAACTATTTGTGTAGTTGAAGATGTTCGAGATGTAATGGCGATAGAAAATACAGGGCAATTTAAAGGGATTTATCATGTTCTAGGAGGTAAAATTTCGCCAATTGAAGGAGTTGGACCCAGTCAGCTAACAATAACAAGTTTAGTTGAAAAAGTAAAATCGGGTAAAGTTTCCGAGATTATTTTTGCTTTGAGCTCCACTATAGAAGGCGATACGACTAATTTTTACATCTACAAACAAATTGCCGACAGTTCGATTTTGGTTTCAACCATTGCCAGAGGAATTGCTGTGGGTGATGAATTAGAATATGCAGACGAAGTTACCTTAGGCCGCAGTATTTTACATCGAATTCCATTTGAGAATAATTACAAAAACAGTTAAATTTTTTTCTAAAAGTCAGGATATTTTTTAAATAAAATTCGAAAACCTATATTTGCGTTTTAATTTCCATAAAATGACTAACAAAAGTCTGTGCCTCTTTGTATTATTCAGCTTATTGCTCACTTCTTGTATACCGTTAAACGATTTGGTTTACCTACAAGATAAAGATAAAAATGGAGTAGAAAATGCTGTTTCGGCTGTAGAATCCAAACCTTATCGATTGCAAACGAATGATATTATATCGATAAATTTAAAAGCCATTGACCCTAAATTGGTTGCAATTTTTAAACCATCTACAAATACACAAGATAATACAGCTCAAAATCGTTCTGAAAATGGACTTTATTTTGATGGCTTCACAGTAGATGATCATGGTAATATTCGTGTTCCTATTTTAGGAGAAATAAACGTGCTCGGTTATACGTTGGAAGAAGTACGTGTTACCATCGAAAAAATGCTTTTAGAAAATTACTTTAAAACCGAAGCAAATCTTTTTGTTACCGTAAAATTGGCCGGTTTTCGATATACCATCAACGGCGAAGTAGGGAGTACCGGTACCAAAGTACTCTATAAAGATAATGTGAATATCATGGAAGCCATTGCCAATGCGGGTGATATTACAGTTACAGGAAATAGAAAAGAAGTCACGATTATAAGGCAGTCTCCAACCGGCATGCAAATGCATTCGATTGATTTAACCGATGTTGATGCAGTGAAATCACCTTATTATTATTTGCAGCCCAACGATTATATTTATGTTAAACCGGTGAAACAAAAAACATGGGGAACGGGTAAAACTGGAATTGAATCGATGAGTACCATTATTACTGTTTTGTCTTTAGCTACTACTGTTTTTGTGCTTTTAAAACTTTAATCACTTGCTTTTATGTTAGATATGAAAGATTTTTCGATTTTTGATAATCAACCCAGTTTTGATTTTAAGGGGTTGTTGTTAAAAATTGCGGGATATTGGAAGTGGTTTGTAGTGAGTATTTTGTTATGTCTTTTTGTGGCGTATCAAATTAACATCAGAAAAGAAAAAATTTACGGAATGCAAACTTTAATTTCGATTAAAGAAGAAAGCAATCCTTTTTTTACCTCCAATACCAGTTTGGTTTTCAATTGGGGAGGGACTTCCGATCAAGTGAGTAGTACTTCGACCATTCTGCAATCGCGTTCGCATAACGAATTGGTGGTCGAAAAGTTGCAATTTTACATAGATTATCTTACACAAGGCGAATACAACCTAGTGGATGCCTATGGCGCTGTGCCTTTTTATGTAGAAATTGACAAGGCAAAAGGACAATTAGCGAATCAATTAATTGGTATTACTTTTTTGAGCGCCAATGAGTATGAAATTCGCATTCCTTTCGAAAATAATTCTGTTTCTTTAGTCAATTATGCCAATGACAGTTATAGTACAACTGCAGTGGTGGCGGGTGACTTTGTAAAAAGATATAAAGTGGGAGAACATGTGGTTTTGCCTTTCTTAAATTGGAAATTGCAAATCAACAACCAACCCGGATTTTACAAAGGAAATGAATATTTTGTTCGGTTTAAGGATTTTGATGGCACAGTGGCCGGATGTAAAAATGTGAATGTAGAGGCAGGTGAAAAGGGTGGCTCGATCCTAACTTTGTCGATGCAGGGCACAAATAAGGCACGAATGGTTGATTATTTGAATGCAACCGTCAAAATGTTGATTAAAAATCAATTGGATAGTAAAAACCAATTTGCAACCAATACTATTAATTTCATCGACAGTACCTTGATTGCCATGGAAAAGCAACTGAAGGAAACGGGCAATGAGCTAAAATCGTTTCGAAAAGACAAGAATATTTTTGATATTGAAGAAGGAGGTGCCAAGTTTTCGGATAAAATGCTCGATTTTGATGTTCAAAAAGACGAAATTGTTCGTAAAATTACCTATTACAATTCGCTTAAAGCCTATTTAAAAAACAGTGTTGATTATGCTAAATTACCCGCTCCATCGGTAGCCGGAATTGAAGATCCTAATATTGTTGCCAATGTTTCCAAATTAATTGCACTCTCAACACAACGTTCCGAAATGGCGTATGCCGTCAAAAGTGACAAAATTTTTATGGATTTTGATAATCAAATGGAATCTGTAAAAAAAGTGCTGCAAGAAAATATCAATTCAGCTAAATCTTCCTTACAATTTGATTTAAATTTAATAAATGCAAAGATTGGTCAAGCAGAGAGCACCATCAAAAGACTACCGGACGAACAACAAGAGTTGTTTAAAATTAAAAGAAAATACAATCTAAGCGACAATATTTACAATACATTTTTACAGAAAAGAAGTGAGGCCGATATTGTAAAAGCATCCAATCTTTCGGATATTCATTTTATAGATCCGGCCAAGGATATTGGTGGTGGTTTAATTGGACCTAAAACATCGGTGAATTATATTTTGGCGCTCTTTTTCGGAACCTTGTTTCCATTAGCGGTGGTGTTGATTATTTTCTTTTTAAATAATGCTATTCAAAATACAGAGGATATTAACAAGTTAACCCAAATTCCTTTAATTGGGGTTATCGGAGTTCACCCAGAAAACTCAAGTTTAGCAGTTTTTGAAAAACCAAAATCGCCTTTATCAGAAGCATTTAGGGCTATTCGTTCGTCTTTGCAGTTTTTGTACAAAAAGCAACAGGTAGATGGAGCCAAAACCTTGATGATTACCTCTTCTATAAGTGGCGAGGGAAAAACTTTTTGCTCGATTAATATTGCTACCGTTTTTGCTTTAAGCGAAAAGAAAACCGTTATTGTCGGATTGGATCTTCGTAAACCGAGATTGGCTGAGGAATTGGATATTAAAAATGAAGCAGGGGTTGTGAATTATTTAATTCAGCAAAATAGTGTAGATGAAATTATTAACAAAACTCAAGTGCCTTATTTGGATGTTATTTTGTCGGGTCCTATTCCGCCCAATCCTTCCGAATTAGTTATTAGCAACCAAATGGCTGTTTTAATGGAAGAACTAAAGCAACGATATGATTATATCATTTTAGATACTCCTCCTGTTGGATTGGTTTCGGACGCGATTGAGTTGGTACAATTTGTTGACGTAACCATGTATGTGGTTCGACAAAATTATACGAAGAAAGACATGATTACGTTGCTTAATAACCGAGTAAAGCGCGATGAGCTTGATAACGTGAGTATCGTCTTGAATGGTTTCGAAAATAAGGCCAAATACGGTTCTGCTTATGGTTATGCTTACGGATATGGGTATCAGTCGTATGGGTATGGAGAGGAAGAAAAGAAAGGCTATAAAGGTGTTGCATCGAAATTGAGGGATAAATGGTTTAAAAAATAAAGGATGGAAGCGACTACAACATACACTGTTTTGATTACGGGAGGGGCTGGATTTATTGGATCGAACCTGTGTGAGTATTTTTTGAATTTGGGGAAAAAGGTGGTTTGTTTGGATAATTTTTCAACGGGGCACCGTCATAATTTGGTGTCTTTTTTAAATCATGAAAATTTCACTTTGATAGAAGGGGATATTCGGAATTTGGGAGATTGTCAGAAGGCAGTAGAAAATGTGGATTATGTATTGCATCAGGCGGCATTGGGTTCGGTACCGCGCTCGATTCAAGACCCGATTACGACGAACGAGGTAAATGTATCTGGTTTTTTAAATATGTTGGTTACCGCCCGTGATGCTAAAGTGAAACGGTTTGTGTATGCTGCTAGTTCTTCTACCTATGGCGATTCGGAAGGGTTACCGAAGGTGGAAGCCGTTATCGGGAAGCCCTTATCACCTTATGCCATTACCAAATACGTCAATGAATTGTATGCCGAAATATTCAGTAAAACCTATGGTATGGAAACGATAGGTTTGCGTTATTTCAATGTTTTTGGAAGGAGACAGGATCCCAACGGTGCTTATGCTGCGGTTATTCCGAAGTTTGTTAAACAACTCATGGATTTGGAAAGTCCCGTTATTAATGGCGATGGGCTGTACTCACGTGATTTTACCTATATTGATAATGTGATTCAGATGAATGTTTTGGCGCTGCAAGCTGCTAGCGCTGCGGTCAATACGGTGTATAATACGGCTTATGGGGAGCGAAATACCCTAAATGATTTAGTAGGTTATTTAAAAGAATATTTGGCAGCTTATAATCCAAAAATAGCGGATGTCGCCATTCGTTATCAGGAAAACCGCTTGGGTGATATTCCGCATTCGTTAGCCAGTATTGAAAAAGCACGAAAAAACTTGGGTTATGATCCTCAGTTTTCTTTGCAACAGGGTTTGCAAGAAGCGGTTTCTTGGTATTGGGAGCATTTGAAGGAGGATAGGTAGTTGATAGTTGATAGTTGACAGTTGGCGGTTGACGGTTGAGAGTTTACAGCTTATTGTTAAAGATGATGCAGGAGCCTTATAACTTAAGTCTTATTGCTTATAGCTAGAGTTCAAAATCGGAAATTGGCAGTTGATAGTTGATAGTTGATAGTTGATAACTGATAATTGACAGTTGACAGCTTATTGTTAAAGATGATGGAGGTGGCTTATAGCTTAATGCTTATTGCCTATGGCTCAAGGTCAAAATCGGAATGAAAGTTAAAAGATAAAAAAAAGAATAAAGTATAAATAAAGATACATGAACATTACTAAAATTTGTTGTATTGGTGCGGGGTATGTAGGGGGACCTACGATGGCGGTTATTGCGCAAAAGTGTCCACACATACAAGTTACGGTGGTAGATATGAATGTAGAGCGTATTCAGGCTTGGAATGATGCGGATGTACACAATATTCCGATTTACGAACCGGGATTGGCCGCCGTGGTGGCCGAAGCGCGTGGTCGAAATTTGTTTTTTTCTACCGATGTCGATCAGGCGATTGAGGAGGCTGATGCTATTTTTATTTCGGTTAATACGCCGACCAAAACCTACGGGAAAGGGAAAAATATGGCTGCCGATTTGAAGTACATCGAATTGTGTGCGCGTCAGATTGCACGTGTGGCTAAAAATGATAAAATTGTCATTGAAAAATCGACTTTACCGGTTCGTACTGCCGAAGCGATTAAAAGCATTTTGGACAGTACGGGTAATGGGGTGCAGTTTCAAATTTTATCCAATCCTGAATTTCTGGCGGAGGGAACGGCTGTCACCGATTTGTTGCAACCCGATCGTATTTTGATTGGAGGTGAAACTTCTGAGGCTGGCGAAAAAGCCATTGCGGCTTTGGTTGCGGTGTATGCCAATTGGGTGCCTCAGGATAAAATTTTAACTACGAATGTTTGGTCGTCGGAGTTATCGAAATTAACGGCGAATGCTTTTTTGGCACAACGTATTTCCTCTATAAATGCCTTGTCGGAATTGTGTGAGAAAACAGGTGCCGATGTTACCGAAGTGTCACGCGCCATCGGTATGGACAGTCGCATTGGGGCTAAGTTTTTAAAGGCTTCGGTTGGTTTTGGAGGTTCTTGTTTTCAAAAGGATATTCTGAATTTGGTTTATATTGCGAAATCATACGGTTTGACCGAAGTGGCCGATTATTGGGAGCAGGTCATTATCATGAACGACCATCAAAAGAGGCGTTTTGCTAACAAAATAGTGCAAACCTTATACAATACGGTTGCCGGAAAAAAAATTGCGTTTTTAGGTTGGGCTTTTAAAAAGGATACCAATGACACGCGCGAATCGGCGGCTATTTATGTGGCAGATGATTTGATTAACGAACAAGCTGAATTAGCGGTGTACGATCCTAAAGTTTCCGAAACCAAAGTACTGCAGGATTTGAATTACTTGCAATCGCGCACGGCTGATGAAAATCAGGCGGCTATTTCCTATTTTGATTCGGCTTACCAAGCTTGTCAAGGGGCGCATGCAGTGGCTATTTTAACCGAGTGGGATGAGTTTACCGACTACGATTGGCAAAAAATATACGATGGCATGCAAAAACCGGCTTTTTTGTTTGATGGCCGCAATATTTTGAATGCTGCTGCAATGGAGGCTATTGGGTTTGTTTATAGTGGGATTGGGGTTGTTAGTAGTGAGTAGTGAGTAGTGAGTAGTGAGTAGTGAGTAGTGAGTAGTGAAGGGTGAAGGGTGAAGAGTGAAGGGTGGCTCTCGGCTGCGCTCGAGGGTAGGAGTGAGTGGTGAATTGTGAATTGTGAATGGTTAGATCTAAATTTTTAATTCTTAATTCTTAATTCTTAAATCTTACTACTTATTTCTTAGAACTTACTAAATAATAAAAAACAGATATGAGTTGGTATGTGATTTATACAAAGCCGAAATGGGAAAAGAAGGTTGCGGAGCAGCTCAGCACCCTTGGGGTGGAGAGTTATTGTCCGGTGGTGATGCAGGTTCGGCAGTGGTCGGATCGGAAGAAGAAAGTGGAGATTCCGTTGTTTAATTCGTATGTTTTTGTGCGTCTGGATGAAAAGGAGCGGGATCTTGTTTTTCAGGTGCAGGGCGTGGTTCGGTATTTGTTTTGGTTGGGAAAACCGGCGGTTGTTCGGGATGTGGAAATTGAATCGATTCAAGAACGGTTGCGCGATTCGCTTCCTAAACAAATTGAAGTGTTGTCGCATCAAAAAGGAGATCGCATTGTGCTGAAAGAGGGTGTTTTTGCCAATCAAGAAGCGATTGTGAAATCGGTTTCGAAAAAAGAATATGTGTTGGAATTGGAAAGCTTGGGATGTGTGCTGCGGATTCGGTATTGAGTCTCAAAAGTCGTAAAGTCATAAAGTCATAAAGTCATAAGGTCTTAAAGTTTTAAAGTCGGGGGGGATAAGTTGATAGGTGAAAGATTTAAAGATTGAAAAATTGAAAAATTGAAAAATTTAATGATTTAAAGAATAATCCTCACAATTGATAATTGATAGTTGATAATTGACAATTCATAGAGTGTAAAGCATACAGCCTATTGCTTATTGCTTACAGCTAATAGTTGCTAGTTGAGAGTTGAGAGTTGATGGGTGAAAGATTTAAGTATTAAGTATTAAGTATTAAGTGTTAAGAGGGTTGCGTTTAGCTTAAAGCTTATTGGCTAAAGGTAAAATCAGAAATTTGAAGTTGCTAGGGGGAAATTTTCAAAAAACGATTCTCGATACTTTTTTTATTTCGCTATGCTGCATAAAAAACACTCGAATTGACGTTTTTTGAAAATTAAAGATTGAAAAATTTAATGATTTAAAGAGTAAGCCTCACAATTGATAATTGATATTTGACAGTGAATGGTGAGTAGTGAATGGTGAGTAGTGAATGGTGAGTAGTGAATGGTGAATTTACAGTTTACGGCTTAAGCTTACCATTCATCATGCACACGTTCTACAGTTCCCTCCTTGAGGAAGGCTAGGGAGGTGTTTTAAAGGCCTAGTTGAAAGTGAAGGGTGAGGAGTTTTCAGTTTAAAACTTAAAACTTACAGCCTAATGCTTATAGCTACATTACTAAATCTCTCTTTTCTACTTTTTAAATACCTATGAATAGTATGGTAAAACATAATTCATAAACCATTGAGGAGGAGTATCTGTCAAAAGCTTTAAAGCACCCTTATATAACTCGGCTATCATTACTTGTTTCTTTCCTGAGTTATCAAATAAATAAGCTCTGTGACACAAAGGTAACATCTCGTGCAACAGCCCTAAGGTTCTTACATAGCGCTGCACTATTTTGAGTTCGTCAACGGCATGCCCTCCTTTATCAACTCTATTGGCAACTCTTGCTACATTTACATCTGGATCATCAATACAAACAAAGTAGAGATATGGCAAATAGCCACTTTCTTTTAGTTCTTGAATTTCACTGATTTTAGAAGGATGACTCATCACCGTTTCAAAACTAAACGATTTGGATTGTTCAATAAGCATGTGTCTTATAAATGAGGCTACATAAGAAGCTTCATAGCTATGGGATTCTTTGGATTTATCCACAACACAATTCTCACTTATTTGAACATTTATAGGATGATTTTCTTTAAGTGCTTTTTCTATCAAGGAAACCGAACTAGGCCTCTTGGCAAACAAATCAAGATCTTTTTGAGTAACTTTTAAATCTAATTCTTGTAAATCAATCAACCCCTTAGTGGTCAACTTGATTTCAATTTTATCGGCATTTACAAAGAAACCCGTTGCGTAGTTTTTTGAAAATTCCTCAAACAATGAACTCTTACCAGATCCATTAGGGCCAGCAAAAATTCGGATTCTCTTATTTGGCATGAAGCACCATTCCTTTAGTTAATGAAATTGTAGGCTCCTTCTTTTCTAGTATCTTTATTGCCGTTTTAATTCCTTGAGCATTTTCTTCGTATACAAACCCATTTTCGATATAGGTAATTGTAAGATCTAAGGCTTTGGAATGGCGTACCGCTTTACTAGCTGCCTCTTTTCCTGCTGCTACTAAAGACTTGGTTTGCTTATGATCAGGGGAAAACTGTTCTTTTTTCAAATTCATCGGGTATAAATTCTAATAAGTTACGCTGAATACAAAGTTAACGAATTTATTAATTGGTTCTGCTAACCCTATTCCATATTTGAATCCTGTAAATCTTATCTGGCTATTTAAGGAGGCTTCGCATACAGTTTAATGTGGATGGTGGATTGTGAATGGTGGATTGATAGTTGCTAGTTGACAGTTTGCAGTGAAGAGTGAAGAGTGAGTTGTGGGTTGTGGGTCATATGAGGGGTTGATAGTTGATCGTTAGCATTTTACACCTTACTGCTTACTGCATATAGCTTACAATTAACAGCTCTCCCTCGCAAAGTACACGGTTCCCTCCTTGAGGAGGGCTCAATGTCATTAAGTTAAGCCGAAATTAAATGGTATCCTTTTGATTTTTAGTTATTTTAGGTTTCACTCTAGCCCTGT
>NZ_JAEHFV010000006.1 GCF_016522065.1 Flavobacterium agrisoli | reverse complement strand
ACAGGGCTAGAGTGAAACCTAAAATAACTAAAAATCAAAAGGATACCATTTAATTTCGGCTTAACTTAATGACATTGCACTCGCACTAGCGGGGAGAAATCCAGAATCTGTTTGAAGATTTTCGGTTTTTTTTACAACAATATAAAATATAAATTTCCTCGTAATTATTTATTCGATATTTTTAATAAGAAATTAGCAATAGACCGAGTCTCTTCAACCGAAAAAATTGGCTCAAAATATTTTATATATGACAACAAATCATCCAAAATCAAAATTTTAACAAACTGAAATTCTTCTTTTGGCTTATTATTAATAAAAACTACAATGTTTTTAATTGGTATTTTCTTTTTCCCAAAATGATGTTTTTTTAAATTTAATAATGACTTATTCTGTTCATCATTTAAAATTTTAAATAAGGCATAATTAGACCTCTTCACCTGCATAATTGGCGAATGCAAATCGATATTATTAATTGAATTCTCGCTCCAATTTTTAGTTTCAATTAAAAAAATACCTGAGGGTGATACAACCAGATGGTCAACTTGAATAGATTTTATAAAATCAGATTCATTAGGGTTTCGAATAACTTTTTTAAACGAATTGCAAAAATCATTAATTAAAATATAATCATCAGATAAATTCCCTAATACCGCCGACACTTTTTCCTCTCCAATAGCTCCATAAATGTAATTTTTAAGAAAATCTATAAGATGATACTTTTTATCGATTTCCATTAATTCTATTTCTCCACTTTGGATAACTGCTTGATCAAATTTATAAGTTATAAAATCATACCGCTTCTTTTTATTACTAATATGTTTTTCATCACATCTTATGGCATAATTATATTTAAAAAAATAAATTATTGGTATGAACCAAATCTCTAACCAAATCATTAAATTCAAATAATAATCTTTAATAATCAAAAATGGATTGTTATTTACCTTGGGTAAATTCTCTATATTGGAGTAAGACTTTTCTAAGTTCTCCCTTTTTTGTTTTTCAAAATACTCAGTTATATTTAAAAACTTTGTTTCTAATTCAGAAATTTCTTTTTCTAGAGATTTTTTTTCATCATAGATTAAAACATTATGATGTGAAATAATTTTATTTCTATAGTTAGAATAATTTCTATAAAAACTTTGTAAATCATCAATAGAATGTAAATCACTAATTTTATTTTCCTTTAAATGATATTCAATCTCCTTTAGAGAACCTATTTTATTAAATGTTACACACATATCATAATTAAATACTATAGACTAAAACAATTAATAACAAATCTAATAAAAAACGCCCTCATTACTGAAGGCGTTTCATTATCTCTAAAATTGTATTTACTTCACTTTTAAGCTAAGGCTTGCAGAATCAATTCCGTTACCAGTTGAAGCTTTCAACTGAATCTTTTCTTTCTTCCCGTTAGATTGAATGATGGCAATACATTTGCCGTTGTATACTTTACATGAATTCGCTTTAAACGACTCCAAATTGGCTTGATAACCGTTATCAACGCCTACTAATTTCCCTCCACCGGTGACTTCAAAATTAACTAAATCGTTGGCATTTGGAATTAAATTTCCGTCTTTGTCAGTGATAGAAACCGTTACGTAAACCAAATCATACGTATCGTTTTTCATGGTGGTTTTGTCAGCCTTTAAAACAATTTTGGATGGCGTTCCAGCGGTGTGAATTTCTTTTTCTAAAACTACTTTTCCATCTTTTCTGGAAATGGCTTTTAACGTTCCGGGTTCAAATTTTACACGCCAAAAAATATGTAAATCATCATTTTGTTTGGATTTTTTACCCAATGATTTTCCGTTCAGGAATAATTCTACTTCATCGGCATTGTTGTAATACGCCCAAACGTCGACTTCCTGATCTTTTTGCCAATTCCAGTGCGGAAAAATGTGCAAAACGGGTTTGTTTGTCCATTCGCTTTGGTACATATAATAGACATCTTTCGGGAGTCCTGCCAAATCAATAATTCCGAAATACGAACTACGCGCCGGATACGGATACGGGTCGGGTTCGCCGATATAATCAAAACCAGTCCAGACAAAAGTACCCGCAATGAAATCGGAGTTTTTTATTGCTTTCCAGCTTTCTTCATGCGTCGAACCCCAAAATGATTTTACATTATCGTAAGCCGAAACCGTCCAGTCTGCATTGCCATCAAATTTCTCTCCATATTTTACAGGCCAAGCTTTAACCACGTCCGAAGGCTGATCATAATGTCCGCGGGTTTCAAGAGCAGAAACAGTCTCGGAAGCAATTATTTTTTGTCCCTTGAAACGCGCTGGAAAAGTTGCGTAATCTTCGTGTTTGTAATTGAACCCTAATAAATCCAAAGCACCTGATTGATAAATGAAATTCTTCTCCGGAACATTCTCTGTCAACGCACTTGTTATTGGACGAGTGGTATCCAGATTTTTTACGATTTGTGCCAATTCTCTGGTAATCGCAATTCCGGTACTGTCGAATTGTTCACGGATTTCGTTCCCAATGCTCCACATCATCACCGACGGATTGTTGCGGTCTCTCAAAATCAAATCTTCTAAATCTCTTTTGTGCCATGCATCCCATTCTTTGTGAGCATCATTCTTTACTTTTGGTTTTTTCCAAACATCAAATGCTTCGTCTTGGACAATGAAACCCATTTCATCACACAATTGCATCATCTCCAACGAATGCGGATTATGTGACATTCTAATAGCATTACAACCCATTTCTTTCAGCAGAGTAAGTTTACGTCGAACGGCATGAATATTCTCTACAGCTCCTAAAGCACCGTTGTCGTGATGCAGACAGACTCCGTATATTTTGGTTGGTTTTCCGTTTAAAGAAAATCCCTTTTCGACATCAAAAGAGAAAAATCGAATTCCTAATGGTGTTTCATAAGTATCAACCAATTTTTTATTCTCGTAAATTTTGGTAAGCACTTTATACAAATACGGATTTTCGGTATCCCATAAGTTTGGATTTTTCACTTCCAAATTATGTGTTTTTTTAGAATTGGCATTTGCCTCTATTTTTTCTGATGACACTGCATTGGCTACTTCTTTATTTTTAGCATCTACAATGGAGGTGACAAATTTGAATTCTTTTTCAGTATTTGCTTTATTTTCTATAGTCACTTCAAAATGTACCGATGCTTTTTCTTTACTGATTTTAGGAGTAGTTACATAAGTTCCCCAATGTGCTACATGCAATTTTTCGACAGCTACCAAACTTACGTTTCTATAAATCCCAGAACCGGTGTACCATCTGGAATTGGGCTGTGCATCGTTATCCACTTTTACGGCAATAACATTTTCTTGCTTTCCGAAATGCAAGTAAGGAGTCATTTCGTAAGCAAAGGAAATGTACCCACTAGGACGAATTCCCAGCGAATGTCCGTTGATAAAGACTTCACTGTTCTTGAAAACACCGTCAAATTCTATCGAAATCGATTTGCTTTCCCAATCTTTTGGCAAGACAAATGTTTTGCGATACCAGCCTTTTCCTGCAGGCAAAAATCCTTGTTTAGTTCCTGTTGGAAGCTCTTTATTGAATGCGCCTTCGATACTCCAATCGTGTGGTAATTGAAGTTTTCGCCAAGCTGTTGTATTGAAGTTAGCTTGCACCGCCGATGGATAATCGCCTAGTTTAAAGTTCCAGTTTTTATTGAAATCTTCAATGATTCTAGCTTGTTTAGTTTGTGCAAAACCTGCTGTTGAAAGCAATAACACCAATACAATTCCTATTCTTTTTACCATTGCAATTATTTTTTTAAACCATATAAGTCATTTAAGTTTTAAAAGTTTGGCAAGTAGATTTGCGCAGATTTCTTTTTACTTTGACCTCTATTTTCTTTACTCTTTACTCTATCTTCTAAAAATTACTGAAACTCAAATGCGTCCAACATTAATCCATACATATCATCCCCTTCCAAAGTAATGGTATATGTTCCTGCATTGATGTAACCACCTGAAGTTGTATTTAAAATCTTCCATTTATCAGGAGTTGGAGCAAATTCAATAGTATCATCACGCATCATAATTCCGTAGGCATCCTGCATTTTGAATTTTACTTTTAAAGGCGTTTCATTACAATTTATAAATTTAAAACGCATCAAATAAACTCCAGCAACACCAGGTTTTACTACAAATTTCACGCTATTAGGTGTTCTTTCTGTAAATTCTATGAAATCGGCATTTTTAAAATTACTGGTAATAATTCCTTTGCCTTTTGTTTCGGCAAGTTCAGCTTCTAAAACCAATGTTTTACGAGAATCATCCTTTTCTCCCATACTATAATAAGGAGCAACTGCAATACATGAAGGAGAGACCGTTTCTCCAAAAATAACTGTATCTGTTTTACTAAATTTCTTCTGATAAACATCAAAACTTGCTCCAAAACTATTTTTAGCTTTATCACTCAATTTTGTGTATCCATCTAACTTATCCAGATTATTATTGGAACTAGGATAAAAAACAAAAACATTCGAATCGCGTAATAATGTCAAACTTCCTGAGTTTGTTTTATTTTTTGGAAATTGTATAAATTCTGCTCCAGAAATTTCGGAAGGAACTTGTGTAAACTGAATATCGGAATCGTTAAATTGCTTTGAATTTATATCCAACCAAGTTTCTATATTATACTCCAAATTGGAATTCAGCACTACATTTTGAATATTTTTTGGTGATGCTGGGGCAGCTTCAATTTTCTTATTTTTAGTTGAAATTGCTATTCCTGAAATAATGGCTTGCCCTACTTTTACATTCGGAAATGAGATAACAATCTTTCCGTTTTTGCTTTTTGCCTTAAATGACAATTTAAAAGCTTTATCATGACCAACCTCTTTCCAAATATCTACGTCTTGTGCAACAATTTCGTCATTAATAGCAATGTCAAACAAACGCCAATTTTCACAATTCATGCCCTCTCCCGTTCCGTACCAAGGTTCTGTAAAAAACAGTTCTACTAAATATTTACCATCAGGAGCTGGAAATTCATATTTCAATTTATCTACACCATAACGAAATGTTTGAAATAATTTATCATTCTCAGTTCCCTCAATTGGGTCGTATGTCATGCGTTGGCTTGCATAAAAAGCAGGCAAATCTGTAAACGAATCTGTCCATGAAACAGAGCCCCAAGTGTTTTCTTTGGTTTTATGTACATCAGCACTCCAGATATTTCCAAAAGTATCTTTGAATTCGCTTCCACCACTATTTACGCGGTACAAATAATTATAGCTCTTTTTGGGTTGAAGAATGGTTTCTATTTTTTCGGTTGTATTTTTTAATCCCGGTGCTTCTGGTAAATTATTTAAAACGATGTAATCTTTAGCCACAGCAACACCATTTACATAACCTACTGCGTACAATACATTGTATTGAATATTCACATTATTAAACTGAAAATGCTTTCCAATTCCTGGATTTTTAAGTTTACCTAAAGAAACACTATTGATATCATTAAACAATTCTACGGCATCACAATTCGAGTAAATATCGATTCCGTTTTTCACTCCAGGTTCATCCCAACGATTTGGCCACGTATGCGATACAATGTACACCATTGGATTGGTTTTGGCCGAAACATAATTAGCGCGATACATATAATACGCATCTAAAGGTTCTCCCCAAATACTAAAAAGTCCTTTGTAATTCACCGGACCCACTTTATCTATATCACGATATCCTTCGCCATTTTGAGTTCTTCCCGGATTTTCGTGAGAGGCAAAAATCCATTGAAATTGTCCTGCCATTTTATCTCGTACCGATTCAGCTTCGCGGACTTTAATTTCCATCAATTGGGAGAAACGATTTTCGCTTAAGATTCCTTTTTGATCAAATTCACCTTCAGTATGCAAATCATGCGAACGCCAAGCGCCATATTCTCCATTTAACAATTGATTACGCATTTCTAAATCATAATTAAATGGATCACCGCCATAGGTTCCTGACCAGTTTTGTACTACATTCCAATCGGTTCCTTCTCCCCCATTACAAGTAGTTACAATGCGTTGTTTCTCTGATAACGGATCCATTTCGCGAATAATTTGGGTACATTCTTCGGCAAAAGCTTTCGGAATCGTACTTTCATTTTGCAAACCCCACATCACCACTGAAGGATTATTTCGACGTTCTTTTATCCATTCACGCAAAAGGATTTTAAAATTCTCTTTAAATTTAGGCGTATCGTACCAAATATGTGCCGAAAACTGACTCCAAAACAGGATTCCGTTTTCGTCTAATAATTTTTGATATTCTAAATTATGAGGCTGATGCGCTTCACGAAAAGCATTAAACCCAGCTGCTTTAATTTGTTCAACTCTGGCTTTTATTTGTTCTTGAGAAAAAGCGTGACTATTCCCAATTTGATGTTCATATTCGCAAGTTCCATTTACAAAAAAAGGCTCGTCATTGATATAAAAACGATTGTCTTTTCCGTCACGGCTCACTGGCCAACTTACCCAACGTATCCCGTAAGGTGTTTTGAGTTCATCTATTTTTTTTCCGTTTTCAAAAATGGAAGTCACCAATTGATACAAATACGGATTAGATGGTGACCACAATTTTGGATTTGAAATTTGAGGAAGAGTTTGTGAAATTTCTTTTATTTCGCCTGCAATAAATTCTAAATCACTTTTTGAACTGGTTACTAATTTTCCATTTGAATCAAATAAATTATTTTCAATGATCAAACTTTTATTAGAGGTCCCATAATTTTTAATTTCGGTAGTCGTATGTAAAAGTGCTTTTTCTTTAGAAGTTGTTTTGTCATTCCAAATATGAACACCAAAAGGTTCAATTCGGATATCGTTAGTAACGACCAAAGTTACCGGACGGAAAATCCCCATGGGTTGTGAACCTTCGGAAAATCCCCATTCTCCGGAACAACCTCCACAAACCCAAGGCAAATCGGCAATAAATTCGGGATGAGCTGCTTTGACTAAAATCTCATTATTTTTATCGAAAGAAATGGCTTTGGTAATATCAATTGTAAATGTGGTTCTACCACCTTTGTGTTCGCCAACTTTTTGGCCATTTACCCAAACAGTAGCATACGAACTCACTCCTTCAAAAAAAAGAAAATGTTGTTTCCCTTTTTGTTTTTTATCCAAAGTTAGGTTTCTGTGATACCAAGCCGTTCCGTGAAGATTACCATGTTTGGCACGACGAAAACCGTAATATTGATCCCAATTATGTGGAACCGTTACGATTTGCCATTGCTCGTTTACATTTGGCTTTTTTACAAATTCATTTTCGCTAACAGGCAACTCATCCATTAGTATGGTTTGCCATAATGAATTCAGCGAAACCTCAACACGAGATCTCGCTGACTTCCCACCATTTTGCGACCAAGCAAAATAACTAATAAATAAAACAATAAATAAACTATTAATTTTTTTCATTCTAATAAAATAACCAGTCTGCTGCTTGAACATCGTCTTTACCAATAAATCCAACATCACGTGAATTTATAGTCTGATTGCCATCAATAAATCCTAAAACGAGAACTCTTCCTTTTCCTAAAACCAATTCGTTTTCACCCGGTTGAAACAAATAAGTATGAATATTAACACGAGGTAATTCTTTTAAATTCACTGCATTTGCTAAAATTACTTCGGCTTGTCCATGTGCATTTCCGGCTGCATCAGTCTCCAAACTTGGTGGAAATAAAAAGCGTTTTTGATCGGTATTAAAATACCCCACAACCACTTTTACTGGTTTATCATTTTTGAATTTCAAGCGTGTTCCATTTTCATTTTGTGAAGATTCTTCAAAAGTTACTCCTTTTAAATTTTGCAATTCAGGAGCAATTTTTGTCAATTCTGAAATTGGAGTTCCGTACAGTTTGGTTCCACTTTTTACTTCATAAGAACCTGTTCCTGACAATACTGTTACTTGAGCTGTTTTCCAAGGTTTCACTTCTACTTTTGCAATTTGACCACCTTTAGCATTTTTCAAAGCCTCTAAATTACGTTTAAAGTTGGCTAACTCACGCTCGTAATGTGGCAATAATTCTTCCCATGTTTTGTTAAATCCGTCATCACCACCAATCGGAATACGACGTTGTGCCGTTTGCATAGAATTGGCGTACAAATAGGTATCTTTTGTTAATTTTACTAATTCTTCATAGTATTCAATACTTTTTTCTAAATGAGGTAAAGCTGTATCCAAATCAGTAATATCTTTTGAATAACTGTAACGCAATACCAACATAGCAGCTTTTACTTTTTCTGAAAAAAAGTTGGCAAAAGCGGCATAACAATAAGTATCATTTTTTAAACGATCAAATTCGTCTTTATTTTTAGTCACTTTTGAAGCCGCTAAATCAATAGCTGTTACTGCTGCTTTTCCATGTGCCGTAATTTCACTAATTAATTGAGGTGGTGTTTCTCCAACATGTTTCTCGTGATTCCATTCTTTTTTAGTGTACTCTTCTAACAATTCCCCAATAGGTCCACATGATTCGTGGAAACCAGGATAGACACGCCATTTTGCAGGATTTACCAATTGGCTTTCGAACATTCCTAACAACAAGGTTTGACGGTTTCCTTCGGTAATTCCGAATTTACGCAAGGCTTTTGGAGCAATTTCACCCATTTGTTCATAAGCTTCTAAAATTTCTTTTCCGCCATCCACATTGGTTCCATATTTTTCACTTAAAGTCGTACTCCAATAGTTAATTTCTTCATTTCGGTCGCGTTTACTTTCCCAAGCGTAACGAGCCCAAGCCGAATACCAAATCCAATCACGATCCATTTCGCGTAAACGTTCTCCCGATTTTGTTTTATCAGCCGTATAAGGCCAATCCCAATACGACGCTTGGGGATACAAGTGCAAGGCATTTGCACCGTGAATAGTATGCATTGCTTTAACCGTTTTCTGAATAAAGTCAGGTGAACCGTAACGGAATGGCTCCAAATTTGCTAAAATGTGTACATTCTCGATGTGAATAGAACCTAACGAACTTAATTTTCTATGCGTTTCTGTCCAAGAACCTCGAGGCTCGTACGTGGTTAATGATTCCCCATTGTACTTACTCATGGTGTATAAATTTTTATACAAAGGCAACGCTTTATCCATTACCGCCGGAGCATCTGTATCATGAGAACGCAAAATAATGGGTGGTTCTTCCGACTTTCCTAAAGCTTTTAAACCATCGCGAACACCTGGTATAATCGTCTCTGTGAACCATTGAATATCGTCCTCGTACGTATTCATCGCTTCCCCTAAACACACCAACAATCCCACATTTGGGTATTTTTCGATGAAAGCTGCAATTGATTTTTGCGTATAATCGGCAATCTCTGGTGTAATGGGTCTGGAACGTTCCTGCGTTTTAATTCCGTAATGTTCGGCAAAAGGTTTAGAAACAATAATGTTGTAAAACATTTGAATCACCCAGATTCCCCTTTTGTTAGCCTCGGTGGTTAAAAAGTTATAAATCTCTTCATTTTTCTTAAAATCTTCATCACTTACCTCAACAGCAAATGGATAATCTTTTAATTTCACCAATGAAGCAAAGGGGTGTCCGTTCCATAAATACAAAGAATTCAAACGGTTATCCACCATCATGTCTAAGTACTCAATCCATAATTTTTTATCATAAAACCATGGAAAAGTTTCGGGCGTATAGGGGTATTCATACACATCTCTTCCCGGTAAATAAACAGGCTTTTGAACCCCTATACAAGTACCACGCAATACCATTTCTGGACTTTCCTGAACAGAAATAGTTGCAGGTAATTTACCTGATTTTTCAATTTGTTCTTCTAATTCAATGGCGCCATACAAAACCCCTGAAGCATCAAATCCTTCAATAAAAATGAGGTTCTTTTGAGAAGAAATTTGAAAACCTTCTTTCTTTATTAACTTAGTCTCGTCTAACTTGAATTTTGACGTATTTTTTTTCCAATAGCTACTTCCTTTTTCGCCTAAAACAACCACATTTTCGCGTGATTTTTTCACCATTTTATCAGAAAAAGCAACTTCATATCCTTTTGATTGTAGTGTTTTTGAAAGTTTTTCGGCACCAAATGCGGCCCGTGGTGATTGTGCGTCCCGAACAATAGTCACCTTTTGCGCCGTAATTACCGACACAAAAAAACATACAAAAAGTAAACTTAAATATTTCATTTTTAAACGCGTTGAGCTGTCGGCTATGAGCGTTCAGCTACATATAATTATATATTTTTTGTTTATTTTCAAAGCTCATGGCTGATTGCCCAAAGCTGATTGCTAATGTCACAGCCCTTGAAAAATTTTCTTCAAATAAGCCACATTAGCTCCGTAATTGGCTTTTACATCTCTCACTTGATTGACATCTCTAGAACGCTCCACGATTAACCATCCCTTCCAATTCATATCATCTAAGGTCTGTTTAATTTTGGGCATATCGACGTTTTCATCATTTTGCAACCAAACTCTGTCTGTTGTTGAAGCGTGAATTTGCCCGATATTTTTCTTTCCTAAAATTTTCAACTCTTCTGCAATATCTAAACCATTATCAACTGCATGGGCAAAATTGTAGGATATTTTGATATTCTTGCATCCAATTTCTTTTAATAATTTTACATTTTCGGCTGAATCAAATGAGGTTTCGATGGCAATAATTCCGCCCACTTTTTTCACTTGTTTAGCTGCCCATTTTAATCGTTCTACTACAATTGGTCGCAATTCTGGATTCTTTTTCAAATCACTTTCGGTTCCAAGAGGTAAATACGCCACTTTTACGTTCATATTTTTCATGGCTTCTACACAATCGTTAATCATTAAATTGATAGAATCTCTTTTAGCAAAAGACTGTGCATAAAAACCAGACATGGCTATTGAGCTGATTCCTACACCCGTTTCTTTTGATTTATCCAGAAACTTTTGTCTTTCTACAGGATCACCCAATTTGCTGTCAAAGGTTGGACGCTTTCCTAATCCGCCCATATCGAGTTCAATTCCGTCAGCATTAATTTCTTTTGCTAAACCAAAGGCTCCTAATTTTTGCCTTTTCAAAATCATCCAATCACAAACCGCTATTTTGTATTTTTGTTTTTTAGTTGATTGAGCAACACTATTTTGAGTAGAAAATCCAGTAATAGCCATTGTCAATGCTAATCCGAAAATCTTTATGTTTTTAGTTACATTCATATTTTATGTTTTATTATTCTTCTTCCGCTTTTACGGCTTTTACCACTTTACCTTCTTCACCCGGCCAAATACCATTTTTAATTGGTAACGCCTTTAATTTTTTCGGATCTACTTTTACGTATTTCAATTTCTGACGTCTCCAAGTGTACACAATGTGCACCATGCCGTCTTTACTCTGAATTATTGATGGATACGAATACTGACTGATATTAGAATCTTCTAAAACCAAAGCCGCTTTCCAATTGATTCCGTCATCAGAAACAGAAACGTTCAAAGGCGTTCTTGGTCCTTTGGTTTCGTTTCCTGGAGGTAAAACGTGATTGTACACTAATACATGTTTTCCGTTTTGAAGCGTTACGGCATCGGTTCCTGAATTATTTTGTGGCAATCCTATTAATTCTAAATCCGACCAGGTTTTTCCGTTATCTTTAGAAAAAGTACTGAAGACCGCACGGTTGCGCGTTCTCCCAATCGCCTGAATACTTCCATCTTTATGAAATAAAATACTTGGCTGAATGGCATTTATTTTTTGTTTTCCTCGTGAAATGGTATCCCCCATCACCCAAGTTTTTCCAAAATCGGGAGTGGATTCCATACGTAAATGCCAACCATTTCCTTCGGTGCTTGATGGTAATAATAAAGTACCGTTACTCAATAAAACGGGTTTATTTTTGATAGGCCCTAAGAATCCATCAGGCATTTTTTCAGCTTCGGACCAGGTTTTTCCGTCATCCGAAGATCTTTTTAAAACACCCCACCATTCTGATGGTTTTGGGCCAATTTTATAAAATAACATTAAATCGCCATTTGGAATTTGGTACAACACCGGATTCCAGGTTGGGAATCTTTTTCCGTCTGGCATTACGCCATCAGCAACTTGTATGGCTTCGTTAAATTTATCGCTACCTTTTGGTTTTATCGCGACATAAATACAAACATCCGGATTTCTTTCATGTTTACCTCCAAACCAAGCAGAGACTAAATCGCCATTAGTAGCTTCTACAATTGTTACCGAGTGACAAGACGGATAAGGTGCTTGCTCATAGATAAATTGATCTACTAAGATTCCTTCTTTCCAAGTTTTTTTCTCTAAAGCCGATTTACAACTTCCTAAAAAAAGCAATCCCAAAAAGGCAATGGTTAGATGTTTGAGTTTCATTATGTATACTTTATAATTATATCGTTTATTTTTAACGGATTACACAATAATCCATATTGAAAATTTCATTAAGTGTAAAATTAACACTAAATAAACAATCTTGCAACCTGTACAATCCTGAATTAGTAAAAAAGAATATTATTTCACATTCAAAACATAAGATCCAGAGGCTAATTTCAAGACAATGTTAGTATTTTCTGTTTTATAAGAAGTTGAAGATTTATCTAATTTTTGATTGTTTACCGTTACGGATGAAGCATTTGTAGTTGGCAAATAAACCACTGCCGATGAATTGGCTGGAATAGTAATTTTCCATTCTAAATTCTTTTTGTTTTTTTTCCAATTGCTTTTAATCAAGCCGTAAACTGACTCATACGAAGCATTTACAAAAGTTAATCCTGCATTGAAATCTGGTTTCATGATGATTTCTTTAAAAGCGGGAGCCGAATCGCTCGATTTGATTCCTGCCATGTTTTCATAATACCAAACCAGTAAATCACCTAGTAACATCACGTGATTTTGCGAATTCATCTTTGGGTCGGCAGTATTTCCGTTCCATAATTCCCAGATAGTAGTTGCGCCATTTTCGGCCATATAACCCCAACTTGGATAGGTTTTGTTTGATGCTAATTTGAAAGCCAAATCGCCACGTCCAAAATCTGTCAAAGTACGCATCAAAATTTGTGTTCCAATGACTCCTGTGCTAATATGTCCTTTGTACGTCACCTCGATTTCATGAACGATATTGGCAAAAACTTTCTCCTTCAATTCTTCAGGAACTAATCCAAAACGAAGTGGTAATAAATTAGCCGTAACCGTATTATTAGCATAAAAATTCTTCTCTTTGTTGAAAAACTTCGCATTTAAAGCCGATTTCATTTTTTTAGCTAAAGCTTCGTATTGCTGAATATCACTTGTATTTGCTCCGGAAATAACCGCAAACTTTTTCATCAATTGCAACAAACGAATATAATAAGCTGTTGAAATCAAAGTCCCATCGGTCACACGAGTCGAATCTTTAGAATGAATTAACTCCAACGATTCAGGCGGGACACACCAATCGCCATAACGGTCTTTGGTCATCAAATCATTTTCTAAATAATTTTGTGCCATATAATCCATCCATTTTTTCATCGATGGATAGTGTTTTTTTATCGCTTTTGAGTTTCCAAACTGATTGTACAGCATATCGGCAACGGTAAAATACGTCGCAGGCCAGGTCACATTATCTCCATAATAATTCCAATAAGCCGGTGCCACATCAGGAATTCCACCATCTTGGGTTTGCGCATATTCAATATCGTCTAACCATTTAGCATACAACGTTTGGTTATCAAACAAAAAACTTTCGCCATAAGCACCCGTTGTTCTGTCGCCTAACCAAGGCTGACGTTCGTTGCGTTGCGGACAATCAACTGGCATTCCTTTGTAATTTCCGCTAATTCCCCACCAAGCATTTTTGAAAATCTGGTTCATCGTCGCATTGGATGATTCAAAAGTTCCAATAGTTTTCATTTCGTCATAGACCACTTTCCCAACAAAGTTTTCAAGAGTTGGTTTACCCGGAAATCCCGAAATCTCTACAAATCTAAAACCGTGATAGACAAATTTAGGTTCCCAAGTTTCTTGACCACCGCCTTTTAAGGTATAGATATCTGTAGTTAAAGCATCGCGCAAATTATCGATGTACAAAGAACCATCCTTTTGCAGTGATTCAGCAAATTTGAGTTTTACCGAATCACCCCTTTTTCCCTGTACTTTCAGTTGCAACCAACCCACCATATTTTGCCCCATATCCAGAATATACGTTCCTTTTGGAGTCGCTTTAATCGAAATTGGTTTTACCTCACCCATGACCTTCATATTTGGCGTCATTTGGGCTTCTGGAAAACCACCCGGATCATATACAAAAGTGGCGTTTTTCCAATTTTTATCGTCAAAACCTACCGTATTCCAGCTAGTCAATTCTTTACGCGCATCGTATTCTTCACCATCGTATTCGTTGTTGGTCAAAATCGGTCCACCGGTAGTTAATTTCCAACTTTCATCTGATTTGAAGGTTTCTTTTGAACCGTCTGTATAGGTCACTATCAGTTGCATTGCCATTTTTGGCATTCCAAAATTTTTGATTTTATAGGGCTTGTAATCCTGACGCATCGTAAAAAAACGACCGTTTCCTAAAATGGTTCCAATAGCGTTTTTGCCTTGTTTTAAGTGCGAAGTCACATCAAAAACATTGTATTTTACATTTTTGGTATAATCCGTAGGAACGGGTGCCAAGACCTGATTTCCGATTTTGTTTCCGTTAAAATACAACTCATACATTCCCAATCCCATCATATACACTTTGGCGGAACGAATTGCTTTTTTCAACTCAATTTCTTTACGAAGGTAACGTGCCGAAAGTCGGGCGTGCATCGTAATACTGTCTTGCGGACTTACTTTATCCCAGCCAATCCATCGTGTGGAACGCCAATCGACATAATTTAAAATTCCGGTGCTAAAATGAGCTGTTTCGGTTGTAGCAGCTTCGCCTTTGTTGGTCCAAACTTTTACTTTCCAAAATACTTCTTTTTTGCCTTCGAGTGCTTTTCCGGCATATTTTACGTTAATTGAATTATCACTTGAAATTTTCCCCGAATCCCATAAATCGCCAGAATTAGCATTTAATTTATCTAGAGTCGAAGCAGCAATAATTTGATAAGCTGTTTGTTTTACATCATTTTCAGACGACTTAATTTTCCAACTCAATCTCGGTTGCAACACATCAATTCCCTCAGGATTGTTGAGTTTTTCGCATTGCAGATTTGTTACGCTGATTTTGTTTTGGGCGTTTGCCAAAGGAAAACAGAGCGATGCAATGAGGATGAATATATATAGAGATGTTTTTTTCATAAATTAATTTTTTGCCACAGATTTGAAAAACTGCTGTATTATATTATTGTCAACTTTTAACCGCAAAGAGCGCAAAGGTCTACGCAAAGTTCACAAAGCTTTGCGGACTTTGCGATTTTAAAAAACATAAAAATTTATTTCTTTGAGTTCCTTGCGGTTAATTTTTTATTTCGAAATCAACCTCTCCAATTTTTCTGAAACCGCAATTTCCTTTCCGTTTTTGAAAATCCTAAACCCTTTGCCTTTACCGTATTTCTCTCCGGTTTTATCCCAAAGAATCGTAATGATATTGCCGTGATACAACACACTATCCAAACAAAACCAATCCCATTTATCTTGAGGAATCAACGGATTTACTTCAATTTTTTCATCGGCTCTTGGACGTAAACCTACCAATCCCGTAATCATCAAATCGTTAAAAGTCGAGTGATTGTAATAACGGCTTCGTTCTCTGTCACCCATCAGCCAATAACCGGTAGTTTCATCTAAATATTCACCGATGTACGGTCTGCCTCGATAATACTGCGACTCCACGTACAAATTCATTTGTTTGAAATAATCTTCGTTTGAAACTTCATTTTGCGAATAATTATTTAACACATTTGCCATAGCCGTCAAAGTTTGCGAAGTAGCAAACGGCCAAATCGCTCCATCCCACTCACAAGTTCCGGTTCCGTGAGTTCTAAAACGCGGACTTCTTCTTTCTGCCGTTGTCAAACCAAAAGGAGCCGAAAACCCATTTTCATCTTTGACCTGTAGCCAAGCTTTTTCAAAACCTTTGTTTTTAGTTGGCAAATTAAAATACCACGGAATAAATCCAATGGCTTCTCTCACCTCTGCCAAGGTATCTTTCTGGGTAAAGGTTTCAAAGAATTCACTTTTCGAATTCCACAATTTGGTTTCCACCAATTCTTGCAAAACATCGGCTTTGACCTTAAATTTAGCCTCCACTTCTTTGTCACCTTTCAACGAAGCCATTTCAGCAATTGCCATCGCATTTCCGTACATATAACTGTTGATGGTTGGTCTTGCATTTTGCACTTTTCTTCCACCGCTCAGCGATTCTTCCATACCATCTTTTACATCGTGTTGCCAAAACAAACCATCTTTACGCTGACGGTCTTTTTCCCAAACCGCATAATCCGTAATCATGTCTGGATACATATCCAACAAGAATTTCTCATCCTTATTCACCAAATAACTGTTGTACAAAGCATCCGCCGTCCAACTGCTGAATTTATACAACTTGTTCATTGGTTTTCCTTCATTACCACGGTACCAAATCTTCACATCCTGTTCAATGTATTTCGGGTCGTGTACCCAACGAAATTCATTAATATGATGTCCCACCGCACAAGCAATCAAATTGTATTTATCGGCATACGAACGATCTACTAAAAACTCGGTAATAGCATAACCTTGCGGTGTTTCTTTGATATGTTTTCGAGCTGTCCACCAACGGTAATAGTAGATTTCTTCAAAATTTTGTTGCGGACATTCAAACAACGGAATATTCTTTTCCATCCAAGCCCAAGAACTGTCATTCGGAATCGCAAATTTCAGATTCTCGTCCTCCATCGTGTTGAAATAATCCACATAATGCTTGTAATTTTGACTTTGCAAAACCACTCCTTTTCCGCCTTTAGACGAAACCGAAGTCGATTTACAACTGCTTAACGTTGCAATTGCAATTCCTAAAGCGATTATTTTATATTTAAATTGGTATAACATATTCAAATTTATTTTATTTTTTTGGGCGTGCCCCTCCGGGTCGTGCTGTACGTTCCCGCTTTTTTTTGTTCGGCTGAAAAAGCCTCTCAAAAAAAGAGCTCCACTGCCATCACTCACGCGGACCGACAATCACATTTATTCCACTTCTATACCCAGAATATTTTCTTTTTTCTGTCACATCGAGCGCAGTCGAGATGCTGTTAGTGTTTTCAACTGCGCTCGGTTCTCGACTGCGCTCGAACTGACAACTAAAACTTAGTTATCAATAATCAAATTAATTTCCGAAAAAACTATACGTCTGCCCAGCTTTCATTTCCACATCGTATTCATTGTACTTTGGTAATTGTACTTTAGGCAATTTCGCTTCTTTTGAAACAATCGGTTTCTTCACTTCCACATCATAAAACAACGGATTTGAATTTTTACCTTTTGCTTTTTTAAGAGAAATTCCTTTATCTCCTTTCAAGGTATTTTCTAATTTCAAACGGCAGTTTCCTCCTAATTTTGAATAAATTTTTAAAGTCGAAACTTTATTGTTTTTCCATTCCATATCAATTACAAATCCACCACGGGCTACCAATCCTTTTATAGAACCGCTTTTCCAAACCGTTGGCAAAGCTGGCAACAAGTGAATGGCGTCTTCTTGTGATTGCATCAACATTTCGGCGATTCCGGCGGTACAACCAAAGTTTCCGTCAATTTGAAACGGTTGGTGTGCATCGAGCATATTCGGATAGGTTCCACCACCTTTACGTTGATCGGCGGTTACTAAATGTAATTGATCCTGAATCAATTTATACGCATGATTTCCGTCTAATAAACGCGCCCATAAATTTACTTTCCAACCCATTGACCAACCCGTAGATTCGTCGGTTCTGTAAATCAAAGATTGCTTTGCTGCTTCAAATAACTCAGGGGTTTTTATTGGCGAAATTTGGTTGCTCGGAAACAAGCCATACAAATGCGAAACGTGTCGGTGATTGTCTTTTGGATCATCCCAATCTTCTTGCCACTCTTGCAACTGATTGTGTTTACCCACTTTCATCGGAGGCATTTTTGCCAAAGCAGTGCTTAATTCTTTTGTAAAAATTTCATCTGGGGCAACTAGTTTTGACGCTTCCATCACGTGCGTAAACAAATCAAAAACCAACTGATTATCCATAGTCGTTCCTGATGCAATCGTTGATTTTCCATCTTCTGCCGCATGGGTATTTTCAGGCGAAGACGAAGGCACTACCACCAAATAACCGGTATTTGGGTCTTGAATCATAAAATCCAAAAAGAACTGTGCTGCGCCTTTCATCACAGGATAGATTTCTGCTAAATATTTTTTATCACCTGAATACAAATAACGTTCCCACAAATCCTGACAAACCCAGGCACCACCTGTTGGCCACATCCCTGAAGCCGCCTGATCTACAGGAGCAGTCACACGCCATATATCGGTATTGTGATGCAATACCCAACCTCGGGCATTGTACATTGTTTTTGCTGTTTCAGCGCCCGTTATACTCAACTCTTTTGCCATCTGGATAAAAGGCTCGTGCATCTCCGAAAGATTGGTAACCTCAGCCGGCCAGTAATTCATCTCAGCGTTGATGTTGGTCGTGTATTTACTGTCCCAAGGTGGCGAAACCATATCGTTCCAAATTCCTTGTAAATTGGCTGGTTGGCCGCCCGGTTGCGAAGAAGAAATCAGCAAGTAACGTCCAAACTGAAAATACAAACTTGCCAATTGCGGATCAAATTCTTTTTTGAAATCACGAATTCGTTCATCGGTAGGTTTCTTCACATTTTCATTTGAACCCAAATCCAAACTCACGCGATTAAAGTATTTTTGATAAAAAGCTACGTGATTGTTTTTTATCGTTGAAAAATCTTTTGGCAATGCTTTCTCCAAATACGTTTTACATTTCACCGATTGATTTTCGTCTAAAGTTTTATAATCAACAAAATTAGTTGCAATCGAAATGTACAAAGTAGCTTCATCAGCTCCGTTGATGCTTAAAATACCATTTTTAGAGGTTACTTTTCCACCTTTATTCTGAACTGCCAAACGACCTTCAAACTTCACTTTCCCTTTTACGCCTTCAAAATTGGTTCCGGTTCCCGTCATTACAATTTCGTTGTTATCCGAGAAAGAAGTGGTTTTATCAATTGGGGAATTCATCATCACATTACAACTGATTTTTCCGGCTTGACTCGCCGTTAATTTTACAGCAATAACCTGATCTGCAAAAGCAGTCAACACTTCTCTTTTATACGTAACACCATCCACTTCATATAGTACCGATGCTGTTGCATTACTGATATCTAAATCGCGATAATAGTTTTTATAATCGTTATGCCCGTTGAACGAAATGTAAACGCTTCCAAAAGTTTGATACGCCATACCGTCATTGGTTTGCGACATAATATCTTTGGTTGCTAAATCTTGTGCTTCTTTGTATTTGCCTTCAAAAATTAATTTTCGAACCACAGGCAAAGCCGCGATTGATTTATCGTGTGCATTGGTATTTGGCGAACCTGCCCAAATAGTTTCTTCGTTCAATTGCAAACGCTCAACAGACGGATCTCCAAAAACCATCGCCCCCAAACGACCGTTTCCTAAAGGCAAAGCTTCATTCCAGATTGCAGCAGGTTTGTTGTACCAAAGTTTTAAATCGGATTTTGATTGCGCTGTTGTGGCAAATGAAACGATTCCGAAACAGATTGCTGTAATTTTACTTTTTAACTTCATATTTTTATTTTTTCTCACGCAGTCCCGATAACTATCGGGAACAGATTTTTTTCTTTCTGTTTGTCTTAATACTTGATTCTTTGTACTTAATTCTTCTTAACTTCTGGCAACTTCTCGTTTTTTTCGCCGAACATTTCATATAATTTGTTGATGTCTTTTAAAGCATTTTTAGGTAAATTTTCAGCTTTATTACCAAAAACATATAGTTTTTCATACGGTTCAATTACTACCGATGACTCATCAATTTCGCCTTTCGAATTTTGTACTTTTTTTAAATCCAATCCTAAATATTTGGCCATAAACGGATACATTGCCATTCGTTTTGACAAACCATAATCATGCCCTTCGGTTGGAAAATGGGCATTTTCGACCAAATTCTTTTTACCATACAATTCATACGTTCTTTGAATAAAAGGAAACTCCAATTGCGGCACCGCCAAAGTCCAATCTTTTCCATCGGAAATTACCAACTGCGGATTTGGTGCTGCCATTGCCGCTACTTCTGCATTGTTCGTTCCGTTGCCACATAAGTGAATCCCACGACCACTTTCGCAAGGACAACCTCCCGAAAAATGAGAAGAAACCATCACCACGGGAACCGAAACCGTAATTCTTGAATCTAAAGCAGCTAAAAACATCGTGTGTGAACCACCTCCTGAACCGCCCGTAACCCCTACTCGGCTCATATCGGCATATTTGAGAGTGGAAACATAATCCAGCAAACGCATTCCGCTTAAAGCCTGAATGGTCGCTGCAATACTGTTTCGGTGGGTTTCTGAAGGGAATTGCAATAAGGATTCTCCCCAAGCAAACAAATCAAAATTAACCACGATTGCTCCCATTTGCGCCAACATTGCACAACGATATTGTTCATCTTTTCGATATCTTCCATCACCAAAATGTCCGTTTGGAGTTACCACAACCGCCGCTTTTTTTGGCAACGGAAACGGTTTGTAAATTGACCCAGTGGTATAAACTCCCGGCAGGATTTCTAACGCAATATTCTCTACCGAATAATTTTTGTATTTGCGAATGGGTGTCAAAATCGGTTTTGATTTAGGCATCGCTGGAGCTTTGTCTAACCCTAATGAAGTTCGCATACAGGCTTGTAATTCGGCTTTGCGTGTTTCCCATTGTGCTTTTGTGGGATACAAATCGACTAAATATTTTAAGTTTTCGCTTGCCTGATCTACCGAAATTTTATGATGTTCGTATTTTCTAATTTGGTACGTACCATCAGGTTGTTTAAAATACATCAACTCAAATGGTGTAAGCACTTTGGTTAACGAAACTTCCAGATTCCCAGGTTCAATTCTCCATAATCCATAATCCAGGGTTTTGTCTTTCAACAATCCGCGGTCGTCAACGACTTTTATTTTAAAAATAGATTCAATGCGTTGCACCGTTTCCTGCAAAGTTGCTTTGTAATTGGTATCTGAAGTTTGCGCTCGCAATTGTGTCACCACAAAAACAAACAACAACATTATCATTTTATGTACGTTCACTATTTTCATTTTTTATTTATTTTCAATTCACTTTCAATTCTATATTTTCCGGAAGGCAATTCAAAAACCATTTTATTCACTTTTGAATCAAATTTCATTTTTTTGAAAACGTTTCCGTTTACTTTCACTTTCGATTTTTCTGTAATTGGCAATTGAATTGTAGCCGATGTATTGACAGGAATTTCAAATTGGAACTTGATTGTTTTATCCGATTTATGCCACTCCGAATGAATGTTTCCATAAACCGACTCGTAATTGGCTTTCACAAAAGTCATATCGCCAACAATTTCCGGAGCTAAGAAAAAATGTTTGAATCCAGGTTGTTTTTCATCCAATCGAATTCCAGCCAAACTTTGATAAAACCATTCTTCAATTTGCCCCATCATAAAGTGATTCCACGAATTTCCTTTGCGCGGATCCCATTGCTCGGTTAAAGTAGTCAAGCCAAATTTTATCTGAAAACCATAACCCGGCGCATCATAATGATTATTGATTTTGTACATCGTTTCATTTTGACCGTTTAGCGCCAATGCTTGAAATAAATAACGATTCCCCACATCACCAGTTGACAATCTATCGCCTTTGGCTTTGATATCGGCTAATAAATTTTGCATCACGGCATCTTTATCTTCCGGGTTAACCAAATTCATATAAATAGCCACCGCATTGCTAAACTGACTTCCAGTTCCGTATTGTTTAGTTTGTGGATTGAAAAACTCGCGGTTGAAAGCATTCTTAATATCTTTTGAAAGTGTCTCGTATTTAGAAACATCCGATTTTTGATCCAAAAACTTTGCTGCTTTGGCTACCAAAAATGCCGCATAATAGTAATGTGAAGTCGCCGAAAGTGCAATCGGACTGTTTTTAGAATAGCCCGCAGGATGATCGCCATAATCGTACCAATCGCCTAAACCATGCGAAACAATATGATTTGTTGCTTTGGTTCCTAAATAATCCACGTATTTTTTCATTACCGGATAATACTTTTTCAATAAGGAATCATCGCCATAATATTCGTAATACATCCAAGGCAACATCACACCCGTAATTCCCCACTCTGGCGAATCGGTAAAATCACCACCAAAAATCACATACTCCGGAACAATTGAAGGAATTAATCCGTCACGTTGTGAATCGGCGATGTTTTGCATCGTTGCTGGAAAGTACCCCTCCATATTGTAATTAAACATCAAACCAGGTCCGTTCAAATGAATTTCTTCTAACCAACCTAATTTTTCACGTTGCGGACAATCGGTCAAAACGGATTGGAAGTTACTTTTTATCGCATTATTGATTAACCAATGTGTTTGGTTAAAAAGCTCACTTGACGATTCAAAACTTCCCGCTTCTCCAGCCGAATTGTAAATGAAATTTGATTTTAAATCGACAACTGTTGGAAGTTCATTGTTTTTAGCTTCTTTGTAATTGATGTTCTCAATTTGCACGTATTGATACCCGTAATAACTAAATTTCGGTGTCCATTCTTCTGTTCCTTCGCCTTTCAAAACATAATCAAAATAATACGGTTTACCCGTTTTCCCCTGACTTACCGTTCCGTCATCATTCAAACTTTCGCCCACCCACATACGAACGCTTTGTCCTTTTTTTCCTTTCACTTTAACCGTTGGAAATCCCGAAAGATTTTGCCCCATATTAAAAATGTAAAAATTAGGTTTCAGCTCTTTTGCTTCTTTAACATCGTATTGTTTTTGAACGATAATCGGTGTTGCCGTTTGCGCTCTCAAAACGCCCTTTGGTGCTTTCTGAACTACTACTTTTTTCCAATCCGAATCATTAAATCCTTTATCATTCCAACCTTTTTGTTCAAATTTGGCATTGTAATCTTCGCCTCCAAAAATGCTGTTGTACGTAATCGGGCTTTTGCTATATTTCCAACTTTCATCTGATTTTATAATCTCCTCAGAACCGTCTTTATAAGTGATTTTCATTTTCAAAAATAAAGTCGGAGGTCCAAAACTCACATAAAATTTAGTGTAACGATCGGCTACGGTGTTGTACATTCCGTTCCCCAACCAAACGCCAATGGCATTTTCGCCCTGCTGTAAATCAGAAGCAGTAAGTTCGTAAGTATTAAAATTTACCGATTTATCATAATCTGTCCACAAAGGCGCAAAAACACTGTTCCCAATTTTTTTTCCGTTAATAGACAATTCATATTGCCCTAAACCCGAAACATAAATCACCGCTTCTTTGATTTCTTTGTTTACCGAAAAAGGTTTACGCAACAAAATACTTCTGCGTGACAAGGAATCCGAAGCATTAATTATGGCTAATTTTTTCTCTCTTTTAAAAGTTGCCGTATGCATATTTCTACCTTCTGGCAAATGGCTATCGGCTTTGGTAATCGCTCCAATCCAAGTTGGTTTTAAAGTTGCAGCTTCAGGAATAGTTCTGAAAAATGCCGAATCACTCCAACTGGATTCGATATTGGAATTATCCCAAATTTTCACTTTCCAGAAATATTTTTGACCAAAAGCCAATTGTTTCCCGGTATAATTTACCAACTGACTTTGCGCTGATTTTACTCGACCGCTATCCCAAATATCCCCTTGATTTTGCTTTAATTTTTCGGCAGAAGTAGCTACCAAAATCTGATAATTTTTTTGAATTACTTTTTCTTTAGAAGCATTTAATTGCCAGCTAAACCGAACCTGATTCGGATTTATAGCCAATGAATTTATCATTCGTTCGCAAGTCAATTTTTGAACGGTAACTTGTCCAAAAGTTGATAATGAAACGAATAATGTTAAAAGAAAAAATAGGTTTTTAAAATTTTTCATATTGTTTTTGCACGCAGATTTGACAGATTTACGCAGATTATATTTTTTACACTTTCGTATTACCACTGCAATTTCTTCTTTTCGAATATTTTAAATACACTGTAAATTATAAATACAATTAGAAGTAAAAGACTCATCAAAAAAATAAAAAACATTGTAACTGGAATATATACGACTTCCCACTCAAAAGTTATTGGATGCGACAAATAATATCCTGGATTATTGCGATTTATTATATCAGAAAAAATAAAATAAACGAACGGGATACTAAACATCAGAAATTGAAAAATCTTGAATTTATATTTGATAAATTGATCAACAACCAAAAGAATAAGTCCGATTAAAAGAAAAATAAATACGGTTGCAATTGCAAAAGTTGATGGCAATAAAACAAAATAAGTGTCATGAATATTCAAACTTTGGTCATTCTGACTAATTAAAGTGTATAAAGTCAAAACAATTCCAGTTATAAAATAAAGATTGGCAACCTTTTTAAGTTTCTCCATCGCTTTTACTATTTCAATCATTAAATCTTTCAATTTTACAATTTCTTCGTCACCAACGATTTAATATTAAACACCGCTTCAGGAATTTCCATTCCGGTATTTTTTAAATCGTCATAATCTTCGGTATCAGGTTCAGTATCTGGATTTGGCGTATAACGTTGTTCACCTGTGCGGAACATTATACGTTCAAAACCATCAACAGGAGCATAAAAAATACGTCTTGATTCTTCACCGTTATTTACTTTTACGATGTAAGTACGCATTTTAACATCCAAATTAACTGTGATGGTGTATTCTTTTCCAGCCTCATATTTAGCAATTGAGCTATGACGCGCTCCATTTTTTACTTTAATTTGTCCTTCCGAATCAAACACCAATCGCACTGCAGGTAAACCTTGTCGATTTTGGAACTCAATTTGCAACAAACCATGATTATTTTGTTCTGGTTTCACGGTAAAAGTCGCCTCCATTTTTTCAGCAAAAGGAATCACACGTTCTACTCTTGAATAATCAAATAAATCTTTATCACGCAACGTCAGCCATTTTTTGCCATCGTCTTTCTTTTCGATTTTGGCAGAAGCCCAAGATAAGTTGTAGGTATTCCATAGTTTTAATTCTTCGCCATTTGGTAAATTGCTAAAAACATCATTTACATTGTCTTTCACAGTACTTTCCACAGGCACTGGCACTGAAGCCACCCAAATATCTTCTTTGTTGACACTATAAGAAACCCAAAGTTTTCCGTCCGGTGGTGTTCCATTATTTTCGGTTATTCCGCGAGGATATTGTGGTCCCGCAGATTTGTAATTTCCTCCGTAACGCATTGGGCTCACTTCGCCGTGAACCAACAATAAATCTTTATAATTGATTCCATCATCAGAAGTCGAAATCGCCAACGGCCAACGGTATTCTGAAGGATTATAAATCGTTGCGTAACGGTTATCCGAAGTTTTTTGTCCCCAAATTTTGGCATTACTGTTTACAAAACCAGGTGCGCGCAACGGCATATACTCCCAAGATTTTCCACCATCTTTACTCAATGAAGTCAAAGCGTGTTTCCATAAACCCACTACATTTCCGTTTGGCAAATGATAATAACTAAAGGCTTTGTATGGCTTTTGCAACGGAATTAATTCATCATCACGATCAGCTTCTTCTACCCATTGCTGCATGATTAACGGTTTAGACAAAATCTCTTCGCAGGCTTTTTTCAAAAATTTATCTTTTGATTGGGTATAAAATGGAAATGCCGATTTCGATTTGTCCCAGGTTTTATTGTAACGAATGAAATAAATTGGTCCAAAACTTCCATCTTTACGAACCTCACGAATCACACGACCAATTCCTTTTCCATCGTTTGGATCGTCTTTTTCGTCCATCGCAATTCCGTAATACCCCAAAGCGTATAACTTTTTATCCGAAGACGTATAAAAGCCCATACGTTGGTGCATAATGGCATCCAGATTTTTAGCAACGCCTTCAACACCTTCTTTTTTCCAGCCGTCGGGAATGTGATAAATTGGAAAAATCACCTGAGGTTTAGTCCAATTTTCTCCATCTTTTGATGACAAAATCAATGTCTGGCTTGGCGGAATATGCTCTCCCGAAGGATCACTCAAATAATGTAAATAAAAAGTATTATTCCAATACGCCATCATCGGTTGGTGGTTGTATGTCCATCCAAAACCGTCTGCTTTTTCGGGATTTTCACGGCTGGCACGCATAATTTGTGTAGCGTGAACTCCTACCGCTGGAGCCAATTGCCCATGATGGTAATCAACGTTTGAAAGTGTTTTGCCAACGTAACGAACGGTATCATTTTGTGCCATTACAGAGTTTACGGCTCCACAAGTCAACAAAATAGCTGATGCCGTTGCAATGTTTTGTTTTATGTCTTGAAATGCAATCATTATTATTATTTTTTCTCTAATAATCCTTTTAAAACTTCTTCGGAAATTGTGGTAATCGTTCCGTGTTTGTGTCCTTGTGGAAGCGATATTTTAGAAGAAACATCTTCAAAATGCACAAAATCAGTCGTGCTTAACGCTTTGTAATTTTTGGATCCATAATTGTCATAATACAACAACCAGTTTTTACCCACCTTTACCACTGTAGGTCCTTCTGATAAATATTCGGTTAAAGGTTCCGATCTTTTTCCGAATGGTCCTAAAGGCGTTTTACCGAATGCTACTTCTATCTTTCTATTGGGTCTGGTGTTGTCTTTTAAAACCAAAACATAAACCTTTTTCCCTTTTTTGACAATCACACAATCAATGACGCTAAAGCCTGGATCATAGTACAATTTAGTATCCGAAAAGGTTTTGAAATCCTTAGTCGTTACATAATACATTCGGTGGTTGTTTTTCTCATCTTCTACTCCTTTTTCGAATCGAAAAGGAATTGTCGAAGCCCAGATAATGATGTATTCTTTTTTGACATCATCATAAAAAATTTCGGGTGCCCACACGTTTACCACTTCGGGTTCATGCTTCATCACCGGAATATATTGTTGCTCCGACCAATGCATTAAATCTTTGGAATTGGCATAACCAAAACCATTTCCGCCTTTCCAATCCGTTGTCCAAACCATGTGATAGGTTCCATCTGCACCTTTTGTGATGGACGGATCACGCATAATTTTGCTGGCTCCGATTTCAGGTTTTAAGAATGAACCTTCCAGACCTTTCCAGTTGTAGCCGTCTTCGCTGTAAGCCAGATACAAACCTTCGGTAGCCGGTTCACGAAAAGAAGTAAAAAGATACAGCTCTTTCTTTTTCTGGGAATAGCTAACTGCAGAAAGTAAAAGTGTGAGTATAATGACTATTTTTTTCATTATAATAAATAAATCAATTATTCTACAAATGCATTTTTAGCTAATGTACTTCCTTTTTTTACCGGCGTTTTCACATTATTAAAAACATTGTTTTTCAAAAATACATTTTGCGTATTTTTTCCATCAGCTTCAATAAAAACATCGGTTGTGTTAAACGGAAAATTGTTTGATATCATTGCATTTGAAACGTTTTCTAACTGTATAACTGCCTTATCTTTCAATGGGCTATTCGAACCTACATTGTCTAAAATGATGTTTTTGGTATCTGTAATTTTGAATGAGGAACCAATGGTTGTATTGATTTTTACGTCGTGAAATTCGATTCCATCGGTAACCGCCACGGTGAAACCTTCTTTAGCATCCATGTTGATGTTAGAAAAAGTAACATTTTGCACAGGCATTTCGGTAATTCCCCAGACTACACCCGCTTGATTTACTTCAGAACCAGTAATGTTACTCATGTGAATGTTTCTAAAAATTGGTGTACGTTCTGAAACAGGTTCTTCTTTCGTTCCTTTATCATAAAACAAATCCAATACAATGGCTTCTTTTTTGATGTTTTTCATCACGATATTATCCACACGAATTTCTTCAACAACTCCACCACGACCGCGAGCTGCTTTCATTCGGATTCCACGATCAGTTCCATCAAAAATACAGTTAGAAATAGTAATTTTTCGGATGCTTCCCGACATTTCACTTCCAATTACTACACCTCCATGACCACTTAACATGGTACAATTGGTAATCGTAACATTTTCAGTCGGACGGTTATATTTTCGCCCATCGGCATCACGCCCAGATTTAATAGTAATACAATCATCACCAACACTGATGTGCGAATTTGAAATATGTACGTTCGTACAAGAAGATGGATTGATTCCGTCAGTATTTGGCGAATATGGATTGTTGATCGTAATTCCATTGATGGTAACGTTATCACAAAACACAGGATTTACGGTCCAGAAAGGAGAGTTTTTAAAAGTAACTCCTTCAATTAAAATGTTCTTACATTCGAAAGCCTGAAAAAAAGCCGGACGGAAAAACTTTTTATCGATAGTTCTTTTGTAATAAGCTTCATATTGGATGTTTTGGTTTTGCTCTACCCACATTTTTTGCCATTTGGTTAACGGCAGTGGTTCTTTAGCCGATTCAATTCGGTACACTTCTTCCCACCAAGCTTTACCTTGCCCGTCAATAATTCCACGCCCGGTAATAGCAATATTTTCAACATTTTTCGCATAAAATAAAGGCGAGAATGTTTGCATCACAATTCCTTCGTAACGCATTTCTACAAAAGGTAAATAGTCGTCAAAATTCTGAGAGAACTTTAATAAAGCGCCCGAATCCAAGTGAATCGTAATATTGCTTTTTAAAACAATTGGTCCTGTCAAATATTCTCCTGCCGGGAAAAATATTGTTCCTCCTCCATTTTTTGAAGCTTTTTCAATGGCTTTTTGAATAGCCGAAGTACACAATTTCCCTTTATTGTTTCCGCCTTCGTTCAAAATATTAATCCAACCATCATTTGCGAAAGCACTGTTGAGTCCGGTGATGAAGAAAAGAATTATTATGATGCTTTTGATTTTCATTGTGTTTAATTTTTGGCTCTCGCAGATTTAGCAGATTGTGCGGGATTTTTTATCTGCTTGATCTGCAAAATCTGCGAGAAATATTTTTTATTTATTTGATGTTAAAATTAAAACCCAGTCGTTTCCGTCTTCTTTTTTCCCAGAAGGTTGAAATTCTTTTGCTCCTTTATTATCAAAAGTTCCAATGGTTGTTTTTTCTCCATTTTTTGGGTTATACCAGGTTGCAGTTACTTTATTACCTGAAATTTTCCCCAAGTTCACTTTCAATTTTCTTCCGTTGTAGGTATATAGTAACGCATAATTTTTTCCTTTAAAAACAGGTACATAATCATATTTTTCACCTTGGTTGGCAATTAATGAAACATCGGCAATACCTTCGGTAAAAGGAAACTCTTCCATTAATTTTTTGATGTAAATCATTTGTCCGGCTCCAGTATCATTGATAGCATCGTACCAAAACACTTTATTTCCGTAGGCTGGCTTATCCCCTTTTCTGAAAAATTGCATTACGGCACTATGTCCATAAGTATAACCCGCACCACCCGAAAGTACCGACCAATAGCCGTAACGACGCACATCATTTGCATTCCATTTTGGCTGTAAAGTATCGTGTAAACCATGAGGAATTCCTTCATAAGATGGTTCTCCGTCCAAAGTTGGTTTAGTCGGTTTTAAATCCCAATCTCTCAACACAAATTTGTAATTGTCTTCTTTAAAAGCGGTAGGATCCGTTTCCTGAGCATAAGTTTTATGTCCGGATTGGAACATATTAAAATCCAGCCAACTTGCATTATGAAAATTCTCTGAAGAATCGGTTCTACCAAATGGGTGAAAAGTCATTAACTGATCTGGATTTGACTTTTTAATGGTGTTTCCAATGGCATTCCAAATATCCTGAAATTCGTTTCCTTTGGTATCGCCTCCATTTAACCAAATGATATTGGTTCTCTTTTTGTATCGGTCGGCCAAAAACTTTGCGTATTTAGTCGCTTGTTCTTTACTTACCTTATCGCCTTTAGAAACATTAGTTCCCCAAACCGGAACCATCGCAACGTAAATTCCGTTTTTTTGAGCCATATCCAAAGTATAATCGATATGATCCCAATAATCATATTCCGATGCATCATTCGGATCATTACCCGGTGATGTAATTTGATCGGCCACATTATCATTCATTAATGCTTGATCACCGTAGACATTTACTGCATTCAAATTATGCAAAACCATAACCTGAACTACATTGAAACCCTTGGCTTTTCGATCCTCAAAATATTTATTCACACCTTCTCTATCCAGTTTACTAAATGCTAACCAGCCTGTATCACCCAGCCAAAAGAATGGTTTTCCGTCTTCGGTAACCAAATAATGTTTGTTCTCTGATACTCTTAATTTTGGCAAATTCTTGGATTGCGAAAAACCAGTTTGTGCAGTCAACACAAAGCTTATACACAAGGCGAAAATGGATTTCAGGTTCATTTTATATTTATTTTGAATTATGTTTTTTTCTTTTGCCACAGATTTAGAATGATTAAAATGATTTATTTCTAGACTGTGTATTATAATTTTGCACGCAGTCCCGATAGCTATCGGGAGCAGACTTATTTATTTTTTTATTTTTTCACAACAAAAAGTACTTTTTCATTCGTTAAAGAAGTTGGAAAATCTACTGAACTCCCTCCTTTTATGTCTTCCAATTGCATTGCTTTTCCTGTTTCGGCATTAATAGCAAAAACTTCGAATATCCCTTTGTAATGGTTTAAATCAATTGAAAAATCTTCATTTTTGTTTTTATAAAAAAGATAACTTTTGCCTTCATCCTGCAATTTCCATACCGAATCAGTATAAGAAGTGTTAATTTTACACGTCATTTTTTCAAGTGATTGATAAAACCCTGTAATTGAAATTTTTGGAACATTTGACAAAGAACCTCCCGCCATTAAAACAGCCCATCCAAATCGTGGTGATCCCATTGTAGAATAAATAACAGCCTTTTCAGGATATTTTTCTCGGTATTCTCGAACGGCACGATAGGTTTGTTCAAGCGTTTCTTTTCCGGTTTTCATCTTTCTCGCGTGCTGCCGCGGAGCCAAGTTTTTTCCACCTTCGGGTGCGTATAAACTTCCGTCCTCCTTATAATACCAATAACGAATATCGATTACATCAACGATTTTGGCTCTTGAAGCATCATTCAGAATAGCATCCTGAACATCTTTGGTGGCGCTCAACGCAATTTTAGATTCGTTTTTATTCGCCTTTTCGTAGTTCGCGATAACATCAATCCAGAATTCCATGAAAGACAAAGGCCCGGTATATTCGGCACTTGTTAGTTGCAGAACGTTTGCGTTGTCTTTGAAATTCTCTAAATTTTTCTCGATAAAAGCAACATGTAGTTTTCGGATATTCTCATTTTTTACATCATAAAATTGTTCTGCTAAGAAAATCCTTTTATCACCCGCATAAGGTGGAGGTTCCGGCAAACCGGTTGTATTGATGTTATTCGCAGGACGCCAAGGCGAACTTGCCCAGTGAGCTCCCGCTTCTAAAATATTGTGCTGAAAATAAGCTTCGTTTAATAACACTTTGTCTTTTTGAGCGGCTAATTCGGCAAAAGTTTTCAATCGGTTCCAATAAAAGGCATTGTAATGGGTTAAATCGTATTTACTTAAATGATCCCAAGCGGTTCCTTGTCCACTTCGGTCGAAAGGCTGTTCGTAAAAAGGAGCCCAAACATCGGCATCAATTCGGCGAATACGCTCGTGATCGGCCATGCGTTGTTCGTACCACAATCCGTAATTATGATCGATTGCCGATTTATTATTTTCGACTAAATAATTCACCGTTTCTTCCAGATTATCCGTGTAACCCAATCCATAATGTCCGGGAACAAAACGCGTAATATGAGGTCTTGATTTGGCAATTTCCGATTCGCGTAAACTACCGCGCCACCAAGGTACATCAATCACTTCTCCCGTAATTACTCCTTTTGAAGCAACTAGCCATCCGTTTTTAATACCCATTTTATTTTCAGAATTTAGCGATTCTTCTTTGGGTTTTACCTCAGAAATGCGTTTGGCTTTTTTATAGTCAATCGAAATCGGATTTCGAACAGATGCTTTTTCAATAAACTCTTTTAATGTTTCGTTTAATTTATAAGCCTGAGCAGTTAATTCGGCTGCTTGTTCTAAGGTTGGACTCGATGATGGCTCTGAACCTAAATCCAAAATTTGCGGTTGCATTGGCAATTTACCCAAACGCTGTTCCAATAAAGCATAAAACAAACTTCTCGGACTGATATGGTTATTTACATCTTTCCAATGTCCGTTTCCTGCCCATTGCGCCCAAACACCAAAAGCCCAGTTGTTGGCGGTTGGTGGATTATAATTTTCAATTTTCGAGGCCGACGTTTCCCAAATTACGCTATTGGCAACATTCCACCCAAGGCCTCTGGCATCTTGTTCTTTGTTTTTGAAACTAATGGCATTTCCATCAATTGAAGTAACATCAAATAGAATTCCCGTTGCCCAACTTCCAACGGAACCACTAAAACTAAATGGCAAATGTGATTCGCATTGCAAGAAAACATTTGGTCCTGCCGTAGCATATCCTCCAACCACAAAATCATTATACCCAAACTCCGAATAACAACGTTGAAATAAAGTTTGTTGTCCTTCCGTATAAAAAGTATTTCTTCTAAAAGCTGCAATTTCTGAAATGGGGTTCAATGCCAAACAATCTTCAACCGTAATTCTTTTGGCCGTTTTTAAAATAGAAACCGCTCCTCCAGCAAACTGTTCAAAATTAACCTGACGTACCCAAATATCTTCCGCATTTTCTATCGAAATTCCGTACCAACGGTGTTGCTCGTCTTTTGGATTTGTGGTATCATAAACTGATTTTAAGGTCAAATTTTCGATTCCGATGCTATTAATTCGGCCAGCCCAATCATACGAAACAACAGTCGATTTGGATAATTCTTCGTCTAATGCATTAGTTAAAGGCGCATCTAGCGTAATTTTATTTCCTTCAACAGCCGTGATTTCACGATCGGCACGGATAATAAAATCATCTGCTTTCCATCCAATCCATCCACTTTCACCACCAAAATCGGCAGTTCCTAAAAGTTCAATCCAATTTTTAGCGATGGGCGTATTGATTACAACATGATCGCCTTTTTTAAATTTTGCTGCATTTTTAACCGAAAGCTGCATGGCTCCCAACGGAGTAAAATTATTGGCTAAACCAACTGAATCTTTAAAAACTCGATTATTAATTCCAGTGATATTGACAATCGCTTTTCGATTTATAGAAGTACCTAAAAGAGTCGTTCCGTTAGTTCCTGAACCGCTTCCTCTAAGTACAACTCCAGTTTCTTTCAAAATAATTTCGCCCGAAACTTTGAAAACACCTTTATCCAAAAGAACCGTTCCTTTAAAACCGTTTTTATCCGCTTTTAATTTAGAAACATAATCCACAGCAGCCTGAATCGTAGCGGTTGCATCTCCCGAAATATGCGGTACAAAAGTTTTTATACCCACATCGGGGAGAGCAACAGTAGAAGCCCTATAACCCGCAAAAGAAAAATCAGGAATTTGGTTTCCTTTTGCATCGGCTGTACGTTCTAACTTTCCTTCTTTGGTTTTTGTAATATCGGGAAATGTGTTTTGAGAAGTTCCTATTTGAATGCTAAAAAGCAGCACAAAACCAGACAAAATTATTTTATCTTTTTGAAGAGCGATTCTATTTTTAAAGTAATTGAAGTTCATTCTATTTTTATTTTTTAGAAGATAGAGACAAGAAGCAATCGTTTAAATTCATATCAAATATCTTGCTTCTTGTCTCTATTCTCTAAGCTCTATACTTACTGCAATAATGCCTTTTTCAACGGATCTGTATTATTTTCTGTTTTGGTCCAATCAACTTTTTGCGTTGGATCAATTCCGTTAAAATATTTCTCGATATTAGTATAACCATCGCCGTTCATATCTTTATTTGCATCGGAAGCATCGTTTGGATTTAAACCGAATTTCTTTTCCCAAGCATCCGGTATTCCGTCATTATCCAAATCTTTATAGGCTTTTCCTTTGTATTCCGGATAACCGCCTACTTGATCAGGATGAGTGATGATTCCTTTTTTATAAGAATCGGCAGGTAATCTTCTTTTAATAAATTCCTTACCAATTGTATTTTCCAAACCGTCTTTCACCTCGATTTTTCCGGTACGAACCTGTTTTAGGATTCTTTCGTCAACACCATCACGTTTTGGTAAAGTAGCACCCACATTTTCCAAAACATAGTCATACGCTTGCTCTGCTTTCATGATAGAAACAGGAGGCATTTTGAATGCTTTGTTTTGTTTGATTTGGGCTAAAAAATCTTGGGTTGCCTCAGGCGATAAATCTTCCAATTGCACACCACCGTTCCAATTATCTGCCGTTACTTCAGGAGAATTCACGATAAAATTTCCGTCAACATAAGCTTTTCCAAATTGTTTGGGGCTGATGTAACCTGATTCTGGCTTGATGATTCTGTATCGAATTGGCTGATCGATTGGCGTAATAGGACCCGGTTTGAAATAATTGTTGATGATGTTGTATTGCGAACGATAGTCCCCTCCATCAAGGGTACGGTTCCACCAATTGAAAATCACATTATTAACAAAGTTAAAACTTCCGAACATTCCAACAGAAGCATTTCTCGAAATATTATCGGCCCATAAATTGCGAATAAACATACTATTCAAACCTCCAATAGTACTCCCAAAAGCGTGATTGTATGTATCCAATCCTTCTGAAGAAATCGTATTTTGTATGGTGACATTAACAGCAGGCAATTTTTCTAATTTTGATTTTTCATTCACTTGAAATTGATGACGATATAACGAAATATTTTCGTCTAATCCCCAACTCAACGAACAATGATCAATAATTACATTTCCGATAACATTTCCTCCTAAGGCATCATCGCGACGCGTAACATCAGTTGCACCACGACGAAAACGAAGGTAACGAATGATGATATCATGCGTATCCAATAAAACGGATTCGCCCGCAATACAAATTCCGTCACCCGGAGCGGTTTGACCTGCAATGGTAATATAAGGCGCCCGAACGGTAATTGGTTTTTTAAGTTGAATAATTCCCGAAACATTAAAAACTACGGTTCTAGCTCCAACAGATTCTAGCGCTTCTCGAAAAGTTCCTTTTCCGCTATCTTCCAAACTAGTCACCACAAAAATTTTACCACCACGACCACCGGGTGTTTGCGCACCGCCTCCCATAGCTCCCGGAAATGCAGGAATATCTGCAAATACTAAATCGGTTGGAACGGCAGCCCAAGGCACATAAGGTCGCCCTTGTAAGGCTTCGGCTTTAATAATGTGTTCGTTGTCTTTCCAAATTTCATCCAAGCGCGCACTTTCGGATTTCATCATAGCATCTGTTTTATCCTGTGATTCTTTAGGAATTTCGGGATATTGTGCAAAAAGTGCAATAGAAAAGATGAAAAAAGAAAAGGTGGTTATTTTTTTAGGCAGAAAAGAATATTTCATAAGATTGCTTTTTAGTTAATAGAACAAAAATTATTCCTTTGTTTTATTCTTTTCTTTTTCTTCCAAGCGTTTGTGCCAATCGGTACTTTCTTTATTTAAATCGTAACCTTCTTTTGACAAATAATTGTTGATACGCCCTTTATATTTACCAAACCAAGCGTGTTTTTCTTTAGATGTTCCAGCATCCATAGCATGTTCACGAGCTTCGACCAATGCATCGTAAATGTATTTTTTTTGAGGTGCGGTTAAATTGGGAATCATATCCTGAAAGGCCGCATAAGTATTGGGCATAACATTGTAGGTCATGCCGTCTTTTACAGCGGTAATTTGGTCTTCATTTAAATTTTTACCTAATTTTTTCAAATAAGATTTGTGTAATTTGGTAATTGACTTATCTGATTTAGCAGTAATTTTTTCAACTTTTGCTTTTTGATCTTCTTCGTTAAGAGCAGAAGCCATTATCTCTTTTACATCTGCCTCTTTTTTTTCTTGAATACGACTCAAATTTTGATATTGTTCGGCAATGGTTTGCGTGACTTCTTTTTGAGTTTTAGTATCGTGTAAGTCCAGTTTATCGACAATTTTGGCCGCACGTTCTTCGGTAACTTTTATATATTCTGGATCCAAATTTTGCTGTGCCATTGCGGGAATTGCTGCTAGCATAAACAATCCGATTAGCGTTATTTTTTTTAGTAACATCATGTAGGGGTTTGTAAATTTTAAAAAAACATTCTTACTTCACCAAAAAATGAAGTAAGAATGCAGCAAATAGAACTTAATAAATTAATTAAGCAATGATTTTGTTAACGTATCGCGATTGTTTTTCAAATCTGTCCAATCGGTCTTCTTTTTAGGATCGGTACCGTTAATGTATTCTTCGATATTCGTGTAACCATCATTATCCGAATCGATAGTCGCATCCGACGCATCATTTGGATTTAATTTGTGTTTTTTCTCGTAAGCATCTGGCAAACCGTCTTTATCCGAATCGGTATAAGGCGTTCCTTTGTATTCTGGATAACCGCCCACTTGAGAAATATCTGTAATAATTCCTAACTTATACGAATCCTGCCCTAAACGACGGTGTTCAAATTGATAAAAAGAACTCGGATCTAAACCTTCAATATACTCTGGTTTTCCGGTTTTTACCACACGTACAATTCGGCTGTCTACTTGGTCTCTTAATGGCAAAGTCGCTCCTGCATTTTTAAGCACATAATCGTATGATTCTTCGGCACTCATAATTTTATCAAACCACGGCATTGGCATTGGCTCGTTGACTCTCATTTTAGGGAAATAAGTGGAAGCTTCTTCAAAACTCATTAATTCACCTTTTTTATTTTCCATCTGTACACCACCATCCCAGTTGTCTTTGGATACTTTTTTGTTTCCTTCCACCACATTTCCGTTAACATACGCTCTACCAAAAACCAAATAAGGCAACTTACTTCTGCCCGATTCTGGTTTTAAAATACGGTAACTAATTGGTTCGTTTAAATTGGTTACTGGACCTGGTTTGAAATAGTTATTAATGATGTTGTATTTGGCTGTATAGTCACCCCCATCAATAGAACGATTGTACCAATTAAAAATAACATTATTTACAAAGTTGAAAATTCCGTTCCAGCCAATAGATGGATTTCTTCCGGTATTAGAAGACCATAAATTGCGTAAAAAAGAGCAATTTTCGCCGCCTAAAGTACTTCCAAAGGCATGGTTGTAAGTATCTAATCCTTCGGCAAATAAACTATTCTGAATGGTTACATTAACCGTTGGTAATTTTTGGTCTTTAGAACCTGGCATACCATCATTATACATATGACGGTAAAAAGACATGTTTTCATCTAATCCCCAAGTACCCGAAACGTGATCCATAATGATGTTTCCTACAGGATTTCCTCCGATAGCATCATCACGACGGCCTACGAAAGTTTCGCCACGACGAAAACGCATGTGACGAATTACAACATCGTGCGTATCGACCCAAATGGTTTCACCAGCCACACAAATTCCATCGCCAGGAGCGGTTTGACCTGCAATAGTTACATAAGGCGCGCGAACAATTAAAGGACTATTTAATTTGATAATTCCCGAAACATTAAACACTATTATACGGGCTCCACCTGTTTCTAAAGCTTCGCGTAAGGTTCCCGTACCGCGATCCTCCAAACTGGTAACGGTAATTACTTTACCGCCTCGACCGCCAAAGCTGTACATTCCTCCTCCTTCAGCACCTGGAAAAGCAGGAATAGACGCTTGTGGCAAATCGGTAGGTCTAGATGCCCACGGAATATAGGGCTTACCCTGACTCGCTTCTTGTTCGACAATTACTTTTGCTTTTTCCCAAGCTTCATTAGACAATTTTTCAGCCGCAGCTTTAATTGAGTCTTCTCTTGCTTTTACTTCTGGCGAAATTTTCGGGTATTGGGCAAAAAGCATGGAACTGCTCATCCCTAATCCTACTAATAACATCATTTTCAAAGAGCAATTTTTCATAGAAATTTTCATTATTGTGGCATTTTATAACCAAATCACCTGTCTCTTAGGGAGAACAGGTGAGTTGGTTTATTATTAAGTAAAAAAATTATTCTTGGTAATTATAGATTCCTTGAGCATTGGATGCATCATTCCAACCTATTGTCTGCTTTAACCATGGGTTTTGTGTTAAAGCTTCTGAATTCAATCCCATTATATAATAATTAGGATTAAATTTAATGGTTACCTCTGTCTTATTAACATTATCCATTGGTGTTACTAAATCAGCTAAAACAAAATTAGTTGTGTAAAAGGCAGCTAACGTATTCAATTGTGTTTGAAAATTAGCAGAATCTGGATCAACACTTATTGAAGCTCTTGCAGCTGTTAAAGGATCAGTTGCTGTGGCTACATTTTTGTACTGCAAATAATGTCCGGTACGTTTTGTACCATTAATCGGAGTTAATCCTAATTTTGCGCAAGTGTTATTAACCACACCATTAACTGCTTCATCACTATATAACATCCAACGTTGTACATCATAAAAACGCTTTCCTTCATAAGCTAATTCAATTTGACGTTCGTATAAACAAGCCGCTATTGCAGCATATTTATCGGCTAATGTTCCTATACCATAATTATTGGCAGAAGGAATTCCTACTCGGTTTCTAATTTTTCCAAGATAAGATATTGTACTCGCTGTATTACCCAATGCGGCATAACATTCGGCTATATTTAACAGCAATTCTGCATATCGATACTCAAAAATATCAGTACCCGAATATTGATAAGAATTCGCATTTGTAACTGCAACATTGGTCATTTTACGAACATAGGCAGGACTGTTTTCTTGATTATTATCACTAAAATTTGCTTTACCACTAGCATCTAACCAACGGTAAGACCAAGCTACACTATTCGCATTTTCTTTATATCCCCATTTCATACCCGAAAAAGCAAAGGTTCTATAAAAACGTGGATCACGATTTTTGAAGAACAAAAAAGGATCATATTGATTGGCACTTGTAGGTTTTGATCCATCGGCCATAGGAAACAAATCAATCATTTCTTTTGGAGCTTCTAAGGCTCCCGTACCACCTTGAGAAACTAAACGGATTGTTTTTTCCCAAGAATTGTTTAAGTAAACATTTGTATTACCTGTACCCATTAATTGAACCGTAATTGCTTCAGGACAAAAAGCATTATCAATTACAAACATATCTTGCCATTGCTTAGCAGAATTACCATACAAGCCATAACCATCAGCAGTTAATTGATTTTCGGCAGCTAAACCAGCCGCTAAAGCTTTTTCCCAACGCTCTGTTGAAGAGTCCCAATTTTTGTTAAACAGTGGACTAGCATACGTTAATAATACTCTAGACTTTTGGGCTAAAGCAGCACCTTTTGTAAAGCGTCCATAATCTGTAGAATCCCATTTACCAGGCAATAAGGAAGCAGCCATGTCTAAATCAGCTATAATTTGATTTACAACCTCTGTTACAGAAGCTCTTGGCAATTTAATTGCTTCGTCATTAGATACTGCATTTTCAACAGTAGTAACAATAGGTACACCACCATAAACACGCATCAAATCATAATATTGAAGCGCTCTTAAATAATATACCTGTCCTTTACATCGATTACGAAAAGTCTGGTCTAGATCAGCCCCTTTCACGTCAATTTCTGCTAAAAAACTATTACAATCTCTAATACGGTTGTACGGATCATTTTGAGTTTTATCAGATAAGGACTTACCGTAGTAACCTGAACCATCGACTGAATTCACCAAAGTTAATTGCGGATTTGTCAAATCATAAACTCCTCCAATTTCTTCGGTTAATCTTGAATTGGTATCATTATACAATCCCGTTGTATTAAGAGTAGGCGATTTATATGCCGAGAAAAAATCGTAATACAAATTATTTACATACCATCCGGTTTGTTCTTGACTTTCATAGAAAGAATCGTCGGTTTGGTTATAGTTTTTTTTCTCTTCTAGAAAATTATCACTACATGAAGCACTTAGTACAGCTGCCATGGCTAGTGTTAAAATTGATTTTATATTAAATTTCATGATTTTGTAATAATTAAAATTAGAAAGTTAAGTTTACGTTTAATGACCAAGTTCTCAATGTAGGATATGGCATATATGGGCTATCATACATATTACGGTAATGATCAGGATACGGATTGTATAAATCCCATAAATTATTACCTGTTAGTCCAATCGTAAACGTTTGAATATTAATGCTAGACAATACATCTTTAGGTAACGAAAATCCTAAAGTTAAATTTCTAACAGTACAACGAAAAGTATCCAATTGCCAAAAATCAGAAGGTGCACCAACCATTTCATCATCATAAAACGCGATATTTGGATATCTTCCATCAATATTATCACTACCGTACATGTCCGTCAAGAAACTTTCATGACTCCACATATTGTGTGATGAAGACGTCCCTTGTTTCACTACATCAATATCACGGAAGCCTCCCCATGATGTTGCTATCTGAGTTCTAGCAAAAAAGCCTTTATACTTGATTCCGAAATTCGTTGTAAAGCCATACGTTCTGCTATTATCAACCAATTTTACGTAATCATTGTTTTTTTCAATTCTTCCATCAGCACCAGCTTGCTCACCAGTAGTAGAATTAAATTGTCCGCCAACATCTTCGTAAGCTAGCATCCCTTTTTGCATACCCGAAATATCGGTTATTTTATTAAACATAGGAGTTGTACCTGCAGCAGTTGCTCTTTCTGTTAAATAATTCCAATAATTGGTGATATCCTCATCTGTTCTCAAAATACCATCTCCTGTAGATGTTCCTTTCCAAGTTCTAAAACCCCAAGTTGGGAAGAATGTAGACGCTCCCTCTTGTGTGATGTTGAATGAAGGATGTTTTAAAGCTTGCTCTGGATATTTTTTTACCTCATTACCATTAAATCCAAAGTTGACCCCTACATTATAGCTTAAATTTTCAGTCGCTTTGTCGCTCCAATTAACGCTAAACTCTGTACCCCATGCATCTACTCTAGCATAATTTTCTTCTGCAAAAGCTCCTCCTACTGAAATTGGCACTCCTACCGAACTTGCCATTGAAGTTAGCATATCATCATTTTTATCTATATAGTAGTCGATACTTACTTGTAAACGATTACGCAACACATTAAAATCAAGTCCAATATTATTTTTTATAACAGCATCCCAACCTACATTACGATTCGGATTTACTTTTGGAGAAAGACCTGTTCCTAAAAGACCTCCATTACTACCAAATTGATAGCCTTTATCTGTTATGATATCATAGTATTGATCCCATCTCCAAGCCTGAACATTATCTCTACCCGTTTTACCAATCGAATAACGTAGTTTTAAGAAATCAATTCCTGGCAAAGCATTTTGAAACCAATCTTCCTTAGACATAATCCAACCGAATTGTGCTGATGGAAAGAATCCCCAATAGTTTTCTGGTGCAAATTTTGTTGAAGCATCCGATCGGAATAAAAATTCAACTATATAACGATCTTTAAAACTATAATTAACACGCCCTAAATAGGATAATGTTCCAGATTCTCCTTTTGTTGCAATAGAATTTGAGGTTGAAAGGGTACCAGCGGTTTGATAAGTTCCACCATAATCTTTACCAGTACCTTCATACAATAACGTTCTATTAGTATAATCATTCTCAGATTTTTCAACACCTGCCATCGCTTGAATATCATGATTACCAAAAGTTCTATTATAATTAATAAAAAAGTTAGATTGTACACTTTTATTAAAAGACGTATTATAAGCAACCCTTGCGTTTGAAGTATTGGTTTTTACTTCCATATTTTTTTCTTCGGCAGCACTAGCAAGATGATACCCTTCTTTTTCGTAATTTTTTATTCTCACCAAATCAAAAGGCAATTGCACCTGCTCTGTGTCATTCGTAAACTCCGTTCTAGCATAAGTTCCTTTAAGAGATAATCCCTTTACAAAAGGCACTTTGTAATTAATAGACATATTTACATTATACGAAAAATCATTTGTAGTTTGCTTCGAACCATTGTCTAAAGTCGCAAAATAATTCCATCCCGCAATAGTTCTATTATTAGGCGCACCTAAATTACGATCGGTACGAGGAAATGGCGAAGTGTAATATTCTTGACCTTTATAGTCCATAGTAATAGGAATGTATTTAGGCATATGGAGTAAATACCCATAATCAGCTTGTTCTCCTCCACCCGCTAATGATCCGTAACTACCATCACTAATATTTGCTGAAGCCTTCGTAAAAGATTTTTCAAGATCGGTTGTATTGGCCGAAATAGCAGCGGAAAAATCTAAAGAGTTTGATATTTTAATATTTGACCCTGTTCTAAAAGTCCATTTATTATAATCTTGTTTTCCTAAGTTTGCTCCTTGCGTAAAATACGTAGCACTAGCAAAATAGGTGGCTTTCTCCGTTCCGCCACTCACATTTAAAGCGTGTTTTTGTTGAATAGCTGGTTTCCATGCCTCTTTTAACCAATCGTAATTCAAACTTTTCATTTGTTCCAATTCATCTGCCGAAAATAATCTTGCTTGATCATTATTTTTAGCACTTAAAAAACGATTAGACCACAAACCATAATCATAAGCATTCATGGTTTTCGCATGACTAATAGCGTCATTTACAGAGAACTGACTTAAATATGACAATTTTGTAGCCCCCACTTTACCTCTTTTGGTCTTTACAACAATTGCCCCTTGAGCCGCACGAGCACCATAAATAGCAGCAGAACCATCTTTTAAAACGGTAATACTTTCAACTTCCGTAGGATCTAAACGATTGAATGTTTCTAAAGTTGGTTTACCGTTCACAGGATCTACCTGTACCATATCATCAATAACAATCAACGGAATATTCGTTCCTCCGTCTTTAGAAAAGCTAAAGGTTTGACGAATTTGTAGTGCAGCTGCATCTCCTGGTCTTCCTGAACCACCAGAAACAGACAATCCCGGAACTAATCCTCTTAAAGATTCCGATAAATTAGAAACTGGTAAATCCTGAACCTGAGAAGGATCTATTTGAACAATCGCACCTGTTAATTTTTGTTTTTTCTGCTCACCATAACCTACTACTACAACATCCTCAAGTTGATTCGCATCGTCTTTCATTCGAACATTTAAAACCGTTTTTCCAGCTAAAGGCAACTCCTCTTTCTTCATACCTATAAAGGAAAAGACTAAAGTAGCATCGGCTTTAGCAACTTCAATTTGATAGCCCCCATTGAAATCTGTAACCGAAGTATTTTTGGTCGATTTTTCAGTTACATTTACCCCTGGAATAGGTGCCCCACCTTCATCGGTAACTGTTCCGGTAATTTTTACTTGCGACCACGAGCTTTGAGAAAATCCCAACATACTCATCAGTACAAATAAAATAACACTACATCTTTTTGTAAGTGCTTGTTTCATAAATTTTTGATTTTAGTTATTAATTTAGTTTGGTTTGTATTTAAAATAAGTACGTAAATTAAACCTTGATATGTGTTAAAACTATTAAATGTTTAAATCACATTTATTATTTCCCTCAAAAATAAAGGTATAGACCTGCATGACTATCCTGCTCTATCCTGCTTTTAACCAATACTCTAGTTAAAAAGGAAAATAAAATTCATATAACATAAAAAAAAGAATAAATAATAGCTAATATTCAAAATTTTACATTAAAAAAATATCAAATATTCAAAGTTTAACAAAAACAGTGTCAATTTTTCAAGAATGTTAAAACACAACATCTAAAACACTAATAATCAATAAAATAAACACAATTACAGTACAAAATCAAGTAATTAAAAAATATTTTCGTTGATTTAGTTTTGACGAAAGATAACAAAAATGAAAGAAAAATAATATTAAACAAAACAGATTTATTCTGACAAAAGCTTTTTGGTGTAAATTTCAACTATAACGTTATCGTAAAATTAAACTATAAAATTGAATTCATGCTCTTTCTAGAGGATCTGTTTACAACAAAACATAAAAAAAAGTGCTCTAAAATTCTCTAGAGCACTTTGTAAGCATGTAAAAGTTTTTTTTATGGCTTCCAACCTTTTAAAACTTTTTCTAAATCGTACTTTTTAAGATCCGATTTTTTCAATTGATGCGACCAGGATATTCTTTTCGACAAATCTTTAGCTCCTTCACCTTTGCTGTTATATTCCGCATAAAAAACAGTTTTTTCTTTATCTGGAAAATTTTTGTCGCCTTTCCAAGGATTCCAGCCTTCCGGAAGAATGTGGCTTCCCATTTCGGTATTGATAAAAACGGTTTGCGCATAAGGCCTCCAAGGTCTGCCTAAGAAAACTTTATCTACCGTATTGTCTTTCGCAATTAATTTACAATCCACAAATACTAAACCGTAAGCATCCTCCTGATACGTTGAGGCTGCTGTGATATACGAATTCGTCAGACTTTCAATCGTGCAGTTTTTGAAATAAGCCGTTGCTGCGCCAAAAATAAAATCGGTTGTACCGTTAATAAAGCAATTTTCAAAATAATTTCGAGTGCCTGCTTTTGCCAAATACAAAGTATCCTGATTCCCTAAAATGGAACAATTTTTTACAGAAACCCTGTCGCCTTCGGTATGCAGAGCCACAGCCTGACCTACTCTCCCAGCTGTATTTTGAATCGTCAAATTTTCTAAAGAACAATCATTGCCCTGAACGAATAAAGTGTACGAAGTATAGGTGCTAAATTTTGTATCGCCCGTAACATCAATGCCTCGGAAAGGTTTTCCGGAATAGTCATCAAACAATATAATGGTTTTCTCCCTATCAGCTCCTTTCAACGTAATATTTCTTTTGAAAGAAGGGATTACTACTTTTTCATTATATGTTCCCGCTTGAATCGTGATCACAACTCTTTTCTCGGCATGATCTCTTACTTTATTGATCGCTTCCTGAATGGTTTTAAAATCTCCTGAACCGTCTTGTGCTACGGTTAATTCAAATCGGTTATCGGTGGTTTGTGCCGATAAAAAAAGCGAACTAAATGATAAAAATAGTGTTACAATATATTTCATAGTTTTATTTTTTTTTAAACCATATAAGATATTTAAGGCATGTAAATTTCAACTTAATTCTTAATTCTTAATTCTTAATTCTTACATGGTAATTTATTTTAATGCGATAACCAAACAGACATTTCTCCTTTGCCATGATTTCCCCACGCAAAATACGGAATTAATTTCACCTTATATTCTTTATTGTCTTTTGTCGAAATAGGTTTGTATAATTTTTTATCCCAAGAATTATCCGGAGTAATAAATGAATTAGCAGTTATATGCAACAATTGTCTGTTAGCCACTTTTACAAAATCGGTAGTGAATTTAGAATTGACATCTAACGTTACATCATTTACACTGGTATTGGCCGGTAGCGTATTCGATTCTAAACAATACACAATCGGCCCACGTTTTACTGCCAACTGATTTTTTACTTCTTCCACCAACGGATTGGCTCGCATTACCTCAACCGGCATTGGAATATTCAATTCGATTACATCTCCTTTTTTCCATTTTTGAGCCATTTTTTGATACGAACCTGAAGTAATAGCCTCATTTATATTTTTACCATTAATTGAAATAGCTGTTCCTTGGCTCCAACCTGGAATTCTTAAAAAGAAAGCAAAATCTTTTTTCGGTGCTTTTTCTATTTTCAAAGTAATTTTTCCGTCCCAAGGATAATTCGTGGTTTGTTCTATTTCAATTTTTTCTCCAGTTTCTGTTGTGGAATGCAAATGATTACTTCCGTATAAGTTCACATAAACGCCCTCTTTTGAAAAACTGTAGGCATAATTATTTACCTCAGCTACCGTTCGGGTAACATTTGGCGCACAACAATTGGACAAAGCGATATAACCTTCACGCTCATTCCCCCAACGTTGCTGAAAAGGCAAATCGTTAGAAACATTCAAGGGATTATTATAGCAAAATTTATTTCCTTCTAAATTAATGCCCGACAACACACTATTATACAAAGCCAGTTCTACAATATCTGCATATTTGGCTTCGCCGGTAATTTGAAGCATTCGCCAATTCCATAATACGTTTCCAATATTCGCACAGGTTTCAGTATGCGCTGTTGCGTTTGGTAGTTGAAAAGGCCTTCCGTATGCCTGATGAATTTTCTGTACCACCGTTGGATCATACGAAGTGCCGTCTGGAGAAACACCATCATACAAAGCTCCACAAGCTCCGGTAATGTACATTTTTCGATACGTTACATCATCCCAAATCGATTGCAAATTATCCAGTAATTTTTTTTCACCTGTTTCTGCATATAAATCGGCTACACCGGCATATAAATAATTCGCTCTAACGGCGTGACCCATTGCAGTTGTCTGCTTTCTAAACGGAATTCTATCCTGATTGTCATCAGTTCCATCGTTAGTTGTTCCTCTAATATCAATCAGATTATTAGCCAGTTCCAAATATTTTGGATTTTTTGTCGTACGGTACATTTCGACAATTCCCATATAATGTGACGGACAAATGGCATTACGGGCTAATTCAGGTGACGCTTTTTTGTAGAAATCATATAAAAAATCGGCAACGCCTTTGGCAATATTTAAAAAGTTCTCTTTTCCGGTTGCACGATAATGAATACAAGCTGCCGTCATCAAATGCCCCATATTGTATTTCTCAAAACCCAATTGTTTTTTTACTTCCTCTGGACCTAAAGTTCCCCAACGCTCATCAATTAAAACGGGAGTGTGCAAATAACCATCCTTACGTTGGACTTTTGCAAACAGCGCAATGGCTTCATCCATTTTTTTGTTCAGATTTTTATCTTTGGTAACAGCATAAGTTGCCGCCATTCCTTCAAAAATCTTGTAAAAATCACCATCATGAAAAGAAGGTCCTTTGAAAGTTCCTTTTCTGTTTCCGGCTGCAATTTCAAAATTAGCGTAAGCATGCGAAACGTCATCATTATGATACAAGTCCCACATATACGGCAGGGTATTTTGGGTTTCTACATCAAATTGTTCTTTCCAAAAACCGTTTGTCCATTGTACATCCTGCATTCCTACACTCTGTAATTTAGAATACGGACTGTTGGAATTGGCAACCAAACCTTTGTTTTGGGCAAAGATTACGGTTGAAAGAAATAAAGAGGATATGATGATGTTCTTTTTCATTTTGAATATCTTATTTATATAAAAAAGTTAACCGCTAAGTTCGCGAAGAATTACGCAAAGTACACAAAGTTCTGCGAACCTTGCGTTTCCTTTGTGCCATTGCGGTTAGAATTTTATTTCACAAACACATTAAAAGTTCGACTCATCGAATCGCCATCTTTATCGGTTACTTTTACCGTAAAAGAACCAAAACCAGAATCACTTGAGGCTATAAATTCAATAACTGAACCTTTTAACACTCCTTTGCCTTTGCTAATTTCTAAAATAGCAAATGAAGGTTTATTTTCATATCCTTTGAAATAGTCTTTAGCATCTAATTTTAATTTCCCTCCTTTTTCAATAAAGAAATGAGGCTCTGCCATCCAATTCAAATAATCTTCCAGTTGGGTAAAGCCGTCTTTATCAGTATCTGAATTCGCATCCGAAAAATCACCTGCTTTTGAATTCTCATTCAAACCTTTTGCTTTTTCCCACCAGTTTGGCAATCCATCGTGATCGGTATCCCAATCAGCAGCTCTCGTCTCTGAAGTGAATTTTGGAAAACCTCCTGCATCGGCTTCGTTATCAATCAATCCACCCAAACCACTTTTACTTCCTTTGTAAGTATACGTTCCTTTAAGAGTTTCATCAATAATACGTTGGTCGTGTTTATCAAAAAATGGCTGAGTAGCTCCAACATCAGATAAAACATTTTTATAAGCTGCATCTGCACTTTGTGTCGTTACATACGATTCAAAAAAGGGTTTCGGTAAAAACACATCATAATCTACAGTGGCGTTATTGGACAACGTAAACTTTCTTCCCTTGTCTTGATTTTTTTCATCAAAATAACCCGGCATCACATTTCCATCAAAATAATATTGCTGTTTCCCTTTTCCAACACCTTCAATTTGAGCATTCAAAGCCACAAAAATTTTGGTAGAAGCTCCCGGTTTGTAATAATTATTGACAAAATTCACCTGATTAGCGCCACCATCGGTAGCACGATGTCCCCAGTTGTACACCACATTATTTCGGATATCAATTTTTCCTCCGTAATAACCATCACCATTTAAACCACCACCAATACTCCAGTTTCTACCTTCATTATGCGCTAATAAATTATGATGAAAACTTCCGATATCACCACCAATAGTAGCCGCATAACCGTGCATTTTTCCTTCTCCATATTTATGATGTCCTGCTACATTCAAAGCCTCTGAAATTAACGTGCGTTGCAAACTAATATGATGCGCACCACGAGAACTGAAAGATTCATCAATTGTCCAACTAATCGAGCAATGGTCAATAATACTATAATCGGCACCCGTTAATCCCATTCCGTCAAATGTTCTTCCGCCACCAATACGCACCTTTAAAAATCGAACAATTCCATCATCACCCGTTAACCCAATTGGCGCTCTAGTAATTGTAATTCCTTCGCCCGGTGCCGTTTGCCCCGCAATTGTTATATAAGGCTGATTGGCTACTAATCTTGACTTTAACTCGATATTTCCAGAAACCGTAAAAACAATAGTGCGTGGCCCAATTTCCTGGTTAATCGCATCACGTAAACTTCCTGGCCCATCATCATTTAAGTTGGTAACTTCAACCACTTTTCCACCTCGGCCTCCAATAGCAAAACGCCCATAGCCTTCAGCTCCCGGAAAAGCCAGTTGTGCAGGTTTGAAAGACCAAACATTTCCTGTTGTTACATTTCCTTTACCATCAATAGCATCCACTCTCCAATAATACGTTGTACCGCTATATAAATCAGTTACTTCAAAATTATTTTGAGTAAATTTTCCTTTGTATTCCTTTGATTTTTCGTTGGCATCAGCAACTGCTTTTTCGTTTTCACCATAATACAACTGATGCGAAACTGCATTTTTAGAAGAGTTCCATTCTAAAGTTGCTTTTTTATCCGTTGCAACAAAATGTTCATCTCTGTTTCCAGGTTTTGGAGAACGTGCCTGATTCATCAAATTAGGAGTATCCAATTCGAATCCGTTGATAACAATTTGTTGCACAACATTGGGATCTGTTGTAGGATCAATTTCAAAACGAATTTTAGCCTCCTTTGATTTATCCACACTAAAATTCAAATACGCCATCGTCGCATCAATTTTGGCATTAGCTCTTTGAGTAGCGTTTACTGTTTCTACTAACTTTCCGTTGACATAAATTTTGATTGGCGAAAAACGTTTACCAGTAATCACATCAAAAGCATTATGAAACGTTAAAAGGGTGTGGTTTCCTTCGGTTAATCCACTAATGGTCAATTCCAAATTTTCAGCAGAAACCAATCCATCTGCTCCCAATCTATTATAAAAAGGCGCACTCATTCCTAACTTATACCATTTGGAATTGAAGTTTCCTTTTAATTTAAAATTGATTCCGCTAAATGATTTTTCGGCTTCTTTTACTTCATTCAAAACCCAGGATTCATACCCCACATCGTGTACTTCTTCCAGTCGTCGTCCTGCAAAATCAAAATCTACTTTCACCGATTTTTTATCCAATGATTGGGCTTGCGCATTTGAAGCTAAAATCATTGCCAAAGCAAAAGAACCTACTAATTTCTTCACCATTTTTCTTTTAATTTAATTGTATTTTTTCTGCTTCAGATTTACCCAGCAGATTAATTATGTCTTTTTCTCTTTCTTTCGGAGTTACTTTTAAAAGTTTTAATTCGCCATTTAAAAGTTCCACCTCAACTGTTGTATTTTGTGTGGCGTGTAATTTAAAATGCACATTCCAATCTTTTGGCCAGGCTGGAAACAAATAAATTTTCCCATCGGATTCCTGCAACAGCATTTCCTGCATACCAATCATTCCTGCTCCACCCCAATTGTGATCGGGAACCCAATCAAATCCTGGTCCCCAAAAAGCTGGAAAACGTCTTTCGGAATTCGCCATTTTTAGTAAATTATATTTGGCTGCTTCTGGAGTTAATCCCAAACGAGCCGAAAAAATATTGTCCTGTTTCCACCCAATATGACTTCTGAATTTAATCGCATCGGCATCGTATTTCCAGGTGTTCAAAGCGGTTTGCAAATCCTGTTTTCCAATACCGTAAATCCCCCACGGATACACGGGATACAATTGCGGTACTTCGGTGTTATTGATTCGTTCCCAAGATTTTGCAGGAACTAAAACTTTATGGTTTTCGATTTGACCAAAATTCAAAGGCGGAATCCTTTTTTGAAAACTTTTTAAATATTCCACTTCTTCTTTGGACAACTGATTTTCGGAAAAGTTTAAAAGATTTTCTGTAATTACCGTCAAAGCCGAAATAGTACTATTGGCATTGTTCGCCATTTTATAGGTTTCTGCTCCCGAACCCGGAAAAAGAATTAATTTTCCGTTTCCATCCAAGGCTTTACGACCTCTTTGTTTGGCTAAATATTGGTAATGTTCATCAAAAAAACGAAGACAACTAATGATAAATCCGTTGTATTTTTGAATGTTTTCGTTCGCGTATTCTTTTTGCTGCAACATCATCTGGCAGAATTCCAAAACCGTGTCCCATTCGTATTCCAGCCAGGCATTATATTCCATTCCCGGGTCGTAATCCGCTGGGCGTTTCCATTCGTATTCTGCAGGATTAGGCAATCCGAAATTTTCTAATTGCTCTGTAAATGATGCTCCGTTGTGATTCCAATACACTTTCGAACGCAATTCGGCATTTTTTTGCAGACGTAAATAATAATCCAATTGCGATTTCATCATATCAAAATCGCCACTTTTTACCATTGGAAAATAGACCAAACGTTGGTTTTGTTGTGTCATGGTTCCTCCTCCCCAATTTCTGAAATCGGGTGTGAAATCCAAATCTTTATTGGTAAAAACGGGATCTACTGTAAACAATCCGCCATTAAATTTCGTCGGGTATTTTCCATACGCATTACAGCCCAACATATAGCGAAACAGTTGATAATTCTGTCCGATTTGATAAACCGAATCTTTTTCAACTTTTGATTTTTGGGTGTAAATAAAACTTCTATTCCAATAGTTTTTCCACCAAGCTAAAGTTTGTTTTTCCGCATTTGTTTTATTTTTTGATGAAGATGTAATTCTACTTTGCAAATTGGTTTTCCAAGTGGAAATATTTTCAGATTGAACTGTTTCCAATACAATTTTAAAATCGTGTTTTTTGGATGCTTTCAAAGAAGACAACTTATAGCCCTTGAAATCGGTACTTTGGTACTTTCCTTCGTAGGTTCCATCTCCTTTTAGATTGTTACCCAAAAGCATTCCGCCAAAAGTTAAATGCGACAACGGATTCATCATTTGGTCTTTTACCGACTCCATTTTTTGTTGTTTTACAGTCACATCAAAAACGGTTTCAGCTCTGTTTTTATGATAAAATTGAATGCTATTTTTATCAAAAGCAACCGAATCTTTAAAGGTGAAAATTTCGCCCTGTGGTGCCCATTTGTATGAATTCGCATTGTTCGCTTTTCCTTTAGATGGTCGATTAAAATGACGCCAGTTTTCATACGAAACCGTCATTCTTACAGGCTGTTCACTTTCGATATCTGCATAAATCACTGGGTTAAAAACGTCTACCCACAATTTGATTTTAGTGTCATTTTGCGAAATTTTCACACAGCCTTCTTCCAAATCCAATTCTTGTCGGAAACCTTGATTTCCCTGAAACGGATTCGGACTCAAACTTACTTTTACTCTTCCTAATTTCAGTAAGGTATTGTGCTCATCAAAAGTGCCACTTCGCGAAAAATAAAAATACAAATCGTTGTTTTCTACCCAAACATTCAGTCCGATATCTCCACCACCCAACGGCATGGATTCAGATGAATTGTTACTTTGCGTACTCCAGATTTGGTTGTAATTATTGAGCACAGGAATTTGCGCTTTTGCTAAAAGCGTAATGAAGAAAAGTATGTATTTTATGTATTTCATTTTCTTAAGTTTCGTTTGTCATTCCGTAGGGCACGAACGATAGTGAATTGGCGAAGCAATCCCAAGTTGGTTACTCCCGTTGCTGAGATTCCTACGGAATGACAAACTGTGAACTAAAAACTGTGAACTGTCAACTTTTTTTACCACTCATCAGTCCTGAAAGACGACAACGGCAAACCACCTCCGCTAAACAATTCTGCCTTTGCAAAATCTTTCCACAAAAAACGTACTGCCACAGGTTTCGCTACTTTATCCGAAGTCAACACCACTGATTTTCTGCGAACAACCGTTTTTGCTGGATAAAAAACTTTGTCTTCTCCCGCAATTTCAAAACCAACAACTTCTTTTTCAAAAGTCATGATTCCGTTTTCTACATTATCAAAAGAAACGGTAACCGAACCATCTTTAATTTCCATCGATTTGTATTTCGGACTTTCATATTCAAAGCCTTCCAAACCATAGGTTTTCGCCAATGCCCAAAAAGCCAACCGGTTTCCGCCTTTTTCTTTGTCCATTGGATGAATGTTATTTTCTTCGCCCACATCCATTAACACCGCCATTCCCGAATTCGGAATTACTGTTGAAGCCTTCAACTGTGCCTCTCTCAAATAAGCCGAATTGTATTTTTCGACATAATCCTTCGGGTGAAATTGTTTGTAATTAAACGGTGCGATTTGGCAATAATAAAACGGAAAATCACCTTGTTTCCACAAAGTTCTCCAACTGCTCACCATTTTTTGAGACAAGGCCGAATATTCCGAAGCACGTTCGTAATTCGATTCGCCTTGGTACCAAATACAACCTTTGATGCCGTAACCAATTACTGGCGACAACATTCCGTTAAATAATGTCGTAGCCACACGATTTGGATCTTTAGCTAAATCTTCTTTTGTAGTTGGAATTTTAGCACTGGCAAAATCCTTTAACATTTCCTGGTTCATCCAAGCTTCCATACTTGAACCACCATACGAAACGACAATCATTCCCACAGGAACTTGTAAAACCTCGTTTAACAACGACCCAAAATACCAAGCCGTAGCACTAAAATTAGATGTCGATTTTGGCGAAGCTACTTCCCATTTCCCTTCAAAATCTTCTTTAGGTTCTAGAACGGTCGCTCTCGGAACGGTAATCAAACGGATATTGTTATTACTAGAACGAACTATAGTTTCGTTTCCATTTTTTACTGGTTGCCCCTGAAAACCTTTCAACGGCATTTCCATATTGGATTGTCCCGAACAGAGCCAAACTTCACCAATCAACACGTTTTTGATAACTACTTTATCCTTACCTTCCACAACTTCTATCGAATAAGGACCACCAAAAGCTGGCGTTTGCAAATTGGTTTTCCATTTTCCTGAAGTATCGGCTTTTACTTTATAGGTTTTCGCATCCCATGAAGTTATGATAACCACATTGGCATTCTTTTCTGCCCATCCCCAAATGGGTGCGTTTGATTTTTGTTGTAACATCATATTGTCGGTAAACAAGGCCGGGAGTTTGATTTTGGCGTTGATTTGAAAAGTTGCTAAAAAGGCTAAAATTCCTAAACCAAATTGCTGTATTTTTTTCATAAAATCTATATTACACTTCGTATTATTCTATTTGTCAGTTCGAGCGCAGTCGAGAACCTATTATCTGCATCTCGACTGCGCTCGATGTGACAAAAAAATCATCTTATTAATTCTCTTTTACAATCTTAATCGGTCCCAATAAACCTGCCTTCAACAAAGGTCTTCCCTCCAATCGATAGCGCGCCAAAGTCCAAGTCAATCGCTCTTTTTTGGGTAATTTTTGGTCGCCCATCAAACGGTTTGCCCAAGTGTTTGTCACTTTAATTTCGATGATATTATTTCCTTTTTTTAAAGCAGATGTAATTTGCGTTTGATACGGAAATGTCCAAATGGTACCACAATCTATGCCATTAATTTTAACTTCGGCGATGTTGGCAATTTCTCCTAAATCAATCCAAACTTTCTCGCCTTTTTTCCCTTTCCATTTGAATGCTGACGTGTAAACCGCAGTTCCCGAATAATACTTGATAGCTTCATTTTTTGAAGTTGACCAATCGAATAATTTTGTGATTTTCTGCATTTCTTTCGGACCATTGAAAGTTTCGTCAAATTGCAAATTCCAGTTTTCATCTAAAGTTTGAACCGTTTCAAATTCACTCCAATTTTTAGCTTTTTCCGCTACTTTTGAATTTAAATCTTCTTTAAAAATCACAAAACCGGATTCGTTAGCATCTAATTGAATCGGAATTACAGTTCTTCCCTTTTCGATTACAAAATCTGTTAAAACGGTACTTTCATCCGTCACGGGATTGTACCAAAATGGTTTTTTATTTACAATTCTAAACGAAATTTTCACCGTTCGATTTTCTTCTTTTTGATTCGAAATAAAATACAAATCTTCAGTTTCCGATTGACGGTGTGTCCACGCAAAAGTCTCTACTTCTTTTCTGCTCAAATCCGGAAAAAGCACATCAGGCTGAATCCCAATTTCGGTAAAATCATTTCCTAAATACGGTAATTTTATAACCGTTCCTTGACCAATTTTCCATTTTGATTTGTTTGAAGTAATCCAAATTGCATCAATTACTTTTTGCCATTTTGCCTTCAATTCTTCTGATTGATTGCCAAGCATTATTTCGGGTTTTTCACCCACCAAAACCGTTGCACCGTGCTGAATCAATTGCAGAATTTTTTCGGCAGTAACCAAAGTCATCACTTTGTTTGGTGCTAATTTATGAACGCCCGGAAACAACAAAGCACCGTACTGAATTCCGTTTTCAAAAGTGACTTTTCCGTTTACTACTTTGGCTTTGTTCAGCAACACATCAGCATTAAACGAATCATACTGATAACCATTTAACGGATTAATCCATTGTGATAAATCGGTTACATTTTTAGAATAGGTTACCTCTTTTGGCATATTCGCCGAAGGTTGCCCTTCATTTTCCAAACGGATTTTCTCGCTTTCCAATCGTGCTGCCCCAAAAACATTCGGAATAAAAGGCACTAATCTGTCCGGGACAAACGAACGTGAAGGTAAATCTTCACCAATGAAAACCGCCAAATCAACCACGGGATTTCCTTTTTGCAATTGCAATTGTACGCGTTGGCAATAATCAAAAAATGCTCTTCCGGGTTTCCACCAGGTTTGATCTCTTTGGAAAAAAGTTCCGATATCATCCAAAGTCATTCCCGGTTTTCTGTCCGTCCACGGATTATGTACAAAAACGTGGTAAAACAAACGATTGATTCCCAATGCATAATTACGGTCGGCAACTGTTTTTAAATTTCCGGGATGTTCATCCCAATCCATTCGCAAAGCCGTAAAAGCCTCGGCCTGTATGATATTTTTTCCGTAAATATGACCACCAGAAATAGCATCAACCATATCAAAAGGTTTGTCGTGCGTTGGGCTTTTCAGCCAAAATTCGCCACCCGGATAATCCACATATTTAAAATGCAACAAAGCATCACTCATCATTGTAGGCGCTACATTTTCGGAACTGAATTTTACATTTGATTTTTTGGCAATATCGGCAACCGTTCCGTAGAAATTCTCCGCAACCAATTCGGATATCGTTTTCCGAACATCGTACAAAACGTTTTCTGAAAACTGTACATTTTCAATTGGAATTCCGGCTAAAACAGGCAAATAATCTACAATGTCGTAACCACGTCTTTTTTGAAATTCACTTCTAAAAACATCCGACCAATTCTGGCTTCCACATTCCCAACTGTCTAAATGTAAAATTTTCAACACTTTCGAAGCCAACTCCGGTCCCGCTGTTCTTTCAGCTTCTCCAAACCAATGATCGAGTTGAAAACGTATGTATTCGGGATTGAATTTATCCACTTCCAAACCTTTTCCGGCTCCGCCTGTTGCATTTTCGTGTCCAGTAGAAGTGTGCCCCATTCTAAGTATTTTCCAGTTTCCTTTGGGTGCTTTCCAATTTAATTTTCCGTCGGCATCAACAAATTGGGAAATATTGACGATTGCCTTTTTGGAAGCTACATCCGCATCGGGAATTTCAGCCGTAGTTGTAAACGGACTCAAACGCCAAATAGCTCCGGATTTACCTTGGAAATTTCCAATCGTAGCCAGACTAGAAAGCGTAATTTTACTCACTTTCAAACTCGATTGTTTCCATTTGGCAAAATCCAAATCTTCGGCTCCCGGTTCGGTTCCATTTAAATCTAAAACGAAACGGAAGTATTTTGCTGTAATCGGTTTTAGGCTAAAAGTGGTTCCATAATCTGTATTTTGCCAGCCTTGACGCGGTGGTTGCAATCGCTGATGAAAAGTGAAATTTTTTCCATCATTACTGGTTTCGATAATCATTCGCTGTGCCTGAAAATCCAAACCTTTGGTTTCAACTGTAATCGTTCGGCATAAAAAAGGCTTACTGAATTCGTATAAAATCCAGCCTTTCTCTGCAATTTTAAGATTTCCATCTTTCTTAGAATCCGCTAAAAAAGAAGCTTCTTCATTATTGGAAGTCGTTACTTTAGGCAATAAAAAATTCGAATTTTGCTCGAAATCTTTAATCGGAATCGCAAAAGTAGCAATGTCTTTATAGTAGTCTTTATAATGTTCAGGTGTAGGTAAATTCAAAGAAATTGATTTTCCACCCGTGATTTCTTTGGATGACCAAACCACTTTTTGCATAGACTTTTCAGGCGTAATCCAAGGACCTCCAGCTACAGCAAAACCATCGGCCGCGTGAAAAGCCAGTTTTAATCCCAAACGATCCGCTTCGATAAAAGCCCATTTGATCATATCCCAAAACTCGGGAGATAATTGCAATACGGGTGGCGAAATCAAGGGCGGATCTGCTGGCCCTTTAATTGTCATCAAATAAGCGCCTGCCAATCCAGCCTGTTTCATGGCTTCTAAATCGGCGGTAATTCCGGCTTTGGAATAGGCCGATTTCATCCAATACCAATACACCCATGATTTTGAGGATTCGAGTGTGGGTTGAAAAGAGGTATTTTCTTTTTCATGAATTCCCTGTGCGGAAACGAATCCCGCAAAAAGTATGATGAAAAAGAAGCTTATTTTTTTAAACATTATTATTCATTTTTAATCTGCTTGATCTGCTAAATCTGCGGGGAAAAATTCTCTCTCGCAGATTTAGCAGATTCGGCAGATTTTTTTTTATTCTATTACTATTTAAGTTTCTTCAAATTTTCTTCCAATCCATTTTTGCTTTCGCTAAACGGAATCAAATAGAAACTATACTTATAATCTTTTGCCTTAATTTGGTATTGCTTTAAAGGTGCTGATACAGGCGACCAACTGTCATTTCCACCCACACCCATTTGCAACAAATCGATATTTAAAGTGATATAACCCGGATCATCTAATTCGTACGTGCGTTTTGCCGAATTCATATTTTCCTGCGTAAATGGCCAGGCACTTGTCTGCAAAAATTGATCTTTATGCGCAATCAACAATCCTTTATTTTGATTTGGAGTTGACAATGCCATCCAGCGTACTTCCATTCTGTTTCCGTTTTCTTGCGGTTTCAAATACGGCTCGATGAATTTGTCAATCGGCAACGAATAACGCCCAACTGTAAATCCGAAACTTCTGTCCCAATAATTTTCCAACTCCCCTTTTCCGTACCACGAAATTTGGCTGAATTGTTTTTGAACTCCCATTTGCATTCCCACTTTTGGAATATTTGGCAATGGTTTTTCTACTTTTAATTGGTAATCTACCTGAATCGTTCCGTTAGACTGAATCAAATAATCCACACGGACAGAAGCCGAATCTTTCACCACTTCGTAATCACTGCTGATTTTGATTTGGCTGCCATTAGTTTCCGAAGTCATTTTTCGCAACTTCGGTACAGCATTGTACCATTGTTTCAACAACTTGTTTGGTTTCCAGCCTTTTTTATCATTATCCGTTAACGGACGAGTGAAATTAGGCAATAACGGCGCAAAAACCTGTTGTTCTTTTTTGTACAAATACGAAGATAAAGCGCCATTTTTCTTGTCGATTGTAATTTCGAAATCAGCTCCTGAAACTTTATAATTAGCTTCCGATTCAGCCAATTTTGCAGTTCCTTTTGAAGACAATTCGATGTTGTTTCCTTTTTGCAACAAAAACTGATCTTGTGAAACAGCCCATCCTTTTGAAGCCCAAAATTCGTCTTTGGCTAATTGGAATTCGATATTCAAGAAATACTCGGCTCCGTTTTTAAACTTCGGAAGGTATTTTTTTACATTCAAAGAATAATCACTTCCGGCAGAAATATCAATCGGTTTTAGAACTTCGGTTTTAATTACAATTCCATTTTCCAAAACTTTAATTACCGGAATAAAATCAGCTAAATTTTGAACAATCGAACGATTATGAATTTTCAGAACGGAATTATTTTCTAAAGTAGAAACAGCAGGCTGATAAATCCATTTGTTTTCATACATCGCAGCTTTTGGACGACCATCTGCCGAAACCATTCCGTTGATATTGAAATTTCCGTCATGTTTTTTCTCTCCAAAATCACCACCATAACCAAAATATTCTCTACCGGTTTTGGCATCTTTTCGAAGCATTCCCTGATCTTTCAAATCCCAAATACAACCTCCAATTATGCGAGGCGTATTGCGAAATTCATCCCATAATTCTTTCAGATTTCCAGTTGAATTCCCCATCGAATGCGCATATTCTACAAACAAAATCGGACGTGTATCTTTCTTTTGATCCACCAAAAATTTAGGAGTGAAAACACCCGGATAAAAACGGCTTACCATATCTACATAAGGTTCGTCCTGCGGGTTTTCGAAACGGTGCGAATGATCAACCGTTTTTGGGTAACGCGGATCTAAAGGATCGATGTAACCGTCCAATCTCGGATTTCCTTGTGCCGGTTCGTAATGCACCGGACGTGTAATATCATAATCGTGCACCCAGCCAGCCATTGCAGAATGGTTCGGGCCTTTTCCGGCTTCGTTACCCAAACTCCACATTACCACACTTGGGTGGTTTTTATCTCTTTCTACCATTCGGGTCATTCGATCCAAATAGGCTCCAGTCCAGGTTTGATCGTTACTCAAAAAACCTCCCAATCCGTGAGTTTCCAAATTGGCTTCGTCCATCACCATCAAGCCGTATTTATCGCATAATTCGTAGAAATACGGATCATCTGGAAAATGGGCAGTTCGCACAAAATTGAAATTGAATTTTTTCATCAATTTTACATCTTCTTCCAAATCCTGATGATTTACGGCTTCTCCACGTGACGGATGATGTCCGTGATGATTGACTCCGTAGACATAGGTTTCTTTTCCGTTGATGAGCATTTTACCGTTCGCCTTGGCGAATTCAATAGAACGGAAACCAATTTTTGATGTTTTTACTTCGCTGATACTTCCATCAGGATTTTTGAGCGTCATGACCAAAGTGTACAAATTTGGCTTTTCGGCACTCCATTTTAACGGATTTTTGATCGTTTCTTCAAAAAATCCAAAACGTACTTTGTCCAAACGTGGCGATACTTCGCTGATGATATCAATGGCTTTTCGAACCAATGGTTTTTCAAACAAAGGTTTGTGATTGGCATCATATAATTGCACTTCGAAAGTGTGATTTTTAATGGTATCCCCAGTCAAATTATCCAAACGTGGACGTAATTGAAACACTGCATCTTTGTATTCTTTATCTAATTTGGTTTGCACAAAAAAGTCTTGAATACGCAACTTTGGCTCTGCCATAATGTACACTTCACGCTGGATTCCACTCAAACGCCAATGGTCCTGATCTTCTAAATACGAGCCATCACTGTAACGGAACACACGAACCGAAAGAATATTTTCGCCCTTTTGCAAATACGGTGTAATATTAAATTCAGACGAGTTGAAACTGTCTTCACCATAACCCAAAAATTTGCCATTAAGCCATACCTGAAAAGCCGAACTTACACCTCCAAAATGAAGCGAAACGGTCATTCCGTCCCAATTAGCTGGAACGGTAAATTTGCGTTGATACGAACCTACAGGATTATCGTCTTGAGGAACATAAGGAGGATTTACGGGGCGGAACGAATACACAGCACTTTTATAAATTGCCTGCCCGTACCCTTGCATTTCCCAATTGGATGGCACTGGAATTTTATTCCATCCTTTGACTTCTGATTTGTAAAAATCTTGTGGAGCTTCCTGAAGATTTTTAGCGAATGAAAAATTCCAATCGCCATTCAAAATCTGAATTCTACTTTTCATTCGGTTACCTGCAAGAGCATCGGCTACGCTAGCATACGAATAACCTGTAGCACGAGCCGGCTGACGGTTTATTCCTGAAAGCATAGGATTCTCCCAAGGCGTATCAGCATAAACTTGAGCCAAACGAGGCACTCCGGCAGGTTCTCCTGTTACTAGTTGTGCGTTTACTCCATAAGTTGTAAATAGTAAAACACAAAATGTAAATACTATTTTAGGAGTCCAAAATCGAAACTTAGAAAAGTGATTTATTTGAATTGACTTGAACATTCTATTATTTTTAGTGTTTTTTGTCATTCCGTAGGAATCCCAAGTTAGTTACTCACGTTGCGTGAGATTCCTCCGGAATGACAAACTGTGTCTTTATTATTTTATGTGTACACGACCTAACAGGTTTTCAAAACCTGTTAGCTCTGACAGATTCTTAATTTTTTTATTTCTTCTCTTTTTTAACCTGTGGCGCAACAAAATTCATTTCGCTTTTCCCTAAATCTTTTGAAGTCGCCACGGCAATTCCTCTTTGTTCTGCTTTGTTAACTGCGCAGTAAAAATGATAAACCACGCCATCGTGTTTTACCACAAAAGATTTATGTGCAAACCTATTATCGTAAGGTTCTGAAGATTCAATTAAGTTGTCACCTTTCCACTCTTTCCAGTTCACTAAATCATTCGAAACGGCAAAACGATTGAAGGCTCCTTGATTCCAATCTCTCCAAAAAGCACCAAAATAAAACATCACCCAAGTGTCATTGATTCGCTGAATATAAGCATCTCCTGTGATTCCTCGGTGGTGATTCAACAATGGTTTTTTACCGTAACGTTTCCATGTTTTCATATCATTTGAAACCGCCATACCAATGCGTTCAGCACCTTTTGCCGGATTCAAACTATCGCCACGGGCGTTGTAATACATGATGAATTTACTTCCCGTAATGCGTTCTTTATCTTCAATAACCGAATTTTTATACATCGTGCTGTTATCCCAAAAACTTGCATCTTTATCTTTTGGTGTCAAAACCGGTTTTGGCAAACGTTCAAATTCGTGGGCTTTAGTTGGTGCTTCTTTGGTATAAGCCATTCCGATGGATAAAACTCCAGCTTCATAACCTGTCGTGTTTCCACCAAAATAACTCATCCAGTATTTATCATCGTATTTTTTCCATTCGTACGAACCGCCCCAAGTGTAATCCTGCAATGCAATGTAACCTGCTTTTTGGTTCACATCCCATTCTTTTTCATCTTTAGAAAAAGACATTACTTTTCCTAAATGTTTCCAATTTAATAAATCATCGCTTTCGGCCAGCCAAGTTTCATAACCACGTCCGTCGTAAATTAAATACGTCATGAACCATTTCCCATCTTTACGAAAAACCGAAGGGCAGTCCATTTTATAGGAATTGTCCGTTGGCACCATTACCAAACCGTATTTGTATGGCGTTTTTATTTCGTTGTAAATTTCGTTCATCACGGCATCGTTGATGTCACGCTTTTTGTAATGGGTGGCACAACTGGCGATAAGAAACAATGCAACAGCTATTAATAAATATTTGATTCTCATTTTGTTTTGTATATTTTTTTGGCACGCAGTCCCGATAGCTATCGGGAGCAGATCGAGCAGATTTCTCTATACTCTTGTTTCTTGCCTCTATTTTCTATATTCTCTTTTCTATTCTCTTTACTCTACTTCAAATCCTTCAAACGTTGTTCCATAACCTCTCGATCCAATTTTACTTTCACCATTCCAGTTGGATGGAATCTTCTTTTTAGATCGATAGCATTGTAAACAATAGTGTATTCGTCATTCCCTTCCGGAATCAAACACAAAGGCGTACGCATGATGTCCCACCATTTTTTGACTTTGGTTTCGATAGGAATATAACGTGCTTCCGACCAATTTACACCATCTTTTGAAAGTGTGTAACCGATCATATTGGGTAAATGATGCCCCCAGCCTTCAGGACCTCCATCAAAAATGGCAATGTACAAACCGTTTGGCAACTGACTCACAATCGGGTTTTCTACAAATTGCGGATGTATTGTTTTTATTGGTTCTAAACCTTTATTTAAGCGTGACCAAGGTCCTTCCAGACTTTTTGATTCAGCCAAAGCCACAAACCAGCCTTTTCCAGATTTTTTAGGATAATCTGCCCAAGATTCAAATGGATAAGCTCCCGAATAAAATCCGAAGAATTTATCGCCCACCTGATACGGAAAAAACGAAGCCACACCCTGACGGCCTTCCCAAGGTTGAGAATCCAATCCGGGTTCCATAATAATGCCCATATCTTTGTAAGGCCCTCCAATTCCGTCGATTCCTTCTACCGTTGACTCACAACGCCAAATTCTTCCAAAAGAATGATTCGGCTCTATTTCTTTGTGAACCGTATAGGCCAAATAATAACCGTACCATTTATTTGTTTTTTCATTAAAAACAGGCATATACGACCAAATTGCAGCACGACGATCATTCATTGGGTTATCATCTTCGGTGATGGCATACACTCCGCTGGCTTGATAAATAGTGGATTCTCTTTTCCAATGAATAGCATCTTTACTGGTCCAATGTCCGATTTTAGTTTTTACACGATCGTAATAATAGTCCACTCCTTTTTCACCAGCACGTTCTGTTGGGAACATGTGATACGTATCTTTTATTTTTACCACACGACCGCCTTCAAAACCGCCCTGAATTCCTTCTGTTCCGGACATTCCTTCATCAATTACCGGAGCATCTTGTCCTCCAATAACTTTAAAAAGTGGTTTTTCATCAGAGAAATCTTCAATGATATATGGGAATTTCCATTCTCTTCCGTCTAACATTTTAGCATCTGTCTGAACCAATGAATTCGCATTATTTAAGGCTCCCAATACCATAAATAATCCTTTTTGATTTGGTAAAATGGTTTGTATCCCTTTTTTAAAATCCAAAGCATAAACATCAACAGCAGGAAGTCCGGTTACGGTAACTCCATTTTGGATAACCAACTGTGCATTCCCTAATTGATTCGGTTGTAAATAATCGGCTGAAGTATCTTTAAAAACTCCGATTAACAATTTTGAAGGATGCGAAAAGTTTAATTTCAAAGCATCATGAGACCCGTTTTTATAACTTCCCAGTGGAAGCCGAACTGCTTTAAGACCTTTTAGTTCCGGAGCAAATCCGACAATATTGTGTTTACTTTCCGAGAAAACATGGGCATATTGTTGCACAGTATAAGTCTGCCTTTTTTTTGTAACGACAGTGTAAGAAACGGGTTTTAAAGATGTATTTTGTGCAAAAATGGAAAACTGAACGCCTAAAACGAACAAAAACAGGCTGAATATTGATTTAATTTTTCGCATTATTATTTATGAATAATTAAGGATTTTATCAACCCTTTCAGAGTTCTAAACTCTGAAAGGGTTACTTAAACAATTAGATTGCTTTATAAGTTATTTTATATTCTACATTTGGTTTCACAATTAACTGGTATTTGTTTTTAGCCAATTCTGTAATTGTTCCTGAATTTGTTTTTGGTTTCGATTTACTTTCGATAATCAATTTTCCTTCGCCTTCGGCAGATTTTACTTTGATTTCTGATTTACTAACGTACAAATCAACTTCGCCTTTTGGTGTAGGTACTTTTCCTTCCATCCATTCCAATCCGCCTAAATTCGGTTTGATTTCATATTCGGCATAGCCCGGAGCTGTTGGTTTTACACCCAAATAATATTTTCCTAATAAATAAATCGGACTTGCTCCCCAAGCGTGGCAAAGGCTTTTTCCGTAAGGGCGACCATACATTGTTAAATGCTCTGTTCCTTTTTTGTTGGGTCTGTATTCTTCCCAGAAAGAGGTTGCGCCTTCATTTAACATTCCGCCCCAATAATCTTTCATTTCTTTCAACACATAATTTTGTTCACCCATTGCACATAAGGCTTCCAACTCATAAAAACGCATATAGGGAGTTGTAATTTGAAGAACATCTTTATTCAGTAACACCTTATTTTTTACACTTTGTTTTTGTTCTTCATTAAAATAATTGAAGAAAATACCAAACATATTTGCGTATCGGGTTACAATATTTTGGATTACGCCGTCGATACGCTGGTGTTTCATCACGTTCTCTTTTTTATCCCAAAACACATCAAAAAGCTTGGTTTTTAAATCTGCTCCTAACTTTTGATATTGTTTTTGATCATCCTTTTCACCAGCAATTTCAGCACTAACAGCCATGGCCTCCAAACTTCTTGCCAAAAGCATTTGCTCAAAACTAACCTCGCCGGTTTTAGGCAATCCATCTGCCCAATCAATAAAAACCCAATCCCCTTCTAATGGTTCTAAGAATCCGTTTTTGTTTCTTCTTTCTAAACAGAAATCCATTAATGATTTCATTCTTGGATAAAAAGTTTTAATGAATTTCGTATCGCCTGTGTGTAAATAATAATCGTAAACACCCACAAACCAATACAGCGAATAATCCATGATGATATTGACATGCGCCGTCACAGGATCTTTACCACGCAAAGCCAATAACGTTCGTTCTACAGATGGCGAATCAAAGAATAAATAATAATTCATTAAATAACTTTGATACGCATCGCCTGACCAAACCCAGCGGTCACGTTTTATTCCATCAATAAAAAATTCGCGGGAAGTTAAATGCATCGTGTAAGCCGATACATCCCAAATTTGATTCAATTGTTTGTCCGAAGATTTGAATGCCCCTCGATAATCCAATGGTAAATATTCATACAACATCGAAATCGAATCGTATTTTACACCCGCATCTGCCTGCACCTGAACATAACGGAAGGCTTTCGAACCATCGTGTGTATACGTTTCAGATTGTTTTCCATCAAAAGATAAATGGTCTAAAGTTTCGCACTTGGCAGAATCCAAAGCTTCTTCACGAGATTCTCCATAGTACAATGCTAGTTTTCCTTTTCCTTTTAAACCGTGAATTTTGATATAACCAAAGGTTTCTTTTCCAAAATCGATTAACTGACCAGCTCCTATTTTCTCCGTTTTTTTGGCGCTCATAGGTTTGGTTGTTAGTTTGAATTCGGAAGGCTTGCGCTTTGGTGAATCAAAATTCCAAGAACCAACAGGTACCCAAGGCGTACCGGATTGTTGTGCTTTTCCCGTTTCATCAATCCAAAGTTTATCTTCGTTAGTTACTTTCCAGGAAGCGTCCGATTTCACGTATTTACCTTCAATATAAATAGCTGGTAACACTTCCTGATTATACACTTTAAAGGAAATTTTGTGTTTTCCGGCAGGAACTGTAATTGATTTTGGCTGTCCGTAAATCTGAACACCATCTAAAAGTAATTGAAAAGGGCCTTCTGAGAATATTTTTACCTCATCTGGTTTTGGAATATCTACTTCAGTTTGAAAAGTAACCAAAGCATACGGACTGTAATATTGCCAAAGCGGTGGAAATACGGCTTCGCGTTCTGTACGCCTTACCTGCATTTTATTGCTTAACCAAATTTCGAAATCCCCTGGATACCAAATCCAGGTGGCTGGTTTGGTTTCCTGAGCCTGAACAGAACAAACTGGAGCTAAGAAAGTAAAAAAGGCAATAAAAAACACCACCTTTAAAAAGGAGTTACGAAAACGGTTTAGCATAGTTAGTTAATTTGAGCGCTAAAGATAAGTGTTATTTTTACATTTTACAACTTCACTTTTTTTAGTTTTGAAAAATAAGTCAGTAAAAAATTAATTATTAAGACTTTATATTTTAAAATATTTGCAATATCATAAAATTAAAAAAGGCCGCTTCATTTCTGAAACAGCCTTTTCTACTCTTTATTTTACGAACTTAGGGTAATATCCTATTTAAGATTTTTTGGATATCGGTTTTTAATTCGATTAATTCATTTTGACTCAAATTTAGTTTTTCCTGAATTTTACTCGGAATCTCGCAAGCTTTAGTTTTTAGCTGTTTTCCGGCTTCATCCAAGAAAATCTCCACTACTCTTTCGTCTTCTTTTTTTCGTTTTCTGCTTATAAACTTTTTATTTTCAAGCCTTTTTAGCAGCGGTGTTAACGTGCCACTATCGAGATACAACTTTTCGCCAATTTGATTTACTGTTTGCCCGTCTTGTTCCCAAAGCACCATTAAAACCAAATATTGCGAATAAGTAATATCCAACTCATCTAAAAAAGGTCGGTACAAACCCGTAATTTCTTTGGCAATTGCATAAAGCGGAAAGCAAAGTTGTTGATTCAGTTGTAACGATTTTGAATTTTCCATGAGTTAGAAATGAGAAACTATTCGAAATTATTTTTTAGTGATGATGAATTCCTCCATCGGAATTCTGACTTTTTTCATGTGTGAAAGCCAATCGTTGGCCTCGTCGCGATAACCTAAATACAAAAGAGAAACGCTTTTTAAACCTAATTCGTTTAGATTTAAAATTTCATCAACAGCTTCATTACTAAACCCTTCGGCTGGAGTACTGTCAATTTTTAATTCGGCAGCCTGTGCCATAGCCAAACCAAGTGCTATGTATGTTTGTCGGGCCGTGTGTGCAAAATGTTCTTCGGGCGTTTGAGCGCCGTATATTTCTTTAATTTTATCGGTATAACTGCTAAAACGACCTCTTGGTAATTCGCGTACATCGGTATGCAAATCGTAAACTTTATCAATTTTTTCGGGAGTGTAGCTGTCCCAAGCCGCAAAAACCAAAACATGTGAACAATCGCGCATTACCTCTGGATTTAAAGCGCCTTGCACCATTTTTTCTTTCAGTTCTTGATTTTCGACTACAATAACACGAAAAGGTTGCAAGCCCGAAGAAGTTGGCGCCAATCGTGCCGACTCTAAAATTTTAAACAAATCTGCTTCTGTTATTTTTTTGGTTGCATCGTATGCTTTAACTGCGTGTCTCCAGTTTAAATCGTCAAGTAAGGCCATTTTTATTTTTTTTAATTAAATACTATTTTATTTGATTACAAAATTACGACACAATTATATTGTACACAATTTAATTGCGTTAAAGTTGTTTTAAAGAATTTATATTATATTCAAAAAAAACTCAATCAAAATCTAATGATTTTGATTGAGTTTCAAAAATTGGTAACCTAATTAAATTTAATCAATCATTTCCCAATCGCCTAATTTAAAGCTTTTATCAAAAAATGGTTCTGTTGGTCCGTATAGTCTGAAATATACAAACCAACCATCATCACCAACTGTTTTCATATAATTAGACTCAAACCCTTTCGGTGCTTTGGCTCCAACATAAATATCTACAGATCCATCTTTATTTTTCTTTAATTGTTCGCTTCTGCTTCCTAATGTAGCGGCTTTTAAATCAGTCCCTCCATTATCGTAAGGTCTTCTGGTATTTTCGCTATAAAGTGTAACCGACCAAAATTGTTTTACAGGAACATTTGCTGGAACGTGTAATTTATACGTTTTATCCGCTCTTAATAAATTTCCGTTTTTATCTCTTTTGCTCGTCATATACACTTGACCTGCGCCAACTGGAGGATTAACCATTCCTTTAGAACTGTATACCGCTTCGTAAAACCAAGTCGTTCTTTCATCAATTTCTAAACGCTTATCCGTTTCCTGTTCGACTGTAAAATCAAAACTTTTGTACCAAGAAGTTCCTTTCCACCATGGTTCTGCAAAGCGAGGATTAACTTGTAAATTTCGGCACATTAATTCGCCCATGGCCGCACCTTTAAGTAAAATTGTTTTTTGTGCTTCGGTTGGATTAAACGGTTTTCCTTTTTCAATTCCCAAAGGCATCAACATCGAAGGCCAAACTTTATCAATTTCACGAATTGGTTCGTTGTTTAAAATCTGAGAAAGACTTTTCCAATACTCCAAACCTCTTGGGGCAGTACCGCTCCATTCCACATCTTTATTTTCAATGTAATTGAATGGTTTTTGGGCTTCACCAACATGACCCATTGTAAATTCTTTTTTGAATTTATTATAATATTCTGGACTTGGATCCAAGATTCGTAGTGCGATTACTAAAAAGTTAGAAACACTTTGCAATGTATAGGTATTAGGCTTTTCGTATTTTTTAATATCGTCTTCAGGCCCTACAATAATAAAAGTACCTCCTTGCGCTTTTTCTGGACCTGTTTGACCAATATCGGTAACGGTGCGTTGCCAAATATCAAGTAATCCACTTGCAGTTGCTCCGGCTGGGTAATGAAACTCAACTGGCCCTTTTTTCAAATCTACATAACCAAACATATAGGGAGTGGTTAAATTTCCAGTAACAATTCCTCTTTTTTCTTTAAGTGATTTTAACACTACGATATCATGCTCCGTAGTTAAGCCGTATTTTTCTCGTAAGGCATTTTGTTGCGTCACCACACTTACCATTGGCATACTCCAAACATAACTTTGACAGGCACGCTGATAGTCCATTTCGCTAAAAATTTTATTCGAACTTTCGGTATCAAAATAATTATCAACGAGTTTAATATCACCAAAAGAAGTTTCGATTGTTTCGTCTCCTTTTAAAGTGGCTTTTTCTAAAGGTACTTTACTACTTTGCGCCTGAGCACTTACAGTCATTATACCTGTAAGCAAACCTAAAAAAATTGTTTTTTTCATAATGGTATTCTTTTAATGAATTATTTATCTCCTTTTTTTACCAATTCAAAATCACCTACTTTATACGTTCTGTCAAAAAATGCTTGATCAGGCCCATAAAAACGGAATAAACTGAACCAGCCTTTACCAGGAACCGTTTTAATCCAATTCACATTTCCTTCTGGTTTTTCTGGCGCAATATAGAAGGTATAAGTTCCGTCACTATTTTTTACTAAATTATTCATTGAATTAAGCGAAGGATAATCTTGACCTTTGGCCACCACACCCGAAGCGGTTTCGGCATCATAAATAGTTAACGACCAAAATAATTTGGCGGGCGGATTGGCTGGGAAAGTAATTTTATACGTGTTTTCACCCATTAAAAAATTGCCATCTGCATCTTTATAGGCATTTCCATATTTAGCACCCAATCCTACTATCGAAGACATCATTCCCGTACTTATAGAATAATGGTTTACATACATGTGCGCTTTTGCATTTACATCGGTATGACCCGTTTTACGATCTCTAAATTCTTCATCTAATAACGTATGCATAAAGTCATCAAATTTATTATGCGCATGGGCTACCCATTTGCGATCTTCCCACCATAAACTGTCTGGTTCTTCATCAAAATTACCCGAAATGGTTTTGGCCATTCTCCAAGCAGTTTCGGCAGCTTGACCTAAAAGTTCTTTTTGACGTGGACTTGGTTTAAAATCGGCTCCTTTTTTGATTCCGATTGATGCCATCATACCGTGCATATACGGATCTACTGAATCCACTCGGTCACTTTGGATAAAGCGGTTAAGCATTTAGAAATAAGTAAAATCATGCGAGAACAAAGCAAAAGAAGGTACATCAGAAGCATGTTGAAATTCCATTGGTTTTGCCTCGCCAGACAACGGATAAATTTTGATTCCTTCTACTCCTTTTACTCCTGGTTCTAAATTGTCAACCGATTGAAAAAATCCTCTTTGAAAAATAAAAACTCCATTGGTTTTACTTTCATAAACAAAATAGCCTTCCGGAATTTTTCCGTTATAACCTTCGGGAATTACTACATACTTTCCGCCTTTACCATGATCAGGACCCGGAAAACCAATGTCTCCCAAAAAGTAGGTGCCATCTGGTTTTTTTGGACCTTGTAGCGGTCTGTGCCAATAATCATCTAACAAACCCTGCAACATCGGAGGAACATCTAAAACCAATGGACCTGTTTTACTCAAATCAGCAAAACCAAGTGCATAAATAACATCCGAATTAGGCGTCGTAATTACCGTATTGGGTTTTAATCTTTTTTCGAAAACCGATATAACATTGTAGCCTTCTCCAAAAGTTTTGCCTAAACCTTCTTTCATAGCATACATATTAACAGCAGGAAGCGACCATAAATAAGTTTGTACCGCTCTTTGAAAATAGAGTTCTTCTGTTAAAGTACGGGCATCATCGGCAGAAGGATAGCCACTTTTTAAATCCAAATTGGCTAATTTTTCGTAATGATTTCCTCCATTGCTTTCTGAAGAGCCATGTTTCTCTTGGTCTTTACAACTGGTTAATACTACTGCAGAAAGTAGTATCATACCTAAAACTTTTTTTTTCATCTTATTCAAAAATTGGTTAATAGTGTGTCCATGAAGGCGTTATTACAATAAAAAATGAATTTCATATTAATAAAACCCTTAACAAAAATAACACAAATTATATTACAAAATTTTAAATATATATATTAAAATTTCAACACGTACTATTTTGAATTTTAGAATATATATCTGGAACATAAAAAAAAAAGACTATTCCGTAATCTGAAACAGCCCTCACATATAAATTTTTAAAAGAATTATTACGGAATAGCAACCGTATATTCTGTTTTACTCACCAATTTTTCGATGCCATTGCCGGTTAAAAAATGAGCATCAATCGTCTTTTCGGATGGACTAAAATCGGCATCATTAAAAACCAAATAATAAATTTTAAATCTAGTAGTAAACTTTACATTTTTATTTTTGTCTAGGTACGAAGCCATCAAACATAAGGGCTGGTGTGCCGATAAAACATCGCCTGGTTTCACTAAAATAGTTTTATCATCAATATCAAAATAGGAAGTAAAAGTATTGTCAGGATGTTGTAGAATTATTTCTTTCTTTTCTACACTTGTGAGTGCTCCTGTTGCATCATTAGCCGATGTGCTAAATAATGATCGTATTTCAACCACTTGCCCTTTTCGCATTGCAAAAACGGTATCTTGAGTTGTTGAATAAACCCTATGCGCTTTCCATTGGTTGTTATCAAAACCCTGTCTATAAATATCATACGTTTTAATCTTTTTATTTTTTTCAAAAGGTAAATAATACACCGTGGTTGAATCAATTTTCGGATTTAAAAAACCGCGATGTACAGCATATCGAAAGGATAAATCAATCTTTTTGGTTGTATCAATAGGCTTTAGTTTAAACAAAACGCCAGTATCTTCATTCACATTTACAACTTGTTTGCCTGTAGTTTCTGAATTCAAAAGCTTTGTAAATTCTACAACCGCAACATAACTACCAATTCCTTCTTTTAAATATTTAAAATCAACCGAATTATCATCATTAACTTTTGGTTTTATAATAAGATTAGGTTTCGAAGAAGATTGAGCAAGAGCGCTATTTGCAGACAATATAAGGGATACAAAGAAAATTACCCTAAATAATTTTACATTCATAATAATTTGACTATTAGTTAATAATCAAATATAGATAAAAAAAAAGCTACAAAAATGCAGCTTTAAAAAATAATATTACCTTAATCAATGACCATTAAAAAACAAATATAAAGCGAGCATGACCAAGCTCAATAAAATCCAGAGTATTTTTACTTGTTTATCAGGTTTGGCAGCGGGGTTGATTCGCAATAATTCTTGATGGTCCTTTTGTCCTTTTGTATCGAAAATGGTGATCAAGTAAGCCATAACGGAAAGTCCGACGAAAATATAAAACGATAATAGTAAAAAGTGAGGCCATTGGTAAACCCCATTGGGTAAAACCCACAAATACAAAACGCCTGTTCCTAAACTGATAATGGTTCCTAAAGTCAGCGTTAAATTGGCTGCTTTTGTGGTTGTTTTATTCCAAAGTACACCAAACAAAAACACAACCGACATAGGCGGAGCGATAAACCCCAAAACCGATTGAAACACATCAAAAAGATTCAGCCCTTTTATGCTATCAATAGCCAAGGTAATAAAAACAGAAAGCAAGGAACCGATTAAAACGGTGAGCCTTCCTGTTTTAACAATTTCGGCTGAAGAGGCTTTTGGCGCGTATTTTTTCACATAAATATCCATAGTAAAAACGGTGCTTAACGAATTTAAAGCCGAACCAATTGTACTAATTAAAGCAGCAATTAAAACCACGATAATTAATCCTCTTAATCCCGCTGGAAAAAGTTGCGTCACCATAGTCATGTAGGCTTCGTCTGGGTTTTTTAGTTCCGGAAAAAGTACCAAACAAATAATTCCGGGTAAAATAAACAAAGGCACATCCAAGATTTTTAACCAACCAATAAAGTTGGCTCCCAATTGTCCTTCTTTTAAACTTTTGGCTCCCAAAATTGATTGCACCATCGATTGATCGGTACACCAAAACCAAACGCCCATTATCGGATAACCGAGTACAATGGCAATCCAAGGGTAATTTTTATCATCGGCAGGTAATAATAAATTCCAATGCGAACCTGGCACACTTTCGTAAATATGCAGGAGGCCACCGGCTTTGTTGACACCTAAAACAACTAATAACAACGAGACTCCGATGAGCAACAACATCTGAAAAACATTGGTATACGCAATCGCTTTTAGTCCGCCTGCTGCTGCAAAAAAACCAGATAAAACCACCATTAAAATCACCGAAACATACATGGGCAAGTCTAATAATTGTTTGACTAACACACCGCCTGCAAATAATGTTAACGACAACCACGAAATTAAAATGGTAATTAAAGTGTACCAAGCCAAAATAGTTCGGGTAGAATCGCCAAAACGTTTCCCCATGAACTCAGGCAATGTGAGTACTTTTGCACCCAAATAACGAGGTGCAAACACGACGGCTAATAATAAAATAAATACGAAGGCATACCAAGCAAAATTTCCGGCAACTATTCCGGTAGTAAAACCCACACTAGCCGAAGCAATTAACATAGAAGGCCCCACATTGGTCCCCCACATATTAAGTCCGATACTGGGCCAACCTAATGAATTTCCGGCTAAAAAAAGGTTTTCATCGGATTTTTTATTCTTCACAAAAGAAACATAATACCCAAAAAGGATTAAAACCAACAGGTATCCTATAATGACCAAATAATCGACCGTTTCTAAAAAACTACTTATTTTTCCCATGGTTACAGAATTGTTTCGGGCAAATCAAATTCATTAAGAACATCAGCAATTTTGACCGGCATTCCTGTTTGTAAAGTTTTATCCATCGCTTGTAATAATGCCACGGTTCCGATACCTTCTTCCATATCGGGATAAGCGGTAAAACCTTGCTCAATGCTATCTACAAAATATTCTAAATAGTTTTGATATTCTCCTCCATGATGGCTTTGTCCTTCAAAACGGAAGTAATATTTTAATGTTGAATCGCCCCAGGTGATTACTTTTTCTTCACCAGTTCTATCCGTAACGGCATAACGTAATTCGTGATAATCAGCCTGACTTGCTCCTTCGGTTGCTCGCAAAATAGTACTCATTCCACTGTCACGTTGTGCGGGTTGTGTTGGCGAAGTATAGACTCCACTCACACGAGCAATTCTTCCATCAGTCGCTTTGAAGATAAAATGCATGGTATCTTCATTTTTTAAACCAGCAGATTGTCCGTTACTGCTAATCATGCCATACCCCATCACTTCTTCGATATTTGGCAAATACCAACGAATAAAATCTACAGGATGACTCAAACCTCCATACAACCACTTAAACGATTGTAAAAGCGACCATTCTTTTTTCAAAAACCACCTATGATCAGCGTGATATTGCGCTTCAATCGTAATTAAATCACCAATTAAACCTGCTTCATAATCAGCTCTTTGTCTTTTGGCCGGTTCAAAAAATCGAGAGCTTTGACCAATGAAAACTTTTTTTCCTGTTGATTTACTCAATTCTAATAATTCCTTGGCATCCGAAAGATCATCGATAAAAGGTTTTGTACACACCACGTGCTTTCCATTCAATAAGGCTTGTTTGACATGTTCAGCATGCAAATGATCAGGAGTATAAATGGCTATGATATCAATAGATTCATCTTGTAATAATTCATTATAATCGGTAGTGTAAGAATGAAAATCGAATTCTTTAGCACGTTGCTTGCAAATTTCTTCATTTCTGTCACATACTTTTACCAGTTCTAATTTTGAACTTTCCAAAGCAGCCGACATGGTGCTACGCCCTTCTCCTAATCCTAAAATGGCTATTCTTAACATTGGTATTTTTACTTTTAAATAGTTAGTTTTAATTTTTCTAAAATGAAACTCAACTGTGTTCAATTTGACAGAAGTCTTGTTTCTTTACTCTGTTTTCTATTTTTTCTCTACTTTTTCTCTTCCAAATTCACCTTGTCCATAAACATCCAAACTTCTCCTGGTTTTGTTCCTTCAATTCCGGTTTGGTATTTTTTCATTAAGGCATTCCATTGGTCAACTCTCGGATTGTTTTCAGTAGTTTTCGGATTTAATTTATCCAGATTTTCCCCTTTTGGAATACTAATTACTAAGATTAACTGACGCCCGTTTTTGAAAACCTTTAATTGCTGAAAATCGGCATTACAGAAACCTTTGGCTACTTCCGGCCATTTTTCAAATTGTGTGGTATGATAATCAATGTATTCTTTTTGCATTTTTTCATCGGCTACTAAATTAGCTGTCAAGACAATGTTTTCCCATTCGGATACTGGTTTTACATTTTTACATCTTTCAAAGTTTTGGAAATCATACACCGGATTTTCGTAAATTTTAATTTCTAATTCCGGAAAAGCCAACGCTAATTTACGCTTAGTTCGTTCTGGCTGATTCATCAAACCATAAATCACCAAATGATTTTGCCATTGGTACAATTCCTCTCCAACAATTCTAAAACCTTTTATGGTCGATTTAATTTTGGCAAGATCCAAATCTTTTCCGATTACTTCAATTGCAACCGCTTTTGGCATTTCTTGTAATCCCCAAGCTTCATCAATTACAACCTCTTTCGTTAAAGCTTGAAAAGGCTTTCTAACGCCTGCATTTTCTTTGATTTTTGAATCTACAAATGCATAATTATCTTTCCAGATATTTCCAGCAGGACCATTATTGTTTTTTAAAATTTTCTGAATCGGAATCCAGTTGTTTTGAATAGTAAAATGTTGTGAACCTTCGTCAGTATACAAATACAACCACAAGAACGGATCATGTGCATACGGACTGTTGTATACTTTATCTATATAATTTTCTTCAATACGTGAATTCGCTTGTGATGAAAGTGTGTAAATTCCGGCTACATCATGTAAATGTTTGGCATAATGATGAATTTTATTGGCGATAATTTTATTGTTTTTCATCACATTTTCCGTGTGCGTCCAACCCCAGCCCATCGAAATTCCGCTATACGCGACATTAGAAATTTCGTTATGTTCAATCGTTAGATTTTTCACAAAACCGGCAGCAATTCCCAAACATCCCCAATCATCATTAGCAACATTTGTAATTACGTTATCTGCCACCAATTCATCCGAACAAATTTCGCGATCGTCTTTAACCACCAAAGGCAAATGTGCCTCAAAAGGTTCTTCAGAGAAAACGCCTAAAGCGATTCCGTTTCCACCAATATCTTTGAATAAATTTCCTTGAATTGTATTGTGATTGGTTCCTTTGTTATAATCAAGTCCCGTTGATGACAAATGTTCAAAAGAACAATTTTCAAATAGCGTATTATTGGCAAAATTAACCTCTACCGCAGCTCTTGGTCTACCTACCCATGCCTGATTTTCTAAATTAGCCTGATTTGGAGTTCCCGGTTCTTTTAATTTGTAAGCATCCAACAAATACATTCCTGCTTGCAATGGCACGTGACCTTGTTGCGACGGGCGCAACCAGTTACTGTACTGAAATGAAATTCCTTTAAAATGAAAATCATGCACAGGCGAATCAATAGTTCCTTTTACTTCTACTAAATTTTCTAAAACAGGAGCTGTAACTTTGGCTTTCGTCATATCTTCTCCCTTTCTAGGAATGTAATAGATTTTAGCATTTTTTCGATCCAAATACCATTCCCCAGGTTCATTCAATAAATTTTTAGCATTATTTAAAAAGTAAGCCGAATTTCCGTTGTTTTTAGAAATCCAAGGAGCTGGCCACGGATGCTCACTCTGAATTCTACTCTCGGGCTTTTCAAAAGAAAGTCTGGCACTATCTTTTACTACTTCAATATTTTTAACTCGCAAATGCGCAATGGCCCACCATTGTACAATGTACATTTCCATTCCCGGCTCATATTTTACCGATCTATCTTTAAACGGAATCCAACACGTTTCTGTTTCCTTATCCCAAGACAAAATACGCTCCATCGTAGTTCCAGGCGTATTTTTAGCACGAACTGCTTTTACATCATTTACCCAAAGCTGACGGTAATTTAAAACTTCTCCAGCCACCGATGGTGCATCGGCAACCCAAACCGTCCCTTTTTTAAGTCCGTTTATAGCTTCGGCTTTTTTCCAATTTTTAATTTCAATTCCACCATGCATAATTGGTCTCGCATTGTTTGCGGCCATAATTACCGTTGGACTTTCTTTAGTTCCAGAATCTTCCGGGCGAATAAAAATAGGCTCATTTAGCCAATACGTTCCGTCCATGACCATAATTTGAATTCCATTTTTGATCGAAGAATCTTTTAATCGTCGAAGTTCTCTAGCTTTACGAACAGCCATATGAACAGTTGCCAATGGACTTTCTTTTGTTCCTGAATTGGTGTCTTTTCCTTTAGCAGAAACCCAAATTTCGGCAGCGTTAACAGAAAATAATGAAGTTAAAAAAAGAACAAAAATCAATCTGATTTTTAAGGTAATACAATGCATTTTGTTTTGTTTTTATTTTTGATCAATTTAAAAAATACTCAAACTGAATATCTCAATCGTTTGTAAAAGGGACACAATATAATAGAAATAAAAATAATAAGTGTCATGTTTACACAAATAAATTTTAGAACTGTAAAAAGGATCTATTCGGTTACCCTCCAAAACATTAAAAATGGCATTCAATAAAATAAATATAGTTCTAAAATTAATTATTCGTAAAAAAGACCACATCTGAATGCTAAAGCAATTCTTTTAACAAGATTTGAATTTGTATCTTTGGCGATTTATTTTCAAAAAACAATATGATTGCACGATTAAATGAGAGAAAATCCTATCCCTGGATTGTTGTTGGTTTATTGTGGTTTGTGGCTTTACTAAACTATTTAGACCGCCAATTATTATCCACAATGAAATCAGCAATGATGGTAGATATTCCCGAACTTACAAAAGCAGAAAATTTCGGTTTATTAATGGCCATTTTTCTATGGATTTATGCAATCATGAGTCCAATTTCTGGGATAATCGCCGATCGTCTCAATCGTAAAAACATCATTATAGGAAGTCTTTTTGTGTGGTCTGGTGTTACCTTAGCAATGGGTTATGCAAATTCTTTTAATCAAATTTATATTTTGCGTGGCATCATGGGTTTTAGTGAAGCCTTTTACATTCCTGCCGCTTTATCTTTAATTGCCGATTATCATCAAGGAAAAACACGCTCTTTTGCCATTGCCATTCATACTACAGGAATTTATTTAGGACAGGCTTTGGGCGGATTTGGCGCAACAATTTCTAAACATTTTTCTTGGCATTTTAGCTTTCACTCTGTTGGTTTATTGGGTGTTTTGTATAGCATTATTTTAATCTTTTTTATAGAAGAAAAGAAAACGTATTTTGTTGAAGCTTCGCAAAAAATAACTTTTTCACAAGAATTCAAACAACTATTTAAAGGACTCGGAATTTTATTCGGTAATATTTCTTTTTGGGTCTTACTTTTTTATTTTTCCGCTCCGAGTTTACCAGGATGGGCGGCTAAAAACTGGTTACCTACTTTGTTTTCAGAAACCTTAAATTTAGACATGGCAGTAGCCGGACCAATTGCTACCATTACCATTTCTATGGCTTCGTTTATTGGCGTTTTGGTTGGAGGATCAATTTCTGACAGATGGGTTATGAAAAATATTAAAGGTAGAATTTACACAAGTGTCATTGGATTATCCTTAACTATTCCAGCGCTATTTCTATTTGGAAATTACACAACGATACAACCCATTATTTTGGGCGCTATACTTTTTGGTTTAGGGTTTGGAATTTACGATACCAACAATATGCCGATCTTATGCCAATTTGTTTCTCCAAGATATCGTGCAACTGGCTACGGAATCATGAATTTCGTTGGAATTTCTGCTGGAGCTGTGATAACAGAATTTTTAGGAAAAGCAGCCGATAAAGGTGGCATGCGAGACGTGTTTGTTTTATTACTTTTTGTAGTGATTGCAGCCATTGCTTTACAATTAATCAGTTTGCATCCCAAAACTATTGATATGACAGAGGAACAATCTAATTCTTAATTTAAATACTAAAAAAGGCATACAAGATTCAACTTATATGCCTTTATATTTTTATTTAAGATTTCAAAAAAAATCTAAATCTCTAATTTGTAAAACGATTTGGCATTTTCAAACCAAACTTTATTTTGCTCATTTATACTAAATTGAGACAAATAATTTTCTACAGTTTGCACCACTTTTTGATATTCAGCAGCTACATTACAAACAGGCCAATCGGATCCAAATAACAAACGATTAGCTCCAAAATTTTCAAAAACAACGTCTAAATACGGTTGTAAATCTTGGGTTTTCCAATTTTGCCAATCCGCTTCGGTAACCATTCCAGAAACTTTACAAAGTACATTTTCTGCTTTGGCAATTTCTTCGATATTTCTTCTCCAAGAATCAATTTCACCCGATTTAATGTCGGGTTTTGCAATATGGTCAATCACAAATTTTTGTTCCGGAAAACGATTTACCAAATCAATAGCAGCAGGCAATTGGCGATGAAAAATCAAAATATCATATGTATAATTAAATGATTTTAAAGCTGCAATACCATTTCTAAAATCATTTCGCAACATAAAATCATCCGCTTCGGCTTGCACCACATGACGAAATCCTTTAATAATTTTGTGATTAGAAAAATGTTCCAATCGTTCCGATATGTTTGCTGCACGCAAATCCACCCAACCTACAACACCTTTTATGAAATCATTTTTAGCCGCTAAATCAACCAAAAAATTCGTTTGTTCTTCTGATTGGTGTGCTTCAACCGCTACACAACCTTGAAATTGATTTTCATCCAACAAAGGTTTTAAATCAGCTGGTAAAAAATCACGTTGAATTGCAGCCATTGAATCGTCAATCCAACTATCACGAACGGGATCAAATTTCCAAAAATGCTGGTGCGAATCAATTCTTTTCATTTTCAATTAATTTACATCCGAAATTAAAGCACGATCCAAATGCACATAACCTCCATCTACAAATACAAATTGTCCAGTGGTGTGTGAGGAACGATCCGAAATAATAAACAATGCGGTATCTGCAATTTCAATCGTTTTGGTCATACGCGATTCAAACGGAATACTTTTATTGATTTTTTTCAAAACAGCTTCTCCATCTGGAACCGTTTTAATCCAGTCTTCGTAAGCTGGCGTATAGCTTTCGGCAATAATAATAGCATTCGAACGAATTCGGTATTGAATCAAATCAACAGCCCATTCTCTCGTAAGTCCAAGAACACCGCCTTTTGCTGCAGCATAACCTGAAGTCCCGCCTTGGCCTGTTAAAGCTACTTTTGAACCAATATTCAAGATGTTTCCTTTTGATTCTTTTAAATAAGGTAAAGCAAATTTTACAAGCAAGAAATAACTCACCACATTCAATTTTAATGAATCCATAAATTCATCATAAGTTGCATCTAACCCAGCGCCATCATTCACTCCTACATTATTAATTACAGCATCAATTCGACCGTATTTTTCAATAATTTTTGCAACTGCGGCTTCCATTGCCACCGGATCGGTAACATCGGTTTGTACAAACAAAGCATCAATTCCTTTCTTTTGCAACGCTTCGGCATAACCAAAACCTCTGTTATTTCTATCAACCAAAGCAGGAATAGCACCTTCTTCGGCCAAACGGTTAATCATGGTTTCGCCGATGCTTCCTTCTTTTCCGGCTGAACCAGAAACCACCACAATTTTTCCTTTTAAATTCAAATCCATTCTTATTATTTTTTGAATTAATTTATTTCAATTAATGCTTTAATCGTATTGTTTTTGGGATCAATCCATTTTCCAAATTCCGAAATCATTTCATTAAAATCGGCTCTGTGGGTAATGTATTTTTTAGGATCAATTTTTCCTGATTTTAAACAGGTCATTACATATTCAAAATCTTCAATAGTGGCATTTCGGCTACTCATTAAAGTTGATTCTCTTTTGTGAAAATCAGGATGGCTAAAACTCAATTCGCCTTTTTGCAATCCTACCAAAACAAAACGTCCGCCATGCGAAATATAATTAAAAGCCGTATTCATTACTTTTTGATTACCCGTTGCATCAATCACTACATTTGCCATATCTCCATTGGTTAACGCTGCTAAACGAGTAGCAACATCTTCATTCAATGGATTGATAGTTTCATCTGCCTGAAGTGCTTCTTTACAGAAATTCAATCGATAATCATTGATATCCATCACAATTACTTTGGCGCCGGCAATTTTGGCAAATTGAATTAATCCCAAACCAATTGGTCCTGCTCCCATAACTAAAACCGTATCCGTAGCTTTTACCGCAGCACGACGAACTCCATGAGCCGCAATTGCCAAAGGTTCAACTAAAGCCAACTCATCAAAATCAAGACCCTGACCGTGTAATAAATATTGCTCTGGAATAGTCACATATTCACTCATTCCCCCATCAATATGCACACCAAAAACTTTGATATTTGCACAACAATTGGTCAAACCATTACGGCACGCCACACAAGTTCCACAACTGAAATACGGAATAAAAGTTACTTTATCACCTGGTTCAAAACCTTTTGCATTTCCTTTTACATATTCAGCAGCCAATTCATGACCTAAAATTCGTGGGTATTCAAAATAAGGTTGTGTACCTCCAAAAGCATGAATATCAGTACCACAAACGCCAATTCGTTTTATTTTTAACAATACCTCTCCCTCTGCAGGTTCTGGCATTGGTTTTTCTTTAATTAAAAACTCTTGCGGTTTTTCGCAAACAATATATTTCATTTTATTTAGTATAAGCTTTAGCTACTTGTTTACTTGACCCCAAACCTTCTAATCCTAATTCAATTACATCACCCGGTTTAATGTAAATTGGATCTGGCTTAATTCCTAATCCAACTCCTGGAGGAGTTCCCGTGCTAATAATATCACCTGGAAGCAACGTCATAAACTGACTTAAATAGTGTACTAAAAATGGAATTTTAAAAATTAAGTTTGATGTATTACTGTCTTGAAACGTTTTTCCGTTTACAGTTAACCACATTTTTAAATTATTTACATCGGTAATTTCGTCTTGAGTAGCCAAAAATGGTCCAAGTGGTGCAAACGTATCGCTTCCTTTTCCTTTCGCCCATTGACCACCTCTTTCAATTTGAAATGCTCTTTCGCTATAATCATTTAACAATGCATATCCCGCTACATAATCCAAAGCTTCAGCTTCTTCTACATAACTTGCTTTTTTACCTACCACAAAAGCCAACTCGATTTCCCAGTCTGTTTTTTCACTATTTTTAGGAATAATCAAATCATCATTTGGTCCACAAAGAGAAGTGGTTGATTTGAAGAAAATAATAGGTTCTGCAGGAACCGGAGCATTGGTTTCACGACAATGATCAATATAGTTTAAACCAATACAAATGATTTTTGAAGGACGTGCCACAGGCGAACCTAATCGCACTTCATTACTTACTTCAGGTAATTCAGGATTTGACTCTAATGCTTTTTTTAATTTTTCTAAACCATTTTCTTCAAAAAAAGCTTCATTATAATCCGAAACCAAAGAAGAAACATCGTATTTTTTTTCACCGATTATCACACCCGGTTTTTCTTTTCCAATTTCACCAAAACGTATTAATTTCATTTTTTTATTTTTTAAGTTACTAAGTTCCTAAGTTCCTAAGATTCTGAGTTTCTAAGGCTAAAAAACTTAGCCACTTAGTTACTCAGCATCTTAGTTGCTCTTTTTTTTAAAGTTACTAAGTTGCTAAGATCCTGAGTTGCTAAGGCTAAAAAAACTTAGCCGCTTAGTTAATCAGCATCTTAGTTGCTCTTTTTTTTTAAGTTACTAAGTTGCTAAGATCCTGAGTTTCTAAGCTTAAAATCTTAGCCGCTTAGTTACTCAGCATCTTAGTTGCTCTTTTTTCTAATTGTTTAATTTAATAAATCCACCATCAATTGGGTAATCTGATCCGGTAATAAATCCAGCCTCATCACTACATAAATATAATGCTAGTGCCGCAATTTCGTCTGGTTTCCCCATACGCCCAATTGGTTGTGATTTAGATAATTTTTCAAAAATTTCTTCTTCTTTGCCTGGATAATTTTTATTGATAAATCCGTCAACAAAAGGTGTATGAACACGTGCCGGTGAAATAGAATTACATCGAATTCCTTCATCGATATAATCTCTTGCCACAGACAAAGTCATTGCCATTACTGCACCTTTAGCCGTTGAATAAGCAAAACGATCTTGGATTCCTACCCATGAAGCTATAGAAGCCATATTTAAAATCACACCTCCGTTTGATTTACGAAATTGAGGAATTGCAGCGAATAAACAGTTATAAACTCCTTTCACATTCACATTCATCACACGGTCAAAATCAGCTTCGGGAGTGGTATCTACTTTCCCAACATGGGCAATACCAGCATTATTAATCAAAATATTGACGTTCCCTATTTTTTCAAAAGTCTGTGTAACCTCTTGTTGATTGGCTACATTACAAGCATATGAAAACACATTTCCACCTGCATTTTTGATTTCTTCAACTGCATCTTGAGCACTTTCTTGAGACAATTCAACAATATGAACTTCGGCACCCTGTTTAGCGAATAATGTTGCAATGGCTCTACCAATACCACTGCCTCCCCCTGTTATTACCGCTTTTTTGTTTTGTAATGAAAACATATTTATTTTAAATTTAATTAACTGATCTGTGTGTTTATTTAGCTATTAAGTTGCTAAGATTCTAAGTTTTGTAAAACTACTTTTCTCTATCTTATAGTTTATAAACTTTAAAATAAAAATCACTCCTTTTTATTTTGAAACTAAGAAACTCAGTAGCTTAGAAACTTAAAAATTATTTATTTAATTCTAAAGCTGCCAAAATAAAAGGCCCAGTCACTTTAGGATCGTTATCTTTTCTTCTTTCGTTAATGTAATATTCATACGAACCATCGCGATACGGTTTTCCGCCCAAACCAGCAACTGCACAAGCATTGGTAATTTCAATTTCACCATTTGGATAAACCTTAGTAAATTTTGAAGTAATTCCATCAAACGCTTTTTCAGCTATTTTATGAAATTTTTTAGGCAAGTAGCCATTTTTGGCCCCTTTCGCAAAAGCATATGCAAACATAGCCGTACCCGAAGTTTCTAAATAATTTCCTTCGCGAGTTCCCATATCAGTCACTTGATACCACAATCCAGACTTGTCTTGAAATTTCACTAAAGCATTTGAAATATCATTTAAATACGAAATCAACGCTGCGCGTTTTGGGTGATTTTCAGGAAAATAATCCAATACATCTACCAATCCCATCACATACCAACCCATAGAACGTGACCAAAAATTAGGCGAAACACCTGTTTCTTTATTTGCCCAAGGCATTTGTTTACTCTCATCCCAAGCATGGTATAACAATCCCGTTTTTGTATCAGTTGCATATTTCTGAATCAATTCAAATTCTTTAGCAACTTCATCTAATTTGGCACCATTTTCAAAAGTTGTTGTGTATTCAGCAAAAAATGGTTCACCCATATACAAACCATCTAACCACATTTGGTTTGGATAGATTTTTTTATGCCAAAATCCACCACTTGGCGTTTTAGGTTGTTCTTCCAATTGCTTACGCAAGGTTTGCATGGCAATTAAATAACGTTTGTCTTTGGTTTGTTCGTAAATATCAAATAAAATACGCCCCGTAGGAATATTATCGATATTAAAAGCCTCATATTTATAGGTTTTAATCGTACCGTCGGCTTCAATCAATTCATCAGCATATTGTTTAGCATAAGCGGTATACTTTTCATTTTTAGTCACTTTTCCCAATTCTTGAAAAGCATAAGTTACCAAACCATGAACGTAACTTATATGTGCTTTTTTAGCATCGTCAAGCATCCATGATTCTGGATGACGCTGCATTAAAGTTTGCGCCATTCGTTCTGACCATTTTAAATCTTTAGAAATAGTTTGCGCAATAGCACTATTCACTAAACCAATTATTATTAATATGGTAATTTTTAGCTGTTTTTTTAGTTTAAAAATCATTACTGAATTATATTGTTAACAATTAAAAGAATAATAAATGTTATTTTCACATTTACAAATATAAAACTTAATATTAAAAAAGGACTTCAATTTTAAAAATGAAACAAAAAAATAAATTTACTCAAAAACATTGAATCTTTTTAATCTGATTTTAAACATACAACAAAAAATACGTTGACAAATTGAGAAAAAAAATTTTTTTGATTATAGCATATAAATCTAATTTCTATATTTGTAAATGTAAGTTCTACATTTATTAAATTATATTTCCTGAAATGAAAATACTCAAAGGCATAACTTGGAATCATACTCGTGGATTATTACCCATGGTTGCCACCGCTCAACGTTTTAACGAACTTCACCCAGATATTGAAATCACTTGGGAGAAAAGAAGTTTACAAGAATTTGCTGATGCATCAATTGAAACTTTAGCCAAAAAATTTGACTTAATGGTAATTGATCACCCTTGGACGGGTTTTGGGGCAGATACCAATACTATACTTCCATTATCTGACCATTTTTCTACCGATTATATTAAAGACCAAGAACAAAATACAGTTGGAAAATCATACGAAAGTTATGTTTTCCACAATAAATTATGGGCTTTACCTATTGATGCAGCCACTCCTGTTGCAGCAGCTCGTTTAGATATATTAGAAAAAAATGGAATTGCGGTTCCAAAAACATATGCCGATTTATTAGCCTTAGCCAAAAAAGGATTACTCGCTTTTGCTGGAATTCCGGTTGATTCGTTAATGACATTTTATTCTTTTTGCTGTAGTTTGGGAGAAGCTCCTTTTCAATCAAAAGAAATCGTGATTTCGGAAGAAATTGGAACCAAAGCCTTACAAATGCACCGCGAACTAGCACAATTGATGGATCCGGCTAATTTTAACCGAAACCCAATTCAGGTGTATGAAGATATGGTAAATTCAGATGAAATTGCATATTGTCCTTTTGCTTACGGTTATTCCAATTATTCAAGAGAAGGTTACAGCCGTAAACTATTACATTTTTATGATTTAGTTGAATTAAATGGCAATCCAATGATTAGTTCTTTAGGCGGAACCGGATTGGCCGTTTCATCCCATTCTCAATTTCAAAAAGAAGCTTTGGCTTACGCCGAGTTTGTAGGTTCGTCGCACACCCAACAAAATATTTTTGCGGATAACGGTGGACAACCTGGACATTTACAAGCTTGGAAAAGTGACCGCATTAATAACATTACTCATGATTATTTCAAAAATACATTACCTACTCTACAACGGGCCTTTTTACGTCCGAGGTACATGGGACATATGTATTTTCAAGATCATGCAGGTGACGTAGTTCGCAACTATTTAATGAATGGTGGAAGTGAAAATGAAGCATTACTTGCTATGAACGAATTGTATCAAAAGTCATTAAACTCAAAATAAAATGAAACCATTAGAAGGTTTAGTGGTATTAGAATTTTGTCAGTTTTTGGCAGGGCCTTCGGCTGGATTAAAATTAGCCGATTTGGGTGCTCGTGTCATCAAAATTGAACGACCAATAAAAGGAGAAGCTTGTCGTCAACTAAGTATTAAAGATTTATTTGTGGATGACAGTAGTTTACTTTTTCATACCATTAATAGAAATAAAGAGTCATTTGCGGCTGATTTAAAAAATCCCGAAGATTTGATTTTGGTTAAAAAATTAATCGAAAAAGCCGATATCATGACCCATAATTTCCGTCCGGGTGTAATGGAAAAAATTGGTTTAACCTTTGACGAAACTTTAAAAATCAATTCTAAAATCATTTACGCCACAGTAACAGGTTACGGAAACGAAGGTCCGTGGGCAAAAAAACCTGGACAGGATTTATTGGTACAATCCCTTTCTGGCTTAAGCTGGTTGAGTGGCACAAAAGATCAAGGCCCAGTTCCTTTTGGAATATCGGTTGCTGACTTAATGTGTGGTAATCATCTCACTCAAGGCATTTTAGCCGCTCTACTCAAAAGAGCCAAAACTCAAAAAGGGGTTTTAGTAGAATTAAGCTTATTAGAATCCATCCTAGATGTTCAATTTGAAGCCATCACTTCGTATTTGAATGATGGTGGTCAACTCCCAGAACGTGGCAGTGAAAAAGGTAGCGCCCACGCATTTTTGAGTGCTCCCTACGGCGTTTATAAAACCACTAATGGTTATTTAGCTTTAGCAATGGGCGATCTACTTTTTATTGGTAAAACTTTAGGTATAGATTTAAATGAATATGCCGATAAACATGTACAATTTTCAAAAAGAGATGAAATCCGAGAAAAATTAGCCAATCAAATTAAAACTCAATCGGCTGATTATTGGGTAGCATTACTAAATAAAAATGGAATTTGGTGTGGCAAAGTAAACAATTATCAAGATTTGGATCAACATGCATTTGTCAAGGATTTACAATTAAAACAAGTTGTTAAAAATTCGCAAGGCAAAATTTTAACCACTACCCGATCTCCAATTCAATTGGACGGAAAAGTATTAACTAGCGAAAAAGCGGCACCAAAAGTAGGCGAACACAATTCACAAATTCACGAACAATTTTTATCCTAATGAAACCTTTAGAAGATTATTTAATAGTTGATTTTAGCCAGTTCTTATCAGGACCTTCAGCTAGTTTACGATTAGCCGATTTGGGTGCTCGTGTGATAAAAATTGAGAAACCAGGAACAGGAGATATTTGTCGTACATTGTATACTTCTGATTTAATTATGAATGGTGAATCTTCGGTTTTTCATACCATTAACCGAAACAAAGAATCCTTCGCCATTGATTTTAAACAAGCTTCAGAATTAGAAAAATTAAAAAAATTATTAGCCAAAGCCGATGTGGTAATGCACAATTTCAGACCCGGCGTTATGGAACGTGTAGGTTTGAGTTTTGAAGAAGTAAAAAAGATAAATCCAACAGTCGTGTATGCTTCTATTTCGGGTTATGGAAATCATCCCAATTTAAAAGATTTACCTGGACAAGATTTGCTTTTACAATCACTAACCGGATTAACTTGGTTGAGCGGAAACGAAGAAGATGGTCCAGTTCCGATGGGATTATCAATTATAGATATGTTAGCCGGAGCTCATTTGGCACAAGGAATTTTAGCAGCTTTATATCGTAAAACCACCCAAAATGTTGGCGCCTTGGTTGAAGTAAGTATGTTAGAATCTTCTTATGATTTTCAATTTGAATTGATTACTACTTTCTTTAATGATGGCGGGGCTTTACCAGTTCGAACGAAAGCAAATAATGCCAATGCTTATTTAGGCGCTCCTTACGGAATTTACCAAACACAAAATGGCTTTTTAGCTTTGGCAATGGGACATATTCCAACTTTAGCATCACTTTTAGGTTGTAAAGAGTTAGAAGTTTTTACTGAAAACAAATTTGATCTTCGTGATGAAATCAAAAATATTTTGGCCAATCATCTTAAAACACAAAACACAGAGTTTTGGTTGAATATTCTAGAACCTGCCGATATTTGGTGTGCTAAAGTCTTAAATTACAAAGAACTTTTTCTTGAAGAAGCGTACAAAGTTTTAGAATTTACTCAAAAAGTAAGCATGATTGATGGTTATCATTACGAAACAACCCGTTGCCCTATAAAAATTGACGGTGAGTATTTCACTTCGACCAAAGGTTCACCTAAATTAGGGCAAGACAATGAAAAAATAATCAACGAATTTATTGCTTAATCATGACAAAAATACGAATTGCAGTTCGAAAATTTGAACCATTTGAATCAACAATACAAAAGCTTTGGAACTTGTTTTGCCAACAAAACAACGTTTCAGTTGACTTAGAAATGGTTCCAATGGAATTACATGATTTGTATAATAAAACGTTAGTTGAAAAAGGGTTGCAAAATGGTGATTGGGACATTGCTCACCTCAATACCGATTGGATTTGGGAAGCCGTTAATGAAAAAGCAATCGAAAATTTAAGTCCGTTTATTGAACAAAATCCACCACAAGATTTCCCCGAAGGTTGGCACAATTCATTATTGCATTTACAAGAAGTTGAAGGAAAAGTTTATGGATTACCTTTTCATGATGGGCCAGAATGTTTACTTTACAGAAAAGATTTATTTGAAAATCCTACTGAAAAAGAAAACTTTAAAACACAATTTGGCTATGACTTGAATCCACCAAAAACTTGGATAGAATTTGAACAAATTGCAGCATTTTTCAATCGTCCTGAACAAAATTTTTTCGGCTGTGTTTTCGCTAATTATCCTGATGGTCACAATACAGTTTTTGATTTTTGCTTGCAATTATGGACACGGGGCGGCTCATTATTGAATGAAAAAAATCAAATAACAATCAACTCCCAAGCCGCTGTAAAAGCATTAGATTTTTACCGAAAGATTGTCAATAATTCAAATACAACACATCCTAATTCTAAAAATATTGACTCGGTTGAAGCCGGATTAACTTTTGCTAAAGGAGAAGCTGCTATGGCAATCAATTGGTTTGGTTTTGCTTCTATGTCCGAAGTTATTGACGAATCAAAAGTGAAAGAAAAAGTAGAAATTACCGAACTTCCTTGCGATCCCAATCATAAATCAGCCTCTCTTAACGTATATTGGCTATATACTATTGGTAGTGGTAGCAAAAATAAAGATTTAGCATATGAATTTTTAAAATTCGCTACCACACCAGAATCTGATGCTTTGTTAACGAATGAAGGCGGAATTGGCTGTAGAAAATCAACTTGGCATAATACGGAAATCAATAAAAAAATTCCATTTTATCACAAATTAGGAATGTTGCACGAAAACGCACTCACTTTACCTCAAACACCTTTATGGCCAAGAATCACAGAACTTATTGACCAAATGGTCATAAAAGCAATTGAAACCAACATTTCATCAGAAGACATTTTAAACGAAACACAAAAATCAATCGAAAAATTATAAGTACGATGGATATACAATATAAACCATTATTACCCCAAAATCCGGATCCTATTATTATTATTGGCGCCAGCGGTATTGTAAAAGATGCACATTTACCAGCTTATAAAATGGCGGGATTTTCGGTATATGGGATAACAAACAGAACTTTTGCTAAAGCTAAAGCTATGGCCGAGGAATTTGGAATTCCAAATGTATATGAAAATGTAGCCGAAGCCGTAAAAAAAGCTCCTAAAAATGCGATTTACGACATCACCGTTTTACCCGACCAATACATCGAAATTTTAGAACAATTACCTGATGGTGCTGCTGTTTTGATTCAAAAACCAATGGGTAACGATTTAGCACAAGCACGTGAAATTGTAGAGGTTTGCGAACGAAAAAGTTTGGTAGCTGCCATGAATTTTCAACTTCGATTTTCTCCTTTTGTCAGTGCTGCTCGCTATTTAATTAACAACGGAATTATTGGGGATTTATACGATTTTGAGTTTAAAGTAACCGTCAACACACCTTGGGAATTATTCCCTTTAATTAAAGAACATCCGAGATTAGAAATTCTTTTCCACAGTGTACATTATATCGATTGTATTCGTTCGTTTTTAGGAAACCCAAAAGGTGTCTATGCAAAAACTTCGCATCATCCTTTAAAAAAATTATCCTCTTGCCGTTCATCCATCATTTTAAATTATGGCGATGACAAACGTGTGGTAATTAATACGAATCATGATCATCATTTTGGACCCGAACACGAAGAAAGCTATATAAAATGGGAAGGTACAAAAGGCGCTATTAAAGCAAAAATGGGACTTTTAATGAATTATCCCGACGGAATGCCCGATAGTTTTGAATATGCTGTGGCTGATAAAAATGGCGCTTTTAACTGGACAAAAGTAGCTTTAGAAGGTTCTTGGTTCCCAGAAGCTTTTATCGGAACAATGTCAAATTTAATGCGATTTAAAGAAGGTTCTGATGACAAATTATTGGCTAGCGTGCAAGATGTTTTAGACACTATGAGAGTCGTGGAAGCCTGTTACATTAGCGATAGCCAAGGCGGAATTTCACTAAATGAATTATAATTGAGTCGAAAGTCAAAAGTTGTAAAGTCTTAAAGTTTTTCGTTTTGATTACTTCTTTTTGACTTTTGACATTCGACTTTTAAACTTTTAAACATAAAATATATGTATTTCAAATCCACTTTTTTTGAAGATTACCAACTTCATGATAAACGAGTTACTTTAGGCAGAACCATTACCGAAACCGATTTTGTGGTTCATGCGGGTCACACAGGGGATTTTTTTCCGCATCATATGGATGAAGAATGGTGTAAAACACAGCCTTTTGGACAACGAATAGCCCACGGAACTATGGTTTTTAGTATTGGAATTGGTTTAACAGCTTCAGAGATTAATCCTGAGGCTTTTTCAAAAGGCTATGATCGTTTGCGTTTTGTAAAACCCGTTCATATTGGTGACACTATTCATTCAGAAATTACTATTTCTGAAAAAACAGAAGCTAAAAATCCAGCTATGGGAACTGTTATTGAACATGTTGAAATAATTAACCAACGCGGCGAAGTGGTTTTGGTTTGCGATCACATTTTATTAGTCAAAAAGAAATAATTCTTTGTCAGGTATAAAACTCAAACAAACAAAAAGAAAACGATTTCTTTGCTTTTAACCCAAAACCTTAAAAAAAACTAACTATGCAAATAACCAACCAAACAGGCGATACGCACGAAGTACCCACTCAAAACGGCTCTTCTAAACAATACCTTTTGCCTTTCATATTAATTACGAGCTTATTCTTCCTTTGGGGAATGGCGCATAATCTGGATTCAATATTGATTCCGCATCTCAAAAAAGCCTGTCAACTCAACAACAGCCAATCTACTTTAATTGACACGGCTGTCTTTTTTGCTTATTTCGTCATGGCGATTCCGGCGGGAATGCTCATCAAACGTTTTGGTTATAAAAACAGTATCATTACCGGATTATTGGTATTTGCCACTGGAGCCTTTTTGTTTGTGCCTGCCGCTAATTCTAGAACCTACGAAATGTTTTTATTCGCCCTATTCATTATTGGTTGCGGATTGACCATTTTAGAAACCAGTGCAAATCCGTATGCTGCCATTTTAGGACCTCCTGAATCAGCTTCAAAACGTTTAAATCTAGCGGCATCCTTTAACGGACTAGCAGCTATGGTTGCTCCAATTGTAGGCTCTTTATTTATTTTATCAGGAAAAAATTATTCCGAAACAGAATTGGCCGCAATGCCTGATGCCACCCGAGCTGCTTATTTATTAGAAGAAGCTTCGGCTGTAAAATTACCTTACATTATTTTAGGAAGTGTGTTGGTTTTGGTAGCCATTTTGTTTTTTTTCATGAAATTACCATCCATGAAACCTACTCATACCGAAGCCGAAATTAAACCTGGTTTTTTCTCGGTTTTAAAATTTTCTCATTTAAGTTGGGCGGTAGTGGCGCAATTTTTTTATGTGGGCGCACAAGTTTGTATTACCAGTTTTTTTATTAGAATTGCACAACAAGGCGCAGGCTTAGATGAAAAAACAGCTGGTTATTATTTAGGTATTTACGGTTTCCTTTTCATGGCCGGACGTTTTATTGGAACTTTCTTTTTAAAATATGTAAAAGATTATGTTTTGTTATCAATTTACTGTGCCATCAGTATGATTTTGTGCCTGATTGCCATTTATGGAAGTGGAATTATTGTGATTTATGCGCTTGGCGGAATCGGTTTTTTCATGTCAATTATGTTTCCTACTATTTTCTCATTAGGATTAGTTGGTTTAAAATCGAATACCGAAACAGGTTCTTCTTGGTTGGTGATGTCAATTGTGGGTGGAGCTATAATTCCGTATGGAATGGGGACTTTAATCGACATGAAACACGATGATATTCAATCTGGTTATATTATTCCGTTGATTTGCTTTGGTATTATTTTGTACTTCGGAATTTTTGGAAGAAGAGTAAAAACGGTGTAACAAAGCAATTATTTTATCTAAAAAACGGCTATTTCTTAAAACAAGAAATAGCCGTTTTTTAATTTCCCCTCTTGGAAGAATTCCGTACTAAAAGTGCTGCGTCTAGTATGATTTTGTTGAGCATCACTTTCTTTTCCGGATGTTTAATACGTTCTAAAAAAGCCAATGCTGCTTCTTTACCAATATCGGCACTAAACTGGTTGATAGTTGATATTTCGGGTTTCATTATCGTACTAAAAGGTTCATTGCCAAAACCTACTAAAGCCATTTCTTCGGGAACTTTAATTCCTTTTTCTAACAAAACTTGCAAAGCACCTAAAGCGGCATTATCACTCGCAGCGTATACCGCATCGGGGCGTTGTTTTCGGTTTAATAAGGAAGCCATAATACGTCGACCGTCTTCAATTTGCAAATTACTTTCGATAATTAAATCTTCCTCAACCGGTAATTCCCATTTTTGCAACGCATCTCGAAAACCTCTAATTCTGTTTTTAAAAATTCGGGTATGACTAAACCCCGTTATATGGGCTATTCGGGAACAATTTTGCTGTACCAAATGTTCTACAATTAATTGACTGCAATTGTAATCATCGATCCCAACATAATCCACTTCTAAATCATTTTCACCGCGGTCAAACAAAACCAATGGTACGCCTTTTTGTTTGATTTTTCGATAAAACTCAAAATCGACCGTTTCGCTGGCAATCGAGGCGATAATACCGTCCACCTGAATATTAAGCAAGGTATAAATACTCTGACATTCTTTTTTATACGATTCATTGGTTTGCGCCATGATCACATTATAGCCGTTTTTATTCAAAATAGCTTCAATGTTTTCGATAACCGAAGCATAAAAATGCGTATTGATTCGCGGTACAATTAAACCCACCAAATTGCTCTTGCCTTTTCGAAGCGCACTCGATAAATAATTGGGTTGGTAATTGAGTTGAATAACAGCTTCTTGAACCGCTGCTTTTGTTTTTTGGCTAATGCGAGGATGGTCATTTAATGCCTTAGATACTGCAGAAGGTGTTAAACCTAACAGCGTTGCAATATCTTTTATGGTGGTTTTTTTCTTTATTTCCAATTTTTTTCTACATTTGTTCCATCGATTGAACAAATGTAATTTCTTTTTCTTAAAAAAAACAAAAATTAAATAATAAAGTCCTTACATAGCCACAAAATTACACCTAAAGAATTGCGAGATTCTTTATTTTTTTGAAAAAAATTCAATCGATTGAACTAATCAAATTTCAAACTAGTTAACAATTATTAAAATGGAAAAAATAGTCACTTTTGGCGAAATTTTGTTGCGTCTTTCTACCGAAAGACACTTAAGGTATTCTCAGGCAGATACTTTCAAAGCTACTTATGGAGGAGGCGAATTTAATGTGGCCGTATCGTTAGCAAATTACGGTTTAAATGCAGAATTTGTAACCCGTATTCCGAATAATGATATTGGACAATGTGCCATAAATGAAATGCGCAAATTAAACGTAGCCAACCACAATGTATTGCGTGAAGGTGACCGTATTGGAATTTACTTTTTAGAAACCGGTTCAAGTACACGTGCTAGTAACGTGGTTTACGACCGTGCCAATAGTGCTATGGCTACCTTGGAAAAAGGAATGCTAAACTGGAGAGAAATTTTGAAAGATGCTACTTGGTTTCATTGGAGTGGTATTACCCCTGCCCTTTCTGAATCGGCTGCCGAAGCTTGTATGGAAGCCATCGAAGTAGCGCACGAAATGGGAATTACTATTTCGACCGACTTAAATTACCGCTCTAAACTTTGGAAATATGGTAAAACACCTAAAGAAGTTATGCCAAAAATGTTGCAATACAGCAACGTTATTTTAGGAGATATCGATACTGCTAACTTTATGTTAGGCGTACCAGACGTTAACCCCGATTACAAAAACTTAGAATCGTTACCTGCTTTATACGACAATCTTTTTAAACTTTGTCCTAACTTAAAATATGCCGCAACTACTTTGCGTTATTCTATAAGTGCTTCTTACCAACGTATTGGAGGTATTTTGTACGATGGCGAAACCGTTTACAATGCCGATGTACAAGATGTAACTCCTGTTGTAGATCGCGTAGGTAGTGGTGACGCTTTTATGGGCGGATTAATTTATGGATTAAATGAAAAACCATTAAACAAACAACGTGCTCTTAATTTTGCAGTGGCGGCTTGTTGTTTAAAACATACAATTGCCGGAGATTATAATTTAGTAACCAAAGAAGAGATTGAAAAATTAATCGGTGGAGATTTTTCAGGAAAAGTATCAAGATAAAAAAAGAAAAAATGGCACAATTTACAAGAATTGAAGTTGCACAAGCAATGAAAGATACCGGAATGATTCCGTTGTTTTTTAGTAATGATATCGAATTAAGCAAAAATATTTTAAAAGCCTGCTACGATGGTGGAGCTCGTTTGATGGAGTTTACCTCTCGTGGTGATTTTGCTCACGAAATTTTTGCCGAATTAACCAAATACGCTATCAAAGAATTACCTGGAATGATAATGGGTGTGGGTTCGGTAACCGATGCAGCAGCGGCTTCGTTATACATGCAATTAGGCGCTAACTTTATTGTAACTCCTGTTTTGAGAGAAGATATTGCCATTGTGTGTAACCGTCGAAAAGTTTTATGGTCACCTGGCTGCGGAACTTTAACCGAAATTACAAAAGCCGAAGAATTAGGTTGCGAAGTTGTAAAACTGTTCCCTGGTGATTTATATGGCCCTGATTTTATTAAAGGAATTAAAGGACCTCAACCTTGGACTTCCATAATGCCAACAGGAGGTGTTAATCCAAGCGAAGAAAACCTAAAAGGATGGTTTAGTGCGGGTGTTCACTGTGTAGGAATGGGTTCGCAATTAATTAGTAAAGAAATCATTGCCAATAAAGATTATGCTGGTTTGACTCAAAAAGTTAAAGAAGTATACGCTATTATTGACAAATTGAGAAAATAATACCCAACTTGGTTTTCCCTAAAAAAAGTCCTCGAAAATTCGAGGACTTTTTGTTTTTACAATTCCGATTTATAATGTACTTCGGACAAGTTGCGTAAAATTTCAGCACTTTTTTCGGCGGTAATATCCCGTTGCGACTCTCCTAATAATTCATATCCTACCATAAATTTTTTCACGGTTGCCGATCGCAATAAGGGTGGGTAAAAATGCATGTGAAAATGCCATTCCGGATGCAACTGTCCATCGGTTGGCGCTTGATGAATTCCGGATGAATAGGGAAAAGAAGTCGAAAATAAATTATCATATTTTATAGTCAACTTTTTCAAAATAGCAGCATAGGCGCTGATTTCTTCATCCGTCATATCGGTTATTTTCCCAAAATGACGTTTGCTAATAACCAACGTTTCATAAGGCCAAATAGCCCAAAATGGCACCAAAACTACAAAATAATCGTTCTCTAAAACAATGCGTTCTTTTTTGACAAGTTCTTCCTGTAAATAATCCCCTAACAAACTCGATTGGGTTTTAGTATAGTATTGTTTTAAACTCAACTGCGTTTTAGCCACTTGTGTAGGAAGCGACGATTGCGCCCAAATTTGTCCGTGTGGATGCGGATTACTGCACCCCATTACACTGCCTTTGTTTTCAAATATTTGAACGTGGTTGATAAAATCATTCGCGCCTAAAGTAGTATACTCTTTTTGCCAAGTTCGGATGATATTTTCGATGTCTTTTTCTTCCATTTCTGGCAAGGTCAAATCGTGTCGAGGCGAAAAACAAACCACTCGCGAAATGCCGCGTTCGGGTTGCGCTCTAAAAAAAGTAGTATTTGAATCGGCCTTAAACTCGATTTCTTCTTGTTTCATAGCCGCAAAATCATTTTCGAAAACATAGCAATTTTCGTAGTCCGGATTTTGCTCGCCGTTAGCTCTTACATTACCGGGGCACAAATAACATTCCGGATCATATTCGGGTCTTTTTTCTGTAGCAACGCTTTCTTTTTGCCCTTGCCACGGACGTTTGGCTCTATGCGGAGAGACCAAAACCCATTCATCTAATAACGGATTATATCTTCGGTGCGGATCTTCGTTTATATCAAAATTTCTCATAGTATTATCCTTTATAAAGTGTGGTGCCATCGCTAATTTTTACATCATACGATTTCAATTCAATGTCAAATGCCGCTTGGTACAATGCTTTAAATTTAGTTTTAACCGCTTCTTCCGATCCTTTTTTTATCAAATTAATAGTACAACCACCAAAACCGCCGCCCATTAATCGAGAACCGATTACCGCTTCATCTGCTTTTGCATAATCAACTAAAGCATCCAATTCTGCACAACTTACTTCATAATCATTTGACAAACCATCGTGCGTTTCAAATAAAAGTTGACCAACCAATTGAATATTACCCGCATCCAAAGCTTGACAAGCTCTAGAAACACGGTTTATTTCGCCTACCACATAACGTACTCTTTTGTATACATCGGCCGAAAATTGTTCTTTAATTGTTTCAACTTGATCGGGAGTACAATCTCTGTAGGTTTTTAATTCTGGAAAATTCCGTTTTAAAATCGAAAATCCTTCTTCACATTCTTTTCTGCGCGTATTATAAGCCGAAGTAAACAAGGAATGTTTTACATTACTATCAAATAAAACCAAAGAATAATCGCTAAAATCGGCATCGTGATAGGTATATGCTAAAGTATTACAATCTAACTGAATCACTTTGTTTTTTTGGCCGTGAACACTAGCAAACTGATCCATGATGCCACAATTAATTCCAACCCAATGTTCTGCTTTTTGTCCCATTAAAGCAATGTCTTGTTTCGAAATTTCAAAACCAAATAAAGCTTGTAAGCCAAAAATCAACCCACACTCTAAAGCAGCCGAAGAAGACAAACCCGAACCAACCGGAATATTACTGCTAAAAACACAATTAAAACCCGAAAGCTCATATCCACTTTCTTTTAAATATTTCACAACACCCGAAAAATAATTGGTCCAAATTGCATCGCGCAATTGCATTTCGCCTTGTAAATCAATGGTAACGGTTTCATTCAAGTCAACCGCAACAATGTTCGCCGTTTGTGAGTTGTTTTTTTCAAAGGCAAAACAAATAACTTTATCAATTGCAGCAGGCAATACATCACCATCATTATAATCAACGTGTTCGCCAATTATGTTAATTCTACCTGGAGAAAGAACTACCTTATCTGGTTCATTTCCAAATTTCTCAGCAAAAAATCCCGTGGTTTGTTCAATTAAAATAGCATTCATTTTTATTTTTTTTCTTATTTGAATCTTATGAAAGTTTTCAAATTATTTCCAAAACAAATCTAAGCACAATTTAAAAAAAACCACACTAGTACCTACCAGTTTTTGTTTTAAAACTTAAAAAAGCACCTTTATAATCGAGCGCTATTCCATCAAAAATTAGAATACTCTATTAAAAAAATGTATTTTTAAAAGAAATTAAAAAGTGCCATGATTGAAGAAAAAAAATACCCTATAGATAAAGTTATTTACCCTATTCAAAAATTTATTCAACAGGAAAAAGCAGGCGGAATTGTACTAGGAATTAGTGTCATTATTGCCATGTTTTTAGCCAATTCGGCTTGGTCGGACGATTATTTTCATTTTTTTGAACATAAAGTTGGGTTTCATTACGACGGTAGATCCTTTTTAACCTATAGTTTTCACCATTGGATAAACGATGGTTTGATGGCGGTTTTCTTTTTTGTGGTAGGTTTGGAGTTAAAACGCGAAATTGTTGGTGGCGAATTATCCAATCCCCGAAAGGCATTACTTCCTATTGCAGCAGCCTTAGGCGGCATGCTTTTTCCGGCTCTTATTTACTATTTTTTTAATCCAACCGGAATTGCAAGTAACGGTTGGGGAATTCCGATGGCAACCGATATAGCATTTGCATTAGGCGTTTTATATTTGTTAGGAGATAAAATTCCGCTTAATCTAAAAGTTTTCCTAACCGCCTTAGCTATAGTCGACGATTTAGGCGCTGTTTTAGTAATTGCCTTTTTTTATACTTCGCATATTTCGTTAGAAAGTTTGCTCTTTGGTGCTGGCTTTTTATCTATCATGTATATGGGAAACAAAATGGGTGTTCGGAGTATTTTATTTTATGCTTTTTTCGGAATTCTAGGAGTTTGGACTTCCTTTTTGCTTTCCGGAGTTCACGCCACTATCGCAGCTGTTTTAGCCGCTTTTACCATACCGGCAGATGTGATTATAAAAGAAAATGCGTATGCTAAAAAAATCAACGATTACATTAATCATTTCAAAGGAATTGATCCTGTGGAGCAAATTCCAACACTAACCAGTCATCAATTGCATGTTTTAGAAAAAATAAAAACCGATACCAATCAGGCCATTCCGCCTTTACAACAATTGGAACATGCCATGCATCCTCTTATAACCTTTGTGATAGTTCCTATTTTTGCCTTGGCCAATGCCGGCATTTCGATCAATGTTGATTTTAATGAGTTATTCAATACCAACATTGCTATTGGAGTAGCTTTAGGACTTTTAATTGGTAAAGTAGTAGGAGTTGTTGGTTTTACTTTATTATTGGTAAAACTAAAAGTAGCGCCTTTTCCGAAAGGAATGACTGTTGCTAATTTATTTGGTTTAGGCATGTTAGCCGCCATCGGATTTACCATGTCACTATTTATCACTTCTTTGGCCTTAACCGATCCTACCCATATTACGCAAGCTAAAATTGGGATTTTCTCGGCTTCCATTATTGGTGGTTTACTCGGCTATTTTATTTTGAAAGTTTGCGGCAATAAGCCTTAAGATAGTCCATTTTTATCTAAAAAAAAGAATCAATTCCGCTTTATTTGTGTTATTTGGCTCTAATACTCCATTCAAAATCCATTTCCGAAACTTGAATTCCTTCTTCGTTAGTACCTATTGATTTCATCCAGAAAGTTTGACCTTCACCAGTTGCAATTGTTTTTTCGATGGCTTCTTTAATGAGATGGCCATCGTTACACACAAATACAATTCGACCGGTAGCTTTTTTGGAAAAATTTCCTTTGTTGTTGGCCACTAACATTGATATTTTCTTTCCGCTTTGCTGGATATACCCCATAACAAGTGCGCCCGTAGTCAATTCGGCTGCCATAGCTTGTACCGCGAAATACATCGAATTAAACGGATTTTGATTAATCCATCGATGCTTCACCGAAACCACACATTGGCTATCAGAATGGATTTTACTCGTACCCCACATAAATAGGCAGACGGCAACTTAAAAAATAAAAATTGGTTGAGTTTGGATACGCTAAGTCTCATTTTACTTGGATTTTTTGCTAAGATACTCAAAAATAGTATGCAAGCATATTAAATATATTTGTTAAAATTATGTTAATATATGGTACTATGCAATACAAGATACTTGTTTTAAGACATATATTTGCATAAGAAATTACTAGGTAATTCATTTAATCATCAAAATCATCAATCAAAATGGAAGCAACAAACTTTAAAAACACCGCAGCCTTAACACATTTAAGTGCTCTTTCACAATATTTAATTCCGTTTGCGAATTATATTTTTCCAATCGTTATCTGGAGCACTTATAAAGAAAAATCGGAATTTGTATCAGCCCAAAGCAAACAAGTTTTAAACTTTCAATTGAGTTTGTTACTGTATTCTATTATTCTGTTAGGAATTAGTATTCCGATTTTGATCTATCATTTTTTTCAAAATATTCCTTTTTCGACCATCATCAATGATAATGAAATCATCATCGACCATTTTAATTTTAATGGCCATATAGGCGCCTTGAGTGTTGCCATTTTAGCCTTAATCATATTAGGAATTTTAAAAGTATCCGAATTCTTTTTAATCATTTTTGGAGCCATTAAAGCTTCAAATGGCGAAAATTACCGCTACCCTATTAGCATCCCCTTTTTAAAATAAAATTCATCAATCAATCATCAATCAAAAAACGAATTGTTCAATCAAAAAAAAACATCATGCAATTATGAACATTGAAAACACAAAAGCCCAAATGCGCAAAGGTGTTCTTGAGTTTTGTATCTTATCTGTTTTAAAAGAAAAAGATGCTTACACTTCGGAAATATTAGACACCTTAAAAAACGCCAAATTATTGGTTGTAGAGGGTACTGTTTACCCTTTGCTAACGCGACTTAAAAACGATGGTTTGCTCACTTACCGTTGGGAAGAATCAACCTCGGGACCACCTAGAAAATACTACGGACTAACCGAAATTGGCAAAACATTTTTAAAAGAACTAAGCGGTACCTGGACCGAACTTTCAGGCGCAGTAAACACAATCACCAATCAAAACTAATAATCATGAACAAAACAGTCAATATAAACTTAGGAGGCATATTTTTTCATATAGACGAAGATGCTTATTTGAAATTATCGCGTTATTTTGACGCTATAAAACGCTCTATTAACAACTCGGTTGGACAAGATGAAATCATCAAAGACATCGAAATGCGCATTTCGGAATTGTTATCCGAAGGTCAAAAAAGCGACAAACACGTAATCAGTTTAAAAGATATTGATGCCGTGATTGCTGTAATGGGTCAGCCAGAAGATTACATCATCGAAGACGACGCTGCTCCAAAATACAATTACAACCAAACCAACACGAGCAAGAGAAAACGCATGTATCGTGATGTTGATAATAAAGTGATTGGTGGAGTGGCAACCGGAATTGCTCATTATTTAAAAGTAGATCCGGTTTGGGTAAAAATTGCTTTTGTCATTTTGTTATTTGCCAGTTTTGGAAGTATGTTAATTGCGTATTTAATTCTGTATATTGTAATTCCGCCGGCGATTTCAACTTCTGAAAAATTAGAAATGACTGGAGAGGTTGTAAACATTAGCAACATCGAAAAAAAAGTACGTCAAGAATTTGACAATGTAACGGATAAAATTAGAAACACCGATTACGAAAAATTAGGTAATGATATTAAATACAGTGCAAAAAAAACAGGAGATACCTTTGGTGAAATTTTGCTAAAAATATTCAAAGTTTTTGCCATTTTTCTAGGGAGTATTTTAGTAGTAACCGGAATTTTTACTATTCTTTCTTTGTTCATCGGATTGTTTACTTTGGGCAGCAGTACTTTTATAGAATATCCTTGGAGTGATTTTATCAATGCCGGAAATTATACCGATTATCCTATTTGGACATTTGCTTTAATGACGTTATTTTCGGTTGGAATTCCGTTTTTCTTCCTAACATTATTAGGATTTAAATTAATTTCTCCCAATTTAAAATCGATAGGAAATTTAGCTAAATACACTTTATTGGCGCTGTGGTTAGTATCAATTGCCTTTTTAATTGCTGTTGGATTAAAACAAGCTTCGGAAGTTTCGGTAGAAAATAAAATAGAAACCAAACAAGAAATTGCGATCGCTAAGACAGATACTTTAAAAGTAAAATTCAAGTACAACGACTATTATGCAAAAGATATTGATGATCGAGATGAATTTCGATTTGTAGAAGATGCTGCTGGGAATTCCTTAATTTATTCTAACGACATCCGACTGTATGTAAAATACAACGAAAACACCACAACACCGTACATTCAAATTGAAAAATCAGCCAAAGGAAATTCGTTTTCAGATGCCCGAAAAAGAGCCGAAGGCATTCAGTACAAAGCCGAAATTGTAGGCAATGAGCTTATTTTGGACAATTATTTTGTAACAGCAGTTAAAAATAAATTTAGAGATCAAGAAGTTCGCATATATTTGTACTTACCTAAAGGTCAGTATTTTAAACCAGACTATACGATTTCACATTTTGACCATTCCGATAGCGATATTTTTGACCCTAATTTTGACAACCATCAAAACTACATTTACAAAGCCGATGCCTACAAAATAGAGTGCTTAAATTGTCCGAATGAAGTAAAAAACGAAGAATGGGAGAACGAAAACCATTCTCAAGAAGACACCATCAAAGAAGTTTCGGTAAAAATCAACGGAAAAGAAGTTATTAAAACTTCTGTAAATTTAACCAAAGACAAAAACGGAGTGATAATTAAAAACAACTAATCATGGTCAAACTCATCATTTACATCACCAAATTAATCATACTTACCATTACGGCCCTATTTTTTGCCTCTTGCCATTTTGGCGATCGTATGAATAGTATTACCGGAAGCGGAAATGTAATCACCGAAACCCGAGACATTGACGGAGAATTTACCGAAATTGAAGTTGACAATGCTATTAATTTAGTGATTGAACAAGCAAACAACACCGAAATTACGGTAGAGGCAGATGATAATATTATTGATAAAATTACGACCAAAATTGAAAATGGCGTTTTAATTATTGAGTCTGAAAGTTCGGTTTTTAACAACGTGACCCAACGCAAGGTAACGGTAAAAGTACCTGTAATTCATAAAATTGAAAGTTCAAGTGCTTCTTCAGTAACATCATCGAATGTTATAAAAAGTGATAATTTGAGTTTGGATGCTTCTAGTGCGTCTACTATGAAATTGAAAATTGAAGCAGAAAAAGTATCGGTTAGCGCCAGCAGTGCCAGCAGCATCCGATTGGAAGGAATGGCTCTTGATTTGGAAGCCGATGCTTCGAGCGCTTCGTCTATCCACGCCGAAAATTTGGAGGTAAACAACATTAAAGCCGATGCTTCGAGCGGCTCTTCAATTAACACCCACCCTATTCTTTCGCTTAACGCAGAAGCCAGTAGCGGAGCCTCAGTACGATACAATAATATTCCGAAAAACCTCCAAAAAGATTCAAGTTCGGGCGGCTCTATCAAACAAAATTAAAACCAAAAGCTGTTAAAATACTTTCAAATCATTCATCAAAAGTGGATGATTTTTTTATATTTGTCCAAATCCAAAAGCATTTTTGATGAAAAAAGCGACTCTTATATTTTTATTAATTTTTTCCACAACCCTTGTCTTTGGCCAACGAAAAGACCGCATAAAAGGATCTAAATCCGTTACGGTAGAACTAAAAGAAATTGGCTCATTCAATCAAATTGACATTGAAGACAATATAGAAGTGTTTTTAGAAAAAGGAACTAAAAATGAAGTAAAAATTGAAGCCGATAGCAATTTACATGATATTATTGAATTGGAATTACGGGATAAAAATTTGCGAATTTATACTTCCAAAAGAACAACCATTTTTAAAAAATTAGTGGTTCATGTAGTGTACACAAACGAGTTGAAAATGGTAACAGCCAAAAACGATGTTCATTTGTATGCTATTGAAGAATTAAATTTAGATGATATCACGTTGAAATCGAATGATTATGCTAAATTATTTCTGAATGTTAATTCGAAAAAATTCAGTCTGATTGCCAATGATAAAAGCAAAATAGAACTGAATTTAAAAGCAGAAGAAGGAACTATTCAACTCAACCAAAATACCGACATTAAGGCTTTGGTGGCCACAACTCAATTTAATTGCGACATGTATCAAAAAACAACGGCTGCTATTGAAGGGGAATCGGTTAGCGCTACCATTCGTTTAGACAACAACGCTGTATTTACTGGAAACAAACTCACTATCAAAAGTGCCAATCTCACTTCCGAAAATTATGCAAATTGCTCGATTTTTGCGGCAGAAAACATTTCAATTGCCGCGGCAGGCGAAACCGAGACGTATTTATATGGCAATCCTAAAATTCAAATAACGCGTTTTGCCAATCAGGCGCAACTATTAAAAGTTCCGAAATAAAAAAATCCCGACCTAATATTAAAGTCGGGATTTTTTTTAGGTTTTAATTCGAAACTATTACTCTTTTGCAGCCAAATAACGCTCTGCGTCTAAAGCAGCCATACAACCTGTTCCTGCAGCTGTAATGGCCTGACGGTATACGTGATCTGCAGCATCTCCCGCTACAAAAACACCTTCAACGTTTGTTTTTGCCGTTCCAGGAGTATTAATAATATAACCGGTTTCATCTAACTGTAAATAGTCTTTAAAAATATCTGTATTGGGTTTATGCCCAATGGCCACAAAAAAACCAGTCGCCGAAATATCATAAGAAGCTCCTGTCGTTTTATCCAATACTTTAACAGCTTCTACCACTTGCCCATCGCCTAAAACTTCAAGTGTATCGTGGTTTAACAAAATTTCAATATTTTCGGTCTTACGCACGCGTTCTTCCATAATTTTAGAAGCTCTAAATTTATCGCTACGCACCAACATGGTTACTTTTTTACATAATTTAGATAAGTAATGTGCTTCTTCGCAAGCCGAATCACCAGCACCCACAATTACTACTTCTTGATTTCGGTAAAAGAATCCGTCGCAAACCGCACAAGCAGAAACACCTCCGCCCATTTGCAAATAGTGTTGTTCTGAAGGCAATCCTAAATATTTAGCCGATGCACCGGTAGAAATAATCACCGTTTCGCAATGCAACTCAATACTATCATTAATCCATACTTTATGAATTGATCCTGAAAAATCAACTTTAGTAGCCCAACCATCGCGGATATCTGCTCCAAATCGTTGTGCTTGTTGTTGCAGTTGTACCATCATTTCGGGTCCGGTAACGCCATCTACATAACCCGGAAAATTTTCTACTTCATTGGTAGTTGTTAACTGACCTCCAGGTTGCATTCCTTGATATAAAACAGGATTCATATTAGCTCTAGCAGCATAAATAGCGGCCGTATATCCAGCCGGTCCAGAACCAATTATCAAACATTTAATTTTTTCGATTGTATCTGACATAGTATAATATTTTCTTTTTTTAGAGTTACAAATGTAGTTTTTTTAATAAAAAAACAACCTGTTAAACACATCACTTTTACTTATTTAAAAATAATAAGGTTCTATTTAAAAATATGCTTTGGTAAACTAAAAATAAGTTTTATATTTGCACCCGCTAACGGGGTGTAGCGTAGCCCGGTTATCGCGCCTGCTTTGGGAGCAGGAGGCCGCAGGTTCGAATCCTGCCACCCCGACAAAGTCTTTTCATTTACTTGGAAAGACTTTTTTTTTTGCAAAAAACTAAAATATAAAAAAATTTTAGTGTACCAATTGCAATCAGAAAGACAAAAAAATCAAATCTTGCTACCAAGAAAACATCGTATACTAAAGAAAAACATTACATCTTATTTACCGACATAAAAAAACATTCAAAAAGTTACTTCTTGAATGTTTTTCAATCTAACTAGTGATTTCAACTTTTAATTAAAATCAAAGTTTAGAAAATACTATTTTTATTCGGCATTCCCGTACATATTCGATTCGCCTCCATCAATTGCAATCGTTTGACCACTTACATAACCATTTTCGTCGCTAATTAAAAAAGCAACTAATTTAGCCACATCTTTCGGGTTTCCCAGAGCTCTTGTAGGATTGTGTTTGGCATATTGCTCTTCGGCAGCTTTTGGATTATCTGGATTTACTTGTTTAAAAGCCTCTGCAACCATCGGTGTCAAAATAGCGCCGGGAGCAATAGCATTGGTTAAAATTCCGTATTTACCATATTCCAAAGCAGCGTTTTTAGTCATTCCCGAAACAGCATGTTTACTAGCCACATAAGGCATTTGATTGAGCACTCCACGAATACCACCAACAGAAGCCACATTTACAATTCGGCCGTAATTTTGCTTTTGCATAACAGGCAGCACATAACGCAATCCGTAATAGACACCCATTAAATTAATATCGATCACTTTTTTGAAAATCGACACATCGTATTCTGTAATCGAAGCTTGTTTACCTTCAATTCCGGCATTATTATACAAACCATCAATTCTACCAAACTTTTCTACGGCTTTATTCACATAATTTTCTACAGCTTTTTCATTCGAAACATCGGCAACCACGGTTAGTATTTCAACATCACTAAATTGCTTTTGAATATCGGCTGCGGCTTTATTCAAACTTTCCTCATTATAATCAACCATAACTAAATGAGCACCTTTTTTTGCTAATTCTTCAGAAGCGGCATAACCTAAACCCATCGCTGCGCCGGTTATAATCATTACTTTATTTTTCATTTTGTATTAAATTTTTTATGAATTTTAAAGTTACCCAATCTTTTTTTCGATTTCCGTTAAAAGGCTATTAAGCTTTTCTTAATTCGAGAGTAAATTGTAAATAATTCACTTTTAAAGAGGCCAAACAAATCAAATAAATAGTAGAAACTACAAAATCAAAACATTCCAATCGCCTTAAGTCGTATCAAACAATGGCTTTCCCAAATGTTTATAAAATAGATTTTCAAAAACCATAATTAATTGTATTTTTACGGTTCAAAATCAAGAAAACAAATGGGCAAAATCATTGCTATTGCTAATCAAAAAGGAGGCGTTGGAAAAACGACAACATCAGTAAATCTGGCCGCTTCTCTAGGTGTTCTAGAAAAAAAAGTACTTTTAATTGACGCTGATCCTCAGGCAAATGCCACCTCTGGCCTCGGGATTGATGTAGAAAGTGTCGAAATTGGTACTTATCAAATTTTAGAACACAGTCATACCCCAAAAGAAACTATTCTTCCTTGCACAGCTCCAAATGTTGATGTAATTCCGGCGCATATCGATTTGGTTGCTATCGAAATAGAATTGGTCGACAAAGAAAACCGCGAGTACATGCTAAAAAAAGCGTTAGAAAGCGTAAAAGAAGAATACGACTTTATCATTATTGATTGCGCGCCTTCATTAGGTTTACTTACCTTAAATGCCTTAACGGCCGCCGACTCGGTGGTAATTCCTATTCAATGTGAATATTTTGCATTAGAGGGTTTAGGCAAATTGCTAAATACTATAAAAAGCATACAAAAAATACACAATCCAGAACTCGATATCGAAGGATTATTATTAACGATGTACGATTCGAGACTTCGTTTATCCAATCAAGTAGTTGAGGAAGTTCAAAAACATTTTAATGATATGGTTTTTGAAACCGTAATTCAGCGAAATGTAAAATTAAGTGAAGCCCCTAGTTTTGGCGAAAGCATTATTAATTATGATGCTACCAGCAAAGGAGCCGTTAATTACATTCACTTAGCACAAGAAATTATAAAGAAAAACAGCAATTAGTTTTTATGACAAAAGCAATTAAAAAACAAGCATTAGGAAGAGGTTTGTCGGCATTATTAAAAGATCCAGAAAACGACATCAAATCGGTTGAGGATAAAAATGCAGATAAAGTAGTAGGAAATATTATTGAGCTTGAAATTAGTGCTATAGAAATAAATCCGTTTCAGCCTAGAAGCAATTTCAACGAAGAATCGTTGCGTGAATTAGCCACTTCTATTAAAGAATTAGGTGTAATTCAACCCATTACTGTACGTAAATTAGATTTCAACAAATACCAATTAATTTCGGGAGAGCGTCGTTTGCGTGCTTCTAAATTAGTGGGATTACAAACGGTTCCTGCTTACATCCGAATAGCTAACGATAACGAATCGTTGGTTATGGCTTTGGTAGAAAATATTCAACGTCATGATTTAGACCCAATTGAAATTGCGCTTTCGTATCAACGTTTGATGGATGAAATTCAATTGACACAGGAACAAATGAGCGAACGTGTCGGTAAAAAACGCTCGACCATTGCCAATTATTTGCGTTTGTTAAAATTGGATCCGATTATTCAAACCGGAATTAGAGATGGTTTTATTTCTATGGGACACGGGCGCGCTATCATCAACATTGAAGACTTAGATGCGCAAACAGATATCTACCAAAAAATTGTAAGCCAAAATTTATCGGTTCGTGAAACAGAAACTTTGGTTAAAAACTACCAAGAAAGTCTAAAGCCAAAACCAGAAGGAAAAGCCAAGCCAACTAGTTCTTTTGTGGTAAAAGAAACACAAAAAAACACCCTAAACGATTATTTTGGGACTAAAGTTGATGTGAAAGTAGCCGGAAATGGAAAAGGAAAAATCACCATTCCGTTTCATTCGGAAGAAGATTTTAGCCGATTAATGAAATTAATTAACGGGTAGTGTACAAATTTGCATTCATAACTATTTTTTTAATCGGTATTACGAACGGCTCTCTTTTTGCTCAAACCAAAAAAGACAGTATTTCGGTAGCAGAAGACAGCCTTCCCAGACTGGACATTGACCCGTTAACACCAGCAAAAGCAGCTTTTTACTCGGCTATTTTGCCCGGTCTCGGTCAGGCGTACAATAAAAAATACTGGAAAATTCCGCTTGTTTACGGGGCTATCGGAACGAGCATGTATTTTTATATCGACAACAATAAAAAATACCACGACGTACGAGACGCCTACAAACGGAGGTTAGAAGGCTACAACGATGATGATTTTGAATATCTTGACGATGACCGTTTAATTGCGGCTCAAAAATTTTACCAACGCAACCGAGATCTTTCAGCTCTTTTTGTAGTTGGTTTTTATGTTTTAAACATCATCGATGCCAATGTTGATGCGGCTTTAATACAATTCAACGTAAACGACCGTTTGTCTTTTAAACCAAATGTTTACACCAATGATGTAACATTTAAGCCCAATGTGGCACTAACTTTTAATTACAACTTTTAAAAACAACTTACGTTTTTACAAAAGATAAAATACATACTGATGAAAATTGCACTTTTAGGATACGGAAAAATGGGTAAGGTAATCGAAAGAATTGCTTTAGAAAGAGGACATGAAATTGTCTTAAAAAAAGATGAATTTAACACTTATGACGGACTAGAAAATGCCGATGTTGCTATCGATTTTAGTGTTCCAACAGCTGCGGTTCCTAATATTTCCGCTTGTTTTAATACGGGTATCCCTGTAGTGTCGGGAACTACAGGTTGGTTAGCCGATTACGATAATATGATTGCGCTTTGCAACGAAAAAAAAGGAGGCTTTATATCTACATCCAATTTTAGTTTAGGAGTGAACATCTTTTTTGGCTTAAACGAATATTTAGCAAAAATGATGGCCACTTTGGATACCTATAAAGTGAGCATGGAAGAAATTCATCATATTCATAAATTGGATGCGCCTAGCGGAACTGCCATTTCTTTAGCTAAAGGTGTTATCGAAAACAGCCACTATGCCAACTGGACTTTAGAAAATCCGCAAGCAAACGAAATTCACATCGAAGCCATTCGTGAAGGAGAAGTACCCGGTACTCATACAGTTACCTATCAATCAGAAGTAGACACAATCGAAATCAAACACACTGCACACAATCGCGAAGGTTTTGCTTTAGGAGCTGTCATTGCAGCCGAATGGTTGGCTGGAAAACAAGGTATTTTTACCATGAAAGATGTTTTGAATATCAACTAATTTCGAAATTAGAAGTCACCATTCTTTTTCAACACTTTAAACAAGACAATTATGACACTTTATTTATGGTTTGTGTTTTTCTTAGCGGTACAAGTAATTCACTTCTTAGGAACATGGAAACTTTATGAAGCGGCCGGAAAAAAAAGCTGGCAAGCAGCAGTACCGGTATACAATGCCATCGTATTAATGAAAATTATAGGTCGCCCAACTTGGTGGACTATTTTGTTGTTTATTCCCATAATCAACTTAATTATGTTCCCTGTAATTTGGGTAGAAACGTTACGCTCTTTTGGCAAAAAAAGCACCTTAGATACTGTTTTAGGTATTGTAACTTTAGGACTCTACATTTATTACGTTAATTACACTCAAAAATTAGAATACCAAAAAGACCGCAAACTTACGACAAAAGACAAGGCTTCAGACACTATTAGTTCTTTGCTTTTTGCCATAATTGTCGCTACTTTGGTACATACTTATGTGGTACAACCCTACACTATTCCGACTTCATCGTTAGAGAAATCACTTTTAATTGGCGACTTTTTATTTGTGAGTAAAGTCAATTACGGACCCCGTGTTCCTATGACCACCGTAGCTTTACCGATGGTACATGATTCGATTCCGTTTATCAAACAAAAATCATACGAAAAATGGCCGCAACTACCTTATTTCAGATTACCTGCTTTGGAAAAAATTCAGCGTACGGATATTGTGGTTTTCAACTGGCCAATGGATACGGTCTACAAATTTTTCGACCGATCAGGTCGTAGAGCCGACAAGCCTATCGATAAGAAGTCAAATTACGTGAAACGTTGTGTTGGTATTCCTGGCGATAGTTTGGCTATCAAAGACGGCTATGTTTACATCAACGGAAAAAAATTGGTAATGCCCGAAAGAGCCAAACCGCAATACTCGTATGAAGTGGCTTTAGATGGTAAAACTCCTATCGATTTTGAATATTTATTGCGAGAATTAGATATAACAGATGCAGCTGGATTTAAAAACAGCGCCACAAGAGATACTATCATTTTTAGTGCTCTTACAGCTGCTAGCGCCGAAAGGCTTAAAAACACACCTGGAATTACAGCCGTAACCAGAATGATTACAAAAGGTGATGACCCTAGTATTTTTCCTCACAACGGAAAAGGAAATGCTGACAACATGGGGCCAATATACATTCCCGAAGCTGGAAAAACGGTCGCTCTTAACACCGAAAGCTTGCCTTATTACAAAGAAATCATAAGTGATTATGAAGGTAACGACTTGAAAGTAAACGGAAATGAAATTCGTATTAACGGTGCCGTGGCAAAAACCTATACTTTCAAACAAAACTACTATTGGATGATGGGAGACAACCGTCACAACTCCGAAGACAGCCGTTATTGGGGTTATGTCCCTGAAAATCACATCGTCGGAAAACCTGTTTTTATTTGGATGAGTTGGGACACAAACGGAAAAGGATTAAACAAAATTCGCTGGAATCGTGTGTTTACAACAGTTGATGGCGAAGGTCAGCCACAATCATATTTTCAATATTTCTTATTAGTATTGGTACTCTTTTTTGTCGGTGATTATTTCTGGAAAAAAAGAAAAGAAAACAAAGCATAAAATACCGTTCAAAGTCCAATGGTCTGAAGTCATAAAGCAAATTCAAAAAATTAGCTGCCGACTTTAGACTATTGGATTTTAAAAACTTTAGACTTAAGAAATGAACTCTTTACTACTTCCAACCTATTTCCCTTCTATAAGCCATTTTGCTGTAATGGCACAATCAGAAACAGTCACTTTTGAGATTGAAGATAATTTTCAAAAACAAACCAACCGTAACCGAACGTATATTTATAGTCCAAATGGAATCCAGCTTTTAAACATACCCGTTAAACACTCGAAAGACAGTCATCAAAAAACGAAGGATATCCGAATTGAAACCGAATTTGATTGGCAAAAACAACATTTTAAATCCCTAGAAGCCGCCTATCGTAGTTCTCCTTTTTTTGAATATTTTGAAGACGATATTTATCCCATTTTCGAGAAAAAACATACTTTTTTGATGGATTTAAATTGGGAAGTTTTCGAAATTGTAAGCCAATGCCTTCGTATGAAAATTGAATACTCCACCACAACGGAATATTTTAAAGAAGTTCCGGGTTTGACCGATTTTCGACAGTTAGCGAACGGAAAAAAAGACCCAAATCAATTTCAACCGTACACCCAAGTTTTTGATGACAAACATGGTTTTATCAATAATTTGAGCGTATTGGATTTATTATTTAATGAAGGAAAATTTGCTGCCGAATACCTAAAAACACAGCCTTTACAATCGTAACTAATCCATTGAAAGTGTAGCCAAAATGGGAAAATGATCAGAATTTTCAAAATCTGAGAAGCTCTCAAATTGTTTCACTTTCATACTATTATCTACAAAAATATAATCGATACGGGCTGGATAATAACGGAATTTATAGGTGGCACCAAAACCAATTCCGGCCTCTTCAAAACTATCTTTCAAACCGCCTTTAATATTTCGGTATACATACGAAAATGGACTATTGTTCATGTCGCCACAAATAATCGTTTTGTATTTGCATTCTTTTTTATGCTCTTTAAAAATCTCGGCTTGTTGCTGTTGTTGCATAAAAGCTTTCCCAATACGGCTAAGCAACTTATTTGATTTTTTTTGATCAATCACATCGATATTTTCGGAAATTTCGTTAACATCAGGAGAAATTTTGATCGACTGTAAATGCATGTTGTATACGCGAATAATTTCTTTTCCTCTTTTAATATCGGCATAAATCACATTATTATTGGAATTCGGAAAAGCGATATTACCCTGATATAAAATGGGATATTTAGAAAAAATAGCTTGACCCGTTTTAATTTTATTGCCTTCCATCAAAATATAACGGTGTGGGTATACTTTCAAATCAATATTACCCGAATTCGAATATTCTTGAATACATAAAATATCTGGATTTTTTTCGTTGATAAAATTCAAAATATTCTCCGGTATATCATCTCTCGGCACCCATTTGAATACATTTAATAGTCTTACGTTATAACTCATTACAGTAAAATCCTTATCATCTGGATGAAACTCAGGAGCCGAAAATTTATAAAACTTATTAATGAATGTAATTCCCATAAGCAACACCAAACCGGAAAGAATCATTCGTTTTTTTAGTTGCAAACCCCAATAAATAAAAAATAAGCCATTTAAAACAAAAAATAACGGCATGAAAAGCGTAAAAACGGATAACAACGGAAAAACCCGAGGCGCTAAAAAAGGAAGAATATAGGCCGTAAAAGTGAGTACAGTTAACACTATATTCAGAAAAAACATGATTTTATTGAACCAAGAAAGGTTTTTCATTACGTAATTTTAAAGTTTACTTTCCGGCTTTAAATAAAAATTCCTTTTCCTCTTTAGTCAAACAATCGTAACCCGACTGGCTGATTTTATCTAATATTTCATCAATTTGCTGTTGTGTTTTGTCTCGGGTAACAATTCGAGAAGTCGTCTTGGGGTTAGGTTGTGCTTTGTAATTTTTGTGGACTTTTTGAAAAGGTGTTTTGGGTTTTCTATTGAATAAGTTTGCAAAAAAATCAATAATCTTAGTTACGATTATGCTTAAATCGGTGCCATTTTGCAATAATTTTATATATAAAAACCCAAAAAAAGCGCCTGCTAAATGCGAAACGTGACCGCCCATATTACTCAGCTGAAATTGCATCAAATCCAAAAGTAGAATAACAGCGGTAACATGCCATAATTTCACATTCCCTATCAACATCAATCTAACTTGCATAAGCGGCTGATAAGTGGTCACGGCTACCAACAAAGCCATAATTGCCGCAGAGGCCCCTACAATTGAAGCTTGATAACCCAAAAAATAAAAAGTAGCCGCATAAAACAATCCAGCAAAAACGGCACTTAATAAATACAAGCCTAAATATTGTTTTTGAGTAAAGAATGTTAAGAAAAGATAACTTGAAAAATTGAGGACAATCATATTAAAAAACAAATGCAAAAATCCGTCGTGCAGAAAGGCATAAGTTAAAAATGTCCATGGGTAAAAAAGGAAGTCGGAAGGATTTGAAGACAAAGCCAACCAAGAAGGTAAGCTGAAAAGTCCAGTTGAAAATTGATAGAAAAAAACCAACGAAACCAAAAAGCAGCCAACATTCCAATAAATCATGCGTTGCGCAATGCCTCCCAATTTATATTGCAATTTCAAATCATCAATAATACTCATACAAATTTTCTTATAATTCTGAATAAAAATAAAAAATTAAAATGCTAATTCCAACGATTGTTATTGAACTGATTTTTTTGCCAATACTTCATAATTAAAAAACCAGCAATAGCACCACCAACGTGAGCAAAATGGGCAATACCGGGGCCACCACCTCCAAAAAGCGAGTTCCCTTTAAAGCCTAAAAACAGATCTATAGCCAACAAACCCGGAACAAAATATTTGGCTTTTATCGGAATTGGAACAAAAAGCAAAGCCAATTCAGCATTTGGAAACATGCAAGCAAAAGCGACCAAAAGGCCATAAATAGCACCCGAAGCCCCCACTACTGTACCCAAATAAGAACTAGCAAAATTTTGAAACTCCGAAACAGTCATTACTTCTTGCCAACGCGTATCAATTTTTCCTTGATTTAACAAAGAAACAATATCGGTTTTTTCAAAACTATGATTGCTTAATATGGAAATTCCATCTTCAAAAAAATAATAATTCACTCCTGTATGCAATAAAGCTGCACCTAAACCACACGAAATATAAAAAAACAAAAACTTTTTAGGTCCCCAAAAATGCTCTAAAGCCGAACCGAAAGAATACAAAGCAAACATATTAAAAGCAATATGCATCAGATTACCATGCATAAACATGTGGGTGATAGGCTGCCAAAATCTAAAACTTTCGTTTTCCGGAAAAAACATGGCTAAATAATCATACGAAACAGGCACTAACTGCGACCCTATAAAAAAGATCACGTTAATGATTAACAATTGTTTTACTAGAGGAGTGATTCGCATCATAAGGCAAACTTTTTATCTATATCTTCTACACGCATGGTGATGAAAGTTGGTTTATTAAAAGGAGAAATATTAGGATCTTTGCATGCAAAAAGCCCATTTACTAAGTTATCTTGTTCTTTTTCGGTTAGATAAGAACCTGTTTTTACCGCCAAACTTTTTGCCATCGATTTGGCAATAGTATCATTTTGGCTGTAATTGTTTTCGGGAACGCCATCTTGCAAATCCGAAATTAATTGTTCGATTACAATTGAAACTTCGCTTTCGGTGATGTGAACCGGAATGCCGGAAATGACCACATGGTCTTGCGTACTTTCTTCAAAAACAAAACCGGTAGTGACCAGCGATTGTTGCAACTCACGAATCAACTCCATTTCAGTTGCCGAAAAAAACAAATTAAGCGGAAACAACAATTGCTGACTTGCAGCCTGATTTACGGTCATATTAAGCAAAAATTGTTCGTACAAAATGCGCTGATGCGCGCGTTGTTGGTCTACAATCACCATTCCTGATTTTATAGGCGAAACAATGTATTTTTTATGAATTTGATACGTTTTATACACCGCTTGCTCCACTTCATTATCATTAAACAAAGAGGCTGTTACGGCTTCGTTTTCAAAAGTATGCGAAACTATATCTTCGGTATCATTTTTTAAACCGACGTACAAACTTTCCCAACTGGCAGTAGGTTCGACTTTTTTATACGAATACGAATTTCCACCAGAAGAAGCTGAAGCCATTTGTTTTTTAGGCATTTCAGACATTTCAAAAGGATTAAAGGTACTATCAACCTGAATTGTAGGCGTTTCACCTTCTAAATCTTTATAATGATAAGGCGTATCCAAATTGGCATCGCGATCAAAATCGAGAATCGGCGCCACATTAAACTGTCCCAAACTATGTTTGATGGCTGCTCTTAAAATAGCGTACAAAGCCTGTTCATCGTCAAATTTAATTTCGGTTTTTGTGGGATGAATATTAATATCGATGGTATTCGCAGGAACCTGTAAATACAAAAAATAACTTGGTTGCAAACCATCTTTTAAAATACCGTCGTAAGCCGCCATAACAGCGTGATGTAAATACCCACTTTTAATAAAACGATCGTTGACAAAGAAAAACTGTTCGCCCCTACTCTTTTTGGCAAATTCGGGTTTACTCACAAAACCTTGCACTTTTACGATTTCGGTTTCCTCGGTTACAGGCACTAATTTTTCGTTGGTTTTCCCAGCAAAAACACCAACTATTCGCTGACGTAAAGTAGTTGCAGGCAAATTAAACATTTCACTTCCGTTATGATAAAACGAAAAATGAATGTTCGGATGCGCCAAAGCCACACGTTGAAATTCATCCATAACGTGCCTAAACTCAACCGTATCCGATTTCAAGAAATTGCGACGAGCCGGAATATTAAAAAACAAATTTTTAACCGAAAAAGAAGTCCCTTTAGGCAATACGGCTACTTCTTGCGAAACAAATTTACTTCCTTCAATTACAATATGTGTACCTAGTTCGTCTTGGTCTTGTTTGGTTTTCATCTCCATATGCGCAATAGCAGCAATTGAAGCCAATGCTTCTCCTCGAAATCCTTTAGTATGCAGCGAAAACAAATCTTCGGCATGGCGGATTTTAGAAGTTGCATGACGAGCAAAACACAAACGCGCATCGGTTACACTCATGCCTTTTCCATTATCGATTACTTGTACTAACGATTTTCCAGCGTCTTTAATAATTAACTTGATATCGGTTGCTTGAGCATCTACCGCATTTTCAAGTAATTCTTTGACAACCGAAGCGGGTCGTTGAACCACTTCGCCGGCAGCAATTTGATTGGCAACATGATCTGGAAGTAATTGTATAATACTCGACATTATTGGAAATTGGGTTTGAAATTTTGGTGCTTTGGATTCTAAACCAAGAAGCACAAATTTAATGAATTTTGACTGGCTTTTGGAGCTTATCCCTTCATAAAAAAAACAAAAAACCCATACCATTTTAAGACGGCATGGGTTTATTACACGTATTTATTTTGTTATTCTTTGAGTTCCAAGGGTGTGCCTTCATCAATTTGAATAGCGCCACTAGTTAACATCGGATTTTTATATTCGTGTATTAAAGATGCTTGCTGACGCAAAAAAGCCATTTTAATAGCCGCAATGGCAGCTTCGGTTCCTTTATTACCATGAATTCCACCACTTCGATCGATAGATTGTTGTTCGGTATTATCGGTTAACACACAAAAAATAACGGGTACATCGGTTTGCACATTCAAATCTTTTATACCTTGGGTAACACCTTCACAAACAAAATCAAAATGTTTGGTTTCGCCTTGAATCACACAGCCAATAACAATTACCGCATCCACATTTTGCGTTTGCAGCATTTTTTTAGCCCCGTAAACCAACTCAAAACTTCCAGGAACATTCCAACGTATGATATTTTGTTCACGAACATCATTATCAATTAAAGCATCGTAAGCACCGTTATACAAACCTTCTGTCACTTTTTCATTCCATTCTGAAACCACAATTCCAAAACGAAAATCTTTTGCTTTTGGCAGTGTATTTTTGTCGTATTCTGATAAATTTTTATTTGCAGTAGCCATTTTTACTATTTTTATATTCTAATTTACGAAACTAAAGTTAAAAAATAAAGGTTAGAAGCGATAAGAAATTAATAAATTTCTAACAACTTCTAACCTTTAAATTAGGAATAGATTTTAATTACTGAGCCAAACCAATCAAGGCATCAACAGAGGCGCCTTCTGGAGTAGCTTCGTATTTTTCTTTTATTTCAGTAAAATATTTTAATGCATCTTCTTTTTGTCCTAGCTCATAAGCCGTTTTTCCAGCTTTCATTAAAAAACGAGGCGTTGTAAAATCATTTGTATTGTATTCGGCCGCTTTTACGTAATAATCTAAAGCTTCTTTTGGTTGATTTTTTTGCGAATAAGCATCACCGATTGCGCCTTTAGCCAAAGCACCCAATACCATATCATCCGATTTGAATTTCTCTAAATAAGCAATGGCTTGATCGTATTTACCTGTATTTAAATACGCAACTCCAGCATAATAATTAGCTAAATTTCCCGATGCTGTTCCTGAATACTCATCGGCAATTTTAACAAAACCAAATTTTCCTTCTGCCCCATTTAAGGCCAAGTTGTATAACGAATCGCTAGCAACTCCGTTGGTTGCTTTTTCAAAATTTTGTTGTGCTAAAAACATTTCGTTCGCAGCATCTTGCTCTTTTGGAGCGGCAATAAATTTTTGATAAGCCAAATAACCAATTGTAACAACCGCAATACCAGCTACTAATCCAATAATTATTTTTTGATTTCTAGCAACCCAATCTTCTGTTTTAGAAGCTGTTTCATCTAACTTAGAGAAAACTTCAGCTGTTTTACTGTCTTTTTCATCAACAATAACTTCTTCTACAGTTTCTTTAACTTCTTTTTCTTTAGGTTGTTTATATCCTCTTTTATTGTAAGTTGCCATTTAAAAATTAAATTTAGTGAACGGCAAAAATAAAATTTTTATTGAAACCGACGTAAAAAAATTAGATTTTATCGCTTTTTTACAGTTATTTTTCTTTTATTAAAGTAAGCCTCTGAAATTCAACATTCGAAATCGACAACGAGACCTTATTTTTAAAGGCAACTTTGTCAAATATTTTCAATAATTTGCAACTTCAAAAATAAAAAATCGCTAAAAACACAACTTGCTGTAAAAGTGTTACTTAATCCATGTATTTAAAAAAACTAGCCTTATTTAATTATAAAAATTTTGCCGAAGCCAATTTTGAATTTGACGCGAAGATCAATTGTTTTGTCGGAAAAAACGGCATTGGAAAAACAAATGTTCTCGATGCAATTTATCATTTGGCCTACGGAAAAAGTTATTTTAATCCGCTGGCAGTGCAAAATATAAAACATGGCGAAGAGTTTTTTGTGATTGATGCTGAATTAGAAAAAAACAAGCGCAATGAACAAATTGTTTGCAGTTTAAAAAAAGGGCAGAAAAAAATCCTAAAACGAAATGGTAAAACCTATGATAAGTTTTCGGAACACATCGGTTTTATTCCGTTGGTGATTATTTCTCCGGCCGATCGCGATTTAATAATTGAAGGCAGCGAAACCCGACGCAAATTCATGGACAGCGTTATTTCTCAACTGGATGCTCCTTATTTACATCAACTTATTCAGTATCAAAAAATCATTAGCCAACGCAATGCACTGTTAAAATATTTCGCACTAAATCACGTTTACGACGCCGATACTTTATCAGTTTACAACGAGCAATTGAATGGGTTAGGAAAGGCTATTTTTGAAAAAAGAAAAGAATTTATTTCCGAATTCATCCCGATTTTTAACCAACACCACCAAAGCATTACGGGAGAACAGGAAAAAGTTCAAATTGTATACGAAAGTCATTTATTCGAAAAAGATTTGTTGCAATTATTTGAAGAAAATTTGAGCAAAGACAGAGCCTTGCAATACACAAGTGTGGGCATTCACAAAGATGATTTATCATTTGAAATTGACGAACATCCCATTAAAAAATTTGGTTCGCAAGGCCAACAAAAATCGTTTTTGATTGCATTAAAATTGGCTCAATTCGAATTTTTAAAAAAACAAAGTGGCGTTAAACCCATTCTGCTTTTTGATGATATTTTTGACAAACTCGACGAAAGTCGGGTCGCCAAAATTGTCGAAATGGTCAACACCGATACATTCGGTCAATTATTCATTTCGGACACACACCCCGAAAGAACCGAAAGCATTGTTAAAACCACACATCAGTCTTATAAAATATTTAATTTATGATTTTATAAAGTCATGCAAAAATCAAAAATCCTTATTTTAGCTGAAAACATTTTGCAATCCCCAATCCTTATCTTATATGAAAATCACTAAAATTCTATTATTAATAACCGCTTTTATTTTTGCCTCTTGCAACGGACAATCCGAAAAAACGGTTGAAGTTTTGCCTTCCAAAACCTTTAGCGAAAAAATAAATACCACTCCGAATGTACAATTACTCGACGTACGAACTCCAGAAGAGTTTTCATCGGAACACCTTGACAAAGCCGTTAACATCAACTGGAAAGACAGTGATTTTGAAACACAAGTAGCAAAATACGACAAAGAAAAACCCGTTTTTGTATATTGTTTAAGCGGTGGAAGAAGTAAAAAAGCAGCCGAAAAGTTAAATGAATTAGGATTTACATCGGTTTACGAATTAGAAGGCGGAATCACCAAATGGAATGCCGATGGTTTTGGAAAACCTCTGGACAAAGTGATCGGAATGACCAAAACCGAATACAAAAAATTAATTAAAAGCGATAAAAAAGTATTAGTCGATTTTTATGCCGAATGGTGTGCTCCTTGCCAAAAAATGAAATCGTACATCACCAAAATGGAGCAAGATTCAACAAGTGATGTTGTCGTAATTCGCATCGATGCCGATAAAAACAAAACGCTAGCTTCTGAAATGAAAATCAACCAATTGCCTACTTTAATTTTATACAATCCAAATCAAGAAGAACAATGGCGCTATTTTGGATACATTAGCGAAGAGAATTTAAGAAAACAATTGTAAACCAATTATATGCTAACGGAAGAATCACTACAATTTTTAGACGATTTAAAAAACAATAACAACCGAGATTGGTTTTTAGCTAACAAAAAAAGATACGAGATATTCAAAAAAGATTACCACCAACTGGTGGCTGATTTTCTGGATAAAATAAAACCTTTAGATCCATCTTTAGAAATGCTTGAAGTCAAAAACTGCACTTTCCGCATTAATCGCGACATTCGTTTTTCGAAAGACAAATCACCTTATAAAGCGCATTTAGGCATTTGGATTTCTGCGGGTACAAAGGGTTTGAATCGCTCAGGATATTACATTCATATTGAAAAAGGAAATAGTTTTATTGCGGGTGGTTTGTACGCTCCCGAATCAGAAGATTTAAAAAAAATAAGAAAAGAAATCGCCTTTTTTTATGACGATTTAGAAGCTATTTTAAACGAACCTCACTTTAAAAAGGAGTTCAATACTTTTGATGTAAATGAAAGTAATTCGCTTAAAAATCCACCAAGAGGTTACGAAAAAGACCATCCTGCAATTGCATTTTTAAAACTAAAAAGCTTTGTTGTAAGTCAAAAATACGAACTTAATGAAATTCTGAAACCAGATTTTGTAAACAAAATGACTCAGAAATTGATCACCCTAAAACCATTAAATGATTTTTTAAATCGTGGTTTAACTACCGACGAATTTTAGGCAAATGCAAAAAAGAAAAATACTCTTTTTGGGCGAATCCTACCGAGCCGATGCTATAACTTGGATGAACGGTTTGAAAGAATTTGGCGATTTCGACATCATTACATGGGAATTACAAACGCCAAATCTGCAAAAAACAAAACGTATTTACGAGTTTTGCACTGCTTTATTTGCCATAAAAAAAATTGTTCAGAAAGAAAATCCGGATATGGTCATAGCCGAACGAACCACGAGTTATGGTTTTTTAGCTGCTTATTCAGGAGCCAAAATAATTGCTGTGGCGCAACAAGGCCGCACGGATTTATGGCCAGAAAACTCTATTTTATTGCCTTTTAAAAAATATATTCAAAAAAAAGCATTTCAAAAAGCAACACTTATTCATGCTTGGGGACCTGTAATGGCTGAATCAATGCAAAAAATTGGAGTAGACATAAACAAGGTTTTAGTACTCCCAAAAGGCATCAATCTGGATACTTTTACGCCAATCGAAAAAAAGTTTCAGTTTATTACTGCAATTGTAACGCGCTCGCTTCAACCCGAATACAATCATGAAACCATACTTAATGCTTTTGGTATCTTACACCAAAAAGGAATTTATTTTTCTTTACTAATTGTGGGCGATGGCAATCAGTTAAAAAAATTAAAAAATAAAGTTCACGATTTACAAATTGATAAAAAAGTCACTTTTACGGGAAGAATTGCCAATACCGAATTACCTCAATTGTTACAAAAATCCAACATCTATTTGAGTATGCCAGTTACAGAAGGCGTTTCGGCTTCTTTATTTGAGGCAATGGCCTGCAACTGTTACCCCATTGTTTCGGAAATTCCGGGCAATCAAAGTTGGATTTCGCATCAAAAAAACGGGCATTTAATTCCAACCAACGAAGCTCAAAAACTTGCTGATGCCTTACTTTGGACAATACAAAATCCTGATTTGTGTGAACAAGCTATTTCCGAAAACCTAAAAATGATCGAAAACAAAGCCAATTATGCCATCAACATGAAATACATTGCGACAAAATACCACGAATTAATTGAAGCAAATTCGAGTAAAACCAACTAAAACTTACGCTATACTGCCCGTACAACTCAATAATAATTCTTACTTTTGGCAGATGCAATTCACTTAAAAAAGTCGGTTTTTTATGCACATCACTACTCATTTTCCTTTAAAAAAATACAACACTTTTGGTATAGAAGCTTTTGCTTCCGAATTCATAGCCGTGCATTCAGTTGAAGAGCTAAAAACCGTTTTAATCGAAAATAAAGACAAGAAAAAATTCGTTCTTGGCGGCGGAAGTAACATGTTATTGACAAAAAACATCGACGCTTTGGTGATTCACATTGATTTAAAAGGCAAAAAAATAATTCAAGAAAACGAGGAAACTGTTGTTATTGAAAGTCAAGCCGGCGAAAACTGGCATGAATTTGTACTTTGGACCATTGACCAAAATTTTGGCGGTTTAGAAAACATGTCGTTAATTCCCGGGAATGTGGGTACAACTCCTGTTCAAAATATTGGTGCTTATGGCGCCGAAATAAAAGACACTTTTATTTCTTGCGAAGCTCTACATATTGAAACGCAAGAAAAACGCACTTTTACCAATGCCGAATGTCATTTTGGTTATCGCGAAAGTATTTTTAAAAATGAGGTTAAAGACCAATATATTATAACTTCGGTACGATTTCAATTGACCAAAAAAAACCACCAAATTAATACAGCTTATGGAGATATTTTGGGCGAATTGGCTAAAAACAACATTTCAAATCCTACTATAAAAGACGTTAGCAATGCCGTAATTGCGATTAGACAAAGTAAATTACCCGATCCAAAAGAACTCGGTAACAGCGGCAGTTTCTTTAAAAACCCGATTTTATTGAAACCCGATTTTGAAAAAATCCACCAAAATTTTCCGGAAATGAAATATTTTGAAGTTTCCGAAACCGAGGTCAAGGTTCCTGCAGGTTGGCTAATTGAACAAGCCGGATTAAAAGGCAAACGTTTTGGCGATGCAGGAGTGCATAAAAACCAAGCTTTGGTTTTGGTAAATTACGGAAATGCAACCGGGCAAGAAATTTTGGCTGTTTCTAAAAAAGTACAAGACACCGTTTTCGAAAAATTTGGGATTGCCATTGAAGCTGAAGTAAACATAATTTAACTTTTATTCAGTTGCATTTTTGTACTTAAAAACACCTTAAAATAGTGCAAAAGTTACCCTTTAAATATGATGAGAATTAAGAATTCCTAATTACATTTGTTGCTGCAAAATTCAAATTAAAAAGACATAAAAACCAGATGCTTACAATCATATTCTTCTTTTTTATTGCCATTACCATCATACAATTTTTATATTATTTGGGTATTTTTAGCAAATTTGCATTTATTGCACCCGCCACATTTACCTCCAAAAAAATTCCGGTTTCGGTAATTGTATGTGCTAAAAATGAAGAAGAAAATGTAAAAAAATACATTCCGCTTTTAGCCGAACAAAATTATCCCGATTTTGAAATTGTTTTAATTGATGATGCTTCCAGTGATGAAACCCTTGAGGTTTTTGAACAGTTTGAAATATTATATCCCAATGTACGTTTGGTAAAAGTAAAAAACAACGAAGCGTTTTGGGGCAATAAAAAATACGCCTTAACTCTCGGTATTAAAGCGGCCAAAAAAGAGTATTTATTGTTTACCGATGCCGATTGTTTCCCCAATTCAAAAGATTGGATAACGGCTATGACGTCGCAATTTACGCTTAACAAAACCATTGTTTTAGGCTACGGAGGGTATCAAAAAAGAGAACGTTCTTTACTGAATAAAATCATCCGATTTGAAACTATTTTAACGGCAATTCAGTATTTTTCGTGGGCAAAAGTAGGCAAACCTTATATGGGAGTGGGACGGAATTTAGCTTATAAAAAAGAGGAATTTTTTAATGTAAACGGGTTCATCAACCATATTCAGGTGCGTTCGGGAGATGATGATTTGTTCATTAACGAAGCCGCAACCAAAACCAATACTACTATAGCGTATGCTCCGGAAAGTTTTACCTATTCCGATCCGAAAGAAACCTATAAAGAATGGTTTAATCAAAAAAGAAGACATGTTGCAACAGCATCGCATTACAAACTTTTTGATCAAATTCAGTTGGGATTATTTTACAGTTCGCAATTATTATTTTTCCTTTTAGCGATTCTTTTGTTTGCTTTTCAATTTCAATGGATGATTGTTTTAGGCTTGTTTTTACTTCGTTACTTAATTTCATGGATCATTATTGGAAATTCAGCTAAAAAATTTGAAGAAAAAGACCTTATTTTTTGGTATCCCGTGCTCGAATTGGTTATTATTTGCACACAAATGAATATCTTTATAACTAATATCTTTTCAAAACCGGTACATTGGAAATAAATTCGAAAATTGAAAAAGCTAAAAAAGGCGACCAAAACGCTTTTACTTTTCTGTTAGATCGTTATTGGAATGAAGTCTACGGTTTTATGCTAAAACGTACCGAAAACGAAACGATTGCTGAAGATATTACCATTGAAACTTTTTCTAAAGCTTTTGATAAAATTAGCACCTATAATACCGAATTTCAGTTTAATACTTGGTTGATTGCCATTGCTAAAAATGTACATATTGATTTACTTCGCAAAAGAAAATCAAATCTTTTTGTTTCGATAACCGATCAAGAAGAACAACAAGCCTACAACATTGCCGATACCGCTCCTACTGCCGAAGACACGTTGATTACCGAACAAAATTTATCGCGATTACTACAATGCATTAAAGAATTAAAACCGCATTATCAAGAAATTATTCAATTGCGGTATTTTCAAGAATTGAGTTATCAAGAAATTGCCCTAAAAATCAATGAACCACTAAGCAATGTAAAAGTAAAATTACTTCGTTCTAAAAAATTATTAGCCGAAATCATAAAATCGAAAAGATAATTGCTTAACTTTATAGAAAGAGTTACGATTCTGATAATTTTACCTCTCCTTTTTTACCGATTACCCATTTTTGTTCTTTTCGTTTTTAACTTTTAAAAACAATTTTGCTTATGATTTAACTGCTACTTAACCTTTAAATCCATGAATTATGTCAAAATTAAGCATTTACGAAAACAGCTGGAATGAGCTCGTTTTCGAAAACCGAAACAAAGAGTATGGTGCGTATCAACTACGTCATGACAATTCAAAAACAGCCTTTACAGCGCTCTTTATGGGTTTATTGTTCTCGGCGAGTATTGTGGCTATTCTATTCTACATCAGTAAAATAAAAAGTCCTTCGCCCGATATGAGTCCGACAGAAATTCCAACAATCGACCGGGTAATTGAGTTTTCGAAAGTACACACAAATCAATTAAAACAGCCCGTAACACCACCAACTGTAGCATCAGCTAAAACAGCTGCTCCTGCGCCCATTGTTGAAAAAAGCCAATTAGTAAATCCAGTTGTAGTACCAAGTACCGATGTTACCCAAGAAATTGCAAAAAATATTGAAAACAACATTCCTACGACTGCCTCTATCGAATCGGTTGGAACAGGTTCTGGAATTTCAGCGGGAACTTCCTCAGGAACTGGAAATGGAACCGATAGCAGTGGAAAATCAGATTTAGATTCGGCCATTGTAAATAGTGGTGTTTTAGATGTAAAACCAACTTTCCCGGGTGGAATTGAAAAATTTTATAAATATGTGGGAACTAATTTCCGTCAGCCAGAATTGGATTCGGATCAAATTTTCAAAGTATATGTTTCGTTTGTAATTGAAAAAGACGGTAGTTTGACTCAAATTAAAGTGCTCCAAGATCCTGGATACGGATTAGGCAAAGAAGCAATTCGAGTTTTGCAATCTTTAAAAACCAAATGGAATCCCGGCATAATAAACAACAAACCTGTTCGTACCGCCTATAATTTACCCATAACAGTAAAAGCGCCCTAATACAAGACAGAACTTCGGTTCTGTTTTTTTTATTCTTCAAAGAAAACAAACACATTCTTCGGTTAGAGAACTAACAACATATCCCAATTAGGCTCTATATTTTAAAACTACATTCCGTATCTTTGCACTTTGAATTTTGAGATATGGAAAGCGTTATAGAAAACAATTTACCCGTTGGTAAACCGAAATGGTTAAAGGTAAAATTACCAATTGGTCAAAAATATACCGAACTTAGAGGCTTAGTCGACAAATACAGTTTAAATACCATTTGCACCTCCGGAAGTTGCCCCAATATGGGCGAATGCTGGGGCGAGGGTACCGCCACTTTTATGATTTTAGGAAATACCTGTACCCGTTCTTGTGGTTTTTGCGGTGTTAAAACCGGTAGACCCGAAACGGTAGATTGGGACGAACCCGAAAAAGTTGCGCGCTCTATCAAAATAATGAATATCAAACACGCCGTAATTACCAGCGTGGACCGCGATGATTTGAAAGATGGTGGTTCTATCATTTGGAACGAAACCGTGAAAGCCATTCGCAGGATGAATCCGAATACAACTTTAGAAACCTTAATTCCGGATTTCCAAGGGATTGAAAGAAATATTGATCGAATTGTAGCGGCCAATCCAGAAGTAGTTTCCCATAACATGGAAACCGTTCGCCGATTAACCAGAGAAGTTCGAATTCAGGCAAAATACGATCGTAGCTTAGAAGTTTTACGCTATTTAAAAGAAAAAGGCATTAACCGAACTAAATCGGGAATCATGCTTGGCTTGGGTGAATTAGAAGAAGAAGTTTACCAAACCATGCGAGATTTACGAGAAGCCAACGTAGATGTAGTAACATTGGGTCAATATTTACAACCCAGCAAAAAACACTTGCCAGTACTCGAATTTATTACACCCGAACAATTTGAACGTTACGAAAAATTTGGTTTAGAATTGGGTTTCAGACATGTAGAAAGTGGGCCTTTGGTACGTTCTTCTTATAAAGCACAAAAACACATTTTATAGTCGAATGTAATAAAGTCAAAAAGTCGAAAGACTTGATAGCTTGACTTGACAACTTTCTGACTTTAGACTTTAATATCTATGATACGAATTGCTATAAATGGTTTTGGAAGAATTGGACGCAATTTATTCCGATTACTCTTAAACCATCCCGAAATTGAAGTAGTGGCTATTAACGACATTGCAGATACCAAAACCATGGCTCATTTGATTAAATACGACAGTATTCACGGTGTACTACCTTATACGGTAACATCGGATAAAGCGGGGTTATCAATCAACGGCAAGTCTTATTTGTTTTTTCACGAAAAAAATATTGCCAACCTCGATTGGAAAGCACAGCAGATTGATTTTGTTATCGAATCTACTGGAAAATATAAATTGCACGAAGATTTAGAAAAACATTTAAAAGCAGGAGCCAAAAGAGTCATTTTATCCGCTCCATCTGAAGTGGACACAATAAAAACAGTAGTTCTTGGTGTGAATGAAAACAGCTTAGACGGAACCGAAAAAATAATATCTAATGCCAGCTGTACGACTAATAACGCAGCTCCTATGATTCAGATAATTGAGGAATTGTGCGGAATTGAGCAAGCTTACATTACCACCATTCACTCTTACACCACCGATCAAAGTTTACACGATCAGCCCCATAAAGATTTAAGAAGAGCCAGAGGTGCCAGCCAATCTATTGTTCCTACCACAACCGGTGCTGCTAAGGCATTGACCAAAATTTTCCCTAAATTGCATAACAAAATGGGAGGTTGCGGCATCCGTGTTCCGGTGCCCGATGGGTCGCTAACCGATATTACTTTTAATGTAAAACGAGCCGTAACCATCGAAGAAATTAATGAAGCTTTTAAAAAAGCAAGTCAAACGCAACTAAAAGGAATTTTAGATTATACCGAAGACCCAATTGTTTCGGTTGATGTTATCGGCAATACCCATTCCTGTTTATTTGATGCACAATTAACTTCGGTTATTGATAAAATGGTAAAAGTTGTCGGTTGGTACGATAACGAAATTGGCTATTCTTCGAGGTTGATTGATTTAATTTTATTAACCCATAAAACAATTGAAGATTAAATTTTAAGAAGCAGTAAATGAAAAAAATTTTCCTTTTAATTTTTCTTGGATTTTTTCATTATAGTTCGTTCGCTTACCCGAATGAAACGCAGGACAGCATTGCTTATTACAATAAAATCGCCAATTACAACCTCTCTTTAAAAAAAACAGATAAAGCTATTTTTTTTACTAAAAAAGCAATTGAATACAGCCTTAGAAAAAAACTTACTAGCGAAACAGCATTTGAAACTTTTAAATTAGGAAAACTGTATTACAGCAATAAAGAATATGATTTGGCTTTAAAAAACTTCAACAGAAGTATTCTTTATTACAACAAACTTCAACCCCAAACCAACAAAGGTTTAGTCTATTTTTATTTGGGATTGACCCAAATTGCGAAAGAAAATTATTCGGCTTCCGAAAATTATTTTGACATTTCGACGGAAATTTTCCAAACATTAGGCGTTTCCGATACCTCAGGTGCACTCAACTTAAAAGCTTCCAATGCTTATCTGCAAAAAAAACAATACGATTTAGCCAAAAAAACGCTTAAAAAAACGACTGAAAAAAAAACAATTGCTTCACTAAGCAAAGCCAAATCGGAATCTTTTTATCAATTAGGCATTATCGAAAACGAATTAAAAAGCGATTCGGCCATTGTATTTCTCGAAAAAGCTTTGCAATTGAATAGCCAAAGAGATGATTTAAATCAAAAAAGCAAAATACTTTTGGCGATAAGTAAATACTACAAAAACAAACACGATTACGATCGGGCTTATACGTATTTAGATGAACATTTTCAGTTAAAACACCACATTCAAGAAATTAACAATGCAAAAACCGAATATTTAGCCTATAAAACGTATAAAAAAAATGAGCTTTTAAACGAAGCGCATCAACGTGAAAAAGAAGAAATTGAAGCCGAAAATTCGGAAAAATACACACAATTAGTCAGTATTTTGGCAATTGGATTAATTTCTATTTTGTCTTTATTGAGTTTGTCCTTGTACAAAAACAATATTATTAGAAATCAAAATAACATTGTTTTAAAAGAAAAAAACCACGAACTATTAATTGCCAAAAACAAAGCCGAAAAAGCTTCGAAAGCCAGAGCCGAATTTTTATCAACGGTGAGTCATGAACTCCGAACACCACTGAATGCCATTAACGGAATCACTCATCTTTTAATGCAGGAAAAGCCTAAAAAATCGCAAATTGGGTATTTGGAATCCTTGAAATTTTCGGGCAATTATCTTTCAACTTTTATCAATGAAATTCTTGAAATCAACAAAATTGAATCGAATAAATTAGAAATTGAAAAAATCAGTTTCAACCTGAAAGAATTAATGACCAATATTAAAAGTTCGTTAATCGAAATGGCGTCTTCAAACAACAACGAATTTATTTTGAATGTTGATGAAAAAATCCCCACTAATTTAATAGGCGATCCCACTAAATTGGCGCAAATTGTCATGAATTTGATTAACAATGCTTTGAAATTTACTCAAAATGGGCAAGTAAAAGTTATGGTTAATTTGAGTGAAATTCAGAATGAAACCACTGCCTTACTTCATTTTCAAGTAATCGATACTGGAATTGGTATTCCAGCTGACAAACTACAAACTGTTTTTGAGAGTTTTTCGCAAGGTTCTGTCGAAGTCAATCGAAAATATGGTGGTACAGGCTTAGGTCTTACTATTGTAAAAAAATTGGTAGAAATTTTGGGTGGCAAAATCAAATTAAAAAGCGAAGTGGGTAAAGGCTCTACTTTTTCTTTTAATCTAAAATTTGATATTACACCCGTTTCGGAAGTTAGTATAGAAGAAGTGGATGAAATCTACAACGATGCCATTCTAAAAAACAAACGAATATTATTGGTTGAAGACAACAAAATCAATCAAATGATTACCAAAAAAATGCTTCAAAATAAAGAAATGGAGTGTTTTATAATAGATAACGGCGAACAGGCAATTGAAACTCTAAAAGCTGAATCGTATGATTTAGTACTGATGGATGTTCACCTACCAGGCATTAACGGTACTACAGCTACGCAAAGTATTCGAGCATTTGATACCAAAACTCCCATTATTGCTTTAACAGCTATTTCGTTAGAAGAAAACCGCGATTCGTTATTGGCATTTGGAATGAATGATGTAATTACCAAACCTTTTGTTCCCGAAGAATTTTATGCCATAATTGCCAAATACTTGGAGCAAAATTAATCGTTTTCGATCATTTTTTTGATTAGCAAACAAACTTTGGGCTCGGCTAATTTAGCAGCTTGAAGGACCTCATCATGCGAAATAGTTTCTAAAAAACCCTCTCGACCAATATCCGTAATTACCGAAATACCAAATGTTTCTATTTCCATGTGACGCGCCACGATTACTTCGGGAACCGTAGACATTCCGACACAATCACCACCCATTTTGGCTACCATATTGTACTCGGCTAAAGTTTCGAAAGTAGGCCCTTGCAAGCCAAAATAAATTCCTTCCTGAACTTTTATTCCATTTTTTAAAGCAATTTTTTGAGCTTGAGCAATCATTTTTTTGGAATAAGGTTCGTTCATGTTTACAAATCGAGGACCAAAACGCTCCTCATTAGGTCCGCGCAAAGGATGCTCGGGCATGAAATTGATATGGTCTTTAATTAAAATAATATCACCTACTTCATAATTTGTGTGCACGCCACCAGAAGCATTGGAAACAATCAATTTTTGAATTCCCAAATATTTCATTACCCGAACAGGAAAGGTAACTTCTTGCATCGAATAGCCTTCGTAATAATGAAAACGACCTTGCATGGCCACCACTTTTTTGTCCCCAACGGTACCAAATAATAATTTGCCTTTGTGTCCAAAAACGGTAGAAACTGGAAAATTAGGAATATCGGAATAGGGTAACGAACAAGTAATTTTTATTTCTTTAGCAAATTTTCCCAATCCGGAACCTAGAATTATTCCGTATTCCGGAACAAAATCGCACTTACTTTGTAAAAACTGAACGGTTTCTTGTACTTTCTCCCACATAATTTTGTATTATTTCATCAAATTTATTTTGGTTACGTACAAATGAAGATTGTATTGGCAAATAGTACAATTGAGGCGCTAAAACCGTATCCATTAACCGAACATAATCTTTTTCGGTAGTTATAATTTTTAATCCTTTGGCTTTTTCCTGAATAATTTGGATATCGGTTTCGCTAAAAAAATGATGATCCGGAAAAACCAAACAGTCATCTTGAGCCGACTTTAAAAAAGTAAAAAAACTATCCGGCTTGGCAATTCCAGCTAAAAGCAGCTTCTTTTCATTTTTGATTGAAGCTACATCAAGAACCTCGTTTTGACTATAAACATTTGTATCGTAATCTATAAAGGTAAAAAATAATTCTTGTTTGGGCTGTAATTTCAACTTCTGTTTAATTCGATTTTGCTCTTCTAAAGAAATATCAGGCGAACATTTGGTTACCACAATTATATTGGCACGGTTAGCTCCCGCTTTAGTTTCTCTTAAATTCCCGGTTGGCAACATACAATCATCAGCATATAAATCGCCGTAAGCGGTTAAAAGCACATAGAATCCAGCTTTAACTTTTCGATGTTGGTAGGCATCATCTAATAAAATAACGTCGGGTTTGTTTTTTTGCGAAAGCAATTGTTCTATACCGTTTGCTCGGTTAGCATCGACAGCAACCTGAATTCCTTTAAATTTTGTAAAAAACTGAAATGGTTCATCGCCTAAAATAGCCGCATTGGCATTTTCATCAGCCAATACAAAACCTTCCGATTTCCGTTTGTAACCGCGGCTTAAAGTGGCTAATTGATTCCCCTCAGCTAATAAACGGATTAAATATTCTATTTGAGGGGTTTTACCCGTGCCGCCTACACTTAAATTTCCAACGGCGATTATGGGTAAATTATAGTACTTTGATTGTAAAAATTGGCGGTCAAACATCCAATTGCGAATGCTTGTTATACAACCATATAAAATGGAAAATGGAAATAAGAGTATTCGAAGAAATTTCATTTCACGAAAGTATAAATTTTTCGTTAATTTGTTTTATTAACCCCTTTTAGCTTTACATGTTTATATTTTAAAGACTGCACAAAACGAAAACTCCAAACCCAAAATAAAGATGAAATTACAAGATATAGTTACCGTACTTGAAGAAATGGCTCCCCTAGCCTATGCCGAAGATTTTGATAATGTCGGTCTTTTGGTTGGAAATCAGGAAATGGAATGCAGCGGTATTTTGGTTTGTCACGATGCGCTCGAATCGGTAATTGACGAAGCCATTGGGCGTAATTGCAATCTGGTAGTATGCTTTCATCCTATTTTATTTTCGGGAATTAAAAAAATTACGGGCAAAAATTATGTAGAGCGTGCCATTTTAAAAGCCATAAAAAACGACATTGCTTTATATGCCGTTCATACCGCTTTAGACAACCATCCGAATGGAGTAAATCAAATTTTTTGTGATGCCTTAGGACTTATCAATACTAAAATTTTAGTTCCGAAACAGCAATTTATTCAAAAATTAGTTACCTATACTGTTCCCGAAAATGCCCAACAAGTGCGTCAATCCTTATTCGAAGTCGGAGCAGGTTCTATAGGCAATTACGACCATTGTAGTTTTTCATCAACTGGCACAGGAACCTACCAAGGAAATGCTGAGAGCAATCCCGTAATTGGCGCAAAACACGAACTCGTATCGACCGAAGAAATTAAAATTGAAGTTACTTTTGAAAAACACTTACAGTCTAAAATTTTAAAAGCCCTTTTTTCTAGTCACATCTACGAAGAAGTGGCTTACGAAATTTATGATTTAAAAAACCTTCATCAAAATATTGGTTTGGGGATGATTGGAGAACTTTCAAAAGCAATGACTGAAGTTGACTTTCTTCAAATGGTGAAAGAAAAAATGCAAGCTAACGGCATCCGTTTCAGCAATTTATTAGCAAAACCCATTCAAAAAGTCGCCGTTTTAGGGGGTTCGGGAAGTTTTGCAATTACAAACGCTATTCAGGCAGGAGCTGATGCTTATCTCACTGCCGATTTAAAATACCATCAATTTTACGAAGCCGAAAATAAACTATTACTCGTGGATGTGGGGCATTTTGAAAGTGAACGTTATACAAAAAATTATATTGTTGATTTTCTTAGGAAAAAAATCCTTAATTTTGCAATCATTTTATCAGAAGAAAATACAAATCCAGTTAAGTACCTATAGAATATGACGAATACGAAAGAATTAAGTGTTGAGGATAAATTAAGAGCTATTTACGATTTACAGTTAATCGACTCTAGAATCGACGAAATCAGAAACGTAAGAGGAGAACTTCCGTTAGAGGTGGAAGATTTAGAAGATGAAGTGGCTGGTTTAAGCACACGTTCAGAAAAATTAAAAGGAGAACTTGAATTAATCGATGAGCAAATCAAAGCTAAAAAAATTGCTATTGACGAGCACAAAGAGGCTATCAAAAAATACTCAAAACAACAAGAAACGGTACGTAACAATAGAGAATTTAACTCTTTGACTAAAGAAGTTGAGTTTCAAGAATTGGAAATTCAATTGGCTGAAAAGCACATCAAAGAAATGAAAGCTTCTATTGAGCATAAAAAAGAAGTTATTGCTGGAATTAAAGAAAAATTAGATGCAAAATCTTCTCACTTAAAACACAAAAAATCAGAGTTGGATGCTATCATGGCCGAAACTCAAAAAGAAGAATTGTTTTTAACTGAAAAATCTGCCGAATATGCAGCTCAAATCGAAGAGCGTTTATTGGCTGCTTACAACCGTATTCGTTCTAGTGTTCGTAACGGATTAGCTGTAGTTTCGATTGAAAGAGGTGCTTCTGCTGGATCTTTTTTCACAATTCCACCACAAACACAAGTTGAAATTGCTTCAAGAAAAAAAATCATCACCGATGAGCATTCAGGAAGAATTTTAGTTGACGCCGCTTTGGCCGACGAAGAAAAAGAAAAAATGGAACAACTTTTCTCTAAGTTGTAATACACATACCAAGCCTCGAAATTCGAGGCTTTTTTTATTTTGTTTTTTATTTTGGGAATTAAAAAAAACATCCGGTTTGTAACATTAAAATCAATTGGGATTTACCTCAATTGTTTGAGTTACATTCACCCCGAAAAAGCGTTATCAAAATCTTACGCTTTATTCAGTCAGCCACGATTGGGTCGCTTACAAAAAGAAAAACTACCTGCCATCCTGCAAAATACTATTACCGAAACTTTCACTCACGAAGACCATCATTTTCAAACTTATATTTGGCAAGGAAATGAAAACACCATTTTATTGGTTCATGGTTGGGAAAGCAATTCGGCTCGATGGGAAAAAACATTGCCCTACTTACAAAAATCAGGCAGTACAATTATTGCCCTAGATGCTCCCGCCCACGGACAAAGTAGTGGTGTCGAATTTAATGTACCGCTTTACACCCAATTTATTCAAAAAGCCGTTCAAAAATACCAGCCCAAAAGCATTATCGGACATTCTATTGGCGGGATAGCCTGTGTCTATCACCAATATTTGTTTCCGGAAAGTAGTATTCAAAAAATGGTAATTTTGGGAGCACCTTCCGATTTACGAACTTTGCTGAATAACTATCAAGGAATGTTGGGCTTAAATCGCAAAAATTATTCGCTTTTAGAACGCCGTTTTTTAACGCACTTTAATTTTAATGTCGAAGATTTTTCGGGAAGTAAATTTGCTGAAAAAATTACCATTGAAGGGTTGATTGCACACGACCAAACCGATACTGTTGTAGCGTATTCTGAGGGTGAAAAAATGGCAACAAGCTGGAAAAAAAGCCAGTTTATAACCACTAATGGATTGGGGCACGGCATGCATAATTCCGATTTATATGAAAAAGTCTACTCTTTTTTATTTTCTTCTTAACATCTTATTTAACCTTCGTTTTTTTTAGTTTACCTTATTTTCCTAATTGTTCCGTTTTCAAATTACCTATCTTTGCCTCATGGAAGAATCTTTAAAACGCTTAAATAAATTCATAGCCGAAACCGGTTTTTGCTCCCGCCGTGAAGCTGACAAATTCATTGAAGAAGGACGTGTAACCATTAACGGTAGTATTCCTGAATTGGGTACCAAAGTTTCTCCCAACGACGAAGTTCGAATTGACGGTAAACTGATACACGAAAAAAATGAAAAACTTGTTTATCTAGCCTTCAATAAACCAGTCGGAATTGAATGTACCACCAACCTTGATGTTCCAAATAATATAGTAGATTACATCAATTATCCCAAAAGAATTTTTCCAATTGGCCGCTTAGATAAAGCCAGTGAGGGATTGATTTTTATGACCAACGATGGAGACATCGTAAACAAAATACTACGCGCCCGAAACAACCACGAAAAAGAATATACCGTTACCGTTAACAAACCCATTACCGAAAGATTCATCCAACGAATGGGAAATGGCATACCGATTTTAGATACAGTTACCCGAAAATGCAAAGTCGAGCAAATTAGCAAATACAACTTCAAAATTATTTTAACACAAGGTTTAAACCGTCAAATTAGAAGAATGTGTGAGTATTTGGGTTATGAAGTTACCGCTTTAAAACGAATTCGGATTATCAATATTTCTTTGGATGTGCCAGTTGGTCGTTATCGCGATTTAACAGATGCCGAGATTAAAGAGTTGAACCAATTAATTGCGCCTTCAAGCAAAACGGAAGAAGCAAGTTTACCTAAAGCTGAACCCACGCAACGCAAAACGAATTTTTATCCAAAAAACCAAAACCCGTTTAAAAAAAGAGGCGAAAAGTAATTTGGCTTTAAATTTTAAAATGCAGTAATTAAAGTTAATTCTTCCGATAAAAGTCCGACCAAAAAATCGAACATATTTAATATAATCGTAATTGAAACCCGTAAAACCGTTCCAGGACTATACCCAAAATAACGTTTAAAGGCCGTTACAAAATGACTTGGCGTTTTATAACCAAGTTTGTCGGCCACTTCGCTCACATTATAATCGCCTTTCTGCAACATTTGATTGGCTTTGTTCATTTTAATTTCATTCAAATAACCAAAAACGGTATTTCCAAAAAGGGCTTTAAATTGCTTTTTGAGTTTAAATTCGTTGGTGCCTACTTTTTTTGCCAAATCAATTAAAGAACAAGGCGAAGCTAAATTTTGAATCACCAATTTACGCGCTTCGTTCATCTTTTCGATATCCGATTTAGAAAATTGAGTCTGAACCGATTCGTTTAGTTCATATTGCTCTAATTGCAGTAATAGTAATTCGGTAATTTTATTTTCTAAATACAATCTTTTGTATTGCCCCGTTTTTTCGCAAGAAGCCATTTCTCTCAAAACCGTTTGCATTTCGGGCGTTAAAGCCAAGGTATTTTTTATAAAATCTTGAGGAATTTTGGTGTGTTGTATTTCGGTAAATTCCATTTTATTATCCCAAAACATATAATTCAAAAGTGCTTCAAAAGCTTCGCTGGGAAAAAAAATAGATACCGATTTAATGGTTTCTGAACTCGCTGGAACTTCAAAAACCTCCGTTCCTTTATTGATTTTACGAATATGATGCGAAAGCGAATGAAGGTCTAATCCTTTAAGAAAAAAATTCATTTGCATCAATTTATCATTAGATTGCAATTCAAAATGAACGGGGCGAACCAAATCAAATTCTAAAAAACTAATCAAGAACGAACCCGCATCCAATCGGTTTTCAGTAATAATGCCATATTCAGGGTCATCAAAAACAACTTTTGCTTCTTGCAAACTGTTTGCTTTTTTCTTTTTGCTTCCATTTAACTGATTGCAAAAAGTAAAATTCGTTTCTTTAATAGTAGTTTTAATTCTCATTAGGCAATTCCATTTCGACAAAAATAAACTATATTTATTCTAAATAAAAATAATCCTTTAAATAAAATTCGTAATCCTTTACAGACAACTTCAAAAAGAACTTCTTAGAATATTTTTGCCCAAAAAATAAACCAATACCCAAAAAGGATTAATGAAAGGCAAAAACTACCATTTTTTTTACCAAGCTCTAGTTTTAATTTTCGCGCTGTTTTGCACCAACTTTATCGTGGCACAAAGCGGAAATGTATCTGGAAAAATTTTGTTAGGCAATTCGCAACCACTTCCAGGAGCGAACATTTTAATTAAAGGAAATACCATTCAACGTTCGGCTATTTCGGGAAATAATGGCGATTATTTTATAGAAAATTTGCCTTATGGACATTATGATATGGAAATTTCATCTTTAGAATCGGAGACCAAAAAACACCATATTCATCATAATAGCCCGAAACACGTTAGTAATATTAAGGTAGAAAAAGCATCTACTAAGGAGTTGGAACACGTTATTGTTCAAACGACTTCAAAAAAGAAAAAAATTGAAACAACCGGTTTTGCCGTAACTGTGATTGAAACCAAAGAAGCTTCGTTACGAAATTTAACTACTAACGAATTATTAGATCGTTCTGTAGGTGTTCGTGTGAGACAAAATGGAGGAATCGGTTCTAATGTAGAATACAACCTTAACGGAATGTCAGGAAGTACCATCGGGGTTTTTCTAGATGGAATTGAAGTTTCTACTTATGGATCTTCTTTCAATTTAAATAATATCCCACCTTCAATGATTGAGCGTATTGAAGTTTATAAAGGCGTACTTCCATCACATTTAACCGGAGACTACGTTGGTGGTGCCATCAATGTCGTTTTGAAAAAAGATGTTTCACAAAACAATTTTACTGCGGCAGCTTCATATGGTTCATTCAACACTTTTCAATCGGATCTTGGAGGTTCTTATCGCGACAAAAAAACAGGGTTAGCTGTAAGAGGCTCGGGATTTTATACTTATACTGATAATAGTTATGAAACCTGGGGGAGATCCACAAAATATGTAAACAGAGATTTACAACAAATTCCTTACTATAGAGCCAAACGTTTCAATAATACGTATAAAAATATTGGCGGTCGTATTGAAGCCGGATTTACCGATACCAAATGGGCTGATCAATTTTTCATAGGTTATAACGGTTCTAGCAATTACACTGAACTTCCGCACGGAATAACAATGGCAACACCTTATATGGGTAGATTTAGCGAGACTAAGGCTCATGTTTTATTGTTGAATTATATCAAAAGAGATTTTCTAATAAAAAATTTAGCCTTGAATATTAACGGTACACGAAGTTTTCGTAGTACGTATGTACAAGACACTGTAGGTTATGCCTACAATTGGGATGGTAAAATAAGAGAGACTCCTACCGAAGAATACCTACTTGACGAAAGCGGAAATCAAGTACCTAAAAGAGATTCTCTTGGGAATATTATATATAGAAAGGATGACCAAACAGTTCCAGAATATGAAACGGAAACGGTATACATTCCATTAAAAACGTTATTGGGTGGGCAACAAGGTAGAAAAACGATTACCAATACAGATCGAAAAATTACCAATGTTCGTTCTAATTTGGGGTATCTAGTTGCAAATGGTCATCGTGTTTCGTTGAATCATAAATATGAAGCTACTGATAGAAAAGATGAAGATTTATTCAATCAGAATATGACAGGTTTAGCCACTGTTAGTAAGATTTCAAAACACATCCTTTCGATGAATTATGAAGCAGAAACCTTCAACAAAAAACTGCGGACTAATATTTTAGGAAAATATACTAACAATCGTACTAGTCAAACCAGTTATGAAATTGCGACTACCGATAACGTAAACACACTTATACGAAAAGACACTGTTACAACTGATTATAATTTTGGATACGGGGCAACGGTTTCTTATAATATTTTATCCAATTTATATCTGATAGGTTCTACAGAAAATTCGCCTATAATGCCTAGTGATGAGCAAATATTTGGAGATCCAGAGTTGAATATTTTGTCTAATCTTGATTTACAGCCTGAAAAATACATCAATTATAACTTAGGTTTCCGTTGGGGACCAGCCGATTTTGGTAAACATAGAATTTCCCTTTATGGCAATCTATTTTGGCGAAATGGGTATAACAAAATTGTCAGACAAACCGTTGCCGACAGTGATATTGAAGACGAAGCAGAGGCCGACATTCAAGTAACCAAATATGTGAATCTAGATCAAACACAGGCCAAAGGTTTTGAAGCCGAAGTGAATTATGTTTATAATAACCGGTTGAATGCTTCTTTTAATATTTCAAAATTCAACAACCTTGATAAAAGTGAGATAGATGACCAAGGAAATCCAAATGCTTATTATGGTCATCAAGTTGCCAATGAGCCTTATTTTACGATGAATCTGAACACACAATATAGTTTTCGCAATGTGTTTCAAAAAGAATCGGTTTTATACGCTTATTACAATTTTGGATACGTAGGAGAATATTATGTCGTAAGAGGTGAACCTTCATGGTCCAAAACACCAGCTCAGATTCCGCAGGATTTAGGATTTAGTTATCGTTTTCCATCTAAAAAATTAATTGCCAGCTTAGATATTAAAAACATTTTTAATGCCGAGGTATATGACAATTTCCAAATTCAAAAGCCCGGTCGAGGTATCTATTTCAAATTAAATTACACTTTTAATACATTTTTATAATCAAAACAATAAATAACATGAAAAAGAATTTATTTAAATCAGTACTATTAAGTACCGCAGCCATCACTTCAATACTGTTAGGAAGCTGTAGTAGCGATGACAATTCAGAGCCAACCACTCCACCCGTAGAAAATGAAACACGCTGGATCAGTTTAACGGGATCATTCCCAGACGAAGGAGGAACCGCTGGTAATGGCGGTACACGTGCTTATGCTATCACAGAAGAAAATGCAGCCAATACTAATTATGTAGTGGAGTTATTTAAAATGAATGGACAAACCTATGTAAATGGGTTTGGTTTAAAATCGGAACGTACTGCCCGTGTACAAGCATCTGCTGATGGTAAATTCTTGTATAATATTCAATATACTGGAACTGAAGGTGGTACTTTTAACAAATATGCTGTAAATGGTGAAGGGAATTATGAAGAAGTAGGTTTTGAATTGAATACTGCTACCATTTTAGGAACAGCTCCTCGTTGGGTAAAAGCTGCTGAAGGAATTGGTGTGGGTGTGTATGCTAGTGCTGGTGATATAGAATATGAAGGTACTGCTCCTAATTTTGTTTTCAAAAAACGAGAAAGTGAAATAAAGATTGCAATAATTAATTTAGATAATACTTCAATTACTAATACCGCTGTATTTAATTTTCCATTTACAGATGCTGAAAAAGCTGCTGGTTACAGTGTAGGGCGTATTGATGTTCCTGTATTAAACGCTGCCAAAGACAGAATATATATCGGATGTAATGTAAGCAAAATTGATCCTTCAGGTAAAATTACAATTAATGCTACTTCAGGATTACCTTCTTGGCCAAATGATGCTGCTAATATTGATGGTACAAAAACATTGGTGGTTGATTATCCTTCACTTAAAAACCCTAGAGTAATGACTTCAACATTGACTAAAACGAATAACCACGGATATCGTACGATGACACAATATGTGGGTACTGATGGGCATGTTTACCAAGCTACTGCTACTTCTGGTGCTGATATCTTACGTATTAGTAAAGCCAATTATAACTATGATGCAGGTTACCACTTTAACTTAAACACTGCTTTAGAAATTACAGGTGCTCAGATTAGAGCTTGGAAATATGTTAAAGATGGCTTAGGAGTTGTACTTTATACTATTTCTGGTACTCCAGGAGGATATGTTGCTTTAATTAATTTAAATGATAAAACAGCAACTAAATTAACAACTGAAATCGAAACAGATGCCGGTTTAAATACTACTTTAGGTCAATATCAAAATATTGGGGTAGTTGGTGACAAAGTTTATCTTCCATTGACTCCAGCTGGTAAAGATGGTAACATTTATATCGTAGATGTAAAAGCCAAAACGATCACAAAAGGAGCTCAGTTAAAAACAGCTACAGGAAGTTTTTACTTAGGAGCTTACTAAGTAAAAACTAATATAAATAATCTGAGGCGTTCTAAAAAGAGCGCCTCATTTTATTTTTTCAGGTTATTCCGCTAAAAATTGATAATACAAAATTTTGGATAAAAAAGGTGCTTTTTCGTTATCCTTGATTTGGTAATCTACCCAAACATTCTCAATATTATTTTCCTCAAAATAGGCTTCTCTGAGTGTGTGATTAAAATGCAAATTTGCTAAATACTCGGGCTCTACTCCCTTTCCAACTGCAATATTGTATTTGGTAATTAAGTTTCCCCAATTGACAAAACTACATACTAAAATAGTAGCAAATCCGTACCAAAAAATACGTTTAAACAAATAAGCATTCGTTTTTTTATTTTTAATTTTTTGAAACGAATACCACAGTCCAAAAAAGACCAAAATCAGAAAAGCAAACACACCCAAACGTTTGTAGGTAAAACCAAATTCTGAAACGTATTCGGTATTTTTAAGAAAAGCGGTAAACAGCAAACACATATTTAAAACTATCCAAGTTTGCGCTAAAATTCGCAACCGATTTCCTTCTTTTTGAAAACTATCTATAGTTCTAAAAAAGATCAAAACTACTGCAATGGCCATAATCATAGAAACAATTACACTGTTGATACGCTCATGAATTTCGGCACTTAAATTACCCGAAATGGTTGTTTGAAAAAATTGTTCGTAGGTATACGAAGCGATAAAAATTAGAATAAGCGCATTCAATAAAAACAGACTTATTTCGCCACTTTTACGTTCGAAATCAATTCCTAAAAAAGAGTTATTTCCATTTGATGCTGCATTAAAATCATCCTCCAATCGGTTTTGAAAATGGTAAACAGCATCCGGAATCCAAAAATTCCAATAACTGAATGAAAAATAAAATCCAAAAACAGAAACAAACAGAAGCTGATAGAAGTTAATATCCAATTCGTATCCCATGAACAAATCGGTAATTAAAGTACTCCCGTTGGCGTAAACCCAAACGAACAGACTTAAAAAAACCATAGGAATTATTAAAAATGCAATGGTTTTTTTTAGCCAATTTTCTTTTATATTTTGTTGTGGAACATAGGATTGAAAGAAAAAAACACGAATTGAACTTGCCACGGCATTCAGAATCGCTAGCGGAAAAGCCAAAATGATGGTTAAATTGGGCTTTTCTAATCGAAATTGTAATAAAACGAACGAACTAAATAAAGCCAGAAAAGAGAAAAAATCGCCATAATAAGCAAAGGAAAAACAAGAACATAAACTACAAAGCCCTAAAATCAAAGCCACTTTGTCTTTAAGGAAAGTTGTTGCATGTTGATAGACCAGTAAACCAAGTAAAAAAAGGCCATAAAGCCCCAAATTATAACCGAGCCATTGGTTGTAAAACAGCACGATAAACGCAATTGTGCTCGCTAAAATGAATTGATGTTTTTTCATAATTTAAAATTTAAAAGTACTTTGAATTTCAAAGTAGATTGATAAAAAAAGGTTATTTTGATTTAAATAATTTTTCGAGAACGTTTAAATGATCTGTAAAAGCTTTTCTTCCTAAAGCAGTAGCCCGATAAGACGTTTTAGGTTTTTTACCCACAAATTCTTTTTTAATTTCGATATAATTTGATTTTTCAAGTGCCGTGGAATGGCTGGCTAAATTACCATCGGTAATTTCCAACAAGGCTTTCATCTCGGTAAAATCAATCCATTCATTAACCATTAAAACCGACATGATTCCTAAGCGCACCCGACTTTCAAAATCTTTATTTAACTTATCGATGATACTCATTTACTTGTATTTTTTGAACACCACCAAACCGTAGACAATATGTAAAATTCCAAAACCAATTATCCAAAACACTAATCCGTAACGCAAATAAAAAAGCGATACTAATCCCACAATAATTTCCAAAACCCCAAGGTATTTAATATCTGAATAGGTATATTTTTCAGCATTTACCAAAGCTAAACCGTAAAACAACAAAGTAGTGGGCGCCACCAAAACCATTAAATTATATTTAATCAAGGCTAAACAAAAAATAGCTCCAACCAATAATGGAATAGCTAACTGAATCAACATTTGTTTGGTGGCAGTGGTCCAAATAGGCAGTTTGTATTTTTGGCTTTTTCTCACCGTAAAAAAAATGGCAGAAATCAAAGCTACAATCAAAATGATCATACCTACTCCAATCAAATGTGTAATGACATCACGACCATACACACGATCTTCCAAATCAAAATAGTTAATTTTATTTGTTTTAAACCATTGCAAAATATACAAACCCCCTATAAGCGCTGATAATCCGGCACAAACACCTGACAAACCGCTGAGCGAAATAAACCGTGAAGAGCGCTCCATCATGGAACGTATGTGTATTAAATCTTCGTGATGTTTTGAATCCATATAAAAAGTACTTTGCAATTCAAAGTTAAATAAAAAAAGAATACGAAAAACATTGAAACAAAAAAACCTGCTCTCTCGAACAGGTTTTTTATTTATTTTTATTTTCTTCTTATTTAATATTAAAACTTATCACCCCACCTAAACCAAACTGAAAGGTACTTACATAATCGGTAACACCGACAATTCCAAAATAAGTCCAATAATAACTATCCCCCACAGCAGCGGTCATCGATTGCAAATAAGCATGCAAATTAACCGAAACAGCCGAATTGGTTTTGATCTTAACCCCTGCTTTAATATCCCACGCAAAGTTAGTATCATTGCCACTTTGCGGCGTTTCAAGAATACCTAAACCAAGTCCACCTCCTATAAAAGGTGCCACTTTAGACGAAGGACGATCAAAATAATGAGTACCTTCGACTAAAATAAAATTCAAAGCCCCTTTATCATCTCCCGCATTTAACTGCATCCCCAAAGGTCCACCGTATAAGGGCAAACGTGTGTCTTCACGTAAATATTTTATTTCGATAGAATTATGGTTACGAAGAAAATATTCTAAACCCACACCATATTGAAAAGCATCTTCCACATAGGCACGCGAATATTCGTATTCGATTTTATCCGAGAACGAATAACCACCATATATATTAACCGAAAAAGTTTGCACTGCTTGTGCTTTAATCCCTAAAGACAACAATAAAAAAAGTGCTAGAAATTTAATTTTTTTCATATCACATACAATTTAGAATTAACATTTTTTAACAAATTTAATCTTATTTTTTAAATGATATTAAATTGGATGCAGAATTAACAAAAAAACCTGCTCTCTCGAACAGGTATTTAGCTTTATTTTTTTAGAAATTTTATTTCCTCGCTCTAATCTTTCGAGCCAAAAGTGTATTTTTCAGCAACATGGCAATCGTCATTGGTCCTACTCCACCTGGTACTGGCGTAATGAAAGATGATTTCTTACTAACGCCGTCAAAATCAACATCTCCTTTAATTACATAGCCTTTTGAGTTTGTTGCATCCTCAACACGGGTAATTCCTACGTCAATAATAACTACGCCATCTTTTACCATATCCGCTTTTAAGAATTCAGGAACACCTAAAGCAGTGATGATAATATCGGCATTTTTAGTGAATTCTGCTAAGTTTTTAGTACGGCTGTGCGTTAAAGTAACCGTTGAATCACCTGGGTTTCCTTTACGGCTCATCAAAATACTCATGGGGCGACCCACGATATGAGAACGACCAATAACCACGGTATGTTTTCCCGAAGTTTCGACTTTATAACGCTCTAACAATTCCATAATTCCGAAAGGAGTTGCTGGTAAAAACGTTTCCATTTCTAAAGCCATGCGCCCAAAATTTGTTGGATGAAAACCATCAACATCTTTTTGTGGATCAATCGCTAAAAGAATTTTTTCTTCGTCGATATGTTTTGGTAAAGGTAACTGAACGATATAACCATCTAGGTTTTCATCTTCATTCAGCTCTTTAATTTTAGCTAATAATTCTGCTTCTGTAGTTTCTTCTGGCAAAGCAACCAAAGTCGAATCAAAACCGATTTGCTCACAAGAGCGCACTTTACTACCAACGTAAGTTAAACTCGCACCATTACTTCCGACAATTACAGCAGCTAAATGAGGCACTTTTTCGCCGTTGGCTTTCATTTGTTGCACTTCGGCAGCAATTTCTTTTTTAATATCTTCTGAAGTCTTTTTACCGTCTAGAATTTGCATAAAAACTATTTAATTTTGTTATTGAATTGGTTGTAAAACAAAACAGTTTTTTAGTATTACATCTTGAATACTAAAAAACTGTACGCTTATTTATTTTGGCATTCCCGGCATTCCTGGCATCCCGCCTTTCATACCACTCATCATTTTCATTAAATTTTTCCCGCCTGGCCCTTGCATCATTTTCATCATCTTGCTCATTTGGTCAAACTGTTTCATCAATTGATTTACTTGCTCCACTTTAGTACCAGAACCTTTGGCAATACGTGCTTTTCTTTTCACATCGATAATAGACGGTTTACTTCTTTCTCCAGGAGTCATCGAATGAATGATGGCTTCGATGTGTTTGAAAGCATCATCTTCAATTTCGATATCTTTCATGGCTTTTGAAGCACCCGGAATCATTCCGACTAAATCCTTCATATTACCCATCTTTTTCACTTGCTGAATTTGCGTTAAGAAATCATCAAAACCAAATTCGTTTTTAGCGATTTTCTTTTGAAGTTTTCTAGCTTCTTCTTCATTAAATTGTTCTTGCGCACGTTCTACCAACGACACCACGTCTCCCATTCCCAAGATACGCTCTGCCATACGAACTGGATAGAACACATCTAAAGCATCCATTTTTTCGCCAGTTCCTACAAACTTAATTGGTTTGTTCACTACGGTTTTGATAGAAAGTGCGGCACCACCACGAGTATCACCATCTAATTTGGTTAACACTACTCCATCAAAATTTAATATATCGTTGAAGGCTTTAGCCGTATTCACCGCATCTTGACCCGTCATAGAATCTACTACAAATAACGTTTCTTGTGGTTTGATAGCCGAATGTACACGGGCAATTTCGTCCATCATTTCTTGATCTACGGCCAAACGACCGGCGGTATCTACAATAACCACATTTAAACCACTCGCTTTTGCGTGTTTTATTGCATTTTGAGCAATTTCAACTGGGTTTTTATTTTCGGGCTCTGAGTATACTTCTACCCCAACTTGCTCACCCACCACGTGCAACTGGTTAATTGCTGCTGGACGATAAATATCACAAGCTACCAATAATGGTTTTTTGCCTTTTTTAGTTTTTAAATAGTTGGCCAATTTACCCGAAAAAGTCGTTTTACCCGAACCTTGTAAACCCGACATCAAAATAACGGTTGGTGTTCCCGACAAATTAATTCCGGCCACATCACCTCCCATTAATTCCGTCAATTCGTCTTTCACTAATTTAACCAACAATTGCCCTGGTTGTAACGTAGTTAATACATCTTGACCAATGGCTTTATCTTTTACACGTGCCGTAAAATCTTTAGCAATTTTAAAGTTAACATCGGCATCCAGTAAGGCGCGACGAACTTCTTTTAAGGTATCGGCAACGTTTACTTCGGTAATTTTACCGTGCCCTTTTAGTATATGAAACGCTTTATCTAATTTATCACTTAAATTATCAAACATAATGGTGCTTTTTTTTGGAATTGCAAATATAGTAAGAAGTTACAAAGGTGCAAAGTTACAAAGGCGCAAAGTTGTGTACAGAATGGCTATATTTTAAAACAAAAAAAGAGGCCAGACAAGTCCAACCTCTTTCCAAAAAAAAAATAAAAAAAACCAAGTTACTAACTTTTGAAATTTTAGTATTACTTCAATAAGGCATATTCAAGTACAGGATTTCCTCTTACACCTGCATCGTTGGTAATCGATAAAAAATTAAGTTTATAATAATTACCAACTGCATCTTTCACTACATAAAAACGATCTGTTCTTACACTTGGTAAAGAAGTTGGACCTCCACCGCTTCTCCAGTTAGCTCCAATAACTCTTTGATCTGATTCAGAAGTGGCAAAATTAGCCTCTACTACTTTGGCAAGCGTATAATCGGCATACGAACCACCTTCGGCTACTAATACTTGATATACTTTGGTTCCAGCTCTAAAATTGGTTGTAATAAAATCAGCATAACTATAAGTAACATCCTGACCTGAGTATGGAAAATAGTTGGTAAACGTTGTAAAGTTTAAATCCCATTTTGTTTTTAAAGGCTCTACGTTTACTGTCTTAGCATCTGTTAAACTAAAAAATGTAAAGTTATAATTGTTATCTTTTGCAATGGTTTTTTCGGTAAAAGTAGTCGAGGTTAAATCGGCATATTGAATTTTATATCCGCTTCCGCTTCTTAGGATTCTTACCTTTTTCCAACCTCTAGCGTCGCCATCTACTGCAACCGAACCTACGGCTGGTGTTGTAGTGCCTACTGCATTTCCAAGGTTTACTAAATACACTTTATTATCAGCATCCGTAGCCGAAATTTCAGCAATAGCAGTACCAACTCCAGCACCAGCACCTGTTAGAATTCCTGTTGGATTATCTACATATCCTAAGGAAGCTGCGGTAGAATATCCTACCACAACAGTATTGTCAATTTCTTGTGGTAAAGTGATATCGGTAGTTTCTAATTTTTTTACAGCCATTTTTACAGATCCATTAATTACCACTATAAAATCAGATCCAGAAGCAAAACCGAAGTCCCAAGAAGTTCTGTTAACAGCTGTAGTTTCGCCTGCACTCAAATCAACATACACTTGGTTGGGTTGGTTGGGTCCACCAACTTCTGGTTGCAATGTTTCACCCACAGTAGGAATTTCAATTGGAGTTTCGTCATCGCTTGAACAAGATGCAAGTGTTAATAGAGCAAGCGCTAAAGAAAAAATAGTCTTTTTCATGATTTGTATTTATTATTTAAGATTAAGATTATACGTGAGTTTTATAAAATAAGAGCGCCCATAAGCCAACATCACGTCCGAAGAAGTGGCATGTGCTGCTCCGGTGTTGGTTCCGGTTTGAAAAACATTGGTTACATCAAATAAATTTCTAGCTCCTATCATGGTTTCGAACTTATCATTGAAAAAAGTTTTTCGAACTGTTAGATCTAACCAATTGCTATCTCCTATTTCCGAAATTACATATTCTGAATTTCCTTCTATATACTGTTGTGTTTTACCATTGTATTTGTAATAGGCAGCGAAAGTGGTTTTCCAGCTAGGCACCAAATAAGACACACTACTGTTTAGATTGAATGAATACAAAAACTTATCATCCGAAACAAAATCCTGATTATCGATCAACTGCGATACACCAATAAAAGAGGCTCCTAAATTAAAATTGAATCTACCTTTTTGAAACTGATTCACAGTAGCCACATTCCACATTTGGTATTTACTAATATTAATGTATTGATACATCGGCGTACCTGTATCTTCATTAAAGCCAATCAAAGCCATATCAATACGATCATCAACATCCATAAAACTTGCGGTAATCATATTTGATAGTTGCCAATCCGACCCTAAATAAGACACTTTTTTAAGGCTTGTTTCGTATGATGTGCTTTTTTCTGGAATTAAATTTTCATTTCCTGTAAAAAAATGGCCGTCAAAAATTTGTTTAGAATAAAGTTCATCGAAGGTCGGTGTTCGAAACGATTTCCCTGCCGAAATACGGTATTCTATCCCTTTATTAAAAGCATATCGAAGACCTAACGAGGAAGCGTATTGATTATCAAAAAGAGACTGAATAGAAAAACGAACTCCAGGTCGAATCGCAAATCGTTTGGTAGCATTAATTTCCGAAGAAGCAAAAAAATCATAATTATCGATTCGCTTTTCGATAGGCACATACAAGTTATTAGCTTCTTGTACCAAAGCAAATCCTTTGTTATGAGTTAATTCGTAACCCAATTGCAAATCGACAACCTCACTATCAAAGAAATTCGAAAAAGTTCCGGTAGCATACGCCACTTCCATTGCTTGATCTTTTTCTTTTGCATTGTTGGCTTCGGTCTGGGTGTATAAATAATATCTAAATTTTTCTTCGTCACGTTGCTGTTTTTGATGCGAAAACGAAACGTTAAAATGCAATCGCGAAAACAATCTTCCCGACGCATTCAGATTATGAAAATAGCGATTGGTCAAATAGCGCTTATCATCAGCATATCGGTAAGAACCCAATTGCGAATTATAACCTGATTGTACGGTGCTGTTATAATAATCTATCGTTTCGTCTAAATATTCAAATTTGTAAAAAAAGTTAAACTGATTTTTGTGATACGCAACTAAAGCAGTCCCGTTTAATTGCTCTTTTGGCAACCAATTGTACCCTCTAGTAAAATCGGTTTCGTAATAATCTTTCCCATTTTTGCCACCTAAATAGCCTTGAAAATCATTTCTATTTAGTCCTGCGCTCACATACCAATTATCATTAAAAGTATGAGCAGCACGTAGTGATTGAATATGTCTTCCTTCATCAAAAAACGCAAATTCATCTCCAACAGTTTCTTCTTGAACCGAGGCCGTTAAATTCCATTTGTATCGAGATGTTTTTTTGGTAATAATGTTCAATACTCCACTAACTGCATTGGCTCCATATGCCACACCCATAGAACCTTCTACAATTTCGATTTGAGCTACATCATTCAAATTAATTTGAGATAAATCGGTATTATTACCAAATCCTTGATCGTTAACTAAAGGCACATTATCAACCAAAATTTTAAAATATTGCGCATCTAAACCAAATAACGATACTGTCGAACGGCCACTTGAGCTGCTAGGTCTTAAGGTAATATTTAAATATTGGTTTAACACATCTGATAAATTGGTTGCTGCTAAATTCTGAATGTCTTTACTCGAAATAACACGCACATTAAAAACGGACTTTTTAATTGATTGCGGATTAAACTGGCCGGTTACCACCACCTCATTCAATCGTTCATCTATTGCCGTACTGTCTTTTGTTTGACTAAAAATACTTCCGCAAAAAAGGAAGCATAAAAACGTGGTATTTTTAAAATTCATTATTTTTATTTAATCTTAATAATCTGATGCAAATATATAATTATTTTTATTTGTTCTAAATAAATTTTTATATTTGCCGAAATTTTTAAAACAAAAAGAAACCAGTTATGATTACAAAAAAACGCTATTTTACTGCTTTTCTAGCACTTAGCACGCTGTTAGGATTTAGTCAAGACAAAAAACAAAAAGACATTCAAGCCATTAAATCGATGTGTGGGTGTTATGAAGTAAAATTCAACTTTGCCGAAACATTTGCGTACCCAAAAGATTCTGCTTCTTACAAAGCCTCTGCAACTAAACATGAAGGTGCGTTAGAATGGGTGGAACTGATAGAAGACACTCCGAACAAAATTTCAATGCAACATTTACTAATTGCTGGCCCAGATATGATTATCAAACACTGGAGACAAGATTGGTTATATGAAAACACTGATTTGTATTCTTTCTATAAAGACAACACTTGGAAATATAACAAATTAGATAAAAAAGCCGTAAAAGGGCAATGGACGCAAAAAGTTTTTCAAGTAGATGATAGTCCGCGTTACGAAGGTTCTTCAACTTGGGCGTATGTCGATGGAAATACCTATTGGGTAAATGTGGCCGATGCGCCATTACCTAGAAGAGAACATACCAAACGCGATGATTACAATGTTTTAAAAAGAAGAAACATTCATGAAATCACGTCAACAGGATGGAATCATGAGCAAGATAACGACAAATTAGTCCGTGATGATGCGGGTAAAGAGTATGTATTGGCTCAAGAAAAAGGCTTTGATGTATACACTAAAGTAGCCGATTCTAAATGTATTGCAGCTCAAAAGTGGTGGAAAGAAAACGAAGCGTTATGGAAAAATGTTCGTGCGAAATGGAATCAGGTTTTTGCCGAAAATAAAGACTTGAAACTAGAAGAAAAAGTAGATAAAAAAGCCTTGTATTCGCATTTATTCAAATTAGAGCCAAATGCGCCAAAATCAGAATCGGATGCGATTATTGACCGTTTTATAAAAAAATAACAATTTGTGTTAGTTTGGTTAGTTGTAAAAAGCCGGTAGTTTGCAAAAACTATCGGCTTTTTTTATAATTTGAATAATCTGGATTCTATCGAATTACATTCTTTCTGGAACTTCTATTCCTAATAAAGAAAAGGCCGATTTAATAATTTCGGCTACTTTTTTAGAAAGCTGCACGCGGAATACTTTTTTGGTAACATCAACCTCTCCTAAAATATGCACCGATTGGTAAAACGAATTGTATTCTTTAACCAAATCATAGGTATAATTTGCAATTAAAGCCGGGCTGTGGTTTTGAGCCGCGTTTTGAATTACTTCTGGAAATAATTCGATTTGTTTTAAAAGTTCCTTTTCTTTTTCGTGGATTTCAAAATCCAAATTCACATTTGCAGAAAAATCAAAATCGGCTTTACGAATAATCGATTGTATACGCGCGTACGTGTATTGAATAAACGGCCCTGTGTTTCCAGCAAAATCAACCGATTCTTCTGGATTAAATAAAATACGTTTTTTAGGATCGACTTTTAAAATATAATATTTCAAGGCACCCAAACCTATAGTGCGGTACAAATCGGCCTTTTCTGTTTCCGAATAACTATCTAATTTACCTAATTCTTCGGAAATTTGACGCGCTGTATCGGTCATTTCAAACATCAAATCGTCAGCATCAACCACGGTTCCTTCACGACTTTTCATTTTACCAGAAGGCAAATCGACCATTCCGTAAGACAAATGAAATAAGTTTTCGGCCCAATCAAAACCTAATTTTTTCAAGATGATGAACAACACTTTAAAGTGATAATCTTGTTCGTTGCCAACTGTGTATACCATTCCGCCTACATCGGGTTTGTCTTTTACACGTTGAATGGCCGTTCCGATATCTTGCGTCATGTAAACAGAAGTTCCATCAGAACGCAATACTAATTTTTCATCTAAGCCTTCATCGGTCAAATCAATCCAAACCGAACCGTCTTCTTTTTTATAAAAAACACCACGCGAAAGTCCGTCTTCTACCACGTCTTTTCCAAGTAAATAGGTGTTACTTTCGTAATAATTGTAATCAAAATCAACACCAATGTTTTGATACGTTACCTCAAAACCATCATAAACCCATTGGTTCATTTTCTTCCAAAGTGAGACCACTCCTTCATCGCCGGCTTCCCATTTACGCAACATTTCTTGGGCTTCTAGAATTAAAGGCGCTTTCTTTTTGGCTTCGTCTTCGGTTAAACCTTGTGCCATTAAACCGTTGATTTCATTTTTATAGGCTTTATCAAATTCGACATAAAAATTACCAACCAATTTATCGCCTTTCAAACCAGTTGATTCGGGCGTTTGACCTTCGCCAAATTTTTGCCAAGCCAACATCGATTTGCAAATGTGTATGCCTCGATCATTAATGACTTGCGTTTTATAAACCTTTTTCCCAGATGCTTTTAAAATTTGAGAGACCGAATAACCCAAAAGTACATTACGAACATGCCCCAAATGCAATGGTTTATTGGTATTAGGCGAAGCAAATTCTACCATTACCGCTTTTTCGCCATCGGTTGGTTTTACATATCCAAAAGTGGAATTGTCTTTAATAGAATTGAAAAAATCCAAATAATACGAATCGGAAATTACAATGTTTAAGAATCCCGAAACCACATTAAAACGAGAAACTTCGGCTACATTTTCAACCAAATAAGCACCAATTTTGTTTCCTAATTCTACCGGATTGCTCTTAATTACTTTTAACAACGGAAAAATCACCATGGTCACATCGCCTTCAAACTCTTTTCGAGTAGTTTGAAATTCGATTTTTTCCACGTTTACATCAAATAAAACTTGAATGGCTTTTTGTATAGAAGGGGTAAGAATTTGCGCTAATGACATGTACATGTATTTTTTTAAGACTGCAAATATACTTCTAATTGGTTAAAGTTTAAAGAGCAATTGCTTGTAAAATACAGTTTCAGGAATTTGGTGCGACTCTTTTTTTGTTAAAAATGCATGGCACTTGTAACATATTAAAAAAACAACTGTCTTATTTAGCATCAATCATCAAATTATCAATCAATCAAAATTCGAAATCATGAAAATCAAACTTTTTGTCCTATTCTTCATCGGAATAGTGAACGGACTTCTGGCACAAAACGGAGGTACCATTTCGGGAACTGTAACCGAAAAAAACAGCAAATTTCCTATTTCTTACGCCACAGTTGCTTTAAAAGAAAACGGAAAACTAATTACCAGTATGGTAACAACAGACAATGGCGGTTTTACCTTTAAAAACCTGGCCTTAAAAAATTACCAGATTGAAGTACAATACATCGGTTTTAAAAACTTTGTAAGTATAGTCGATTTGAATGCAAGCAAAACTTCGGAAAATTTTAAAATCGAATTAGAAGAAGTGGCCACCGAGCTTAAAGGCGTTAACATTATTGCCGAACGCTCTCCTATGGAACAAAAACTCGACCGAAAAGTCATTACGGTTGGTAAAGATTTAACCACTGCCGGCGCAACGGCTTCGGATATTATGAGCAATATTCCTTCGGTAAATGTAGATCAGGACGGAAAAATTTCGCTAAGAGGAAATGAAAATGTAAGAGTGATGATTGACGGTCGTATTACCAATATTGATCCATCACAATTACTAAAACAAATTCCGTCGACTTCCATCAAAAAAATTGAATTAATCACCAACCCTAGTGCAAAATACAATCCAGAAGGAATGTCGGGAATCATCAATGTGATTTTGCATAAAAATGCCAACAATGGGTTTAACGGTAGTTATAGCGGCGGTATCACGTTTGGTGAAACGGCTAAATTCAATCAATCTTTAGACTTGAATTACAAAGTAAACAAAGTCAATTTTTTCGGAAATTTCGGAAACAACTCAGGTTTAAACCACAACACCGGAAAAATTACACGTTTGGATGCTCCGAATACACAGATGTTAGATATTTACAACGACAATGATTCCTTTTTATATAAAGTAGGAATGGATTATTTAATTGATGACTTTAATACGCTTTCTTTTTACACCCATCAAAATAAATATTCGGGAACTGGAACTGTAGATACCGCTATTGATTATTTTAACAGCGATCCGAATGTTGCGTCTCTTTTTCAGAATTCGCTTTATGATAGCGAAAACAACACCGGAACTTACAATTTGGCCTACAAACACCTATTTAAAAAAGAAGGGCATACCTTAGATGTGGAGGGAAATTATAGCGATTCGAAAGAAACTCAAGTAGCTTTTTTTGATACTGATGTCACCGATATTAACAACAGCACCAGTAATAGCAGCTACCACGATAACAATAAAAACGAACGAAAACTGAGTACTTTTAATATCGATTATGTTAATCCGTTGAACGAAAAAACTACTTTAGAAGCGGGAGCCGAAGCTCGAATTACCCGTTCCAACAACGATTATTTTACCGAAAATCCCACAGTAGCCATTGAAAACCGAACCTCAACCTACACCTACGATGTGGATATTTATTCGGCCTATGTTACGTTTGGACAAAAATTTGAAAAACTCAGTTACCAAGTAGGCGGCCGATTTGAAAGTTACAAAGTAGCGACAAATTTAAATGAAGGTCAGGAAAGATTTGATGACGATTACATCACGCTATATCCATCGGCTTATTTAACGTACAATTTGAATGAGAAAAACACCCTTCAACTCAGCTACAGCCGAAGAGTGGATCGTCCGAGTCTGGAGCAAACCAAACCTATTAGAGAGTTTTCGACTCCGCTAGTGACCTCTTACGGAAATCCCGAATTACGTCCGCAATTTACCAATTCGGTTGAGCTTAATTATACCCGTAATTTCGAAAAAGGCACTTTTACCACGGGTGTTTATTTCCGTAATATAAACGACCAAATAAGCCGAGTGCTGTATCCCGACGTAAATGATCAAACTAATAAAAAACAAATTCTGACGTATACCAATTTTGATCAAAATACAGCTTATGGCTTTGAAATTTCAGCAAATTATAAAATTACCAAATGGTGGGATGTACAACCATCTGTAGATTTTGCGAGCATTAACCAAGAGGGTATTGTCTTTCAATACAACCCGGTTTCGCAAGAAAACAATCCGTTGAACCGTAAGGTAACCATGTCTTCCTTAAACGCAAGATTGAATTCGAATTTAAAAGCGAACAAACGTTTAAGTTTTTTGATTTTTGGATTTTACAGAAGTCCTGTTGATGAAATCCAAAACCACCGCAAAGAAATGTATAAAATAGATGCCGGTGCTCGCTACACTTTGTTAGACAACAAAATGAGCCTGAGTGTTCGATTTAATGATATTTTCGATACAATGCGATTTGCTTTTGATACCGAATATCCTTATCCGCAAAGCGGGCAATTTAACTGGGAAAACCAAACCGTATATCTTGGTTTAAACTACAATTTTGGTGGAGGAAAAAACAAAAGTTTACAACGCAAACAACGTGAAGACAACACCAACAAAGGTGGCGGAGGCATGTTTTAACCGTAACAACACCCATTTTATTTTTTGAATTAGTTTTTGTAGAAAAAAAATCCCGAGACAGTCTTGCTTCGGGATTTTTGATTTATGCTGTGGTTAAAGAATGAAGAAGCCCTTCAATTTCGGGGACACTCGGCACATCGGATTCGTCTAAGATGGCAGCCGAATGGTATATTTGTTTCCCTAAAACATTTTGAATTGGTTTGATAGTATCAGCACGAATACCGCCTCCCGCAATGATTTGAATTCTGTCTTGAGCTTGTTCAACCAATTGCTCTAAAACAGGAAGTCCTGCTAAGGCCGTTTCGGCTTTTCCCGAAGTTAAAACCGATTTAAATCCCAATTCTATCAGCGTTTCCAAACCTTCTTTTACGTCTGGCACGCTATCAAAGGCTCGGTGAAACGTACAAGGCAACGGATAAGCAAGTTGAATTAATCTTGAATTTCGCATTTTATCGATTGTACCATCGGGATATAAATTTCCGAAAACAAATCCGTCGATTCCCAATTTTTTAAAAATGCTAATTTGTTGTTCCATCAATTCAAATTCGTCATCAGTATACACAAAATCGCCACCTCTTGGCCGAATCATGACAAATAATTTAGCTGTAGTAATATTTCGTGCGGCTTCAATTAATTTTACATCAGGAGTAATTCCGCCTAGTTCCCTATTATCGCACAATTCTATCCGGTGAACGCCACATCTTTGTGCAAGTGCAACCGAATACAATCCAAAACAAGCAATTTCCAATTGGCTATAATCCATTTACATTTATTTTGTATTTTAAACTCAAAATACAAAAAAAACGTATCTGAAACAGTATACGTTTTCTTAAAATTTTTATGTTATTACCATTTGATAATAGCACTAGCCCATGTAAATCCACTTCCAAAAGCGGCTAAAACTACGGTATCGCCTTCTTTAATTTTGCCTTGTTCCCAGGCTTCGGTTAAGGCAATCGGAATAGAAGCTGCTGTGGTGTTTCCGTACTTTTGAATGTTATTATAGACTTGGTCGTCTGTTAATTTGAATTTATTTTGAATAAATTGCGAAATACGCAAGTTGGCTTGATGCGGAATGAGCATATCAATATCCGAAACCGTCAAATTATTGGCTTCTAAGCCCTCATTAATTACTTCTGCAAAACGAACAACCGCATTTTTAAATACAAACTGCCCATTCATATATGGAAAATAACTTTCATCATTTGGGTCGTTGTCAGCAATAATATCAGTTACCCAACGTGCACCCATACCCGGAGCTTGCAAAGCCAATTCTTCGGCATGTTGCCCTTCTGAATGCAAATGAGTAGATAAAATTCCTTTTGAAGTATCTTCCTCTCGACTTAAAATAGCGGCTCCGGCACCATCGCCAAAAATAACCGATACACTTCGGCCTCTAGTGGTCATATCCAAACCGGTTGAATGCACCTCGGAACCAATTACCAAAATATTTTTATACATTCCGGTTTTAATATATTGATCGGCTACCGAAATAGCGTACACAAAACCCGAGCATTGGTTACGTACATCCAAAGCACCTACCGTTCGTAAACCCAAATCCCGTTGCACCAAAACACCTGGACCTGGAAAATAATATTCCGGGCTCAGCGTGGCAAAAACAACAAAATCAATATCCTCTTTGGCTATACCCGAGCGTTCGATTGCAATTTTGGCCGCTTTAACCCCCATTGTGGTAGTCGTATCCTCTCCTCTCACAATATGCCTGCGTTCTTGGATTCCGGTTCGTTCCTGAATCCAAGCATCGTTGGTGTCCATAATTTTAGACAAATCATCATTGGTAACCACGTTGGAAGGAACATAATACCCTAATCCTGCTATTTTTGAACGATACATATTCTTCTTTTTTGTTAAAAATTGGAATGCAAATTTACTTATCTTTTAAAAATCAAGTATACAATTTAGTGTTTTTTTCGATACTTCAATTTTTAATGTTATTTTTTATGAATTAGAAATATTTCAAATAGGATATTTCAAGAATTCGAATTTCATAAAAAACAAGCCTCAAAACGGCTGTTAAAATTAATATTTCGCACTACTTTTTACTTTTTATTGCATTATTTTAGTCGAATAAACTTCTAAACAAAATTTCCCCTATGAAAGTAAAAGTCGCGTTTTACCTTTTGCTAACCACTTGTTTAACAGGTTATGCACAAGAAAATTTAACCTACCAAAAACCTCCAGCTTCTATTTTAGCTTTAGCCGATTACGAAAGAGCGCCTGCCGTTACAATGGATTCGAAAAAAGAATACATGCTTTTGTCGTATCGAAATACCTATAAAACATTAGACGATTTAAGCCAAGACGAATTGCGATTAGCAGGCTTGCGAATTAATCCGAATACCAACATTTCGACGACGGTAACGTATTACAACAACATCAAGTTGCGAAAAATAAAAGATTTACAAGAAGTACAAGTCAGCTCGCTGCCAGTAAATCCTAAAATTGCTTACCTAACATGGTCGCCCGATGAAACAAAAATTGCCTTTACCAACACAACGCCAACTGGTGTAGAACTATGGGTCGTGGATGTAGCTTCGGCCAAAGCAACTAAACTCAGTACCCCAACGGTTAATGCCAATTTGGGCAATCCTATTAACTGGTTTAACGACAACAAATCAATTTTGGTTACGTTGTTGCCAAAAAATAAAACAGCCTTATTAGATAGTAAAAAAGATTTGCCAACCGGACCTATTGTTTCCAATTCTGATGGTGCCAAATCGCAAAACAGAACCTATCCCGATTTATTAAAAAATAAAATTGACGAATCTAATTTTGAAAGTTCGGCCACTTCCGAATTATACAAAATTGACTTGAACGGAGCCGCTACTTTATTTAAAGAAGCAGATTTATATACCGATGAAAGCTTTTCGCCCGATGGTAAGTATATTTTGCTTACCACCATTCAAAAACCATTTTCTTACATTGTGCCTTTGTACCGTTTTCCGCAAACCTCAACCGTTTACGATGCTAACGGAAATAAGATAAAAACGGTGAACGAAGTTCCTTTAAACGAAATTATGCCAAAAGGTTTTTCATCGGTAAGAAAAGGAAAACGAAGTATGAATTGGAGAGCCGATCAACCGGCAACGCTTTATTTTGTTGAAGCTTTAGATGAAGGCGATCAATCAAAAAAAGCCGATTTTAGAGATGAATTATTCATTTGGAAAGCGCCTTTTGATACCGCGCCTACATCAATCACCAAATTGCAACAACGTTATGCTGGCATTATTTGGGGAGATGAAACCAACTCCATCGTTTTTGATTCATGGTACGATACTCGAAATACCAAAACCTATTTAATCAATCCTTCTAAACCTAGCGCAACACCCAAAATTATTTCAGATAGAAATTCGCAAGATGTGTATGCTGATCCTGGAAATTTTGAAACCAAAAAAAATCAATTCAATCGTAAATCATTGGCTATCGAAAACAACAAAGCCTTTTTAATTGGTGATGGTCTTACTAAAAAAGGGCAATTTCCTTTTATTGATGAACTGGATTTGAATAGTTTAAAAACCAAGCGTCTTTATACCTCTACTTTAACCGATAAAAAAGAAGATTTACTCTCAATTGAGGATTTTAAAAAAGGAGACGTTTTAGTCTCGATTCAATCTAAAAATGATTATCCTAATTATTATTTCCGAAACATCAAACAAAAAAACAAACTAACTCCTATAACCCATTTTGCTAATCCGTTTGAAAGCATTAAAAATGTATCTAAAGAAGTTATCAAATACAAGCGAAAAGATGGCGTTGAATTATCGGGAACACTTTATTTACCAGTTGGTTATGATAAATCCAAAAAAGAAAAATTGCCTTTGCTAATTTGGGCTTACCCTACCGAATACAAAGACAAAAATTCGGCGGGACAAGTAACTTCTAATCCAAATGAATTTACTTACCCGAGTTACGGTTCATTTATTTATTGGGTTACGAAAGGGTATGTTGTGTTAGACGATGCTGCGTTTCCCATTATTGGCGAAGGAAAAACGGAACCAAACGATACTTTTATACAACAATTGGTCGCTAATGCCGAAGCAGCTATTGATGCAGTAGATACATTAGGTTATATTGACAGAAAAAAAGTTGCTGTGGGCGGACACTCGTATGGTGCTTTTATGACTGCCAATTTATTGACACATTCCAATCTTTTTGCTTGCGGAATTGCCCGAAGTGGTGCTTACAACCGAACGTTAACTCCTTTCGGATTTCAACGTGAACAACGTAATTATTGGGAAGTACCTCAAATTTACAACGAGATGTCGCCTTTTATGAATGCCGACAAAATGAAAACGCCTTTACTTTTGGTACATGGAGAAGCCGATAACAATCCCGGAACGTTTACGCTTCAAACAGAACGTTATTTTCAAGCCTTAAATGGTTTGGGCGCACCGGTAAGAATGGTGATTTTACCTAAAGAAAGTCACGGTTATGCTGCCAAAGAAAACATTTTGCATTTGCTTTGGGAAGAAGACCAATTTTTAGAAAAACATTTGAAAAATTAATTTTAAATAAGCCCGAATCAACATATGGTTCGGGCTTACTTTTTATAGGAGCGATAACCTCACATCGGTATTATGTTCTATTTCAAAAGGACAATCAAAAAACAATGGTTTTTTTTGATAAGCAGCCACAATTAAATAATGACTTCCTTTAAACAAACATTGTTTTACCGTTACAGCCAATTTTCCTTCTAAATCCAATTGCAATTGATGTGGATAAACTAATATGGCAGCATCGGTATCTTTTTCTTCCAAATCAAATAAATCCGAATGCAACAATTCGTTTACCTCTCCAAACAAAGAAGCTACATATTTGGTTTGTGGATTATGATAAATTTCTTTTGAATCACCTTGTCGCACAATTTCGCCCTTTTGCATCACAATGGTTTCATCCGAAAAAGACAAAGCATCGGTACTATCGTGCGTAGCGATAATACAAGTGATTCCTTTATGTTTTAAATAGCGGAATAAATTGCGTCTAAGTGCATTTTTTCTAAAAGCGTCAATTTGGCTAAAGGGTTCATCTAATAAAAGTAAATCGGGTTCCAAGGCTAAAACACGAGCTAACGCAACTCGTTGTTGCTGGCCACCGCTCAAATATTTGGCTTTTACTTGGGCAAATTCGGTCATTTCTACCATTGCCAACAATTCATCTACACGCTCTTTTTTTTGTTCTGGATAAATATTCGATAAATACTTGCCTACATTTTCTTCTACGGTAATGTATGGCATCAAATCAAAATCCTGAGCCAAATATTTCATGTTTTCTACCCCCGGAATCAAATTATGACTTGGACCTAGCACTTCGGCATCATTATAAAAAATTTGTCCCGAATCTAAATTATAAAGTCCGTAAATTAATTTTAAAAGCGTGCTTTTCCCGCAACCGCTTTCGCCGATGATGGCTACATTTTGTCCTTTTTGAACAGAAAAATTCAGTCCTTTAATTACTGCTTTTTCGATGTAAGTAAAGGTTATATTTTGCGCTACTAACATAGTTTAATTTTGAGGTGCAAAAGTACAATCTTAATTATATTTTACCACTTAATGATGTACTAAAAAAAAGAAAATGCACGGCACTATTTGTTACTTATAGAACTAAAAAAAAAGCTGCTTCCGCAATGGAAACAGCTTTTGTTACATACAATATAACATGTTATTGTCCCGCCTCAGTTTTGGCATCTTGTACCATTTTATCATTTGCCGTAATAGCAAATTCAACACGACGGTTTTGACTTCTACCTTCTGGTGTATCGTTTGTTGCAATTGGATCGGCAATACCCAATCCTTGCGTTTTAAATCGGCTTGAAACCAATCCTTTAGAAGCTAAATAGGCTTTCACCGATTCGGCTCTTTTTTGAGACAAAGTCAAATTATATTCTGGTTTTCCTGTATTATCGGTGTAACCAAAAATTTGAATATCAGTATCGCTGTACTCTTGAAAAACAGGCACTAACTTATCTAAGTTTGCTTTTGCTTGCGCTGTCAAACTCGATTTGTTAGTATCAAAACGAACCGCGTCTTCGTTTAAGGTTAAATGAATCCCTTCGCCTACTCTTTCAACATCAGCTCCTGGCAATGCTTGGTCAATTTCACGGGCTTGTTTGTCCATTTTATTTCCAATCAAAGCACCTGTACCTCCTCCAACTGCAGCACCAATGGCAGCACCCAAAGCAGCATTACCACCTTTACCAATATTATTTCCTAAAATTCCTCCAAGAACAGCACCTGCTGCCACTCCAATTCCAGCACCTTTTTGGGTATTGTTGGCATTTTTAACCGAATCACAACTCGTGAATAATCCTGCCATTACTAATAAAGCGCTTAACCCGTATAGTTTTATTTTTTTCATCTTTTAAATCTGTTTTAATAATTAGTTGCTTCTTTGAAATTGGTAGGTAACACTTTTGGTTTGTCCGCCTACATTAATTTGATCAATCAATTGAAATGAATTTTCGGTTTGATTGGCAACTGTTAATAAATACCCACTTTTTACATTTTTAGATTTTTCGCCTTCGTTTAAAATCTTCAACACAAAAAGACCTTGGTTGTTAATACTCCACACAATTGGCGATTGAAAAGAGGTACAACCCGCAGCATTCAAACTCATGTTTCCTTTGTTATTGTTGGAAATAAAACTCCAAGTACTTCCAATAAAACATTTTGAATCGGCAATATCAAAAGAATTTACTTTGATATAATCAGACCCCGGATAACTTACATCGGTTAAAATCCAGTTTCCTTTAATGGCTACTTGCGAAGACTTATCTAACTTGGTAGACAACGTATCCGAATCTGCCGCTGTTGCCGAAGATTTGCAAGCAAAGAACGACAAAGCTACTACGCATATTAAAATAATTTTTTTCATCGATTGGTTTTTTTAAAATTAATTCTCTTACAAAGATACAATCCAAAATTATTTTCAAATGTCTAAAATTTTAATTTTTTCTTTCAAAATTTACACTCCGACATTTTGTCACTCCTAATTGGTTTGGTATCAGATTTGAATACAAGAAATCCGATTACAACATACATTAAATTAAAATTTAAAAAATATGGCAACAGGTAAAATTAATGTTTCAGTAGAAAACATCTTTCCTTTAATTAAGAAGTTTTTATACAGCGACCACGAAATTTTCTTGCGTGAATTGGTATCGAACGGAACCGACGCTACATTAAAACTCAAACACCTAATTAGCATTGGAGAAGCTAAAGTTGAATATGGTAATCCTATTATTGAAGTTAAGGTAGACAAAGAAGGAAAAAAAATCCATATCATCGACCAAGGTTTAGGAATGACAGCCGATGAGGTAGAAAAATACATTAACCAAGTCGCTTTTTCGGGCGCTGAAGAATTTTTAGACAAATACAAAGATTCGGCCAAAGACTCTGGAATTATTGGTCACTTTGGACTAGGATTTTACTCGGCATTTATGGTAGCCGAAAAAGTAGAAATCATTACTAAATCATACAAAGAAGAACCGGCTGCTCATTGGACTTGCGACGGAAGTCCAGAATTTACGCTTGTTCCAGCTGACAAAACTACACGCGGAACCGAAATCATCTTGCACATTGCCGAAGATTCATTAGAATTTTTGGATGATTCTAAAATTGGTGGTTTATTAAACAAATACAATAAGTTTATGCCAATTCCGATTAAATTCGGAACCAAAACAGAAACGCTTCCAAAACCAGAAGATGCGCCAGAAGATTACGTAAACGAAACTATCGAAGTTGATAACATCATCAACAATCCTAATCCGGCATGGACCAAACAACCTTCTGAATTAACGGATGAAGATTATAAAAACTTCTACAGAGAATTGTACCCAATGCAATTTGAAGAGCCGTTGTTCAATATTCACTTAAATGTAGATTATCCGTTTAATCTAACCGGAATTTTGTATTTCCCAAAATTAGGTACGGATATGCAAATTCAACGCGATAAAATTCAATTGTACCAAAATCAGGTTTTTGTTACCGATAATGTTGAAGGAATTGTGCCTGAATTCTTAACGATGTTAAAAGGAGTTATCGATTCACCAGACATTCCGTTAAACGTGTCGCGTTCTGGTTTACAAGCCGATGGTGCGGTGAAGAAAATCTCAAATTATATCACGCGTAAAGTGGCCGATAAATTAAAAGCATTGTTCAACGAGAACCGTGCTGACTTTGAAGCCAAATGGAATGATATTAAAATTGTTTTGGAATACGGAATGTTATCGGAAGATAAATTCTACGAAAAAGCAGGTGCTTTTGTATTGTACCCAACGGTAGACGATACTTATTTTACTTTAGCTGAATTAAAAGAGAAAGTAAAAGAAAATCAGACTAATAAAGACGGTAAAATTGTCATTTTATACGCTGGAAACAAAGAAGCGCAACATGCTTATATTGAAACAGCTAAAGAAAAAGGATACGAAGTATTGTTATTAGATTCGCCAATTATTTCGCATTTAATTCAAAAATTAGAAAGTGACAATAGCGACTTAACTTTTGTACGTGTGGATTCGGATCATATTGACAATTTGATTAAAAAAGAAGACAAAGCAATTTCTAAATTATCTGAAGAAGAAAAAACAAGCTTAAAAACGTCTTTAGAATCGTATATTCCAAAAACCTATACGGTACAATTGGAAGCTTTAGATAGCAAAGCCGCTCCTTTTATCATTACGCAACCTGAGTTTATGCGAAGAATGAAAGAAATGAGTCAAACTGGCGGTGGCGGAATGTTCGGAATGGGCAATATGCCAGAAATGTACAACTTGGTAGTAAATACCAACTCTGATTTGGCAAACAACATTTTGAACACCGAAGACAAAACACATCAAGAACACTTGGTAAAACAAGCGCTTGATTTGGCTAAATTGTCTCAAAACTTATTAAAAGGAGAAGCCTTGACAGCTTTTGTTAAACGTAGTTTTGAAATGATTAAATAAGCTTTTTATAAAAAAATAAATTTATCCAAACCCTCTCTGAGTTCCATATTCAGAGGGGGTTTTATAATTTAAATTACAAATTTACGTTACATTAAAGTGCTGTTAGAATTCTTCTTACACGATTTTTGATAACATTTTATATATTTGAAGCACCCTTAAATCAATTATAAACTAAAAAAAACCAACATGAACAAAACCAAAATTTCTTTCCTGTTAGCTACTGTCGTTATGAGCTTCTTTTTTTCTTGCAGCAGCGACGAATCTACTCCAACTGTAGCAGAACCGTCAGCAATAATGGCGGCTATGACCATTGATGCTGCTAACAACTTCGATTTGCAAACCGGTATCGAAGTAAGCACGAATAACAGCACCACCAAAAAATCTACTGCCGAAACCTGCGCTACGATTTCTGTTGAAAACACGACAACCGCCTACCCTAAAACTTTTATAGTTGATTTTGGAACAGGTTGCACAGTCAATCAAATTACCCGAAAAGGAAAACTAAAAATTACCATTACGGCGCCGGTTATCGATACGGGTGCCAAAATGACGATTGAACGTGTAGACTATTCCATTAACAATTTAAAGTTAGAAGGAAGCATCGAATATACGAACACAACAACCGATGCCAAAGTACCACAATGGACACGCAAAGTGACAAATGGGAAATTCACCAATGGCAACGGCAATCTTTTTCTGAATTCGGGTTCGTATACGGTAAAACAAACCGCTGGAGTTGACACACCGTACCTATTAACAGACAATGTTTACGAAATGACGGAAGGAAAACATGTTGTGACCGATCATAATGGAAACAACGTAACGTTAACTGTAAAAATCCCATTAATTAAAAAATACAGCTGCGCCTTTATTTCGCAAGGCCAACTTCAAATTGAAAGTGGTTTATTTAATGGTACCGTGAATTATGGGAATAACGATTGCGACAGCGATTACACTTTTACACTCAACAATGGTTTTGTGTTTAATTTAAAAATGTAACCTAAATACAATAGAATTTTCAAAAATCCCGTTAATTTTTTAATGGGATTTTTTTTTAGAATTAAACCTTTTATAAAAAATAAAATCTAACAATTAAGTGGTTATTAAAATCGAGGTTATTATGAATCAGAATACGCTTTGGTCACTCCGATTGGGATTTTCGAATAAAGAAGCCCAAAAAATAGATAAAATGGGTTTTAAATCTTTTTTATCGAAATCTTTTGCTGTCAAAAATTCGGATACTATTCCTGATTTTTTAAAAACTTCGCCCAAAACCAAAGCCGATTTTGCCGAAAAAAGAACTTTTTTAAAAACCGCAACTGCAGAAGAGAAAAAAGAAATTCAAAAAGAATCCATCCATGTCTTATTCGAAATGAAAAATTGGTGGATTGAAAAAATGATGACAGCCGAATTTCCGCTGCAAGAAAAAATGACATTGTTTTTACACAATCATTATGTGGCCACTTACCAAAAAGTGAAAGCCAACTATTGGATTTACCAGCACAATCAAGTAATTCGTAAAAATGCTTTCGGCAATTTTAAAACCTTAACCAAAGAAATTTTAAAAACCAATGCCATGGTTCGGTATTTAGACAATACTGATAATCGAAAAGGAAAAATCAACGAAAACTTGAGTCGTGAATTGCTTGAATTATTCACTTTAGGAATTGGAAATTATACCGAAAACGACATTCAGAACGGGGCAAAAGCCTTAGCTGGATTGGGAATTGGCGATGAAAAGGCCGAATACAATCCGCGCTTCCAAGATCGTTCTAGCATTACTTATTTTGGAAAAAAAGGCGTTTTCGATTCGGATGCCATTGTCGATATTATTTTCGAACAAAAAAGCAGTCCGTATTTAATGACTCGCAAAATTTTAAAATGGTTTTTATATGACTATCCTTCCGAAGATTTAGTGCAGTATTATGGCGATTATTTTAGAAAAGTCGACTTTGAATTTCAACCTTTATTGAAGAAAATTTTTACCGAAGAATTTGAAAAAAACACAGCGGGCACTAAAATTAAAAACCCAATCGAATTTAGTTTGCAACTTGTAAATGAACTCGAATTACATCCGCAAAATCTCACCCCGATTACGCAATTTATAAAATCGCAAAGCATGGATTTGTTTAACCAACCGAATGTTAAAGGTTGGGAAGGCGGAAAATCGTGGTTAACAACTCAAATTTATTTGCAACGAAACCTTATGGCCGATAGACTGTGCAATGGAAATTTGAACCCGAAAACGGACAAAAAGAACAAAAAATACAATGTCGCGCCAAAATTAGAATGGCAAAAAGGAACCAATTTGACCATTATAAAAGAACTTAGTCAGCGCTTATTATTTGAAGTAAATCCAGAAAATCAAAAAGATTTTGAATCTATCTTGAAATATGATTTTGACCCCGAAGCACCGAATGCTAATCAAGCAGTTGTGCGTTTGTTTAATGAAATGATAAAACAACCCGAATTTCAATTAATTTAACCTAAAAAACGAGTTATGAATAGGAGAAATTTTTTATCGCTAACCGGAACTTTAACCGGAGGCGCTTTGCTCGTTCCTGATTTCTTGTTCTCTTTTGGAAAACAAAAAAACATCATAACGGGTGAACAATGTTTGGTTTTTGTACAATTAAACGGAGGAAATGATGGACTTAACACGTTTATTCCGTACCAAGATCCGTTGTATTATGAAATGCGTCCCAAAATTGCAATTAGTAAAAACGATGTTATTTCGGGCAATAAAAATATGGCTTTTCATCCGGCTTTGAGCGGTTTTGCAGAGATGCAGCAAAATGGTGATTTAACCGTTTTACAAAATGTAGGCTATCCAGAACCGAATCGTTCGCATTTTCGAAGTCAAGAAATTTGGCAAACAGCCTCCAATTCCAATCAATATTTAAACGAAGGTTGGTTGGGTCGTTATTTGGATTTGCAGTGTAAAGAACATACCCCAACGGCTGGAATTAACTTAGATAATATTGATAATTTATCACTTAAAGGAGAAGTTCCAAATTCGATTACTATTAAAGATCCGGCTAAATTTAAAATAAAAAATTCACAAGAAGAAAACAACAGTTTATCCAAAAACCCTGAGCTGGATTTTGTTCGAAAATTAGCCAATTCGGCGGTAGAAGGTTCTGAACAAATTCAAAAAGCACTCGCAGCATCTAAAACCGAAAATTCATATCCCACTACCGATTTGGGCAAAAACTTAGAATGGATTAGCCGTTTAATTAAAGGTAATTTAAACTCAAAAGTATATTACACTTCTTTAAATGGTTTTGATACCCACGACAACCAATTGCCGCTTCATAAAAACAAATTAACCGATCTTAATAATGCCTTATCGGCTTTTTATAAAGATTTAAAAAATGCCAATTTGCTTCAAAATACAACAATTGTCGTTTTTTCTGAATTTGGACGACGTGTGAAAGACAATGGCAACGGAACCGATCATGGCACAGCAGCGCCCGTATTTGTAATTGGAGGAAATAACACAGGTGATGTGATTGGTGATAATCCAAATTTAAGCGATTTAGAACACGGGGATTTGAAACATCAAATTGATTTTAGAAGTGTGTACGCCACCTTGCTCGAAAAGAAATTGAATTTTAAAGCCGATGCCATCGGAATTACAAATCCAATCATTCAAAACCTTTTCTAAAACCTCTTTTAAAAGAGTATCTTTGGGGCTAATTTTAATAAATGAAAGATTCTACTGTTTTAAAAGGAGTTATTTTGGTTGCCATTGGAGCTAGCAGCTATGGCATGTTGGCAACCTTTGTAAAAATGGCTTATGAGGAAGGATATACAACTGCCGAAGTTACTTCATCTCAATTTATATACGGAATTTTAGGTTTATTACTTATTACTCTTTTTCAGAAAACAAAAACAAAAACAAATATTGTAAATCCTTCTAGAAAAAACATTTGGTCTTTAATGCTAGCTGGAACCTCTACAGGACTTACAAGTGTTTTTTATTATTTGGCCGTACGTTATATTCCTGTTTCAATCGGGATAGTTTTGCTTATGCAAACGGTTTGGATGGGCGTTTTACTCGAATATTTTTTGGATAAAAAAAAGCCTTCTTTACAAAAAACGCTAGCCGTACTACTAGTTTTAACAGGAACTGTTTTGGCTACTAATATATTTCAAAACCAGACCCAACTGGATTGGCGCGGATTAGTTTGGGGTATATTAGCCGCAGCTTCGTTTACCACCACCATGTTTACCGCTAACCGAATTGCTACCCATGTTTCGTCGGCACAACGCAGTTTGTTTATGCTTTTAGGTGGAGCCATTATTGTGTTTTCTTTTGCGGTAATGACACAAAACACGCCTTTTAATTTGGAAATTTTTTATAAATGGGGTATTATTTTGGCTTTATTTGGTACTATCATTCCCCCCATGTTAATGAATGCCGGTTTTCCGCTTACCGGAATTGGTTTAGGCAGTATTGTTTCCGCATTAGAATTACCTGTTTCGGTACTAATGGCCTACCTTTTATTACACGAGCAAGTCCTTTTTATACAATGGATTGGAATACTTATCATTATTACCGCTATAATTTTAATGAACCTCCAATTTAAAAAAAGCAACTAATTGTTTAAAAACTGTTCAAAAAAATCTTACACAACTTACTTCTCTTTTCTTTTTTTCAATAAATTCGTACTAAATACTTTTTAAAAAGTGGTTTACTAAAAGTTGTTGTGCATTATTTGATAATATTTATTTCCTGATTCCATTTTAAAACTATTTGATTATCAGGAAAAAACCACAACATTTCTTAATAACTCATTTTCAAATTGTATCAATCAAATCGCTATTGCATTTGCTTTATAAATATGAATAAGGCATTCAATATACCTTTAATTAATAACCCTAATTTTAAACTATTTATTATGAAAAAATTATTTGCAGAATTTTTCGGAACCTATTGGCTGGTTTTTGGAGGTTGTGGTAGTGCCCTTTTTGCTGCTGGAATTCCCGATTTAGGAATAGGCTTTGCCGGAGTTGCGTTGGCGTTCGGTTTAACGGTTTTGACCATGGCGTATGCTGTTGGTCATATTTCTGGCGGGCATTTTAATCCAGCGGTTTCTTTTGGTTTATGGGCTGGCGGACGTTTTTCTGCCAAAGAATTAATTCCGTACATCGTTGCACAGTGTATTGGTGCTATTGCTGCTGCCGGAACTTTGTACACCATTGCTGCCGGAAAAGCGGGTTTTGCCATCGACAATACGCAAGCAGGCGCTTTTGCTTCCAACGGATTTGGCGCTTTTTCTCCCGACGGATATTCTTTACAAGCCTGTTTTATTGCCGAATTTGTACTTACTTTATTTTTTCTATTGGTTATTTTAGGTGCAACGGATAAATTTGCCAACGGAAAATTTGCCGGAATTGCAATTGGTTTAGCGTTAACTTTAATCCATTTAATTAGTATTCCAATTACCAACACTTCTGTAAATCCTGCACGTTCTTTATCACAAGCTCTTTTTGTAGGTGGCGAACCTTTGGGACAAGTTTGGCTGTTTTGGGTGGCACCAATATTAGGAGCAATTGCAGCTGGTTTTATTTATAAATTACTTTTGCAAAACCATAACGAAGTATAACTATTCATTTATTTAAAATATACGAAACAAGGAGTCTCAAAACCTCCTTGTTTTTTTTTGTAAAAAATTGAATTTTAGCAATATTTACAACCTCTTATTATTAATTTTTATAAAAAAACATCTAAAAAATAACAAGCTAAAATAAGCATTCAAAAACCTTAAAAAAAAATTGCTGAATCTGTGAAATAATTATTTTTTTTATTAATATTGATATGAAATTTGAAAATCAATCTATAAATCATTAATACCTATTTGAATTAATTTTCACGAGATGAAAAAGAGTAGCCGCAAAGAATTGAATTGGGAAGAAACAGAGAAGCTTGTTACGTTTGCCCTTGAAGAAAGAAATCCGTTCGAAATTATAAAAAAAGAATTTGGATTATCTGAAAAAGAAGTTCTAGAGATAATGAAAAAGAAAATGCCAGCTGAAAAATTCGAGATGTGGAAAAAAAAGGCTCAAGCAACTAAACCAAAACCAAAACCAATCAAAGTAGATGATTTTGATGAAGACTTGGATGGTAAATATTACATTAAAAACAAATTTGACTAATAGCTTAAAAAAGAAAGTCGCCTGGAATAGCTAGGCGACTTTCTTTTTTAAATTCGAATTCCAGGAGGTAACAGCTCTTTATAACTCGGATTTTTTTTAAAAAACTGCACAATACGAGGATAAATGGGCACTACTCGCAAACGTTGCTCAGTGGCATTTTCCAAAATTGCTTTAATTAAACTATCAATGAATTCTTCATTTTCAAATTGATCGGGCAAATTAATTTTAGTTAAAAAAATCTTTCGCTCCTGAAAAGAATATTCAACCGTAATCAAACCTTCTGGTACATTGGTTTCAAATTGTCGGGCGAATGAATTGTCTTTAATTGCTGCAATGGTAATTGGCTCCATGATTGTTTTTGTTTTTGTATGAGGTATCACAATTTTAATTTTCCTTAATCCATACGTACTTCGTGGTAAAATACGTTGTTTAAAAAAAGAATTGCTTTTAAGAGGGTACAAAGTTAATCATTTGAAAATCAACAACAAACCATTTTAACAAGTCGTTTTAGATATTATTTTCAAAATTGACGCTGTCAAGTACCTAAAATTTGAATTTAAATTTTCATAAAACCTAAAAATTCCGTTATTTTTATCCTTAATTGATGTAGTAAAACGCCAAACATGAACAAAATTCACGTTTATTTTATGCCGGGATTAGCCGCTGGCAGTTCGATATTCGAAAACATACATTTACCCGAAGACTTTGAAACTCATTTATTAGAATGGGAGATTCCGTTACAAAACGAGTCATTATCGAACTATGCCAAAAGAATGTCTCAAAACATTACCCAAGACAACCCGGTTTTGATTGGAGTATCGTTTGGGGGTATTTTAGTTCAGGAAATAGCTAAACATATCAAAACACAAAAAGTAATCATAATTTCGAGTGTAAAATGCAACAAAGAATTTCCGTTACGCATGCGTTTTGCCAAAACAACTAAACTATATAAACTGCTTCCAGTTCATTTGTTAACTAATTTGGAAAGGCTTTCGCAATTTACTCTAGGCGAAAAAACCAATAAACGATTGGATTTGTATCAAAAATACCTATCGGTTCGTGACTACAACTATTTAAAATGGGCAATTGAACAAGTGATTGTTTGGAACCAATCGGAAGCCAATAAAAATGTAATACACATTCACGGTGACCAAGATGCTGTTTTTCCTATCAAATACATTTCGGATTGTATAATCGTCAAAGGCGGAACACATATTATGATTTTAAATAAATTCAAATGGCTTAATAAACATTTACCAGAATTGATTCGTTCTTAATTTCGTTAATTACGTGCCACAGGTATTTTAGAAGTACTGTTTTTTAAAACACCGGTATTGATCATGGAGTTAAATTTAAGATAACTGTTGGCGGTAGCATCCTCCAAAGTAACACCCGACATCATTGGATTGGATATTCGATTAATTGTGACTACTTTTTGTTGCGAATCAATAAAATAAGAAGTGGGAAAGCCTAAAGTGTTTTTCAATCTTTTAACCAAATCAAAGTTTTCGCGATAGCGTGTATCGGTATAGCAAATTTGAATTTTTTTATGAAACAAGCGCGAGGTTTTTTCTAAATCATCTTTAGTTCCCCAGAAGAAAATCATAATTTGTAAATCATCATCATGCTCTTCGGCAAGTCGGTTAATAGCCGGAATATCACCTTTGTTAATTACACCCCAAGAAGCATAGGTTAAAATAAAAACAGGTTTACCAAGTTTACTCAACGTAATTTTTTTGGAGTTGAGATTTTTTACTGTAAAATCATCAAACTGTGTTCCAATCAATTTATAATTTACTAACGAATCAAATAAGCGCTGCCCTTCTTGAAAATTTTGCTCCAAATAAGCTTTATTACTTGCTTTAATATAGGAACGCATATTGGCTTGTAAGGCATTCGAAAAAGACACAATCGTATCTTGTCCGTAACCCAACCAACCCAATTGCATTACACCTATATAGAGTATTTTTTTTAGCATATCTGACTTTTAGTATAATTAAATTACTAAAAACCAACAGCATACTTCAAAAAACACGTTCAAACGTAAATTTATTTGATGAATGGTATAAAAAAACCATCCGATAAGGGATGGTTTTATAATAGGTATAGGAAATAGAAAAAATTAAATTCGTTTTAATTGATCTTTCATCATCGAAATTTGATCTTTCAACATCCCTTGTTTATCTAATTTTTTTACTTCAGCCAATAAGTTCGTCGCTTCTATCTTTCTTCTTCTAGACATGGCAACGCCAGCCAAGTTTAATTTAGCTACGGCCAAATCCATATCCATAGACAATCCTAATTCAATCGCTTTTTTAAAATGCTTTTCGGCTAAGTTTAAATTGGTTTGCGAATGCATAATGCCGTGCAAATAATTAAAGTAGCCTTGTTGTTTACGAACCAAAGCCGTTTCTGGATTTTTAATTTTAGCCAACCACATCTTAGCGCCTTCAAAGTCTTGTTTTCTTAATTTTAAAAAAGCCAACAAGATAAATTCATTTTTAAAATAAAGAAAAACAGGTATTGCTGCTAGTAACAACAAAAAAATCCCATTGCCAATATTATTTTCTGTAAACTGCCAAATACTCGCTACAACAATGAGTGCAGCCAAAATTAATTTAATATTTTTATGAAACATAATAAGGTATAAATTTATGTTGCAAAGATAGTAAAAGGAATTAAAAATATTTTTATAAAACTACTTGCCAATAAAAAAAGACTTTGTATATTTGCACTCGGTTTTGGAAGAAGGGTATTCTAAAACAAAATTAAAGATAATAGACACCATTTTAAAGATACAAAGCAATGAGCAAAAGAACATTTCAACCATCGAAAAGAAAAAGAAGAAATAAACACGGATTTATGGACAGAATGGCTTCTGCGAATGGAAGAAAAGTTCTTGCCCGTAGAAGAGCTAAAGGTAGACACAAATTGACTGTTTCTTGCGAACCAAGACACAAAAAATAATGTTTCTATAAACATAATTAAGGCGTTACTTTTTTTAGTACCGCCTTTTTTTATATCTTGTCATTAAAAAAACGTTTAATCTGTTAGTTTTAAGAATTCTACAACTAAAAATTAAACCAACTATAACACTCACAATTCAAATAAAATGCCTAAAGACACATCAATTAAATCGGTTTTAATTATAGGTTCAGGACCTATCGTTATCGGACAAGCTTGCGAATTTGACTATGCAGGATCACAATCTGCACGTTCTATTCGCGAAGAGGGTATTGAAGTTATCTTAATCAATTCAAACCCGGCAACAATCATGACCGACCCATCCATGGCGGATCATATTTACTTAAAGCCTTTAACCACAAAATCGATTATTGAAATCCTTAAGGAACACCCACAAATTGATGCTGTTTTACCAACAATGGGAGGTCAAACTGCCTTAAATTTATGTTTAGAAGCCGAGGAAAAAGGAATTTGGAGCGATTTTAACGTGCGCATGATTGGAGTTGACATCAACGCTATCAACATTACCGAAGATCGTGACCAATTTAAAGATTTACTTAAAAGAATAAATGTTCCTACTGCTCCTGCAGAAATTTGTACTTCTTATTTAAGAGGAAAAGAAATTGCACAGGAATTTGGGTTTCCTTTGGTAATTCGTCCTTCGTTCACTTTAGGGGGCACAGGAGCTTCTATAGTATACAAACCAGAAGATTTTGATCGTTTGTTAACTCAAGGTTTAGAAGCATCACCAATTCACGAAGTTTTGATTGACAAAGCTTTGATGGGCTGGAAAGAATACGAATTAGAGCTTTTAAGAGATAAAAATGATAACGTGGTAATCATCTGTTCTATCGAAAACATGGACCCGATGGGAATTCATACTGGAGATTCTATCACAGTAGCTCCAGCCATGACGTTATCCGACAGAACCTTCCAAAAATTACGCGACTACGCTATTTTGATGATGCGCAGTATCGGTAATTTCGCAGGAGGATGTAACGTGCAATTTGCGGTTTCGCCTGACGAAAAAGAAGATATTGTGGCAATTGAAATCAACCCACGTGTATCTCGTTCATCAGCATTGGCCTCAAAAGCAACTGGCTATCCAATTGCAAAAATCGCTTCTAAATTAGCTTTAGGATACAACCTAGACGAATTATCAAACCAAATTACCAAATCAACTTCTGCCTTATTCGAGCCAACTCTTGATTATGTTATTGTAAAAATTCCTCGTTGGAATTTCGATAAATTCGAAGGTTCCGACCGTACTTTAGGACTTCAAATGAAATCGGTTGGAGAAGTTATGGGAATTGGACGTTCGTTCCAAGAAGCGCTTCACAAAGCCACACAATCTTTAGAAATAAAACGCAATGGTTTAGGTGCCGACGGAAAAGGATACACCAATTACGAGCAAATTATTGAAAAATTAACGTATGCTAGTTGGGATCGTGTATTTGTTATTTACGATGCTATTGCTATGGGAATTCCGTTGAGCAGAATTCACGAAATCACAAAAATTGACATGTGGTTCTTGAAACAATACGAGGAATTGTACATTTTAGAAAAAGAAATTGCCTCTTATAAAATTAGTGATTTACCAAAAGAACTATTACTCGAAGCGAAACAAAAAGGATTTGCCGACAGACAAATTGCCCACATGACAGGATGTTTGGAAAGCGAAGTACATGCTTTACGTACCGAAATGAATATCAACCGTGTGTTTAAATTAGTAGATACTTGTGCGGCTGAGTTTAAAGCAAAAACACCTTACTACTACTCTACTTTTGAAGCTGAAATTGAAACAGCAGATGGAAAACGTTTTGTAGACAACGAAAGTGTTGTTACCGACAAAAAGAAAATTGTAGTATTAGGTTCGGGTCCTAACCGAATTGGCCAAGGAATCGAATTTGATTACTCTTGTGTTCACGGTGTTTTGGCTGCTAAAGAATGTGGCTACGAAACCATCATGATCAACTGTAATCCAGAAACAGTTTCGACTGACTTTGATACTGCAGATAAATTGTACTTTGAACCGGTTTTTTGGGAACACATTTACGATATCATTCAACACGAAAAGCCAGAAGGTGTTATCGTACAATTAGGTGGACAAACGGCGCTAAAATTAGCTGAAAAGCTATCTAAATACGGAATCAAAATTATTGGAACTAGCTTTGATGCTTTAGATTTAGCGGAAGACAGAGGACGTTTCTCAGATTTACTAACAGAATTAGAAATTCCTTTCCCTAAATTCGGAATTGCAGAAAGTGCGGATGAAGCTTCAAAATTAGCTGACTCATTAGATTTCCCATTATTAGTTCGTCCTTCTTATGTATTAGGCGGACAGGGAATGAAAATCGTCATCAACAAACAAGAACTTGAAGAACACGTAATCGATTTATTAAAGTCTATTCCAGGAAATAAATTATTATTAGACCACTATTTAGACGGCGCCATTGAAGCAGAAGCAGATGCAATTTGCGATGCGGATGGAAATGTGTACATCATCGGAATTATGGAACACATTGAGCCTTGTGGAGTTCACTCCGGAGATTCGAATGCTACCCTGCCTCCATTTAATTTGGGTGAATTTGTTATGCAACAAATTAAAGACCACACGCATAAAATTGCAAAAGCATTAAAAACAGTTGGTTTAATCAACATTCAATTTGCCATCAAAAACGATACAGTTTACATTATCGAAGCCAATCCGAGAGCTTCTCGTACCGTTCCTTTTATCGCAAAAGCATACGGTGAACCCTATGTAAATTACGCCACTAAAGTGATGTTAGGTCACAGTAAAGTAACCGATTTTGATTTCAATCCGCAATTAAAAGGATACGCTATCAAACAACCGGTTTTCTCTTTCAGTAAATTCCCGAATGTAAACAAAGCTTTAGGACCCGAGATGAAATCAACAGGCGAAAGCATTTTGTTCATTGAGGATTTGAAAGACGATCAATTTTACGAATTATATTCAAGAAGAAAAATGTATTTAAGCAAATAACAAAGCCTAAATACCTTGATAAAAAAAGCCTTAAAGTTTAAAACTTCAAGGCTTTTCTTTTATTTCAAAAAAAAATCAAACTTCCGTTTCCAATTCTTTGTTGAAGAAAATCGTAAAAACACTACCTTCGTTAACAGTACTTTGCACTTCTACTTGACCTTTCATAGAGTCTATTTGATTTTTGGTGATGTAAAGACCGATTCCCCTTGCTTCCTTGTGTTGATGAAATGTTTTGTACATTCCAAATAACAAATCGCCGTATTTTTCTAAGTCAATACCTAAGCCGTTGTCTTTAATAGTCAAACTCGCAAATCCTTGTTTGGCTTCAGGCTCAAAACAAAACTCAATTTTAGGTTGGCGTTCGGGATGAGCGTATTTAATAGAATTAGAAACAAAATTCAACAAAACACTTTCCAAATATGCCGGATTATACAAAACAAAAGCTTCATCAGGAATTGCATTTACTATTTCTGCATTCAATTCGCAGGTTTTTGTTTTTAAAATCCCCAATGTTTTTTTAACAAACGTATTCAAATGCAATTCTTTAATCTCCAAATGCAATTGATTTTGAATATCAACCACCTGAGTCAAATTACAAATGGTTTCGTTTAAATCATTAGAAACAGTACGCAAATGGGTCAACATTTCTTTATTGCCTTCTAAATCATTTTGCATTTCTATCAAATCCAAAAGCAGTTTTATATTACCTGCTTGTGTGTTGAGATTGTGCGTAACAACATGCGAAAAATTAATCAAGCGACTATTTTGCTCACTATATAATTCCATTGTTTTAATCAAGGCAAGTTCTTTCTCTTTTTGAGCTGAAACATCGGTGTGCGTACCAATAACCCGCATTGGCTTACCATTTTCATCGCGTTCGATAACTTTACCGCGATCTAAAATCCATTTGCATTTTCCGCTAGAAGTTAATACACGGTGGTAATTTTCGTAATAGGGAATTTTATTATCAAAATGCTCGTGAATGTCCGAATAATATTTTTCTAAATCATCGGGATGTACAATTTTATCCCACATTTCGGGATTATCGAAAATATCTGTTGAATCTTGTTCTAATATTTTTAAAGATAGCGAAGAATAAAAGACGTTGTTTTCGACCATATCCCAATCCCAAATTCCAACCGTAGAAGCATCTAGTGCAAATTGAAAGCGCTCTTCTGAAATTTTCAAACGCAACTCTTGGTCTTTAGAATCGGTAATATCCAATATTCTACCATAAAAACTCACCTCACCATTTTCTCCGCGCTCCGGTTTGGAAGTCACTTTTAACCATCGTTTACCTTTTCTTGGCAAATTGGCTCTAAATTCAATTTCCCAAGGTGCAAGTGTTTGTGTGGCTTTTAGTAATGAAGTATAAAAATTCCGACGGTCTAAAGGTGAAATTTTTTTTAAAATAGAAAATCGAGAAGCACTCGAAAATTCAGAAACAGGCATTTCAAACACTTCCTCAGCCGATTTACTGATTAAAGGAAATGAACAACTGTTATCAGAATATATGGTAAACTGAAATATTAAATCTGGAATTTGCTCAAATAATTTTTTATAAAAATTATTGATGGCCTGAACGTCCTCGCTTGCATACAAATCAAAAGCCATATTTAAATGAGGTTATAAAAAAACGAAAACAAATATACTTATATTAAAGTAAATAAAAAAAGTCTACCAATTTAAAACACATAATACACTAAAAATACAAAAACACTATTTATAATTTATTTTCTAGGGTGAAATTTTAACAAAACATCAGCCAAAAACCGTTGATCGAGATGCACATAAATTTCGGTCGTAGTAATTGATTCGTGACCCAACATCATTTGAATAGAGCGCAAATCGGCACCATTTTCTAACAAATGTGTCGCAAAAGAATGCCGAAATGTATGCGGGCTTATTTTTTTGGTAATATTACATTGTACTGCCAATCTTTTGATTATCGTAAAAATCATCGCTCGGGTTAGTTGCGAGCCTCGTCGATTTAGGAAAACCGTATCTTCAAAACCCTTTTTAATAGTAATTTCCGAACGGACATACGAAATATAACGACGCACCATTTCTTGTGTGTTTTCGCCAATTGGCACAAAACGCTGTTTGTTACCTTTTCCCGTAATTTTCACAAAACCTTCTTCAAAAAAAAGATCTGAAATTTTTAAAGCAACCAATTCCGACACCCGCAATCCACAACTGTAAAGCACTTCTAAAATCACTTTATTTCGTTCGCCTTCGGGAGTACTCAAATCAATCGCAGCAATCAACGCATCAATTTCTTCAAGAGCAAGCGTATCGGGTAATTTTCTACCTAATTTGGGCGATTCTATAAGTTGCAACGGATTATCGTCACGGTAATCTTCGAAAATTAAAAAGCTGAAAAAACTTTTTAAACCCGATATAATTCGAGACTGCGAACGAGTTGCCACTGTTTTAGAAGTAGCGTAAATAAATTCCTGAATAGTAGTTTCGGAAATGGTAATCGGACTGACATCGATTTCATTGGTTTCTAAAAAAAGGTACAATTTTTCGATATCCAAAGAATAATTTTCGATAGTATTTTTACTTAAACCACGTTCAATTTTTAAATATGCCTGATATTCTTTTATATACCGATCCCAATTCATACACGCAAATTAAAGTTTTTTAGGGTTTTGAAATGTATAAAATTAAAAAACAAATTGAATGCTTTATTGATACTCCTTTTTAATATCTTTATTAAATAATGTGTAACAAAATTAAATGTCAACAGACTCATTATTTTAAACAAAATAACACTGTATGAAAAAAATAGTACTATCATTAGTGCTTGCTTTATCGCTTTTAAGCTGTAAAACAGGTTCTAGAAGCGGTAAATCTTCTTCAAAAGAAAACGTAAAAGTGGCAATTGACCTCAACACAATTACAGCTGATAAAGTTTTGGTAACCTTAATGCCACCAAAATTCACAACCGACGAAACCACATTTAGCATACCCAAAACCGTTCCCGGAACCTATTCTTCGGATAATTATGGTCGCTATATTGACGATTTAAAAGCTTTTGATGAAAAAGGAAATGCTTTAGAAGTGACCAAATCCGATGATAACAATTGGAAAATTAAAAAAGCAAAATCGTTGGCAAAAATCACCTATTGGGTAAATGATACTTTTGATACAGAAAGCGGAGAAGGTTTCGGAAAATCGGATATTTTCTCACCTGCTGGGACAAATATTTTAGACAAAACAAACTTTGTAGTAAACACGCATGGTTTTGTAGGTTATTTTGCTGAAAAATTGCACGTACCTTACGAAGTTACTATTTCGCATCCGGAAAACATTTGGGGAGCTACCTCTATGACCGACCTTGACGCTAGCAAAACCAACGATGTTTTTGATACTCCAAGATATGCTGTTTTAGTTGAAAACCCGATTATGTATGCTAAACCGAATTACACAACATTTAATGTAAACGGAATGGACATTCAAATTGCGGTTTACTCGCCAACTGGAAAAGTGACTGCGGAAAGCATTACTCCGGAAATGAAAAAAATGATGACCGCGCAAAAAAACTTTTTAGGCGACATCAACTCGACAAAAAAATACAGCGTTTTATTGTATTTATCAACTATGAAACCCGACGATGCCAAAGGTTTTGGAGCACTAGAACACCCTACCGCCACAACAGTTGTTTTACCTGAAATGTTGCCTCACGACGAACTTCAAAAATCAATGAAAGATGTGGTTTCGCATGAATTTTTCCATATTGTAACCCCACTTACAATCCATTCAAAAGAAATTCAAGATTTTGATTATAACGATCCTAAAATGTCGGAACATTTGTGGATGTACGAAGGTGTAACCGAATATTTTGCCAACCTATTTCAAATCAACCAAGGTTTAATTCCAGAAAGTGAATTTTACAGTCGAATTGCCGAAAAAATTGATGAAGCCAATACCATGAATGATACTATGTCGTTTACGACTATGAGTAAAAATGTTTTGGTGGAACCTTATAAAGATCAATACCTGAACGTATACCAAAAAGGAGCTTTAATCGGAATGTGTATTGACATAATTATTAGAGAAAAAAGCAATGGCGAAAGAGGAATTTTAGATCTTATGCATAAATTATCAAAAGAATATGGTGAAAACAAAGCTTTTGATGATGCTGAATTATTTGGTAAAATTACCCAATTAACATATCCCGAAGTGGGTGAATTCTTAAAAACGTACGTAGCCGGTACCACTCCTATTCCGTACAATACTTATTTAGCAAAAGTAGGTGTTACGCCAAGTTCTGAAAAAAAACCAGGAAACCCATTTTTAAAAGGGCAAGTTCCTTATATCACGATAAATCCTCAAAATAAAGCCATTACCGTTGTCCCAGATATCGAATTGAATACTTTTTTTACTAATTTAAATTTAAAAGGTGGCGATGAAATAGTGGAAATTAACGGTGTAAAATATTCTTTAGAAAACATATACGATTTGATTACTATTAGTCAAAGTTGGAAAGAAAACGACCCAATAACTGTAATCATCAACCGAAATGGAAAACCAGAAACAATTAAAGGAACCGTTAAATTACCTTATGAAGATTCAAATTCATTTCAAGCGACCGATGATAGTAAAAAAATGTTACGAGAAGCTTGGTTAAAAAAATAATCAGAAGACTTAAACCTTTCCCAATCCTTTAAAAGATTGGGATTTTTTTTAAAATTATATTTGCAGGTAGTAAGTTTTCAACAAATTTCTTTATTTTGCACGAAATTTAAAAAACAATGAAAAAAACAATTATTGCAGCTACAACTGTAATGCTCTTAGCCGCTTGTAGTAAAACGCCATCAAAAGACAATTTGCATTTGGTTGGCGATGTAAAAGGACTAAAAAAAGGAACATTATATATTCAGCGCGTGGTGGATACTAACTTGGTTGCAATAGATACGATTTCAATTGATGGCGACTCACATTTTGAAAGTGATATTCCATTAAAATCGCCCGAAGTTTTATATTTATTTTTAGACAGAGGTGTTACCAATTCTTTAGATAACAATATTTTATTTTTTGCCGAACCAGGCGAAATGACCTTAGAAACCAATTTAGATAATTTTTTGACAAGTGCTAAAATTACCGGTTCAAAAAATCAAGAATTATACGAAGAATTTAAAAAAGTAAATTCCCGTTTTATCGATGAGAATTTAACTTTACTCGAGAAAAAATTCAAGGCCATCAAATACCAAAGTCAAAAAGTGGTAGACAGTTTAACGGTTCGTCAAGAATCTAATATCAAAAGACGTTATTTGTATGCCACCAATTTTGCTTTAAATAATAAAGATTACGAAATTTCCCCCTACATTGCCTTATCTGAAATTTACGACATTAATATTAAATATTTGGATACGATACAAAAATCAATGTCACCTAAAGTAGCCAATTCGCTTTACGGAAAGCAACTCACCAAATACATAGCCGAAATAAAAAAGCAACAATAAGTCTTTTCAAACCTTAATAAAAGCGCACTTCAAAATAGTGCGCTTTTTTATTTTAAATTTATAAAAGAAATTATATCAAATAATTACATTGTAAAACAAAAAAACCATCACATTGCTGTGATGGTTTTTATTTGAGCCGATAGAGGGACTCGAACCCACGACCTGCTGATTACAAATCAGCTGCTCTAGCCAGCTGAGCTACATCGGCGTCTCATTACGGGTGCAAATATAAGTCTGTTTTTTAAAATTCCAAAAAAATATTGCACTTTTTTATCGCTTTTTTTGACTACAATTCGTTGATTTTAGCAATCAATTGATTTGCAGTTTCTTCCAATTCTACATTGATTTGTTTGAAATGTGCTTTTTTGTTTTCAACGTTTTTTTGATTCACTTTTGCAATCAAATTATCAAAAGCAACGATTGCTTCATCGATAATAGCATTAGTTTCCGGAGTAGGATTACCTGTTGTAGAAAGCTCAAATAAGTAAACTGCCTCTATAATATCACCCAACACAAAATTGATATCTTTCTTTAAGTTTTTAACGTTTGCCATTTTTATATGTATTTAAATTTTTCGAGTGCAAAAGTACGCATTATCTTTCGATTAGCACTTATGAAATATAAATTTCTAAAATTGAAGCGTTTCCATTCAATTTCAATTCCGAAATTTGAGCGGGTAGTAAAACCGTATCTCCCTTTTTATATTCATACCGCTGCTCGTTAATTTCTATTGAGAATGATCCTTCTACACACATATATACCGTAAAACTATCGGTATTTTTTTGCACCTTTTTAGCGCCATCTAGCGGAATAAAATTGGTCGTAAAATATGGACAATCAACCATATTATTTGATTGATTAACGTGAATATCGTATTTTTTCTGAGTTTGAACCTTTTTATAATTAATAGCATCTAAGGCTAAATCAACATGCAATTCGCGTGTATTACCATTAGCATCTTTTCTATCAAAATCATACAAACGATAGGTAATATCTGATGTTTGCTGAATTTCAGCAATAACCAGACCGGCACCTATAGCATGCACAGTCCCCGTTTCAAGAAAAAAAACATCGCCTACTTTGGCTTCTACAGTATCTAAAATAGAAAGCAAGGTTTTGTTTTCTAAGTGTTCCAAATATTCTTCTTTATTGGAATCCTCTTTGAAACCTACTATAATTCGCGCACCAGTATCGGCTTGCATGACATACCACATCTCGGTTTTTCCAAATGAATTGTGCCTTTTTTGAGCCAGTTCATCGTTAGGATGTACTTGAATAGACAAATCTTCACGAGCATCTAAAAATTTAAATAACAACGGAAATTGCTTACCAAATTTTTTAAAAACTTGTGTTCCTAAAATTTTTTCGGGAAATTGATCTATTAATTCAGTAAGAGATTGGCCTTGAAAAGCTCCTTTCTCCACGACACTTATATCGCCTGGAACGGTAGAAATTTCCCAACTTTCGCCTGTAGTAGCTGATGGGATTGGTTTGTTGAATTGTGTTTTTAATTTTTGACCGCCCCAAATTCGGTCTTTTAAAATAGGGTTGAATTGTAATGGATAAAATGGTACGTTCATGTTCGTAGTATTGCTTTGGTTACATCCAATTTCTAAACTCGTTAATTTGAAATCAAGATACTAATTCTTTTACAGTATCCAAAGCTTTTTCTATGTGTTTTTGCGCGTTCAAACCATCAAATATTAGAATGATTACGCCATTTTTATCGGCTACATACGTCACCCGACCTGGAATTAACCCCAATAACCGATTGTATACCCCAAATAATTTACGAAGTTTTTTATCCTCATCAGATAATAAAATAAAAGGAAGTTGGTGTTTTTTGGCAAATTTCTGATGTGATTTAACACTATCACTACTAATACCAATTACTTCGGCTCCTAAGTCTTTAAAATCCTCGTAAGCATCCCTAAAAGAACAGGCCTCTGTGGTACAACCCGGCGTATTATCTTTAGGGTAAAAATAAATCACTAAAGGTTTTCGGCCCACTATATTTTTACTTTCAAACCACTCCCCTTTAGTATCTTTCGCAATAAAATTGGGTACTATATCTCCTATTTTCAATGCCATTTATTCTCCTTTATAGGTTACAAAATTCCGTGCAGTTTCAAATAAAACTATTTCTAAATCAAAATCGGCTTTTAACCTGTTTTTGACTTTATTCCAAATTACATAAGCAATATGTTCGGCTGTGGGATTGAGGTTTTCAAATTCGGCCACATCAAGATTCAAATTTTTATGATCAAAAGGCAGTTCTACTTCTTCGTATAAAATGGTAGCCAATTCTTTAACATCCATCACAAAACCGGTTTCAGGATCCACCATTCCAGTTACACTCGAAATCAATTCATAATTATGTCCATGATAATTTGGATTATTACACTTTCCAAAAACAGCTTCATTTTTTTCAAAAGACCAATCCTTTCGATACAAACGATGTGCAGCATTAAAATGAGTCTTACGTGACAGAGTAACTTTCATAATTCGGATTCTTTTAAAGCTTGTGTTCTTCTAGATAATGATAAAATTCGTCAAAAATAATTTTAAACCAAACCGTGTACATTTCGGGTTTTTTCTCTAAATCGGCTTTAATATCCTCAATCTTCATCCATTTCCAAGACTCTACTTCTTCGGTATTAATCACCGGTTCTGAATTGTAATAGCCAATCATAACATGATCCAACTCATGCTCGGTTAAACCGTTATCGAAAGGCGCTTTGTATATAAAATGGAACAATTCTTTCAATTCGGTTTTAAAACCCATTTCCTCAAACAATCGTCTTTGACCTGCTTCCAAATTACTTTCACCCTCACGTTGGTGACTACAACATGTATTTGTCCAAAGTAAAGGCGAATGGTATTTTTGATGCGCGCGTTGTTGTAACATTATTTCGTTTTTATCATTTAAAATAAAAACAGAAAAAGCGCGATGTAACAGTGCTTTTTCGTGCGCTTCTAGCTTGGGCATGAGACCAATTGGCTCGTCGTTGGTGTTAACTAGAATTACTTTTTCTTCTATCATAATCATAATTGTACTTAACAAAAATACGAAAAAAGAAGCTTCTATAAAGTCAATTTAAAGTTTGTGATAAGTTTAACTTAGCCCTTTAATACCGTTTTTAGGGTTTTACTTAACTTTCAATTCACCAATTATCAACTCCTTAAAAGAGTATTAAATCACCCGATAAACTAATATGAAATCGAAATTTTCTTTACTGTTTTTTTTAACTTTTGTAATAACTTTCGCTTTTCAAGCTTGTGGTCAAAAAAAAGATAAAACCATAAAAACAACGACTGCAAATGTTATTTCAAAGCCAAATAACCCGTACTATTCTAATACGGATACCTCTAAAATCAACATTCCGAATTCGGAATGGAAGAAAGTATTACCTGCTGATGTGTATGCAGTGATGCGTGAGGCAGATACCGAACGGCCTTTTACAGGAAAATATTGGGATGCCGATACAAAAGGAACCTATTACTGTGCTTCGTGCGGAAACTTACTTTTTAAATCGACAGCAAAATTTGCGAGCAGCTGTGGGTGGCCCAGTTTTTTTGAACAAGAAAACAAAAAAAGCATCGTTTTTCGGGAAGACAATTCAATTGGCATGGAACGAATTGAAGCTTTATGCGGAAGATGCGGCGGTCATTTAGGTCATTTGTTTGATGACGGGCCAAAACCAACCGGAAAACGATATTGCATGAATTCAATCGCACTCGATTTTATACCAGACAAAATGTAAACCAATGAAAAAATCTATATTATTTTTAATTTTGTTAATAACTGCTAGCGCTTGTGCCCAAGGCAAAACAGAAAAAGAAAACAAAACAACAGAAAAAAAATTCTCAACCATCACGCTGGGAGGCGGTTGCTATTGGTGTGTAGAAGCCCTTTACGAAGATTTGATTGGGGTAAAATCGGTAGTTGCTGGTTTTGCCGGCGGACAAACTGCCAACCCGACTTACGAAGAAGTTTGTACCGGCACCACCGGACATGCCGAAGTAGTTCAAATTAAGTACGATGAATCAAAAATAAGTCTCGAGGAAATTTTGAAAGTTTTTTTTACTGTTCACGATCCGACTACACTAAACCGACAAGGAGCCGATATAGGAACTCAATACCGATCAATTATTTTGTACAGCAATGCGACTCAAAAAAAAACAGCTGAAAACATAATCACCGAGTTAACCAAAGCAAAAGCATTTCAGAATGCAATCACCACACAAGTAGTGCCCCTCACCAAGTTTTATATTGCCGAAGACTATCATCAAGATTATTTCAAAAACAACCCGAATCAGCCTTATTGCCGAATGGTGATTCAGCCTAAAATGGATAAATTTGAAAAAATATTTAAAGACAAAATAAAAAAAGATTGAATTCCTAAATTAGAATTCAATCTTTTTTTACAGAAGAATAATTCTCCTAGTGAGTTACTTCTAACGTATAAAATTTCATGTTAGCAAAAGAGCCAACTTCTTCACTTTGTAAGTTACAACCCACAGTGAAATAATTATCAAAATTATTCCATTTTTGGTAGTTAATACCTGAATATTCTTTGGTTTCTCTTTTATTAAGTGTCACCTCCATTTTACCGTCTGTAATTTCAATTTCAAACGTAAATTTATCTTGATCTACTTTATCTTTAAAAGTATAGCCATCGTCATCTTCCCAAGAATCTTCTCTATAAATATCATTTCCAACAACACCATTTTTAAGTTTTTTTGAGCGCAATTTGATATATCCATTATCCCAATAAACTTTCAAAATGGCAGGCGCATCATTATCGCTGGCTCCAATTAAATTAGCTTGGTCGTCCGAAATTCTGCCACCAATTTGTACAAAAATCACTCGCGGATTTTTATCGTTCTTTTTAGAAATATCACCCATTCGAGCAACAATTTTCAATTTTGCACCCTCTTTAAATGTCCACCCAATATCACTTCCAAATGAATTTTGTTCTTTCAACTCGGTTTTGGTATAAGGCCTCTTTGATTTAATTGAAGGAAAAGAATAAAACACTAATGACTTATCATTCAGATCATTAAACATATACTTCTGAATATCCTTATCATTAGCGTAGTCTAATAATTTGGGTGCTTTAAAGGTTTTGGTTGAACCTTCTGGAATAGATAATTTCCATAAAGACAAATCGATTTTAGGTGTTTTTTGAGCATGCACTAATCCCATGCATAATGTCAGTAAAAAACACCAACAGATGTTCATTTTTTTCATTGTAGGTTACTTTAAAAGGTTAATTAAGTTGTTTTTGAAAAACTTAAAAAAGGGTAAAAATAAAATTGCATATATATTATACCGAAATACAAACAATCCATTTTTACCATTTTTATGGAGCTTTATTTGGTTTCAAATATATATTTTTTGAGAATAATTAAAAAAACTATCCGATTATTTTTAAAATTAAATAATAAAAACACAATAAAAAACAAATAACGAAATAAATATCACAAAAATGATAGGAGTTTTAAATCTAAAATTACGATATTACCAATGAAATCGATTACATAGAATAGCGCAAATGAAATTATAAGAGTATAACAGGATAAATTAGGTATCAAAATCAGCAATTAATATCCTAAAGAGCTGTTTTTTTTTTAAATAAGGGAGTATATTTTTTACTTTAATGCTGCTGCAACCATTAAAGCACACTTTTCGCCATCTATAGCTGCCGAAATAATTCCACCAGCATAACCCGCTCCCTCCCCACAAGGATAAAGGCCTTTAATTTGAAGATGCTCGAGCGTAACCGAATCTCGTGGAATGCGAACTGGTGACGAAGTTCTGCTCTCTGGTCCATGCAAAACCGCTTCATTCGTTAAATAACCTTTCATCGATTTACCGAAATCAGTAAACCCTTGTCGCAATATTTGAGTCAAAAAACCAGGAAAAACAGCACCTAATTCTACCGAAGTAGTTCCAGGAACATAGGATGTTTTAGGAATTTCAGCAGATACTTTTCCTTTTGTAAAGTCAATCATTTTTTGCGCAGGTACACATTGGCTATTTTGCGATTCGAGATTATCAAAAGAACCGCCTGCTACATGCCATGCTTTTTGTTCAATACTTTTTTGAAAAGCCATTCCTGCTAACGGACCATATTTTGCGAAAGGTTTAAAATCTTCTAGTTTTAATTCCACCACAATCCCCGAATTAGCCGTAGCTTGATCGCGTTTAGAGGGCGACCATCCATTGGTAACCACCTCGCCCGGACTTGTAGCACAGGGAGCGATGACACCCCCGGGACACATACAAAAAGAGTACATGCCACGACCATTTACTTGCTTTACTATAGAATAAGGGGCGGGAGGCAAAAACGCCCCACGGTAATCACAACTATATTGTATTTGATCAATTAAAGCTTGAGGATGCTCGGCTCGTACTCCTAAGGCAAAAGGTTTGGCTTCGATCAAAATATCTTTAGCGTGTAACATTTCAAAAACATCACGAGCAGAATGTCCTGTAGCCAAAATCAATTTATTAGCTTCAATAACATCGCCATTTTGTGTCAGCACTCCTTGCACTTCGTTATTTTTCAACAGAATATCAACTACTCTGGTATCAAACAAAACTTGTCCACCAAACTCCTTGATTTTTTCACGAATATCTTCTATAATTTGGGGTAATTTATTAGTCCCAATATGCGGATGGGCATCCACTAAAATATCGGGATTTGCTCCAAAAGCAACCAATAACTCTAAAATCCGTGTAACATCGCCCCGTTTTTTAGAGCGAGTATACAATTTCCCATCGGAATAAGTTCCTGCGCCACCTTCGCCAAAACAATAATTAGAGTCTTCGTTTACAATATGATCCCGATTAATTGCCTTTAAATCACGTCTTCTTCCTCGCACATCTTTTCCTCTTTCAACCACTATCGGACGTAGGCCCAATTCTATCAATTGTAAAGCAGCAAACAAACCTGCAGGACCAGCTCCTACTACAATGACCGCTTGTTTTTCAGCTACATCTTTATATTCGGGTAATTTAATTTTATGTGTCTCAAAAGATTCACCATTTACGTAAACATTAACTTTAAGGTTTATTTTTACGCTTTTTTGTCGTGCATCAATAGAACGCTTTACAATCACTACATGCGCAATATCAGCTGTAGCTAAATTCATTTTTTTTGATATGTTTGCTTTTAACAAAGCAGTATCGGCAGCAGTTTCAGGCGAAACTTGTAGTAAAATCTCTTTTGGCATGCCACAAAGTTAAAAAAAGTTCTGCTAGGTTAAACCATTTTAAAAAACACAAATTTTCAAAAAATAAATGTTTTTATAACACTAACTACATAACATAAAACGTAATTTATTATGTATTTTTTTACTTAAATCACTATTTTTGTATATCAAATTGAAAAAATATGCAAAAAAATTGGATATTAAATTTTATAAACTATATTTGTGTAATCGATTACACTTTAATTTTAACCATCAAAACATAAAAAACAATGACCCAAACCAATAAATCCGTTGGAAATTATCGCTGGACAATTTGTGCAATGCTTTTTTTTGCCACTACCATTAACTACCTTGATCGTCAGGTACTTTCGCTTACATGGAGCGACTTTATAGCACCTGAATTTCATTGGACGAATAATGATTATGGTAACATCACCGCTTTATTTTCAATATTTTACGCCGTATCACTTTTGTTCGCTGGAAAATTTGTAGATTGGATGGATACCAAAAAAGGATTTCTTTGGGCAATTGGAATTTGGTCATTGGGAGCGTGTTTACATGCTTTTTGTGGAATTGCAACAGCCGGAATCATAACTGGTAATTGGTTCGTAGGTTTTGAAGGAGCCAAAGAAGCCATTAGCACCGTTGAAGACACCGCTTTGATTATTAACGTAAGTGTTACCCTATTCATTTTTGCTCGTTTTGTTTTAGCGGTAGGTGAAGCAGGAAACTTTCCCGCTGCTATTAAAACAACAGCCGAATATTTTCCTAAAAAAGACCGCGCTTTTTCTACAAGTATTTTCAACGCTGGCGCCACTGTAGGTGCCTTAGCTGCCCCGATCACCATTCCGTTTATTGCAGAATCTTTTGGATGGGAAATGGCTTTTATCATAATTGGTGCATTAGGTTTTATCTGGATGGGATTTTGGATTTTCATTTATGAAAAACCAGAAAAACACAAAAGAGTAAGTACATCTGAATTAGAATACATCCAACAAGATATTTTAGCCGACAGTAAAATGGAAGGTTATGTTGCCGAAACCGCTACTAAAGTTTCGTTAGTAGATTGTTTTAAATACAAACAAACATGGGCATTTGCTTTTGGTAAATTCATGACGGATGGCGTTTGGTGGTTTTTCTTATTTTGGACACCTGCATATTTAAGTTCCGTTTACGGAATGGATTCTACGCAAGCCGCCTTCCCTCTTTTTGTATTATACATGATTACATTATTATCTATCATTGGAGGATGGTTACCAACTTATTTTGTTGACAAAAAAGGAATGAATCCGTATGAAGGAAGAATGAAAGCCATGTTGATTTTTGCATTTTTCCCATTATTAGCCTTGGTTGCTCAACCTTTAGGTCATATTTCCTATTGGCTACCTGTTATCATCATTGGTATCGCAGGAGCGGCTCACCAAGCTTGGTCGGCCAATATTTTTACAACAGTTGGGGATATGTTCCCGAAAAAAGCCATTGCTACCATTACCGGAATTGGAGGATTAGCTGGAGGTATCGGATCGACAGTAATTAACAAAGGCTCTGGAATGTTATTTGATTATTCTAAAGAAAGCAACATGCTCTTTATGGGATTTGAAGGAATTGAAGCCGGTTATTTCATTATATTTTCTATCTGTGCCGTTTGTTATTTAATCGGATGGTCGGTAATGAAATCATTAGTTCCTAAATACGCACCAATTACCGACTTGTAAAAAAATCGGTAATTTTTTGGCTAAAATTAAAAATAAACAGTAATAAATATTTAAAAAATCATACAAATTAAGCTAACTATAATTAACCAAAACCAACCAACCACAAAATGACCATTAATACATCAAGTTCAATAGGCAAATACCGTTGGACTATTTGTAGTCTGCTTTTTTTTGCTACTACAGTAAATTATTTAGACCGAAATGTCATTAGCTATATACGCCCTTATTTAGCTGAAGCATTTAATTGGACACCTGAACAAGAGGTAATTGATTATTCGAATATCGAAGTAGCTTTTAAAATCGCCTATGCTTTTGGGATGTTAGTGGCAGGTGGAATCATTGACAAACTGGGAACCAAAATAGGTTACGCCTTAGCAACAGGATTATGGAGTTTAGCTGCAATTGCGCACGCTATTGCAACCGGAACTGGAGGATTTATTATTGCCCGTATCTTTTTAGGAGTAACAGAAGCTGGGAATTTTCCTGCTGCCATAAAAGCAACTTCCGAATGGTTTCCTCAAAAAGAGAGAGCATTGGCAACCGGTATTTTTAATTCAGGGAGTAACATTGGTGCAATTATCGTACCTTTGACAGTACCTCAAATTGCTGAAAAATTTGGTTGGCAATGGGCATTCATCCTAACAGGAATCGTTGGATTCGTTTGGCTAATTTTATGGTTTGTTTTATATGAAGTTCCAGAAAAGCAAAAAAGACTTTCAGCAGCTGAATTACAATATATAAACGCTGACCAAACACCAAAAAATGAAGAAAAAATAGAGGACAAGGAGAAAATAAGTTGGTTACAACTACTATCATTCAAACAGACTTGGGCTTTTGCCATTGGAAAATTATTAACAGACCCTATTTGGTGGTTTTATTTATTCTGGTTACCAGATTTCTTAATGAAAGAATACAAATTATCTGCAACTGAGATTATTTGGCCAAGCGCATTAGTATATACTATTGCGAGTTTAGGAAGTATCGGAGGCGGGTGGCTTCCATTAAGATTGATGAACAATAACTGGTCAGCCTATAAAGCTAGAAAAACAAGCATGTTATTGTATGCATTTGCCGTTGTTCCTGTAATATTTGCTCAATACTTAGGAAAAACAAACATTTGGTTAGCCATTTTAGTAATTGGATTAGCAACATCAGCGCATCAAGCTTGGAGTGCTAATATCTTTACAACTGTTTCGGACATGTTTCCTAAAAAAGCAACAGCATCAGTAACAGGAATAGGAGGAATGTTTGGAGCACTTGGTGGAATTTTATTAACCTTATTAATTCAAAAAAATATGTTTGTTTATTACACTAAGATAGGTCAAATTGAAACCGGATATTTTATAATGTTTTGCATTTGCGGGTTTTCGTATCTGTTAGCATGGTTCATAATGCACCTATTGGTACCGAAAATGAAAAAAGTAGAATTATAAACGGTTAAATTCAATCTAAATTAACAACATATTCTGACATCGTTAAGTTATACTAAAAGAATATCGCTAAAGGTATTTGAAATATCATATTAAAAGAATTACATTTGTGCAATCGATTACACTAAATTACAAATTATGACAAAATACAGTTCAAGATACGCTTCAAGCCCTGAGGCTGTAAAGAAATACGACACCAAAGAATTAAGAGATGAATTCTTAATTGACAACTTGATGGAAGTAGACGAAATCGTTTTTACCTACTCTCATTATGATAGATATATTACGGGTTCTGCTGTTCCTGTAAAAGGGGATTTAGTTCTAGAAACTATTGATCCACTTAAAGCGCCTTACTTTTTAGAGCGTAGAGAAATGGGCATCATTAATGTTGGTGGAAATGGTTCTGTAGTCGTTGAAGGAACTGCTTATGAATTGGGATTTAAAGATGCTTTATATATTGGAGCTGGTAATAAAGAAGTAATTTTCAAAAGTGCTGATGCTCAAAATCCTGCGAAATTTTACATTAACTCCGCACCTGCTCACACCACTTACCCAACTACAAAAGTAAGTTTGGCCGAAGCAAACAAATTGCACTTAGGAGCAATGGAAACTGCTAATCACCGTACGGTAAACCAAATGATTATTGGTAGCGTAGTTACTACTTGCCAATTACAAATGGGAATGACAGAATTGAAACCAGGAAGTGTTTGGAACACGATGCCTGCTCACGTACATGACCGTAGAATGGAAGTATATTTCTACTTAGATATTCCAGAAAACCAAGCGGTTTGCCATTTCATGGGACAACCACAAGAAACCAGACATATTTGGATGAACAATCACCAAGCGGTTATTTCCCCACCATGGTCGATTCACTCGGGATCAGGAACTAGTAACTATACTTTTATCTGGGGTATGGCTGGTGAAAATTTAGATTATGGAGACATGGATGTTTGTAAAATAACCGATTTAAGATAAGAAAATGACAAACTTATTTGATATAAAAGGAAAAGTTGCCTTAATCACAGGAAGTACTCACGGATTGGGAATGGCAATGGCTAAAGGTTTGGGTGAAGCGGGCGCTACGATTGTGGTAAACGGAAATTCATCACAACAAAAAATTGACGATGCAGTACAATTACTAAAAAGTGAAGGCATTAACGCCGTTGGTTATAAATTCAATGTAACCGAAGAAAAAGAAGTAATAGAAGCTGTTCGAAAAATCGAATCAGAAGTAGGACCAATCGATATCTTAATTAACAACGCCGGAATCATCAAACGTATTCCGATGTTAGAAATGGAAGTTGCCGATTTTAGAGAAGTAGTGGATATCGACTTAGTAAGTCCTTTCATCGTTTCTAAGCATGTGGCCAAAGGAATGATTGAAAGACGTCAAGGAAAAATAATCAACATCTGCTCGATGATGAGCGAATTAGGCAGAAGCACAGTTTCGGCTTATGCAGCTGCCAAAGGTGGTTTAAAAATGTTAACTAAAAACATGGCTACCGAATGGGCCAAATACAATGTTCAAATTAACGGAATTGGCCCTGGTTATTTCGCTACAGAACAAACCAAACCTATTCGTGTTGACGGACATCCTTTTAACGATTTTATCATCGGAAGAACACCGGCAGCAAAATGGGGAGATCCTAGTGATTTAGCTGGTGCGGCTATCTTTTTATCTTCAAAAGCCAGTGATTTTGTAAACGGTCATATTTTATATGTTGACGGCGGAATATTGGCCACTATAGGAAAACCAGCAAACGAAGAATAATTTTAGTACAACATAATGAGCACAAAATCTTTTATACACGATAATTTTTTATTAGAAAACAAATACGCTGAAGAATTATACCACAATTACTCTAAAATTCAGCCTATTATCGATTATCATAACCACTTGTCTCCACAACATATTGCCGACAATACTGTTTTTGATAACATTACCAAAGTTTGGATCAATGGCGACCACTATAAATGGAGAGCCATGCGTACTTTAGGTGTAAACGAACAATTTATCACCGGAAATGGTTCGGATAAAGAAAAGTTTTTAAACTGGGCCAAAACAGTTCCGTACACCATGCGTAACCCATTATACCATTGGACGCATTTAGAGTTAGCTCGTTATTTTGGAATTACAGAGTTATTAAACGAAAAATCGGCAGAAAGAATTTACGAAGAAGCTTCGGCTAAAGTAAACTCAGCCGAATACAGTACACAAAATTTATTGCGCAAAGTAAACGCTTCTTACGTTTGTACTACTGAAGATCCTATTGACACTTTGGAACACCACCAAAAATTAGCAAAAAGTGACTTCGAAATTAAAGTTGGAACTGCTTTCCGTCCGGATAAAGCGATTTTAATCAATAATGATGGTTATAATGCTTATGTAGATACTTTAGGGCAAGTTTCAGGAATCGAAATTAGTACGTATGCTGACTTATGTGCAGCGCTTCGTAATCGTATCGAGTTTTTCAACCAAAATGATTGTAAAATTTGTGACCACGGTCTAGATCAAATCTATTTTGAAAATTACACTGAAAGTGAAGTAGTAGCTATCTTTAAAAAGAAAAGAGAAAACGGAACTTTAAGTAACGAAGAAGCATTGAAATTCCAAAGTGCTATTTTAGTTTACTTATGTGAAACCTATCACGAATTTGGATGGGTACAACAATTTCACTTAGGTGCCTTACGTAACAATAATGCTCGTATGCACCGTATTTTAGGACCTGACACAGGATGGGATTCTATTGGAGATTATCCTCAGGCTCAAAAATTATCAGCTTTCTTGAATGCTTTAGACAGTAATGATAAATTGACAAAAACTATTATTTACAACTTAAACCCTGCCGATAACGAGGTTATGGCTACTATGATTGGAAACTTTAACGACGGAAGCGTTAAAGGAAAAGTACAATTTGGTTCAGGTTGGTGGTTTTTAGATCAAAAAGACGGAATGATCAAACAAATGAATGCCCTTTCAAACATGGGATTAATTAGTTGTTTTGTTGGAATGTTAACCGATTCAAGAAGTTTCTTATCATTCCCAAGACACGAATATTTCCGCCGTATTCTTTGTAATTTATTAGGAGATGAAATCCAAAGAGGCGAATTACCTAATGATATGGAGTGGATTGGAAAAATGGTAGCCGACATCAGCTACTTTAATGCTAAAGAATATTTTAACTTATAAAATTAGTATCTAAAAAGAATAGATTTTAGATCCTTAGTACAAAAAAAAGATGAAAAAATTAAACCGTGAAAATACAGGAACAACTGAAAAATTACCTGTAAAAGTGATACAATTTGGAGAAGGAAACTTCTTAAGAGCTTTTGTTGATTACGCTTTTCAAAGATTAAACAATGAAGTAGATTTCAATGCCGGTATTGCAATGGTCCAACCATTAGCAGGTGGTATGGTAAACATGATTAACGACCAAGATGGTCTTTATACCTTGTTTATGAACGGAATCAAAAAAGGAGAAAAAATTCAAGATATTCAGTTAATCACGAATGTGGTAAAAGGAATTAATCCTTATACTGATTTTGCAGATTATTTAGCTTTGGCTAAAGAAGAAGAATTGCAATTTATTGTTTCAAACACTACTGAAGCTGGAATTGAATTCGTTGCCACAGATACTCCAGATATGCAGCCTCCAACTTCATTCCCTGCAAAATTAACGGTTTTATTACACGAAAGATTCAAACATTTTAATGGAGATGCTTCTAAAGGGGTTACTATTATTCCTTGCGAATTAATTGATTACAATTCAGAAGCCTTAAAAAAATGCATCTTACAATATTGTGAATTATGGAAATTAGAGGACGCATTCGTAAAATGGGTTTCTGATGCTTGTACGTATCACAGTACTTTGGTGGACAGAATTGTTCCAGGATATCCAAGAGCCGAAATTGAAGATTACAACAGCAAATTGGACTACGAAGATAATTTAATTGTAGCTGCTGAACCTTTCTTCCTTTGGGCAATTGAAGGTGGAGAAGATTTAAAAGCGAAGTTACCCTTTCACAAAACAGATTTGAATGTAAAAATTGTTGACGATATTCGTCCGTTCAAAATGATTAAAGTTCGTATTTTGAATGGCGCACATACCGCAATGGTTCCGGTTTCGCTTTTATTTGGCAATAAATTAGTAATGGAAACCGTTAATGGTGATTTTACGGGGCCATTTGTTGACAATGTTATCAGTGAAATTAGTGAAACGCTTCCAATGGATAAAAACGAAATCACGGCTTATGCTGAAGAAGTAATGGATCGTTTTAAAAATCCATTTATCAAACATGCTTTGGCTGATATTGCTTTAAATTCTATTTCAAAATTCAAAGTAAGAGTTTTACCTAGTTTATTAGGCTATTATAATGCAAAAAAAGAACTTCCAACTAGCTTAACTTTTTCATTAGCATGTTTAATTCAATTCTATAAAGGAACTTGGAATAATGAAGCTTTACCAGTAAAAGATACTCCAGAATTAGTTGAAGCTTTCAAAAAAGCTTGGGAAATAGGTGACTTAGATAAAGTTGTCACTTCAGTTTTAGCAAATACTGATTTTTGGGGCGAAGATTTAAATAAAGTTGACGGACTATCACAAGCCTTAGTGCTTGCCTTAAATGAAATTGAGACCAATGGTATAGAACAAGGTTTTATCAATTTTTCAGAAAAAAATAAATAAAAAAAAATCAAGTTACTACAATGCAAAAAAAATTAATAAAAGTAAACCCTACAGACAATGTAGCTGTTGCGCTAGTCAATTTAGTAGCTGGCGAAACGATTGCATTTGAAGGAGAAGACATTTTAGTATTATCCGATACTAAAATGAAGCATAAAATTGCTATGGTTGACTTTGCTGAAGGCGATAAAATCATCATGTATGGTGTTATCGTAGGTAAAGCGAGTCAAACAATTGCAAAGGGAGATGTAATAGGTACTTTTAATGTGAAACACCAAAGTGCTAAAGTTACTGGTAAAACCGAAACCATTGGTTGGGATATCCCAAATGTGGATCGTTGGAAAGACAGAACATTTATGGGTTATCACCGTGAAGACGGACAAGTTGGTACAGAAAATGTTTGGTTGTTTTTTCCATTGGTTTTTTGTGAAAACAGAAACATCGAAATTTTGAAAGGAATTTTCGAAAAGGAACTAAAAAAACCAAGAGAAACCGACTACCAATTATTACTTCGTTCGTTAGTAAATTCTGAAAAAGGTGGCGACGATGCTGTTGCCAAATCAGAAGAAGTAGATTTGTTCGAAAATATCGAAGTAAAATTCATCCAACACCAAGGTGGTTGTGGTGGTATCCGTCAGGATTCTCATAGTTTGGCTAAATTATTAGCGGGTTATGTAAACAATCCAAATGTGGCTGGAGCTACAGTATTGAGTTTAGGTTGCCAAAACTTGCAGATTTCCATTTTCGAAGATGCTATGAAAGCAATCAATCCTAAGTTCAGCAAGCCCGTTTTGATTTACGACCAACAACAAATTGGAACTATCGAAAAAATGCTAACTACCGTGGTGAAAGATTCTTTTGAAGCCATTAAAGAAGCAAATAAAATAGTAAGAAAACCAGCGCCTCTTTCTAAATTAAGAATTGGTTTAGAGTGTGGTGGATCAGATGGTTTCTCTGGAATTTCGGCAAACCCAACTTTAGGCGTTTTATCAGACAACTTGGTAGCTTTAGGAGGAACTACTATTCTTTCTGAATTCCCAGAATTGTGTGGTGTTGAACAAGAATTAGTAAACCGTTGTATTGATGATAAAGACGGTGAGCGTTTCTTAGATTTAATGAAATGGTATGAAAAAACGGTTGTTGATGCAGGTTCAGGATTTGATATGAATCCTTCTCCAGGTAACATCAAAGACGGTTTGATAACCGATGCCATGAAATCAGCAGGAGCCGCTAAAAAAGGAGGAACTTCTCCAATTGTAGGCGTTTATGATTACGGCGAATACATCAATGAATCTGGATTTACTTTATTATGTACACCTGGTAACGACGTTGAATGCACCACTGCAATGGTAGGTTCTGGAGCGAATATGGTATTATTTACAACAGGTTTAGGAACTCCAACAGGAAACCCGATTGCACCTGTGGTAAAAATATCTTCTAACACACAATTGGCACAAAAGATGCCAGATATTATTGATTTTAATACCGGAGAAATTATTACGGGAGAAAAATCAATTAATGAAACTGCTGATGAAATGTTAGAATTCATCATTGATGTAGCGAGTGGTAATGTAAAAACCAAAGCGGCCATCTTAAATCAGAATGATTTCATTCCATGGAAACGTGGGGTATCATTATAAATTAGTTTTTTGAGTTTTTTAGAAAAAAAGGGGTGTGAAGCAATTCACACCCTTTTTTGATTCTATTATTTTCGTCCTGATGATTTCCGAATTTGTAACACCGGACTTAACACCATTTTTTTCTCAATTTTCACACCACTTTTATTGTTGATTTGCTCCAGAAAAACTTCAGCTGCAACTTTACCCATCTCAAGTGCGGCCTGATCTACAGACGAAATACTCAATTCCATAAATTTCGTAAAAGGCTCATTTCCAAAACCTACTACACAAACATCGTCTGGAATACTTTTTCCGCTGGCTTTTAATTCTTGAATTGCGCCCAAAGCAGCAAAATCACTCGAAGAAAAAATAGCATCCGGAGCTTGATCCAAAAGCAATAATTTCTTAACAGCCAAAGCCCCCTCTTCTACCTTACTTTTAGTAAAAATTACATAGTCTTGATTAACTTTCATGTCATTATCCAATAATGCTTGCGAATAGCCTTTAAAACGATTTTCATAAATCTCTAAAGACTGATCGCCAGATAAGTGGGCAATAAATCGACAACCTTGATCAATCAAATGCTGTGTGGCCATATAACCCGCTTTATAATCATCAATAGTTACCGAACTTACCCCATCAATATTTTTACGTCTATCAAAAAAGATTAGTGGAATATTATTATCCGTAATTCTTTTTAAAATTTTTTCGTTTTCTTTTGATTTGTTTGTAATCGATATGATGATACCATCCACTTGAGCGTTAAGTAAAGTGTTCAAATTTTCAATTTCACGTTCCTCATCTTCATGCGTTTGGCAAATGATAACATTGTATTTCATAGCCTGCAAAACTTCCTCAATACCCCTTATGGTCGAACCAAAAAAGTTACTATCCACACGCGGAACAATAACGCCCACGTTATTGCTTCTTCCGCTTCGTAATGCCTGTGCCAATTGATTTTGCTTGTAATTCATTTGATTGGCCGTTTCCATAACCAATTTCCGAGTTGTTTCACTAATCTTAGCATTATTATTCAAAGCCCTAGAAACCGTAGCTGCAGTTATATTTAATTTTTTGGCAATGTCGTAAATGGTCACTTTTTCGTTCATTCTCTTTAAAGGGCTTAAAATTTTATAGATGGTTGACAAAAATAAGATAATTTTTATAATACTGACTATCTTAATGTTATCGATTACACTACTGTTAAAATATTTTTAAAAATATCGCAGTAAATGCCATATTAGAACAAAATAAGCTGGAACATTTAATAATTTTTAACAATAATTTTAAATTATTTGCAAAAAAAACAAATAAAAAAAACATTAAATAAAATTTTCTGACAAAAAAGTTGCCTATAAGATTTATTACATATAACTTTGGGCAATCGATTACATACTCAGCGCACATGATTTTATTCAAAAAAAATAATACGGTTTTATGCTTAACATTCCTTTTTATGTTAAACGTTTCCTTGCACGCGCAAGTTTCTGATTTGGCTTGGAAGAAAAGCAAAACCATTTTGACCAACATCAAGCAAACCTCATTTAAAAATAAAACCTATAATATTTTAGACTTCGGCGCACAGCCAATAGCAAAACAAGATAACACGCAAGCAATAACTAAAGCCATAAACACTTGCTCCAAAAATGGTGGCGGAAAAGTGATTATTCCAAAAGGTAAATTCTTCACTGGGCCTATTCATCTTGATAATAATGTAAATCTGCATTTAGAAGAGGGCGCCGAATTGGCTTTTAGCACGAATTCAAAGGATTATCCAATAGTCCAAACTTCTTTTGAAGGAACGGAATGCATGAATTATTCCCCACTGATTTATGCATTCCAAAAAACCAATATTGCCGTTACCGGAAAAGGAACTTTAAACGGTCAAGCTTCGGAAGACAATTGGTGGAAATGGGTAGGAAAAGACCACAAATCAATTCCAGGCGAACCAAGTCAAAACGATCCAGAAAACAGAGACCGCTTGGTTAGCATAGCAGAAGAAAACATTCCGGTATCGAAAAGAATATTTGGAGAAAATCATTATTTACGCCCGAATTTCGTAGAATTCTTTGAATGCAATACGGCTTTGATTGAAGGCATTACAATTACAAATGCCCCTTTTTGGATTATTCACCCCATGAAATCAAAAAACATTACCATTGATGGCGTAACAGTTGCGAGTCACGGTCCAAATAACGATGGTTGCGATCCGGAATACTGCGAAAATGTATGGATAAAAAACTGCACATTCAACACAGGCGATGACTGCATTGCGATTAAATCAGGTCGCGATGGAGATGGCAGAAGAGTAAACATGCCAAGTAAAAACATCTTAATCCAAAATTGTAAAATGATAGATGGTCACGGAGGTGTTGTAATTGGAAGCGAAATTTCGGGCGGTGTAAATAATGTTTTTGTTGAAAATTGCACTATGGACAGCCCCAATTTAGATAGAGCTATTCGCATCAAAACCAACTCAAAAAGAGGCGGCGTTATTGAAAACATCTTCGTTAGAAATTGCGAAGTAGGAACCGTAAAAGAATGTGTTTTAAAACTCAATATGTTCTATGCTATCTACGGCGACCAATCGGGTTCTTTCATCCCAACTATACGTAACATTTATTTAGAAAACATCAAAGTCAAAAATGGTGGAAAATATGCCATTCTTGCTAACGGATACGAAGAATCACCCATAGAAAATGTGGGCTTTAAAAACGTTACGATCGATAAAGTTGAAAATGATTTTTCATTAAAAAACGTCAAAAATTTACAAATAACCAATACCACTATTAACGGAAAAAAAATAGAGAATCAATAATAAATTATACTATTAACCATTAAAACCAAACTATGAATTTTAAAAACCAATTGAAAAGTAGGTTGAAATACAATTATGTATTTTACACTTTCCTTTGTCTTTTGTTGGGTGTACAGGCAAACGCACAATCGGGACAAGGAATTACCATTTCGGGTAAAGTAACCGATGCGTCGGGATTAGCTTTACCAGGTGTAAACGTTATCGAAAAAGGCACAACCAATGGTGCCTCTAGTGATTTTGAAGGAAGTTACAAAATCACAGTAAGCAACAAAAACGCCACGTTGGTGTTTTCGTATCTTGGATTTAAAAACCAAGAAATTGCCCTTGGAGGCAAAACCAACATTTCCGTAACCTTAGCTGAAGAGTCAAACGCTTTAAATGAAGTAGTAGTTGTAGGATATGGTACAGTAAAAAAATCAGATGTAACTGGAGCTGTTAGCACCATTAAACCTGAGGCCATTACAGAACGAAATGTAGTAAATCCTTTAGAAGCTATTCAAGGTAGCACACCTGGGGTTCAAATTTCATCCAGTTCAGGACGTTCGGGAGATGGATACAAAATGGTGATTCGTGGTAACAACTCGCTTTTACAAGGGTCTGGCCCTCTATATGTTGTAGATGGAGTACCAACCGACAACATCGACTTTTTGAATCCGCAAGACATTGCACGTATGGACGTTTTAAAAGATGCGTCTTCGGCAGCTATTTACGGATCTAGAGGAGCGAGTGGAGTTGTAATTATTGCTACTAAAAGTGGAACATCAGCAAAAGCAGGCATGAACGTTTCTTTCGAAACTTCTTATGGTACCAAAACAGCAGCACGTTTGCCTGAAATGATGAGCGGAGATCAATGGTGGTTGTTTCACCAAACAGCTTATTTATCAGCTAATCCTACTACCCAAACACCTGCAAATTTAGCTTCGTTAGCAGGAAATCAAAGCCCATTATTAGTATCAAGAGCCAACAGTGGCTATAATTTTGATTGGTACGATGCGGTTTTAAAAAACGGTATGACCGCTAATAATTATATCAATTTATCTGGACGCGCTGAAAACGGATTGAGCTATAACATGGCTTTTGGTATTCAAAGTGATAAAGGATTAATTGATAACGATTCAACAGATAAGTATAATTTTAAATTAGGTGTAAACCACAGAATCAATGACAAATTTTCTACAGGTGCTAATATTACTGTAGCAAGAGTGGAAACACAATTAGGTAGTGATTTGGCTATGCAAGACGCTTTCCGTTTTAGCCCACTTTTATCTCCCTATGCAGTTGATGCAAATGGTAATGAAACCAAAGACTTATTTTTTCAACCAGGAAAATTAACTTATCCTGACGGAAGTTGGGCAATCAACAAAACCAGTACTGTAAATCCTTTAATGGAAATCGCTAACTCATCTCAAACAAGAAATTACTGGCAAACGATCGGAAATGTATATTTCCAATACCAAATTTTAGATTGGATGTCATTTAAAACCAACTTCTCAACAGGTGTTTTAAATAGTGCAGAAGAAAAAGCGTATGGAGCTCAAACAAATGCAGGGGTAGCGTTAAGTAATAAAAATTCGGCTTCAATAAAAAACATTGAAAACTTCAATTATACGTGGGACAATCAAATCGACATTAAACACACTTTTAATGACGTTCATGATTTTAGCGCATTATTATTACAAAGTGTTTACTCAAACAGAGATAAAAACGCATACATGTATTCTAACAACCAACCATTTGATGTTGGAACAAACAATATGGGATCTGGAGTACAAACTAGTTACCAAATGACTTCGTTTTACTCTAAAAACACCTTAAGTTCTTATGCCGTTCGTTTAAACTATGGTTATAAAGACAAATATTTAATTACGGCTTCTACACGTTGGGATGGCTCTTCAGTACTTTCTGAAGATAACAAATGGGCAAGTTTCCCATCTGTAGCGGTAGGTTGGAATATTAGCAAAGAATCATTCTTAGCCAATAGCAACGCAGTATCTAATTTAAAATTACGTGCTAGTTTTGGTTACACTGGTAATGATAACGTAGCAGCTTATACTACACAAGCATTGTTAGACCAACAAACTTTTATTGCAAATGGTGCAAACATGGTAGCAGGATGGCGCTCAAAAAACTTAGCGAACCAAGCCTTAACTTGGGAAAAAACACGTGAGTTTAACGTGGGGCTTGATTTCGGATTCTTATCAAATAGAATTTCGGGTAGTGTAGATGTATACGACCGTTTATCAGACAAATTGATTTATGAGCAAAAATTACCGTATGAAACCGGCTGGGATAAAACATTTGCCAACGTAGGATCGGTAAGCAATAAAGGTATTGAGGTGGCCTTAACCACTAAAAACATCAAAACAAATTTAGTAGACTGGGAAACAAGTTTCACTTTTACTAAAAACACCAATAGATTAGAGTCTATTTACAACCAAGACCAAGTAAGTGATATCGGAAATAAGTTAATATTAGGTTCTGAATTAAATCCAAACTACAATTATGTTTTTGATGGCGTTTGGCAAGAAAGTCAAGCAGCTGAAGCAGCATCTTACGGAATGGCTCCTGGACAAGCAAAACCAAAAGATTTAAATGGTGACGGAAAATTCAATGCCGATGATAGAACAGTTATCGGAAATGCAAATCCAGATTGGCAAGGAAGTATTTACTCTAAGTTAAGAGTAGGACAATTTGACTTGAATTTCTCGATTTTAGCAAGTGAAGGCCAAACGGTTTTAAGTACTTTCCACCAAAATTTTGCCGATGTAAGCGACCGTGGTCGTCAAAAAATTGCAATGGACTTTTTTATTCCAACCAACAGTGCTGGTTTAACAGCTAATGCTTCAAATACCAATCCTAGACCAGGTCCAGTAGCTACAGGTGCAGGAACGTTTTGGAGTTCTGGATTTGGGTATTACAGAGAGGTTTCTTATGTAAAAATTAAAAATATTTCATTAGGCTACACATTTAATGCTGACTTATTAGACAAATTAAAAATGAGTAACTTAAGAATCTATGTAAATGTTTTAGATCCTTTTGTATTTACTGATTTTGATGGATATGACCCAGAGTGGGCTGGAGCTGCATTCGGAATTAACAGACCGGCATCAGTAACAACTCAATTAGGATTAAGTGTTAAATTTTAATAAAAAGACAAAATGAAAAAAATCATCATATTATTAGGACTATTAACTGCATTTAGTTCTTGCAACGATTATATCGAAGAGGAATCGCTCTCCTATGTACCGGCCGATGAGACCTACAAAACAGCTTCAGGGTTTCAACTATTGGTTAACTCTAATTATGCTACGCTAAAAAATATCTATGGAGGAAATCCATGGTTATTTTGCTCTGGAACCGACATGTATGCCGAGGGAAGAACTCCTGAACCAGCAGGTTTAGCAGAATACTCACTTTTGATTCCTTCTTCAACAAATGTTCAAGAATTGTATCTTAGTTGTTACCAAGCAATTCAATCTGTAAACAAGACGATCTATTATTCGACCATTACAGAACAAAATGCAAACATTCCAGCTTTGGTTGGTGAAGCGAAATACATAAGAGCTAATGCGTATTTCTTATTGGTACAAACCTACGGAGGAGTACCCATTGTAGATGAGAACATCACGTCGACTATTCTTTCTTTTGATAGAAATACAGCGGAAGAAGTATATGACCATATTATTAAAGATTTAAATGAATCTCTTGCAACTGTAGGAACTGCTTCATATGCAACCTCTGGAAAAGTAAATAAAAGAGCCGTACAGGATTTGTTGGCAAAAGTATATTTAACAAGAGGGTATGAAACATTTGGTTCACCATCCGATTTTACTGAAGCTGCAAAATATGCAGACTTAGCTATTGCCGGACAAGCTTTAACTATTCCTTTTGCTGATTTATTTAAAGCTACTACAACATCAAATAACGACTTGAATGCCGAAACTATTTTCTCTGTTCAATATAGCCAAGCCTCTACAAGTACAGATCCAACCAAATTAGGAAGCAGTCAGTTTTACTTTTTTGGTCCCTATTTAGGTGGTTCAGAAACCAACGGAGCACCTTTAAGAAGTTATAACTTATGCGCAACAGGATATACTTTAAGTCTTTATGAAAAAGGAGATACAAGATGGAATGCAACATTTATGACAGAAATTTTTGAATATAAAAGGCCATCAGATGGAAAAGTGGTATTATACACACCTTATTATGATACAACAATTCCTACTGCCAATTTAAAAATAAGACATTTTTATGAGCCTAAATGGTTTACTGCTGCTGACAAAGCTGCTTATCTATCTACCAACGCTAGTAGATTAGCTACTGGATTTGTATACCATCCTTGGGGTGAATATACTGCGGAACATACTTTAATTGACAACAGAGACTGTTACACAATTCCAGTTAAAAAGTTTGATGATCCTTCACCAACTACACCAATTTCAGCTCCAATAACTACTGATGGAATTACTTCAGGCGTAAGTACAAGAGATATTATTTTGGCTCGTTTAAGCGAAACGTATCTAATCGCTGCTGAAGCTTACCTAAAAGCAGGTAATCCTGCAACTGGATTAGCTAGATTAAACGAAGTGCGTAAAAGAGCGGGTGTAGCCAACGCTACTGCTGCACAATTCAACATTGATTATATTCTAGACGAAAGAGGTCGTGAATTAGTAGGTGAATACAAAAGATGGTTCGACTTAAAACGCACAGGTACACTTATTACAAGGGCTTCGACCTATAATTATAAAATTAAAGCTAATAATTTTGATGGCGCAAATGGTGAAAAGAAAATTTTAAGACCGATCCCTCAATTGGTTCTTGACTTAAATCAAAACAAAAATTTCCCACAAAATCCGGCTTACAATTAATGAATTAGTAAATGTTTATTGAATTTTAGTTTTTTGAGTTAAATTAGGGGCTTGGTTTAAAAACCAAGCTTCTAATTTTTTTTAATTTCAACCCTATTACAATGAAAAAAATCCTATTTATTATTTTCGCTTTAATGACTTTTACTTTAAATGCGCAAGTAAAATATAGCATTGATACTTCATTCACGCCACACAGCACCTACCTAAAAGAGGTTAAAAAATACCCAAATATTAAAATCAAAACACCACAAGAATTCAAATCCGTAAAAACCATTGCGGATATTCCTTATAAAAATACCGCTACAAGACCTTTACATTTGGATGCCTTCCTTCCTAAAAAAGGCAAAAACCACACTGCCATCGTCATGATACACGGAGGCGGCTGGAAATCAGGAAACAAAACCAATCTTAAACCCCTTGCTCAAACACTCACCAGCTTAGGATACGCCTGTTTTCCGGTAGAATACCAATTAAGTTTAGAAGCAAAATACCCCGAAGGTGTTTACGATGTAAAAAATGCGATTCAATTTGTTATAGAAAATCACAAAAAATTCAAGATAGACACTACAAAAATGGTAATTTTGGGCTGCTCGTCGGGTGGTCAAATGGCTGCTTTAATTGGCACGACCAATAACAACCCAAAATTTCAGGATTCCATCAAAAAAAACAACCATACCACCGCCGTGCAAGCCATAATTGATGTTGATGGAATCTTAGCATTTCACCATCCACAATCAGCAGAAGGCACTGTGGCATCATTTTGGTTGGGAGGTACCTACGAAGAAAAACCAGAAATTTGGGAAGAAGCGTCTGCCTTGAATCATACCGACAGTCAAACGCCCCCAACGCTTTTCATCAACAGCCAATTTGAACGCTTTCATGCAGGACGCGATGACATGATTGCCATTTTAAAAAAAAATAATATTGATTACGAAATAAAATACATCGAAAATTCGCCACATCCTTTTTGGCTTTTGGATCCTTATTTTGACCAAACCGTAAAGTACATCAACGATTTTTTGAACAAAATTTTTAAAAATAAAAAAGAGATTGACAATTAGTAACTCTATAAAATACAGTACAATGTTAAATAAGGTAATTTCAAATTTGCTTTCCGTTTTAGCGCTATGTTACTTTTTAAGTATAGAGTTGCCCGTTTACTCCCAAAACAATACCAAACAAACAGAAGTAATTTCAGAAAAACTGAAATATTCGGAAAGAATGGCTCTTTCAATTGTTAAAAGATATCCTGAAGCTTGGAAAATAGACAATAACGACAAACTCAAATGGGATTACAAAACAGGACTTACACTTTATGCTTTTGACAAGTTATATGGCAAGACAAAAAACGAAGTTTATTACAACTACATTAAAAATTATATAGATAGTGTAATAGAACCCTCTGGAGCTATTTTAGGAATAACTAAAGAAGAACACAACCTGGATGTCATAAATACAGGTAAAGTGCTTTTTAATTTATACAAAACAACAGGCGACCAAAAGTATTTAAATACCATCCATTTTTTAGCTGAGAAATTAAAAAATCATCCCCGTACAAATTCTGGTGGATTTTGGCATAAGGACATTTATCCCTTTCAAATGTGGCTAGACGGCTTGTACATGGAAGCTCCTTTTTACGCACAATATACCGTTGAATTTGAAAACGGAAAAAATTTGAGTGATGTTGTAAAACAGTTTGAAGAAATTCAAAAACATACTTACGACCCCAAAACAGGCTTACTTTTCCATGCTTGGGACGAAAGCAAAAAAATCGCTTGGGCAGATCCGGTTACAGGACGCTCTCCAAATTTTTGGTCGCGTTCAATTGGTTGGTACGTAATGGCTCTCGTAGATGTTTTAGACTATATGCCCAAAGACCATCCGAAACGGGTTACCTTGATAAAATTTCTTAATCAAGCTGCTGAAGGTATAGCAAAATACCAAGACAAATCTGGATTGTGGTTTCAAGTAACCAATATGGGGAAAAAAAAGGGCAATTATTTAGAAGCATCTGGATCTTGCATGTTTAGTTATGCTTTTGCCAAAGGAGCAAATAAGGGATATTTACCGCCCAAATATAAATTAATTGCTGAAAAAGCATTCGACGCAGTTGTAAAAAAACTAATAATAGTTGATCCTGACGGAGAACTTCATTTAACACAAATTTGCGGAAGTGCTGGATTGGGAGGTAATCCTTATAGAGATGGCTCTTTTGATTATTATATTAGCGAAAAAATTAAAATCGATAACTCACACGGAACAGCACCATTTATAATGGCTGCCTTAGAATTAAACAAATAATAAACTATCATGTTAAAAACAAAACAAAACCTTTTTAAAGTGGCAACATTGGCATTAGCGATGTCTATTTTGAGTTGCAAAACAAAAAACACTACCGTTGTGGATTCTTCAAAAATCCAAACCAATCAAAAATGGTCGGATAGAATGGCACAAACCCTTATAAAAGCGCATCCAGAATCTTGGATGATCGATGATGCCAAAGCGCCAAAATGGGATTATGTTCACGGATTGGTGTTAACTTCTATTGAAGAATTAGATCATACCAGACCCAATAAAACGTATGAAAATTACGTAAAAAGCTATGTGGATAATTTTATTGAGGCCGATGGATCAATCAAAACGTACAGCCTAGAGAAATACAACATCGATATGATTGTAGCAGGTCGTTTATTATTTGATGTGTATGCCAAAACAAAAGAAGATAAATATTTAAAAGCGATGCAGTTGCTTCGTAAACAAATAGAAGAACAACCTCGTACACCAAGTGGTGGATTTTGGCACAAAAAAATCTATCCAAACCAAATGTGGTTAGACGGATTGTATATGGGAGAGCCTTTTTACGCAGAATATACGGCTACTTTTGAAAAGGGAAAAAGTTTTGATGATATCGCCAAACAATTTGAGCTGATTCAAAAAAATGCAAAAGATCCTAAAACCGGTTTATTGTACCATGCTTGGGACGAAAGTAAAGAAATGGCTTGGGCTAACAAACAAACCGGACAATCGCCAAACTTTTGGTCGCGCTCTTTGGGTTGGTATGTAATGGCTTTAGTCGATGTATTGGATTATATGCCTAAAGATCATCCTAAACAAAAAGAATTGGTTAGCTATCTAAACGAAACAGCTGAAGCTTTGGTAAAAGTACAAGACAAATCAGGTTTATGGTACCAAGTTACCGATATGGGTAACCGCGAAGGAAATTACCTAGAAGCTTCTGGTTCGGCTATGTTTGCCTATGCTTTTGCTAAAGGAGCCAACAAAGGATACTTACCAGCGAAATACAAAAAAATTGCCAATCAAACTTTTGATGCAATGGTGAAAGATTTAATCAAAGTGGGACCTAACGGCGAAGTCGTAATTACACAAGCCTGTGCTGTGGCTGGTTTAGGAGGTAATCCATATCGCGATGGTTCTTACGAATACTATGTAAACGAACGTAAAAAAGACAATGACCCAAAAGCAACTGGACCATTTATCTTAGCTGCGTTAGAATTAAACCGATAAATTTTCAAATGAAGTACTTCAAAAGTACCACTGTCGCTTTAGCCATAGCCTTTACCACCATGGCTGAAGTAGTGGCTCAAAATAAAAACCAAACTTTAAAAGAAGAAATTGGGATTGCTGATAACGGAAACGGAACCTTCAGCAACCCAATTTTGCATAGTGATTACTCCGACCCCGATGCCATACGCGTCGGTGACGATTATTACATGACCGCTTCTTCTTTTAATTGCATTCCGGGCTTGCCTATTTTACATTCCAAAGATTTAGTAAACTGGACTTTGGTTAATTATGCCTTACCAAAATTAGAACCCTCCGAGGTTTTTTCCAAAGCACAACACGGTGGTGGCGTGTGGGCGCCTTGTATACGATACCACAACAACGAGTTTTATATTTTTTATCCCGATCCAGATTACGGAATCTTTGTGGTAAAAACCACTGATCCATTAGGTAAATGGTCAAAACCAATGCTAATCAAAGAAGGAAAAGGATTGATTGACCCTACTCCGCTTTGGGATGAAGACGGGAAAATTTACTTGACCTATGCTTTTGCAGGAAGCCGAGCCGGAATAAAATCATTACTAGCCGTTTGTACTCTAGAAAAAGAAACCTTACAAGCAAATCAGGATGATGTAATCATTATTGATGGGCATGAAGGAGAAACCACTATCGAAGGGCCAAAATTTTACAAACGCAACGGTTACTATTATATTTTTGCTCCTGCTGGTGGAGTTCCAACAGGATGGCAAACCGTGTTGCGTTCTAAAAACGTTTGGGGTCCTTATGAAAAAAGAAAAGTAATGGATCAGGGCAATACACCAATAAACGGCCCACATCAAGGTGCTTGGGTAACCACTCAAACGGGTGAAGATTGGTTCTTACACTTTCAAGACAAAGGTGCTTACGGGCGAATTGTACATTTGCAGCCCATGCAATGGAAAAAAGATTGGCCTATTATTGGAGAACCCTATGGCAAAGAAATAGGAAAACCGGTTCTCACTTACAAAAAGCCAAATGTCGGAAAATCAAATTTCCCTGTTACACCTTTAACCGTATCGGATGAATTTGACAAACCACAATTGGGCTTACAATGGCAATGGCATGCTAATCCACAAGTATACTGGGGCTTCCCTTCTACTATGGGTTACTATACCTTATACTGCCAACCCACTCCTGAAAATGCGACCAATTTATTTGATGTTCCAAATCTGTTATTGCAAAAATTCCCAGACGAAGTTTTTACCGCTACAACCAAAATGACTTTTAACGCGCGTTTTGATGGAGAACAAACTGGATTGGTCATTTTAGGTTTGGATTACACCTATTTAAAAGTAAGTCAAAAAGACGGGAAACTGTTTTTATCGCAAGTAACCTGCCAAAATGCAGATAAAAAAGGAACCGAAACAGAAAGCAAAAGCAAAGCGTTACAATCAAATACCTTTTATCTCAGAGTTAACGTAACCAAAGGAGCTGTATGCACTTTTGAATACAGCGAAAACGGAACAAATTTTGAAACCTTCGGAAAGCCTTTTACTGCTAAAGAGGGAAAATGGATAGGAGCCAAAATCGGTTTTGTTGCTCTTAGAGAAGGAAAGATAAACGACGCCGGGAATGTTTTAATCGACTGGATAAAATTCACTAAATAAAAACCAATGAACAACTTAATCAAAAAAATACCACTTTTATTACTAATCATTACAGGCTCCTTGCAAGCTCAAATGGGATACAACAAATGGGTTGATATCGTTCGTAAGAATCCAACAGCTTGGTTTCAAACCGAAGTAGCCAAAGCAGTCGCCGAAAACGTATTGCTTTACCAAAAAGACATAGGCGGATGGCACAAAAACATCGAAATGCAAAAACCGATTTCGGAGGAAGAGAAAGCCAAATTAAAAGCCGAAAAAAGCGACCCAAAAGGCTGCACCACCGACAACAACGCCACCTATCAAGAAATGAATTTCTTAGGTCGAATCTATCAAGAAGTTCCCGATGAGCGGTACAAAGCGGCTTTTCTATTAGGATTGGATTATATTCTTAAAGCACAATACGAAAACGGAGGTTGGCCACAATATTACCCGCTTAAAAAAGGATATTACACCCACATTACGTACAACGATAACTCCATGTACAACATCATGGTATTGCTAAAAAGCATCATTGATTACAAGAAATTTTACACTATTGATATTCCCGAAGACAAAATTAAAAACTGTCAGGTTGCTTTTGAAAAAGGAATTAGCTGCATCTTAAAAACACAGTACAAACAAGATGGTGTATTAACCGCATGGTGTGCCCAACATGACGAAGTAACCTTTCTACCTACCAACGCCAGAGCCTATGAACTTGCGTCTTTAAGCGGAAAAGAATCGGCAAAATTGGTACTTTTGTTAATGAGCATTGACAGACCTTCTCCCGAAATTGTGACAGCCGTAACCGCCGCAGACGATTGGTTTAGAAAGGTAAAAATAACCGATACCAAAGTAGAACGTGTATACGACGAAAACGGAAAAGTTACCGATACCAAATTGGTTAACGAACCCGATGCACCCTTTTTATGGGCACGTTTTATGGAATTAGACAACAACAAACCGTTCTTTTGTGACCGTGACGGAATAAAAAAATACAGTTTAGAAGAAATTGGGGCTGAACGTAGAAATGGATACAGCTGGTACTCTAACGAGCCGAAAGAAGTCCTGAAAAAATTCTACAAATGGAAAAAGAAAAACAATTTGGAATAAGCACAAAATGTAGTTCTAAAAAAGAAAATCTTGTAAATAGCAAAGCATACACCAAATGATTAAAATTAATAAAACAAACCGTAAGAACAGAAATTGGAGTTTATTAATCCTATTATTTGCTTGTACGGCATTCACACAAGAATCTGATTTTCATACTCAAAAAGCCGATGCCATTGTAAATGCCATTCAGTTGCCTACTATTCCGGATTATTCGGTAAACGTAAAAAAATTAGGTGCCAAAGGAAATGCCATTGCAAATGACAAAAAATATTTTGACAAAGCCATGGCGCTTTGTCAAAAAAACAAGGGAGGAACGATTGTGGTGCCCGAAGGGGACTACCAACTAAACGGCCCAATTCATTTTGTCAGTAATGTCAAATTGCAAATTGACAAAAATGCAATCCTTCGTTTTAGCGACAATCCTGATGATTATTTGCCTTTGGTACCCACCAGTTGGGAAGGCACTTTCATTTATAATTATAGTCCTTTGATTTACGCCTATAATTGCACCAACATAGCCATTACAGGCGAAGGAACTATTGATGGCGAAGGCGGAAAAACCTGGCATTCTTTCAAAGAAAAAGAAGGCCCTGGAAAAGCCAAAACCAGAGAAATGAACCACAACAACACACCCATATCCGAAAGAAAATTTGGAAAAGGCTATTTTTTAAGACCGCAACTGATTCAATTTTTTAATTGTAAAAACATTTTGGTAGAGGGTGTCAAAATCGAAGATGCTCCTTTTTGGTGTTTACATTTACTGAAATCGGAAAGCATCACCATTCGCAATTTGCGTTACCATTCCTTAAACAAAAACAACGACGGTATTGATCCCGAATATGCAAAAAATGTCCTAATCGAAAACATCCATTTTGATAACGGCGACGACAACATTGCCATCAAAGCAGGTCGTGACACCGAAGGTCGAGCTAATTCCAATACACCAAGCGAAAATATTGTAATTCGAAATTGCAATTTTAAAGGTTTACACGGAGTGGTTTTAGGAAGTGAAATGTCAGCAGGCGTTCAAAATGTTTTCATCGAAAATTGCCAAACAATTGGTTACCTTAAAAGAGGCATTTATTTTAAAACCAATGCCGATCGCGGTGGATACATCAAAAACATATACGCACGCAATATCAAATTAGATGAAGTGGAAGATGCCATTTACATCACAGCCAATTACATGGGAGAAGGAAAAGGACATCAAACCGAAATCTCCAATGCTTATTTCAGCAATATTTCGTGTAACAAAGCCAACCAAACCGGAATTGTAATACAAGGATTTCCCGATAAAAAAGTCCACGATCTGTATTTCGACAACATCGAAATCAAAGCAGCCAAAAATGCTATTAGTTCTGAATACACCGAAAACATCATCATGAACAATTTAGTAATTGGCGAACGCGCTACTATTCCAACAGCTGCAAAATAAAAATTTAAAACAATGAAAATACAATTAGCATCTTTATTACTACTGCTCTCAGTGGCAGTATCGGCTCAAAAAACCACTATTTACGGCATTGGCGACTCGACCATGGCCAACAAAAAGGATCCAGAAAAAAATCCAGAACACGGTTGGGGACAGGTACTACAACCGTATTTAAAAGACAATCTGATTTTTGAAAACAAAGCCATTAACGGCCGCAGTACCCGAAGTTTCATCAATGAAAAAAAATGGGACGAAGTATATCAAAAACTAAAAAAAGGCGATTATGTATTTATCGAATTTGGCCATAATGATCAAAAAATAAAGGATTCGGCACGTTACACCAACCCGCACACTGCGTATCGTTATAACTTAATTAAATTTGTCACCGAAGCCAGAAGTAAAGGAGCTATTCCGATTTTGTTTACTTCTATAGTAAGACGTGATTTTAATGAAAATGGGGTTTTAGTCGATTCTCACGGAGAATATCCGCTCGAAGTTCGTTTGGTAGCACAACAATACAATGTTCCTTTTGTAGACATGCAATACCATACCGAATTATTAGAACAAAAATACGGACCAGAAGGCTCTAAAAAACTGCATTTGCATTACAAAGCAGGCGAAAATCCCTACTATACCTCCGATAAAGATGATGATACCCATTTATCAGAATTGGGAGCCAATGAAGTGGCGAAAATTGCACTTCAACAAATAAAATTATTGCAAAATCCAGAGCTTAAGCTTTTACAAGCCGGAATTAAATAAAATAATGCCATGAAAAAGATACCCTTTTTACTGTTTGTACTTGGGTTTTGCCTAACTTTTGGAGGTTATGCACAACAAAAAACCATCAATTTATGGTCTTCTAAAATTCCCAATAGCATAGAAGCAAAAGACTATGCCGAAAAACCACAACTGGAAGAAGATGGAACGGTAAAAAGTACTTCACAAGTAGCCATTCCTACATTAAGTATTTTTGAGCCAGAAAATGGAAAAAGTAACGGAACCGCTGTTTTGATTTTTCCGGGAGGAGGCTATACTCATTTGGCCATGAATAAAGAGGGCTTTAAAGTAGCCAAATGGTTCAATTCGTTAGGAATTACAGCTTTTGTTTTAAAATACCGTTTACCCAACGATTTAATTGCTACCAATAAAACTATTGCGCCTTTACAAGATGCACAAGAAGCCATGCGTTATATTCGTTCGAATGCAAAAAAATGGAATCTGGATACCAATAAAATTGGTGTTTTGGGCTTTTCGGCTGGTGGCCATCTAGGCGCCACTATTGCTACTCATTTTGAAGATAAGGTGTACGAACCCACTACAGCGGTAAGTGCAAGACCTGATTTTTCAATTTTGGTTTACCCAGTAATCACCATGAACGAAAAATACACCCACATGGGTTCTCGTAATGCTTTATTAGGAAAAAATCCAACGCAAGAAACAATCGAGAAATATTCAGGCGAATTACAAGTTAGCGCTAACACACCGCCTACTTTTTTAATTCACGCTACCGATGACGGAGCTGTTCCTGTAGAAAACAGCATCAATTATTATATGGCTTTTAAACAACATAAAGTAAGTGCCGAAATGCACGTGTACAAAGTCGGTGGTCATGGTTTTGGCCTAGGTGTAAAAGACACGAGTTTATACTGGCCAGTGGTATGCGAAAATTGGCTTAAAAGTTTACAATTGATTCCGTAAGACTACTTGCCAACCGAATCAAACGCTTTCAAAGCAAACGTAGCCAACCAATGTTCGCCTTCATAATTACCATCTACAACCGAAGGTAAGGAAAATTGAAGATGTTGGTTGGCTATAGTTTTTAAATGCCCATATTGTTTGGGATAGTGGTTAGCCAAGTAAAACAAATTCCAAGCCCGACTAAAATTCAATCCATCCAAATGAACCAAATGTCCGTCGGTTCTATCGGAAACCTGAGCTACTTCCCAACTGAATTTTTTATCAGATAAATTAGGAGCAAATGCTTTGACCCATTTCAAAAATGAAGCCGAATCCATCACCCGTTGCATAATGCCCAATTCCTCCATACAAGGTGATAAAAAATCGGTACCGCTGGGTTCCCAAGTAAAGGGACAATTTTCGTCTTTTAAAAACAAACGCAATGCATTTTCTCTTATCGCTTTTTGTAAAACCGCATGATTACTATGCACGGCATAATCCCAAGCTAAGGATAATCCGAATGCCGTATTGGTATGTGTTCCTGCTCGAACGGGATAAAGCAATTTGGGCAAAAATTCCAGATAACGTATTACAATCAAGTCACTCAAAGGCTGCAACTGTTGCGCTAATTCTTTAGCGTACGCCCCATCACTTGTATCCAAAGCCAACTGCAATTGCAACAACCAAGCCCAGCCGTAAGTACGTTCAAATGATTTTTCGTGTATCTTAGAAAGATAGGCTATTTCAGCTTGAATATTGGCTGTAAACAAATTCACCTTTAATTTTTCGATAATCAATTCCTTTTGATTTAAATCTGGAAAATGTTGTAATAGATAGACCAAACTCCAATGCCCGTGCACCGACGAATGCCAATCAAAACAACCATAAAACGCCGGATGCAATACTTTAGGCGACTGAATTTCGGTACTATCCTGCAACAACTGACTTAATTTATTGGGATATTCTTGTTGCAAACAGGTAATCGGCAAACTAGCCAAATGATTGGCTTTTTCGAGAGTTAAGGTTTGTGCATAAAAATAGGGCGAAATAAAAAGGAAGAGCAAAATCAAAAAATTTCTCATAGGCTAGTTTTAATGATAAAGGGATAGTTTAAAAAGCAAAGTTTGTAAATTTGCCATCAAAAACAAGAAAATGTCACGAAAAATTAAATTAATTTGGGATTTTAGAGGACCTGCTGCCGCAAAAATAGCCGAACATCATGAAATTCATTTGAAAGAGTTCATTACGATTGAAAAGCTAACCCCAAATATCACGGGTTTTGAAATTAAAAATGAAATGTTAGCACTCGCTTATATGGTGGTAACCGAAGAAAATATGTTAGCCGTTCGAGATGCCCTAAAACCCCACCGCGGAGAAGTATATCTAGAAAACGAAAAGTCTTAAAACCGAAAGTTTCAAACAATCGACTTTAAGACCTTTGTACCTTTGTACCTTTGAGACTTTGCAGCTTAAAAAAAACCTAATTAGCCACTTCACTAATAAATTTAATACGCATCAAACGCAGCTCATCTATATCATATTCGCCATCAAATTCTTTTAAGGCATCGTTTATTTTATCCGAATCCGATTCCATAAAATAATCGTGAATTTCTTCTTGTTGGTCTTCATCTAATAAATCATCCAACCAATAATTGATATTTAATTTGGTACCCGAATATACAATCTGTTCCATTTCCTTAATCAACGCATCCATGGATAATCCTTTTGCCGAAGCAATATCGGTTAACGGTAGTTTGCGGTCAATGTTCTGAATGATATATAATTTATTTGCCGAGTTCACTCCAGTAGATTTCACTACCAAATCATCGGGTCTGATAATATCATGATCTTCTACATAACGGTTAATCAGGGCGATAAAATCAGCGCCATATTTTTTGGCTTTCCCTTCTCCTACCCCGTGAATGTTGCACAATTCCGGAATCGTAATGGGATATTTCAAGGCCATATCTTCCAAGGAAGGATCTTGAAAAACGACAAAAGGAGGCACGCCTAATTTTTTAGCCACTTTTTTACGCAATTCGCGCAACATTTCCATCAAAGCCTCATCCGCTGTAGCCGAAGATTTGGAAGCCGTAACTATGGTATCATCCTCGTTTTCGCTGTACTCGTGATCTTCCGACATCATAAAAGACCTTGGGTTTTTAATAAAATCCAGGCCTTTAGGGGTAATTTTAATGATCCCGTACGTTTCGATATCTTTAGAAAGAAAGCCTTCAACCAAAACTTGTCGCAACAAAGCCATCCAATATTTTTCATCATGATCAGAACCCGAACCAAAAAACGATTGGGTATCCGTTTTATGTGCTTTTATAACGGCATTAATCCGACCAATTAAGGTAAACACAATTTCTTTCGACTTGTAAATATGTTTGGTATCGCGTACAATTTCTAACAATTTCACTACTGCATCTTGGGCTTCCACCTTGGTTTTCGGATTGCGTACGTTGTCATCCATGTCGGCACCCTCTCCTGTCTCGCTGTCAAATTCTTCACCAAAATAATGCAATAAAAATTTACGTCGCGACATAGACGTTTCGGCATACGCTACCACTTCTTGCAACAAGGCAAAACCAATTTCTTGTTCTGCAACCGGTTTGCCCGACATGAATTTCTCTAATTTTTCAACATCTTTATACGAGTAATACGCCAAGCAATGTCCTTCTCCTCCATCACGTCCTGCGCGACCCGTTTCCTGATAATAACTCTCTAATGATTTGGGAATATCATGATGAATCACATAACGCACATCGGGTTTATCGATACCCATTCCAAAAGCAATAGTTGCCACCACCACATCGACATCTTCCATCAAAAACATATCTTGGTGTTTGGCTCTGGTTTTGGCATCTAGTCCGGCATGATACGGAACGGCACTAATGCCATTGACCTGCAAAACTTCTGCAATCGACTCTACCTTTTTGCGACTCAAGCAATAAATAATTCCTGATTTGCCTTTATGTTGGCGAATAAACCGAATAATATCCGATTCCACATTTTTCGTTTTAGTACGAACCTCATAATACAAATTAGGCCGGTTGAACGAGGCTTTAAAAGTATTCGCATCGGTCATGTCCAGGTTTTTTAAAATATCTTCCTGTACTTTTGGCGTAGCCGTAGCGGTCAATCCAATTACCGGAACATCTCCCAATTGCTTGATAATATGGCGTAAATTTCGATATTCGGGTCTAAAATCATGTCCCCATTCCGAAATACAGTGCGCTTCATCGATAGCCACAAAAGAAATAGGCACACTCTGTAAAAACTGCACATATTCTTCTTTGGTCAACGACTCGGGGGCAACGTATAACAACTTGGTAATTCCAGCAGTAATATCGGCTTTAACTTGGGTGATTTCTGATTTGGTAAGCGAAGAATTTAAAACATGTGCTATTCCGTTTTCTGAGGACAAACTCCGAATAGCATCTACTTGGTTTTTCATTAATGCAATTAAAGGTGATACTACAATTGCGGTTCCTTCCTGAATTAAAGCGGGTAATTGATAACAGAGCGACTTTCCGCCTCCTGTAGGCATAATCACAAAGGTGTTTTTTTTATTCAAAATACTTTGAATTACTTGCTCCTGTAAGCCCTTAAATTGACTAAAGCCGAAATACTTCTTTAATTCCTTATGTATTTCAATTTCGTTTGAATTCATTCTTTATTATATGGTATTTTGTCTAAATTTGCATCATATAAAGATACAACTTTCTTTTATACACACAAACTTTAACGATTCTGTTTTGATTACTAAAGAAAATATATTGGCCATCGCCAAAAAAACCATTTTATCTGAAAGTGAAGCTATTAGCAAACTAATCGATTACCTCGATGAAAATTTCAGCAAAGCAGTGCAAACCATATACGAAAGCAAAGGCCGTTTAATTGTAACAGGCATCGGAAAAAGTGCCATTATTGCACAAAAAATGGTCGCTACTTTTAATTCCACCGGAACACCGTCTTTGTTTTTGCATGCCGCCGAGGCCATCCACGGTGATTTGGGAATGGTACAAGAAAACGATGTGATTATTTGCATCTCCAAAAGCGGGAATAGCCCCGAAATAAAAGTACTGGTTCCGCTATTAACGCGTTTTGGAAATACCTTAATCGGTATGACAGGAAATACGACTTCTTTCCTAGCCAAAGGCTCAACGTACGTCCTAAACACCACCGTAGAAACCGAAGCTTGCCCCATTAACCTAGCACCAACCAACAGTACAACCGCGCAGTTGGTCATGGGTGATGCCTTAGCCATAGCTTTGATGGAATTACGCGATTTTAAACCCGAAGATTTTGCAGTATACCATCCCGGAGGTGCTCTAGGTAAAAAACTCTTATTACGTGTTAAAGATATGATCGAAAACTCTCTAAAGCCAATGGTTCATCCTGACGATTCGGTTAAAAAAGCCATTTTCGAAATATCCGAAAAAAGACTCGGAGTCACAGCCGTTATCGAAAATAATACTTTAGTCGGAATCATAACCGATGGGGATGTTCGTAGAATGTTAAACGACAACGATTCGATTGCGCATTTAACAGCAAAAGACATCATGACCAAAAACCCAAAAATAGTAACGCCCGAAACCATGGCAGTTGAGGCCTTACATATTTTAGAAGATTTTTCGATTACGCAATTAATTGTAGCCGAAAACGGCCAATACATAGGGGTATTGCATTTACATGACATTTTAAAAGAAGGAATTGTATAATGGCAAAAAAAATAGTTACCGAAATGTCTTTTTTAGACCATCTCGAAGAATTAAGATGGTTACTCGTACGAAGCACTATTGCCATTATAATCATGGCGATTGCCACGTATTTTATCAGCGATTATCTATTTGATGTCATCATTTTTGGTCCCACGCGTCCTACTTTCTTTACCTATGTTTTCTTTTGCGATTTAGCACATCAGTTGGGTGTAGATAGCATCTGCATTACCGATTTATCCTTTGTGATTCAGAATACCGAAATGGAAGGACAGGTGAACATTTTTGTATGGATGTGCATTTTATGTGGATTCATACTGAGTTTTCCGTATATTTTATGGGAAATATGGCGTTTTATAAGTCCGGCCTTATACCATAATGAAAAGAAAAATGCTCGATTGTTCATTGTGGTTTCTTCTTTATTGTTTTTCTTAGGCGTGCTTTTTGGCTATTTTATCATCATCCCGATGTCGATTAATTTCGTAGCCACCTTTACCATCAGTGATGTTGTCGTCAATCAATTCACAATCGATTCCTATATCGGATTGGTAAAAACCAGCGTATTAGCCGGGGGCTTGTTTTTTGAACTTCCTATAATCATTTACTTTTTAACCGCGTTGGGATTGGTTACTCCTCAAATACTCCGTCAATACTGGAAATATGCGGTCATTGCCATCTTAATTATAGCGGCAATCGTAACACCTCCCGATGTAGTGAGCCAAACGATTGTAGCACTCCCGATGTTACTCATCTATGAAATCAGCATTTTAATATCTAAATTGGTATACAAAAAACAAAAAGACTAAATTATGAGCAATAGTGTACAAGAATTCAACGATTACCGTTCTAAAATGAACGAAAAATTGTTGGCCGACAATAACAAAATCATCAAAAGAATATTCAATTTAGACACGAATGCGTATGCCGAAGGAGCTTTGGATGTAAAAACAAAAGAACTTTTAGGCCTAGTAGCATCAACGGTTTTGCGTTGCGACGATTGTGTAAAATACCATTTAGAAACAAGTTACAAAGAAGGTGTTTCCAAAGAAGAAATGATGGAAGCCATGGGAATTGCAACACTTGTAGGTGGTACGATTGTGATTCCTCATTTGCGAAGAGCGTACGAATTTTGGGAAGAGCTAGAGAAACAAAAATAGTGGTAGTTGACAGAAATCTGATGGCTGTTTCTAAATTCTAGCTAACCGAATTTAAAAACCAAAATTGAAGTTAAAACCTAAAACCAAATAGACGAAATTCGTTTCTTTGCAATTACAAAAACTTAGTTACGTAGTAACTATGCTACTTAGCAACTTTAAAAACATGAAATTAAGAGCCGATAATTTAATCAAGACCTACAAAGGACGCAGTGTGGTAAAAGGGATTTCTGTAGAAGTAAATCAAGGAGAAATCGTGGGCCTTTTAGGTCCGAATGGAGCCGGAAAAACAACTTCTTTTTACATGATTGTGGGATTGGTAAAACCCAATTCGGGTAATATTTATCTAGATGAAATGAACATTACCGATTTCCCGATGTACAAAAGAGCCCAACACGGCATTGGTTATTTAGCTCAAGAAGCATCCGTTTTTAGAAAACTAAGCATCGAAGACAACATTCTAAGCGTTTTGCAGTTAACCAAACTTCCTAAAGAAGCTCAAATTGCCAAAATGGAGGAATTAATTGCCGAGTTTAGCTTAGAACACATTCGCACCAACCGTGGCGATTTACTTTCGGGTGGTGAGCGTCGCCGTACCGAAATTGCTCGCGCCCTCGCTACCGACCCAAAATTCATCTTATTAGATGAACCCTTTGCAGGAGTAGACCCTGTTGCGGTAGAGGACATTCAGCGTATTGTAGCGCAACTCAAAAACAAAAACATCGGCATCCTAATCACCGATCACAACGTACAAGAAACCCTCGCCATCACCGACAAAACCTATTTAATGTTTGAAGGAGGAATCCTAAAAGCCGGTATTCCTGAAGAATTAGTCGAAGACGAAATGGTTCGACGTGTGTATTTAGGACAAAACTTCGAACTCCGCAAAAAGAAACTGGAGTTTTAAAGACACGACCTCTGCAAGTTTAACCGCAAAGGACGCAAAAGAATTTCTTAAATTATCCGCTTAAAATATCGCAAAGGAGCGCTACACAACAGTTTCTTGTTTTAGTAGCTGGCAATTTATTCGTCATTCAACTTTAGAATTTCATCAATAATATTCTTAGATATTCGGAAATTCGTCAACAACATTTTATCAATGAAAGGCTTAACTTTTGGTATAATGGCCATTTGTTTTGCTTTGTGTATTACCCCCAAGGCTCCAGTTGTCCTAAGTTTTAATTGTAGCGCTAATTTGCGAGCTTTAAGATCATCCAATAATAAGGTAACATCTTCAAATTCCGACGCTAATGCAATTGCACTTGCTTCGCCACGATCTACTTGTGTTTCCAAAAACCTTTGATACTTTTCATCAGTTACGGATTGTACAGTTATCCAATCTGGTAATTTTTCTCCAAATTCTTCAGCAATTTCAGGAGTAGTAATAAGTTCTCCATAAACTTGTTGCAAGATATTAAGTTCGTTTATTTTATGAAGAATAATTAGCGTACTTGTATCGGAAATTATTATTTTATGCATTTGCTATATCGGATTGTAAATCATCTATTGAATTACTAAATATGGAAACACCATATTTCCCAAGTATTTCTAGGAATGCCCTTTTGGTTAGGCCAGCTATTTCTGCAGCTTGCCCTGCCGATAATTTTGCATCCTCATAAAGTTTTGACGCTATTATCATTGAAAAATCGTAATCTTTTAAATCAACACTATCGGGTATATTTACTTGTATTGTTCTCATAGTTTCTCTTTTTTTCAAAAGTACAAAAATATTAAACCACAAGTTGGATATACAAAGAAAATGGTGCTAGTGAGAAATAAAACAGTGCCGCCCATACCGGGAATAGGGTTGAATTTTACCAATAAGAATCGAGTAAACAGTAAAGGCATCAAGTGAGCCGGCAAAATCACCAAATTCTCTAAAAACCGATTTTTATGAATTGAAAAACACGTTTTTAAGAATTATTCCTACCAACCATCAACTATCCCCAATAAGTCAATCCACGGTAATAAACTGCAATTGCTGCAAATCACCGTTGTAAACATTCACATCTACCAGTCGTGGAATACCCGTTACCGACGCTTTTTCGGTGAACTGCCAAAACAACCAATCCGAATCCATTTTTTCGCGGTAAAAATTGTAATTGGCAATCCAAAAAACATAATCACTAAACTCTTCTTTTAAGAAATCATCGTAATAACGCTCACCCGAATAAATAATGGGGCGGACTTTATAATGCGCTTCTACCTTATCCAACCAGCGATGCAAACCTACTTTCAAACTATCAATCGACTGGGTTTTGGGCAACTTTTCGATATCTAAAACGGGAGGCAAATCGCCTTTTTCCAGATGCACATGCTGAATAAAAAAAGCAGCTTGTTGAATTGAATTCTCGTTCGGACGGTAATAATGGTAGGCACCACGAATCAATTTTCGATCTTGAACGGCTTTCCAATTGCGTTTAAACCGCCGATCCAAACGATCACATCCTGCAGTTGCCCTAACAAAAACAAAATGAATCGGATAGGTTTCTTCTACGGTTTCCACCAAATCCCAATCAATTTTTTCCTGAAACTCCGAAACATCAATTCCCAACACCTTGCCTTTGTGGTTTTCTATTACCTGTATATTGCGCACATCCGAAATGCGCTTTTCTTCACCAACCAACGTTTTATCGGTTTTAAAACTAAAATAATAAGCAAGCCCACTTCTGAAATGATACAACACAAACACAAAACAACCTAAAAAAAACAACAACAAAAAACGTTGAAACAAGCGTTTTAAGGAAGAAGAATTCGATTTAGCACTGCGTTTGTATGTGGTTTTACGCTTAGGCGATTTTCTCATAATCAAGCACTACTTTTTCAAAAAGGCATTAGCAAAAACAGACAATGCAACGTATAAAATGATAACCAACGTAATCCCTAAAAAGGCATAAAAAACGACCAATAAAAAAGAAAGCAGCAAAAAGCCAATTTGCAAAGCATTGTCTTTTAACTTAAACTTTTTTACTTTCAAGGAAAACAACGGAATTTCGGCATTTAAAATAAAAGCACTACTAACAATAACCAATAACAAAAACCATTGATTAGTAAACAATTCCAAGACAAATAACGAATCGGTATACTGCAACACCAAAGGCAAACTTAAAATAAATAAAGCATTTGCTGGCGTTGGCAACCCAATAAACGAATCGGTTTGACGTGTATCGATATTAAAATTGGCCAAGCGGTAACAAGAGCCCAAAGTAATGATAAAGCCTAAATACGGAAAAAAAGAACTTTCCGTAATTTCATGTTGAGCATGTTGCAATAAAACAAACATAGCATAGCCCGGCACCACACCACTGGTCACCATATCGGCTAAAGAATCCAATTGCAACCCCAACGGACTCGATACTTTAAAAAGACGTGCAAAAAAACCATCAAAAAAATCCAAGAAAATACCCAAACACACAAAATAAAAACCGTTTTCATAATCCGCTTTCGAAATAAAAACCAAAGCAATACAGCCGCAAAAAAGGTTTAACAACGTAATGATATTCGGAATATGCTTTTTGATGTTCATGTGTAGAAAAATTAAGAATCTTGGAGAACAAATTTAGCATAATAACCGATTGTCTTACGGCTTTTGCAGACAGAATTTCGTTAAAATAAACTTCTTTGAGATAATTTCTGAGAATCAAGAACTAAGCTCGTTAAAAAATTATATTTTTGAAGCCGTCAAACCAACAACCAACCGTTACCATATACTCTTGAGAAAAAGTTTAGTTTTTACTTGTTTATTTGTCAGCGCCATTCAATATGCGCAAACGGCTCGAAAATATTCGAATGAGTTCCTAAATATAGGTGTAGACGCGGCTGCTTTGGCCATGTCCAACACCGCAGTAGCGGCAACAAACGATGTGAATAGTGTTTATTGGAATCCCGCCGGTTTGGTGCATTTAGAAGACCACGCCTTGGGCTTAATGCACGCCAATTACTTTGCTAACATTGCGCAGTACGATTACATGGCGTATGCAAGTCCGATTGACGAGGAAAGCGCGTGGGGATTTTCAATGATTCGTTTTGGAGTAGACGACATCATGAATACCACCAATTTGATTGACAACGAAGGCAATATCGATTACAACCGAATCAGTTTGTTTTCGACCGCCGATTATGGTTTTACTTTTTCGTATGCCCGAAAATTACCGGTTCAAGGTTTGCAGTACGGGGTGAATGCCAAAGTAATTCGCCGTATTATAGGCGATTTTGCCAACTCGTGGGGATTTGGATTTGATATTGGCATCCAAATGGATCGCAACGATTGGCAGTTTGGCCTCATGCTACGGGATATTACCACAACCTATAACGTTTGGAACATTGACGAAGAGGCCTACCAAAAAATAGCCGATGCGGTACCAGGACAAAACCAAGAATTACCCGAAGACCGAGAAATTACCTTGCCAAAAGCGCAACTCGGAATAGCGAAAAAATTTGTAATTCATTACGATTACAGCATTTTGGCTGCCACCAATTTGAACATGCGTTTTACCGAAACCAACGATATTATTTCGACCGACTTCGTAAGTATTGATCCCGCAGTTGGACTGGAATTTGGCTATACCGATTTGGTTTTTTTGCGAGCGGGAGTAGGAAATTTTCAAAAGATCACCCAACTCGACCAATCCACTAGCGTGGGTTTTCAGCCCAATATCGGACTCGGATTTCAATACAAAGGCATACATGTAGATTATGCGTTGACCGATTTAGGCAATCAAAGTACTGCTTTATATTCGAATATTTTTTCGTTGAAAGTAGATTTAGGTATTTTTAGAAAATAAAAAAAAATATGAAGGCGCTACAAAAATTACTTTATCTAGTCGGGTTATGGAGTTTGCTTTTTGCCAAAGGTTACTCCCAAAACACACCGTTATCCACCCAAGCAAAAGTTAGTGTGCTCACTTGTGGCACCGGAAACGAATCGTATTCCTTATTTGGCCATACTGCCATTCGAGTGAAAGATTCGGTTCAAGGTTTGGATGTGGTGTACAATTACGGGGCTTTCGATTTTAACACGCCTAATTTTGTAGCTAAATTTGCCAAAGGCGATTTACAGTATTTTGTAGTAGCCCATTCCTATGCCGATTTCATTTACAATTATACAGCCGAAAAACGGTCGGTTTACGAACAAGAATTGCAAATAGAAACACCTGCCAAACAACTCATTTTTAATAACCTCAACAAAACGCTCTTTTCGGAGGAACGCTATTACACTTATAAATTCATCGATAAAAACTGTACCACAATGGTGGTGGATATCCTAAACCAATCATTAGGTTCGGACTATATAACCAAAAAAGGAGATACAACGCAAACCTATCGATCGGTTTTATATCCTTATTTCGACGGTCATTTTTACGAACAATTGGGCACGAGCATTATTTTCGGAACCAAAGTCGACCAAAAAGCGACCCACATTTTTCTGCCTTTTGAATTAAAAAACAGCCTAGCAAAAACTAAATACCAGCAGCATCCCTTAGCACGCAAAAGCAGTACTTTATTGTATTTTGAAAAAGAAAAAGCAAGCTCTTGGTGGAACAATTGGTACACCTATGTCCTATTTTTAGGGCTTGTGCTCGTACTGAACAAAAAGTCCCTAAATTATACCTTCTTAACCATCTTAGGAATTTTAGGCCTCTTTTTTATCACGATGGGGTTTTATTCCTTCCACCACGAATTAGCCAACAATTACAATGCTTTGTTGTTTAGTCCCCTATTGGTGCTACTCGTATTTTTTGCGGTAATACAAAACAAAAAAAGAGTCTATCAATTGGCGGTTTTCCACTTAATACTACTAGTAGCCTACACTATTTACATCGCCAACAAAGCCCATTTTTTAATAGTATTGCCCTTATGCATCACCACTTTTTTGATACTACTACGAATAGCTTGGCACAATAAAAAAATACCAATCATCATGTAGTGTATATGGCTTTAGGCAATAGGCTTTAAGCAATAAGCTTTAAGCTATAGGCAATAAGCACCATACTTAATACTTAATACTTAATACCTAGTTCTCAATTTCTGATTTTGAATTCTAGCTTTAGGCAATAGGCTTTAAGCTATAGGCAACATACTAAATAATAAATACCTAGTTCTCAATTTCTGATTTTGAATTCTAGCTTTAAGCAATAGGCAATAAGCTACCTGCTTCAATCTTTAAATCTTTAAATTTATCCACTTAAACTCCCCTTACTGCCCTCTATAAAAAACAATAGTCGTAATTGTTTTTAAGGTAATACTCAAATCGAGGAAAACGCTGCGGTGTTTAATGTAATAGAGATCGTATTGCAACTTGATCAAACTCTCTTCGATGGACTCACCATAAGAGTAATTCACTTGCGCCCAACCTGTTAATCCTGGTCGGATTATGTGACGTGTTTCGTAAAAGGGCATTACTTTGGCTATTTCCTTGACAAAAAAAGGTTGTTCCGGTCGCGGTCCTATCACAGCCATATCGCCCTTTAGCACATTAACAAACTGAGGGAATTCATCTATACGGGTTTTGCGCATGAATTTTCCAAAGGGGGTCACACGGCAATCTTTTACTTTTGCCAACACGTTGGAAGGATTATGGGCAGACATCGTTCTGAATTTGTAAATTTTAAACACTGCCCCATCTTTTCCAATTCGTTCTTGGGTGTAAAACAAAGAACCACGATTACCAAAAGCGTTTCCAATTAAAACAAACGGAATCAAAACTGCGGTAACAAACAGCCCGATTACGGATAAAAGCAATTCCATAACACGAACGACTAGCAAGTATAATCGGTTGCTGTTGCTGCGACTAAAAGGAAAAAAACGGTAAAAATCGCGGGCAATAAACTGTACCGGAATGCGCTGTGTTTTGCTTTCGTAGACCTGTGTATATTCTCTAATCACTTTGCCCGATTCTAACAGATGGAGTAACTGTTGATATAACTCAGCCGTAATGCCTTCGGTGTTTTGTGAAGCAATTACAATTTCGGAAATGCTGTTTTGCTTCACAAAAAGAGCTAACTTTTCTTTAGGAATACTCCGTACAGAGGTGACAGCATCTGTTACTAATGAATCTGAATTCACGTAGCCCACAATTTTATAATGAGGATCTACTTTTTCCAACCCTTCCACCAACTCATTCACTTGTGCTTTATCACAAATTAAAATCACATTTTGACTAAAACGATGCGATGCCAAATAATACACATAAAACAACCGCCATAATAAAAGTCCGCCGACCATAACCACATAAAAAACCACAATCGGCAAGCGATTTTGAGGCAAAACAGGTGATAAAACAGGCGTAAATAAAAATACAAAAACCGTCGTAGTTCCGGCTAACAAGGTACTTTTTAGAATTTCCAAATGATTGCTTGCCGTTTGCAGGTTGTACATTTCGAAAATAGCACCGAATATATTGAGATAAAATAGCAGTAACGCTACCTTGAAATACTTAAACGAAAGAAAGTTAAAATACTCGTAATCAAATAAAAATTGCACGAGATTCAACACCGAAATCACCACCATGATATCCATCAAACGAAGCATCATTTTTCGTTCGGAAATCTCAAAATGCATTTTATTTTTTAAAAGCATGCCTAAGGGAAAAGAAATTGTTTTTGGTAGGCAAATATAGAAATTTATTGCGGCAACACACTCACCTAAAACTAGGATTTACGGGTTTCCTTTTGTGCATCGTTTGGAGGTAACCAAATCACCTTGAGCAAACAAAGTCCATATACAAAAGCAGGTGCTGCCGTACGCATAGCAGCATGGTTAATGGTTAACAACCAAAAAATAAAAAAAGACAAAAAATAGGGATTTTGATTATGCCCCATATAAAACGAAAAAGGAACTAAGAGCAACAGGAGTAAGGCACACAAACCGAACATTCCTTGTTCGGAAAGCAAACGGGTTATCTCGTTATGAGAAGCCACTTCCTGCCCCGTCATTTGGGCTCGGTACGATTTACCAATTCCTACCCCTACTCCCAAGATGGGATTTTCGGAAAAGAGTTTGAATTCGTTACTCATAACTTGTTCACGCCCTCCCAAACGATCTTCTTTGGTTCTACCCGCCGCATCTTGATTGGCATATCTTTTTTCAAGTAAGCCGTGGGTTTGTAAAGTACTGAATACCCAAACTGCCCCCACCATAAAAGTTGTTAACGCCACAATCCATTTCAATTTTTGCTTTCCCGAATAATTACTTAGCAAATAAAGCGATAACAACACCAAAACGATCATAGCAAAACCCGTAATAACGCCACCCCGTGAAAAGGTAACAAGAGCACGATAACCCGAAAAAACAAACAAAAAGCCGTTAACCGCTACCATTATTTTCGATTTGGAAAGCAACACCAATTGGCAGAAAAAAACAAACAGACCCAATCCTAAGATAGTCGAAACTTGGTTGGGACCAAAACCTCCCGATGTTTCAAAATTTGACTGCGTCCCCGTAATCACATCTTGCACGCTAGGGTTGTACAACACCAAATAAGTCAAAGTCGTTACAACAGGTAAACCCATCAAAACCAGAATATTTTGCAGTTGGGTATACAATAGCCTGCGATGGTAACAATAAATAGCACAAAGCCCCAAACAAACAGGTCCCGAAATATTAAACACAATGGCTTTCCGGATTTCGAGATTTAGATTATCATGGGTCATCGTCACCAAAATACCGGGAAGCAGTAAAAGTAAAAACACCCAATACACGAAGCCTTTTCTGGAAAAACCGCTCAGCACAAAACCCAGTACCATAAAACAGGCCACCAACGTTTTAACGTATTCGTTGTTAAAATTTCCACCCGTCATACGCAAAAAAACCTCTGCCCCAACCAAATAAGCCGAAACATACAACACCTCATTCTTTTTGTTTTGATGGCGCATTATATAATAAAAACCGAAAACCGCAATGAGTAACGCATACAGCTTGGATAAAAGCGGCACAACATACACCGCCATGGCAATACCCACATGGAGTAAACAAAGTAAAATATAGTTGCGATCTGATTTTTGCATCTTACGAAAGTGATTCAACCCAATGAAGGTATTTTTTTATAACGGTTTGAGCCGAATACTGTTCCTGTACCCGTTGTTGCAAATTTGCAGAAAATTTTTCGCGAAGACGAACATCGTGTATTAATTTTTGGAGACTTTGAACAAAAGCGGCGTCATCACCGGATGCCACTACAAAACCATTTCCATTTTGTTTTACTATTTCGGGAACTTGTCCTACTAGGGTCACAACTACCGGCAACCCTACACTAGCATATTCTAACAAAGCCACTGGCAATCCTTCGGAAGAAGACGTCAAGACACCAATCTGAGCTTGTTTTAAAACTGCCGAAACATCCGAACAAGAATCATATAAAAAAACCTGTTGCTGTAAGTCGCGTTGCTGTATTTCCTGTTTTATTGTTTTGGAATAGTCATCCTGAAAGTCTTTACCCACCAAATGAAAAGTCCACGCAGGGTCAGAATCTTGTAATTGTTGTGCAATTTTTAACAATAATAGATGATTTTTTTGAGGTCTTAGATTAGCCAAACATACAATTCGCTTACCTGATTCTCCTTTTAAAATCGTTTTTACGGTATTCTCTTTCGTTTTTAGTAGCGGAAAATTAGGTAGAAAAACGGTGTTTTTAAAATGTAGTTTTTTTTGAGACCAGTCTTTTAAACCCTGGTTGACGGCAATAATTCCCCAAAAAAAAGGAGCGCAAAAGCGTAAAATACGAGAGGGTCGATTGGCTAAAAAGGCGCTATTCCCATAATGATCGTGCCAAATAATTTTAAGTTTTGGCAAAGTCAATTTTACTAAAACAGCCAAAAAATAAGAAGAACTGTGTGCGTGTATAAAAGCAATATCATTTTTCAGCACATACTTTCGAAGTCTAGCCACCGCCCGCCAGTCGAGGGTTTTTCGTTTGTTTAAAAAAAGATAGGCAACATTGTCCGGAATTTCATTTTTCAATTCGCCTTCTTGGCGAGTCGCCACTAAACCCGAAAAGGCAACCTTCTCCGCCAAAACAGTAGCGTATTGTAGTGCCATTCGTTCGGCACCGCCGGCTTCTAAAGAATCGATGAGTTGGATGATACGCATTTATACTAATTTTTGAATGGCGGCTTCAAACAGCTCCAAAGTAAACTGTCGTGACCATATCACCGCTTTTTGCCTTTTTTGATTATAAAGTGTCGGATTATCCAAAAGCGTTTGTATCCCTTGTACATCAGTTGTTATATCGCTTTGTAACAAAACCCCTCTTCCACCTTCTCCCAGCATATAGGGCACACAGGATACCGAAGTAGCCAAAGGCACACAGCCCCAAAACATCCCTTCGGCTAGTACTTTGGGCCAGCCCTCACTTTTAGATGGTAAAATGACGAAATGGCTGTTTTGATAGGCTTTTTTCACTATTTCAGCGAATTGATTACCATGTAAAAAAATGAAATGCTGCAATTGCCGTTTCTGCACGTACCTTTCTAATTCGGTTCGTAATTTTCCGTCACCAAACACATCCAATTGCACTGTATATCCTTTTTTAGAAAATGCTTCTACCACTTGTATCGCATAATGTGGGTTTTTACCTTCCACTAAAGTGCCGGCAAAAACAAACCGTATCATAGCATCAGTAACTTTTAAATCTTGTAAAGGTAGTATTTCATTTTCGGAATACGAAGCCGTAAAAAAAGGTACTATATTCTGGGTTTGGTTGGGCCATTCACCATATACCAAAACCTGCATGTTACGCGTTAAAAAGGTATTGCTCAAAATACATTTTTGAAAACGATACGTCCAAGGCTGTTTACTTTTTGGGTCCCAATTTCCGGCGTATTTAGCGGTTTTTGATTTATTGGGAAACAAAATCTGAAGCACACACCCTATTAAACCAACATTTCCAGGACAACGCAAATGAATGTGATCGGCCTTTATCATTGCCCAAAAAATCTCCCAGAAAAGAATCGGCATCTTACCTAATGCGCTCACCGTATTCCTAAAATTTGTAAAACTAAAATCGGGAACTGCTCTAAAATCAATTTTATCGTGCTTATACGCTATATCAATTGGCGTTATGTCACTACCGCTCAAAGGCCCAACAACTACAACCTCATCTACAAATTTCAGCCAAATATTCATTTCACGCACATAGGGCGCGTAACCAAAATAGTGATTCTCTTTTTCTTTGTGATGGACGTGAGTGATGATGAGGAATTTCATTTATACTCTTTCAATTAATCGACTCAAAACTTTTTTTGGAGCTAAAAACTCATCAAAATATAACCGATTTGCAATCTCCATTTTTTTCTTAAAATCTAAATCATTTAATAATAAAATGATACTATTTTTTATTTCCTTTTCGTTCTCAACAATTAGTAAATGCTTTCTATTAATTAGTACAGCAGGCATTTGATTATAAAGTGGAGTTGAAATAATCGCCTTACCCATCGCTAAAAACTCACCTAATTTCCAACCATGGCAATCAAGAACTGCGGGTGTATTGAATACAAATGCAGATTGTTTAATTTTCTTAATGTATTTTTTCAAAGAAATTTTTTTGGAATAAACAAAGTCCTCAAAACCTAAATTGTCTCCATTACTTCTTGCAGCAAAACCGCCTTCAAAATCAAGATCCAAAAACTCCCTGCAAACTTTAATAAATGACGCTCTATTATTGTTTGTCTTTCCTTCATTTTTCCAAATGCTATTAATAAAAAAAACTGCATATTGAGAAGAATTTGTAAAAGTATACTCATTCAATCTCAATCTCTTATATTGTCTCCAATAATTTGCAATAAATTCTCTCTTATTAACAATAGAATTGCTGAATCTAATGAAATTTGTACTTAAATGATAAAAGGTTTCAAACAAATTCCAAATTTTAATTCCAAAACTAGGTCCAATGGAAATTATTTTAAAACTATTTTCTTGTAATAAATTATTTTCATTGTTATTAATTTTGCCATAAATATCACACCATTTTAATTCCTTTTCATCAATTTTATTCGAATCTTTCGAATCGATAATTATTTTTTTAGTTTCATTTCCATTTTCAATTATACAAGCAAATGTTCCATAATTAAAACTTGTAAATTTTGAAATATTAAATTCTAAATTTCCATAAATTCCCTTTAATCCTTGAATATAGAAGGCATCATAAAAAACATTACAAAGTCCGTAAATATAAACCTTTGTTTTCATCTCGTCATTTTAGGTTTATTAAAAATTAAACTCCACCAGCCAACTGTTCTTCCTATAGTTTCTGTAAAAGCCTCTGCTCTTTTCTTAGTTGTTAATATATTAGTAAAACGTATTAAAGTAAGCAAGAATGTAATTAAATGCCACTTAAACATATCTTTAAAATTTGGATTTGGATTTTTCACTTTCCAAACGTACCAACCATTACGTACCACCATTTTGCCATACTTATACTGATTCGGACGCCCTGAGGGTTCATGATAATGGGCTACTTTTGCAGCCGTATTTAGATATAGTTTCCCAATTTTAGCAACTCTTAATGAAAAATCAGCATCTTCATACAAACCATAGCCTTCAAAATAAGTAGAAAACTGTAATCTCTCAAATACTTTTTTTCTGAAAGACGAAACGCCTCCCATTACCATTTCAACTTCATAAACTTTCCCACTTGGGGGTAAAAAACCTACACTCCTACCATGTGAATATAACGTTGAATATCCCGGAGGGCAATTGCTATCTAAACCTAATTTCTTTCTGAGAACAAAACGACTACTTTGTTGTCGTTTCCATCCATCAAAATAAAATTCATTAGTTTGGGGAATGTAATGAACAGCAACTTTTTTCCATTTCACTTCATTAGCAATATAACCTCCAACCCCTAAAGCTTCTGGAAAAGACGTATAAGTTTCTACTACTTTTTCAAAATAATCAGGTTCCAAAATGGTATCATCATCCAAAAAACAAACCACTTCACTTAAGTCCATTACTTTAGAAATTCCGTAATTGCGTTGTTTGGTAAGTCCTCTATCTTTTTCAGCAACCAAAAAATAGCGTAAATTGGGGAAATGATTTTCTTGTATTATCTTTTCCGTTTGACGGTTTTTGGAACCATCCACAATTAAAATCTCATCGGGATATACCGATTGTTCCTTGACTGAAAGTAATAACTTCAGTAAAGGTTCTGGACGATGGTAGGTACAAATGATAAGGGAGAATTTCATGAGTTATGTATATCGTGTGCCTAATTTATTCAATTCACTGGCGTAAAAAAGTGACTTCTTAAATTGCATGATTTTTAACGGTAACTTCAAAAGACGAAATACAAAAGTCCTCTTTTTACCTTTAAATAAAAACAAGAAAAAATATTTATAGCGGTATTCTTTCAATTGTTGTGTCGTAAATTGTTTTTGGATGCCATACACAATAGTGGGACTCGGAACAGGACGAATCCATTTTACAGGTGTATCTAATTCCCACGGTTGTTTTTTTCGTTTCTTTCCTAAAATTTTTGATTCGTTCCCCCAAAAACGATAACCTCCAGCGGGTGGTTTTAAATGTAAATTAACTGAAAAAGGATTCGATAAAACTATAGCCCCCGCTTTAGATAATGACATACCAAAATCACTATCTTCACCATAACCGCCATCAAAATTAACATCATTACCCACTAATTTATGAACGAATTCGCTACTCACACATGAATTAGCATTACTAAACATCAAGGCACAACCTGCTTTAAATGATGCTTTCGATAATTTTCTAATTTTTTCATGTAAATCATCTAAATTCTGATTTTCATGATCAGCTCTAATATCTAATCCATTACAAGCATCCACTTTATAGGTTTGCAAAAAACGAATATGATTTGCGATAAAATTTTGAGGTATTCGTATATCATCGTCTCCAAAAACGATATAATCTCCTGTACATAATGCAATAGCCTCATTTCTAGCTCTACAACTCCCTTTCGTAATTTGCCAAACCAGTTTCACTTCAAATGGTAATGACTCAAAATTATAAATCTCTAAATTTCTTTTCTCAACCGGCGTAGCATCAACAATAATAACTTCTGTTGGCAAATATTCCTGCTTTGACAAATCTTTCAATAAATTCATTGTAAAATCTTGACGTAACATTGTTGGAATAATGTAACTTATCGTAGGGTTCCCCTCAACTGAATTTAATTTTCTGGGTGCTAAATAAGGGGTATTCTTTTCTATTTTAAAATGCTTTGCCACAAAAATCAATGCGTTCCATTCCTTCCAGTTAAAAATTCCTTTTCGAAAAAGCATGAGTAAAGCATGATCTATTTTATACTTTTTTCTATAAAAAACATAACGATCTTGAACTGAAATAGGTGTTATAAATTCCGTATCAGCAAGAAACAACCCTTTTACATGTAACGGAATTCCACCCGATTTTAAGGCACGATAACCCAAATCCAACCCTTGCATAGTGCCTGTTTCAAAATCAACATCAAATCCATTTAACGATTCCCAAACAGATTTACGAATAGCAAATTGACTTGAATTGATACGCCAACTTACACAAAGGCTTAAATTTTCATAATCATTTATATACCAAAAAGTTGCCGTTTGATAGACTATTTCTGGGAAGAGATTTCGATAACCTTGGTCTAACGAACTGTGCCAAATATCTCCAGATCCTTTTGATAAAAATTCTAATTGCTGTAAATCAGGATTTCCGTTATATAAAATGGTTTCACCAGAATGGGTTGTAAACTCTTTTAATTTCATTATCTAAAAACTTTTTTTTTCTTGTAACCTTATTACCGGCCTCCTAACTTACATTTGAAAAACATATCGCTTGGTTGCTTTTTATTTACCTAAAAAAAGCAATTGTGCCTATGGGTTTACACGGCTTCGACAGGCTCAGACTGACAAAAATAGTGATAATATTATCTGCTAAGATAGTGTGATTTTGTCTGAATTCGGACTTACGGGGCTTCGACAGGCTCAGCCTCCGGTATCAATCTTGGTCACTAACCGGAGTCGAAGTTACAGTATTTTTCTTTCCCTACAGCTTCGACCCTTCGACAGGCTCAGGGTCCGAACCTTCCGGTTGGAAGCCTGTCGTGGAGCTTGTCGAAGCCACATATTGAGTATAATTCCTTGATAACAATGGTAAATCTATAGGTCTATTTTCAATCAAAGCTTCTTTCTTTTTTCTGCTCCATCCTTGCACTTGTTTCTCTCTGTAAAACGCTTCATCTATTCTTTGATATTCTTCATAATAAACCAACTTAACTGGTAAATATTTCTTCGTATGATTTGCTCCTTCTCCTGCCTGATGTTGCTGAATACGAATTTCTAAATCGTTAGTACTTCCTGTGTAGTACGTTCCATTAGAACATTCTAAAATATACAAATAACCTTTCATATTACTATTATTTAAAGGATTAGCTAGTCCTTTTATAATTTAAAAAAATGCTATACTCTTCGATACTCAATAGCGCTTACCCTGCGGCTTCGACCCTTCGACAGGCTCAGGGTCCGAAGTTCAGCCTCTGGTTGTGAAACCTTTACTCCTATCGAAGCAATGACTAAGCGGAGTCGAAGTTACTGCTGTATCAGTTCTAATTCCTACGGCTTCAACAGGCTCTATAACTCTTACCTGAGGCTTCGACCCTTCGACAGGCTCAGGGTCCGAAGCTCAGCCTCCGGTTATGAAACCTTTACCCCTATCGACGTGGTGACTGAGCGGAGTCGAAGTCACTGCTGTATCAGTTCTAATTCTTGCGGCTTCAACAGGCTCTATAACTCTTACCCTACGGCTTCGCCCCTTCGACAGGCTCAGGGTCCGAAGTTCAGCCTCTGGAGGAGAGAAAACTCAAGTATCAGAATCTGAACTTGTCGAAATCACTTTTTTATAAAAAGCTAAACTCTGTTCTGCAACCACCGAGATATTAAATTTTTGATGTACTTTTTCTCTTGCTGCTATTCCAAATTGTTGACGTTGTTCTTCATTAAAAAGTAGTTTATTTATCTGGTTGGCATATGCTTCATGATTTTTGGGGTTTACCAAAAAACCATTTACGCCGTCCTCCATTACATCTGTGGCCCAACCAATATTCGATGCGACAATGGCTTTTTGCATGGCCATTGCTTCTATCCAAGAAACGGGTAAAGCTTCTGCAAAAGAGGGAAACACACAAACTGCCGACTCTGCAATATAGTTCTGAATCTCATGATAAGGCACGCTTCCTAAATAACACACATTAGCTAAAGCTTTCTCTGAAAACAACCCTTTCATCATTTCCCATGTAGAACTTGAACCCGAAATGATATCTGGTACATCTTTACCTATCAAAACGAGTTTCGCTTTCGAGTTGTTTTCGATAACCTTATTAAAAATAAAAGGCAATTCCAACAGTCCTTTTTTTCGAATTATGCTTCCAAAATACAAAATGGTTTGCATTACTTCTGTTACTGTTTCATCCTTTTGAAAAACATCGCTATCAATCGCATTCGGAATAATGGTAAATTCTTTTTGCAAACCAAAAACCCGATTCGTTTCATCGGCCGTAAATTGGCTTACCGAAAGTAAAGCATCAGCCTTTTGTAAAGCTCTTTTTTCATGAAATTTATTGATCCATTTCACGGGACGATGGTCTAAATGACAAAAATAAGTATCCGAACCATTCAATCGGATCACTATAGGGCATTTTTTAGGCTGAATGAAAGAGGTAATTCCCGTCCAATCTGGCGCTTCTACTACCTCAATTTTATTTTCTTTATGAAGTTGATTGATAATTTTTGTTATTTTTTTCCGAGTCAAAAACCAAGATAATCCTTTGAATTTCACATTGCGAATTTGCTGTATAACAATTCCTTCATCTTCGAAAAAAGCGTCCTCTTTTTGACCATAAACCAACACACGAACTTGGCAATCTTCCTGCAAAAGTCCTTTCGCCAAATTTTTTATACTCGTACCAATACCACCTGAATTGCCAGTTTCAGGATGCGGGTATTCGGGGGTTAGAAAAGCTATTTTCATAAAATGGTGAATTGTGAATTGTGAATTGTGAATTAAATACCCACAATCAAAATTCTGTACTTTAAAAAAAATCTTTTAGAATTCTAGCGGTAAATAGTTTGGCTCCGGCATCATTTAAATGTCCGCAAGAGGAAAAATAGTTATCATCTGTAACGGCATTTTCGTAATTGTAAATCTCCGGGTATAATTTTTGTACTTTTTCAAAATACTCCATCCCAATAGTATTGGCACACATGGGCGTCATTACCGTAATTAATCGAATATTATGTTGGTTACAAAGCCTTTTAATCGATTCATAATAATGGTTTTGTAGCGGCTTTAATTTTGAAATATTATTTTTCATACTCGCGTTGGGTTTAACTCCTAAGGGATAATAGCCTTGATTATTGAATTGATTGGTTTTTTCCTCTTTTATTTTTTTATAAACCTCCCGAAATCCAATTTGCGCATCGTATTCAATGTACCGATAAAAGGGAATATAATACAAATAGTTGTAATCGGCTTCGTTTTGAAACTGTTGTTGAATGACTTTTGAACTATGCAAATAGGGCAAAAACTTGGAAGCAATTCCTTCCGCTCTTTGGTCGTTTGATAAATTCAAATCGGCTTCTAACAAAACGGTTTTTATTTGATACTTTCGTTCAAGCATCAATTTGAGCATCAAATCAGCTTCAAACAAATGCCCGCCACTCATTCCGTAGTTGAAAGTTTTAAGTCCTTTTTCTTCAAACAATGACGGTACGAAATGATTATTGGCTCGAGAGGAACCTAACATCACCACATCATACTGTTCCTTTTTTCCATGAAACACTGCATCTACTTTGGTTCGGTTAAAGCCGTAGACGAAAATAGTGGTGTAAGCGAGGTCTAGTAGTACTGCTAAAAAAACAGCTAAACCTAGTAGTGTTATTATTTTTGTGGTGAATTTTTTCAATGTTATTTAGCTTTAAATATTCTTTTCTTTTTCTTACCCCGACCCTAAAGGGTGGAAAAAGAAAAAAGGAACATTCGCTTGATTTTCGGCTCCCTTTAGGGTTGGGGGAAAACGAAAATCAATCTATTGTGGTTTTGGAATAAACTCTTTAATTCTATCTATAACCTCTGGCAATTTCATCAGCACTTCTTCATTTGTAAATCGAATTACTTTTAGTCCTTGAAATTCAATATCACTTGTTCTTTTTTCATCTAAAAGTTGCTGTTCTTGGTCTAAATGATAACCTCCGTCTATCTCAATTACGAACTTTAACGCATGGCAATAAAAATCTACAACATATATACTTAGAGGATGTTGTCTTCTAAATTTATATCCATCTATCCCATTATCTTTTAATGCTAACCATAATTTTTCCTCAGCCTCAGTAGAGCTCTCTCTTAATTTTTTCGCATTTGAAAAAATCGTTGGAGATGCACCTTTCCACATATCATCTGGTTTCAACGGATTCTTTTTCATAACATATCAATAAAATAAATCAATTCAGTTGTTTTCTTTTTCTTACCCCGACCTTAAAGTTTTTTCCTTACCCCAGCCCTAAAGGGTGGAAAAAAACTTTAAGACATCTTCTAATTCGTTTGATTTTCGGCTCCCTTTAGGGTTAGGGGAAAACCGAAAATCAGTCATAATCAAAACTGAAAATAAATAAACTCCTTATAATCTGAGTAGGTCCCCAATGCCAACAGAGTGATTATTCCTAAACTAATTTTTAGCCAACTATAACGTCCTGAGAAGGGTTCTTGTTTGGTTCTATTGTACCATTCTACCAAAACAAATAATCCTACTAATGCTACAAATTCGTAATTGTATCGTTCGTTTTCTAGGTATTGTGAGGCCCATTTCTGATTTACTATCATTCTTTCGATATATCCGAAAGCATCCGAAATACTGGGTGCTCTAAAGAAAATCCATGCCAAACAACTCAAAGCAAAAGTAAGCAGCATACTTCCGAAAACCCGTATTGATTCCCAACGCCAACCCAATTTAGCCGTATCCATATGATTTCGATTGGAACTGCTGAACAGTAAAGGCAGGAAATATACGGCATTGATACCTCCCCAAAGCACATAGGTCCAGTTTGCTCCATGCCAAAAACCACTGACTAAAAAGATAATAAAGGTGTTACGGACTTTCAACCAGGTTCCGCCACGACTTCCGCCGAGTGGAATGTACAAATAATCCCGAAACCACGAAGAAAGCGAAATGTGCCAACGACGCCAAAACTCGGCTATATCTCTGGAAAAATAGGGGTAATTAAAGTTTCTAAGCAGCTCTAATCCGAATAGTTTTGACATTCCCAGCGCCATGTCTGAATAACCTGAAAAATCGCCATAAATTTGAAAAGCGAAATACACGGCTCCTAAAACCAAGGATAGGGAATTCATGCTTTCATGATGATCAAAAATAGCATTGGCATACGTGGCGCAACCATCGGCAATAACCACTTTCTTAATTAGTCCCCAAATGAATTGATAGATTCCTGCTTTGGCTTGTTCGTAATTAAAGGATCGCTTTTCTTTTAATTCGGGTAACAAATGTGTGGCACGTTCAATAGGACCGGCAACTAACAATGGAAAATAACTCACAAAAAGTGAATAATCAACAAAGTTATATTCGGCTTTGATTCTTTTGTAATAAATATCAATCACATACGATAATCCGTGAAAGGTGTAAAACGAAATTCCGACTGGTAAAACGACATTTAGCAAAAATGGACTGCTTTTAAATCCAACAGCACTCATCATTTCGGCAAACGAACCGGCAAAAAAATTGTAATATTTAAAGACTCCTAAAAAACCCAAATTGACTGAAATACTCAGCCAAAACCAGAATTTACGGCTTTTCTCAGAGGTTGATTTTTCAATTCGGATTCCGGTATAATAATCTAAAAAAGTAGAGAAAACGAGTAAAAACAAGAACCGCCAATCCCAGCAGGAATAAAAATAATAGCTGGCGACAATTAATAATGCGTTTTGGGCTGTTTTGGTTTTATTAAAAACGAACCAATACAATATAAAAACAATCGGTAAAAAGAGCGCAAAGGCCCAGGAGTTGAAAAACATTTTTCAGTTATGAGTTATGGGTTGTGGGTTGTGGGTTGTGAGTTGTGAGTTGTGAGTTGTGAGTTGTGAGTGCAAAATTAATTTTTTTTTATTCCCTGACTAACTCCAAATATTTTTCTACCATTTTTTTTAATGAAAAAGAATTTTCTATAAAAGGTCTCGTTTCTTTATCGATTTTTAAATTAGCATCCCAAACCTGTTTAATTAAATCTGATAATTGATTTATTTTTTTTGCTTCAAATAAAAATCCATTCTCTAAATGTTCAATAATACCTAATACATTTCCACCTTCATATGTTGTTATTACTTTTATATTCGCTGCCAAGGCTTCAACTACAGTATAACAAAAAGTTTCTTCATAAGAGGGATGAATCAAATAATCATACTTATAATAGGTTGATTTTAACTCTGAAGAACTTCCCATAAAAGTAAAACAGCTTTCTAGTTGAAAACGCTGAATCATTTCAGTTAAATACCTTTGATAAGGTCCCTCTCCATAAATGTCAATTTGAATTTCACTTTTTATTTGTGAAGGGAGTAAATTAACGGCTGCAATCAAATCCTGAATTCCTTTGGATTCTCTTATATGCGAAGCAACTAAAAAAGTAGGTTTTGCAATATTTCTTTTTTCTTGAACTAAAATTGCATCAATGATTACCCCATTGTAAATGGTAATTGTTTTTGATTTTAAATGGGTACCAAAATCTTTTAGAATTGCGTTGATCGTATAATTTGAAACCCCGACAAAAAGATCAATGTATTTTGAAAACAAAATTCCTTTCAGTCTCTTGTTTATTTTCTTCTTGAAGGAATATCCGTTTAAAGGTCTTGGGTTGTGGTCAACAGCGATCATTTTTGCATGGGAAAACTTTTTAACCTCAGCAAAAAAAGGTGTACATAACTCTACAAAGTGAGTTATGACATGCGTATAATCTGAATTGTTGTTTTTTACAAAATGCAGAAAATTATTTTCAATACTTTTCGATTCATCACTGTAGATTGTCAATTCAGGATAACTCCCATGATTGGAATAATTAGGAAAAAACCAATCTACCCCAATGCCATTTTCATTGCATTTCTGATTAAATTCCCAAAAAAAATAATCCATTCCGCCAATACGCTGAGGCAGTAATTTATAATTACAGATTACGGCTATTTTTCTTGACTCCATTTCAAAAGTGTTTCGGTAATTCTTTTTGATGTTCCTTTCAACTCACCTCCAACTTGCATTTGCACTAATTTTTTTCGGTTTTCAGCATCTGTTTCTGGAGCATCAAGATATAAATTTATGGATTCAATTAATTCCTGTTCATTCTTCACAATTCGGGTGGCTTGAGAATCAACAACTTTTTGGATATGCGGATATTCTAAAAACCGTTGATCATTATACAACCCATTATCAGGATTACCAAATACTGGATTAACAACTGGTTTTCCAAATTGCATAAAATCTAAACTCATAGTCGACAACATATTCATATTAACATCCGAAAATTCTAAAATACTTCTCAAATCGGTTACATCTTGCTTTGATGGAATGCGTTGTGACCATTCTTCCTGATGGCCTGTTCTTGCTAAAATCCATTTGGGGTAATTCCATTTTATAAAAGGAAACTTTTCTATGAAACTCTCAAATCGGATAGGATCTTCAGCTGGAGAAGTTCTTACTAAAAAGTTAACTACTGGAATTTTATTTTCCTGAATGGCTTGTGCAATCGTAGTAATATATAATTCGTCGTTTTTACTGGTCGAAATATCGCCGCAACTAAAACAAATTGTCTTTTTTGTTGCATCCAACTGAAAATGTTGAACGAAATCATCCTTTGTTGTTTTATATCGATCCAAAACATAGGGTTCAAATTGAGGAGTACCAACAACCGAAACTTTTTCAGGTAATACTCTTTTGTAAAAATGGCATAATTCGGCTTTCATCAAATCGCTCCAAACCAAATAATAATCAAAATTGGCGGCCATTCTTCCTTTTGAAGCCAGATTATCCCAACTAAAAATGAACGATGCCGTTTTGACTTTAAATTGCTCCGCCCAATACACTAATGGCGCGATAAAAGGGGGACGTTGATGCGTAAAAAACAATATATCGAAATTTTCTTCTTCAAAAAGGGTTTCATATCCTTTTACAATCGTATTCGTTGCAAAAGATTGTTGCTGTAAATTCGTATACCGTTGAATCCAATTCTCCGAATTAAAAAAGGAAGTCCACTTAAAAATGAATCGGGTAGCATATCCTCTAGGCGTTTTTGATTTCGATTGATTCGTTTTTAAATTATCGGTTATGCCAAAGTTGTTTTTTTTATGCAATTGCAAATGTGCCACTTCTTTGGTCTTTCTAAAAAACCAATTGGAAAATTTTTCTTGAAAAACAGCCAACTCTATTACTTTTGATTTTTGCAAAAACCCCTCATAAACGGATGCTGGCAAACACGACAAAATGACTACCTCATCAAATTGTTTTTCAGCATCTGTCAAGAAATCACTTAAAATGAAATTTCTAAACCCTACACCATCAGTTATAACTATTCCTAGTTTTTTCATGTATAATTTATCAACTTTTTTATTCTATTTTTAAATACCTTTTTTTCTTTTTTATAGATGTATTTTACTTTTTGAATTAACTCATATAAAGAACCATAAATTTTTAACTTCCAATATTGGTTAGACAACTTAAATTTAGTATCATCATGTAAAATCCATCTATTTGGAAAATAATCAGATTCATCATATTTTTTCGAATAACCATTATCAAATATTTGAATCGGTCTAATTATTTTTGACTCCTTTTTTTCACCTAACCAAGCTAACCACCACGAAAAAGTTGAATTACTAATTATATAGTTATCAAATTTTGATCCCAGACATAATTGTTCAATTGCATTCAATTTTTCGAGAAAAAAAACATTTGGTAAAAATGAAAAATGATTTTTACAATACCCTATATTATCACTTGCAAAAATAATATTGTAGCCTTCTAAATCCCCAAAATGGTGTATTAAAGCGGTCAAATAAAACTTATAGGATAATTGAAAATAATCAGGATTATTAACAAAATCACCTCTCCTTACGCTAATTAGAATAGTTGGTTTGGAAAATAAAAAATCATATTTTTTTATTAAATCATTTTCGATATTAGAATTAAACTTAAATACATTTTTAATATTAGCCTCATAAAAATATTTTTCTGTCTGCAACCATCCAGACAAATCATAATTTCCATCTAGAAGATTCCAATCATAATAATTATATTTATTCTCTTTAATGTGAATCCAATCTTCTACATCAGAACAAGTATTAAAACTAAATTCAAAATATTTCGAATATTGCCATTCTGGAAAACAATATTTAAAATTCCTTTTTTTTGCAATCCCAATAGTTGATGCTATCTGAAATAATTGGTTGGCTAGATTTCCTTTTTTTCCTAGATTTAAAAATGTAATCATTAATCAGAATCTCTAAATTGTTTTTGATGATTCAATTCCCAAACAGCTGGTTTCTGAAGACATTCCAAAAATAAAACAGCACTATTTCCTTGACCAAAATCAATAGTTGTTTTTTGTATCTCATGAGAATCAATACTGCAAAGTGCCTGCGTTATTTCTTTTTCAGCATAACTTACATGTATAATATCCGCATGAACCGCTCTATTGTGCTGACGAGTTCCAATATTAATAATCGGAATACCATAATAAGGCGCTTCACGAACTCCTGCACTACTATTACCAATTATAAATTGGCTATTTTTTAAAAGCGTCAAAAAATATTCAAATCTAAGTGATGGAAAAACCCTAAAACGATCATTATTTTTTAATCTTTCATAACTTTCTAAAATAAACTGACTTCCTAAATCGTTGTTTGGAAAAATAACTACGTACTTGTGGCTATCATTTAGTAAAGCTGACACAAAATTTTCTGCATATTGCTTCATATTTTGAATCTCGGTCGTCACGGGATGAAACATTACGATAGCGAATTTATCGAAAGGAATAGTATAGTACGCTTTTACAACATCCAAATCTGGTAATTGATCCGAAAACATAATATCAATATCTGGAGACCCAATGGTAAAAACAGACTCTTTTATTTCTCCCATCTGAATGAGTCGTTTTTCCGCTTCTTTGTTCGATACAAAATGAATGTGGCTTAATTTACTTACACTATGCCGAATTAATTCGTCTACCGTTCCTGATATTTCACCACCTTCAATGTGCGAAACTAAAATATTATTTAATGACCCCACAATAGCACCCGCCAAAGTTTCTACCCTGTCGCCATGAACTACAATCATATCCGGCTGAATGGTTTTGACGTAATTTGAAAATCCTTCAATAGTTTTAGCCAAAGTTAAATCCATGGTGGTTTCATGCGTATGATTCTCAAAAGTGTGAATGTTTTTGAAATTACATCGCTCAATTTCAATTAAAGTATTGCCATATTCGGCCTGTAAATGCATACCTGTTACAAATACGAAGGCTTCAAAATCCTGATGATCATCAAGAATTTGAATCAGTGATTTTATTTTACCAAAATCGGCTCGGGTTCCTGTTAGGAAAAGGATTTTTTTTTTCATTTTTTGACTCTAAACCTTTTCAACCCTTTCAGAATTTTGAACTCTGAAAGGGTTCTTTATTTACACCTCCCTAACCCTCCTCAAGGAGGGAACTAGATAGTGCTTATTTCAAATTTATACTCCTTTTGAAAAATCTTTTAATATTAACTTTTTTACACCTCCCTAACTCTCGCCCAATGTCATTAAGTTAAGCCGAAATTAAATGGTATCCTTTTGATTTTTAGTTATTTTAGGTTTCACTCTAGCC
>NZ_JAEHFV010000005.1 GCF_016522065.1 Flavobacterium agrisoli | reverse complement strand
GGCTTTATCAGGCTTGTAGTACTGCAAAAATTAGCTTTTTTTGAGGAAGAAACGAGGTTTTTTCACAGCCTGACGTTCTCGCGCTACAAGCAGTTTGGGATTAAATCAGCGTTATCTTTCGGATTAGACAAATCTTCCAAATACAAAACCATATTTAAATTAAGCCAAATCCCCAAATTGCTTGTAGCGTGTGTTAGTGGCTGCTTTTATTTTTCGTAATATCTTTTAACGTTTTAAAAAGTACTGTTTCTAAAATATCTTTTCGATTGAAAACTTGTGATAAATCTTCTAAAAAAGTAGATGTCAAAATATCTCGATAACTTTCTGGAAGTAACTTCAAGTATAAATCAACTAATTTTTTATCATTCAATAAATTTAAAGCAAATCTTTTATTTTGATCTTTTGAAATTAAAATCGAAGAATAGTAAGTATTATATCCTTCTGTTTTTTTCAACATTGCTTTATACATAGCATCTGAAAATATATTATAATCAATATCGTTGTATAGAAAATATTGAAAACAGTATGTTTCATTCAACGTATTAGTTGCAGAATTACCTAATTCTCTTGTAAAAAACTCTGTACTTGCCTGAGATTTTCTTAAAATAATTGCAAAAATCATATTATTTCTAGTAGACAAATCAACTTTGTCCATATCGCTTACGATTTTAGATATTTGACTATTAGATAATTTTATCTGTGAATTGGACTGGAGGTAATTTGATGCGTTTATAGATTTAACTTTATCATTACTTGACAAATTTATTAATGAATTATTAATTTGAATAGTTTCGTTTATGGCTATTTTTTTATCTACCAAATTGTTAATCTGTGGTTCCATTCTATCTTTTGCGATCTTTTCTACAAATTGATCAAAATTTTTGTTATCAAAAACTTCATTAATTTTTTTCTTAGCTTCAGATTCTGCCAGCGAACTCGCCACAACTTTAATATTTGAAACTTCTTTTATAGCTGCTGAACTTGTTTCATTAATTTCGGAATTCACTCTTTGTGATAACAATATTAGTTGTTCTTTTATATCTGTCTTTTGAACTTCAAAATTTTTTTTTTGTTCTGCTAAAGTTGTTTTCATCTCTTCAACATTCTCTTTCAATTCAGCTTTTTGCAGTCGTAAATCTTCTCGCATTTCTTGTCCGTTACTATAGAATAGATATCCAGCAAATGCTCCTAAAATTGTTATGGCACCAATTGTTATACTGACAAGATACTTGAAGTAACTTGTTAAACTTTCGTAGAGAATTTTTTCGTTTTTTGCCATATGATGTTATTAAATTTACCGATTTTCTTGAAAGTTGCCACTAACGTTCTGGCGCTTGGCGAGGTTGCGAACTTCGTAACCGAATACTTTCGGCTAAGATAAAATTTCTTGCGAAACGGAAACGTGAATTTACCACAAAATTCGCAATCTCGCCAAACGGCTGTTATGCGGGGGTTATTTTGTCGAAATTACAATTTTCACACAAAACTTTCACGCTTCTGTTGGCAAATTCCAATTTTCACGCTTCTGCTTTTCGGTTCGCAATTTTCAACGTTTTATTTTTAATTATTCATTTTTAGTTTCTACGCAAAACTTTTCAAGTATCTGCTTTTCAAATTCCAACTTTCAAGCTTCTGCTTTTCAAGTTTCTACTTTTCACACTTCGTTTTTTCGTCTGTCAATTGTCAGATTCCAACTTTTCGACTTCTGTTAGCGATTCCAATTTTCAAGTTTCTGCTTTGTAAACTTCTTGCGGAAACCAAATGTTTATTTTCTGATTGTTTTCATCTGCGTAATTTCGGCATAACTCCCGCATAACGTTCCGCTGCCTGTGGCTGTTGTGGAAGTTCGTAACCTGAGTATTTTCTGCTTAACGAAAACATGATTGCGAGACGGTAATTCCACTAAACTCCACAATAGCCACAGACAGCTGTTATGCCTTCGGTTTTTTATTCATTCCAATTTTCATGTTTCAATTTTCGGTTTAGTTTCCGCACCGTTTTAAAATCGGAAACAATTTTAATTTTCTGATTATGAATTATAAAGAACTAAAAATTATTCTTTCTATTTTTCTTAAACACTTTCTTTTTTGGCTATTTTTTATCATTATTTTCAATAAGATTTGTGAGATATTTTAACCCAGACAAATAAATTTGAATTGCCACAAAAATTATAATTAGATAAGTATTTGACAAAGCAAAATATGGCAAAGATTCTTTAGCAAGTTCTGTTTTTCCATTTTCTATATACTTATAAATTTCACTAAAACTATATTCAATTGCTATATTCCAAATAAATAAAACAATGAAAATACATCCAATTATTATTAAAAATTTTTCAAAAACTTTGTCAAATATTTTTTTATACTTAAATGCTAAAATAGTTATTCCGCTTACTAATGCTAAAATTAATCCTGATATTATTGTTTCTATCATTTTGTATAGTTGTATTTTCGGTTTTTTAAACTGAGGCATAACGTTCTCGCGCTTGGCGAGGTTTGGGATTAATTAATTGATTATTTTCGGCTAAACGATTGGTTCTTGATTTACGGCGATTCCACTAAAACCCAAATCTTGCCAAACGAGTGTTGGGTGAGGTTATTCTTCTACGTCTATATGTTCACACATAAAATCGCTCATATTCTCTTCGTAATTTTCACAATTCTTGTCTGCAATAAAACTCAAAGAACAGCATTCAGATAAATTTTCATCACACAAACTTCTTACATATTTTTCAATCTTACTATGTTCTTCTATTTCTTCATAGTATTTTTCAAAAAGCAGTTCTCTGCATTCGGCTTTACCGTCAGAATTGTCACAGATATAAACAACACTGTGGCATCTGTTAGACATAACTTCTTCAAGTATTTTCAAGACAGTGTTTTTTATTTTATCATCTTTTGCGATTCTTTTATTTCCTTTTTCACGCCTAATTTCAATCTCATAAATATCTCGGCAGTCTGAACAAAAGTCTGTAAAATGCTCTTCTTTTTGTTTAAAGTTTACCCAATAAACATCAAAAGATTCAGTAATGAACTCAAAGCAGTAATTTTTACTCTCTATCCAACTATATGTTTCCATTTCCAAAAATATCATCAATTAGTTCTCCATTACTTTTGTTTCCTTTTGGCAACTTTTCTTTTGGCACTATATCAATAACTCTTTTTGGAACTTTTTTTCCATTTACTTCTGTCCACTCAAGAACAATTCTTTTACTATTTTTCATTTTTATTCTTGGTTATAATAATTTCAAAAACCTCTGTTTGTTACTTCGGATTGATATCCAAATTATCTTGCTTATGAATACTTGCTTCTGAATAGCTTTCAAACTCAAATATTTGAGAATCAGTTATTTTTGAGCGTATCCCTTCGAATTCTTCCCTTTTACTATCGTCTTTACACTTAACCCATAAATTAGTTGAGAACGCATCGTCAGCAAATTTCAATTGTGAATGCATTCTATTTTTCGCATCATCTAAAACTTTGTACTTTTCATTAATGTTATAATCATTTACCTCAATTATATCAGTGCTGTATGTTTCTTTTTCATAGTTTATTGAATAGATAGGGTCGAAAGTTTCGTAAAAACCGACACTATTTATAAATCCTTTTGGTTCGTAAACATCTAAATTTGGTTTTTCGATTTTCATTACAACATAGACAAACTTTTTTATTTTTAGTGGCTCTATATATGTAGTGTTTTGATAACTATTGTTAATATAGGTAGAATCAACAGAAGTTGGTTTTTTGTCAATGTTTTCATTACCAATATTGCCATTATTAAAAAACAGATAAATAAGCAAGTATAGAGCGATTAATGCCAAAAAAGACAAAAAATAAGTTTTAGTAGTACTTGATTTATTTTCACTTTCAAGGCTATCAAATTCTACGGAGTTAAATTTTTGTGGTGACACTTTTTCGAGAATTTCACTTTTTATGTTACTGTGTCTTAATATTTCTACTTTACTTTTAAATTCCTCTTTTGTCAATATGTTTGAATCTAATAAAGACTTTAATTGAATGTATTCTTTTGAATTTAAAATAGCAAGTTCAGTTTTTTGAATATCGATTTTTTCAATTTTTGTTTTGTACTCTTCCTCGGTTATTATACCGCTGTCTTTTAATTCTTGCAGAGTAGTTTTTGAATTATCAATTTTCTTCTCTTCAGTATAATGTAAAACTTCTTTTTTAAACTCTTTTGATTTTTTATAGGCTAAATTGTTATAATATTTAGCAAGTAAAATCATAATCCATTGTAGTGGTGGGAATATAATACAAAACAGTATAAATGTTTTTTGTGTTTTATTAAACTCGTCAGATTTCCAAACGTATATGCTTGATGCTGTTACTAAACCTACGATTATGGCGACTAATGGATTACTGTCCATATTTTAAGTATATTTGTTTTTAATTAAAAATTAAAGATATGAAAGTAAGTTCTTATAATGCTAAAAATTCTAATGTTTATCATAATAATTCAAATTGTACGGAGGGTAATAATATTGAAAGAGTAAATTTACAACAGGGTACAGGTGGAAAAAGACTTTGTCATCGTTGCGCTGGACTTAATTCAAAAAAGTGATTTTACCACAAGGTCTTTCTAATATTCCATCTACAATTCTTACCTGGATACCGCAATCAATTATTTCAAAATTGTTTTTTGATAGTATTTGATTTGCCATAATACATTCGGCTAAATCTGCTTCAAACATAATGAAATTGTTTGGGAACATATCATTGTCTTTTTCTATTGCTTGGATTACTTTAAAACCGTTCTCTTTTAGTATTTCTTCTGCGTTCATTCTGTTTTGTATTTTTAGCACGTTGGTTCTTTATAATCTCACCCAACGTTTTGTGGCTTTGCGAGGTTTGGGGAAAGCCTTCCCAATTTTTTGTTTCATCTTTATTTCGGCAAGTACAAGACAGTTTTAAATTCAAGCTAAATGCCCAAATCTCGTAAAACCGATGTTACCTGCTGTTTTTGTATTTATTCCTATTTTCCACTGCAATTTAGGAATATTTTTAGTACGTTTGGTTTTAACTTTAATATTTTTAAATATGTCAAAACTTATTCTAATACCACACCCAACAAACAGAGATATAAACTATAATTTGTCTCAAGTTGTAAAAATTGTTAAAGAGTCAACTGCAATATATTGGTTTCATTTCTCAAACGGAGAAAATGTTAGAATTTATGACATTGATATAATTAACAAGGTTAGAGAAAACACTGATATTAGATTCTAAATATCATTTTTTGTCTTTCTTCGTATTCTATATTATTAATCTCGTTTTCTATTTTTTGTAAGATAGTACGAGCGTTTGATAAAGTTTCTCCATCAAGTATTTTTTTAATTTGTTCAATTTTATTTTCCATTTTATGAAAGCAGTTTACGATTTAGAGTTACCTTATGATGTTGCTGTTACAACTTCTGATAACGATAGTTTTTATGTTGTATTTTTATTCTCTTCTGCCGAAAAAGCGGAGTATTTTCATCAACATTTAATATTCAAAAGAGAAATTAATCTACACGTTTTAAAAGAAGATAGTGGTAAATTTACGTTTGTCTTTGAATCAAGTAATTCTCCTCAAGCGATACTTATAAAAACAAACAGAACTTTAGAGAATAATCCTCCACTAAATAAAATTTTAGACAAAGATTACAGAGAATACAGTTATCTTACTTTCGGCTACAAAGAGAAAGAACAACTTTTTTATGACCAAGTAAATTCTTATCCCCTATTTCTGTCTTATTCTCAAGAGTAGTTTCTTTGTAGTTGTCGATACCTATTACATAGATTGGTTTTTCAGGTAGTTCTTTTAGTAATTCAAATATTATCACGTTATTTTTGTTTTTATAACGTTACTTTTCTGCGGATTTTATGTTAAAATAGCAGGTAACTAGTATATACCCCTTATTTTATCAGACATATACGCCCTATTTGGGTAGATAAGTCTGGTTTTGGTCAGGTTTTATATTGGTGCTAATATAATAAGATTTGTTTATAAATCATCAAACGGACTTTTTATTTGTTGAATACTTTTGGTGCTAACATGCGTGTATATTTCGGTGGTTTTGCTACTGTTGTGGCCCAATAATTCTTGTATATAACGCAAATCGGTGCCGCTTTCTAACAGGTGCGTGGCATAACTGTGCCGCAACCAATGTAAGGTAACCGGTTTGCTTATGTTTGCTTTTTGTAGCGCTTGTTTGAGTACACTCTGCAAACTTTTATCCGAGTACGGACTGCCAGCAATTTGCCCTTCAAACAAATAATTCATGGGTTTATAGGCCTTAAAATAGGTGCGCAACAATTCCAATATTTTTGGACTCAGCGGCACAATCCGGTCTTTTTTTCCTTTCGAATTTTTGAGTAAAATAATATTTCGTTTCGAGTCAATATGAACCGGTTGCAAAGCCAAAAGTTCACCACAACGCAATCCGCAGGAATAAATCAAACACAACATGGTTTTATGCTTTAAATTGCCCGAAGCTTCTAAAATGGCTTTAACTTCATCTTTGCTTAAAACATTGGGTAATTTTTTTTCCCTTTTAGGACGGTGAATTTTCTCTATTTCGATTTTGGTTTCCAATACCGTTTTAAAATAAAGTTTGATGGCGTTTACAATTTGATTTTGATACGAAGAGGACAAGTGTTTTTTCAGAATAAACTCGTTATTGTACCGAATAACATCTTGGTTTGTAATCTCGGCTATAGGCTTGTCTGAAAAAAATAACAAGAATGATTTTAAGCCATCAGTATAGGTTTTGATGGTGCTGTTGCTATAACGTTTGGAATGCAACCAAAAATCAAATCGTTGCAATGCCAATACGGCTTCTTCCGAAAGGGTAACTTTAATCGGAATATGAAATCGCAGCCTGTTTTCTACCGTATCGGGTAAATGCCACAGTTGTAAACTAGCACTCCAACGGGCATCGGCTATCGTTTTAATGCGCGCAATTAGTTCGGTATTTTTCTCAAAACAAACCGCAATTCGGGCTGTTCCTTTGTGTATGATGGTTTTAGCGGTCCAATCCATTTCTTAATTCCTATAGCATCAAATGTATGAAATTTCTGAATTAAAATATTGCCGAACGAAGTGAATTGTTCCGAGAGTGGCAACATCAACCTTCTAATCCAAAATTACCATTTTTAATTTTGAAAACAACGGTAAAGTGGAATTCGTTTTTGATTTTAATTTTCGGTAGAAAAAAGTATCGAACATCAGAAAATGAAAAGTAAAAATGATCCTCGATATTTTTTGAAGTATTAATTACTCGAAGAAAAACCCGAATTAAAGGATATACTCATTTTTCTCCGAATGATTAATTTTTATAAAATGAAGAAGGAAAAGAGTTTCGGAAAAAGTTTCGAATAACCAATTTACTGCATGAAATCGGCAATTCTTTCTGAAGATAAAACCGGATTCGCTCCTTCGCTACCGGCAACTAAAGCGCCAACAGCACAGGCAAAATTGAGTGATTCTTGTGCAGTTTTACCACTAAATAAGGTAAACAAAAGCGCTGCTAAAAAGGAATCGCCTGCACCCACCGTATCAACAACGGTAATAAAATAACCACTGTTGTAATAAAATTGTTCATCACGATACAATACCGCGCCAAAAGGGCCTTTGGTTACGCAAAGTTGAGCAGTTTGGGTATGTTGAGAAAGAAACCGAATATTTTGTTCAAACGAATGGTGAGATGAGCCCAAATGGCGACAAATTTCGAGTAGTTCTTCGTCATTCAACTTGATGAAATCGGCTTCTTGCATCAAAAGTTCCAAAATTTCAAAACTGTAATGTGGTTTTCGCAAATTCACATCAAAAACTTTAAAAACCGATTTGTTTTGTAGCAATTGCAATAAAGTTTGCCGCGAAACCGCATCGCGAACGCTCAAGCTACCAAAAACAAAAATATCAGCTTCGGCAACCATTTTTTCAACCATAGACAAATCTTCAAACCGGATAAAATCCCAAGCTACCGGATGCACAATTTCATAAGAAGCATTTCCTTTTTCATTTAAGGTCACTTGCACGGTGCCAGTAGGGTAGTGGGCTGTTTTTTGAATTAAAGCGGTAGACAAACCTTGTGCGCTTAGGTACGATAGAAGTTCCTCGCCAGCCACATCTTGACCCACGATGCTAATTAAAGAAACTTCTGCCCCAAATGATTGCAAACGCAAAGCAACATTCAATGGAGCACCCCCTATTTTTTTGTGAGTCGGAAATACATCCCATAAAACTTCTCCAAAACAAACTGCCTTTATTTTTTTAGTACCGTGTATCATGAATGTAAAAATGCTAGTTGTAAAATATAAAGTTACATTTTTATCTGAAAACCCAAAGCTTGAACTCTTCACTCTTCACTTTTCACTCTTCACTAATTAAATGTATAGCAAAGCCCTATCAAAGGCATGGATAGTGCATGAGTAATGCATGAAAATGTTACAGAGTTGCATTAAGCTTGTGTTGCCAAAGGTTCATACATTTGAAATTTAGACTTTGGACTATTCACAGAACACTTAAATCTGCCTACTAATTAGTAGTACATCGAATACCTCCAAATTCAGGCATACAACTCTTCACTCTTCACTCCTCACTTTTCACTCCAAAACTGTTCATAAGTTCCCCTTACATACCCCAAAATATTTCCCTATTTTTGATGTTCAATTTTTATAATTGCACCAAATTGTAAACTACTGATTTGTAACTATGTATTTAATTTTTGATACCGAAACTACCGGATTACCAAAGCGCTGGGATGCTCCTTTAACCGATGCCGACAACTGGCCACGTTGTGTACAAATTGCATGGCAGTTGCACGACGAAATGGGACAACTCCTAGAACATCAGGACTATCTAGTGAAGCCCGACGGATTCAATATTCCTTACGATGCCGAGCGTGTACACGGAATTTCGACCGAGTTGGCCGAGCACGAAGGTATTTCATTAGCCGAAGTATTAGATAAATTCAATATAGCCTTAAGTAAAACCAAGTTCATTGTTGGGCAAAACTTAGGTTTCGACCTCAATATCATGGGTGCCGAATTACTCCGAATGGGTGTCGAAAGTCCGTTGTCGACCATGCCCGTATTAGATACCTGTACCGAAGTTACCGCTAGTTTACTGAAGTTACCTGGTGGGCGAGGGGGTAAATTCAAATTACCTACACTTACCGAGTTACACGAATATTTATTTAATAAGCCATTTGCCGAAGCGCACAACGCTACTGCCGACGTAGAAGCTACTACCCGTTGTTTTCTCGAATTGGTGCGACGTGAAGTCTTTACCAAAGAAGAACTGGATGTGCCGGGTTCTTATTTTAAAGAATTTCAGGCAAAAAATCCCAAGGAAATTCAGCTTATTGGGTTAAAACACATCAACCTAAAAGCTGCTTCCGATAAGATACGCGAGCAATTAAAAGCACTTGATTCCGACCAAAAGCAAACGACAGTTTCTGCTGCGGACAAAGCCGATTTTAAAGTCGCCCGATTTGCGCATCTGCACAATCACACGCAGTTTTCAGTTTTACAATCTACTATCGGAATTGGAAATTTAGTAGCTGCTACGGCCAAAAATAAATTTCCTGCTGTGGCCATGACCGACACCGGAAACATGATGGGGGCTTTTCAGTTTGTGAGTGCCGTGATGAACCACAACAAAGCCGCTGCGGGAAAAAACAAAGAACTAATCGAAAAAGGCGAAGAACCAACCGAAACCGAAATCAAACCTATTGTGGGTTGCGAGTTCAATATCTGCGAAAACCACAAAGACAAGTCTAAAAAAGACAATGGATATCAGGTTGTGTTATTGGCTAAAAACAAAAAAGGGTATCATAACCTCGCCAAAATGGCCTCGATTGCGTATGTGGATGGGTTTTATTACGTGCCGCGAATTGATCGGTCGGTAGTTGAAAAATACAAAGAAGACATTATGGTATTGTCGGGAAATCTCTATGGAGAAATTCCGAGTAAAATTTTAAATATAGGCGAGAACCAAGCCGAAGAAGCCTTGCTTTGGTGGAAATCGCAATTTGGCGACGATTTATATCTCGAAATCATGCGTCACAATCAGGAAGATGAAAATAGGGTGAATAAAACCTTGATTGAGTTTTCTAAAAAACATAATGTAAAACTTATCGCCACCAACAATACCTATTATGTAGCCAAAGAAGATGCCAATGCACACGATATTTTACTCTGTGTAAAAGATGGCGAAAAACAAGCTACGCCAATTGGTCGTGGTCGTGGTTATCGTTACGGTTTACCCAATCAGGAATATTATTATAAATCGGAGGAGGAGATGAAAAAACTCTTTGCCGATTTGCCTGAGGCGATAATTAACATCCAGGAAATCGTAGATAAGGTTGAGATTTATTCACTTTATCGCGATGTATTGCTTCCAAAATTTGAAATTCCAAAAGAGTTTAAAGTGGAAGAAGATTTGGCTGATGGCGGTGTACGTGGTGAGAATAAATACTTACGCCATTTAACGTATTCCGGAGCCGAACGTCGTTACGAAGCTATTACCAATGAGGTTCGGGAACGTTTGGATTTTGAGTTAATGACCATTTCCAATTCGGGTTATCCGGGTTACTTTTTGATTGTACAGGATTTCATTGCCGAGGCTCGAAAAATGGGCGTTTCCGTAGGTCCGGGTCGTGGTTCGGCAGCTGGATCTGCTGTGGCGTATTGTTTGGGAATTACCAATATTGACCCAATCAAATACGATTTGCTTTTTGAGCGTTTCTTGAATCCAGATCGTGTATCTATGCCCGATATTGATATCGATTTTGATGACGAAGGACGTGGCTTGGTTATGGATTACGTAATCAATAAATACGGAGCCAATCAGGTGGCGCAAATTATCACTTATGGTAAAATGGCAACCAAATCGGCTATTCGAGATACGGCGCGTGTGCTGGATTTACCACTTTTTGAAGCGGATCGAATTGCGAAATTAATTCCGGCAATGATGCCCGGAAAATGGAATTTAGCCCGATTTATTTCCGAAAGTGAAGATGATGTAAAAAAAGCATTAAAATCTTCAGAAGAATTTGATCGCGTTAAAGAATTAATCGGAATTGCCAATGAAGATGATTTGGCCGGAGAAACAATTCAGCAAGCTAAAGTTTTAGAAGGTTCGCTGCGAAACACTGGTATTCATGCTTGTGGAGTAATCATTACGCCAGATGATATTACCAATTTCGTTCCGGTTACCACAGCAAAAGATTCCGATTTATATGTAACCCAATTTGATAACTCGGTGGCCGAGAGTGCGGGATTATTAAAAATGGACTTCTTGGGTCTGAAGACCCTGACTTTGATTAAAGATACGGTTAAACTGGTAAAATACAGAACCGGAATAGAACTCAATCCAGATGAATTCCCGATTGATGATGCCAAAACCTATGAGCTATTCCAACGCGGAGAAACAGTTGGGGTTTTCCAATACGAGTCGCCCGGAATGCAAAAATACATGAAGGATTTAAAGCCGACGGTTTTTGCCGATTTGATTGCGATGAATGCCTTATATCGTCCGGGACCTTTAGAATATATTCCTTCTTTCGTTCGTCGTAAAAATGGCGAAGAAGAAATTACATATGATTTAGATGCGTGCGAAGAATATTTGGGCGAAACTTATGGAATTACGGTGTACCAAGAGCAGGTAATGCTTTTGTCGCAAAAATTGGCTGGATTCTCAAAAGGGGATGCCGACGTACTTCGTAAGGCGATGGGTAAAAAGCAAAAAGAAGTGCTGGATAAAATGAAAGGTAAATTCATCGACCAAGCAGTTGCAAAAGGCCATGATGAAAAGAAACTGGATAAAATCTGGACCGACTGGGAAGCATTTGCGAGTTATGCCTTCAACAAATCGCACTCTACCTGTTACGCTTGGGTGGCGTATCAAACGGCGTATCTAAAAGCGCATTATCCTGCCGAATATATGGCGGCGGTGCTTTCTAATAACATGAACGATATCAAGCAGGTTTCCTTTTTTATGGAAGAATGTAAGCGAATGGGCTTGCAGGTTTTAGGGCCTTGTGTGAATGAATCGTTTTATAAATTTACGGTAAATGATGATTATGCCGTGCGTTTCGGAATGGGCGCAATTAAAGGAGTGGGTTCGGGTGCTGTGGCCACTATTGTAGAAAATAGAAAAGAGGGTAAATACCGTTCTATTTTTGATTTGGCCAAACGAATAGATTTGCGAGCGGCGAATAAAAAAGCGTTTGAAAACCTTGCTCTAGCGGGTGGATTTGATTCGTTTGAAGGAACTACTCGCGCACAATATTTTCACGATGAAGGGGACGGTATTACGTTTTACGAAAAAGCAATGCGCTACGGCTCGAAATATCAGGAAAATGAAAATTCATCGCAGGTGAGTTTATTCGGAGAAACTTCGGAAGTGCAAATTGCCGAACCTGTTGTGCCTCCATGCGAAGATTGGAGCACGATGGAAAAATTAGCCAAAGAAAAAGAAGTTGTCGGAATCTATATTTCGGGACATCCACTGGATGATTTTCGCTACGAAATGAAATATTTCTGTAATGTTAAATTGGAAGCGCTGAAAAACTTAGAGCAGTATGTAACCAAGAATTTAACTTTTGCGGGTATCATTAATAACGTACAACATCGCGTGGCAAAAAACGGAAAAGGTTGGGCTTCGTTTGCTCTTGAAGGTTATGATGAAAGTTTTGAGTTCCGCATTTTTGGCGAAGAATATTTGAAATTCAGGCATTTCTTAATTCAAAATAATTTTGTGTTCATGAAAATTTTGGTAAAAGAAGGATGGACGAATCAAGAAACAGGCAAAAAAGCAGAGCCTCGTATTCAATTTACCGAAGTGAAACAGTTGCAGGATGTTTTGGAAAGTTTTGCTAAAAAATTGATTCTATTGCTGAATATTAAAGATTTACAAACCGATTTCATTCATCATTTAAGCCGTCTTTTTGGCGAATATAGAGGCGATCATTCGGTCACTTTTGAAATCATGGAACTCGAAAAAGTGAAGAAATTAGTGGAAACAACTCCTACTTTTAATGAAGACGAAACCGAAATTTTTACAGATGAAAATGAGGACAGTGAATTGAATACAACAACTCCTTTGTCTCAAGTTACCGAAGTAGAAGAAATCAATGTGGTAACTAAATTAAGTATGCCAAGTCGAAAAGTAAAAGTAAGAATATCAACCGAATTATTACAAGAATTAGAACGCTTGCAAGTCAATTTTAAATTAAACTAGGTTTTTTTTGCGTTAAAGTTTTAAAAAAAATATAATTTTTCAGTTAAAAGTTATTATATGCATGCATAGTTTTAACAAAAGGGTCTTTTTTAGTAAATATAGTTACGAAATCGTTTTTTTAGCGTTAATAGTATTCTTTAAATTTGATTATGTTTGTCTTACTAAATCAAAAATTTACGATCATGAAAAAGAACCTACTACTACTAGGAATGATGGTTTGCTCATTGGCTACGTTTGCTCAAACTGACGAACCGCAAAAACAAGAAAGCTGGTATTTTAAACTAGGAGGATCCTATTTTATGCAAACAGCAGCGACAGAATTTCCAACAGTTGGCGGAAATTTACCTTTGAGTAAAGTGTATCAAGGAGGGAAATTGGTTTCGGAAGAAAGTGTAACTGGATCTTTTGGTGAAGGTTTTAGAACAGGAATAACAGCGGGTTACCGTTTTAATGCGCGTTTAGGTGTAGAAATGGGGATCAACTACTACAATAGCAACGACAAAACAATGGCGCAAACCGTTTCTGATGTGCCTTATATTCCTGCTTCTGGAAGTAATGGGCCAGTTTACAATTTTAAATCGGTTGGGCAAATTACGGCTTGGGATTTATCTCCTTCGTTGGTTTTGTTTTTAGGCGAACATAAAGGATTTGAACCGTATACCAAAGTGGGTGTTTTGGTGCCCATTCATGGCGATTTAGAAATAACTACAGATGCAGTAGCGCCAGTGGGTGTGAATCCTTCTACAGGAGCTCCTATTATGGCCAATGTACACAGTGTAGATCAAGTAAAACCAAATCCAACAGTTGGTTTTATGGCTGCTTTAGGAACTTCGTATAAACTAGGACAACATATTTCGGTTTATGGTGAATTGGAGTACCGAAACTTTACGGTTCATGGTAAAACGAAAGAAACTACTGAATTTACAGTGAACGGAACAGATGCTTTGGCTTCAAGAAATACGTCGCAAATTCATACCAACTATAGAGATAGATTGGATGTGAATTCAAATAATGATTTGACAAATCCAAACGGAATTGATACTTCGAGACCTAAAGACGAGTTGAGTTCTTATGTAGGTATTTCGGGTCTTGGATTAACGCTTGGTTTGAAATACAGTTTATAGGCTCATTATAATTTAAAGTTTAAAAAAGAGGTTTTCATGGAGAACCTCTTTTTTTATGAACTGCTCTATTAATAAAATGTTAATATAGACTTTTGTAATACTTTTATAGTCAAAACTAATTTTTCATTAGGATTTAATTGATTTTAAATTCCTAAATTTGCTACGTATTTATTTCGAATAAATAACAATTATAAATTTTTAAAAGTAAAAAGATATGGCTTTAGCAATAACAGATGCTACTTTTGATGAAGTAGTTTTGAAATCAGATAAACCGGTTATGGTTGATTTTTGGGCAGCTTGGTGTGGACCATGTAGAATGGTTGGACCAATCATTGACGAATTGAGTAACGAATACGAAGGTAAAGTTGTGGTAGGTAAAGTTGATGTAGATGCTAATCAAGAATTTGCTGCAAAATACGGTGTGCGTAACATTCCTACTGTGTTAGTTTTCCATAAAGGAGAAGTAGTAGGAAAACAAGTTGGAGTTGCTCCAAAACAAACGTATGCAGATAGTTTGGATGCACTTTTGTAATACTTGATTTAAAAAAAAAAATAAAAGGTTGTCATGAAAATGATGACCTTTTTTTGTGTTATGAAGTGAAATAAAATGAAAAATTGTGATGTTTCAATCCTTCAATATTCAAATCTTTCAATCTTTTTAAATACATTTGAAATATGAAGTTAGACGCGCAAATAGAAAAAGTTTCCCGTTTTCAACATTTAGAAGTATTAGCCAATCAAGTGGTCGAGGGATTTATTTCGGGTATGCATAAAAGTCCGTTTCATGGTTTTTCGGCCGAATTTGCCGAGCACAAAGTGTATAATTCTGGCGAAAGTACCAAACATATAGATTGGAAGTTATTTGCCAAAACCGATAGGTTGTATACCAAGCGTTACGAAGAAGAAACCAATTTGCGATGCCATCTTATTATAGACAATTCGTCGTCGATGCATTATCCGGTTTTGCAATCGAATCAGCATTTTTATGAAAATAAAATAGGATTTTCGGTTCTTGCTTCCGCTGTTTTAATGAATATTCTAAAAAAACAACGCGATGCTGTTGGGTTGAGCGTTTTTTCGGATCAATACGAATATTATGCGCCCGAAAAGGGAAGTGATCGGCATCACCGCATGTTGTTGAGTGTTTTGGAAGGTATGTTACAGGAATCCCGAAAGCAAAAACAAACCGATGTGATTACCTATTTGCATCAAATTGCCGAAAAAATTCACCGCCGTTCCATGATTGTGTTGTTTACCGATATGTTTCAGTCGGTAGAGGAAAAGGCACTTTTTGATGCTCTGCAACATTTAAAACACAGCAAACATAAAGTGGTTTTGTTTCATGTTGTTGACGAGGGTACCGAGTTGCATTTCGATTTTGATAATACACCACGTAAATTTATTGATGTAGAAACGGGCGAATCCATCACGGTTTTTGCAGATACTATTAAAGAAAATTACCTGGATTTGACGCAGCAATACTTTAAAAGACTGGCTTTAACTTGTGCGCAAAACCATATTAAGTACGTTCCGGTACGAGTGGGAGCTAATTTTGATAAAATAATGCTGACGTATTTAACTGAAAAACAATCGTTTGTTTAGTTTGTACTTCTTTTTGATAAAAAATATAGTAAAAAGGCTTGCGGATTTAAAATTCTGTATTATATTTGCAACCGCAAACAAGTTCACTGAACACCTATGAAAATAAGAGTAAAGTGAAGTAATAGCGAAGAGGTTTGGTAGTTCAGTTGGTTAGAATACATGCCTGTCACGCATGGGGTCGCGGGTTCGAGTCCCGTCCAGACCGCAATATTGGGGAAGCCTTTCAGTAATGAAAGGCTTTTTTGCCCCATAACGGTACCTAAGATTAGTTGTGTTGTTTGCTACGAATTTGTAACTCGTAGCGGGTTTAGTAGTTAAACCGATGGAAAGCTTTCCCTTTTAGGGATGGCTTTTTTGATTTAAAGGCAATTGGTTTTCTTTAAATTGTGCTTCTTTTTTTTCTTTCTAGTTTTCTTTTAGATTGCAAATAGATTGCAAAATTTCCATTTTTACGTGTTGGTCATCTTGATAAAAGCTGCTTTTTAATTAGCTTCTATGGCTTTAAATGGACTTTACTCGTGGTTTGTAGGTATTTTGTACTGTATTTTTTTGTCCTTTTTTCTCCCTTTTCTCCTTTTTAGGTTAATTTTTTAATCTTCATCAAAAGTTAAAAATTTTAACACTTGTTTACAAATCTTTTAATAATCTGCAATGATGGGTTGTCTTTTTTGTGTTTATTATGTGATATATTTACTTTTTAATTGTGTAATATGTAAAAAAAATGTACTTTTTTTTTATGTAGAACAATTTTTTTCATAAAATGCAGGATAGCACAGGATGCCGCTACCTAGGTGAATAAATATATTTGACTGTTAACAAAATATTAAAATAGTTACTAACCAAGTACATTTACCACCCACTTTATTATGAAAAGAAGAATACACTACTGTTTACTTGCCATACCTATTTTGGCTTTTTTAGTCGGTTGTAGTCGCGATGTTTATGACGAGTATTATGGTCGTCCGGATTATCTTGAAGATCCCATCTACCAACAATTAGAGGCAAAGGGTAATTTTACCAATTTCACCAAATTAATTGAAAAAGCTGGTTATAAGGATATTTTAAGCAAATCGGGTTACTGGACCATGTTGGCACCTACCGATGAGGCTTTTACCAACTATTTTCAAACAAGCGGTGTTTCTGATGTGAGTAAAATAGACGATGTCACAGCTGCAAAAATTGTTCGTTATGCCTTAATATATAACGCCTTTAGAGAGGAGCAAATGTCCGATTATCAGTCGGCTATAGGTTGGGAAATCGACAATGCTTTTAGAAGAAGAACAGCTTATTATGATGGATTTGTAACCAAAAATATTAACGGAAAACAAATCGTAACCGTAGCGTCAAACCGAAACGGAGGCTATTTAGCAGGCGATAACAATAACAAATACATCACTTATTTTACCGAAGCGTATAATTTGGCTAAAAGCTTGAGCGAATACGATTTTCATTATTTCTATCCTAATGCAACTTATAGCGGATTTAATATCATGGATTCTAAAGTGGTAGAAGCCGATATTATAGCCGAAAACGGAATTATTCATGAGGTGGATAAAGTAAACCTACCACCGGTTAGTTTGGATCAGTATTTAGAGCAAGGTGCTGATTATAGTCTTTTTAGAGAGGTTTTGGAAAAGAATTTGGTTGTATATTCTTTTGTTCAAAGTGCTACAACGGCCTATCATAATTTCTCTGGAAAATCAGATGATGTATATGTAAAGTTTTACGACCCTACTTTGGCTTTTTCGCCTAATAATGAAAATTATTTAAAGCAAGCCGATAACGATGGGCAAAGTGATATGTACACCATGATTGTTCCTGATAATACTGCTTTTGCCAAATTTAGAGATGAGGTATTATTGAAACATTACAGCAGTCTTGATGTATTACCAAGATATATTTTTCAAGATTTGGTTAATGCACACATGGTCGAAAATACCGTTTGGCCTTCGAAAGCAGTAACTGCGGTAAATGCTTTAAACGAAGACCTTCGTTTTGATTTCAATTCGGATATAAAAGAAGCTAAAATATTGAGTAATGGTATCTTTTACGGAAGTAGCAAAGTACAAGCTTCTAACTTGTTTTACAGTGTGTATACGTCGGCTTACTTAGACCCGAGATTCACTTTAGCAACCCGTATGTTCAACGATGGAACCGGTTTTAAAGAATTAATAAGCAACATCAAAACACGTTGGACCTTGTTTTTACCTTCCGATGAAGTGTTGCTTAAATTAGGATTTAACTACAATACCAACCGTTCCGAATGGATGTACACCAATCCTGCCACTGGCGTTGCCGATGCTGCTAATATTGCAAAATCGCGTTTGAGTCGCGTTTTGTATAACGGAATTGTATTAACACCAAAAGGCGAGTTGGATAATTTATCGGGTTCGGGTATTATTCGTACTGGGGAAATGGATTTACCAGGTGAGTATATTAAATGGAAAAACAACAAAATGTATGCAGCCGGAAACGAAAGTAATGGTGATGCAGTGAACATTTTAAGTTACGAAGACCAACAAAATGGTAGAACGTATTTTGTAGATAATGTATTGAATTTTACCGAAGAAGGTGTGGGCTTAAAAATAAAAAGATTAGCCGAAGCTTCGGGATCGCAGTATGCTACTTTCTTCAATTACCTTAAAAATTCACCAATGTATGATGCAGCAACAGGTAAAATTCAAGGGGTTGAATTGGGTGTTTCGTATACTTTTATGATACCCAATAATGCCGCGATGGCGCAAGCCATTAAAGATGGTGTGATACCGGCTTCGAATAACCCAACATTAGAGGGAGAGAGAGATTTAATTAAAGATTTTATTCGTTTTCATATTTTAAATGGTAAAACCGCTTCGGATGATGGATTGACTGTAGGTCAATTTGAAACCCTACGCAAAAGTAGTGCTGATGATAAAACCTATGTTCAGGTAGAAAGTACTCCGGGAACATTGATTTTTAAAGATTTGCAATACAGATCGGCCAATTTTGTTAAAGCGCAAAGCAACAATTTAGCCGACCGTTCCTTAATTCATTTAATAGATAATTACCTTTTATATGCAGAATAAAATGAGACAACAAATTACAAGTATAGTATACGGTTTTACTTTTGCCTTCATTATTCTGGCGGCTTTACCAACTCTGGCTCAGCAGAGTAATAAAACAACCTTGATTCGTGGTCAAGTAGTTGATGCAAGTGATAATTTAAGTATTCCAGGAGCCACGGTGGTAGAGCAAGACTCTGATAACAGAACCGTATCTGGGGTAGTAACCGATATTGATGGAAATTTTGCCATTCAGGTAAAAAACACCAACAACAAATTATATATTTCGACCATCGGATACAAATCCAAAAGTATATCGATTAACGGCAAAACCACCATCAAAGTAAGTTTGGTTTCCTCCATCGAGTCGCTTACCGAAGTAGTTGTAAAAAACGAAAAAATGTCGGATAACGGTTTGATGAAAATTGCCGATCGTGACCGTACCACTAGTGCGGTAACAATAAACGCTGCCGATTTACAATACACCCAAGCACCAACTATTGATGAGGCCTTACAAGGGCGTATGCCTGGTGTTGATATTTCGGCTACCAGCGGAGATCCAGGTGCGGGAATGCAAATTCGTATTCGTGGTACCTCTTCTATTACCGGTTCTTCAGATCCATTAATTGTAGTGGATGGAATGCCATACGAAACCTCGGTTCCCGAAGATTTTAACTTTGGTACTGCCGATGAGCAAAGTTATTCGGCTTTGTTAAACATTGCGCCTACCGATATTGAGAGTATTACGGTTTTAAAAGACGCGGCCGCAACTGCCGTTTGGGGTTCTCGTGCTGCCAGCGGGGTGTTGTTAATTACCACCAAACGTGGTTCGGTAGGAGCGCCAAAAATTACCTATACCTTTAGAGGTTCTTATTCTAAATTGCCAAAAACCATCCCTATGTTAAGCGGTGATCAATATTCGCAATTAATTCCAGAAGAATACATGAATCGTAACGGTGTGCCGTTGAATACGTATACAGTAAAAGAATTTCAGTACGATCCGTTGGATGTTTACAACTATAAAAACTACGGACAAAATACCGATTGGATTGGTGCCATCACCCAAACCGGAACAACAGGCGATCACAACTTGTCTATTCAAGGGGGAGGTCAAAAAGCACGTTATTTTAGTTCGGTAGGATATTACAACTCAAAAGGAGTTACCAAAGGAACCGGATTAGAAAGGATGAATGCCCGTTTGAACTTGGATTATGTGGTTTCGGATCGTATTCGATTTAAAACCGATATCGCTTATACCCATACCGATACCGACAGAAATTACGTAAACAACTTTAACGCAAAAGATAAAGACCGTATGCGAAGTGTAGCGTACAGCAAAATGCCCAACATGAGTATTTTTGAATACGATGAAATGGGGAATTTAACACCCAATTATTTTACGCCGGCTCAAAATATTCAAGGTTTATACCCGGATAGTTACAACCCGGTAGCGATGGCTGAATTTGCCACTAATAACCAAGTGCAAGATCGTATCGTGCCGCACTTTAATGTAAAAGTGGATATTGTACCGAATCGCTTTATTTCGACTTTTGATTTGCAATTTGATTTTAACAGTACCAAATCGAAATCGTTTTTACCGCAAACAGCTACCGGAAGACCGTTTACCGAAACCGTTGTAAACCTTGCTTCTGATGTGGATACCGATACATCTAATATATTGACTAAAACCAATTTTGTTTATACTCCAAATTTGGGCGAAAAACATTCGTTGCAAACTATTTTATCGTTGCAAACAAATGATTTTAGATATACACGACACGGTGCTATGACCTCAAATTCGGCTTCGCCAGAGTTAACCGATCCTTCGGTTCCTTCCCGAACGCAAAATGGGGACCTGTACACCTCTAATACACAAGCACGTAGTGTGGGCGCTTTATTGAGTGCGCAGTACAGTTTGTTAGATCGTTATATTGTAAACGTAGGTTTACGTGGTGATGGAAACTCAAAATTCGGACCTGAAAACCGCTATGGTTTGTTTCCTTCGGTATCAACTCGTTGGAGGGTTTCGGGCGAATCGTTTATGAGAGATGTAAAATTTGTAGACGATTTAAGTGTGCGTATGAGTTACGGGCAATCGGGTAGAGCGCCTCGTTATGATTACCTCTTCTTTAACAGGTATACCAATTTTAGTACGACTTATTTAGACTTGAACGGTATTTTTCCGGCTAATATTGAGCTGAGTAATTTCCGTTGGGAAACCTTAGTAGGAACCAACTTGGGTTTCAACTTGCAAATGTTTGACAAACGCGTGATGTTGGATGTTGATTTTTACAGAAACACCACTAAAAACATGATTTTTGAAGATCTTGACATTCCAACCACAACCGGTTACAATCAAATAGACCAAAATGCGGGTAGTATGCAAAACCAAGGTTGGGAAATCGGATTGTACACTACGCCATATAAATCAGGAAAATGGAAAGTGGATTTTAACTTCAATATTTCTGGAAACCAGAACATGATTAAAGAAATATCCGAATATTATCCTAGCGAAAGCGGAAACACCGACCGTAACGGAGAGTACAAAAGATTCCTTCAAGTTAACAATCCGTTTGGGTCGTTTTATGGATACCGTTTCAAAGGCGTGTATTCTGATTTAGAAGCAACCAAAGCGCGCGATGTAAACGGAAATGTAATCGTAGGACCAAATGGGCAAGAAGTATTTATGCGATTTAATTATCCAAATACCGATTATGTGTTTCAACCGGGAGATGCTATTTACGAAGACATCAACCACGACGGAAATATTGACAGCCGCGACGTGGTGTATTTAGGGAATAGTAGTCCAAAAATTACCGGAGGTTTTGGGCCAACAGTAAGCTACAACAACCGTTATAAAATGACCTTGTTTTTTACCTATCGTATGAATTACGACATTGTAAACGGTACCGACATGAACACCACCAATATGTATGGCTGGAACAATCAAAGTACAGCGGTTTTATCAAGATGGAGAAATCCAGGCGATGTAACCGATATGCCAAGAGCGGTTTACGGAGCAGGTTACAACTGGTTGGGTTCTGATCGTTATGTAGAAGATGCTTCGTTCTTGCGTTTGCGTTCGGTTTCGTTTACTTATTTTGTGGCTAAAGAGTTCTTGAAAAAATTGAGATTAGAAGATTTGAACTTTACTTTAATCGGAGATAATATTTTCACTTTAACAAAATACAAAGGACAAGATCCTGAGGTAAACATGAAAGGAGGCGATCCATTTGCCATTGCCATTGATTACTCGATGACCCCACCAACCCGACGCATTACTTTTGGAGTTTCGGTTCGTTTTTAATACAAAATACACTTAGATATGCAAACTAAAATAAAAATACTACTAGCCTTGATTGTGATGAGCATTACCGCTAGCTCTTGCGACGATTACCTGGATTTGCGTCCGCAAGACGGAATTATTCGTGAGGAATTCTGGAAAACAAAAGAGGATGTTCGTGCTGCCGTGATTGGAATTTATTCATCAATGTTAAATTCACCTCCTGGAGTGGGCGATTTGCCTTTGTCGAAATACTTGTTCATGTACGGCGAATTGCGTGGCGATATGGTTTCGCCCGGAACTAACGTAACCGAAGACGAAAGAGATATTATGAATACCAATATTTTGGCTTCTAATTCATTGACCAGTTGGGCCGCTTTTTACCGAACCATCAACTATTGTAATACGGTAATAGATTTGGCGCCCGATGTAATTAACGAAGATCCTACGCTTACCCAAGAACAATTAAACAAGTATTTGTCGGAAGCGCTTGCCGTTAGAGGATATTTGTATTTTACTTTGGCAAGAACTTTTAGAGATGTGCCTTTAAAATTAAATGCGTCGTTGAGCGATCAGGACAATTTTCAATTACCAAAAAATACACAAGCCGAAATCTTTGAGCAAGTGATTAAAGATTTAAAACAAGCTGAAGAATACGGAGTAGAAACCTATGGCGACCAAGCCTCGAACAACGGAAGAATTACCAAAGATGCCATCAACGCCATTTTAACCGATGTGTATTTGTGGACAGGCAATTATCAAGAAGCCTTAACTGCTGCCGATAAAGTAGTCAATTCGGGTAAATACAGTTTGATACAAGCTTCAAACAACACTTGGTTCAACAGGGTTTTTGCAGTAGGAAATTCAACCGAAAGTATTTTTGAGTTTCAATATACCGTTCAAAACAAAGGGCCATTTTACACGATGTTCTTGCAAAGACCCGAATTTATTGCATCGGCTACAGTGTTAGAAGATGTTTTCGGAATTGATTATGGCGATGCCGAAAACAAAGATATTAGAGGAGAACGTGCTTCATTAGTGCCAGGAACCAATCAAATTTACAAATACGTTGGTTTGAATAACGATGTTCGAAAAGAATTAGAGTCAGCCGATACACATTGGTTTGTATACCGTTATGCCGATGTATTGTTAATGAAAGCCGAAGCTTTGGCCGAATTGGGTCAAGGGGAAGAAGCGGTTGCTATTATCGATGAAATTCGTGCCTCTCGTAACGCCATCGAGTTTACGGCCAAAACGGTAGATGTGACCAATAAGTTTGATATAATCGATTATATTTTAGAAGAACGTGCCCGCGAATTTGCTTACGAAGGAAAACGTTGGTACGATGTATTGCGCAACGCCCGAAAAAACAATTACGAGCGTTTGCAAATTTTGATAGACATGGCTATGGTCAATGCACCACCCGACCAACAACAGTCTATTGTAAATAAGTTAAAAGATCCAAATAGCCACTATTTGCCAATCAATACTTACGAACTGTATTCTAACAAAGCATTAGTTCAAAATCCGTTTTATAAATAATAAAAAATTAAGTCATGAAAAGAGTTATTACATTACCAAGATTATGGAGACTTACTTTACTGTTGGTTGTTCTATTTGCCTTTCAAAATTGTGCGCAAGACAAATTGACCGAAACCACAGATGAAACGTTAAATATCACCGAATATTTAAAGGAGAACGACGACTATTCGATGTTTTTAGAAATATTGAATGTGACCAACTATGCTTCGTTTATGAATACCTACGGAACGTACACGCTTTTTGTGCCTAACAATGAGGCGGTAAAAGCCTATTTGCAAAATGTAGGAGCTAGTTCGGTAAAAGACGTGCCGTTGGCCGATTTACAAAATATGGCCAAGTTGCATATTTTAGATCAAAAAATAAACACCACCGATTTTACCGATGGAAAAATTGCTACACCTAGTTTATACGGTCAGTTTTTAATTACCGGAGCAACCAATAAAAACGGAACTTCGAGTATTACGGTTAACAAAGATGCTAATATAGTGCAACCAAATGTGGAGTTAGGTAACGGAATTATCCACGTAATAGACCATGTTTTACGTGTTGCCGATAAAACCTTGGCCCAAAGCATCGAAGAGAATCCTTCGTTATCCTTATTTACCGAAGCGTTAAAAGCAACTGGTTGGTATGAAAAATTGAACCATCCTTTAGTAGGAGAAGAGGCTACCAATCTAGAAAATTACCAATCGGTTTTAGCCCAAACAAATGCTGTTTTTGAAGAAGCGGGTTTTAAAACTTTAGACGATTTAAAAGCGCGTTACAGCCATTTAAAAGACCCGATGAATCCAGCGGATAGTTTGAATTTGTTTGTAAGTTACCGCGTGATGACCCGTTTGCAATATATGGCCGATATGGCTGTAACACCGGCCTTAGAAACCAAAGCACCACTTGAAATTATTAGTAGCAAGCTTAGTAAAGATACTTTATTATTGAATGAAGAAGTCTTTAATGGTGTGTTAGAAAAAGGAATTGTAGTAGACAGACCAAATAGCGATGTTACCGCTTCTAACGGTGTACTGCATTTAGTGAAAAAGAACTTTGCTATTAAAAAGCGTTTGCCAGCGCCCGTTTATTTTGATTTATGTGATCAACCTGAATTCAGAAAATTAACCTCTATTTTTAGAACTACTACTGGTGGAAGACAAGATTTGGGCAAAACGGATTTTACCGATATTACATGGGACGGTACAGGGGTAATTACCTACTATAAAGATCCAGCCCGAGGTGGAACGGTAGGTTACGGTTGGAATGGGGATGTGGTAGAAATTTACCGTTTTAGAGATGGGACGGTACAAAATATAGCCTTTAAAACACCAGTAATCATTAAAGGAAAATACAAAGTTTGGGTTTCTTATAGAACCAATGCCAGTAAAACAGGTTTAGTTAAAATGTTTTTTAATGGTAAAGAATTATCTCGCCAATTTAATGTACAAGAATATGGAAATGTTGATTCTAAAGTAGATGAAAGAGTGTTAGAGTCTCAAGGGTATAAGCGTTATACACAGCCATTTACGAATCGTTTTAATTGCAGATTACTAGGAGTGATTGATGTAGAAACCACTGGTAGACATACTATTTCATTCCAAAGTCAAGCCTCTTTTAGTAATCAAACTTGGTTGGATGTGGTAGAGTTTAGACCAATCGATATGGATCAAATTTATCCAAAGTTAAATGCAGGTACTTCTGGATTTGCACCTATACCATAAATAAAAAGGCCAAGCGAAATAATTAACTATAATCTAAAGTATTAAAATGACCATACTAAAATCAACATATAAAAAAATCCTAGTAGCCTTGGTAGCCATTAGTTGGGTATCGTGTTCGAGTCCGTGGGATGATCGCGAAGGCAGTAACGATCCTAATTTAAATGAAAACCTCAATGAGGCTATTGCCGCTACTCCCGAAACCACAACCTTTTCGCAATTGTTAATCCAATCGGGTTATGATAAAATTTTGGAAGCCTCTAAATCCTATACTGTTTTTGCTCCCACTAACGAAGCAATGCAATTGGTTGATGCTGCCATTATAAACAATCCCGAAACATTAAAGCAATTTGTAGCCAATCATATTACGTTGAGTGCCTATCCTTCGGTGCGTAAAAACGAAATAGATCGTTTGCAAATGTTAAGCGAAAAGTATTTGAATTTTACAGGAACCAATACCATTGGCGATGCACAAATTGTATCATCGGATCATTACGCCGCTAACGGAATTTTTCACGTGGTGAACAAAGCCTTAGGGCCAAAATTAAACATTTGGGAATTCATCAATTCTAAAAAAGAAACTTCGGCCATGAGTGCCTTTTTGGTTAGTTTAAATGATTTTAGCATTTACCCAGAAGATGCCGAGGCCAAAGAAACCGCCGAAGCCGGTATGTATGCAGATTCGCTTTCCAATTCCTATTTAAAAAATGTATACAACCTAAACAACGAGAAAAACGAGTACACTTTTTTCATGATGGAAGACGAAGGATATAACGCCGAAGTAGATGTAATGAAAAAGTATTTAACCAAAACCACGGCAGATTCTACGGCAACCTATGCCAGTTATTTCACGCTACGAGATATGGCGTTGCCAAAAGCGTATACCAAAGAGCAATTGCCAGAAGAAATTGTGTCGCGTTTTGGGGTTACCTACAAAATTGATAAAACGCAAATTGTGGGAGAACCTGTTTTAATGAGTAATGGTGTTTTGTATATCATGAAAAAAGTTGAGGTGGCTTTGGATAAGCGCTTAGTACCGACCATAATTGAAGGGGAAAGCACCAAACGAAGCTCTAATTATCCTGATTTTAACTATAAAATTTTGTACCGCGATAAAAAAGACCCCACACTAGGAGCGCCTAACAATGGTTTCTTTAAAGATGTATCCGTTCGTTCGCTTACGGTGGCTAAATTTACGTTAGGATACAGCGCTAAAGATTTTTACAGTACGACTTATAAAGTGTATTGGAGAGCCATTAATGATTTTGATAGCACTGTTTTTCAACAACAATTGCAAATAGGTCGTGTAACGAGTGTGGTTGACAATACCAATTATGTGAGCATCATTAAAACATTTGATTACGTGCCTGTTGAACGAAATAATTTTAAAGAAGTTTACATCGGAGAATTTACGCTAACGGAGGCTCGCGATCTTCAGAGGATATTGCTTATCGGTAATAACAGTACGGGTGCGGGTACCAACTCCTTGACATTAGATTATTTAAAATTTGAGCCTGTTATAAAATAATACACAATAAATCATGCTAAAAACTATAAAACTATCTTGCTTGGCAAGCTTATTCTTTGCAGGAGGGTTAGCAACGCAACTTCATGCACAAACCGTTAACGACTCTATTGAAGCTGCTGCTACCGGAGATAAAAAAGAAGCAAAAGCGCAAGTACATAAATTAAAAGGAATTTTGGTGCAAGGTATTGTGAAAGACGCAAAAACCAACGAAGGTATTTCGGGGATCAATGTTTCTGTAAAAGGATATTCGGCGGCCATTACCGAGGACAACGGTACCTTTAAAATAGAAGTTCCTAATCTCGAAGCCGTTCTTACCATTAGTGGTTTGGAATATCAAACCAAAGTTTTTGCACTTCGTAACAGAAATTCAGGTTTGCAAATTTACATGAACGAAGCCTATTATTCGACCAATTATTTAATGGCCGATATGCCAGCCGGCGAGCAAATGCAATACGAAAATAGCAAAGCGGCAAGTATTGTTAATTTCAAAAAAGACCAATGGTCCAACCCGATTAACGAGTCGGTTGGAGGTTTTTTACAAGGAAAAGCAACCGGTTTAACCAGTATTCGTAATTCGGGAACACCGGGTGCTGGAGCTTATTTAACCATCAGAGGATTCAACTCTTTATATGCCACCAACAAACCGTTGATTGTTGTTGACGGAATGATTTACGAAGACGATGAATACGGTTCGGGAATCGTACAAAATAACCTTACGTCGCCTTTAGCTAATTTGGATGTAAAAGATATCGAAGATGTAACCATCATTAAAGACGGTTCTTCGTTATACGGAACCAAAGGAGCCAACGGGGTAATCAATATTACCACCACACGTGCTACCGAGTTGACTACTAAAATTGACTTTACGATGTATGGCGCGTATAATCAGGAGCCAACACAATTGCCAGTTATGGGTGCTTCTGCTTTTAGAACCTATGTGTCGCAATTAGAAGCTTCAAAAGGATTATCGCCAACTCAAATAGCTGCTTTGCCCTATATGAACGATGATACTGCGTATCCCGATTATTACAAATACCATAACAATACCAATTGGCAAGATCAGGTGTTTAAGCCAAGTGCTAGTCAAAATTATTTCTTGAAAGTAAGAGGAGGGGATGATATTGCCAAATTCGGACTTTCGGTTGGGTATGTAGACAGCAAAGGAATCATCGAAAAATCGGAATCAAAACGCTACAGCACTCGCTTGAACGCGGCTTTAAAATTGACCGAAAAATTAAGTATGGATGCTAATTTGTCTTTTGTAAACAATTTACAGCAAACTTGGGATCAAGGATTGGCTTATAAAACAGCACCAATGTATTTGGCTTTGGTAAAATCACCTTTCTTAAACAGTAACGATGTAAACGAATTAGGAGAAGTTTCGCCTAATTTGGCCGATGTAGATAATTTCGGTATTAGTAACCCACGCGCTATTTTGGATAATGGTTTTGGAACTAATAATAATTACCGCTTTTTTGGTAATTTAAAATTCAATTATGAGATTAATAAAAATTGGGACATCAGTACGATTTTAGGATTGACATTTAACAAAGAACGAGAATCATTTTTTATTCCCGATTTAGGTGTGGCCGATATTGATTTGCCTACTACAATTGGTAAAAACCGTTCTGGAAGTGAGGTTCAAAACTACAACAACTTGTATACCGATACGTATGCTAGTTGGGTGAAAAATTCTAGCGAAGACCATCATTTTAATGTGCGATTCGGTTTAAGAACACAAAACAATAAATCCGAAAGCGATTTAGGTTTGGGTTACAATTCTTCTACCGACGATTTTACCAGCGTAGGAGCGGGGTCTAATTTATTGCGTTATGTTGGCGGTAATTTAGGAAAATGGAATTGGTTAAACGTATATGCCAACGGCGAATACAATTGGCGTAACAAATACTTTTTATCAGCTAGTTATGCAGTCGATGGGTCAAGCCGATATGGTGATGATGCCGATACAGGAAAAGACCAATACGCTTTAATGAGTGCCATTTCGGGTGCTTGGTTGATTTCGTCAGAAGATTTTATGAAAAACGCCAATGATATCGATTATTTAAAACTACGAGTAAGTTTCGGACAATCGGGTAATGATGACATCGGAAATTATACCGCTCAAAAATACTATGTGTCTCAAAATTTATTGGGTATGCAAGGTTTGGTTAGAGGAAATATTGGAAATCCAGACTTAAAATGGGAAACCGTTTCTAAAAACAATATTGGTTTAGATGCTGGTTTATTCAGAGAAAAAGTAAATATTTCTTTCGATTTGTTTTCGAACAAAACCAAAAACATGATTGTGTACGAAACTGTTGATGGCGCTACCGGATTTGATTATGTGGTAAACAACAGCGGTGCTATGCGTACTCGCGGTTTTGATTTGGGCTTCAACTCCCGTATTTTCAATACTCCAGATGTAACTTTTGATTTCGGATTCAACATCAGCCGATACAAAAACAAAGTAGAAGATTTACCAAATGGCGATATTTTGACTAATTTTTCAGGTGCTACTTATATCACTTCAGAAGGAAGAGATGCTAACTTGTTTTACGGTTTAAAAGCCGATGGGGTTTACAGCACAACGGCCGATGCAAGTGCCGAAGGTTTGTCAAGACGTTTGACCAATGGCGATTTGATTCCGTTTACTGGTGGTGATATGCGTTACAAAGACATGAACGGCGATAAAGTAATTGATAACAACGACCGCGTAGTGATTGGAAATCCAAATCCTGGCGTACACGGAAGTGTTACTACCAATGTAACGTATAAAAGATTCAGTTTAAAAGGCTTATTTACCTATTCAATCGGTAACGATATTTACAATGCTTTGCGTTACCACATGGAAAGCATGAGCGGTTACGAAAATCAATCGGTAGCAGTAGAAAACCGTTGGAGAGCAGAAGGACAACAAACCGATATTCCAAAAGCAGTTTGGGGAGATCCAATGGGGAATTCTGAATTTTCTAGTCGTTGGATTGAAGATGGTTCGTACTTGCGTTTGAAAACTTTGGTTTTAGGTTATGATTTTGCAGTAGAATCAAAATACGTAAAATACATTCAATTGTATGCAACGGCTAACAACTTAGTAACTTTTACCAAATACTTAGGTTATGATCCTGAATTTAGTGCTACTTCTTCCGTTTTCGGACAAGGAACCGATATAGGTTTAGCACCTCAGTTTACTAGCTACCAGTTAGGATTGCGTTTAGGATTATAGATTTATTAAAGAGAAAAGAAAATGATGACAACAATAAAAAAACAAACCCCAAAACAAGCCAAAACCTTTTTATGTGCTATGGTTTTAGCTTTTGGATTAAACGCATGTAGCGATTATTTGGATGTAGCTCCCGAAGACAAATTGATCGAAGAGCAAATGTACCAAAACGTATACGATGCCGATGCAGCCGTAATCGGAATTTATGGTAAGTTCATGAATTTGGCCGAAAAGTATGTGGTCTTAAACGAAATGAGAGCCGATTTAATGTCGACCACGTACAATTCTACGCCCTATTTGGAGCAATTGTCGGAGCATAATGTGTCCGATGATAATCCGTATATCAACCCGAAAGATTTTTATATCGTTATTCAAAACTGCAACGATGCTTTGCTGCATTTTGATCAAATGTTGGCCGAAAAACGTTTTACACAATCCGAATACGACCAACGTTATGCCGACATCGGTTGTTTGCGTACTTGGGTATATTTGCAATTGGGTATTCATTTTGGAAATGTGCCGTACATCACCAAACCTGTAGAGAATTTAGACGATTTAAAGAATCCTAATTTGTTTCCGAAATTGGCGTTTCCGCAATTGTTAGACGAATTACTTAAATTCACCGAAAACCTAAACTACAAAAAAATGTATGCTTCGGGTAGTAGTTTATTGGTTACCGTGGATGGGTTTAATACCGAAAAGTTTTTCATCAACAAAGAATGTTTATTGGGAGATTTAAATTTATGGAAAGGCAATTATTTACAAGCTGCTTCCTATTATAAAAATGTAATGGAAAGTACTCCAACAGGTGGAGCCAATACATTGGATTATTACCGTGTTAAGCAAGCAGAAGTCGTTACTAATGATGATTTAGCAGTAGGGTATTTGCGTGATTATTGGGAAGATGCTACCACTTTGGTAGATAGTGATACCAAAGGGTGGCGCTCTATTTTTGGCAGAAGTCGCGATGTATTATGGAATACCGAGTGGGTTTGGTCTTTGCCTTATACCAGCAATTTTGCACCCGCTAATCCGTTTATCAATCTTTTTTCTAAAACGGGTGGCAGTTATATGGCTAAACCTTCGCAAAGAGCTATGGATTTATGGAACAGCCAAGTTCAACAAAATAAATTCCCTTATGATGCACGTGGACCTAAGTTTACCTATAAAATGAATGGGAATGATCCGGTGATAAAAAAATACATTTACAAATTTGAGGCTGCGGCCGATCCGTTTAATAAAGATGGTGAATGGATGTTGTACCGTGCAGCCAAATTGCATTTGCGTTATGCCGAAGCAGCAAACAGAGACAAGCAGCACAAGATTGCGAATGCACTCTTGAATTTGGGTATAAATAATGCTTATACGCCTGCTGATTATGTAGCTGGATCAAGCGTAGCGGATATTCAACAAACAAAAGAACCATTTCCGTATGATTTTGATGCCCGTACTGGAGATTATCCTTATTTCAGAGGGCCTTGGCATAGGGGAGCTGGTTTAAGAGGAAGAGCCCGTTTAAATGCCTTGCCAGTAGTGGGTGATAGTTTGATTTCGATTGAAAATAACATTATTGATGAAGCGGCTTTGGAGTTGGCTTATGAGGGAAATCGTTGGGAAGATTTAATGCGAGTAGCATTACGCCGTAACGATCCTGCTTTTTTGGCCGACAAAATATACGAGAAGCTATCAAAAGACAACAATCCGCATGCTAGCGAAGTCCGAAGCAAACTTATGAATGTAAACAATTGGTATTTGCCATTTGTGTGGAAATAGTAGAATGTAGTTTTTTTATTAAATAAGTAGTAAACTTTTGTTTGTTTGAGCGTGGAGCAGTTGCCATAACTGCTTCGCGCTTTTTTTATTTAAAATAACTTTCAAAAAAATTAACATTTTTTTGGGTTAAGTATCTTTTTTGTATATATTTATCACATAATCGATTAAATACCACACTTTGTCGATTATTTAGAAAGAAATTAAGTTATTTTCAAAACAGTCAGTACGTATGAACCCAAATCTACAAATTGAACTAAGACGTTTTATATCTTCTAATGTCTTATCCAAGCTAAATAAGTTTTATTTCGAAAACGATGGTTTGTTAATTAAAACCATTGATACTGCAATCGCTACCGTTTTAGTGGGGATTTTTAATAAAATCAACGAAGAAGATTTGTATTTGGATACGCTGGAGTACGTAGCCGAATCGGATTTTTACAAAGAAATTGAGTTTGATGCTTCGAGATTGCTTTCGGTTGACAATTGTTATAAAACCTATGGCGATTCGATTTTATCACAACTTTTTGAAAATAAAAAAGAACGCATTACCGAAATGATTTCAAATGAAATTGGTGTGAAAAGCGAAACGGCTTGTGAGGTTTTTAATTTTGCGGCCTTATTGGTTTTTTCTTTTTTAAGCAATCAAAAACAAGAACTACCTGCCTTAAACGAATTGCTTCAAAATCAAAAAAGAGGCATTTTAAACAGCATTCCAGGCGGTATCAAAATAATACTAGGTTATTCGAACCACGAATATATAGAAGAACAAAATTCCCGAAAAATAGCCACTACTTCTATTTTTGCTAATTTATTTTCTTCAAAAGTATCCTAAAAAAAAATCCTGTTTCATTTTCTAAACAGGATTTTCTTTTTTTAAATATTTTTCAAATTGATGACTTCTTGATCGGTTAAAAAGCGCCAATTGCCTCTTGGTAAATTCTTTTTGGTCAAGCCAGCAAAAGATACACGATCAATTCGCAGCACATCGTATCCGGCATTTTCAAAAATAGCGCGAACCACTTTTACATTGGCCGAACGCAATTTTAATCCAATTTCGCTTTTCGGCTCGTTTTCAATATAACTCACTTCATCAACCGCAATTCGATGTCCGTCTAAAAAGACGCCCTTGCTTATTTTTTCCAAGTCTTCAAACTTCAAATTTTTATCTAAAGAAACCTGGTAAATTTTAGACGATTTTTGATTCGGAATAGTGAATTTACGAAGCATATCGGTGTCGTTAGTAAACAACAACAAACCAGTAGTGTTTTTATCCATACGCCCCACTGCTGCAATTTTAGCCGATGTCGCACCACGCACCAACTCTAAAACATGGCGGTGTTCCTGACCTTCGTCTAAAGCCGTAGTAAAGTTTTTGGGTTTGTTTAATAAAATGTATTCTTTTTTCTCCGGATTTAAAGTTACCCCGTCAAAGTTGACCACATCGGTACTTTTTACCAAATAACCCATTTCGGTAACTGGAACGCCGTTTACTTTTACATTTCCAGATTGAATATAAATATCGGCATCACGACGCGAACATACTCCCGAATTGGAAATGTATTTGTTTAAGCGCATTTCATCGGCTGCCTTTTGTCTTTTAGGAGCTTGATTGGGTTTTTTAGCTTCTTCTTCGGCTAGATTACCCGTTGGTTTGGCTTTTTTAGGGCCTTGTGCACGCTTGGGCATGGGCGGTTTGGGCTTGTTAGAGCTCGGTCTGGAGCTATTAGGTCTCGAGCCTCCTCTTTTATTATTGCCTTCCTTGTTGTTCATAAAAATGTAATTTCGTCATCATTTAGGGCTTATCGCCTCCGGTTGCAAAGATACCATTTATTCAGTATCAAAATAAAATTGCTTGACATTAAAAAAATTGGAATTACCAAAGACAATACCAATACAAATTCTTCAAAAATATTTAAACAAAGTTGGACATTAGCTCCCAATGATAAAGACATGATCGTGATGTACCATAAATTGGGTTACGAACTCAACGGCGAAAAGAAACAAATCGATTCGAAAATGGTTTGTTTGGGTGACGATCAAACTTACACCGCGATGGCAAAAACGGTCGGTTTAACAGTAGCTATGGCAACTTTACTCATTCTCAATAATAAAATTTCAACAACAGGAGTTCAATTGCCGATTACCAAAGAAGTGTACTTGCCTATTTTGAAAGAATTAGAACAATATGGTGTATTGTTCAGAGAACAAAAATTAAATTATTTCGGATACGATCCCGATAAAATAGTTACCCAATAATTTTAGATTTTTTTAGTTTGTTAATAATCCGCTTCTCCTGCCATAGAAGCGGATTTTTTTTACTTACTATACTTTGGACTGAATCGATATTGGTAGGCTGTACATGGTTTTAACAGCTTCACCATTCACTTTTCCGGGAACCCAATTTGGGCAAAGTTTTAATACTCTTACTGCTTCGTCACCCGTTCCATAACCAATGTCTCTTAAAATTTTGAAATCAGATAGTGACCCGTCTTTTTCAACCATGAAAGTAACATATACTTTTCCTTTTAGGTTTACATCATTTGGAGTGACAGGCATTTTATAATTTTCACCAACAAATTTATAAAAAGCTTCAATTCCTTCTGGATAGTAGGGTTTTTCAGTGAGCTCGGTTACGTTGTAAGTCGCCCCTTCTTCTTTTTTAGTTTTCTGATTTTTTGGATCGTACAAATCGATTTCTACGGTTTCAGGACCGCCTTTTTCTAATTTTTTTTCTAGCTCTTCTTTGGTAGGCGGGAACTTTAATCCGTCAAAGACATTTGGTGCTACATTTTGTTCTGCAGGCGTTAGCTCGTTGTATTTTTTTTCGGCAACAACTTTTCCTTTTTCATCTTTTATTTTAAAAGTGGTATTGCTATAATAGGTGTTGTACAAACCTGATTTTTTTGTTGTTTTTGTACTTTCTTGTGCAACAGTTTTGGTACAAAGCAAAAATACAATTCCTGATAATAGCGGAATTAAAAGTAGTTTTTTGAACGTACTTTTACTAGAAGAAGTGGATATTGTCATCATAATTAATCGTTTTTTAGTTACAGAATAGTTTAAATTACTGGCCAAGTAATAGGTTGGGTTCGCGCTTGCTTTGCTGAGCAACAAGTTTTGGTAAAACGGAACATTTTTATGGGATTGCACAACTTTCTCATCGGCTAGGAATTCGTGATTGAGTTGTATAGCTTTTTTATAATATCGAAATATCGGGTTGAACCAAAAAATAGTTTTTAGAACTTCAACAACCAAAATATCCAAAGTGTGTTTCTGATTGACATGAATGAGTTCGTGGGTAAATAATTCAGGTTCTATTTTGCGTTCGGTATAATCTTCTTTATTGATATAAATTTTGTTGAAAAACGTATAAGGTAAAGTGGGTTCTTCAACGAGAATAAGTGTAGCATTTTGAAGTGATAAAGTGGGATTTGTTTTTGATTTTTTAATAAGAGTATACAAATTTTTAATAAACCGAACGAAAAGCAGAAACGTAATCGCAGTGTAAAGCGCTAAAATTGAGAGTTGATAATAATTTGAACTATTTTCAAGTACGACAGTAGCAGTTCCTTGTTCAAAAGTTAGCTTTTGATTGGTTGCGATTGTGGTTACTTCCTGAACTATTTCAATTGTGATGAACGGAATAGTTAAGGAAATGAGTAGGCTGCCCAGCAAATAGAATCTATTGAATTGGTGTATTTTTTCTTTTTCTAGCAGTAAATGATAAACCGCTAGTAAAATACCCAATGAAATTGTCGATTTAAGTAAGAAAGCTATCATTTTTTCTTTTTTTGAATTTGACTGTCGATTATTTTTTTGAGTTCTTCCAATTCCAAAGTGCTTAAATTGGTTTCGGTAGTAAAGAAAGATGCAAATTGTGAAGCCGAATTATTAAAAAAATCTTTAATTAATCCGTTGACGTGTTTAGAGAAATAATCCGTTTTTTTGACTAAAGGAAAGTATTCTCTTGAATTTCCATATTCAGCATAAGCCACAAATTTTTTGTCAATCATGCGTTTTAGCAAAGTAGCAACGGTTGTTGTTGCTGGCTTTGGTTCGGGATATGCTTCTAATAAATCTTTCATGAAAGCTTTTTCAAGCGTCCAAAGATGTTCCATTAATTGTTCTTCTGAGTTGGATAGTTGCATGTTAATTTTTTTATTCGGTGTATGTTTCTTGTATCGGAATTCCTTTGTCATAAATTTTTGTACCTAATGGTACACCCTCGGAGTCGTAAAACTTCCATTCTCCAGTGGGTAGCCATTCAGATTTTATACTGTCTTTGTATTTTTTTTTCTGACCAGTAGCTCTGATTTTCCCAGTATTATGGTATTCGATTATAAAGCAGATGTCTTTTTTATATTTTTCAGTTAATGTTACTCTGTCTTTGTACGAATAGTTCCAGGTTCCTTTTTTCTCACCTTTTTTATATTTTCCAATGGATTTTGAAACTGTATTGAAAAATGTTTCTTCGGTTATCCATTTTCCTGTTTTTAAACCATTTTTAGTTTGGTTAATTTTACAACTACCAAAAAGTTGGAGTAAGAGAATTAAAGATACAATTTTACGCATAGTTAGTATTTTTTATTCTACAAAATAAGAATGTATTCTACAAATGTAGAGTAAAAAAAGTAATATCAAAATATTTTTGTAACTATTTTATAATTAAGTGGCTATGAAACGTGATTTTGTGGCAGGGGTCGGAGCAGCATCTCCCGATTTAGAAAAACCAGGTTTTTGGGTCGTAGATTAGGAACCACGTTTATAAACGCAAAGTTCGCAAAGCTTTATGCTGAAGCTTTGCGAACTTTTATAAATTTTAATTAAACAATCGTAGTAAACTTTGATCTAAAAACTACTTTGATAGCTCCACAAAATACTTGTAGAACAAGGGAATGGTTTCGATTCCTTTTAAGAAATTAAATATTCCGAAGTGTTCATTTGGAGAATGTATGGCATCGCTATCAAGACCAAATCCCATTAAGATAGTTTTGCTTTTTAACTCTTTTTCAAACAAAGCCACAATAGGAATGCTTCCGCCAGATCGTACCGGTATAGCAGGAACTCCAAAAGTTTCGGTATAGGCTTTATTGGCTGCTAGATAACCAATACTATCGATAGGTGTAACATATCCTTGTCCGCCGTGGTGCGGTGTAACTTTTACGGTAACTCCAGCTGGAGCAAGGCTTGTAAAGTGATTAGTGAATAGTGTTGTAATTTCTTCCCAGTCTTGATTTGGAACTAAACGCATCGATATTTTTGCAAAAGCTTTGCTGGCAATAACCGTTTTTGCACCTTCGCCAGTGTAGCCGCCCCAAATACCATTGACATCCAAAGTTGGGCGAATGGAATTTCTTTCGTTGGTTACATAGCCTGCTTCGCCATAAACCTCATGTAAGTCGAGCGCTTTTTTATAATCTTCTAAATTAAAAGGCGCTTTGGCCATCTCAGCTCTTTCTTCTAAAGACAACTCTTCTACATTATCATAAAAACCAGGAATGGTAATGTGGTTGTTTTCGTCGTGCAATTGGGCTATCATTTTGGCTAATATATTGATAGGATTAGCAACAGCGCCGCCGTATAATCCGGAATGTAAGTCACGATTTGGTCCTGTAACTTCAACCTCTACATAACTCAAACCACGCAAACCTGTGGTAATCGAAGGTTGTTGGTTGGAAATCATTCCAGTGTCGGAAATCAAAATCACATCGTTTTTAAGTTTTTCTTGGTTGTTTTCGACAAAGGTTTTTAAGTTGACACTTCCTACTTCTTCTTCTCCTTCAATCATAAATTTAACATTACACGGAAGCGAATTGGTTTGCATCATCAATTCAAAAGCTTTTACATGCATGTACATTTGTCCTTTATCATCGCAGGCACCTCGTGCAAAAATAGCACCATCAGGATGTTTTTCGGTTTTTTTAATAACGGGTTCAAAAGGAGGCGAAGTCCAAAGATCAATTGGGTCTGGCGGTTGCACATCATAATGCCCGTAAACCAAAACTGTTGGCAAATTGGGGTCGATTATTTTTTCGCCATACACTATAGGATAGCCTGCTGTTTCACAAATTTCTACTTTATCACAACCTGCCTTTTCTAAGCTTATTTTTACAGCTTCAGAAGTATCAATTACATCTTGTGAATATGCTGCATCGGCGCTCACCGAAGGGATTTTGAGCAATTCTATTAATTCGTCAATAAAACGGTTTTTATGTTGTTGAATGTACGATTTTATAATTTCCATTTCCATTTTTTTAGATATTTCAAAAATACAAAAAATCTAAAAACTATTTTTTTAAAAAAATCCTTTGAATGTTAGAAGATATGATTATCTTTGCACCCACAAACGCTAAATCATTCCTTCGGTTTCTTTAAGAAGGATCGAAAATGACAAAGCCATTTAAGCGGATATGGCGAAATTGGTAGACGTGCCAGACTTAGGATCTGGTGCCGCAAGGCGTGTAGGTTCGAGTCCTATTATCCGCACTTTAGAAATCCTTTAAACGTTTTAAGTAAACGGTTAAAGGATTTTTTTTTATTCAAAAATAGATTATCTAATCTTTTTGCATAATCCCCAATTGCAAAATTCGTGACTTTTAAACCTGATCCGTTTTGAAACTGATTCCTGATTTCTTTATTTTAGGAAAATAATAAAACCAAAAAACCCACTCGGTTTGAGTGGGTTTTTGTGGTACCTCCAGGGTTCGAACCAGGGACACATGGATTTTCAGTCCATTGCTCTACCAACTGAGCTAAGGTACCTTGCTTGTTGCGGGTGCAAATATAGAACGATTTTTAGTTTATCCAAAACAATTTTAAAAAAAAATCTATTCGTACCTTCGCTTTCACAAATAAGCAAATATGGTTTTAGCAATTGATGTGGGAAATACACGAATCAAAGCGGCTGTCTTTGAGGAGGATACTCTGTTAGAGGTTTTTGTTTTTCAGCCGGAACTGCTCCAAAAAGAAATTGAAAAAATTTTAAAAAAAAATAAAAATATGGCTCATTTGGTAGTTGCCTCGGTGGGTAAAATAGATAAAAAGGCTTTTTTGGAATGGGAAAATCGGCTCATAGTTCATTTTTTTAGTCATCAAGATGTGTTGCCTTTTCAAAATTTATATGCTACACCTACAACTTTAGGAGTTGATCGAATGGTTCTAGCTGCCGGAGCCACTTTGTTATATCCTAAGAAAAACAGATTAATTATAGATGCAGGAACTTGTGTGACCTATGATTTTGTAGATGCCGATGATCAATATCGAGGGGGAGCTATATCGCCTGGTTTGCGCTTGCGTTATGAAAGTCTGCATAATTTTACTGCTAAATTACCGTTGTTAGTAGTAGAAAAGCCATCCCATTTTATTGGTAATTCAACCCATCAGTCGATACATTCTGGGATAGTGAACGGATTGGTCTATGAGATTGCGGGATTTATAGATGAATATGCCCAATCGTTTTCAAATTTTATCATAATTTTAACGGGTGGCGATACAGATTTTTTGGCTAAACGATTAAAAAATACCATATTTGCCAATTCTAATTTTCTTTTAGAAAGTTTGAACCAATTATATCTATACAAGCTCAACAATGATTAAAAAAATTATAGTAAGCATAATCTTACTGATGTCTTTTGTTTCTTTTGCACAAGAGGGTACCTCTTCTCCTTATTCTTATTTTGGTATTGGCGATGTTCGTTTTAAAGGTGCTGCAGAGTACCGTGCAATGGGTGGTTTGGGTGTTGAAATGGATAGTATTCATTTTAATGTAGATAATCCGGCGAGTTATGCTTCTTTAAAACTTACTACTTTTTCGTTGGGTGGAACTTACGGAACTACCACAATAAAAGCGAAAGACCAATCGGATAGCGTAGATAAATTTACATTGGATTATTTAGCGGTTGGATTACCAATGGGTAAATTCGGGATGGCTTTTGGATTGTTACCTTATTCTTCGGTAGGTTACAAAATTCAATCTATTTCAGATGATCCTTCGGTTACTAGTAAAAGAAGTAACGGAAGTGGTGGTTTAAATAAGGTGTTTTTAGGAATGGGTTATATGATTAGCCATGGGTTATCGGTAGGTGCCGATGTTCAATATAATTTTGGTAAAATTGAAACATCCAGTGTAGAGTTTATTCCGACAGTGCCAATTGGATCGCAGCAACAAAATTCGGCCGAATTATCGGGTGTGAATTTTAATATGGGTGTCATGTATGAGCGCAAGTTGAAACAAAAGCTTAACTTTTACGGAAGTGCTAGTTATGCTTTTTCGGCCAACGTTAATTCTGATAATTGGAGTCAAATTTCAACCGGTTTTTACGATGCCAACTTCAACTTTACCGTTGTAGATAGTTTGCCTTCTTCTCGTTCAAAAGTAGGTTTAAAAGTACCTGGGAAATTTACTTTCGGTGCCGGTATTGGTGAAAAAAGAAAATGGTTAATTGGAGCGCAAGCCACTTTTCAGGGAGCATCCGAGTTAGAAAATCCGACCAATGTTTCCAATATTTCTAGTGTGGTTTATAATAACTATGCAAAGTATACAGTTGGGGGTTATTATATCCCAAATTACAATTCCTTTTCCAGTTACTTTCAACGAATTGTGTACCGAGGTGGTTTTCGTTATGAAAAATCAGGTCTGATTATCAATTCGGAAGAAATAAATGATGTTGCGCTGACATTAGGAGCTGGTTTTCCAATTGTGGGTACTTTTTCTAATATTAATCTTGGTTTAGAGTTGGGTAAAAAAGGAACAACCAATTCGGGCTTGGTTCAAGAAAACTACTTTAATATCAGTTTAGGCTTTTCTCTTAATGACAAATGGTTCCGAAAAACCAAATTTGATTAATCCCGTTATGGTTTTGGTTTGATTTAAAATGGATTAATTTTACACATGATTCAATTAAAAAATACCGTTTTATTCCAAATCGTTATGGCGTTGGTTGTAAGTCTGTTTTTGAGTTGTGAAAGCAATTTCAAACAGGTGCAAATGATCAATTATAGCGAATTTGTTCCGGCTAGTGATGCCGATTCAATTGAGGTTAAATACACCGATTCGGGTCGCATTTCGGGAGTGATGAAAAGTCCTAAAATGTTGGATTATGCCAATGTAGCTTTTCCTTTTACCGACTTTCCAAAAGGAATTGATGTTACCTTGTATGATAAAAAAGGAAAACGTACCTTTATCGTAGCCAATTATGCCATTTCGTATAAAAAAACCGGAATAATCGATTTGCAAGGCAAAGTAAAAATTACTTCCGAAACGGGTCAGCAATTAGAAACCGAACAATTGTTTTTTGACCAAAAAAACGAATGGTTTTATACCGAAAGAAAATTCAAACTTACCGATAAAGCAAAAGGAGTTTCTTTTGGGCAAGGAATAGATTTTAGCAAAGATTTTAAAATTGTAAACTCGCAACGCATCAGCGGTGAGTTGGAAGCAGAAGAATAATTATGAGATATTTAAAATATACTACCTACGTTTATTTGTTTTTTGGACTTTATTTCGTTTATGACGGAATTGTAAAACTGTCTCATGAAGATACTACTTATTGGTTGAGTTTTGCAATTGCAGCAATGGGTATTGCCATGTTTTTTGTGAGAAGAAGATTTGCTAAAAAGATGGAAGATCGCAATAAAAAATCCTAAGAATGGAGATTAGTATTATTATACTATGCTTGATTTTTTCGGCTTTTTTTTCCGGAATGGAAATAGCCTATATTTCTTCGAATAAAATATTTTTAGAGATTGAAAAAAAGCAGGAAGGGTTTCTTGCTACCATTTTAACCAAACTTACCGAAACACCTTCCAAATTTATTGCCGCTATGTTGATTGGTAATAATATTGCATTGGTTGTTTACGGTTTTTTTATGGGCGATTTGCTCATGCGATGGATTGAAGCTTCGGGTTATCACTTTTCCGATTTTGTTGGTTTGCTCATTCAAACCGTTCTGTCTACTTTTCTGGTTTTAATTACGGCCGAATTTTTCCCTAAAGTTTTTTTTCAAATTTATGCCAATACTTTAATCAAGATTTTGGCTGTTCCGGCTTACGTTTTTTACCAACTCTTTTATTATATCGCAACTTTTTTTATCTGGATTTCCGATTTTTTTCTGAAACGTTTCTTTAAAACCGAAGGCGATCAAGTTCAACTTTTTTTTTCGAAAGTTGAACTCGGGAATTACATCACCGAGCAAATGAGCACGGTAGAGGATAATGAAGAAGTGGATTCCGAAATTCAAATTTTTCAAAATGCTTTAGAATTTTCTGGAGTGAAAGCCAGGGATATTATGACACCGCGAACCGAAATTGCTGCCGTTGATATTCTAGATACTGTGTCCGATTTAAAAGAATTGTTTGTAGAAACCGGCTATTCTAAATTATTGGTTTGCAAAGATAATTTAGACGATATTTTGGGTTACGTGCATTCGTTTGATTTGTTTAAAAAACCCCCAACCATACAATCGGTTTTGATTCCGGTTGAATTTGTTCCCGAAACTATTTTTATAAAAGATGTACTGAATCTTTTAATTAAAAAAAGAAAAAGTGTAGCCGTTGTTTTAGATGAGTACGGCGGAACATCGGGTATGATTACGGTTGAAGATATAGTCGAGGAACTTTTTGGCGAAATTGAAGACGAGCATGATTTGGATGAAGAATTAATCGAAAATCAAATTAGCGAAAATGAATATTTGTTCTCTGCTCGCTTGGATGTAGAGTACATAAACGAGACTTTTAAATTGGAAATTCCCGAAAGCGATTCTTACGGAACTTTGGGCGGATTTATCGTAGATCATACCAAAGAAATTCCGCAAATCGGGGAAGAAATCACCATCGAAAATTATCATTTTATCATCGAAGAAGCCATAAACAAACGCATTGAATTGGTTCGGATGATTGTAAAAGAGTGATTTTTTTTAAAAAATAAAAAAATCTTTTAAAATAAAACGCTACTTGTGTTATTATTAACTAGATAATTGTATTTTCGCAAACTGAATATAAAATTAACAACAATAAAAATGGCAGTTTTAGCAAAAATTAGACAGCGTTCGGCTTTATTGATAGGGGTTATCGCACTTGCATTATTTGCATTTATAATTCAAGACCTTATCGGAAAAGGAACATTTAGTCAAAGTTCAAAAGATGTTGGAAGCATCAATGATAAAGGTATTTCGTTTGAAGATTTTAGACTTAAAGTAAGCAATGTAGAAAAAAGTGGTCAAGGAATGACTTCAACCGAAGCTGCTAACCGTGTTTGGGATCAAGAAGTATCAATTGCATTACTATCATCAGAATTCGAAAAATTAGGATTGCAAGTAGGTGAAAAACATTTGATAGAAGTATTAAAAGCAGATCAAAATATTGGAGGAAATCCAATGTTTTTAAATGCCGCAGGTATGTTTGATGTTAATAAATTCAAAGAATTCTTCAAAAGCAACCCTGAGCAAGCGCAATACTTAAAAGAAAGAGAAAAAGATGCTGAATTAAATGCGAAATTTCAATTGTACAATACCATGATAAAAGCAGGATTGTATACTACAACCGCCGAAGGGAAATTACGTTACAAAATGGAGTCGGATAAAGTGAGTTTTGCTTACGTAGCCGGTTTGTATTCTTCTATAAAAGATAGCGAGGTGAAAATTAGTGATTCGGATATTACGGATTATATGAAAAAGAATGAAAAAAAATTCAAAGCAGATGAATCTCGCGAAGTAGAATATGTTGCTATTGAAGACAAAGCATCTCCTGCAGATGTTGCCGATATTAAGTCGAAATTGAATGCATTGTTAAACGGAAGTGTTGAGTACAACCAAACTACTGGTAAAAACGATACTTTGGCTGGTTTTAGATCGACAAAAAATATTGCTGAATTTGTAAATTCAAATTCAGATGTTCCTTATGATTCAACCTATATCCCTAAAAACAGTTTGCCAGCTGTGGATGCGGACAAGTTGTTTAATTTGGCTCCAGGCGAAATTTATGGTCCTTATACTTTTGGAAACTATTTGTGTATTTCGAAATCATTAGGAAAAAAGAATGGTGTAAACGTTAAGGCAAGCCATATTTTAATTAGTTACGAAGGAACTCAGGTTCCAAACCAAAAACAAAAAAGAAGTAAAGAAGAAGCAAAAGCAAAAGCCGAAGAAATTTTGGCTCAAGTTAAAGCAAATCCAGATAATTTCATGATGTTGGCTTTTACATCATCTGATGATTCTTCTGCACAACAAGGTGGTGATTTGGGTTATTTTGGTCCAAACCAAATGGTAAAACCGTTCAATGATTTTGTGTTCAATAATCCAATCGGAAGTATTGGTTTAGTAGAAACTGATTTTGGTTACCACATCATCAAAGTTACCGATAAACAAGACGGAATTCGTTTGGCAACAATTGCTCAAAAAGTAGAACCTTCAGATGCTACTTCTGATAAAGTATTTGCTCAAGCAACTAAATTTGAGATGGATGCAGCTAATAAAGATTTTAATGCTTTAGCTAAAGAAATGAAATTGACAGTTGCAGCACCCGTTACCGTAAAAGTGATGGACGAACGTTTTGGACCAATTGGTAACCAAAGAACGATTGTACGTTGGGCTTTTGATAACGAAACCAATGTAGGTGATGTAAAACGTTTTGAAATTGCGAACGTAGGTCACGTAATTGCTAAATTGAAAAAAGTAAATAAAGAAGGTTTAATGCCAGTAGATCAGGCGCGTGTTTTTGTTGAGCCAATTTTAATCAAACAAAAGAAAGCCGAAATGCTTAAAGCTAAAATGAGTGCTTCTTCAATCGAGGCAGTGGCAAAAGCAGTTGGCAATACGGTTTTAGAAGCTAACGATCTTACCTTAGCTAACCCGATGTTAACGGGAGTTGGTTTAGAACCAAAAGTGGTGGGTACCGCTTTGGCTTTATCGGCTAATAAATTATCAGCACCAATTGAAGGTAATACTGCGGTTTATGTAGTTAAAACAAAAAGTGTTGCAAAAGCTCCCGCGGTTAAAGATTATACTACTTATGTAAATACCCTTAAAGGACAAAGTGCTTCAGATGCTGGTAGAGTGCTTCCTGCATTAAAAGAAAATGCAAAAATTGTAGATAACAGAAGTCAGTTTAACTACTAAGAACTTATCATCTTTATAAAAGGTAAAAGCCGAAACGTTTTAAAATGTTTCGGCTTTTTTTATGAACTATTTTGATGTAAAATATCTGTTTTTATAAAATCATTTGCTCGTATGTCAAAATGGTTTCAAAACCTTTATTCTGAAAATATGCCGTCGGATTACTTGTGGCCACAACCAAGACAAAGTCACCACCCCAAGCACCTAAGCTTTTAATTTCCCCTTCAAAATCAGAAAAATATTGGGTTTTTACAGTTTCAACTTCCAATAAGTTGCTTAACGTTTTTTCATGTTTGAACAGGATTTCGGCAAGAGCTTTAGCGTTCGGCGCTTCTAAAACTTGTTGGGTTAAGCCATTTATTTTGGTTATGACTTTGTTTAAATTGGATTTTTTGTTTTTGTGATAGGCACTAATTGCCGCTTTGCTATTTTGTTTTTGATTGAGGTAAACAAAATAGAGATTTTCCGAAAAGGAAGGTTTGTATTCAATTGCTTTTACCCTTGGTTTATGATCGGTAATTTGGTACAAAATGGCAGTATTGTGTTGTGCGCAAGCAATGTCGTAGCCGCTACCGCCAAAGCTATTTTGAAGCAATTTAAAGGCATCTACATGAGCCCATTGAGCAATATTGTTAATTAGAGTCGAGGACGTTCCTAAACCCCAATTTCGAGGAAAGGTTAAATGCGTTTCAATATCAAAACCTTGATTAGGTTGGAGGAAATTTGGATTTAGTTGCTTTGCTTCGTATAAAATAGTAAGCAATGTGCTTTTAATGCCTTCGGCGGAATTGTTATCTTGAAGTGCTATATCTTTTGTTTCAAATGTAGTTTCAAACCAAACATTGCCATCTGCATCAAAACTTTTCCAGCTAATATGATTGGTGTTGTTGGGATTTACAACTAGGTTTTGGCCTTTTTTGGTAGGTAAACCCAATGCCATTGCACCGTCTAAAACGAGATATTCGCCTGTAATTAATAATTTACCGTTGCTATAAAAAGTTTGTTGCATGTTTTTTTGATTCGAATTCGATTAAAGAGAAAAAACAGAATAGCTCTAACAATTAATTGCGTATTGCCGTTATATAATTGACAACAGCGCTGTGCGAAACGGTGTGTTTTTTAAAATGTTTTTGAACTAACTGTCGCTCTTCTTCGGTTGCTTCGAGTTGGTTTAAAATGTTGTTTAAATGCATTTTCATGTGGCCGGCTTGAATTCCGGTGGTTGTTAAGGAACGTAAAGCAGCAAAATTTTGCGCCAAACCTGCAACGGCAATCACTTCCATCAATTCGGTAGCCGACGGATTTTCGAGTAAAGTCAAACAAAATTTCACCATCGGGTGCAAGGTAGTCAAACCTCCCACTGTACCAAGTGCTAATGGTAAATCTACCCAAAAAGTAAAAACACCGTTTTCAATTTTTGCATGTGACAAACTAGAATAGGTACCGTTTTTGGCAGCATAAGCATGTACGGCTGCTTCGATAGCCCTAAAATCGTTTCCGGTGGCTAAAACGACAGCATCTACACCATTCATAATTCCCTTATTGTGTGTTACAGCCCTAAAAGGTTCGATTTCGGCAATTTGAACGGCTTGAACAAAACGTTGGGCAAATAACAAGGGTTCAGGAATATGCTTTTCGGCTAAATCCGAAACAGGACATGAAACTTCAGCACGAACCACACAATTTGGTACATAATTCGATAAAATACTCATGATGATTTCGAGGATCGTACCCTTTTTTTGAAATGGCTCATATTCAGCAGCTTTTTCTTTAAAAGTAACAGCAAATTGCTCCAAGCAGGAATTTATAAAATTGGCTCCCATGCTGTTTTTAGTTTCAAAAGTAGCATGGAGTTGGTAGTAATTTTTTAGTTCAGAGGTTTTATTTTTTAAAACAATATCGGTAATTCCGCCGCCACGTTGGCGCATGTTTTGAGTAATACTTTCGGTTGCTTCAAATAAGGCAGGTTTAATTTTTTCAAAAAAGGCTTCTAAAAGTGCCAATTCGCCATCAAAAATAAAATGTACCTGACCAATTTTTTCGGTACCGAGAATCGTAGTTTTAAATCCGCCACGTGTAGCCCAAAATTTAGCTGCTTTTGAAGCTGCTGCTACTACCGAACTTTCTTCTATCACCATCGGAATAGTTTTGTATTTGCCATTGATTAAAAAATTAGGTGCAATGCCTAAAGGCAAATAAAAATTACTTATGGTGTTTTCAATAAACTCATCGTGTAATTGCTGAATTTTTTCGTCGGTATTCCAATATTTTTTTAATAAAGTTTCGGCTTCGTTAGGGGTAGAGAAGTATTGCTCGGCTATCCAATTGATTTTTTCTTGTTTGCTTAATTTAGAAAATCCGGCTACAGCATTGTTCATTTTAAAGGAATTAAATTTGTTTGAAGCTGCAAAGATAAAATTTTACCGCATGCAGTAAAGTATTGTTTGTAATCTAATACTTAAACAAGTAACTTAAATAATACAAAAGCTTTGTTTTTTCTTAACATTTAACATTCGATATGTGTAAAAAGTGTTTTTTTTTCACTAAAATTGGGCTCTTTTTTAGATTTAATTCAATACTATGAAGTTACACAGAATTACCACGGTTCTTTTATTTTTGGGTTTTAGCGTTTTTGCACAACAGCAAATTACTGTTGAAAGTTTGTATAATGGTAGCTTTCGGGCAAAAGGAATGGATGCTTTGCAAGCCATGAAAAACACCAACCAATATACGGTATTGAATTTTGATCGCAGCAGCCGAAGCATGCAAATTGATTTGTACGACTACGCTTCGTTAAAAAAAGTATGGACTTTAATCGATACTAAGCAACATTCGGATTTGCCTTTAATTGATAGTTATACTTTTGATGAAGCCGAAAAGCAAATTTTATTAGCCTGTAATTCCAATCAAATTTTTCGTCATTCTTTTACAGCCGATTATTATTTATATGATGTGGCATCGAATAAATTGAATAAATTATTCGATTTTCAAGTGCAAGAAGCTACTTTTTCTCCAGACGGAACCAAAATCGCTTACGCAAAAGACAATAATTTATTTGTTTATGAAATTGCGACTCGAAAAACGACTCAAATTACTACCGACGGTCAAAAAAACGCTGTTATAAATGGTATTACGGATTGGGTTTACGAAGAAGAATTTGCCTTTGTGCGTGCCTTTGATTGGAGTAAAGACAGTAAAAAATTGGCTTACATTCGTTTTGATGAAACGCAAGTGCCCGAGTTTACGATGACTATTTTTGAAAAATCACTTTACCCAACAGCAGAAACTTTTAAATATCCAAAAGCAGGCGAAAAGAATTCCGATGTTTCGTTGCATATAGTGGATGTGGCTTCTAATACCACTCATAAGATTGACTTGAGTACTTACAAGGACTTTTATATAGCTCGTTTAAAATGGACGAACGATGCCAATGTGCTTTCGGCTCAAGTTTTAAACCGTCATCAAAATAATTTGGATTTACTTTTCATTGATGGGAATTCTGCGAAAGCAAAAGTTGTTTTAAACGAAAAAGACAAAGCCTATGTTGATGTAACAGATAATTTGACTTTTTTAAAAGACAACAGTTTTATTTGGACTTCTGAAAAAGATGGGTTCAATCACATTTATGTTTACGATAAAAATGGGAAGCTTAAAAACCAAGTAACCAAAGGAAATTGGGAGGTTACGGCTTATTATGGTTTTAACGAAAAATCAAAAACCGTTTTTTATCAATCAACCGAAAATGGTTCAATTAACCGCAGTGTGTATAAAATTGGTTTGGATGGTAAAGGTAAAACGGCTCTTTCTAATGAAAAAGGAACTAATAGCGCAACTTTTAGCCCTAATTTTGAGTACTATATCAATTCGTTTTCAAATGTTTCTCAGCCTACAGTTTATACATTAAACGAAACCAAAAGCGGAAAAACGATTCAGGTAATCGAAGACAACAAAGCTTTGTTAGAGAAATTCAATTCGTATAATTTCCCTCAGAAAGAATTTTTTGTTTTAAAAACAGAAAAAGGAAATGAATTAAATGCTTGGATTTTAAAACCAAAAGATTTTGATCCGAATAAAAAATATCCTGTATTTATGTATCAATATTCAGGTCCGGGTTCTCAACAAGTAGCCAATCAATGGTACAATACTAATGATTATTGGTTTATGATGTTATCGCAACAAGGTTATATTGTGGCTTGTGTTGATGGTCGTGGAACAGGTTTTAAAGGAGCTGATTTTAAAAAAGTAACCCAGTTACAATTGGGCAAATACGAAGTAGAAGATCAAATTGATGCGGCAAAAGTTATTGGCAATTATCCGTATGTGGATAAAACGAGAATCGGAATTTTCGGTTGGAGTTACGGAGGTTTTATGGCTTCAAATTGTATTTTTCAAGGTGCCGATGTTTTTAAAATGGCTATTGCTGTAGCGCCAGTAACCAATTGGCGATTTTATGACAGTGTCTATACCGAAAGATACATGCAAACGCCGCAAGAAAACGCTGCAGGTTACGATCAAAACTCGCCAATTAATCACGTTGAAAAGTTAAAAGGTAAGTTTTTATTAATTCATGGTTCGGCCGATGATAATGTACATGTACAAAATTCCATGCAAATGATGGAGGCTTTGATTCAGGCTAACAAACAATTTGACTCTCAAATTTATCCAGATAAAGACCACGGAATTTATGGTGGTAAAACGCGTGTGCAACTTTACACAAAAATGACTAATTTTATTAAAGCTAACCTATAAATCGTAAATGAGCACAACTAAACTTACCTTAGAAGAAATTCAGAATTTCGAAGGAAAATATCCAAAACAATTATGGTATTTGTTTTTCGTTGAAATGTGGGAGCGTTTTTGCTTCTACGGGATGCGCGGCGTACTAACTATTTTTATGGCCGATCAACTTTTAGGGTTGGCACTTTCGGACAAAGATGCTAATTTAAAATATGGTGCTATCCAAGCTTTTGTGTATGCGTTTACTTTTATTGGAGGTATTTTTGCCGACAAGATTTTAGGGTTTAAAAAATCTTTGTTTTTTGGGGGTTTAATCATGATTGTCGGAAATTTAACCATTGCATTTTCACCTCAAGCGTTGTTTTACGTCGGAATTACATTAACGATAATTGGCACAGGTTTTTTTAAACCGAATATTTCTTCGATGGTGGGTGAATTATATAAAGAAGGGGATCCACGACGCGATGCCGGTTTTGGTTTGTTTTATTCTGGGATTAATTCGGGTGCCTTTTTAGGTGGAATTGTATGTGTTTATCTCGGTAAAAGTGAAGATTTTGGTTGGAGTTATGCCTTTTTAGCTGCAGCAGTTGTAATGGTAATCGGATTAATCACATTTTTATATACTAAAAAATCATTAGGCCCTATTGGTGATTCTCCTTTGCTAGAAACCAACGAACCTTCAAAACGTAAATCAAAAGAAATTGCTGTGTATATTGGTGCGCTTTTAAGTATTCCATTGGTTTTTATGATGATTAAAAACACCGATTATACCGATTATTTTATGTATAGTATTGGTCCAATTGCTCTTTTGTATTTTGTTTACGAAATGTTTAAAGAGACCAGTATTGCGGCTAGAAAAAAATTAGTAGCAGCCTTGGTTTTTATTTTGTTTTCGATTGTGTTTTGGGCTTTTTTTGAGCAAAGCGGCGGATCTTTATCCTTATTTGCTAAATACAATCTTTCGGACAAATTGTTGTTTTTTAACATCGATCCTAATATGGTGAACAATTCTTCTAATTCTTTATTTGTAATTGTTTTTAGTCCCATTATTGGATTGTTGTGGTTAGGCTTGGCAAAAAGAAAAATAGAGCCCAATACGGTGATTAAATTTGGTATTGGCTTTTTGTTTTTAGCAGCAGCTTTTTATATTTTTTATACGACACGTTTTTTTGCAGGGCCTGATGGTAAAAGCTCTTTGAATGTATTTACTGGAGCTTACTTGATTGTTACTTTGGCCGAGTTATGCTTGTCGCCAATAGGATTATCTATTATGACAAAATTATCGCCTAAACGATTGTCGGGTATGATGATGGGAATGTGGTTTTTGGCAAGTGCTTATGGGCAATATGTAGCAGGTTTGTTAGGTGCAGGAATGTCATCACCAGATGAAAATGCTTCTGCTTCAGATAAATTAATCGCTTTTACAGATGGTTATTATCAATTAGCCATTTACGCTTTAATTGCGGGCGCTATTTTGATTGTGCTTTCGCCATTAGTTAAAAAGTTAATGCAAGAAGTGAGATAAACAAAACGGATTTTATAAGAAATTATTAGTTTTAAATATATAACATGAGTCAAAATTCTACCGATCACTTTTTTAAAAATCCCGTTTTAGGGCATCCTGCAGGATTGTTTGTTTTGTTTTTTACCGAAATGTGGGAGCGTTTTTCGTTTTACGGAATGCGCTCGCTGTTGATATTGTTCTTAACAACAGCTATCACTGATGGCGGTTGGGAATGGAGTCGCGAAAACGCTTCAGCTTTGTTTGGCTCTTACGTAGGATTGGTCTATTTATCAACCATGTTAGGTGGGTATTTTGCGGATAAAATTATTGGTTTTCGATGGGCAGTGGTTGTTGGGGCGTTATTAATGACTTTAGGACACGCTTCCATGGCACTTGAAACGGAGTTCACAATTTATTTAGGACTGGTTTTATTGGTTTTTGGAAATGGTTTTTTTAAACCAAATATGACATCAATTTTGTCGGAAATGTACAAAGACCGACCAGAAAAAAAAGACGGAGCTTATACTTTGTTTTACATGGGTGTAAATTCGGGAGCTTTTTTCGGAATTTTACTTTGTGGGTATTTAGGCGAAAAAGTAGGATGGAGTTACGGTTTTGGCCTAGCTGGAATTTTCATGTTTTTCGGAATGTTACAATTTTGGTTTTCTCAAAATATTTTCGGAACAATTGGATTAAAACCCAACAAAGAAACCACCGAAGCGGCCGAGTTGCTTGATACTGATAAGCGAAATCCGTTTACACCTTGGCAATTGGGCGTTATTGCTCTTTCGGCTATTTTAGGTTTGTTATGGGTTTTAAATGATCCGGCAACTAAAATCTCGGGAGGAAAGGTAAATATCTTTGCTTTTCTAGGTGAAAATGGTAATTCAATCGCCATTGTAACCGCTTTGATTTTGTTTGTCATTTTATTGTTGTATCGTTTTACGCAATACTCAACCATTACGCGTCAAAAAATGATGGCAGTTAGTTTCTTTGCGTTTCTTACCATTTTCTTTTGGGCTATTTTCGAACAATCGCCTAACAGTTTAACGATTTTTGCAAACGATTATACCAATCGTGTTTTAGAAGGAAATTGGAGTGTAGGTTTTTTAATTGCCAATACCTTAATTACTGTTTTGCCTTTGGCTATTATTACCTATGTTTTGATTTTGTTGTTTAAACAAACCTTTGCTACGTATGCTAAAGCGAATCTTATTTTGGGCGCGAGTTTCGTTATTATTTGGTTGATTGCGTTGTGGATGTTAACCCGTGATTATTATACTGCTGGCTTTTTATCTTTAAGTGATGGAACTCTAGAAGCTTTAAAAATAGAAAAAGTAACCAAGCCGCTTACCGAAGTACCGGCAACTTGGTTTTCTACCTTAAATTCCTTATTTATTATTTCGTTAGCCCCTTTATTTTCTAAATGGTGGGAAAGTAAATACAATCCTTCTGCTAACTTAAAATTTGGTGTGGGAATGGGACTTTTGGCCTTAGGGATGGCTTGTGTGGCGTTTGGTTCTAGCGGAATTGAGCCAGGAGCGAAAACAGCATCGGTTAGTATGATTTGGTTGATTTTGGTGTATTTATTTCATACAATGGGTGAACTTTGTATCTCACCAGTAGGATTATCGTATGTGAGTAAATTAGTGCCAGCCCGAATGATTGCTTTTATGTTTGGAGTTTGGTATTTGGCAGTTGCAATTGGTATGAAAGGAGCCGCTATGTTTGGAGAAAATATCGACAAAATTGCCAACGAACACGGATTGAGTTATTTCTTTTGGATGCTGACCATTATCTCTCTCGCTGTAGCAGTTTTCTCGGTTATCATGTCGCCTGTAATTAAAAAGTTAATGCACGGAGTTCGTTAAATTTTATATTTTTACTCCATATTATAAATTAATTTTTCAGTTATGAAAAAATATGTAATGTTGTTCTTGTTCTTTATAGGATGCTTTGCTATGCAAGCGCAAGAGTTGAATTGGCACACCGATGTGAAAGAAGCGGTCGATTTAAGTGCGAAAGAGCACAAGCCAATTATGTTGTTTTTTACAGGAAGTGATTGGTGTGGTTGGTGTATCCGTTTGCAAAATGAAGTATTAAAAACACCCGAATTTGCCAAATGGGCGCAAGAAAATGTGATTTTAGTCGAATTGGATTTTCCAAGAAGAACTGCTCAATCACCTGAAATCCGCAATCAAAATAACCAGTTGCAACAAGTTTTTGGAATTCAAGGTTTTCCAACTGTTTTTTTTGCAAACGTAGAAACGACTGATGGTAAAATTAATTTTAAAGGATTAGGTCGAACGGGCTATGTAGCCGGAGGTCCACAACCTTGGTTGGATTCTGCTAATACGATACTGAAAAACAAATAGTTGTATTTTAATATTTTAAAAACCTCGTTAGGCTGCCTAACGAGGTTTTTTTGTGCTCTTTGATTTTGTGGTTTATATTAAAAAAGAGGAATATTTAAAAAATGTACCTTAAAAAAACGCATAGTAAAAAAAATATGTTAAATTCGTTTTTAGTTGATAATTTTTTAAACCCCAAATTATGAATAAAACACTACTATTTTTACTTTTTATTTTTTCTGGATATTTGCATGCGCAAGGTGTAGAATGGAAGACAAATATTAATGATGCTATAGTATTAAGCAGTAAAACCCGAAAGCCAATGCTGATTTTATTTACAGCAAATAATTTAGATCGGGAATTGCAATCTCAAGTTTTTAATACCTATGATTTTACTGATTGGGCCAAGAAAGAGGTGATTTTAGTTCGTTTGGATTTATCCGATTCGGCTTTAGATGAGCAAACGAAAGAGGACAATATGAAGCTTAAAAATGCTTTTGGCGTAAATCAAATTCCAACCGTTTGTTATACCAAAGCTAATTTCAGAAATAATAAAACCACTTTTCAGTTTATGGGAAAAGTAATTTACGACCACAAAGGTTTGCGAAGTTGGATGAACCAAAGCGAAAATGTACTAAATCACGAAGAAATTACCGATTAAGGTTTTCGGTAAAATCCTATTTCATTTGTGGCATGAAACGGAATTTTTAATTTGGTACACGTTTTTTTCCATTTTTGAATAACGGCGGTATAGTTAGAATAATCAGCCAAAACTTGTTTAGGTCTAGTTTCTTCGATGACGCGTTCTAAATTAATTTTTGGAGATTGAACTAAAAGCAATACATCGGGATTTACGTTTTTAAGATAAACCGAACTGCTGTCAATTACCATTATTTTTGATTGGTTATGATAAATAAAATTCACAAAAGGTCTTGCTTGAATTTTATAAGAATGTTGGGTCATGTAATTATGGATATTCCAATTTAAATAATTGATTTTGTTTGGTGAATAAAGCGTTATTTCAGTCCCTTTTTTTAGGCTGATAATGGTATTTTTATAATCGTTAAAAAGTATTAATTCTGTTCCATTTTCTTGTTCGTATTTTTGATAGATGTAAATACTTTGTAAAGAAATCAAGGCGATTACACAGTAAATAAAAGTGTGGATTTTTTTGTTTTTGCAAAAAAGAATAAAGGTAAAAATGAATAAGTAAGATGCTAAAAGTAAACCGATAGAAAAGCTAATATCTGTAAAAACAAATTGTTTAAAATGAGCAATCCATGCTACAAACTGATTTAAAAATTCAATTAGTACTTTTAAAAGCCAAACTAGTAATTCGGGTAATATCCCCAAAACAGCGAGTATAATGGTTAAAATCCCAACAAACATGATGACGCTTACTAACGGAATTACAACTAAATTAGTTATCAAAAACAATCCTGGAAATTGATGAAAATAATACAACGTTACGGGTAATGTTCCTATTTGTGCGGCTAGTGTTACTCCGAAACTGTCGATTAGGTTAGTTATTATTTTATTTTTTGAGGTGTAAATTGATTTGAATAAAGGTTGCATCCAAACAATAAAAAATACGGCACAATAACTCAACTGAAAACCTACATCATACAAACTATTCGAATCAAATAATAAGATGAAAAAAGCCGAAAGCAGTAAAGTATGGTAAATGTTAGTGGGTCTTTTTAAATAATCGGCAATGGCTATAAAAGAGAACATAATTGTGGCGCGCAATATGGAGGGAGATAAACCCGTTACTATTGCGAAACCGGATAAAATAGCTAGCAAAATAAGCAGTTTTGCAATTCCAAATTGATTGGGAATTTGTTTTAACAAAAAGCCAAAAAACAGCATAATAAAACCAACATGGAGCCCAGAAACTGCCAATATATGGGTTGCTCCAGCGTTTTGATACTCTTTTACTATATCGGGATTAATATCGTGTCGTTGTCCTAATAATAATGCAGTTGCAATGGGTAAAGATTCGTCATTTAATCCTTTTTGGTTTAATTTTGTAATTATTTTTTCACGAAATAAATGGGCATAATACCAACTGTTTTTAGTGATTTTTTTTGTGATTAATAATTTCGATTTCGAAGTTTTTATTTGGCCGAATATATTTTTGTTTTTCAGATAAGTGCCGTAATCAAACTGAAAAGGGTTTTTAGCTTTTGAAATTACATCTATTTTTCCATTAATTAATACTGCTTTACCCGATTGCAGGTTTAGGTTTTGTCCTTCTTTTTTTATTTTGAGAAGTATCTTTCCGTTAGCCTTTTTGCCATTTATGGAATGTATAAAAACAATGTAATTATCCGTATAACCATTCGATTTTATTTTTTCTTTGATACTTATTTGTATATGCGAGTATGTAGAATAAACTTTTTCGAAATGTGTATAATGTTCCTTGTGATTGCTTTTATTTTGTAATTTTTGACAAGTAATGCCTAAAAACAAAGCACAAAGTAACGGAATGTATTGAAAGCAAGTGATGCTTTTGGTTAATTTTGAACAGATTGTAGCAAAAGCAAAAAGCAAAATACCGCTAATGATTACATAAGTGGGCAATTGTGTGGGTAAATGAAAGTGGTGTTCTATAATGATTCCGATTATAAAACAACATACAAATAGTGTTAAGGGAAAATGCAAAAATTTCATCTGTACTAAAATAATAATTTTTAGTAAGAAAAATCTTTTAATTTATAATTCTGTTGATTTGTTCGAAACTTTTTTTGTAATAGGCTTCGGTAATAGACGATATGATAACACCTTTGGAAGTAGAGGAATGAATGAATTTGATATCGTCTTTTTCGATTTCGGTTATCAAACCCACGTGGTTTATTTTTTGACTACCATTCGTTTTAAAAAAAATTAAATCGCCTTTTTGGGCTTCTTCTCTAGGAATTACTTTTCCGATTTTAGATTGTTCAAATGAGCTTCGGGGTAAGTTTATCGATTCCGATTGAAACGTAGTGAAAACCAAGCCTGAACAATAAAAACCCGCTTTAGTAGTACCAGCATATTTGTATTTGACACCCAAATTGCTTTCGGCAGTCCGAATTAAATTAGAAATTATTTTTTTAGAGTTAGAGGTCGATTTGTTGCTTTCTGTCACTACAGAGCTGCTGGATTTACAAGATGTAAAACCAATTAAAAGTAACAGTAAAGGAATGATTTTTTTCAAATTAGTTTTTTTTCAGTGCACTTACAATCAGTTGAGCCGTTTTTTGACTGGCGCCTAATCCGCCTAGTTTAGTTTCGAGTTCATCGTATTGATGCAATAATTTTTTACGGTAATCCGGATTCAGGATTTTTTGAAGTTCTTCTTTAATTCGTTTGTATGAACAATCTCCCTGAATCAATTCGGTTACCACCATTTTGTCCATAATCAAATTCACCAACGAAATGTATTTTAAGGTAATAATTCGTTTGGCTATTTGATACGAAAACCAATTGGCTTTGTAACAAACCACTTCTGGAACTTTAAAAAGTGCAGTTTCTAAAGTGGCAGTCCCCGAGGTTACCAAAGCTGCTGTAGCACATTGTAATAAATTATACGTTTCGTTGGAAACAAAAGCAATATTTTGGGATTGGTCTATAAATTGCTGATAAAATTCAAAATCCTGACTGGGTGCACCGGCAATAACAAATTGATAATCTTTAAAATCGCCTACTACGCTTAACATTACTTCGAGCATTTTGGTGATTTCTTGTTTGCGACTTCCCGGTAAAATAGCGATAATAGGCTTTTCGGATAAATTATGGCTTTTTTTGAAGGTGGCGATATCAAAATCTGGGCGATTGTGAATGGCATCAATTAACGGATGTCCAACAAATTCTACAGGGTAATGGTGTTTTTTTTCGTAAAAATCTTTTTCAAACGGCAAGATGACAAACATTTTGTCTACATCGCTTTTTATGGCGGTAATTCGGTTTTCTTTCCAAGCCCAAATTTGAGGAGAAATGTAGTAGAATGTTTTTATTTGAAGTGGTTTTGCCCATTTTGCAATACGCATATTAAAACCCGGATAATCAATAAAAATCAACACATCGGGCTGAAATGTTAAAATATCTTTTTTACAAAAATCTATATTATTTAAAATGGTTTTCAGGTTAAAAACCACCTCGGCAAATCCCATAAATGCCAAATCACGATAATGTTTGACTAAAGTGCCGCCTGCTTTTTGCATCAAATCGCCTCCCCAAAAACGAATTTCGGCTGCCGAATCTTCTTGATGTAAGGCTTTCATTAAATTGGATCCGTGCAAATCGCCAGAAGCTTCACCGGCTATAATGTAATATTTCATTTTTTGATTTTTAGAAAGTGCAATTGTAATGCTGTCGGAATGATAAAATTAAACAAATATTGTAAATAATCCGATGGTAATGACCGCAGCAATTATTCCTTTAACAGCCGATTCTTGGTTTTGTTTTAAAAAGTAGCCAAACAAAATTAAATTGGGAAGGCTACCGAGCGTTAGCACTTTTCCTAGATTGTTTTCGTTTTTGATAAGCGCAAAACTTTCTAAAACAGGTAAATCAGTTGCGTAATACAAGTATAAAAAACAACTTATAAATGTGACTAAAAGTCCCGAAAAGAATCCCAATATAAAGGCAGTTTTATTCATTTAAATTCCAGGAGTTTAGTTGTTGTTTAAAATGATGCGCGGTTAAATCAAATTGCACCGGAACAATCGAAATATAGCCATTTTGCAAGGCCCATTCATCGGTGTCTTCGCCTTGGTCGTGGTTTACAAATTCACCCGATAACCAATAATAATCTTTTCCGAAAGGAGTTTGTCTTTTGTCGAATTTTTCTACCCAAAGCGCATTGGCTTGACGGCAAATTTTAATTCCTTTAATTTGATTTTCTTTCAACTTTGGGAAATTTACATTTAAAATAACGCCTTTTGCCAAACCGTTAGCCAGTGTTTCTAAGGTGATTTTTTTAACAAATTTGCGTATGCTTTCAAAATCGGCATTCCAATCATAATCCAAAAGTGAAAATCCGATGGCCGGAATGCCTTCAATTCCCGCTTCAACTGCCGCACTCATAGTACCCGAATAAATCACGTTTATAGACGAATTAGAACCGTGATTTATTCCCGAAACACACAAATCGGGTTTTCGTTTTAAGATTTCATTTACTGCCAATTTTACGCAATCAACTGGCGTGCCCGAGCAACTATATTCGGCAATAGCCGCATCTTCTTTCGAAACTTTATTCAGATATAAGGTGTTGTTTATTGTTATGGCATGTCCCATGGCACTTTGAGGTTTGTCGGGAGCCACCACAATTACGTCGCCAATTTCGCTCATAACTTCTATTAAAGTCCGTACACCCGGCGCTGTAATTCCGTCGTCATTGGTAACTAATATTAAAGGTTTTTTTGATTTCATTTCGTATTTTTTATCTTGCGTGCGTAAAATGGTTTAGTAGCTAAGCAAAAATACAGGATGAAAACACAAAATGGAACTAATTGCCGATAATTTTGTGAAGTTCCCTAAAAGACGTTTTTGAGACTGAAACATTTTTATATCTTTAACAAAAAATTGGGGCATCGCTATGATTGAACGCCTTATTTTTAGTGTAATTTAGATTAAAAATTTTTGATGAATGCTATAATTGAGTTTATGAAAAGAAATTATAAGATAATCTTAGCTGTTGTATTGTTGTCGGCAACTTTGTTTGCTTTCAAACTGAACACTACAGATACGAATGAGGGAGAGGATAGTGACAAAGTGCTTTTGGAATTGTTGGCTTTTGTGATAGAAAAAGGGCATTATGCACCAGCAGAAATTAATGATGAATTCTCGAAAGGAATTTATAAAGATTATATAGAGGGTTTAGACCCTTCTAAAAGGTTCTTTTTGCAATCGGATATAGATGAATTTTCAAAATTTGAATTGCTTTTAGATGATCAGTTTAAAAATAAAGATTTGACTTTTTTTAACTTGACTTACACGCGTTTGCAACGTAGAATGGAAGAAAGTAAAAAAAGGTATAAAACCATTTTAGCTGCGCCTTTCGATTATAAAAAGAAAGAAAGTCTGAATACGGACTACGAAAATACGCCGTATGCTAAAAACTCGGCCGAACTTACGGATAAATGGCGTAAACAAATTAAACTTTCTACCTTATCTTCTTTGGTTACAAAAGAAAAGATGGAAGAGGATAAAAAGAAAAAAGATCCTTCGTATAAACCAAAATCGTACGCCGTTTTAGAAAAAGAAACGCGTGACAATTCTTTGAAATCTTTAGATGAGTATTTCGATTTTATAGATGATTTAAACCGTAAAGATTATTTTTCGGTTTATGTTAATTCTATTATGTCTCGTTTTGATCCACATACGAGTTATTTTGCTCCTGAAGAAAAAGAACGTTTTGATGTTAATATCAGTGGAAAATTAGAAGGAATTGGCGCTCGATTACAAAAGAAAAATGATTATACCGAAATATCCGAATTAATTTCAGGCGGACCTGCTTGGAGAGGCAAACAATTACAGGCAGGAGATTTGATTTTGAAAGTAGCGCAAGGTGCTGAAGAACCTGTTGATGTGGTGGGTATGCGATTGGATGATGTGGTTAAAAAAATCAAAGGTCACAAAGGAACTGAAGTTCGTTTGACAGTTAAAAAAGTAGACGGAACTATAGAAGTAATTTCCATTATTCGCGACATAGTTGAAATTGAAGAAACCTACGCAAAATCGAGTGTAGTAATCAAAAACGGAATCAAATACGGGGTGATTTATTTGCCTAAATTTTATATTGATTTTGAAAACAAAGACAGTCGTGATGCTGGAAAAGACATTGCGTTAGAAGTGGATCGCTTGAAAAAAGCAAATGTGCAAGGAATTGTATTAGATGTTCGTGATGACGGTGGAGGTTCGTTATCTACAGTGGTTGATATTGCTGGTTTATTCATTGAGCAAGGGCCAATTGTACAAGTGAAATCTGCTGGTAGAAAAAAAGAAGTACTTTATGATAAAGACAAAAAAGTAGAGTGGGATGGGCCATTGGTAATTATGGTAAATGGTTTTTCGGCCTCTGCTTCCGAAATTTTGGCTGCAGCTATCCAAGATTATCACCGTGGAGTTATTTTAGGTAGCAAGCAAACGTATGGTAAAGGAACAGTTCAAAATGTTATCGATTTGAATCAATTTGTTCGTAGTACTGACATGGGTGATTTAGGTGCTTTAAAAACGACGACTCAAAAATTTTATCGTATAAACGGAGGTTCTACACAGTTAGAAGGAGTTCACAGTGATGTGGCGGTTCCAGATCGTTACGCCTATTTAAAAATGGGCGAAAGAGATATTGACAATGCAATGCCATGGGATAAAATTGATGCTGCCGATTATACTTTATGGAAAGGGTCGCAAAATTTTAATCAAGCAGTGGCGAATAGTAGAATGCGTATAGCTCAAAATCCACAATTTCAATTAATTGATGAAAATGCAAAATGGATTGATACTCGTAGCAAAGAAAATACGTATAGTTTAAATATTGATGATTTTAAACGTACGCAAGACGAAGTGGAGCGAGAAGCAAAAAAATACAAACCAATTGTTGATTATAAAAATGATTTGATTTTCTCTTCTTTGCCTTATGAGGTTGAAGATATGAAAAATGATGCCTCTCTTAAAGAAAAAAGAGAAGCGTGGCACGAAGCGTTATCAAAAGATGTGTATGTAGAAGAAGCTTTAAATGTATTGCAAGATTTGCAAACAAAAAATTTAGCCAGAGAAACCGCTGCTTCATCAAAATATAAAAAAGAAAAAATTGCAGATAAAATGTAATTTTTAGTCTAGTTAGAAAGAGATAGCCTTAAAAGTTTTACTTTTGAGGCTATTTTTTTTTGTCATTATGAGATTATTTTCTTTTTTATTTGTGCTGATATTGTCTAGTTGTAAACAAGAGCTAAAATTAAACAATAGCACCATCGTTAATTCTGATTTAGCTACTACTTCATTTAGTTTAATGGAACATGATTTTGAGTACGGACCTACTTCGACAACTCATCAAATAATAAAACATGATTTTTATACGCTTTCTTATCATGAAAAATACGAACAGGCTGAATGGGTGGCTTATTTCTTAAAAAAGGATTATAAAGCTTCTAATTCGTTTAAGCGACCCTATTTTATCCAAGATCCGAAAGTGAAAACAAATTCAGCCGATTGGAGGAACTATAAAAATTCGGGTTACGACAAAGGTCATTTGTGTCCGGCTGCCGATATGGCTTTTAATCAAAACGCGTACAATGATACTTTTTATACGTCTAATATTGCTCCACAAAATCACGCCTTCAATAGTGGGATTTGGAATCGTTTGGAACAAAAAACGAGGTATTGGTCAACTCAATACGGTGGTTTATATGTGGTAACAGGTGGTATTTTAAAAGAAACAACTTCTTTTATTGGTGAAGAAAAGGTGGCTGTTCCTAATGCTTTTTATAAAATTTTATTCCGTTTTTCTAACGGAAAATATAAAATGATTGCTTTTGTAATTCCAAATAAAAAATCCGATAGGCCTTTGTCTGAATATGTTGTGAGTGTCGATTCAGTCGAAAAGAGCACAGGGATTGATTTTTTTCATAAGATGAATGACAAACTCGAAAATGAATTAGAAAGCCAATCCAATTATGCCAATTGGATTAAAGAATAAGTTACCATTCGTTTACTTTGTTTGCATCCATTTTTAAAAAGATGAACAATAAAATGGTAAATCCCCATAAACCCGAACCTCCGTATGAAAAGAAAGGCAACGGAACTCCGATAGTCGGGAATATGCCAGCAACCATCGCAATATTTACAAAAAAGTGTATAAATAAAATGGACGCAACGCAATACCCATATACACGACTGAATTTGGTTTTTTGACGTTCGGCTAAATAAATAATGCGCAATAATAAGGTTACAAATAGTGCAATAACCACAAGTGAACCTACAAAACCCCATTCTTCTCCTACAGTGGTAAAAATATAATCGGTATGTTGTTCAGGCACAAAACCACCTTTGGTTTGTGTCCCTTCTAAAAATCCTTTTCCGAACCAACCACCAGAGCCAATCGCAATTTCCGATTGATTAGTGTTGTAACCAATCCCTTTCATATCAACCGTTTTTCCTAATAGAATATTGAAACGGTCTCTATGGTGTTGTTTGAAAACATTTGTAAAAACATAATTAACAGAAAGTACAAAACCACTAATTAAAAGAAAAATTAAAGAGCTAGCAATTAAATTTCGATTAACTATTCGGGTTTTGAAGTAAACTGCGACAATGGTAATAAGGGCTATTAAAATAACGTATTCAGGTTCTAAAATCAATGTAAGGATAAATAATAATATGGCAATAAATCCAGTCCAAATGTACCAACCCGGTAATCCTTCACGATACAGAACAATAAAAAACATGCAATAAATAAGGGCACTTCCTGGGTCATGAGGTACAATAAGCAAAATGGGTAAGCCAATTATGCAAAGTGCTTGTAATTGCCTGTTGGTATCTTTTAAATTGATTTGTGTGTCACTGAGGTATTTGGCTAATGCCAACGAAGTGGTTGTTTTTACAAACTCCGAAGGTTGTAATCCAAATGAGCCAAAAGAATACCAGTTGGTTTGTCCTTTTATGGTTTTTCCAAAAACAAAAAGTCCAGCTAAAGATAATAAACCGATGACATAAATAATACTGGCATATTTTTCATAAAATTTTCCGTCAACGAAAAGTACCACAAAAATCAAAGGAATGGTCAAAGCAATGAAAATTAATTGCTTTTCGTAAGTGCCATCTGTTGAAGATAGGGATGAAGAATAGATGTTTAGCCATCCTAAAATGACCAAAATACTATAAATGATGACACTTAACCAGTCAATATTTTTTTTTACACTTTGATTTTTCATTGAAATAAATGACTAAATTAATTTTGCTGCGTTGAATCTATCGTTGTTTTTTTAGGAGCTGGTTCAGTGGTTACTGGTTTGATTTTAGCTTCTATTTTTGGGTCTTTAGGTGTCGATTCAATTCCGGCACCTGCTTCCATTCCGCCTAATTTTGCATATTGTGCTTTTAAACTTGTGTTTAAAATACGAGTTTCTAAATCCGTTCGTGTAATGCGTTTTCGCAAGTACTGTTCAATCATTAAACTCGCAATGGGGCCTGCAATGGTGGCTCCAAAACCTCCGTTTTCCACCATGATGGCAATGGCAATTTTTGGATTTTCCTTAGGTGCAAAAGCTACAAAAATAGAATGGTCTTTTAATTTGGTTCGAACGCCATCAATTTTAGCATAATTTTCGGCCGTTCCTGTTTTTCCACAAATATTGATCCCATCTACTCGTAGTGAACTAGCAGTACCGTAGTTGTAAACATCAAATAGTCCTTGAATGACCGGTGGGAAATATTTTTTGTCGATTGAAGTTTGGTGTTTGGTGGTGTATTTTTCGTCTATTTTTTTGCCCTCAATTTTTTTGATGATATGAGGTGTGTAATAATAACCTTGATTGGCAACGGTGGCCATCATATTAGCAAGCTGAATCGGGGTCATTAAAACCTCTCCTTGACCAATTGCGTTGGAAACAATAGTAGTACTTCGCCAGCCGCCATTAGGATAAATTCGTTTGTAGGTTTTGGATGTAGGTACATTTCCCCTTCTACCTGTTGGTAAGTCATATCCCATAAAATTTCCTAAACCAAAACTTTTTACATGGTCGCTCCATACATCAACCGCTTTTCCGGGATTGTTGTATTTGTTGATAGTTAACATGTAAGTTTGGGCAAAATAAGTGTTGCACGAGTTGTAAATACCATTATTAAGTTGATGTGGCCCAAATCCATGACATTTCATAAAACGACCTCTCCCGTAACTAAAACCATGATGGCACATAAATGTAGTTTTTTCGTCAATCACGCCTTCTTGTAAGCCAATAAGTCCTGTTAATATTTTAAACGGAGACCCAGGAGGATATTCGGCAAGTAATCCTCTATCATAAAGTGGTTTGGCAATAGAGTCGTAATACAACAAGGTGTAGTTTTTAGAGCGTTGACGGCCAACTAAAATTCCGGGGTCATAAGATGGAGCTGTAACCAAAGCGAGTATTTCGCCTGTTTTGGGTTCTATAGCTACAATTCCGCCTCGTTTGTTAATCATCAATTGCTCACCATATTTTTGTAATTCGGCATCAATACTCAAATTTATATCTTCGCCTTGTACGGCTATAGTGTCGTATTTTCCTTCTTTATAAGAACCAATTTCGCGATTGTATTTGTCTTTTTGAATGTATTTAACGCCTTTTATTCCGCGTAAAATTTCTTCATAACTTTCTTCAACACCCTGACGACCAATTAAATCACCACTATTATAGTACGGATTTTTTTTGATTTGTCTTTCGTTTACTTGGGTAATAAAACCGAAAATATTGGCGCCATAATCCACTTCATAATCACGTAACGAACGTTTTTGAACATAAAAACCTTCGAACTTTCGGATTTTTTCTTGGAAAGCAGCAAATTCGGCTTTGTTTAATTGTGCCAAGAAAACCGATGGTAAACGTGGACTGTATACTTTTGCTTTTTCGATTTTTTTTATAAAATCTTCTTTCGTTATATTCAGTAATTGACAAAATTCTAGGGTATCCAAATTTTTAATTTCTCTTGGAATTACCATAATATCATACGATGGCTGGTTAGCTACCAATAATTTGCCATTACGGTCGTAGATGTATCCTCTTTCGGGATAATCGTATTTAACTTTTATAGCGTTGTTTTCTGATTTTAATTTGAAAGAATCATCAATGATTTGTAAAAAGAATATGCGCATTACAAGCAAGGATGCTGCTATAATTATTAAGGATGGCAGCAAAACTTTTCTCATCTTTTATTGGGCTTAATTAGGTAAATTAAAATGATACAAATTATTATGGTAAACACGGTACTTGCTAAGGTACGAAGTAAGATGTCTAAAATGAAATTAAATTGGAATGCTTCGAGTATAAATAGGGTAAAATGGTGTATGACTACCGATACTAATATAAACGAAAAGCGTTCGGGGGTTATGGCTTCATTTATTCGGATGGTTTGGTATTCGTAACTTAAACCAAAAGCAAATTTGAAGACATAAGGCCTAAAAAAGGCCAAAACCAAACATGCTGTTGCGTGTATTCCGCCCGAATTGCAAAACATATCCATTACAATTCCTAACAAAAAACTTCCAATTAGCAATCCAGATTTGTTTCCGTTAACTGGATATAACATAATGAACAAAATGTAAGGAAAAGGGGTGATGAATCCCAAAAAATTCATTTTGTTAAATATTACTACTTGCAAAGTGAGTAGTACTATAAAACGAACAATATTCATTAATAGAGCACTATTCATCTTTTTGTTTGTTTTCTAGATTGATAAGTTCTTCGCGGTCTTTACTTTTGATAACATACACATGTCCTAAATTGGTCATGTCATTAAACAAGCGAACATTAAGTGTGTAATAGTTGGTTTTTGGATCAATAAAGATTTTGTCAATTGTTCCGATATTGATGTTTTCAGGGAAAATAACCGATTGACCACCTGTAACAATTGTGTCTCCTTTTCTTACCGAAGCCAAACGAGGAACATCGATTAACTGTACAAATCCGGTGCTTTTTCCGTTCCAGATTAAAGACCCAAAATGATTTGACTTTTTAATTTTGGCGTTGATTCTGGATTTAATATTCAAAATGCTAACAACAGTTGCGTAATTAGGCGAAATATCATCCACAATTCCGATTATCCCTTGACTGTTAATGACTCCCATATCGGCTTTAATTCCTTTTTTAGCACCATCGCCAATGGTAATGTAATTTTCGTGAACATTATACGAATTATGAATGACTTTCGTCACAATGATATCGGCTGGATTTACTCCTTTTATCGAATCTAGATTTGGAATTTGTAAGGTGTCTTTAATGTTGAAAACTAAACTTTTTAGGCGTGCATTTTCTAAAGCCAATTGTTCGTTTTGGGAACGCAAGTTTAAGTATTCGTTTACGTCGTTGATTTTTTCGTACACATTTCCAGTTAAAAAATTAGCAGAACTAATAATTCGACTTTTATGAAAGGAGTGTGATTGTATGGTAAGTCCCAACGATAATCCCAAAAGCAGCAAAAACAGTATTCGGTAACTGTTTCTTATAAGGAAATTAAAAATTTGCTGCATTTTTTTTATTTAAAATTATAAAATTCAGAAACTAAATCCCAATTTAATTTAAATAAAAGTTGGGATTTAGCGTATTTGAACTTGTTATTTTATAAGAATACTTTTGAATTTCGTGATGTTTTTTAAGGCCATACCAGTTCCTCTTACTACGGCTCTTAAAGGATCTTCTGCAATATATACCGGAAGATCGGTTTTTTGTGAGATACGTTTGTCTAAGCCACGTAACATAGAACCTCCTCCTGCTAAATAAATACCGGTGTTGTAAATGTCGGCAGCTAATTCGGGTGGGGTTTGCGAAAGTGTTTCCATTACAGCATCTTCAATACGTTGGATTGATTTATCTAATGCTTTTGCAATTTCGCGGTATGATACTTCAACTTGTTTTGGTTTACCGGTTAACAAGTCACGTCCTTGAACTGACATTTCTTCTGGAGCCGATTCTAAATCTTCGATAGCGGCACCAATTTGTATTTTGATTTTTTCTGCTGTACTTTCTCCCACAAAAAGGTTGTGTTGTGTACGCATATAATATACAATATCATTGGTGAAAACGTCTCCGGCAATTTTAACCGATTTGTCGCAAACAATTCCGCCTAAGGCTATAACTGCAATTTCTGTAGTTCCTCCACCGATGTCTACAATCATGTTTCCTTTTGGCTGCATAATGTCAATCCCGATACCGATAGCGGCTGCCATTGGTTCGTGTATCAAGTATACTTCTTTGCCATTTACGCGTTCACAAGATTCTTTTACGGCACGCATTTCTACTTCGGTAATTCCAGAAGGAATACAAACAACCATTCGTAAAGCGGGAGTAAACATTTTTTTCTTTAAAGCCGGAATACTTTTAATGAACATATTGATCATTTTTTCCGAAGCATCAAAGTCAGCAATAACCCCATCTTTTAATGGCCTTATGGTTTTGATATTTTCATGGGTTTTACCTTGCATCATGTTGGCTTCTTTACCAACGGCGATGATTTTACCAGAAACTCTGTCTCTAGCAACGATAGATGGACTATCAATTACAACTTTATCATTGTGAATGATCAAAGTGTTTGCGGTACCAAGGTCTATCGCAATATCCTCGGTCATGAAATCAAAAAATCCCATATGTTTTTTAGGGGTTTAAAAAGTTAAAAATTACTAACGTACAAAGTTAATCAAATTAATGTTTGAAATGACGAGTGCCTGTAAATACCATTGCTAAATTATTTTCATTACAATAGTTAATGCTTAACTCATCTTTTATAGAACCTCCTGGTTGAATTACTGCGGTTATACCTGCTTTTTTAGCCAATTCTACACAATCTGGAAAAGGAAAAAAGGCATCGCTCGCCATTGAAGCACCCGTTAAATCAAATCCAAAAGCTTTTGCCTTATCAACAGCCTGCATTAACGCATCTACTCTTGAAGTTTGACCAGTTCCTGATGAAATCAACGTGCCATTTTTGGCAAAAACAATTGTATTGGATTTTGTGTTTTTGCAAATTTTAGAAGCAAATATTAAATCTTCAATTTCTTGAGCAGTTGGTTCTGTAGTTGTAACGGTTTTTAAATGCGCTTTAGTATCTGTAATATTATTTCTGTCCTGAATTAACAAACCATTAAGACAAGTTCTTACTTGTCTCGAAGGTAATTCCACTTCATTTTGAACTAAAATAATTCGGTTTTTCTTTTCTTGTAAAATGCTAATTGCTTCGTCGTCATAAGCGGGTGCAATAACCACCTCGCAGAATAATTTGTTTATTTCTTCTGCGGTTTCTTTATCAATTTTGGTGTTAGCAATCAATACGCCGCCAAAAGCCGAAGTCGGATCGCAAGCAAGAGCTGCCACATAGGCTTCTTTGATGGTATTTCTTGATGCTAATCCGCATGCATTGTTGTGTTTTAAAATAGCGAAAGTTGGTCCGTCTGTTTTAAACTCGTTAATTAATGTTACGGCGGCGTCTACATCTAATAAGTTGTTGTATGATAATTCTTTACCGTGAACTTTGTTAAACATGGCGTCAAAATCGCCAAAGAAGAAGCCTTTTTGGTGCGGATTTTCTCCGTATCTTAAAACTTGTCCGTTGGCAATACTTTCTTTGTAATAAGTTTCATCGGTGTTGAAATAATTAAAAATAGCACCGTCGTAGTGCGAAGAAACATGAAAGGCTTTTGTAGCAAATAATTTACGATCTGCTAAGGTGGTTGCGCCATTTTGCTCGGTAATGATTTCTAAGAACGGTGCATATTCGTTCATTGAAGCTACTATTACCGTGTCTTTAAAGTTTTTTGCGGCAGCTCGTATTAACGAAATACCACCAATATCAATTTTTTCAATAATATCTTGTTCGCTTGCTCCCGAGGCAACTGTTTTTTCAAAAGGATACAAATCAACAATAACTAAATCAATTTGAGGAATTTCAAATTCCTTCATTTGTTGCACATCGCTTTCATTATCTTGACGATTCAAAATACCACCAAAAACTTTTGGATGCAATGTTTTTACTCGTCCGCCTAAGATAGAAGGGTATGAGGTTACATCTTCAACAGGAACTACAGGAATTCCTAAGTTTTTAATAAAATCTTCAGTGCCTCCCGTAGAGTAAATCGTTACATTTTGTTCGTGTAATTTTTTAACAATTGGTTCAAGTCCGTCTTTCGAAAAGACTGAAATTAAGGCAGATTGAATAGTTTTTGTTGTGCTCATGTGTAGTTATAATTATAAAGTGCAAAAGTAGTTTTTTTTTAATTATATAAGACAAGGAATTTGTGTAACATTTTCATAAAAAATACGACTTATAGCTGTGGTTATTTTTATTAGGATTTTCATCAATTTTTACTGAATTTTACTTCAACGAAACACGCCAAAACTATGTTGCTTTACCTTCGATTGCTAAATGAAAGTTTTAGATTTGCTATTAACGCTTTGCGAAACAATAAATTAAGAACCTTGCTTTCTTTGTTGGGTGTAACCATCGGTATTTTTTCGATAATTGCGGTATTGGCGGCTGTTGACTCTTTAGATAGAAAAATTGCTAAAGATTTGAGTAGCTTAGATAAAAATACCATTTACTTGATGCGTTTTTCTTTTGGACCTTCCGAAATTCCAAAATGGAAACGCGAACAATTTCCAAACGTAAAATATGATGAATACATCAATTTAAAAAGAACACTTACTAATACCGATCAAGTGGGCTTTCAATTATTTGTGGCAAACGAAACCTTGAAATACGATTCTAAAACGGTTTCGGATGTGAATATTGTGCCATCTTCGTATGAAATGGGTGATATTGATGGTTTGGTTTTTGAAAAAGGACGGTTTTACAACGAAGCTGAATCAAATTCGGGAACGGCTGTTATTGTGTTGGGATACGATATTGCCGACGGCTTATTTGGTTCGAGTGACCCGATTGGTAAAAATCTTCGTTTATACGGGCAACGTTTTACCGTTATTGGGGTGATGGAAAAGCAAGGTGCTGGTTTTTTTGGTGATAGTAATGATACATCGGTGTATTTGCCTGCTAATTTTTTAAGAAGAATGTATGGAGATAACGATGCGATGACACCTGTAATTGTATTGAAACCTGAGAAAGGAATTGATATGGATGCCTATAAAGCGGAGGTTAGTTACAAATTGCGCTCTATTCGAGGAATGAAAGCGGGTGAAATGGATAACTTTTTCATTAATGTATTATCGGGATTTACCGATTTTATAGATGGTATTATTGGTCAAATGAATGTAGTGGGATGGATTATTAGCGGATTTTCGCTTTTAGTGGGCGGTTTCGGAATTGCGAATATCATGTTTGTTTCGGTGAAAGAACGTACCAATTTAATCGGAATTCAAAAATCTTTAGGAGCCAAAAACAAGTTTATTTTGTTTCAATTTTTATTCGAAGCGGTTATTTTATCTGTTATTGGCGGTTTGATCGGTTTGTTTTTGGTATGGATAATTGCCTTGGTATTATCAAAAGCATTGGACTTTGAGTTTGTACTCGGAATGGGGAATGTTTTATTAGGGACTGGTTTGGCTGCGCTTATTGGTTTGATTTCGGGAATTTTACCCGCAATATCTGCCGCTAATCTTGATCCTGTAGAGGCTATCAGAACGGGGATGTAGTTTAAAGCCGCAAAGGCTAAAGGTTACAAAGGGTCATAGTTTTATATATAAAAATCTAAAAAAAAAGCCATTTTTCAAAAAAAGGGGTGCTGTCAGAGTGGTCTGTCGAGTTCTCCCGCCGCTGGGGAGACAATCAAAGTGGTTTGACGAGTTCTCCCGCTCTTCGAAGTCTCCTGACTTCGAATCCAGTTCACTATCGGTTTTGCATAATCCACACTTTTGGGTAAGTTTTCTTTATCTACAGATTTACCCCTTAATTCAGTGCTATCATTATTGTACGGAGAAATCAAAAATTTCAAAAAAAAGGTCATTTTTCAAAAAAAAATGCTACTGTAAGTCTATTTACCGAGTATTTATGGTCATTTTGGTTCTCGTCATACGAGATACTCAGTATCTGAAGCAAACACAGTTGTTTTAATGCTAAATACTCGGTATCTAAGGCAAACACAATTCATTTCACGCTAGATACTCGGTATCTGGGGCAAACTTGATTTAAAACTAAATGGATACTGAATATTTAGCTTGAAGATTTGCAAGAAAAAACAATATATTTGATGCAATAAGGTAAACATGCGCATAACATACTTATTTCGTACAAAATAAGTTGGATTTATGCGGGTATAAACTAGTTAGCGGCAATAATCTAAAACCCAAGCAAATGAAATTAAAAATCATCCTGTTTGTATTAATTTTCTACACAGGAAAAATATGGGGACAAGAAAAGAATCGAATTGATTACATTTTCAAACTTAAGATTGAACAAGCATTGATTTCCAGAGGAGATAATTTCCCCGATTTTCGGGTAAAAAAAGATAGTCTCGACAAATTTCTTTTTGCCCTTCATAAAGGATATTCCGTTACTGACTTTCAGAAATATACAAATTTTAGTAACGAAAAAATATCAAGTTTGTTATCTCTTTTACAAAACAAGAATTGGCTTCACAAAATTAACAATGAATACAAGCCTACTGTATTTATTGCAGATGCAAACGATGGAAAATTGTTGTACCAGTACGCAAAACCTATTTCATCAAAGATTGTCAAAGCCATAAACAAACGATTGACGGTAATCAAATCTGAATTTCAAAAGACTGAACTCTCTCAAAAAGACGATTTTCTTCATTGGTCTTTCCTTATTTTAAGTGATGTTCTGTTGGACTCCTGGCAGATTGATAATGTTGAAAAACAGTTTCTTAAACAGGAAGACAGACCGTTGAGAAACGGAAAACATTACTACTATAAAATTGATGAAAATACAAATTCCGAAATTGAATCATTCGGAATATATGGAAATCAGTCGCAACAAGTTGGCGACAACAAGTATATCAGTATTTATGGCAACAACAGATTGAATTTAAAAGTTACGTCTTCCCAAAATATTGTATCTAAAGTGGACAATGAAATTTTTGGGGAAATGGCAGAAATTTTTCTTCCCGACTTGCTAAATATTCTCGAAAAGGAAAGACCTTATTGTGAAAAAATGTATAAGAAACTGGGTTACGACAAAGAAATTTCTTTCGAGGAATTTTTTATCTGGTGGTATCATTTTATTTACACTCAGACAACCAACGAAATGCACAAAGCAAAAATGCTTCAAATTCCTGCCAGTGGAAATTTTGATTACGTAATAGAAGAATAATTATTACTGCCGCTAACAGCGGTTCACGGCCATGGCGGGTTTTCGGTAGATTGTAAATATACGTTTTTTAAGTACATTTACGTTCGGCAGAGAGTACTTTCTCCGAATGCCGCCACGATCCGTGAGCCGCGAAACGTTAAAAAAAACACTAACCAGCTAAATAAAAATTTACAATGGAAATCGAAAAAAAGAACCTGTTTAAAAAAGTTTTTGTTATTGCGTTAATTTTTTCGCTCATCGGAGCGTTTATGAAAATTACGCATCAAGAGTATGCTTCCATTTTTCTAATAATTGGAATAATTTTGACTCTCGCTTATGTCATTATTGGTATCTATGAAGTAAACAGTTCTAAGAAAATACAGAAGACTGAGAAACTGTTTTGGACACTGGGTTTTGTACTGTTTAGTTTTTTTGTTGGCTTATTCTATTTTTTAAGTGGAAGAACAACTGCTGTTTAAAATTGGACTTTAAAAAAGGATAACTAGCCTCAGCGAGCTTTTATTGCTAGCCCAAGCATCTTATTGATACCTAAATTTTGCGCCTTAATATGATAAAAAAAGCCGCTTCAATTGAAACGGCTTTTTGAGTTTTGATACTAGCGTATCTCATTATTCTGAATCAAATCAATATACAAATTAATTCGGTCTTTTAAATCTTTTCTTGGTGTGATAAAATCAAGGAAACCATGCTCTAACAAAAACTCGGAAGTTTGAAAGCCTTCTGGTAAATCTTTACCTGTGGTATCTTTTACAACTCGAGGACCAGCAAAACCAATTAAAGCGCCAGGTTCAGCAATATTAATATCTCCTAACATGGCATACGAGGCTGTTGTTCCTCCAGTGGTTGGATCGGTACATAACGAAATGTAAGGTAATTTTGCATCGGCTAGTTGTGCTAATTTTACAGAAGTTTTAGCCAATTGCATTAAGGAGTAAGCGGCTTCCATCATACGAGCTCCACCCGATTTTGAAATCATGATGAAAGGCATTTTGTTTTTGATGGCATGATCAATTCCTCTTGCAATTTTTTCACCTACCACAGCTCCCATAGAACCACCAATAAAAGCAAAATCCATACAGCAAATCACAACGTCTTTTCCTTTCGATTTTCCTACTCCAGTACGAACCGCATCTTTTAGTTGTGTTTTTTCCATTACGTCTTTTAAACGCTCCGAATATTTTTTGGTATCAACAAAATGTAAAGGGTCTTTAGAGGTCATATTGGCATCCAATTCCACAAATTCGTTGTTGTCAAATAATATTTCAAAATACGTTGCGCTTCCAATTCTAACATGGAAATCATCTTCTGGACTAACAAATAAGTTGCGTGCTAATTCGTCTGCATCAATTATTTTTCCAGTAGGTGACTTGTACCATAATCCTTTTGGTACATCCATTTTGTCTTCTGTAGCGGTCGTAATTCCTTTTTCCTGTCTTTTAAACCAAGCCATATTTATTAATTGATAATTGATAATTGACAATTAATAATTTAGAATTATCAATTATCAATTGTTAATTGGTAACTATAATGTATTTACGTTATTCAAGTCGGCGAAGGCTTGTTCTAATCTTTTATTGAATGTAATTTCTCCTTCGCGAACCCATTTTCTAGGGTCATAATGTTTTTTATTTGGAGCATCAGCTCCTTCTGGATTTCCAATTTGTGTTTTTAAGTACTCGATGTTTTGCGTCATATAATCACGAATTCCTTCGGTAAAGGCAAACTGCAAATCGGTATCGATATTCATTTTGATTACACCATATCCAATGGCTTCTCTAATTTCGTCTAATGTCGAACCAGAACCTCCGTGAAAAACAAAATCAACTGGATTTTCTCCGGTGTTGAATTTATTTTGAACATATTCTTGCGAATTTTTCAAAATTTTCGGAGTCAATTTTACGTTACCAGGTTTGTAAACACCGTGTACGTTTCCGAAAGCAGCAGCAATGGTAAAACGAGGACTTATTTTGGCTAATTCTTCGTAAGCATAAGCCACTTCTTCTGGTTGAGTATATAATTTAGAGCTGTCTACATCCGAGTTGTCTACACCATCTTCTTCACCTCCAGTAATTCCTAATTCAATTTCCAAAGTCATTCCCATTTTGCTCATTCGAGCTAAATATGCTGCGCAAATTTCAATATTTTCTTCAATTGGTTCTTCTGAAAGATCAATCATGTGAGAGCTAAAAAGCGGTTTTCCTGTTTCGGCAAAATGTTTTTCAGAAGCATCTAATAAACCATCAATCCACGGTAATAATTTTTTAGCGCAGTGGTCGGTATGTAAAATAACGGTAGCGCCATACGCTTCGGCTAAAGTATGGATGTGTTTTGCACCAGCAATACCGCCTGCAATGGCCGCTTTTTCATTAGCGTTTGAAAGACCTTTTCCAGCATTAAATTGTGCTCCACCATTAGAAAACTGAATAATTACGGGAGCGTTAAGTTTTGCAGCTGTTTCCAAAACACCATTGATAGTGCTTGAACCAGTTACGTTTACAGCAGGAAGCGCAAATCCTTTTTCTTTTGCATATTTAAAAATTTCCTGAACTTGATCTCCAGTGGCTACGCCGGGTTTGATGTTGTGTGTCATTTTTTAAGTCTTTTAGTTTTTTAGTTTTAGGTAGCAAAAATAAGAATTAATTAGCATTAGAATGGATAATTTATACCAAAATTTAAAACGGATTTACCTAAATTAAAATCTTTAAACCACCTTTTTCCCGATTCATTTGCAGGATTGTACAGTTTAAAGCCTAAGTCTAATCGTATCACAAAGAAGCTTAAATCGTATCGAAAACCATATCCGGTGCCTACTGCAATTTCTTTCAAATCTTTTAAATTGTCAAAACGTGCTTCCGAATCAATTACGTTATCGGCAATGTTCCAAATATTGCCCGCATCTACAAAAATAGCACCTTTAAAATCGCCTAAAACTTTAAAGCGGTATTCGCCACTTAGGGCAATTTTCATGTTGGCTTCGTTAAAATCATTTTTAGCATTCGTGCTTCCAGGCCCTAAAGCATAAGGTTGCCAAGCTCGATTATCATTAGAACCACCAGAATAATAACTTCGTGAAAACGGAATATAATCGGCATTGCCAAATGGTATTGCAATTCCGAAAAAGCTACGGATAGCAACCACATTTTCTCTAGAAAAATCCCAGTGTTTGATATAATCGAATTCGGTTTTTATGTATTCGGAATATTCCAAATTAAAAATTTCGTAGTTGCCGTTGTCGTTTTTCTTCAAATTGGCTGCTTTCGAAAATAAGGATAACAAAGTCCCTGCCGATTCAATCTTTGCTTTGATTACATAGAAATTATTGTCCTGTAAATTACGTTTTGTGGTTTTGGTGAAAGTGAAATTGGTAGCTAAAATAAAGTCGTTTTCGGATAATCGAATGCGTCTTTCTTCAATACTTTCAACTGTTTGATAGTCTTTATCATTAGGTGATAATGCGGTTTGGTTCGAAAGCACTTCGTTGGTAAAATTCGTGGTTCCGGAGTTGATAATTAAATTGCCATCTGTATCTACGTTTGCTGGATCGGTATTGTAAAATTGGGCAATATCATTTAACGACTCATAAGAAGAGGTATACACATTAAAGTAATTGTCCGGATTCAAATTACGTACATATTGCGCATTGAATAAATCCAATCTGGCCGTTTGATTTCGTTTTGGCGTCCAGTTATAGGTAAAAGTACTGGTGAAATTTTCTTTGTCTAAACCAATATTATTTTGTTTGGAAAAACCTCCTGATAATGAAGTAGACGGAATCATGCTTTTCGGGATGATTTTTTCTGTCTTAACCGGAAATAAAATTCGAGGAAAATTCAAACTTAAATCAACTCCAAATTCGTTAGCATTGAAAAATACATTTTTAGGATTAGCAAAATCTTTAGAAGCACCAATATTTCCTCGAGCCGAAATTTGTAAAGTTTCGGCTCCATTAAATACATTTCGGATGGTTTGTGATAAACTCATTCCGATTCCGAAATCCTGTATGTTTGAATGTGTGAAATCCAACGAGGTTCCAAAACTAAACTTTTTACGAGGTGTTAAATATATTTTTGCGATTAAGGAATGCTGGGTTGGGTCTCTTTTATCAACTTCGTATTGAATAGAGGGGTAGTTGAAAATTTTCAAATTATTTAAATACCGCGAAGTTAAAATGGTATTATTATCGGCAAAATAATCCCCTTTATTGATGAAAATGGCGTCTGTAATGGCTCTTGGGCGGTATTTTAATTTTTCGTAACTATACAAAGTAACGCCGTTATAGTTGGTACTATCTTTAATGGCAGCTTTTGCATAAGCAGGCGAGTAATCGGTGTAAACTTGTACATCGCTTATTTTGTATAATTTAAAAGGGTGTGTTTGTGTCGAATCACCATCTTGGTACGTGTAGTTGCTGATGATTAAATTGATGTCGATTTTTTTTCCTTTGTCGATAGTATCTATATCAAAAGTAATGTAATTGGATTGAAAATTGTAAGCACCGTGATTTCTAAAATAGGTTGTAATACGGTTTTTTTCTTCTTCAAAATCGGTTGTTTTGTATTGCTGACCCGGAACCAAAAAACTTTGTCTTCGGGTAGTTTTTAGTAGCGAATCTAAAACCGGTGTGTAAATAGTCGTACGAACCGAATCGATTAAATAAGGACTTCCAGTAGTAATTTTGTAGTCGACTTTTGCTTTTTTAACACCCGTGCTGTCAATGGCGTAATCTGTTTCAACATCAAAAAAACCTTCGTTAAAATAATAGGATTTTAAACGTAACATCGATTTGTTGATTTTGGTAGTATCAATAATTACAGGAGGTTCGCCGGTATTTTTGAAAAAATCATTAATACCCGAATATAAAAAAGATTGTCCCAAACGATCGACTTGTTTAGCCGATAAAATTTTAGACATTCGCTCGTAACGACCCGGATTTTGATCAAATTTGGCTTGAAAAGTAGAATCCGGATTTAAATTGGCTAAATTGTACAAATTCAAACGTAAACGATAACCTAATAATTTTCCGTTTGGTTTTTGATACAACTGATTAAAAGCATCTTCGTTATTAACCGCTTTTTCGTTAACGATTATGGTGTTTTTGGTGAGCAAGTTTTTTCCGTCGGGAACCCTTTTAATAGCGTTACAAGCAGAGATAATAACACCTGTTATAATAAATAAAGCTATTTTTGTGAAACTATTTCTCAAGTGATTTACTAAATTTAATTCAAAAGTACATTATTTTATGGTTAGTAAAAACCAAATAAAACTTATATCGAGTTTGCATCAAAAAAAATACCGTTTGGTAAATCAATTGTTTTTTGCCGAAGGTACAAAGGTAATCCAAGAACTTTTAGATTCTAAACTCGAACTTCAGCATTTGTATACTACTCAAAACGATTTTCAGTCGGTTTCATTGTCTAATAGAACGCAAATTTCGGATGCAGATTTAAAAAAAATAAGCGCTTTAACTACGCCTAATTCGTGTTTGGCGGTTTTTAAAATGCCCGAAGAACAAACAATTGAACAAAAAGGAATAGTTGTGGCACTTGATGATATTCGGGATCCAGGCAATTTGGGAACTATTTTGCGCCTGTGTGATTGGTTCGGAATTGAACAAGTGGTTTGTTCTGTAGGAACGGTCGATTTGTATAATCCGAAAGTGGTGCAAGCCACAATGGGTTCTATTACAAGAGTAAAGGTAGTTTACACAGATTTAGAAAAATGGATTGGCAATTCAAAACTTCCTGTTTTTGGAACTTTTATGGATGGCGAATCTGTTTATGAAACAAATTTGCCTGCGGAAGGAATAATTGTAATGGGAAATGAAGCCAACGGAATTTCCGAAGGAATCGAAGCTAAAGTTTCTCAAAGAATAGCTATTCCGAGATTTGGAAATCTTCAAAAAACAGAAAGTTTAAATGTGGCCACTGCAACAGCAATTGTTTTAAGTGAGTTTAAACGAAAGACTTCGGTTTAATGAAAGGTAAAGTTGACCAACAAAGCGCGTGATTTCATCGAGTCAATATTACTAGTCCAAGGGCTGGTTGGGTAATTGTCTCTAATTAATTCATCACCGATGCCAAATTGACCTCTGATGGATGGAGAAAAAATAAAATATTCGGTGAAAATATCGATTCCGAAACCAATTTCGTAATTAAAAGTCCATGGTTTAACTCTAAATTTTTGGTCGTAATTATCATCTGTCGATTTATTGTTGGCAGATAAATTCAAAGTAGTTGAAGCTCCTCCTAACAAATAAGGGCGAATATTTCCTGTTCTCAAAGCTGAATATTTTAGTAATAAAGGAAAATTGATATAGGTGCTGCTCACTTCTCTCAAATAATCAATTTCATCGCTAAAACCAGGAAAATACAAATCACGTTTGGTATAATACAATCCGGGTTCAAAACGAAGATTGAAGTATTCATGCAATCGTAAATCGGCAACGACTCCCACGTTAAAACCAGTCGATTTTCTTACCTGCACATCGGTTCCGTTCGGATTGTAATTTCTGTAGTTAAATTTAAAATCATAGCTGTTAAATCCGAGATAATACCCAAAGTAAAGGCGTTTTTTTTGCCAAGTTTCTAAGTTAATTATCGGGTCTTTGCTAAAGAGATTTTTAGCAAATTGGGCATTTGTATTAACTGCAAAAGCGAGAAGAAAAATAACAACAAGTTTTTTCATACTATTTTTTAGAGGCTGAATAAATTGTGGCAACTCCAAATGTTTGGGGTTGTGCTTTAACATCTATAAACCCAATTTTTCTTAAAATATTGTTTAACGCTTCTCCATAAGGAAATGCTGCTGCCGATTCGGATAAATAACCGTACGCATTGTTGTCTTTCGAAAACAATTTTCCAATAAGCGGTAAGATGTTTTTGGTGTAAAAATGATAACCTTGTTTGTAAGGAGTTTTCACCGGAACCGAAGTTTCTAAAATAACAAAGATCCCATTTGGTTTTAAAACACGTAAAATTTCGGCTAACCCAGTTTCTAAATTTTCAAAATTCCGAACCCCAAAAGCAACTGTAATAGCATCAAAAGTGTTGTCTTGAAATGGAATTTTTTCGGAATCCCCTAAAACCATTTCGATGGTTTTTGAAAGATTTTTGGCTTTTATTTTTTTTTCGCCCACTTGAAGCATTCCTTCCGATATATCAAGACCCACTATTTTTTCGGCATTCGTTTGAGCTAACAAAATGGCTAAATCCCCAGTTCCGGTAGCAATGTCTAAAATGGTATTGGGTTTTTTTTCGGCTACAATTTTTAAAACATTTTTGCGCCACTTTACATCAATTCCAAACGAAATAACTCGATTTAGGTTGTCATAATCACCTGATATGGTGTCAAACATTTGAGCAACTTGCTCTTTTTTACCTAAATCGGAGTCTTTATATGGGGTTATTTTTTGAGTCATTATTTTTAATTTGCACAAATATAGCATAAAGAGCTATAACTTAATAAGTGATAGGGGTTAAAAATAGATTTCTTAAATAAATACGATTTACGGAAGTAGTTGGTTTTTTTTATTTCAAAAATGTAATTAAAAGTTCTCTTTTAGGTTTTTTTATTAAAATCACTAAAAGTGGGTATTGTAGCATGTGTATTAATTTATGAATTTAGCCAAAGTAAAATAGTAATATTTACGATGACCAACAGAGAAACGATGGCTCAATTCAAATGGATATTTTTTGCGTTAATAATTTCATTTGTTCTAGTAAGATGTTTTGAGAGTGCCGTTTTTGAGAGCGGTTCTTTTTTTAAAACGCAAAATACGTTCTTAGGATTAAATTTGTTTTTGGAAATTTTAATTTTCTTTGTCTTTAGTACCTTCGTGGTATTTGGTATTAAAGGCTTTTTTGAGATGTACTCTCAAAAAATATCAAATATTATTATCTTCATTTCTGGTGTGTTATTAATATTTGTAATTTTTATTTTATGTTATCAAATCCTCTTTCTAGAGTGAGTCATAACTCGAACTGGTCATAAAAAAACATCCATTTTTGGATGTTTTTTTTTATTTAGGCCCTTACGTAAGTTTCGTAAGTGTAATCATAAGCATGTTTTTCGTCTTTGCTGTTGGGTTCCGATTCTACTAAAAGCCATTCATTCGGATTTATTTCTGGGAAAAAAGCATCACCTTCAAATTTTTCATGTACGCGAGTGATTTCGATCACATCAGCAAAAGGCATGGCTAAATTGTAAATTTCTCCGCCGCCAATTACAAATATGTCTCCGGTTTTAGGACAAAGTGCTATGGCATTTTCGATGCTGTCTGCCACAATACAACCAGCAGCTTTATAATCGCTTTGGCGCGTAATAATTACATGGGTTCGGTTAGGCAATGGTTTGGGAAAACTTTCGAAAGTTTTGCGCCCCATAATAATGTAGTGATTTGAAGTAAGTTCTTTAAATCGTTTGAAATCATTTGGTAAATGCCAAACCAATTGATTGTCTTTTCCTAAGGTATTGTTTTCGGCAATTGCCGCAATCAAAATAATCATTTTATTGTGGTAAATCTTGTTCTTCTTGATTTATAGTTTCTTGTAATTGTGCGATGCGTTTTTGTTGAAGTCCGACTAATCTATCAATTTGTGCTCTTTCCCAGTCTTTATTCATAAAACGATCGGTGATGTACACTTTTATAAAATGTAAAATTAGTATAAAAAACCAAAATGTAATGGCCCATATAGCCCAATTTACAGTTGCTCCTATATTTAAAAACCGATTGGCAACAAACATGAATAAACTTCCTAATAGGAAGAGTACAAAATGAAAATAAAGCCCTTTTTTTTGTTTAATACGTCTGCGTGCATATTCGTATTGCTCGTGTAATTCGTTTTCCATTCTAAATCATTTTAGTTCATAAAGTTAAAATTTATTTTTTATAAATCAGACTTTTGAATTACAGTTAATTTCTCTTAAAAGGAGAATAAAATTTTGAATATGTATTTTAATCTAAAAAAAATAAGAATCCAACTAAATTTAGTGTCAATTATTTGAAAACTCCTAAATCGTAAGTATGTGTTTTGTGGTTTGCTAAATTATTATTTACTTTAGTTATCATTTTAAAAGTGAGTAAGTTATGGCTATTAAAAAACAATTTGTGAAGACAAAACCTGTGTGTAAGGTTACTTTTGTGATTGATGCGAAAAATGCAAATTCGGCTGCTGTAGTAGGTGATTTTAATGATTGGAATGCCGATTTAGGTAGTCTGAGTAAACTTAAAAATGGAACTTTTAAAGCAACTTTAAATCTAGAAAAAGATGCTTCGTATGAATTCAAATATTTGATTGACGGAGCTTATTTAAACGAACCAGAGGCAGATTCGTTTCGTTGGAATGATTATGCAGGAAGTGAAAATAGTGTTATTATGGTATAAAAAAAATCCGCATTTGCGGATTTTTTTTATACTGCTACACTTCCTTTGATGCTTGGGTGGGCTTCGTAATCCACTAAAGTGAAGTCACTGTAATCAAAATCGAAGATATTTTTTATCTCGGGATTTAAAATCATTTTTGGAAGTGGTTTTGGTTCGCGAGAAAGTTGCAATTCGAGTTGCTCAATGTGGTTGTTGTAAATGTGCGCATCTCCGAAAGTATGGATGAAATCACCAACTTCCAACTCGCAAACTTGAGCAATCATCATAGTCAATAAAGCATACGAGGCAATATTAAAAGGAACTCCTAAGAAAATATCGGCCGATCGTTGGTACAGTTGACAAGATAATTTTCCTTTGGTTTCTCCTTTTTCAAGATTAGGGCTGGCTACATAAAATTGAAAAAAAGCATGACAAGGAGGAAGGGCCGCTTTGTTATGGGCAACATTTTCCTCGAAAGATTTTGATGTATCAGGTAACACAGAAGGATTCCACGCCGAAACTAACATGCGGCGGCTGTTAGGGTTATTTTTTAATTCGGTAATCAATTCCGAAATTTGATCAATTTCTTCACTATTCCAATTACGCCATTGATGGCCATATACGGGACCCAAATCGCCTTTGCTATCTGCCCAAGCATCCCAAATTTTCACTCCGTTTTCTTGGAGGTATTGAATATTGGTGTCTCCTTTTAAGAACCAAAGCAATTCGTAAATTATGGATTTTAGATGTAGTTTTTTTGTGGTCACCATCGGAAATCCTTCACTTAAATCAAAACGCATTTGATAACCAAAAACACTTTTTGTCCCGGTTCCTGTTCGGTCGCCTTTTTGGTTTCCATTCTCCAAAACGTGTTTTACTAAGTCTAAATATTGTTTCATAGCGGCTTATTGCTTCGTTTTTTTACTATCTTTTTGAGATTTCATCTCTAATTTTAGCTGCTTTTTCGTAATCTTCTTGTTCTACCGCTTGCTCTAACAGTTCGTTTAGTTCGGCAGTAGTATGATTACTGTATTGGTCACCCGATTGGTTGCTTTCTTCTTTGCTGCCAAAAGTTTCGGGGTTAGAAAGGACATCGTCAAGTTCTTGCGAATTTGGATCCATTTCCGAATGCGGATTGGATTTAAGGTAAATTCCGGCTTTATCTAAAATATTTTTATAGGTAAAAATTGGAGCTGCAAAACGCAAAGCCAACGCGATAGCATCCGAAGTTCGGGCATCAATAATCTCTTCTATTTTATCTCTTTCGCAAATTAAACTCGAATAAAATACGCCATCAACTAATTTGTGAATGATGACCTGCTTTACCACAATATCAAATCTTTCTGCAAAGTTTTTAAATAAATCGTGGGTAAGAGGGCGAGGTGGTTTTATCTCTTTTTCTAGTGCTATTGCAATAGACTGAGCTTCAAAAGCACCAATTACTATCGGTAATTTTCGTTCGCCATCAACCTCATTCAATATTAAAGCATAAGCGCCGTTTTGAGTTTGACTGTATGAAATTCCTTTTATAGATAATTTGACTAAGCTCATAAGGTCCAGAAATAAAAGGTTGTATAATAACCTAAATTTTTATGTTTGTATTTAATTGAAAACGGGTGCAATTTTACTCAAAAAAATTAAAATAAAAAACCACCTAAAAGCAAAGATACAATTATCTAGCTTTTAGGTGGTAGTGTTTTGTAATAGAAATGCAATTAATTTACTTAGTGTTGCGCATTAAAAGCTTTTATTTTTTCAATTAGTTTCGGAACAACTTCAAAAGCATCACCCACTACACCGTAATCGGCTACTTTAAAGAAAGGTGCTTCTGGATCATTGTTGATGACTACTTTTACTTTTGAGGCATTAATACCTGCAATGTGTTGAATTGCACCCGAAATTCCGACCGCAATGTATAAATTAGTGGCAACTGGTTTTCCGGTTTGTCCTACGTGTTCACTGTGAGGACGCCATCCTAAATCAGATACGGGTTTTGAACAAGCAGTTGCAGCTCCTAATGCCGAGGCTAAATCTTCAATAAGATGCCAATTTTCAGGCCCTTTTAATCCTCTTCCTCCAGAAACTACAATATCAGCATCGGCAATTGCTACTTTACCAGTAGCTTTTTCAACCGAATCAATATGAATGCTAAAATCGGCATCGTTTAAACTTGGATTAAAATCTTCGGCCGTTAGGGATGCGCTGTTTTCATGCAATCCGTATGAGTTTTTGGCTAAAGCAATAATTTTTACTTCGGTATTTATTTCGGTGATGTTAAAAGCTTTGTTCGAAAAAGCATTTCTTTTTACTTGAAAAGGCGAAGTGCTTATAGGTAATCCTACTACATTTGAAGCAAAACCAGCGTTAAGATTTACGGCTAATAAAGATGATAAGTAAATACTATCGGTTGAAGATGACAAAATAACTAATTTTGAGGCTTCTTTTTCAGCTGCTTGTTTTAAAACATCGGCATACGCTTTAGCTGTAAAAGTATTTAGTTTTTCATTAGAAACGGCTAATACTTTTGAAACTCCATATTGAGCCAATTCGTCAGAATTTGTATTGTTTATCGTTAATGCAGTTACGGTGGTTCCTAATGATTCGGCAACTTTACTAGCATAAGATGCCAACTCAAAAGCTACTTTTTTAAATTTCCCGTCGCTAGATTCTGCGTATATAAGTATTGACATGATAAGTTTAGATTTTGGATTTTAGGTTTCAGATTTAAGAATCTGGAAACTAAAAACATGATTTATATTGTATTTTAATTTATGATTTAAATTGATTTTAGATTTTTGTTTTTCATCTAAAATAAGTCCTCTATTATAATCTTAAATTACTTTTGCTTCGTTGTGTAATAAATTAATCAGTTCATCTAAATTGTCTGGTGAAACTAATTTTACGGCCGACTTAGGAGCTGGTTTTTCAAATTTCACCGCTTTAGTATTAATTGGAGCTTCTACAGGGTCGGAAATGGTTAAAGGTTTTGTACGAGCTGTCATAATTCCCCTCATGTTCGGAATGCGTAAATCTTTTTCTTCAACTAATCCTTTTTGAGCTCCAATAACAAGCGGAAGAGTGGTGCTAACGGTTTCTTTTCCGCCGTCAATTTCTCTAATTGCTTTTACGTTTGTGCCATCAACCGTAATGTTGGTACATGAATTTAAAAAGTTGAAATCTAAAATTCCGGCGGTCATACCCGGAACCATTCCGCCATTATAATCTAAAGATTCTTTTCCTGCAATTACTAAATCATAATTGCCATTTTTGATTATTTCTGCTAATTGTTTGGCAACAAAAAAACCATCTGTAGGTGTTGCGTTTACTCGTATGGCCTCATTTGCGCCTATGGCTAATGCCTTACGTAAAGTTGGTTCTGTTTCGGGACCGCCAACGTTAACCACTGTTACCGTAGCTCCTTGTTGCTCTTGAAACGAAATGGCTCTTGTAAGACCATATTCGTCGTTTGGGTTAATAACATATTGTACGCCATTGGTGTCAAATTCTGTATCACCATTGGTAAAGTTAATTTTTGAAGTAGTGTCAGGCACATGACTAATGCAGACTAATATTTTCATAAGTATTGATTTTATAATTTTTGGATGATAGTTTCACAAATTTAAAGTTTTAATTTGAATAATTTAGTATGCATGCATACTAAATTTGTGCTTTTTAATAAAATTTAACTTTTGAATTCACTATAGCTTTTGGCTTTCAATACGTATTATGGAAGTATTCATTTTTAGTGAAGTAGCAACTAATTATTTGTTTGTGAATAAGAAGCGATAAAAGTAAAATCATTATTTACGGTGATGTGTTTTAATAGTTTACCGCCTAGTTTTGCAATCAAGATGAAATAGCGGAGGGCAAATAGCCACGAAAATTTTTTGGTGTGGGTAACAAATTATTATTGTGGCAGTGTTTCGCCGTTACTTGTAAAAAGAGTTTTTTCGTCTTAATCGATAAGACCATTTTCAATAGCAAATTTTACCAAACCGGCGGTGTTTTTGGCATTGAGTTTCGAAAGCAAATTTTTGCGGTGCGTGTTTACGGTATTTAGACTAATAAATGTTTTATCTGCAATTTCAGTAGCGGTAAATTCTTGAGCTATCAATTGTAAAATTTCTTTTTCACGGTTGCTTAATTCAACGGTTTGTGCCGCTTGTTTTTCAATTTGTTGACAATTTTTGGTGTGAATTTCATATACATCTGCAGGAAAATAATCCATATTATCCATAATACTGTAAATGGCATTGATAAGAGTGTCTTTTGCTGCATTTTTGAGCAAATAGCCATTTACTCCTAATCGAATCAATCGTGATATCGTTTGTTTGTTAGAATGGGTGCTTACCACCAAGGTTTTCATCTCTGGGTAACTTTTTTTGATGTGCTTCACTAATGCTATGCCGTCCATTTCGGGCATGCTAACATCCAAAATAACTAAATGTGGTGTGTGTTGAGTTAAAAGCGTCACGGCTTCTAGGCCATTTTCAGCTTTGCCAACTATTTGTATGTTTTTTTCTTTGTCTAAAAGTGCCGAAATACCATCCAAAAACATGGTATGGTCATCTGCAATTAAAAGTCGTATAGGTTTCATTGGGGGAAATATTGGTTAAATGGTTAACGGTAGGGTTTTATTTAATGAGGTATTTATCGGGATTTCAATATTGAACAAAGTTCCGCGTTTAGGATTGGAATCAATTTCAAAATTACCCAAAAGAGCTGAAATTCTACTTTCTAAATTCAATAATCCAATTCCTTTTTTAAGTCCGGATGTTTGAAATCCTTTACCGTTGTCTTCAAATAAAAGACTTATAGAATGTTCAATAATATTCAACTGAATGTCTATTTTGGTAGCTTTGGCATGTTTTATAGTGTTGGTTGAAAGTTCCTGAATAATTTTAAAAAGTTCTATTTGCAAGATTTCGTCTAGTTGATTAATATCGTTTTTAGGATACATATGCAAATCGAGTTGCAGTGTGCTGGCTTGGCAAATAGATTTTAAATAGTCTTCTAAAACTTGGCAAAAAGGGTTATGTTCAAATTTTTTCGGAATCAAATTGTGGGATAAATTACGAACTTCATCGTATGTTTCATCCAATAACGGTAAGATTGTTGGGTTTTCAAGCAATTTAAGTGCTTGTAGCTGGATTTTTATAGCGGCTAAATTTCCGCCAATACTGTCATGGAGTTCTTGAGCAATGCGTTTGCGCTCTTTGTCTTGCCCTTTAACAGCTGCTTTGATCAGTTTTAACTCTTGTTCTTTTAAAACGGTGGTTAATTTTTGTGAGCTGATTTCTTTTTGCTTTTGATGCAGTAGGCGTTCTGTTTTTAATCTCTTAATGTATTGAAATAATAAACCTAAAATGAGAAGTAGTAGTAAGGAAAAAATAATAATAATGGCTTTTTTTTTGGTCCTTTCTTGGTCTATTTCAAGGCCTTTTAATTGTTTTTGTTGGGTAAGCAAAGCTATTTCATTTTGCTTTTTTTGGGTAATGTTTTGAAAATTAAGTATTTTGTTTTCGTTTTTTTTACGTGTAATTTCTTTTAAAAGATGTAGGTTTTTAATAGCTTCTTCTTGATTGAGAAGTTTTAAATGAGCGGTTTCATTATCGTATTGCAACGTTTTAATTGCTTTTTCTTTTTGGAGGGTATTGAATTTTATTTCCAATTCATTAATCTCTTTTCTGTTTTGTAAGTTGTTTATAGAATCTTTTAAATGATTGATGTTGGAACTGAAATGATAAGCATCTTTATATTCATTTTGTTCAAGGGCAATTTCTTTGAGAAATTCATACAAGTTGATTTGTTCTTGCAAAAGCCCAAGAGCAATAGCATTTTGAAGTGATTGCGTAAATATAATTTTAGCATCTTGATAATTTTTTTCGGATAAATAAATCTTGCCAATATTAATTTGAGCCGTAAGTTCTAGTTGTTGATAATGATGTACAGCCGTGATTTTTGAGGCTTTTTGGTAAGAATCTAGGGCTTTGTTGATTTGTTTTTGAATTAAAAAATTATCGCCGATACTGAGTGAAACAATAGCGTTGCAATAATTGTTATGGTGTTGTTGGCATAAAATTTCGGCCTTTTGATAGTATGCATTTGAAGCCTCATAATTTTTAAGTTCGGCATAAATATCACCCATATTAATGTAACTGCCAAAAACCATTTCTGGGTCTTGGGTAAACTTGGCACATTCTTTAAAGAGCGCTAAAGCTTTGGTATAGTTTTGTTCTTTGACATACAGAACGGCCAAACCGTGTTTGTGGGTGAAATATAAATTTTGCTCGTTGTATTTTTGAGCTGCTTCCATACCTTTTATACGGTATTTTTTACTTTCGCTTAATAAGCCTTTTCGGTTGTAAACGGTTGCCATTAAATTATAGCTTAACGAAGTGAGTCGGGTTTTTAAGGAATCGTTTTCAGAAAGATTGTATTGCAACGCTTTTTGGGTGTAAAATAAAACCGAATCCAATACCGATTGTTTGTTGAAATAATAGGCTAATAACAAGTTAGCATTGGCTTTTGTCTTGTACAAATTTGCCGTTTTAGCCAATTTGTGTGCTTTTTTATAAGCTAAAATTTCGTTGCCCGAATTGTATAATTTGTACAACGTTTTGATTTCGTTGCTTTCTTTTAAATCCGATTTATGGATTGATTTAAAGGCGACTTTAGTGCTTTTGTTTTCGGTTTGAGCTCTACTTGTAGCCGTAATAAAAAAAAGCAAAAGAATAACGATATTTCTAAAAAAAACAATCATTCGAGTAATGTGTGAACACTACAATTGGTTCTTTTGTAGTAGGTTGTGGTTGTTTAGTTTGGGATTCAAAAAAGTATAATATTGCCAAAAGCGAAAGTACTATATAAAAAATATAAACGAGTAATCATATTATAAAATTCAAAGCTTAAATTGTGATAAATAGTTTTCTATGGAATGATAAGGGCGATTGTTTTTGAGAATTCTGTTAGAATTGGCACAATATACCCCTTCAATATGAATATTTAAAACTGAAAATATGCTTTTAAGTAATATAAAATAATTATTTTTGCTGTTCGAAAAATAGATCAACAATATAAAAATATGAGAACAATACAATTTAGAGAGGCCATTTGCGAAGCAATGAGTGAAGAAATGCGCCGCGATGAATCCATATATTTAATGGGAGAAGAAGTTGCAGAATACAACGGTGCTTACAAAGCTTCTAAAGGTATGCTGGCAGAGTTTGGCGAAAAAAGAGTAATTGATACGCCAATTGCTGAGCTTGGGTTTTCTGGAATTGCAGTGGGTTCTGCTATGAACGGATGCCGCCCAATTGTTGAATACATGACATTTAACTTCTGTTTGGTGGGTATTGATCAAATTATTAACAACGCAGCCAAAATGCGTCAAATGACAGGAGGTCAATTTAATATTCCTATCGTTTTCCGTGGGCCTACAGCTTCTGCAGGTCAGCTTGGAGCAACACACTCACAAGCTTTAGAAAACTGGTTTGCCAACACACCAGGTTTAAAAGTAATTGTTCCATCAACGCCTTACGATGCTAAAGGACTTTTAAAAGCGGCTATCCGTGATAATGATCCTGTTATCTTTATGGAGTCTGAGCAAATGTATGGTGATAAAGGAGAAGTTCCAGATGGTGAATATGTAATTCCGATTGGAGTTGCAGATATCAAAAGAGAAGGTACCGATGTAACCATTGTTTCATTTGGTAAAATCATAAAAGAAGCTTTTATCGCTGCGGATGAATTGGCTAAAGAAGGTGTTTCATGCGAAATTATTGATTTGAGAACCGTTCGCCCAATGGATAAAGATGCTATCATTAATTCGGTTAAAAAAACCAATCGTTTGGTAGTACTTGAAGAAGCTTGGCCTTTCGCTAGTATTTCTTCTGAAATTACGTATCTTGTGCAAGAGCAAGCATTCGATTATTTGGATGCACCGGTACAACGTATCACAACAGCTGATACTCCTGCACCGTATTCGCCTGTTTTATTAAAAGAATGGTTGCCAAATGCAGCCGATGTGGTTAAAGCAGTTAAGAAAGTAATGTATAAATAAGCAAAATAACATACTACTTAAACTTCATCATTTAATTATTTATTTGATGAAGTTTTTTTTTGGAAACATGAGAAAACAACTTTTTATCTATCTCTATTTTATCATTGCAATATCGGCAGGTGTAGTTGCGCAAACCAAAGTAAGTGGTGTGGTTTACGATCAAACAAATGTGCCTATTCCGTTTGCAAATGTTGCTTTTCAAGGCTCCAGTATAGGAACTGTTTCTAATGAAGATGGTCGTTTTTACCTCGAAACCAATCAGGATTTTAGTAATTTGGTGGTTTCATCGGCTGGCTTTTCAGATAAAATAATTACTTTAGAAAAATCAGTTTCCTATAATTTAAAAGTGGTTTTAAGTGAGCCCGAAGTGTTGAATGAAGTTTTTATCTATACCGGAAAAACCTCTAAAAAAGACAATCCAGCTCTGGATATTCTTCGGAAAATTTGGGCGCACAAACGTAAAAACGGCTTGTATCTTTTCAATCAATATCAAATGGAAAAATACGAAAAAGTCGAATTTGATATGAACACTATTGATAGCGCTTTCATGAAAAACAAACTCTTTAAAGGAATGGAGTTTATTTTTAATCATGTCGACACATCGAGTGTTACCGGAAAAACCTACTTGCCTATTTTTATAAACGAATCCCTCAGTGAGGTTTACGGAGATAATGTGCTTAAGAAAACCAAAGAAAATGTAAAAGCCAATAAAACATCGGGTTTTGAAGGAAATCAACAAATTTTAGCATTCGTAAAAGATTTGTATGCCGATTATAACATCTACAACAATCACTTAAAGTTTTTTGATAAAAGTTTTACTAGTCCTTTATCTACAACCGGAATTGATGTTTACAATTATATTTTGCGGGATAGTGCTTACATCGATAACAAATGGTGTTTTAATATCGTTTTTTATCCAAGACGAAAAAATGAACTCACGTTTAAAGGCGATTTTTGGGTAAATGACACCACTTTTGCCATCAAAAAAATCAACATGGCCGTAACCAAAAGTGCCAACATCAACTGGGTTAAGGATATTTATATTGAACAAGAATTTGAAGTAGAAAATGATTCGGTTTTTTTACTAACCCGAGATTATATGATGTCGGATTTTGCTTTAAAGAAAAAAGAAGAATCAAAAGGAGTCTACGGAAAAAGAACTACCTTGTTTCGAAATCATCAGTTTAATGTTGAAAAACCAGCCGATTTTTACCGAGAAAAAGTCAATTATATTGATAACGAAGTCTATCAAAAATCAAATGAATATTGGGAAGCCAATCGGTTTGAAAAATTAAATAAAGACGAACAAGGTATTTATAAAATGTTAGATACGCTGCAAACGGTAAAGCGTTTTAAGCAATTGTACAGTTTGGTTTCTATTTTAGGAAGTGGCTATGTGGAGTTTCCTAATTTTGATTACGGACCCATTTTTTCAACATTTGGTTATAACGAAGTCGAAGGAATTCGTTTAAGAGCAGGTGGGCGTACTTATTTTGGTCCAAATGATCCCTGGCGTATTCAGGCGTATACGGCGTATGGTTTTAATGACAATAAATTCAAATACGGACTTTCGGGAAAATGGATGATCGATAAAAAGAAACGTTTGATTATTTCGGGAGGAAACCGCCGCGATATTGAGCAAATCGGTGCGAGTTTAACAACTACTAACGATGTTTTAGGTAGGAGTTTTGCTTCTTCGTCCTTGTTTACAGTGGGTTCAAACGGAAAGCTGACGAACATCAATTTATCACATGCTGCTATCGAAATCGAACCTGTTAAAAACTTAACGTTTCAATTGGGACTTTCCTATCGAACGTTAGAGTCGGCTTCGGATACCTTTAGTTTGGATTATTATACGACTTTGCCCGATGCTACCAATCCAAATGGAGTTGTGGAAAGTGAAGTCAAGCAATCTGAAGCGAATTTACAAATTGAATTTACGCCAAATCGAAAAACAATTGGTTTTGGGGTAGAACGCACCGATGTGGATAGTCCGTATGCGCGTTTTTTTGTGAATTACAGTCATGGTTTTAAAGGCGTTTTAAATAGTGATTTTAAGTACGATAAATTGCAGTTGTATTACAAACAACCTATTATTATAGGGCCACTTGGTCGCTCGGATTTAATTTTAGAAACCGGAAAAACATTCGGAACAATTCCGTTAGGATTGTTGAGTATTATTCCGGGTAACCAAAGTTATTTCACCATCGAAAATACATTTAGCAATTTGAGTTATTACGAATTTGTTTCAGATGAGTACGTAACTTTGCAATGGGAACATAATTTTGGTGGACGATTATTTGGCCGTATTCCGTTTATGCGAAAACTCAATTGGCGCGAAATTGTAGGAATTAAATCGGTTTACGGACATGTTTCCGATGCCAATCGGGCAATTAATGCTTCGGGATTAGTGTATAATTCGCCTGAAGATGTTTATTGGGAATACAACGCCGGAATTGGAAATATTTTTAAAGTTTTCCGTATTGATTTTTCTTGGAGAGGAAATTACCGCGAAATGCCCGATGCGAATAAATTTGCTGTAAAAGGCTCTTTTGGGTTTTATTTTTAAAGAAGGATTGCAATTTTTGAAAATAATTCACATCTGCTTGAAAATTAATAGAGATATAACCTTAAAAAGCTATTGTCAAAATGGATTCTTTGCCTATTTTTGCAACCGAAAATAAATTATTATAATAAAATGACCGCAGACAAAATAACCACTTTCGATGTTTTAATCGAAATACCAAGAGGAAGTAGAAATAAATACGAATACGATTTTGAAATCAAAAGAATGCGTTTTGACAGAATGTTATTCTCGTCAATGATGTACCCAGCTGATTACGGATTTATTCCAGAAACATTGGCCTTAGACGGAGATCCTTTGGATGTTTTGGTTTTAGTACACGAACCAACTTTTCCGGGTTGTGTAATGGAAGTGAAGCCTATTGGGGTTTTCCACATGGCCGATGATAAAGGTCCAGATGAAAAAATTATCTGTGTACCCGTTTCTGACCCTATCTGGAATAGATTAAATGATCTTGCGGATATTAATCCACACTTAGTAAAAGAAATTGAGCATTTCTTCCAAGTTTATAAAGATCTTGAAAACAAAAAAGTTGATGTTGAAGGTTGGGGAGATGTAAAAGAAGCATACGATATCATTGCACAATGTACAGACCGTTTCAATGCAATTGAAAATAAACCAGCAGGATTATTTAGTATTAAATAATTTTCAACCTATAATTTTATAAAAAAGCAATATTTCGTCTAGAAGTATTGCTTTTTTTGTTTAAATTCGTTCATATTCAGATTATTAACCTAACCAAAATGATGAATTATGAACGCATTTATGATTTACTTGCCAATACTTATGGCATTTTTAGGATTGCTTTTTATGACAATAAAAAGAAATTGGGTTCTTAAACAAGATGCCGGAGATGGAAAGATGAAAACCATTTCAGATCATATTTACGAAGGGGCACTTGCCTTTTTAAAAGCCGAATATAAATTATTAACCATCTTTGTTATTATTGCCAGTGTAGCTTTAGCGGGCATTACGTTTATTCCGGGCGTTAAAACACATCTATTAATTGTAATTGCCTTTATTTTTGGAGCGCTATTTTCGGCCTACGCTGGAAATATCGGGATGAAAATAGCAACCAAAACGAACGTTAGAACCACGCAAGCGGCTCGTAGCAGTTTGCCTCAGGCATTAAAAGTGTCTTTTGGAGGTGGAACGGTTATGGGACTTGGGGTTGCCGGTTTAGCTGTTTTAGGTTTAACTGGTTTTTTTATCATTTTCTTTAATTTGTTTTCTGGCGGAGTTTGGAAAGATACCGAAACCATGACCGTTGTTTTAGAAACTTTAGCAGGATTTTCGTTGGGTGCAGAATCTATTGCCTTGTTTGCCAGAGTAGGAGGTGGAATTTATACCAAAGCAGCCGATGTAGGTGCCGATTTAGTCGGTAAAGTTGAGGCTGGAATCCCTGAAGATGATCCGCGTAATCCGGCCACAATTGCGGATAATGTAGGAGATAATGTGGGTGACGTTGCCGGTATGGGAGCCGATTTATTTGGTTCGTATGTGGCAACAGTTTTGGCTGCAATGGTTTTGGGGAATTATGTGATTAAAGATATGGGAGGCAGTATCAATGATGCTTTTGGCGGAATTGGACCTATTTTACTCCCTATGGCGATTGCAGGATTCGGAATTTTATTTTCTATTATAGGAACCACTTTAGTAAAAATTTCAGATGATAATGCAAAAGAAGCTCAAGTTCAAAAAGCATTAAATATAGGTAATTGGGTTTCGATTATTTTAACAGCCGTGGCTTGTTTCTTTTTAGTGCAATATATGTTGCCAGAAACGATGCAAATGAGTTTTTTCGGAGAAGGGGCGAAAGCTATTTCGTCTATGCGTGTTTTTTATGCTACGTTAGTCGGATTAGTAGTTGGGGGAGCTATTTCATCGGTAACAGAATATTATACAGGTTTGGGAACAAAACCAGTTATGGCAATTGTCCAAAAATCAGCAACAGGAGCAGGAACAAACGTAATTGCCGGTTTAGCAACAGGAATGATTTCGACTTTTCCGACCGTATTGTTATTTGCAACAGCAATTTGGATTTCCTATGCTTTAGCTGGATTTTACGGAGTAGCATTAGCGGCTTCGGCTATGATGGCAACTACAGCCATGCAATTGGCTATCGATGCTTTTGGCCCCATTTCTGACAATGCAGGAGGAATTGCCGAAATGAGCGAATTACCAAAAGAAGTGCGTACCCGAACCGATATTTTAGATTCGGTGGGAAATACAACAGCGGCAACCGGAAAAGGTTTTGCTATTGCCTCGGCGGCTTTAACTTCGTTGGCGTTATTTGCAGCCTATGTAACGTTTACAGGTATAGACGGAATCAATATTTTTAAAGCGCCCGTTTTAGCCATGTTGTTTGTTGGCGGAATGATTCCGGTCGTTTTCTCTGCTTTGGCAATGAATTCAGTGGGGAAAGCAGCGATGGATATGGTGTATGAAGTGCGTAGACAGTTTAAGGAGATTCCGGGTATTATGGAAGGAACCGGAAAACCAGAATACGGAAAATGTGTGGAGATATCTACAAAAGCGGCTTTGCGCGAAATGATGCTCCCAGGAATTTTAACCATTGGTTTTCCGATTGCCATTGTGCTTTTAGGAAAGTTAGTTTATGTAGATAATAATCAGCTGATTGCTGAAATGTTAGGCGGTTATATGGCAGGAGTCACCGTTTCGGGAGTGCTTTGGGCTGTTTTTCAAAACAACGCTGGTGGAGCTTGGGACAATGCAAAAAAATCCTTCGAAGCAGGAGTCATGATTAACGGCGAAATGACCTATAAAGGTTCTGATGCGCACAAAGCTGCCGTAACGGGTGATACGGTTGGTGATCCGTTTAAAGATACTTCTGGTCCTTCGATGAATATTTTAATTAAGCTAACGTGTTTGATAGGTTTGGTTATTGCCCCCATTTTAGGTAATGGTCATGATAGTGGGATGAGCGATCTTAATTGTTGTTCGAAAACAGAAATGAAAATGCATTCAAATAATAGTTGTTGTGTGAGCAATATGTCCACCATGACAAAAGCCGAATGTGAAAAAATGTGTAAAGAAAAAGGCTGCTCCCCGGAAGAAACTAAAAAATGTTTAGCTAATTTTGATGATGAGGGGAATTATCTACATCAAAAAACAGATTGTTTTGATGTTACGAAATACGATAAAAAATCAGTTCGTGTTGAGGTAAAAAAAGAAAATGGTAAAACCATTGGAACGATTACAAAATCGGAAAACGGCAAAACTACTACTGAAGTTTTTGAAGGCACAGATGCCGAAATAAAAGCTAAAATTGAGGCAACAAAGTAAAGCTAAAAAATAAATTTAAAAAATCATTGGAATCTGTTTTAGAGATTTAAGAAAAATGCCTCACGAGAGTAAGGCATTTTTTATTAGGGTTAATTAGCTAAATTCGTGTTTTAAAACAACCCATTCAATTCGGCATCAATTCGGTTAATGATATCTCCTAAATCTTCAGGATTGTCAACGAAATTGATGTTGTCTACATCGATAATCAATAATTTTCCTTTGGTGTACGTCTGAACCCAAGCCTCGTAACGCTCGTTTAATCGACTTAAATAATCAATTGAAATAGAATTTTCGTAATCACGTCCTCTTTTATGAATTTGCCCCACTAAGTTCGGAATGGAGCTTCTTAAATAAATCAACAAATCGGGTGCTTTTACGAGCGATTCCATCAATTCAAATAAGGAGGTGTAATTTTCGAAATCACGGCTGGTCATCAAACCCATTGCGTACAAATTGGGTGCAAAAATGTAAGCATCTTCATAAATGGTTCTGTCCTGCACTACTTTTTTACCACTTTCGCGAATTTGTTGTACTTGACGGAAGCGACTGTTTAAGAAATAAATTTGCAAATTAAAAGACCAACGTTCCATTTGATGGTAAAAATCATCCAAATACGGATTGTCTACTACATCTTCGTAATGCGGTTCCCACTTAAAGTGTTTGGCTAATAATTTGGTTAGAGTTGTTTTTCCGGCTCCTATGTTTCCTGCTATTGCTATGTGCATTACGGTACTATGATTTTATAATTTATTTTTTCAGAAGTTGTAAAAATAACTAAATTTTGGTCGTTGTAATAAAATTTTTCAAAGCTTTTTTGTGGAAAGTTAATCGCGGTGGTTGCTACTTTTTTTAGTTTATCTATTGCTGAATAGTACAATTTGTTGTATTTTTTATAAATAAATTGGCGGTCATCTAAAAATTGAATTTGATCGAAATCAGGAACTTTAGTAATCAGTTTTACATTGCCAAATAAATCGCAACTGTACCAATTGTATTGCTGGTCTATCCAGAAAAAATGGTTAAAATCGGTTTGGTAATAAAGCGCCTCGTTTTTTAAAGGAACCGAAACAGTTTTGTATTCCTTATTTAGGTAATTCAAAAGGCCAATTTGTTGGTTTAAACTGTTGTAAATCCATATTTGATTTTGCGAAGCCGTTCCAACAGCCGTTGCGGAAATGGGAATTGAGTTTTCAGAAAAATGCAATACTGCTGTTTCGTTTAATTGATTGTCTAATAAAACAACGCTATTGAAATCTTCATAAAAAAGTACCATTTTTAAAGGATTAAGAATGTCAACTTTTGATATTTTGCCTAATTGAATGTTTTTGTACGATTTAATTTCGCTAGACTTTTCTTTAAAAAATACGTTGTTCTCTATAAAATAGTGATAACCAAATGAATCCGAACCTATAAAAAGGGAGTGCGTGATATTCGATTGCGATACTAGTTTAGCCGTGATGCCATCTTCGGTTTGCCCGTACGAAGAAAATAAGGTAAAAAGAAGTAAAGTGATTGCGAATTTTGGCATATGATATGAAGTTATCGAAACGCCAAAGTACAAAAAAAGAAAAAGCCACCTTGTATAAGATGGCCTTTTATGATTGAATTATTTATTTGAAAATTACAAGCCGAAAGCAGCTTTAATCTTGTCAACAAAATCTAATTTTTCCCAAGTAAACAATTCCACGGTAAGTGTTTTTGATTCTCCTCCAGGAGCTGAAAAAGTTTTTGTTACCGTTTCTGGTTGGCGTCCCATGTGGCCATAAGCAGCAGTTTCGCTATAAATAGGGTTTCTCAATTTCAAACGTTGTTCGATAAAGTAAGGACGCATATCAAAAATTTCGCTTACTTTTTTAGCAATTTCACCGTTGGTTAAGTTCACTTTTGATGTTCCATATGTTTCGATGAAAATTCCCATTGGTTCGGCAACACCAATTGCGTACGAAACTTGAACTAAAATTTCATCAGCAACACCTGCGGCTACTAAATTTTTGGCAATATGTCTTGTGGCATAAGCAGCACTTCGGTCTACTTTACTTGGGTCTTTTCCAGAAAAAGCACCTCCACCATGAGCTCCTTTTCCGCCGTACGTATCCACAATAATTTTTCTTCCGGTTAATCCAGTATCTCCATGCGGACCACCAATAACAAATTTTCCGGTTGGATTGATGTGGTATTTGATAGCATCGTTAAATAAGTGAGCGTGTTCTGGGTTTTTGGCAACAATACGTGGAATCAAAATATCGATAATATCTTTTTTGATTTTTGCTAACATGTTTGTCTCCGAATCAAAATCATCGTGTTGGGTTGAAATTACAATGGCATCAATTCGGGTTGGTTTGTTATCGTCGCTGTATTCTAAAGTTACTTGCGATTTTGCATCGGGACGTAAATAGGTTATTTCGTTGTTTTCACGTCTCAAAATAGCTAATTCCTGTAATAATTTATGCGATAAATCCAGTGCCAATGGCATGAAGTTTTCGGTTTCGTTTGTGGCGTATCCAAACATCATTCCTTGGTCACCAGCACCTTGTTCTTCTTTACTTGTGCGGTCTACACCTTGATTAATATCAGCAGATTGTTCGTGAATTGCCGATAATACACCACAAGAATTGGCTTCGAACATGTATTCGCTTTTGGTATATCCTATTTTTTTGATGACATCACGAGCAATTTGTTGTACATCTAAGTACGTGTTTGATTTTACTTCGCCTGCTAAAATTACTTGCCCAGTAGTTACCAACGTTTCGCATGCAACTTTTGAGTCAGCATCGAAAGCTAAAAAATTATCAATTAATGCATCCGAAATTTGATCTGCTACTTTATCAGGATGTCCTTCGCTAACAGATTCTGACGTAAATAAATAAGCCATAATAATTATTCTAAATTAAATTAATTTGGGAAGAAATTGAATTGCGAAATACTAAAGGAGAGTGTCTGCTTTAGCATTTTTTACTACCAAATTTTTTGATTTGGTACTCATAACGAATGATTTCATTATGAAGAGGTTGCAATCAGTTCAAATTTTTCCTCTTTATTCGGATGCAAAGGTATGAAACCATTTTGATTTGCAAATTAATACGCTACTTTTTTCTTTTAAACAAAAGTTAAAAACCATAGAGCTTGTTTTTATTTGAAATATTTTGTAAAAAAATTTGGATAATTCAAAAAGACTTTGCAATTTTGTGCCATATAAAATCAGAGAGAAATGAATCTAATTATGGTCAATAAATCTTGTAAACAGTCGAAGTATTCGGCGGAGCAGTTTATTGTCTAAATATTAGTATAAAATATATTCATAAAACCTCTGCCTTTTCAAGCAGAGGTTTTTTTTAAGGTAAAAATTACAACAATGATCCATTTACTATCCAAAAAAATTCAAATGATTAAGTGCAACGTGCAGGATATGTTCGTTTGCCTCTGTTGTTATCAAAAGTGAGTTTAAAACTCAAGTAAGGCATATAATACAAAGCCCTTTTGGTAACTACAAATACCAAAAGGGCTTTTTTAATATAATAAAAAAATAAAAAATTATGAAAACTATACACACCATATATAGTCAGTTTTTAGCTTTGTTTCGAAGAGGAGCAAGTGCTAATCAAAATCATTTTAGCCATAATATTGCTGCAAAAAGCAAAAGTTTATTGGGTTCGCCTTTGTACTTTCAAGAAGATGAACATCTCTTTATCTAAATATTCTTTTTAAAAATGTAAGAACTACGTAGTTTTTTCTACGTAGTTTTAAAAAGGATAATTTATTTAAGTGCTTGATAATTAGTTTAAAATACGTAGTTTTTTTAAAATTTTAATTTTGAAAAATTGTAAGAAAAAAATTGGATTTTAAAAAAAAGAATTGCATATTTGTATATATTCAAAATTAAGGAGAGGCAAATATTGATTTTGGATAAAAAGATTGAAACTACGTTTTTAAAACGGAATTAATTAGAAAGAAAGAATAATCAAATGACACTAAATTTTTCGAATAAGATGAACTGTTTTTCGCTAATCAATATGTGGGGTACTCAGGTACTGTCTAGTTGATGTCAAAAGATTTTAAGCACTATAACTTAAACCCTTTTGGTAACACTATTCCAAAAGGGTTTTTTCATTTTGAAAAGGGACTTAACAAAAAAATAAAATTAAAACAAACAAATACTAATATTCAAACAATTGTAAATCATGGAAACAAAAAATTATTTCACGAGGACGGTGAGTTACTTGAGGAGTTTCAGAGCCAAAAAAAATGCAGTTATGACTGCGAACGAATTGATTCACCCTAGATTTGGTGTGACCAATAGCACTAAAAAAAATGAAAAGAATCCAACAAATTCTTTGACGTTTTTAATGTATTCACAAGAAAATGAAAATCTATTTATTTAACATTATGAAAAATCACAAAAGCAGCAAGCAATTATAAGTCTGGAATTTGTTCGATTTATAAGTTGCTTGCTTTTTATTTGTTATTTTTTTGTTAGAGTAGCCAAAACGAAAGTTTTAAATTTGTTTGTTTGCAAAAATAGTAGTTAATTTGCGCAGTTAAGTTCAAATAAAGTATTGAAATGTTATAAAGAAAGGACGAGGGATTAGACCCGATGAATCCTTAGCAACCCTTCGGTAAATCGAAGAAGGTGCTGCATTCTACCACGCCCAACGTGGAAAGATAACAATAAGAGTTTTTCTAGTTTACTTCTAGTTTTCTTTTTAATATTTCCAAATACAAATCAATAATAAAAAAGATTTGACATTGGAAAATAAACCCACAAATATTATACTTACTGATTTCACCACACATAATGGTGCTGTTTGTAGTACTCTAAACTTAAGCTATCAAGTTTTTGGTGCGCCTTTGCATTCGGCTCCCGTTATTTTAATCAACCATGCTTTGACTGGGAACTCTCAGGTTATAGGTGAGTCGGGCTGGTGGAACGATATTGTAGGTGAAGAAAAAACAATTGATACTCTAAAATATACAATTGTTGCTTTCGATGTGCCAGGAAATGGTTTTAACTCGGCTACAATTGAAAATTACAGGGATTTTATTGCAAGGGATATTGCTAGAATTTTTATCGAAGGACTTAGAATATTAAAAATTGAAAAATTATTCGCTTTAATTGGAGGTTCTGTTGGTGGCGGAATAGCCTGGGAAATTTTAGCCTTAGAACCCAAATTAGCAGCGAATTTTATTCCGATTGCGACCGACTGGAAATCGACCGATTGGCTGATTGCGAATTGTTACTTGCAAGAGCAAATCCTGAATAATTCTAAAAAGCCTATCGAAGACGCTCGCATCCACGCCATGTTGTGCTATCGAACTCCCGAATCCTTCAAGGCAAAATTTAATAGAGATATTAATGTTCAGCTTGAAAAATTTCAAGTAGAAAGTTGGCTAAACTATCATGGAGAAAAATTAGAAAAAAGGTTTCAGCTTGCAGCATACAAGATGATGAACCAACTTTTAAAAACGATTGATATAACTCGAAATGGACAATCTTTTGAATCAGTTATTTCTAAAGTTGAAGCGAATATATACATTGTAGGAATTAATTCGGATCTGTTTTTTACCGCACAAGAAAATAGAGAAACCTACAACGAGATTAAAAAATTTAAGAATAATGTGTTTTACAGTGAGATTGACTCACAGCACGGGCACGATGCTTTTTTGATGGAATACGAACAATTGGACAATTTGTTAGAAGTTGTTTTCAAAAATAAAAAACAGATGAAAATAGTAAAATTTGGTGGAAAATCTTTAGCGAATGGCGAAGGTATTAATACAGTTTTAGATATTATAGAAAGTAAAATTAAGCAGGAAGAGAAAATTGCAATAGTGGTTTCGGCAAGGGGAAATGCTACCGATGAGTTAGATGATATTCTTACTATAGCCGCTAAAAATGGAAATTATAAACCACTATTAGAAAGTTTCAAAACCTATCAAAAAGATGGTTTTGAAGAAGTTGATTTTACGACAGAATTTGAAAAGTTAGATAAACTTTTTGAAGGAGTTAGTTTAATTGGCGATTATAGCGCCAAGATTCAAGATCAGATTTTAGCTCAAGGCGAAGTGCTTTCGGCGAAATTGATGGTGTTTTTGTTGAATCAAAAAGGGATTTCAGCAAAACTTGCCGATACCCGAGATTTAATTATTACAGATTCTAATTTTGGTGATGCGCAACCAATTGATGCTATTTCCAAAAAGAATGTCATTCAGTTTTTTAAAGAAAATAAGGAAACCGTTTTAGTAGTTACGGGTTTTATCGGTTCGAATAATAAGCACGAAACCACCACTTTGGGACGAAATGGAAGTAATTATACCGCATCCTTAATTGCGAATTATGTCAATGCAGAAGAATTACAAAATTTTACACACGTTGATGGAATTTATACGGCTAATCCAGAATTGGTTTCGGATGCTAAAAAGATCGAAACATTATCGTATAATGAAGCCAATGAAATGGCAAATTTTGGAGCCACAATTTTACATGCAAAAACCATTATTCCTTTATTAGAAAAAAATATACCGCTTCGAATTTTAAATACGTTCAACCACGAAAATAAAGGAACTTTAATCACGGCTGATTCTACTAAAGAAGGTATTAAAACACTTTCTGTTTTGGAAAATGTGTCTTTAGTTAATTTGGAAGGTCGCGGATTGTTAGGAAAAACAGGAGTTGATGCTCGAATTTTTAGAGTGATGGGTGATAATGATATTAGTGTAAGTATCATTTCGCAAGGATCCTCTGAAAGAGGAATTGGGTTGGTGGTAGATGCGGATAAAGCAACCAAAGCAATGATTGAATTGGAAAAAGAATTCGAAAATGATTTCTATTCTAAAGATGTAAATCGTATTTCGGTGACTGATGATGTCTCGGTGATTTCGATTATTGGTCAAGATTTGAGTACGTTTCACAAACCGTACACCGCTTTAATCAAAAATAAAATTGTTCCGATTTTGTTTAACAACACCGTTACGGGTAAAAACGTAAGTTTGGTCGTTAAAAAAAACGAATTAAACAGGGCGCTAAATGTTATTCACGGTGAAATTTTTGGAGTTGCCAAAAAAATCAATATTGCTGTCTTTGGTCACGGTTTAGTGGGCGGAACTTTAATTGATCAAATTTTAGAATCGGCTCCAGCCATCGAAAAGCGCAAAGGAATAAAACTAAATGTTTTTGCCATTGCCAATTCCAAAAAAGTGCTTTTAGATAAAAACGGCGTTACTTCCGATTGGAAAAACGAACTTCAAGCGACGGCAGCCGGCTATACAATTAACGATATTATAGCTTATGCAAACGAAAATAATCTTGAAAATTTAATTGCAGTAGATAATACAGCGAGCAAAACGTTTGTTGAAAATTATATTCCGTTGGTTGAAAGCAGTTTTGATTTGATTTCTTCGAATAAAGTAGCCAACACGTTGACTTATGGTTTTTACAAAGAATTGCGAAAGGTTTTAGAAGAAAATCAAAAGAGTTATTTGTATGAAACAAACGTTGGTGCAGGATTACCTTTGATTGATACCATCAAATTATTACACCTTTCAGGTGAAAATATCACTAAAATAAAAGGCGTTTTCTCGGGAACATTGAGTTATTTATTCAATAATTTCTCTGCTAAAGAGGTGCCGTTTAGCGAAATTTTGAAAGAAGCCATTGATAACGGTTTTACTGAACCAGATCCGCGTGAAGATTTATGTGGAAATGATGTGGGCCGCAAATTATTGATTTTGGCTCGTGAACTTGATTTGCAAAATGAATTTGAAGAAGTGGCTATTCAGAATCTAATTCCGGAACATTTACGTGAAGGTGATGTTGCTGATTTCTTGACAAAATTAAAAGAATTCGACCCAATTTACGATAAAATAAAATCGGCACAAGAACCAGATTACGTGTTGCGTTACATTGGAGAATTGTCCGGTGATTTGCAAAATGATAAAGGAAATCTAGAAGTGAAACTGGTTTCAGTACCAAAAGAGACCGCTTTGGGTGGCTTAAAAGGTTCTGATTCGTTCTTCGAAATTTATACGGAATCGTATGGAGATAGACCAATCGTAATTCAAGGAGCAGGAGCAGGATCGGCAGTAACGGCAAGAGGAGTTTTTGGAGATATTTTGAGATTGTCGGATAAAGGATAGTTTTAGTATTCAGTATTCCAGTTTTTAGTAATCAAAAAAAATAAAAATGAAAATAACATTAAACAGAGTAAACGAAAACTTTCACTTCGAATTAAAAAACGAACGTGGACATATAGTAAATGTAGATGCGCGTCCAGATTTTGGAGGAAATGATATGGGGCCGAGTCCGATGGAATTGGTTTTAATGGGTGTAGCAGGCTGCAGTGGAATTGATATGATTTCGATTCTAAAAAAACAACGACAGGAAATAACTTCTTTTAAAGCGGAAGTGGAGGGAGAACGTGTACAGGTTGGAGAAGCAAAACCATTCAAAGACATTTACGTGGTATTTTCTTTAGAAGGAAATATCAAAGAAGATAAAGCAGCAAAAGCAGCACAATTGTCTTTTGACAAATATTGTTCAGTTTCTAAAACAGTAGAACCAACTGCGACTATTCACTACAAAGTAATTTTGAATGGAGTGGAATTAGCAAAAATTAATTAAAGAATAAAGACATCATGAACGAAGAAGAATTCGGGTTCGAAACCCAAGCCATACGTAATCATTTAGATAAAACACAATTTCTAGAGCATTCTACACCTCTATATTTATCTTCAAGTTTTGTATTTGAAGATGCTGAAGATATGAGAGCTTCTTTTACAGAAGAGAAAGTAAGAAATATTTATTCTCGCTTTAGCAATCCAAATACAACCGAGTTTGTTGATAAAGTGTGTGCAATGGAAGGAGCCGAGGCTGGTTATGCTTTTGCAACTGGAATGGCAGCTATTTATTCGACTTTCGCAGCATTGTTAAGTTCAGGAGATCATATTGTGTCTGCAGGAAGCGTTTTTGGTTCTACTCACGCATTGTTTATGACCTATTTTCCAAAATGGAATATCGAAACTTCTTATTTTGATATCAACCAACCAGAAACAATAGAAAGTTTTATCAAGCCCAATACAAAAATTTTATATGTTGAAACACCTACAAATCCAGGTGTTGATGTTATTGATTTAGAATTATTAGGACAAATTGCAAAAAAGCACAATTTAATTTTTATTGTAGATAATTGTTTTGCAACGCCTTACATTCAACAACCCATTAAGTACGGAGCGCATATTGTGGTGCATTCGGCAACCAAATTAATGGATGGTCAAGGAAGAGTTTTAGGCGGAATTGCAGTTGGTCAAGCCGATTTGATTCGTCAAATTTATTTGTTCTCAAGAAATACTGGTCCGGCAATGTCACCTTTTAACGCTTGGGTGTTGTCTAAAAGTTTAGAAACATTGGCTGTTCGTGTGGATAGACATTGCGAAAATGCTTTGAAAGTGGCTGCGTTTTTAGAAAGTCATCCTAATGTAAATAGTGTGAAATATCCGTTCTTAAAATCACACCCAAAATATGAAGTTGCCAAAAAACAAATGCTTCATGGCGGAAATATTATTGCTTTTGAAATTAAAGGCGGAATCGAAGCGGGACGTAGATTTTTGGATAAAATTAAATTGTGTTCGCTATCGGCAAATATCGGAGATGTAAAGACGATAGTAACACATCCAGCTTCTACAACCCATAGCAAATTATCGACAGAAGAAAAATTAGCGGTTGGAATTACCGAAGGTTTGGTTCGTGTTTCGGTAGGTTTGGAAACTGTAAAAGACGTTATCGCCGATTTAGAGCAGGCATTGGCATAAAGTAATGCATTTTGGAATCCCGATTTTTGATTGTAGCTTTACATCAATCAAGAATCGGGATTCTGATTTATTTATTTCAACAAAAATGATTTCTAAAAAAACAAAATACGGAATAAAAGCTTTAACTTATTTGGCACGGCAGGAAGATCAAACTCCTGTTGCCATTGCCGATATTGCCGCTAGTGAGCATATTTCGATTAAATTTTTGGAAAGTATTTTGCTTTTACTTAGAAATTCGGGTTTTCTTGGGGCAAAAAAAGGAAAAGGTGGCGGTTATTATTTAATCAAAGATCCGAAAGAAATTAGTATGGCAAAAGTCTATCGCATACTCGAAGGTCCCATTGCGTTGTTGCCTTGTGCATCGCATAATTTCTACGAAAAATGTGATGATTGCGATGATGAAGTAACTTGCGCTGCTAGAAGATTAATGACCGAAGTTAGAGATAATACGCTTAAAATTTTAGAAAGCAATTCCTTGGCCGATATTGCTTTTTAATTCAAAAAAAAATAGGTAAAAAAAAAGACGATTGTATCAATGTGTGTACAATCGTCTTTTTTTATTGCTTTCTTTTTATTTAAAACACCAATTTATATCCCACCATAAAAAGCATTATAGCAATAGCGTTTCTTAGGAATAAATCTGGCACTTTTCCGCTTAACATACTTCCTATATATATCCCAGGTAACGAACCCATTAAAAGTTGTGCTAATAAACTCAAGTCTAAATTGCCCATTGTGGCATGTCCAATACCGGCTACTAAAGTTAGCGGAACGGCATGAGCGATCTCGGTTCCTACTAATTTTGTGGTAGGCAATAACGGATATAAAAAAAACAAAGTTACCGTTCCTAATGCTCCTGCTCCGATTGATGTTAAGGTTACAGTTGCGCCTAAAAGAATACCTATAGCAACCGTTAACAAGTTTTGAGTTTGACTCTCGGAGTGAAATTTATCGCCAGCATGGCGTTGTGATAAAGTCAAAAGTTTCTTTTTGAATAAAATGGCAATAGAAGTAACCAACAAAGCCCAGCCCAAACTGTATTTTATGAGTTTGTTTAAAGTTGTTATATCGGTATTAATACTTTCTAAAATCCATAGAGTAACCAAGGCAGCAGGCACACTTCCCAAAGCCAACCAACCTGTAATTTTCCAATTAATGTTCTTTTTTTTGTGGTGTACAAATATGCCGCCCATTTTGGTAAAGGCTGCATAAAGCAAATCGGTTCCTACTGCTGTTGTTGGTGGAATTCCGAACCACAATAATATAGGCGTCATCAAAGAACCTCCTCCTACACCTGTCATGCCTACTACAAAACCAACAAACAAACCTGCTACTACAAGACCAATCTGAAAATCCATGCTGAAAAATTTTTGTCAAAAGTAATAAGTAATTTATAATAATCCTATCGATTTTGTAGACTATTTAATTTTAAATGTAAAATTGTTTTTTAAGTCGTTGGTATTTAAGTTTTTGTATTTTATTTTTTCTTTTTGTCTGAAAAATAAGCTAAAGTATTGCCTTTTTGAAATTGTTTGATTTTCAGAATAAAAAAAAGCAAAGAATGTTTTGTAATTTATAAATAAGTACTACTTTTGCAGAGTAATCTACTAACCCGATAGGGTAATAGATTTTAAAGAAAAACAAATAGCAATGGATGCATCAATAATTTCAACTTTATTAGCTAAAACAAAAGACTTTACTTTAGAGGAAACATTGTTGTTTTTGACTAATGAATTTCCTGAAAAAGTTGTTTTTTCAACCTCATTTGGGCAAGAAGACCAAGTTATTACGGATTATATTTTTAAAAATGATATTCCTGTTACGGTATTTACTTTAGATACAGGGAGATTGTTTCAGGAAACCTACGATGTTTTTCATAAAACATTAAAAAAATACAAAAAACAAATTGAGGTTTATTTTCCAGAAGCGGCCTCGGTAGAGCAATTACTTCAAACAAAAGGCCCAAACAGTTTTTATGATTCGGTTGAAAACAGAAAAGAATGCTGTTTTATTCGCAAAGTAGTACCTCTTAAAAAGGCATTGGCGGGAAATGAAGTTTGGATTACGGGTTTAAGAGCCGAGCAGTCTGAAAATCGCCAAAACCTAGATTTATTTGAGTATGATGATAATTTCAAAATAATCAAATTTAATCCTTTATTGAGATGGAGTTTAGAAGAAGTGAATGCGTATTTAAAAGAGTTTAACGTGCCGCAAAATGCTTTACATCAAAAAGGATTTGTGAGTATTGGTTGTGCGCCTTGTACCAGAGCTATTTTTCCGGGTGAAGACATACGAGCCGGAAGATGGTGGTGGGAATCCAGTCATAAAGAGTGTGGTTTACACGGAGCAAAAAAAGTATAAAGAGATAAAGATAATAGAATAAAGAAGATAGGTTTAATAACTCTGAGAATTTGAAAATCATTAAATCATTAAATCTTTAAATTTTTAAAATAAAAAAATAAATGAATTCAGTTTTTAAATCAAATGCGCTAGAAGCAGAAGCAATATACATATTTAGAGAAGTTGTTTCTCAATTTGAAAAACCAGTATTACTTTTTTCGGGAGGAAAAGATTCGATAACCTTAGTGCGTTTGGCACAAAAAGCCTTTTTTCCGGCTAAAATTCCGTTTCCGTTATTACACGTAGATACCGGACATAATTTTCCTGAAACTATCGCTTTTAGAGATAAATTGGTTGAAGAGTTAGGTTTAGAGTTGATTGTTCGTAATGTGCAAGATGCTATCGATTCAGGAAAAGTGGTGGAGGAAACAGGAAAATATTCTAGTAGAAACAGTTTGCAAACCACTACACTTTTAGACGCGATTGAAGAATTTAAATTTGATGCTTGTATTGGTGGTGCGCGCCGTGATGAAGAAAAAGCAAGAGCAAAAGAGCGCATTTTCTCTGTTCGTGATGACTTTGGTCAATGGGATGAGAAAAACCAACGTCCAGAGTTATTTGATATTTTAAATGGTAAAATTGAAATTGGACAAAACGTTCGTGTATTCCCAATTTCAAACTGGACAGAGTTAGATGTTTGGAGTTATATCGAGCAAGAACATATTGAAATCCCTTCTATTTATTTTTCTCATAAAAGAAAAGTCTTTTTAAGAGATGGTTTGATTTGGTCGCATTCTCCTTTTGTTTACCAAGAAGAAGATGAGCAAATTGAAGAAAGAATTGTGCGTTTTAGAACTGTGGGAGATATGAGTTGTACCGCTGCAGTAGAATCGTATGCCTCAACGATTGCTGAGGTAGTTGGTGAGATTAGACAATCTACCATTTCTGAACGTGGAGCTCGAATTGACGATAAACGCTCGGAAGCCGCAATGGAGAAGAGAAAACAACAAGGATACTTTTAATAATTAAGAATTGTAAATTATAAATTTTGAATTATTGCCGAAGCATTTAATATTCAAAATTCAACATTTAAATATAAAAAAAACTGATGGAAGTTTTAAAAATAGCAACAGCAGGAAGTGTAGATGACGGAAAAAGTACGTTAATCGGTAGATTATTATACGATACTAAATCTTTAACTACAGATAAAATTGAAGCAATTGAAAAAAGTAGTAAACAAAAAGGATACGATTATCTTGACTTTTCATTGGCAACTGACGGATTGGTGGCTGAGAGAGAGCAAGGAATTACCATTGATGTAGCCCATATTTATTTTTCGACTGCGAAAAAAAGTTACATCATTGCCGATACGCCAGGTCACGTAGAATATACCCGAAATATGGTTACAGGAGCTTCTACTTCGCAAGTGTCAATCATTTTGATTGATGCTCGTAAAGGTGTAATTGAACAAACGTATCGTCACTTTTTTATCAATAACTTATTGCGAGTTAAAGAGGTGATTGTGGCTATTAATAAAATGGATTTAGTTGATTATTCGGAAGAAGTTTACAATAAAATCAAAGCCGACTTTGAAGCATTAAATGCAAAAAGTTCATTTAAAGAACAAAATGTAAGTTACATTCCGATTAGTGCTTTAACTGGTGGAAATGTGGCACAACATGCTGATGAAATGCCATGGTACACAGGTCAAAGTGTGTTAGAACATTTAGAAGCTTTGAAATCTTCTGATGTTTATGAAAGTGCTCAGGCTCGTTTTCCAGTACAAACGGTTATCCGTCCTAAAACACAACAATATCATGATTTTAGAGGATATGCAGGAAAATTATACGGAAACTCACTTCAAGTAGGTGATGCTGTTACGGTTTTACCTTCTTTAACTGAATCAAAAATTAGTAAAATTCACTTTTTTGATAAAGAATATTCTGAGGCAAATGCTGGTTCATCAATCACAATTGAATTAGAAAATGATATCAATGTAACGCGTGGTGATATGATTGTAAAATCAAATGAGTTACCAACCATTGAAAAAGATATCAATACAACGGTTTGTTGGATGGATTCAAAAAAATTAGTTCCGGGTACCAAATATTTAGTACAGCACAACACCAATCGTATTTTAGCAAAAGTTGATGCCATTAAGAGTGTGATAGCTACTGATTATTCAGGTTCTAAAGAAGCAAATCAGTTGGCAATTAATGAAATTGGAGAAGTAACTATCAAATTAAGTAAACCATTATATTTTGATGCTTACGATAAAAATAAATCAAATGGAGCCTTTATCTTAATTGATACTTCAACCAACACAACAGCTGGAGTAGGATTTATTAAATAGTTGATCGTTGATAGTTTTTAGTTGATAGTACGCTACCAACAACTATCAACCAACAACCAACAACCAACAACCAACAACTAAGAAAGAAATGGAAAGTTTTAGAACAGAAATAGAAAATCCGATAGTTCAAAAAGAAATTATTGAATTAGAGAAAAAGATACATTTATTCCGTGGAGGTAAAATTGATGACGAACGTTTTCGTAGTCTACGTTTAGCACGTGGAATTTACGGGCAACGTCAGGAAGGTGTTCAAATGATTCGTATTAAATTGCCTTACGGAAAAGTGACTAGCGAGCAATTAAAACGTATCACAGATGTTTCTGAAGAATATTCTACAGGACGTTTACACATTACAACCCGTCAGGATATCCAAATTCACTACGTAAGCTTAGACAGGACACCTGAACTTTGGGCCGATTTAGCCAAAGACGATATTACATTGCGCGAAGCTTGTGGTAACACTGTTCGTAATATTACAGGTAGTGAATTGGCAGGAATTGACGTGAACGAACCGTTTGATGTTACGCCTTATGCACATGCAATGTTTCAATATTTGTTGAGAAATCCTATTTGTCAGGAAATGGGACGTAAATTCAAAATTTCGTTCTCTTCTTCTGATGAAGATACGGCTTTGAGTTATTTACACGATTTAGGATTTATTCCAAAAATTAAAGATGGACAAAAAGGATTTAAAGTTGTTTTTGGAGGAGGATTAGGTTCACAGCCAGCTCATGCCGAATTACTTTCAGAGTTCATACCAGTTAATAAAATTATACCAACTGCCGAAGGAATTATTCGTGTTTTTGATCGTCATGGAGAACGTGCTAAACGTATGAAAGCGCGCATGAAATTCTTAATCAAAGATATTGGTAAAGATGCCTTTTTAGAGTTGGTTGAAGCAGAGACTAAAGCTATTGCTTTTGAAACTTATGAGATTGACACCACTGCTTTTGAAGGCCCAATTACAGAACCATTATTAGAGGTGCCGCAAGTTACAATTGAAGATACTGCTGCTTATGAAGCTTGGAAAAAATCAAACGTAATTGCTCAAAAACAAGAAGGATATTACGCTATCGGAATTAAAGTTTTATTGGGTGATTTTTACATTGATAAAGCGAGATTATTAGCAGACTTAATCAAAAATTATGGAGCAAATGAATTGCGTTTTTCACTACGTCAAAATATTGTAATTCGTAATATCAAAGAAGAAAATTTACCGTTCTTCTACCAAGAATTAGCCAAATTAGATTTTGTAAATCTAGGTTATAATTCTTTGGCAGATATTACCGCTTGTCCAGGTACAGATACTTGTAATTTAGGAATTGCTAGTAGTACTGGAATTGCAGATGAATTGGAGCGTGTGATTAATGCCGAATATCCTCAGTATAAAGAAAATCGTGAAATTGAAATCAAAATTTCAGGTTGTATGAATGCTTGTGGACAACACAATATGTCAGCAATTGGTTTCCAAGGAATGTCAATTAATTCCGGGAAATTAGTAGCGCCAGCTTTACAAGTTTTGTTAGGCGGTGGACGTTTAGGAAATGGTGAAGGACGTTTTGCAGATAAAGTAATTAAAATTCCGAGTAAAAGAGGACCAGAAGCTTTGCGTACTATTTTAAATGATTTTGGAGCTAATGCTAATGGATTGTCATTTTTGAATTACTACGATGAAAAAGGTGAAAAATATTTCTATGAAATTTTAAAACCGTTATCCGATACAACCAATTTAACCGAAGATGATTTTGTAGATTGGGGTAATGCAGATAACTACGTAAAAGCCGTTGGAGTAGGTGAATGTGCCGGTGTGGTAATTGATTTGGTAGCTACTTTATTATTAGAAGCAAAAGAAAAAATCAGCTTTGCACAAGAAGCTTTCAACGATGCAAAATGGTCTGATGCTATTTACCATGCTTATGCTGGTTTTGTAAATGGAGCCAAAGCATTGTTGTTGTCTGAAAACGAAAAAACAAACAACCACGCTGGAATTATTGATTTGTTTGACAACGTTTTTGTAGCCTCAGGAAAAATTGAGTTAGGTACTACATTTAACGATTTGGTGTATCAAATCAATAAAACAGAACCATCAGAAGCTTTTGCAAAACAATATATAGAAGAAGCGATTGCTTTTTTTGATAACATCGAAAAATACAGAGCGCAAGAATTAGCCAATGCATAATCACAAAAATCCCAAAGTAACTTTAGTAGGTGCGGGGCCTGGTGATCCTGAATTGCTGACTTTAAAAGGTGTCCGAGTACTTGCTGAAGCCAATGTGGTTTTGTATGATGCCTTGGCTAATGAAGCCATCTTGTCTTATGCGCCTGCCAATGCTATTAAAATTTTTGTGGGCAAACGAATAGGTAATCATGCATATTCGCAAGATGAAATCAACCAATTATTAGTCGATAATGCGTTGACTTATGGAAATGTAGTGCGTCTTAAAGGAGGCGATTCGTTTGTTTTTGGCCGAGGAAGTGAAGAAATGGAATTTGTAGCAAGTTTTGGAATAGAAACAGTAGTCGTGCCGGGAATTTCTTCGGTAATTGCTGTGCCGGCTGCGCAAGGAATTTCTATTACAAAAAGAGGAATTGCCGAGAGTTTTTGGGCTATTACCGGCACTACTTCTACTAAAGAATTGTCTGCCGATGTAGCACTAGCGGCACAATCAACCGCAACGGTGGTAATTTTGATGGGAATGAGTAAATTGCAGCAAATTATTTCCTTATTTCAAAAACAAGGAAAGGGAGAACTCCCAATAGCAATTATTCAAAACGGAACATTGCCCAACGAGAAAATTGGAGTTGGAACAATCGATACGATCCAGCAAGTTGTGTTTGAAAATGAATTAGCTTCGCCTGCTATTATCGTGATTGGAGAAGTAGTAAAAGAAAGAAATAATTTAAAAGGGTTTTACGAAAATTTCGTAGTAGAGACGGGTTTCAAACCCGTCTGTACAGATTCCGTCTGTACAGATTCCGGTGAATTTGATACCCGATTAAAATAATCAGCAAGAATGGAAACAAACGAATTATATCCCATTTTTTTAAAACTGCATAATTTGAATGTTTTAATTGTGGGCGGGGGCAACGTAGGACTAGAAAAACTTTCGTTTATGCTTAAATCGAGTCCGAAGGCAAATGTAGAGGTGGTGGCAACCGAATTTATTGCTGATTTAGTTGATTTAGCCAAACAGCATTCGTCGGTTACTTTAACCAAATCAAAATATAAAAAACAGTTTTTAAAAAAACGCCATTTGGTCATTGCGTGTACTGATAAGCTAAAAGTAAACGAAAAAATATTCAAGCAAGCCCGAAAGCGCTATTTAATTTGCAATATTGCCGATACGCCCGATTTTTGTGATTATTATTTAGGTGGCATCGTAACGAAAGGAAATGTGAAAATTGCCATTTCGACTAACGGAAAATCGCCTACAACCGCTAAGAGATTGCGGGAGTTTTTTGAAGAAGTAATTCCGGAAAACATCAATCAAATGGTGCAAAATTTGAATGATTACCGCAAAACGCTAAAAGGAAACTTTGAGGATAAAGTAAATAAAATGAACGAAATAACATCCGTTTTAAAAAATAAAGAGTAACCAATTTTATAAGAAACTTATTGACAAAAATCATTGTGTAGTGACACTTTAATTTGTTTCTTTGCATTATTAAGAATTATTATAAATAACATAACAATGGTAAAAACAGACATATTAATAATTGGAGCAGGACCAACAGGCTTATTTGCTGTATTTGAAGCTGGACTTTTAAAATTAAAATGCCATATACTGGATGCTTTACCGCAACCAGGAGGACAATTATCAGAATTATATCCTAAAAAACCTATTTATGATATTCCAGGATTTCCAGAAGTTTTAGCTGGAGATTTAGTAGACGGATTGATGGAACAAATTAAACAATTTGAGCCAGGATTTACCTTAGGTGAACGTGCGGAAACGATCGAGAAACAAGAAGACGGTTCTTTTATTGTTACCTCAAATAAAGGAAAAAAATTCCACGCCCCAGTTATTGCCATTGCGGGTGGTTTAGGAAGTTTTGAACCACGCAAACCTTTAATTGAAGATATTGAATTTTATGAAGATAAAGGAGTAAAATACTTTATCAAAAATCCTGAAAAATTTAGAGATAAAAGAGTTGTTATCGCTGGTGGAGGAGATTCAGCATTAGACTGGAGCATCTTTTTGGCTAATGTTGCTTCGGAGGTGACTTTGATTCACCGTCGTAACGAATTTCGTGGTGCATTAGATTCTGTTGAAAAAGTTCAAGAATTAAAATCACAAGGTAAAATTAAATTGATTACACCTGCAGAAGTAGTAGGAATCAAAGGTGCAGAACACGTAGAGTCAATCGATTTAGACGAAAATGGCGCACACCGTAATATTCCATGTGATTATTTTATCCCGCTTTTCGGATTGACACCAAAATTAGGTCCAATTGCCGATTGGGGATTAGAAATCGAGAAAAATGCTATCAAAGTAAACAATGCTTTGGATTATCAAACCAATATTCCGGGAATCTTTGCTATTGGCGACGTAAATACCTATCCAGGTAAATTGAAGTTGATTCTTTGTGGGTTCCATGAAGCTACTTTAATGTGTCAAGCGGCTTACCAAATCATCAATCCAGGAAAAAAATACGTATTGAAATATACAACAGTGTCGGGAGTTGACGGATTCGACGGAACTCGTAAAGAAGCACCAAAAGCAGTTGTAAAAGCAATAGTTTAGTACTTGACTTACTAAGTTACTAAGGTTCTGAGTTGCTAAGTTTTTTTAGTCACTCAGAACCTTTTTGCTTAGAATCTTAGCGATTTAGGAACTGACTAACTTAAAAAAAAACACTTGCAAGTGGTAAGGCTATTGCTTTAATTTGCAGTTCCAAAATAATAACAAAATCAATCTTGAGCCTAGTCGAAAGTAAGAGCAAAAGATTGGCGCATTTTCAGCCAAGTTGGGTTCCCGATGTCCACTATATCTTTTATGCTGAACCCCAGCACAAAAGGATACCGTTCCCATCGGGGCTAAAAAGCCAACAATTGTGATTTTTTAGAAAGATTTGAAAAAAATAAAGATTATAATTTGCATCAACATTGTGAAAAACGAGAGTTAAATCTGCTCAATATCTGACATCTGCGTGCAAATAAAAAATAGAAGAAATTATGCCAAATAGCATTCAAGAAGAAATCAAGAAAAGAATACTCGTACTCGACGGAGCCATGGGAACCATGTTGCAACGCTATAATTTCTCAGAAGAAGATTTCAGAGGCGAGCGCTTCAAAGATTTTCCACATTCGCTAAAAGGGAACAACGATTTGTTGTCGCTTACACAACCCAAAGCCATTGCCGAAGTGCATGCCGCGTATTACGAAGCCGGTGCGGATATTGTTGAAACCAATACTTTTTCCGGAACCACAATAGGTATGGCCGATTACCACATGGAAGATTTGGTGTATGAACTCAACTATGAATCGGCTAAAATTGCCCGTCAAGTAGCCGACGAATTCACCGCTAAAAATCCAGATAAACCACGTTTCGTAGCCGGTTCGATCGGACCGACAAACCGTACAGCGAGCATGTCGCCCGATGTTAATGATCCGGGTTATCGTGCCGTAACTTTTGACGATTTGCGCATTGCTTACAAACAGCAGGTAGAGGCCTTAATGGACGGAGGTTGTGATTTGCTTTTGGTAGAAACCATTTTTGATACGTTAAATGCCAAAGCAGCACTTTTCGCCATCGAAGAAGTAAAAGAAGAACGAGGAATTGATATTCCGATCATGGTTTCAGGAACCATTACCGATGCTTCAGGAAGGACACTTTCTGGACAAACGGTAGAAGCTTTCTTGATTTCGGTATCGCACATTCCGTTATTGAGCGTTGGTTTCAATTGCGCTTTAGGAGCCGATTTGTTAAAACCGTATTTGCAGACTTTGTCACAGAATACCTCCTTTAATGTTTCGGCTCATCCCAATGCTGGATTACCAAACGCCTTTGGAGAATATGATGAAACACCAGAGCAAACACAGGCTTTGATTAGAGAATATCTTGAAGATGGTTTAGTAAATATCCTCGGAGGTTGTTGCGGAACAACACCTGATCACATTCGATTAATGGCTGAGGCTGCGAAGGATTATAAACCGAGGGTTTCTACGGCTGTGATGTAATGGTTCCTGCAATAATTTGATATTGCTTTTTTGGATGAAAGAAGATAAAAAGGAAAAGTTTAAGAACTTGAAAATCGCTGCAATTGGTTCTATATTTATATTATTTATTGTATTCTATTATGATTATTATAAAAAGAAACAATTTGATAAGTATAAGGAAACATTTAAAGGAGAGACGATAGCGCTTACAACGAGGATCACTAATGGGAAAGGAGGTCTTTTGAGATATTATTTTTATGATTCGAATAAAAAAATACTTTCAGGGACTCGAAAAAGATATCCTAAATTTTTGAATAAATTTTATCGTGTAAAATATGATTTAAAAAACCCTAAATCAAATTATATTGAATTAGAGAATGAATTAAAACCAGATTCACTCACGCTTGTTAAAGCAGGTTTTACTTACACTAAATATTATAAATATGATGATGGAGTAACTAGCAGGTATCTTGAGGGGTTTAAATGGAAATAATAAAAATAAAAGAAAGTAAACCTATAAGATTTTAGAAATCTTGCAGGATAAAAATATAAAAATGGCAGAAGTAGAAGCAAGAAGGAATTTAGTTTTATCGGGATTAGAACCGTTGATTATTACGCCCGAGAGTGTTTTTGTAAACGTGGGAGAACGTACGAATGTAACAGGTTCTCGTAAATTTCTTCGATTGATTAAAGAGGAGAAATACGATGAGGCGCTTAGTATTGCTAAGGAACAGGTAGAAGGAGGAGCACAAATCATCGATATTAATATGGATGAGGGAATGCTGGATGGTGAATATGCGATGGTAAAATTCCTGAACTTGATTGCAGCCGAACCGGATATTGCGCGTGTGCCTATTATGATTGACAGTTCGAAATGGCACATTATTGAAGCCGGTTTGAAAGTCGTTCAAGGGAAAAGCGTTGTAAATTCGATTTCATTAAAAGAAGGAGAAGAACAGTTTATTCACCATGCCCAATTAATCAAACGTTACGGGGCTGCTGCTATCGTGATGGCTTTTGATGAAGTAGGTCAGGCCGATAATTACGAGCGTAGAGTAGAAATTTGTAAGCGTTCGTATGATATTTTGGTCAACAAAGTAGGCTTTCCACCACAGGATATTATTTTCGATTTGAATATTTTTCCGGTAGCAACTGGTATGGAAGAACACCGTTTGAATGCACTGGATTTCTTTAGAGGAACGGAGTGGGTGAGAGCCAATTTGCCACACGCACACATTAGCGGTGGAGTGAGTAACGTTTCGTTTTCATTTAGAGGGAATGATGTCGTTCGTGAAGCGATGCATTCGGTTTTCTTATACCACGCTATCAAAGCCGGAATGACAATGGGAATTGTAAACCCGGAGATGTTAACGATTTATGACGATATTCCAAAGGATTTATTAGAATATGTTGAAGACGTAATTTTAGACAGAAGAGACGATGCTACAGAGCGTTTATTGGATTTTGCTGAAAGCGTAAAAGGGGAAGGAAAAACAACTGAAAAAGCGATTCAAGAATGGAGAAGTGGCACTTTTCAAGAACGAATTACACATGCTTTGGTAAAAGGAATTGACCAATTTATTGAAGAAGATGTAGAAGAAGCACGATTAGCCGCCACAAAACCAATCGAAGTTATCGAAATCAATTTGATGGCGGGAATGAATGTGGTGGGAGATTTATTTGGAAGCGGAAAAATGTTCTTGCCTCAGGTAGTAAAATCGGCTCGTGTAATGAAAAAAGCCGTGGCGTATTTATTGCCTTTTATTGAAGCTTCGAAACAAGCAGGCGACAAAGAAGGAAATGGAAAGATTTTATTGGCTACTGTAAAGGGTGACGTTCACGACATTGGTAAAAATATAGTGGGAGTAGTTTTGGCTTGTAACAATTACGAAATTATCGATTTGGGTGTAATGGTTGCGCCTGAAAAAATCATTGCCGAAGCCATTGCTCATAATGTTGATATTATCGGTTTGAGCGGTTTGATTACACCTTCGTTAGACGAAATGGTGTTCTTGGCCAAAGAATTGGATAAAAGAGATATACAAATTCCGGTAATGATTGGTGGAGCCACAACTTCGCGTGCACACACAGCCGTGAAAATTGCTCCTCAATATCGTGCAACTGCCGTTCACGTAAACGATGCGTCAAGAGCGGTAACAGTGGCTGGAAATTTATTGGATCAAAATAAAGACACTTACAAAAATGGTATTCGTGAGGAATACGATGCGTTTAGAGAAACCTTTTTGAGTCGTACAAGAGAGAAAAACTTCTTGACAATTGAAGATGCGCGTCAAAATAAATTCCCAATTGATTGGAACGAGTTTACGCCAGTACAGCCTAAAGTAATTGGGAAACAAGTGGTTGAAGTTTCATTAGACGAATTAGTTCCGTATATCGATTGGACACCGTTTTTTCAAACTTGGGAATTGCACGGAAAATATCCGGCGATTTTAACCGATGAGGTGGTTGGCGAGCAAGCAACATCCGTTTTTGCAGATGCTCAAGCCATGCTGAAAGTGATTTTGGAAGAAAAGAAATTACAAGCCAAGGGTATTTACGGAATCTTTCCAGCCAACCAGGTAAATGATGACGATATTCAGTTGTATGATGAAAGCGGAAAAGAAATTGAGAAATTCTTAACCCTACGTCAGCAATCACAAAAAACCAAAGGAGCGCCAAATATTGCGTTGTCCGACTTTATTGCACCAAAAGAATCTGGAAAAGTAGATTATATGGGAGCCTTTTGTGTAACCACAGGTTTTGGTGTTGATGAATGGGCAGATGAATACCGCGATAATTTAGACGATTATAATTCGATTATGGTAAAAGCGTTAGCGGATCGTTTTGCAGAAGCTTTTGCCGAATATTTACACGAAAAAGTACGTAAAGAATTCTGGGGTTATGCAGCTGATGAACATTTGACAAATGAAGAATTAATCAAAGAAAGTTATAAAGGAATCCGTCCAGCACCAGGTTATCCAGCTTGTCCCGACCATTTGGAGAAACCAACGATTTGGAAATTACTAAATATTGAAAAGGAAATAGGAGTAACTTTGACCGAAAGTATGGCGATGTGGCCAGCTTCATCGGTTTCGGGTTATTATTTTGGAAATCCGCAAAGTAGGTATTTCGGACTCGGAAAAATAAAAGAAGATCAAGTTAAAGATTACGCCAAACGCCGAAATATTTCGGACGAATTGGCTACGAAATGGTTAAATCCGAATATAGCAGATTAAATTACCGTCATAAAGTCGAAAGTCGTAAAGTCCGAAAGGAAAGACTTTAGACTTTGGACTTTACAACTTTAAGACATAATTAATGAAAGTAACACAGCATATAGAAAACGCCAAAGGCAAACCTTTGTTTTCTTTTGAAATTGTACCTCCACAAAAAGGGAGTAACATCAACGAATTGTACGCTAATATCGATCCGTTAATGGAGTTTAAGCCGCCTTTTATTGATGTGACTACTTCGCGAGAAGAATATGTATACATCGAAAAAAATGGCCTTTTTGATCGTCGTATTACCCGTATGCGTCCAGGTACTGTTGGTATTTGTGCTTCTATTCAATACAAATACAAAGTAGATGCTATTCCGCATGTATTATGTGGCGGATTTACCAAAGAAGAAACCGAATACTTGTTAGTGGATTGTCAGTATTTGAATATTGATAATTTAGTGGCTTTGCGTGGTGACCCAATGAAAGGCGAAAAATATTTTGAACCGACAAAAGGAGGAAATGCGTATGCCGTTGATTTGGTTCGTCAAATTAAAGAAATGAACGCCGGCCGATTTTTACACGATACCTTGCCAATGCAAAATGCTCCTGATTTTTGCGTCGGTGTAGCCGGTTATCCAGAAAAGCATATTGAAGCACCAAGTTTAGATGCCGATTTGAAACGTTTAAAAGAAAAAGTAGATGCCGGTGCCGATTATATCGTAACCCAAATGTTTTTTGATAACCAACGTTATTTCAAATTCGTTGAAGCGGCTCGTGCTATCGGAATCACGGTGCCCATTATTCCCGGAATCAAGCCAGTAGCGGTAAAACGTCATTTACAGTTATTGCCTCAAGTTTTTTGGTTGGATATGCCTCAGGATTTAATTCACGCTATAGAACAAGCCAAAGACAATGCAGCCGTTCGTCAGATTGGAGTAGAATTCGCTATTCAACAATCCAAAGAATTAATGGAATATGGCGTTCCCTGTTTGCATTATTATTCAATGGGAAAATCAGATAATATTCAACAAATTGCCAGTCAGCTTTTTTAATATTTTAGTAAAGTAAATAATAAAAAGAATCTCAGTAATTTGGTATAAATTGTTGAGGTTCTTTTTTTTTTTAGGAGCTATTCCGGCTATCCGCTATATTCCCAATTAACAAAAACTAAGGCTAAAAAGCCTTGTTTTTCTAAATCGGGACATGCCGCTGCTATCCGGGCTATTTTCCCTTTTAAAGAAATCTTTTACTAACAACTTAAAATAAAATGTAATGGAAACCATTTTACAACAAGACCATCAAAACATAGTCAGGATTTTAGATAAAGTAAAACAAGAAGCGCTGGTTTTTCTCAATACTTTAGAGCAAAGACCCACTTCTACCCAAAACCGAATACATCCCGACCGAATTTTAGAGGAAATGGGCTATGGTAGCGAAGTAGCACTCGATGAGTTTCTGGAACGATTACTGCCGTTAATTGTGGCGCAAGCCGGGCCACGCTATTTAGGATTTGTAACGGGTGGCGCTACTCCAGCCGCTATTGTGGGCGATTGGCTAACCTCAATTTACGATCAAAATGCGCAAGCGACCAACTCTCAAGGAGGAGTTTCGGCGTTGATTGAACTCGAAACCATTCATTTGTTGCGACAACTTTTAAATCTCCCTAATTCGTTTTTGGGTGGATTTGTAACGGGCGCCACGATGGCCAATTTTACGGGTTTGGCAGTTGCCCGACAATGGTTTGGTAAAGAACTCGGAAAGGATTTTGCCAAAGAAGGCATCACAGAAAAAATAACCGTTTTTTCGGCCAATCAACATTCATCTTCTGTTAAATGTTTGGCTATGTTGGGAATTGGGAGTCAGAATGTAATTAAAATTCAAACACTCGAAGGTGACCGAGAGGCGATTGCTATTGCGGATTTAGAAAAGCAGATTCAGACTTTAAACGGTGCTCCTTTTGTTTTAATTTCGAGTGCAGGAACGGTAAATACAGCCGATTTTGATGACTTTGTAGCCATTTCAAAACTGAAAGAAAAATACCGTTTTTGGTGGCATATCGACGCGGCTTTTGGTGGTTTTGCCGCAGTTTCATCCCAATATAAACATTTGGTTTCGGGTTGGGAGCATGCTGATAGCATCACCGTTGATGCGCATAAATGGTTAAATGTACCTTATGAAAGTGCTTTTTATTTGATTAAAGAAGAGTGCCAATTGCTGCAAATAGAAAGCTTTCAAAATACCAATGCGCCTTATTTAGGAAACCCATTAGAAAATTTTAATTACCTGAACTTTTTACCCGAAAATTCCAGACGATTGAAGGCTTTGCCTGTTTGGTTTTCGTTAGTGGCCTATGGTAAAAAGGGCGTGCAAGAGTGGGTTGAGAATTCGATTAAAATGGCACAACTTTTAACTGATTTTATTGCGAATAGTAGCGAATTCGAATTACTTGCTCCAACTCGTCTAAACAACGTTTGTTTTACTTTAAAGGGAAATGAAAAACAAGAAAAAGTCAGCACTTTTTTGGAAACGTTAAACGATACTGGAAGTGTTTTCATGACACCAACTGTTTTGGGCAATCAAAAAGGAATAAGAGCTTCGTTTGTGAATTGGCGTACTACCGAAAAAGACATTCAATTCATAACCGACATTATGCAAGAAGTCGCATCGAAATTAAAATAGCTCGTTTTGGGGCTTGGTATTAAAATACTATATTTGAATTTTGATCAAGTCCCCAACTTATGAAAGCAATTCACTATTTTGTATACGGTGCTGTTTTAAGCCTTTTTTCGTGCAATTCCAAATCGGATGAAAAAAGCAAAGCAGACCCAAGATTAATTACGCCTTTTACGCAGCAAGCTTATTCGGCTACTCCTCAGCCAGCTAAGCCGGTTCAGCATAATCTATTTCACGAAAACAATGCGATTACCACGCCTTCCGTAGCCGCCGGTATTAATCCTGCTCACGGACAACCAGGTCACCGTTGCGATATTCCGGTGGGAGCGCCTTTAAATACTAATACTTCAGTGCAAACCGCAGCTGCAACGAATAGTACACAGCAAGTACAGCTGAGTCAGCCTGTAGTTTCTAAAACCGTAACACCAAAAGGTATGAATCCACCGCATGGAGAAAAAGGTCATCGTTGTGATATTCCCGTTGGCGCTCCTTTAAATTCGAAGCCTGCTACAACTACCTCGACTTCTGTTCCTCAAGCAACAGCAACTTCGGGCGAAGTTTCCAAACAAATAAGCGTGCAGCCACCTGTTCCGGCCTTATTGTCTACTGCTTCGACCAATCCGGTAACAACCGCAGAAGGCATGAACCCGCCACACGGACAAGAAGGGCATCGTTGCGATATTGCAGTGGGAGCACCTTTGCCGAAAAGTTAGGGGAGTTTTTTTGTGTAGATAGGATTTATACCGAAACTTTACTTCGTAATTTCTCTAAAAACAGCTTCAAGGTTTTTGTTTTTGGCGTTGAGTTGTAGCGTTTTTAGTCCGTTTTCGGTGGCGAAATCAAAAATAACGGGACGCATGTCTTTTTCGGTTTTAAAAACCAATTCCCACGTCATATCATGAATGTTTTTGTATGAAACCAAATTTTCCAAACGGGCAATCAATTGTTCTTCAATTTTAAAATCAAATTCCACTTCAATTACTTGTTCTTTATCGGCCGAAACGAGTTGATCTAGTTTTTTATCAGCTACAATTTTGCCTTTGTTGATGATAATCACGCGGTCGCAAATGGCTTCTACTTCTTGCATGATATGTGTAGACAGAAAAACCGTTTTGTCTTTCCCGGCATTTTTAATCACATTTCGAATTTCTACCAATTGATTTGGGTCTAAACCAGTAGTGGGTTCGTCTAATATCAATACATCTGGATTGTGTAATAAGGCACTTGCCAAACCCACTCTTTGTCGGTAGCCTTTAGATAATTGGCTGATTTTTTTATGACTTTCTGCTTTTAACCCCGTAAGGATTAGGACTTCTTCAATTCGGTTTTGAGGGACTTTATACACATCGGCATTAAAAGCCAAATATTCACGAACATACAAATCCAAGTATAACGGATTGTGTTCGGGCAAATAGCCAATGGTGCTTTGCACTTTTTGAGCTTGGGTTTGTACATCAAATTCGTTTACAACTGCAGTTCCAGAATCGGCTTCTAAATAGGTAGTCAGAATTTTCATTAAAGTAGATTTTCCGGCGCCGTTTGGACCTAAAAAACCCACAATTTCTCCTTTAGAAATAGAGAATGAAATGCTGTCTAACGCTTTTTGTGTTCCGTAACTTTTACAAAGATTGTTTACTACTATTGACATAGGTGTTCTTATTTGAAGCAAAAGTAATCAGAAAAAATGATGTTTTTAAAAGAATATTCGGATTGTTGTATGTGGTTTTAAAGCGATAAAAAAAGCCTGACAATTTTTCATCATCAGGCATGTGTGTTTTGGTTTAAGAAACCGTTTCAGTAACTTGTACTCGCATTTCTTGAGCGGCTGCCACCATTTCGATCAAGGCTTTTTTGGTTTCTTCCCAATGCCTGGTTTTTAAACCGCAATCCGGATTTACCCAAAGTTGATCGGCAGGAACAACAGCAGCGGCTTTTTCTAATAAATAAACCATTTCACTTCGTGACGGAACTCGAGGCGAATGAATATCATAAACACCAGGCCCAATTTCATTCGGGTATTTGAAATCGGCAAAAACATCTAATAATTCCATTTGCGAACGCGAACATTCAATCGTGATAACATCAGCATCCATATCGGCGATATTTTGAATAATGTCATTGAATTCGCTGTAACACATGTGCGTGTGAATCTGCGTATCGTCTTTTACACCCGAAGCAGCATTTCGAAACGCTTTGATTGCCCAATCCAAATAGTCAGCCCATTCTTCTTTACGCAACGGTAATCCTTCACGAATGGCAGGTTCATCAATTTGAATGATTTTGATTCCCGCTTTTTCTAAATCGACGACTTCGTCACGAATCGCCAAAGCAATTTGCGTGCAAGTTTCAGAACGCGGCTGATCGTTACGAACGAATGACCATTGCAAGATGGTTACAGGACCTGTCAACATTCCTTTTACCCATTTTGGCGTCAACGATTGGGCGAATTCAGCCCATCTAACTGTCATTGGATTGGGACGCGAAACATCGCCATAAATAACGGGAGGTTTCACGCATCGGCTACCATAACTCTGAACCCAACCGTTTTTGGTAAACGTAAATCCGTCCAATTGTTCTCCGAAATATTCCACCATATCGTTGCGTTCAAATTCACCGTGAACCAAAACATCGATGCCCGTTTCTTCCTGAAAACGTATCGTTTCTTCGGTTTCTTTTTGCAATAAATTATCGTATTGTTGTTGACTCAATTCGCCTTTTTTGAATTTAGCTCTCCAACTTCTCACTTCAGTTGTTTGCGGAAATGAACCAATAGTTGTGGTTGGAAACAAAGGGAGGTTTAAAGCGTCAATTTGGCTTTTTCTTCTGTTAGCAAAAGGACTTTTTCTTTGATCGTCGCCTTTTGAAATAGTTGCTACACGACTTTTTACTTTATCGTTGTGGATTAATTTTGAAGTTTTACGATTTTCATTAGCTACAATATTTTCTTCGTACTGAATTTGGTCATTTTCGGTAATTTCTCCAGAAGCTAAATTCCGAAGTAGTACTATTTCATTCGTTTTTTGTTTGGAAAAAGCCAGCCATTGTTTGATTTCGGGCGTTAATGTTTTGTCATTGGTTTCTAAATCTAAATCGCAAGGGCAGTGAATTAAAGAACAAGAAGGAGCAATCAGAATTCGGTTTTCTCCCAAAGCATTAACGGCTTTTTCAATTAAAGACAACGATTTTTTGAAATCATTTTTCCAAATGTTTCTTCCGTCCACAACTCCAAGCGAAAGTTTTACGTTGCTAGCCAGTTTTCCAGAATCTAAAATATCATCCAATTGAGAAGAACAACGCACCAAATCCAAATGCAAAGTGTCAACTGGTAAAGCCAAAACGGTTTCTAAATTTTCTCCAAAACAGTCAAAATAGTTCGCTAAAATTATTTTTAACGAAGGAAAATTTTTGTTGATTTCGTTGTAAATATAAGTAATCGCATTACGTTCTTTATCAGTCAAGTTCAATGCTAAAAACGGCTCGTCTATCTGAATATATTCGGCGCCTTCTTTTTGTAATGCGTTTAAAATTTCAAAATAAACAGATACTATTTTTTCGATCAAATCGATTCTATGGAAACCCTCTTCTTTTTCTTTTCCCAATAATAAATACGAAACGGGTCCGATAAGTACAGGTTTTGTTTTGATTCCTAATTTTTTGGACTCTACAAATTCGTCGATTATTTTAGTCGAAAACAATTCAAATTTTTGATTTTTTGTAAATTCAGGAACGATGTAATGGTAGTTGGTATCAAACCATTTGGTCATTTCCATAGCCACTACGTCTTGACCGTCTTTTTGCGAACCTCTTGCCATAGCAAAATACAAATCCAAACTTGAATTAGATTTTGCAATTTCGTTATACCGTTTTGGAATTGCTCCTAAAGTCAAAGTCAAATCCAAGACTTGATCGTAGAACGAAAAATCATTAGAAGGAATTAAATCGATTCCTGATTGCGCTTGTAATTGCCAGTTAGTTGCTCGAATGTTTTTACCAACTTCCAAAAGCTCTTCGGCCGAAATTTTTCCAGCCCAATATAATTCGCTCGCTTTTTTTAGCTCTCTGTTGCTTCCAATTCTTGGGTAACCTAAATTATTTGTTTTCATTTTTTCTGATATTTTTTACGGTACAAAGTTACTCTGTTAGTAAGTTGTGCTAAAAAAATGATATTATTTTAGTAAAATGAATTGTTGTATTGTTATTTTGAAGTAATTTGTATTGTAAAATCATTACGAAAGAATTTTAACAGTAAAAAACACTATGGAAAATTTAGACAACATCGATTTAGAAATCTTAAAAAAGCTGCAAGAGAACTCCAATATCAACATAAAAGAGCTTGCAGAAAAGTTGTTTTTAACTGCTACGCCAGTTTACGAACGCATCAAAAGATTGGAACGAGATGGTTATATTATGAAATACGTGGCATTATTAGATAAGAAAAAGCTAAACCTTGGCATGACCGTTTTTTGTAATGTACGACTAAAAGAACACGCCCGAAATGTAGGAAGCAATTTTGTGAAAGACATCGTGGCACTTCCGGAAATTATCGAGTGTTATAACATTGCAGGTGATTATGATTTTATGCTGAAAATTTTAGTGGAAGACATGGCAAGTTATCAGGATTTTGTAATGAACAAATTATCTACTATCGAAAACATTGGAAATACGCAGAGTATTTTTGTCATGGGCGAGATTAAACACAGTACAGCATTGGCGATTTGAAATCAAATGAGTTTTAATTCCTAAAGAAAGTCTTAAAATAAATGTATTTTTGATTCTTTTAATCTAAACCGCGCGAAAACGAAAGGGCGTAGTAAATCAAAAATCTTCAATCAAAAACCTAAAATTACAATGAACTGGGAACAACTATTGTCTTTAAAACGTCAAGGCGACACAAACAAACGATTACGAATTGAACAAGATGACACGCGTTTGGGGTTTGAAGTCGATTACGATCGGATTATTTTTTCGGCCGCTTTTAGAAGTTTGCAAGATAAAACCCAAGTTATTCCGCTTTCTAAAACCGATTTTGTGCATACTCGTTTAACGCATAGTTTAGAGGTTTCGGTAGTTGGACGTTCGTTAGGTCGTTTGGTTGGAAAAAAAATCATTGAAAAATATCCGTATTTAAAAGAAGTGCACGGTTATCACATGAACGATTTTGGCGCTATTGTGGCTGCTGCTTCTTTGGCACACGATATCGGAAATCCGCCTTTTGGACATTCGGGTGAAAAAGCTATTGGAGAATATTTTTCTATTGGTAAAGGAAAACAATACAAAGAACAACTTCAACCAAAAGAATGGCAAGATTTAATCGATTTTGAAGGAAATGCAAATGGTTTTTCGGTATTAACGGGAAGCCGCCCCGGCATAGAAGGAGGATTGCGAATTTCGTATGCTACTTTGGGAGCCTTTATGAAATATCCAAAAGAAAGTTTGCCGAAAAAACCAACTTCAAACATAGCCGATAAAAAGTATGGCTTTTTTCAGTCGGATAAATCATTTTTTGAAAAAGTAGCCCTGGATATGGGGTTGCTTCCAAATAAATCGGGTGCTGATATTGGTTTTGAACGACATCCTTTGGCGTATTTGGTCGAAGCGGCCGATGATATTTGCTATACCATTATCGATTTTGAAGACGGTATTAATTTAGGTTTGGTTTCGGAGGACTATGCTTTGGAATATTTAATCAAATTAGTAAAAGACAATATTGGTGTTTCAAAATACAAAACCTTAACCACTAAAGAAGATCGTATTAGTTATTTGCGTGCGTTGGCTATTGGTAGTTTGATTAACGATGCAGTGCGTGTTTTTATCGAAAACGAAGAGGTTATTTTAAAAGGCAATTTTCCATTCGCTTTAATGGATAAAAGCAAATACAAAGCGCAAATGGACGATATTATTAAATTGAGTGTCTCCAAGATTTATCAAAGCCGCGAAGTAGTCGAAAAGGAAATTGTGGGGTACCAGATTATTCAAACGTTGCTCGATACCTTTATCACAGCTAATAATAATAAATACGAAGGTAAAGCAACCAATTACGATCAATTAATTTTAAAAATGTTGCCCGAGAAACACCAACTCGAAAAAGGCACATTATATGAACGCCTGATGCATATTTGTCATTTTGTATCATTGCTAACCGATGGAAATGCGCTTGAACTTTTCGAAACGATTACAGGTAGAAAAAAATCCTAAATCTATTGGAAAGCATATACTACGCCCACGCCTAAAACTTGACGCAATTGTAATTTGGGCCCTTTAATAACTTGTTCGCCATCGACTTCGTCTTTGGTTTTAATGTCATCGTCGTAAATCATGTGAACACCAACGTTGGCTTTTACATATTCGTTTACTACTAAATCCAATTTGGTTTCAAAATCAACATCGATATTACCAAATTTGTTTAGATAATCGGTATATAAATTCAATCGATTCTCGAAAAACATGTTTTTGTAGATTTCTTTTTTCAAGAACGCTGTAGCCAAAATACCAAATTCGGCTTTTACTTGTTCTCCTGGAGTAAGTAGATTGCCGTCTTCGTCGTAGATGGCTTTTTTAACCCCAAAAGAACCTTGATTGGCTAAATATTGGTCTAAAACCAAAGTAGTTTTGAGCGTAATGGGCGAAAAGTAAAACACCCGATTACGGTCTTTCGTGGCATTTTCCGCTCCTGCTCCTAAGAAAATGTAAGCAGGCGCAAAAGGTCTCGAAATAGGTGTATCCGTGTTTGGGTATTTGTAACCATTGGTAAACTGCGTGCTAAAATTGAATTTTCCAGAATAAAACCAATTGGATGTTGAATCACTTCGGTAACCATAAGTCGAATTTAAAACAAGTGCATCGTCTGTTTTTCGAAGTTCGGTACCGTCTTGTTTGTTTAAACCGTATTTAAGCAAAAGTTCGTTGGCCCATTTGTGATTACCATTTACATAAACTCGTGTAAATTCCCCTTTAAAAAGTCCAGAAATCGAGCTGGTTCCCCCGGCACTCCAGTTAACAAAAGCTATTTCCGAAATATCAAATCCCAATTTGTTCTTTTTAGACCAATGCGAAATGGTATCTTTTAGTTGGGTTTGAATAATCAGTCCTTGAGGTGTGCTTATTTTGTTTTTGGTTGATAAAAGTTCAGTCGGATTCTGCGGCAATTTTGTTCGAATTAAAACTTCCTGCGCATTTGCAACTGCCGTGACGAATAAAAAGATTATAATGGTGGAACGTACTAAATTCATTAAAATGGTTTTTGGTTTCGCAAAATAATTATTTCTAGAGGGTTAAAAAAAGTTTTTCTAAACTTTTAACGTCAATCTTACAAATTTGTTGCAACTCTGTTACAGTACCTTGGGTAATAAAATCATCCGGAATGCCCAATATTTCAATACTTCCTTGATATTGTTCTTTAGCAGCCATTTCTGTAATAGACGAACCAAATCCACCAATTATTGTGCCATCTTCTATAGTAATAATTTTTTCGAATGAATCAAAAATGGTTTTTAATAATGATTGGTCTAGCGGTTTTACAAACGGGAAATGATAATGTGCTATTTTTTTATTTGCTACCAAGTTCAAAGCTTTGGTGATATTGTTGCCGATAGTTCCGGTGGATAAAACAGCAATTTCAGTACCTTCTTGTAGAAAGTGTGCCGTTCCGATATTGACTTTTTGATAATGCGAAAAGTGATTTTTCTGCCAATCGATAATTTCCCCTCTACCTCTTGGATAGCGAATAGCGATGGGTTGATTTAAACCCAATTGCGCCGTATAAAGAATATTTTGTAGTTCAATTTCGTTTAAGGGGGCGTAAATCATCAGGTTCGGAATGCATCGCAAATAGGCAAGATCAAAAACGCCGTGATGTGTGGCGCCATCTTCTCCGACCAAACCTGCGCGATCCAAACAAAAAATAACGGGCAAATTTTGAAGAGCCACATCGTGAATTATTTGATCGTAAGCACGTTGTAAAAAAGTAGAGTAAATGTTGCAATAAACCGTCATGCCTTGTGTTGCCATGCCGGCTGCAAGGGTTACAGCATGTTGTTCGGCAATTCCGACATCAAATGCACGTTCGGGAATTTCATCCATCATTAATTTTAACGAACTTCCGGTTGGCATTGCAGGTGTAATTCCGACAATTTTTTCGTTTTTTCGAGCTAAATCGAGTAGGGTAAGACCAAAAACATCTTGGTATTTCGGCGGTAAATTTTCTTCCGATTTTAAATGAAGTTCACCCGTTAAAGCATCAAATTTTCCAGGGGCATGATATTGTACTTGATTTTCTTCTGCTTTTTGAAGACCTTTTCCTTTTGTGGTGATGAGGTGAAGAAATTTGGGTCCTTTTATTTGTTGTAAACGTTTTAATTCGCGAATTACTGCAAAAATATCATTCCCGTCAATTGGTCCTGAATAATCAAAATTCAGTGATTTAATAATGTTATTTTGTTTCGGATTTTTTCCTTCTTTCACATGGGTGAGGTAGTTTTTTAAAGCGCCTATGCTAGGATCTATGCCAATAGCGTTGTCGTTTAAAATGACTAACAAGTTGGCATCGGTTACACCGGCATGGTTTAAACCTTCAAAAGCCATTCCAGAGGCGATAGAAGCATCGCCAATAACCGCAATATGATGTTTTTCAAAATCGCCTTTTAAATGAGAAGCTATCGCCATTCCCAACGCGGCTGAAATAGAAGTGGAGGAGTGACCTACACCAAAAGCATCATAAAGACTTTCACTTCTTTTAGGGAAACCCGATATACCACCCAATTGACGATTGGTGTTGAAAATTTCTTTTCTTTCGGTTAAAATTTTATGGCCGTAAGCTTGGTGCCCTACATCCCAAATTAACAAATCATCGGGTGTGTTGAAAACATAATGCAAGGCAATGGTCAATTCGATAACACCTAAACTGGCACCCAGATGTCCTTCCTTTACCGAAACAATTCCGATAATAAAATCGCGTAATTCTTGAGCGAGTTGCGGTAATTGCGACTCGTCTAGTAGGCGTAAATCGGTTGGATTTTGTATTGTTGAAAGTATATTGCTTTTCATTGTAATGTAAAAAGCGAATTTACGGTTTTAAATTTAAATTACTTTATCTGATTATGCTATCAAAATTTTTCAATCTGTATGTTAGTTATTGTAGATGGATTTTGTTTATGACTTGCTGTACTAAGACTATGTTTTTGAATTGTTAGTACTAAAGTATATCTGGTTTTGGTTTTTTTACCATTTTGTTGACCAGGATGCCATTTGGGTGATAATTGTAAAACTCGAATTACTTCTTGTTCTAAATTTCGGGAAATATTTACACTTGGCTTTACATATGTTAATGAACCATCTTTTTCAACTATAAAAGAAATAATAATTTTAGTCTTTTTGGTGTCAATATTTTCTGGAGTTATAAATTCATTCGTGAAATAGGTATAAAATTGCTCAATACCTCCATCAAATTCAGGAGTTGTTTCAAATCCAATACCTCCATTGTAAATAATGTCATCGGTTACAGTGTTTTGTTTCGCAATTTGTTCGCAATTAGTTGTTGTCGGTTTTTTGAAATTTGACTGAATATGTGGTTTAACGAATTTAATCTGATTTACTTTTGGCAGCGGAGGGGGAGGGATTCGAACGGTGTCGTTAGGGTTGAGCATTGTCTTACCAATGTAAGTTTTACTAATTGAAGAAGCATCATCAATTACTTCTATTTTGTCTATTTTTTGTTTATTTCCGTTTTTGTCTTGGCAACTGAACAAAGTAGTGCCCATGGAAATGAATAATGCTAATGAAAATATTTTATGATATTGGTTTTGGGAGTATAAAACTTGATTCGGAATTTTAATTATTATTGTGTCTAATTGAGATTTTTTAAACCTTCCGCAAATGTTTTTACTTTTGTTTTTGATAAAAAATTGTTGAATTTCCTCTGGAACTTTTGAAGTAAAATCAATAACCGTTTTAGAGCAGTTCATGCAAAAACGACCATTTTCGTTTGGGATCATTTTGTCCCAGTTTTCCGAACAAGGCTCTGGAATTGTTATTTTATACTTTCTTTCCATTTTTGAATATCAATATTTAAATATAATAAAAATTGCTTTAAAATCTTATTTTTGCAATTATGGAAAACCCTTTCAACGACGACTATTTTATGAAACGCGCCTTGCAAGAGGCCGAACTTGCTTTTGAAAAAGGCGAAATTCCTGTGGGAGCTGTTATTGTAGTAGCTGATAAAATTATCGCGCGAGGTCATAATGCTACCGAAATGCTGCATGATGTAACGGCTCATGCCGAAATGCAATCTATTACGGCTGCCGCAAATTATTTAGGAAGTAAATATTTAAAAGACTGTACGTTGTATGTGACGTTAGAGCCTTGTCAAATGTGCGCTGGTGCTTTGTATTGGAGTCAGATTTCGAAAGTGGTGTTTGGTGCTCGTGATGAAAATAGGGGATTTATGACCATGGGAGGTAAATTGCATCCTAAAACGACTTTGGTTTCGGGAGTTATGGCTGAGGAATCGGCTGATTTGATGAAACGTTTTTTTGTTTCCAGAAGAAAGTGACATTTTTGAACATAAAAAAACCGCCATATCAAAAAGATTGGCGGTTTTTTATTCTGAATGAATTCAGGTTTTATTCTTTGATAACATTTCCTTGGTTGTCGTAGAAATGATATTCTAAATACGTGTAAGCGTCACGAGGTATGATTTTCACCCATTTCTTATACTCAAAAAACCATTTTGAGCGTAAGGATGGAAAACCTTTACTGAGGTATGCAGCCACAAAGGGGTGGGCGTTAAGCACCACTTTTTTGTGGGTTTTTAAAATTCGTTCTAAATCAGAGGTGATTCGGTCGATGATTAAAATAGGCGCTTCAATTTCGCCATTCACACTATCGGGATTTTCTTCTCTGGTTTTGATGTTAACTTCTGGTCTTACGCGCTGTCTGGTAATTTGAACCAATCCAAATTTACTAGGCGGCAAGATTTTATGCTTGGCTTTATCGTCGCTCATTTCTTCTCGCAAGAAGTCGAACAATACTTTCCTGTTGTCGGGATTAGACATATCGATAAAATCAACTACTATAATTCCGCCCATATCTCGCAAACGCAATTGGCGGGCAATTTCTGCTGCTGCAATCATGTTTACTTCTAATGCAGTATCTTCTTGATTGGTGGCTTTGTTTGATCGGTTACCACTGTTTACGTCGATTACGTGCAAGGCTTCGGTGTGTTCGATTATCAAATAAGCACCTTTGCTCATGGATACGGTACGTCCAAATGAAGTTTTGATTTGTCTCTCTATGTTGTATTTCTCAAAAATAGGAGTGTCGTTTGATTGATAAAACTTTACAATAGATTGTTTTGAAGGCGCAATTTCTTGCAAATATTCTTTCGTTTGGTGAAACAACTCTTCATCATCTATTTGAATACCGCTAAAGGTATCATTAAATACATCTCGTAAAATCGAAGAAGCTCGGTTAAGCTCTCCTAATACTTTTGATGGATGATGAGCAGTTGGTAATTTTTTACACATTGCAGTCCATCTGCCTAGCAGGTTCTGCAAATCTTTTTCTAATTCGGCTGTATTTTTGCCTTCGGCTACTGTACGAACAATAACACCAAATCCTTTTGGTTTGATAGATAGTACAAGTTTTTTTAGACGGTCTTTTTCTTTTTTGTCTTCTATTTTTTGTGAAATAGAAACACGATCCGAAAAAGGGACCAACACAATAAAACGTCCTGCCAAAGAGAGCTCAGCGCTAATTCTTGGGCCTTTTGTTGATATTGGTTCTTTAACTACTTGGACTAAAACAGATTGATTGGCACTTAAAATATCAGTAATGATGCCATCTTTGTCAATCTCTTTTTCAAACTGAAAGTTTTTTAGGGAGAAATCTTTTAATTTACCTGCGCTTACAAGTTTTATGAATTTCAATTGAGAAGCTAAGTTAGGTCCTAAATCGTGATAATGTAAAAAGGCATCTTTTTCAAAGCCAACATTTACAAAAGCAGCATTAAGTCCAGCAACGGGTTTTCTTATTTTGGCAATAAAAATATCACCAACCTGAAAGTTGCTTTTTTCTTCTTCTTTATGTAATTCAATTAGTTTTCCATCTTTTAATAAGGCAAAATCTACGGCTTCAGAACTAGATCGAATGATTAATTCTTTATTCACACTGTAAATTTTTATCTGTTTTTTCAGAAAATAGAAAATAGATGAAAGAAAATAGATGTAAAAATCTAAAATCGATCCCGATAATTATCGGTACTAAAATCTAAAATCTTATCTACAGATGGATTAAACAATATTTTTAACAGGTATTGAACCCGGAGAAAATAAGATTAATTAAAAAGAGTACAGTTGATAGACTTTTATGCGTCTTTTTTCTATTCTCTTTTCTCTTTCTTCTTTTTTCAATTTCAATGAACGTTTAAAAAGAAAAAAGTAGTTATAAACTACTTTTTCTTTTTGTGACGGTTAGCTCTCGCTCTTTTTTTTCTTTTGTGAGTAGCTACCTTATGTCTCTTTCTTTTTTTACCACTTGGCATATCTTATCGATTTTATGATTAATTAATAGTGTTATTTTGCTTCGTTATTTGTTTTTACTCCTTCTACAAACACTTTTGCAGGTTTAAAAGCAGGAATGTTGTGCGCTGGAATTTTAATAGTAGTGTTTTTAGAAATGTTTCTACCTGTTTTTTCAGCTCTAGTTTTTACGATGAAACTTCCGAAACCTCTTAAATAAACATTGTCTCCAGTTTCTAAAGAAGATTTTACTTCTTCCATAAATGTTTCCACTGTTGCTTGAACATCTCCTTTTTCAAGACCTAATTTTTCTGAAATTTTCGCTACGATATCTGCTTTCGTCATTTTCTTTCGTATTTATATTGGTGTACTATTTTTTTGAGTTTGCAAATATAGGAATTAAAAAAAGAATAAATCAAGCTAAATCGTTAAATTTTAATTACATAAACTTTTACTTTTGTTGTCTAATAATTTATAATGAATTTTTCTAAGTTACTAATTTCGTGGTATTTACAAAACAAGCGCGATTTGCCTTGGCGCAATACGCGCAATCCTTATCCCATTTGGCTCTCCGAAATCATGCTGCAACAAACACGTGTAGCGCAAGGATTGCCTTATTTTTTTTCTTTTATAAAAGCTTTTCCTACGGTGTTCGATTTGGCTAATGCTGATGAAGAGAAAGTCCTTAAATTGTGGCAAGGCTTAGGGTATTATTCTCGGGCTCGAAATTTGCATCAAACTGCACAATATATTGCATCTGAATTAAACGGTGTTTTTCCGCAGACCTATAAAGAGTTGTTGCAGCTAAAAGGAGTTGGGCAATATACTGCGGCGGCAATAGCTTCTTTTTCGTATAACGAAGCTGTTCCGGTTGTAGATGGAAATGTATTTCGAGTGCTAGCGCGTTATTTTAATATGGAATCGGATATTGCTTTGCCGGCGACTAAAACCGAATTTTATAACTTGGCTTTCGAATTAATGCCCAAAAATAATCCTGCACAATTTAATCAGGCTATTATGGAGTTTGGCGCTTTGCAATGTGTGCCTAAAAATCCAGATTGTGCTAGTTGTGTTTTTAACGAAAGTTGTTTGGCTTTAAAAATGAATAAAGTTGCTCAGCTACCTGTAAAGTTGAAAAAAACCAAAGTTACCAACCGTTTTTTTAATTATTTTATTGTTCAAGATGAGCAAGGAAAAACACTCTTGCAGCAACGAACTCGAAAAGGAATTTGGCAGAATTTATATGAATTTCCGCTTTTGGAAACTAGTGAAGAGAAAGATTTCGATTATATATCATCGGTTATTGAAGTAGGCTTTTTTCAGCCATATATTCCTATTGGTATTGAAGAATTGAATTGTAAAGCCATTGTGCATAAATTATCGCACCAACATTTAAATATTAAGTTTTGGAAAGTGCGTATAAAAGGTGTTTTAGAGTCGGGGATTTCACTGCAAGAGGCGAAACTTTTTCCTTTTCCGATTGTGATACATAATTTTTTAGAATCGCTTTAATATTGTTTTTTAAAAAAATGTATCTTTGGAGAAATACCATATTTTCATGAGCGGAACCTTAAATAAAGTAATGTTAATTGGCCATTTAGGAGATGATGTAAAAATGCATTATTTTGAAGGAGGAAACTGTATTGGGCGTTTTCAATTGGCTACCAACGAAGTGTATATCAACAAATCGACCAACGAAAAAATCACTTCTACCGAATGGCATAATTTGGTTGTACGCAATAAAGCCGCCGAAATTTGCGAAAAATACTTATCCAAAGGTGATAAAATTTATGTAGAAGGCCGCATCAAATCAAGACAATGGCAAGGTGATGATGGACAAATGCGCCATACGGTCGAAATTCAGGTTACCGAGTTTACCTTTTTGTCTACTAAAAAAGAGAACGAAGCAAATAAGCAAAATTTGAATTCCGAATCGCCAAAAAACACTAACTTTGACGATTCTAATAATGGTTTGCCTATTAACGACTTACCGTTTTAATGTTTAACTAATTTGAATTAATTTGGACCCAGAGCCCAGTTTATACACTGCAATTGTTGTAGATGCCAATATGATAATTGGTTTTGTCGGAATAATGGTTTTACTATTTTTTTCGGCCTTAGTTTCGGGAGCCGAAGTTGCTCTTTTTTCCCTTTCTCAAAAAGATATTGACGATGCACTCCAAGAAAATGATGCTAAAGGAGAAATCATCGCCTCATTATTAGAAAAACCCAAAAAACTCCTCGCAACGCTTTTAGTTGCTAATAATTTCATCAATATTGCGGTAGTGATTTTATTTTCCTTTGTCGGGAAATCTATTTTTGGCGGAGTAGAATCGGCTGTTTTAAAATTTATTTTAGAAGTAATTTTGGTTACTTTTTTAATTTTATTATTTGGCGAAGTTTTGCCTAAAGTGTATGCGAGTCGTAACAATTTAAAGTTTGCCAAACAAGTAGCTTATCCAATTGCTTTTTTAGATAAAATTCTTTCTCCTATAAGTTTACCCATGCGTTCCACTACACTATTTTTGCACAATAAATTGGGTAAACAAAAAAGCAACTTTTCGGTAGATCAGCTTTCGCAAGCCCTTGAATTAACTGATTCTGACGATACTTCAACCGAAGAGCAAAAAATTTTAGAGGGAATTGTCTCTTTCGGAAATACCGATACCAAACAAGTTATGAGTCCGCGTATTGATATTTTTGCCTTGGATATCGAAGAAACATTTAGCGAAATTTATCCTAAAATTATTGAAAAAGGCTATTCTCGAATTCCGGTTTATAAAGATACTATCGATCAAATTGAAGGCGTTTTGTTTGTTAAAGACTTATTACCTCATATCGATTCTGAAAATTTTGAATGGCAAACCTTATTGCGAGCCCCTTTTTTTGTTCCGGAAAATAAAAAATTAGACAATTTGCTCAAAGATTTTCAGAGTTTGAAAAGCCATTTGGCCATCGTGGTTGACGAGTACGGTGGCACTTCTGGCTTGGTTTCTTTAGAAGATGTAATCGAAGAAATTGTAGGTGATATTAGCGATGAATTTGATGATGAAAATATCAATTTTTCGCAAATAGATGATAAAAATTTCTTGTTTGAAGGAAAGATAAATTTGAAGGATTTTTACCGAATAGTAGATGTGGAGGAAGAAGTTTTTGAACTAAAAAAAGGAGAAGCCGAAACATTGGCCGGATTTATTTTAGAAATTGTAGGAAATTTTCCAAAAAAAGGACAAAAAATAGCATTCGAAAATTGTATGTTCACCATCGAAACTGTCGATAAAAAAAGAGTTAAACAAATTAAAGTAACAATTGAGTAATGAAAGCGAGTAAAAATGGACTTTTTGTGGTAATGGTAGTGTTGCTTTTGTTGTCGATTTCTTCCTGTAAAGATGATGTTTTGCCAAAACCTGCGAGTTATCTGCGTTTGGATTACCCCGAAGCAAAATATGCAGCTTTTCAAAACAATTGCCCTTTTTCTTTTGAAATGAATGCCAATGCCATTATTAAAGGTGAAAAAGATTGTGGTTTTGCTATTAACTATCCTAAAATGAAAGCGACCATTTATTTAACCTATAAACCGGTTTCGGGCGATATTGATAAATTATTGCGTGATGCTCAAAAACTAACTTACGAACATGTTATTAAAGCCGATGATATTTTGGAGCAACCTTTCGTTAATGCTGATAAAAAAGTCTACGGAATGTTTTATCAAGTAGATGGCAACGCAGCGACGAATTCACAGTTTTATCTAACCGATAGTACCCGACATTTTATTACTGGTTCGGTTTATTTTTATGCTAAACCCAATTTCGACTCGATCATGCCAGCAGCAAGTTATTTGCAAAACGACATGAAACGTTTGATGGAAACCATGCAATGGAAATAACGATTGCTTTTTTAAAAGTGTATTTTGGTTATTTCTAATCGTTACATTTTCAAAATCTTTTTTTTCTTTAATTGCAAAACATGGATGCGAAACAATTAAAATGGCTTTACCTTTTTGTGCTTTCCTTAATTTGGGGTAGCTCATTTATTTTGATAAAAAAAGGCTTAATTGGTTTAACAGCTTTTCAATTGGGTTCACTTCGAATTATTTTTGCCGCTTTGTTTTTGCTACTAATCGGTTTTAAAAGTCTACTTAAAATCCCGAAAAAACAATGGAAATATATTGCCATGACCTCTTTATTCGGGACTTTTTTGCCTGCTTATCTTTTTGCCATAGCCGAAACGCAAATAGATAGTTCTACTACCGGAATTTTAAATTCGCTAACACCTTTAATTACGTTGTTAATTGGTGTTTTAGCTTTTGGGATTTTAGTGAAACGCCGTCAAGTTTTAGGTGTTTTTATTGGCTTATTGGGTAGTAGTTTGATTGTTTTTAGTGGTGCGGCCAATCATCCTAATCAAAATTACTACTATGTGATTCTGATTTTAATTGCTTGTTTTTGTTATGCCTTAAACGTGAATTTAATTAAAAAGTATTTGTCTGATTTGAATTCACTTAGTATAACCACGGGTAATTTTGTTATTTTGTTATTTCCAGCTTTGATAATTTTATTCGGAACTGGTTTTGCAGAAGTAGTGCAAATACAAAAAGTGCAAGAATCCTTGTGGTTTATCTTGATTTTAGGTGTGATGGGTACTGGTATTGCCAATGTGGTTTTTTTTAAATTAATTCAGATATCCTCACCGGTTTTTGCTACTTCGGTAACCTATCTTATTCCGATTGTGGCTTGTTTGTGGGGCTTTTTAGATGGCGAATTGTTGTCGCCTTTTCAGTTAATTGGTGCTTTTGGAGTTTTAATTGGCGTTTATTTATCCGCTAAAAAATGATTTATTTAAGGCATAAAAAAAGCTGCCCGAAGACAGCCTTTTTAGTGATTTTTAGATGTTTTTATTTAAAGTCAGCAGCTGCTACATCTTCATTTATTTTTACTTCTTTCATTTTTATATTCAATTCAAAACCTACATTTTGAATAATATTAAAAGGTAATTTGATTCCATTTACTTCTTTGTAATCGGCAAAATTGGTAGTAACGGGAACTTCTTTATCGCCTTGTTTGATGCGTTTGGTTTCGGCAACTTTTAAACCAGTTGCCACATTATAATAATAAGTTGATTTGTCATTAGAAATAACGTATGCATCAGCATTATTAATGGTTTCTATTCGGTCCACTTTTAAGTCGTTTCGTTTGGCTAATTCTAATTCTTCAAAAGGTTTTGCGTTGTTTTGCATTTCTTTTAAAATAGCTCCTTCAAAATTGTTGCGTTGTCCTTGTTGAACCACATAGGCTTCTTTATCATTAACTACTTGTTTCATGATGCTCATGCCGTTCATGTTTAGTTCAACCATCGATTTGCCACTTACATCAATTTTTGAGGTAAACGATAAAGGAGAAGGCGCTTGCGGAATGGTAGAAGAGCCAAACATGGCAATGGTTTTGATTTTAGATAGGTTTTTTTCGCCACCAATACTTTGAATGTATTTTTCGAAAACGCTTTTTGCGGTTACACCCGCTGGAACTTCTTTGGTGGCTGCCTTTTTTTCAGTTGGATTTGCAAATTTATCATAATACTTAATCGGAATATTTAGTTTTTCTAATCCCGAACTTATCTCCGAAGCTTTCCCGGTGATGATGATGCGCATGTTGTCTGCCAAGAAATATTTGTTGGCAACTCGTAAAATGTCATCCGAAGTTACTGCGTTAATGGTTTGAATGTATTTTTCGTAAAAGTCGGCAGGAAGATTTTCGGTCTCAATATTCAAAGCGTATCGCGCAACAGTTTGAGGTTTTTCAACTTGCATTACAAAACGACCAATGTAGCCGGCTTTTACATTTTTAAGTGTCGTTTCGTCTACTTTTTCACTTCTTATTTTCTTGATTTCTTTAAGAAATTCTACTACTGCGCTATCGGTTACCGCATTTCTAACCGCAGATTTGGCAATGAATTTTGAGGCGTATTTACTGCTGCCTATTGAGGAATTCGCGCCATAAGTCCAGGCGTGAGCTTCTCTTAAATTCATGTTCAAATAACTTTGAAAATCGCCACCTAAAATTTGATTTGCAATCACTACCGGAAAAAAGTCGGCATCGTTCATTTTTAAATTCACGGTATTCACCAAGGCAATTTCCGATTGTACGGCGTTTGGAACATCAATTAAATCAATTTCCAATTGCGAGACGTTTGCTGGTTTGGCATAATTTTGTACCGGCAAGGTGTTTTTTTGCCAAGAACCAAAAAGTTGCTCAACAGTTGGTTTTATTTTACTGTAAGTAACATCTCCGACAATAATCAAATACGCATTTTCGGGCGAAAAATAAGTTTTGTAATTGTTTTGTACATCTTGTAAGGTTACATTTTGTAAAGTGTTTTCGGTGATAAATTCGCCATACGGATGTTGTGTTCCATAAGCCAGTGCATCAACTACTCTGTTGGAAATTGCCGGAACGCTTTTTTCATCGGCTTTTAAACTTTCTATGATTTTGTTTTTCTCTTTGTCAAATTCTTCCGTTGTAAATTGCGGTTGCAAACAACCTTCGGCAAGCAATTCCAGTACTCTTTTGCTGTACTTCGATAGTGCATTGGCATAAGCTCCTTGTGAACTAAAATTAATATTAGCACCTAAAAAATCGATTTCTTCGTTAAAAGCTTCTTTGGTGGTTTGGGTGGTGCCATTTCCCATCATAGCACTAGTGAGTTCGTCAACGCCCTTTTTCGATCCTTCTACAAAAGGAGGGTTGTCAATGGTTAGATTGAAGGTGACTCTAGGTAGTTTATGGTTTTCTACAACCAAGACTTTTAGTCCGTTGTTCAAAGTGAAACTTTGCGGTTTTTTAATATTTACTTTTGGTGCTGGTCCTGGTTTTGGTTGGAGCCTATCTTGTGCTTGTATCATTCCGGTGAAAGTCAATGCTAAAATTACGAGTGTTATTTTTTTCATTTTGCTTAAGATTAGTTTTGGGATTTAGCTTTTGCTGGTACGTAATCTAAAACCAAGCGTTGGTTCGGGTTTAAGTATTTTTTAGCTACCTCCCTAATTTCTTCTCTGGTGATAGAATGGATCATTTCAATTTCAGTATTAATCAAATTTACGTCACCGTATAAAAGGTAAAAAGAAGCTAAATTTTCGGCAATTCCTTCTATGCTCGAATTGGCATTGACATAGTTGTTGTCGAATTTGTTTTGAAGTTTCTGATAGTCCGTTTCCGAGATTAAATCAGTTTGAATTTTTACAATTTCTTCATCTATTTCTTTTAAAAGCTCCGCTGATGTAGTCGTTCCCATCGGAATTCCGTACAAAATATACATGCTGTAATCTTCTTGGTTGTAACCAAAAGCGCCAATTTGAAGGGCTTTTTTCTCTTGGTCTACAATTTTTTTATACAACTTAGAGCTTTTACCGTTGCTTAAATAAGCCGAAATCAAATCCAAAACACGGGCGTCTCTGGTTTTCATAGAAGGTGTTCGGTAGGCAGTTACCAACATGGGTAATTGAATATTTGGATCTTCGTAAGTGGCCTTTATGGTTTCGGTAATTGGTTTTTCTAGATAGGTTTTTTTGGTGATTTTTTCGCCTTTAGGAATGATACCAAAATATTTTTTAATCCATTCTTTTGCTTGGCTTTTTTCAAAATCACCTGCAACAACTAATACGGCATTATTAGGAATATAGAATTTTTTATTGAAGGCTTTAAACTCATCCAAAGTAGCGGCGTCCAAATCTTTCATGGAGCCAATGGTTGTCCATCGGTAAGGGTGTACTTCGAACATTTTTTCTTTTACGACAGTAAAAATATTGCCATAAGGACGGTTGTCGTAGCGTGTTCTTTTTTCTTCTTTCACGACTTCATTTTGTGTGTCTACTCCAATTTGATTGATAATCGGGTGTAACAAGCGTTCCGATTCCATCCATAAACCAAGTTCCAAATTATTTGAAGGAAAAACTTCGTAGTAATAAGTGCGGTCATCCGAAGTGTTGGCGTTATTCACGCCGCCGTTGGCAGTTACAATTTTGAACCATTCACCTCTTTTTATATTTTCGGTGCCTTCAAATAATAAGTGTTCAAAAAAGTGGGCAAATCCAGTGCGATCTGGATTTTCATCTTTTGAGCCAACGTGATACATTACAGAGGTGATTACAACTGGAGCCGAAGAATCTTGGTGTAAAATAACATGTAATCCGTTGTCTAAATCATATTCTTCAAATGTAACTTTTTGTGCCGATGTAACTCCACCTAGCAACAGTGATGCGCCTAAAACCATTAGTTTTTTTTTCATAGAAGATTAATAAAATTAGTTTAGTACTTTATAAGTAGTAGCTTATTGGTTTGTGTTACTCAAAAATACTTTTTTTTGTTGTGTAGTGCTTTTTGGAGGTGTTTTTTCTGATATTTTTAACAAAATTAAAGTCTATTTTTAAAGACTTAAAAAGCTGTTATTCATTAAATTTACTTGATTTGTAATAATTTTTAAGTTAACAATTGCAGAGTAATTTTTTAGTTGTATATTTGCAACCTTAAAATTAATAAATCAATTTGATATGTACGCAATCGTAGAGATAGCAGGGCAACAATTTAAAGTAAGCAAAGACTTAAAGGTTTATGTGAATCGTTTGTCAAACGAAGAAGGATCAAAAATTACTTTTGATAAAGTTCTTTTAGTAGATGATAACGGAAGCGTAACTTTAGGCGCCCCAGCTATAGAAGGTGCTTCTGTAGAAGCCAAAGTGTTACAACACTTAAAAGGTGATAAAGTAATTGTTTTCAAAAAGAAAAGAAGAAAAGGTTACAAAAAAAGAAACGGTCACAGACAATATCTTACACAAATTGTAATTGAAGGTATTTCTGCTAAAGGTACTGCTAAAAAAGCGGTTGCTAAAAAAACAGCTGAACCAGCTACTGAAGAGGTAGAAGCTGCTCCAAAAGCAAAAAAAGCTGCTCCAAAAGCAAAAAAAGAAGATACTAAAGAATAATAACAATATTAAAACTAAAACATCATGGCTCACAAGAAAGGTGTCGGTAGTTCGAAGAATGGTAGAGAATCAGAATCGAAACGTTTAGGCGTTAAGATTTACGGAGGTCAAGCTGCTATTGCTGGAAACATCATCGTAAGACAAAGAGGTTCTAAGCATAATCCAGGTGAAAACGTTTACATTAGTAAAGATCATACTTTACATGCAAAAGTTGATGGAATTGTGAAGTTCCAAAAGAAAAGAGATAACAAATCATACGTTTCTATCCTTCCATTCGAAGCATAATAACGACGATTTATTTTACACAAAAGCCCATCGGTTTCGATGGGCTTTTTGTTTGGCTTAATTTCGTTCTACAAAAAGCATGGTTTCAATAATTTCGGCTTGGGTGCTTAATCCCTTATCGTGTAAATACCATAATTGAAGTTCCGTTTTAATGGTCTCATCAAATTTGCTGTTTTGTTTTTTGTAAGAGGCAATTAATTCAGCAGCACCAATTGGCCGGGGACCCCAGTGATTTTCCACTTGAGCAGTAGCTTTATTAATAATGATTAATTTAGGTATAGCTCTTCCTTTATTGGTTAGAAAATAGTCCATTAATTCCAGGTTTTCATCGCGAAATACAATTCGTAAATCAATTTTTTTAGAATCTATTTCGGCCATTTTGTGAATGATAGGGAGTATTTGTGCTGCATCGCCACACCAACCTTCCGAAATGACCAACCAAATATAATCGTGTTTGAGGTTTTTTATAACTTTTTGCGTTTCAGGTGTAATTTGAATGGTTTTTTCTAAACGATCCATTCTTTTTTCATTTAAACGGCTATAATTTACTAAGTCCTCAGATTGTTCATTGCCGCTCGTTTTTCCTTCGGTTAATAAATCGGTTACGATTTTACGGTATTCTTCATACGAGTGACTTGAAAACAAAGATTTAGCTACGGTGCTGTTCATGTTGACTATTTTAATAATTAGGTTTCTAAATTTACTAAAAAAATCAAAGATTATAAGAATGTAACCGCCAAACTACAGTTAAAAAAGCTTTAATTAAATTTAGTCATCGCTATTTCAGAAAATCAGAATATGTCTATATTTGCACAAACAAACGCGACTTACATATGAAATACAAAAGAATTCTTCTGAAATTGAGCGGTGAAGCCCTAATGGGTGATTTGCAATATGGAATTGATCCTAAACGCTTAGCTGAATATGCAAATGAAATTAAGCAAATTCATGATCAAGGTGTAGAAATTGCCATAGTTATTGGAGGAGGAAATATTTTTAGAGGTGTTTCGGGTGTGAGTTCGGGTATGGATAGGGTTCAAGGTGATTATATGGGGATGTTGGCCACCGTAATTAATGGTATGGCACTTCAAGGTGCTTTAGAAGATCACGGTATGTTAACGCGTTTGCAAACAGCACTTAAAATAGAATCGATAGCCGAGCCTTATATCAAAAGAAGAGCGGTTCGCCATTTAGAGAAAAACCGAATTGTGATTTTCGGAGCTGGAACTGGGAATCCTTATTTTACAACCGATACAGCTGCTGTTTTAAGAGGTATCGAAATAAATGCTGATGTAATTTTAAAAGGAACTAGAGTCGACGGTGTGTACGATTGTGATCCTGAAAAAAACAGTAACGCTATCAAATTTGAAACTATTTCTTTTGAAGATGTTTTAAAGAAAGGTTTAAATGTAATGGATACTACGGCATTCACATTGAGTCAAGAAAATAAATTACCGATAGTGGTTTTTGATATGAATAAAGTAGGTAATTTGTTGAAAATTTGCCAAGGTGAAAATGTCGGAACAGTAGTCGATAATTAATAAAAATAAGTTTGAATACGAGCTTGTTAACTACAAATTAAGTAAAAAGTATGAACGAAGAAATCGATTTTGTATTAGAGAGTACCGAAGAAGCTATGGCTGATTCTGTTTCGCACTTAGAAAAAGCTTTTTTAAATATCCGCGCGGGTAAAGCATCTCCTGCTATGTTAGGAAGTGTTTTTGTGGATTATTACGGGTCTTCAACTCCGTTAAATCAAGTTTCTAAAATTAGTATTCCCGATGCGCGAACTATTACGTTGCAACCTTTCGAAAAAAATATGTTGCAAGCCATCGAAAAGGCTATTATGATCGCTAATTTAGGTTTTAATCCAATGAATAATGGCGATGTAGTAATTATTAGTGTACCGCCATTAACAGAGGAACGTCGTAAAGATTTGGCTAAACAAGCTAAAGCGGAAGCAGAAGATGCTAAAATCAGTATCCGAAATGCACGTAAAGATGCCAATAGCGATATTAAAAAATTAGAAAAAGAAGGAACTTCTGAAGATGTTTGTAAAGGAGCTGAAGAAGAAGTGCAAAACCTAACTAATACTTATATTAAAAAAATTGACGAGCTTTTGGTTTTGAAAGAAGCAGAAATCATGAAGGTTTAAGTGTGTTTCTACACTTAAAAAAAATCCGTTTTGTAGCATTACAAAACGGATTTTTTTTGTTGAGAAATGTGGCGTTGTATTAATGACTCGACACAAATTTGAGTCCGATAATGGAGGCAATTAAAGTAGTTAAAAAGAAAATGCGCCAAAAAGTAGCAGGTTCTTTAAAAATGAAAATCCCCACCAAAACAGTACCAACGGCTCCAACGCCTGTCCAAACGGCATAAGCGGTGCCAATAGGTAAAGTTTGTGTCGCTTTATAAAGTAGCACCATGCTGATGGTCAAGCAAACAAAAAATCCAATCATCCAGTACGTGGCAATCATTCCCGTTGATTCTTTCGCTTTGCCTAAGCAAGAGGCAAATCCGACTTCAAATAATCCGGCAATGACAAGTAAAATCCAATTCATTTTTTAAGGTTTTATAATTAAAACAGAAGGCACGTTGCTTAGCCAAATGCTTCTCGAATCTAAAAGGTTTTTCCAGCTTTCCAAGCTAATAATCATCAAATCTTGTTGGATTAAAAAGTCTTTTTTGATTATTCTTTCGTTACTTAAAATGATGTTTTTCGGGTGTTTGGTTTGTAACGAATGAATAGTGCTTTGAATTAAAAAATTTGAATCTGCATTTCCGTTTACATCCAAAATTACGATGTTTGAATTGTTATTGAAAATTAATTTTTGGGCGTAATCCAATAAAAATGTGTCTTCTGGAGTGAAAATAGGAATAAAAACCTGATGTACTTGCTGTAAATCTTTATCGACTAAAATACCTAGAGGCATTTTGGTTTTCGAAATAATCCAACGGGTGCGTTCGTCAAAAGGAGAGTTTTTAAAAAGCCCTTCTTTCCCTGTAAATTTATCTAATAACCGATCCGGATTGATGATTCGGGTAGTAAATCCAATCATTTTTCCTAAAATAGTGCCTTCAAAAATAGATTTTCCAAGTCCGATTAAGAGCAAGTCGTAATCACCTTGATTCGCAGTTTCGGCTATATCCGATTCCAAATCAATAGAGGCTTTAAAAATGGTTTCGATAGGTTGGTGTAATAATTTTGATTCTTCCAGAATAGGAATAAAGCTGGTACGTTCGGTATCATCAATGTTGAACGAATGCATTTCATCGCTTAAAGACAAATGCATGGCCGCAATTGTAGCATTTTTTTTCTGTTTTTTGACTAAACTATGTGCTAATCGAAGCAAAGATTTTCCTTTTTCGTTATTTCCAAATGAAATTAAAATGCGGTATTGATTGGGTACAACTTCTATTTCTTCCACTTTTGAGGTTTTTCGGAAAAGGAAATTGATTCCATCAAGCGCAGGACCTGTCATAAAAGTGGTTACCAAAGCCATAATCACCATCATAGTGAAAACTTCTGGCGTTAGGACTTTTAACTCTAAACCAATATTCAAAACCACCAATTCCATTAAACCACGTGTGTTCATTAAGGCGCCAATGGTTAAACTGTCTTTCCAGGATTGTCCGACAAATTTAGCGGCGAAGGCACTTCCGAAAAATTTACCTATCACGGCAACAAGAATAATCATAACCGTAACGAGTCCTAAATAAGAGTCGTTTATCAATCCGATTTGTGTTTTTAAGCCTGTAAACACAAAAAATAAGGGTAATAATAAAATCACCGCAACATCTTCAACTTTTTCGATAAAAATGGTTCTGAATTTGGGTATGTTGGGCATGATAGCGCCCGTCATAAAGGCGCCAAATAAAGCATGAATTCCGATAACTTCGGTACAATACGAAGAAATTATCAAGGTGAGTACAAAAATAGCCACTACGGGTTTTTCTATTGAATCCTTAGATCCGTATAAATCGCCAATTCGTTTTAAAAACGGTTTTACCATAAATAGCATGACTAAAACGTACAAAAATGCCAAGAAGATAACGTATAATGCACTCACAAAAGTCCCTGCTTTTACAATTGCTATTACGACTGCTAACAAACACCAAGCCGTAATATCATCGGCTGCGGCGCAGGTAATTACAATTGCGCCGAGCTTGGTTTTGTGTATGCCACGTTCTTGGCCAATGCGTGCCAAAACTGGAAAAGCCGTAATGCTCATGGCAATTCCCATAAAAAGACTGAAGGAGATGAATTTCACTCCGTCGGGAGCAAAATCGTTAAAAACAAAATAAGCCAATCCAATTCCGAGTGTAAACGGAATGACAATGCTGGCGTGACTAATTACGATGGCATCGTTGGCTTTGTTTTTTAAAACATTCAAATCCAACTCCATTCCGATGACAAACATGAAGAGAATCAATCCAATTTGACTTAAAAATTCCAAATTTCCTAAAGAGGCAAGGGGAAATAATTCAGCAAAAAATTCTGGAAAATAGAGCCCAAGTAGGGAAGGACCTAACGCAATTCCGGCAATAATTTCGCCAATTACGGTAGGTTGTCCAATTTTTTTAAAAACCCATCCAAACAATCGTGCTGTAATAATGATGGTAATTATTTGTGCTAAAAGAATGGCAAGTGGATGGTTAAAATTGTGCTGGATTAAAATAATAAAATCTTCCCACGAGCTGTGTGGTAGCGTTTTATCCCAATTAGTATTCCCGCGTTCGAGCGATTTTCCTTTGTGAATTATTAAAAACATTAAAAAGGTAAAACCTCCGGTAATGGCTAAGTAAAACAAGCCGTTTTTATATTTTTTCATTCCACTTTTATTTTGTGTGAATACCCGCTCAAATACAATGCAAATATGAAAAAAGGAATGATGCGTTTTACATTTTGAGCAATTATTTTATTGTAAATAAATACGAAGCAAGAGCAACTTAATGTTTTTATAAAAAATGGCCTTATACCTAAGCTTTTAAGGCTGTTTTATTACCTTTGCAACCATTTTAAAAATTATGAAAAAGAAATTAAAGGTTGGCTTTTGGGAGTTTGTTGCACGATTGGTTTTAAAAAATCGAATTGCCATTATTAGTGGTATTGTTTTACTTACCGTTTTTTTTGGATTGCAATGGAAAAACATTCAGTTTTCTTTCACCGAAGCCAATTTATTGCCAGATGATCATCCCATAAACAACGAATACAATCAATTTTTAAAAGAATTTGGCGAAGAAGGTAATTTGATAGTAGTTGGGGTAAAAGATGATGCTTTTTATACCCCTAAAAATTTTGCCGCTTGGGATAAATTGATGAAATCGTTTAAAGCGCAAAAAGAGGTTGATTTGGTAGTTTCGATTACGGATTTAAAAAAAATACAAAAAAACGATTCCTTACAAACCTTCGAATTAGTTCCTTTTGTTAATCAAACAAAAGTGAATAATGACGCTTACTTAAAAAGTCTTAAAGAAGAATTGTTTACCAAAATGCCTTTTTACGAAGGATTGCTTTTCAATAAAAAAAGTGGTTCCATCCGTTCGGCTATTTATTTGGATAAAAAAATTGTTAATACCGCTCATAGGAAAGATTATATTATTAACGATTTTATTCCGAAAATTGAAGCTTTCGAAAAAGAAACCGGAATTAATTTACGTGTTTCGGGAATGCCTTATGTGCGCACATTAAATGCTAAAAGTATTACCGACGAAATTAGTTTATTTGTGGGAGCTTCCTTGTTTGTTACTTCTTTTATATTCTTTTTCTTCTTCCGATCTTTCCGCGCTACTTTGATTTCGATGATAATCGTAATTGTTGGTGTAATGTGGACTTTTGGGTTCTTAGGACTTTTTCATTACGAAATTACCGTTTTAACTGCGTTAGTGCCGTCATTGGTTATTGTAATCGGAATTCCGAATTGTATTTTTCTTACTAATAAATACCAACAAGAATATCAAGCTCATGGTAATAAAGCCCGAGCTTTACAACGCGTGATTACCAAAGTTGGGACAGCCACTTTAATGACAAATTTGACAACAGCTGCCGGATTTGCCACTTTTGTAATCACTAATAGTGTTTTGCTAAAAGAGTTTGGAATTGTGGCCTCAGTAAGTATTGTGGCCTTGTTTTTCTTGTGTTTGATAACTATTCCGATTTATTACAGTTACCAGCCTATTCCTAAAGAAAAGCATTTGGAGCATTTGAGTCGAAATTATACTAAGGTTTTTATGGACTGGATTGAGCATACCGTTCGTTACAACCGACGTTATGTGTACGCCGTGGCAATTTTGATTTTTGCTGTTGGAACAATTGGTGCTTTAAAGATTAAAACATCGGGAAGTTTGATTGAAGATATGCCTCAAAAAACCGATTTTTTTAATGACATCGTATTCTTTGAAAAAGAGTTTGATGGTATTATGCCTTTGGAAATCACCATTGATACCAAAAGAAAAAAAGGCGTGATGAAACTTTCGACGCTCAAAAAAATGAATCAATTGCAAGAAACAATCGAAGCTATTCCTGAATTGTCGAAACCAATTTCAATTTTGAATTTGGTTAAATATTCCAAACAGGCTTATTACAATGGTAATCCCGATTTTTATGCATTGCCCACTTCGCAAGAACAGTCGTTTATTTTGAGTTATGCTAAAAATACCAGCAAAAATACCGACCAAAACATCATGAAAAGTTACGTGGATAGCACTGGGCAAATTGCGCGTATTACAACTTTCATGAAAGATATTGGCACTGGAAACATGGGGGTTATTGAAGATAAATTGCAATCAAAAATTGATTCGGTTTTTCCGGCAGATCGTTATAAAGTGGTGCTAACGGGTAAAGCATTGGTTTTTGAAAAAGGGACAAAATATTTGTTGGATAATTTAGTGACTTCGATTTTATTCGCTATTTTATTGATATCCTTGTTGATGATTTTCTTATTTCGTTCCTTTAAAATGGTAATTGTTTCTTTAATTCCGAATTTATTACCCTTGGTTATTACCGGCGGATTAATGGGTTTTTTCGGAATTCCGTTAAAACCGTCGACTATTTTGGTTTTTAGTATTGCATTTGGTATTTCGGTAGATGATACGATCCATTTTTTAGCGCAATACCGTCAAGAATTGGTTCGAAATAATTGGAAGATAAAACGTTCTGTTTATGCTACTTTAAAAGAAGCTGGTGTGAGTATGTTTTATACTTCGGTCGTTTTATTTGCTGGATTTTCGGTTTTCATGTTATCCGATTTTGGCGGTACTGTGGCGCTTGGAGGTTTGATAGCCATTACGTTGGCTTTTGGAATGCTGTCTAATTTAATGTTATTGCCTTGTTTGGTTTTAACTTTTAATAAAAAAATAGCAAATCAGCAAGAATTTGTAAAACCGACCATAGATGTGTTAGCTGATTTGAGTGATTCTGATGAAGAATCTGAAAATTCGGACATAAAATAAGCGATTTTCTAAATCAGTAGTTTTTCGAGCAAATTCAAATTTTGTAAATTTGAGAACTTAAAAAGGAAAACAGGATTGTTTTTTTGTTTTCAAAACAAGTTTCGTTTTATCAAATTCACTTAAACATTTAATTTTTACTATGGAGAAAGAATTCAATCAAGTTAATAATTACTTCGAAAAAATGATAAATCTCGGAATTGAATACGCACCAAAATTACTGGGCGGAATTGTAGTTCTTGTGATTGGGTTATGGTTAACCAAAATCATTACCAAAGCAGTTGGAAAATCATTAGAAAAATCTAAAATCGACCAATCGTTAGTTCCGTTCTTGAAAAGTTTGGCAAACATTACCCTTAAAGCTTTAGTTATTATTACGGTAATGGGCATGATTGGTATCGAAATGACCTCGTTTGTAGCCATTATTGGTGCTGCTGGTCTGGCTGTTGGTATGGCTTTGTCGGGTACTTTACAAAATTTTGCGGGTGGTGTTATTATTTTGATTTTGAAACCTTTTAAATTAGGTGATTTTATCGAAGCGCAGGGTTTTACCGGAACTGTAAAAGAAATTAATATTTTTTCGACTATGTTGAATACACCCGATAAAAAATTAGTGATTATTCCCAATGGACCTTTATCAACAGGTGCTTTAATCAATTATTCGGCAGAGGATTTACGACGAGTGGATTGGACTTTCGGAATTGCTTATGGCGATAATATTGAAGATTTTAAACGTGCTATTTCTGATTTTATCGCTGCCGATAACCGAATTTTAAAAGATCCAGAAGTCTTTATGGGATTATCGGAATTAGCAGGAAGTTCGGTTAATTTTGTGGTTCGTGTTTGGGTAAATGGAACAGATTATTGGAATGTCTTTTTTGAAATGAACGAAAAGGTCTATACCAAATTTGCCGATTATAATTTGAATATTCCATTTCCACAAATGGATGTTCATGTTAAGAATGCCTAATCAGAGTATTATTTTGAATAATTTAAATCCTGCATCAACCTTGCAGGATTTTTTTTGAATTAAACGGAATAAATAGTATCTTAAATAATGGTTTCTCTTGATACGAAACCGTTTAACGAAGTCCTAAAATACGGGCAATTACAAAGAAATGCTTTATATTTGCATGGATTGAATAACTACTTTTAAATCGATTTTTATAAAAATGAAACACACAAAAGTTAAAGACTTGCTAAAGAGTGCCACGACTCTTCAAGATGTAAATGCAAAGGGATGGGTTAGGACTTTTAGAAACAATCAATTTATTGCTTTAAACGATGGGTCAACCATTCATAATATTCAGTGTGTAGTCGATTTTGAAAATACACCAGAAGAAACTTTAAAACGAATTACAACGGGAGCTGCTATTTCGGTAATCGGAACTTTAGTAGAAAGTAAAGGAGCTGGCCAGAAATATGAAATTCAAGTTGCAAAGCTGGAAATTTTGGGCGATTCGGATGCAGAGAAATTCCCTATGCAACCTAAAAAACATTCATTAGAATTTTTACGTGAAAATGCTCATTTACGTGTACGCACCAATGCTTTCGGTGCCATCATGCGTGTGCGTTCGGTATTGTCGTATGCTGTTCATAATTATTTTCACGAAAAAGGATTTGTCTATGTAAATACACCAATTATTACCGGTTCGGATGCTGAAGGTGCTGGCGAAATGTTTAAAGTTACCGCTTTACCCTTTGATAATCCGCCAAGAACAGAAGAGGGGGAAGTAAATTATAAAGAAGATTTTTTTGGAAAAGAAACCAATTTGACGGTTTCCGGACAATTAGAAGGGGAAACTTTTGCCATGGCCTTGGGTCAAATTTATACTTTCGGGCCTACTTTTAGAGCAGAAAATTCGAATACTTCTCGCCATTTAGCCGAGTTTTGGATGATCGAACCCGAAGTGGCTTTTAATGATTTGGATGATAACATGGATTTGGCCGAAGACTTCATTCAATATGTTATCAAATATACTTTAGATAAATGTCAAGATGATTTGAAGTTTTTAGAAACACGTTTGTTAGACGAAGAAAAATCCAAGCCACAAGCCGAACGAAGCGAAATGAGTTTGTTAGAAAAACTGAATTTTGTGCTGGATAATAACTTTAAGCGCGTTTCGTATACCGAAGCCATTGATATTTTGAAAAATTCGACCCCCAATAAAAAGAAAAAATTTCAGTTTATTATCGAAGAATGGGGAGCTGATTTGCAATCCGAACACGAACGTTATTTGGTTGAAAAACACTTTAAATGTCCGGTGATTTTATATGATTATCCAGCCAATATTAAAGCATTTTACATGCGTTTGAATGAAGATGGTAAAACAGTTCGTGCTATGGATATTTTGTTTCCAGGAATTGGTGAAATTGTTGGAGGCTCTCAACGAGAAGAACGTTATGAGGTGTTAGTCGAAAAAATGAAAGCCTTGGGTATTGATGAAGAGGAGTTATGGTGGTATTTGGATACTCGTCGTTTTGGAAGTGCAGTTCACTCTGGTTTTGGATTAGGATTTGAGCGTTTGGTGTTGTTTGTAACCGGAATGACCAATATTCGCGATGTAATTCCGTTTCCGAGAACACCTGGCAATGCAGAATTTTAGGAAAAAGAATCTAAGTAAAATAATTATAATTCATCAGTAAAAGTTACTCACCGATTTAGTCACGTAGTAACTCAGTCATTTTTTTTATGCTAAAGCAATTTCTAAATTTAAAATTATCTCAAAAATTATCTCCGCAACAAATACAGTTGATGAAGTTAATTCAATTGCCTACGCAAGCTTTTGAACAACGTTTGTTAGAAGAAATGAATGAAAATCCGGCTCTCGAAGCAGGAGCAGAGGATAATTACGAAGCAGATGAATATGCTAACGAAGAATTTGATGATTATGAAGACTCCGATCGAATTGAGGCCGACGATATTAATATTGATGATTATCTGAGCGATGACGATACACCCGATTACAAAACTCAAGTAAACAATTATAGCGACGACGAAGATCGTGAAATGCCCTATGCGGCGCCCATTAGTTTTCATCAGGATTTAATCAACCAATTGAATACTTTTATTTTAGAAGACGCCGATCGCGAAATTGCCGAATTTTTAGTGGGAAGTATTGATGATATGGGCTATATCCGACGAAGTGTACCTGATATTGTAGATGATTTGGCCTTTACGCAAGGAATTTATACCGATGAAGAAACGGTTGAGCGTATTTTGCATATAGTGCACGAATTAGAACCGGCTGGTGTGGGTGCGCGCGATTTGCAAGAATGTTTGCTTTTGCAATTGAAACATAAAACACCTACTGAAGCGGTAGATTTAGCCATCGATATTATCGAAAACCAATTTGATGCTTTTACCAAAAAGCATTACGATAAATTGCAGCAAAAATATACTATTTCAGCAGATCAATTAAAGAAAACGATTCATGAAATTGAACGCTTGAATCCTAAGCCAGGAGGCTCTTTTGCAGGTAATAATAAGATTACCGAAAATGTGGTTCCGGACTTTGCAATTCGAATTGTAGATGGTGAATTAGAACTTTCTCTTAACGGACGTAATGCGCCTACTTTGCATGTTTCTAAAGATTATCAAGAAATGATGCAAACCTATAAAGATTCTAAAGATAAATCGACCGATCAAAAAGAAGCGGTACAATTCATCAAACAAAAATTAGATTCGGCCAAATGGTTTATAGATGCCATAAGACAGCGCCAGGAGACTTTATTTGTAACCATGAATGCCATTATGCATTATCAAGAAGAATATTTCTTGGATGGTGACGAAACCAAGTTAAAACCGATGATATTGAAAGATATTGCTGATTTAGTCGGTTTGGATATTTCAACCATTTCTAGGGTAGCAAACAGTAAATATGTTGAAACGCCTTATGGTACAAAGCTTATTAAGGAGTTTTTTTCGGAAGCTATGAAAAACGATCAAGGAGAAGATGTCTCGACTTTGGAGATCAAAAAGATCCTTCAAAATACCATCGAAGAAGAAGATAAAAGCAAGCCACTTCCAGATGATCAATTGGCCGAAATTTTAAAAGAAAAAGGCTATCCTATTGCCCGACGAACCATTGCCAAATACAGGGAACAATTGGATATTCCGGTTGCCCGAATGCGCAAGAAGATTTAATAATAAAAAAGACCACCTATTCGGAGGTCTTTTTTTTAGAATAAAAATTGCGTTTTATAAACCTTTATAGAGAAAGTTAATTCGTCGCTTTTTTGAATTAAATCAAGTAAATAAGGTTTTTGATTGTGTAAGTCTAAACCATCTTGGTTTTCCCATTCTTCCCAAATAATGTAGGTAGTTTCAGTAGCATGCATATCATAACGCAAACAAGTCGATTCTTTTCGGGTTTGGGTAACCAAATGTTTTAATAGGGGTAGTAGGATGTCGTTTTTTTCCGGTTTTCCAGAAATTATAGCTGTTATGGTTATCATGTTTTTTTATTTTTTGTGTTGTTTATCATTTTTAGATTAAAGATACCGATTTTTTAAATGAAATTATTTTCCCGCCCATTATCTTCAAATTATTTAGCAAAAGAAGAAAAAAGACTCCTTCTATCTCAATCATATTGCCACTAAACTAACAAAAGCGCATTAAGAAAAACCGATAAAATAAAAATTCTTAAAAATTTTAGTTTAAAAAAATAAAATAAACTTTATTTTAGCCAAAAAGCTATAAATTTAATTTTTATAAAATTCGTATTTACATGAGCCAAAACGATACAAAAGGCATTTGGAAAGTTATTTCGGCCTCCTCTATGGGAACAATGATTGAGTGGTATGATTTTTATATTTTCGGAAGTTTAGCAGTAGTTATTTCGACTAAATTTTTCCCGAGTGATAATCCTACTGCTGCCTTTTTATCAACTTTAGCCACCTTTGCTGCGGGATTTGTAGTACGCCCATTTGGTGCTTTGTTTTTTGGTCGTTTGGGCGATTTAATTGGTCGAAAATACACCTTCATGGCCACGTTACTGTTAATGGGGTGTTCCACTTTTTTGATTGGGTGCATTCCGAGTTACGAAACCATTGGCTTTTTTGCTCCCTTACTTGTTTTGATTTTACGTTTACTGCAAGGTTTAGCCTTGGGAGGCGAATACGGAGGTGCTGCCACCTATGTAGCCGAACACGCACCTGTTGGACAACGTGGGTATTGGACCTCATGGATACAAACCACCGCAACTGTGGGATTACTCATTTCGTTAATTGTTATTTTAGTAACCAAAAGCCTTCTTTCAGACGAAGCTTTTGATGTTTGGGGATGGCGTGTTCCATTTTGGGTCTCTATTGTGATGGTGGGTGTTTCCTATATCATCCGAAAAAACATGCACGAATCACCGGTTTTTTCTAAGGCAAAAAAAGAGGGAACCATTAGCACCAATCCGTTAAAAGAAAGTTTTGGAAATCGTTATAATTTAAAATTTGTGCTTTTAGCTCTTTTTGGCGCCACCATGGGACAAGGAGTGGTTTGGTACACAGGTCAATTTTACGCCATGAGTTTTATGAAAACGGTTATGAATGTAAATTCCTCGCAAGTAGATGAATTACTCGGAATTGCCTTGCTATTAGGTACGCCATTTTTTGTGGTTTTTGGCTGGCTAAGCGATAAAATCGGACGCAAATACATCATGATGGGCGGTATGTTATTGGCTATTTTGCTTTACCGTCCTATTTATCAAAAAATGTACGAAACGGTAAATTTAGAACAAAAAAATATCGTTTCCGTAGGAAGATCAACCGAAATTAATGAAGCTAAAAAAGAACTACATACCATTACCAAAAACATTTATGAAGATGGTACAATAGTAACTAAAAAGACGGCTGCCTCAATAAATGACAAAACTTTAAAAGCCAATATGAGTTCTGAAATCACAGTTAATTCTTCCGATAAATGGCTGTTGGTTTTTTTAGTCTTTGTTCAAGTACTTTTTGTGACCATGGTTTACGGTCCAATTGCTGCCTTTTTAGTCGAAATGTTTCCGGTTCAAATTCGATACACCTCAATGTCGTTACCTTATCATGTTGGAAATGGAATTTTTGGAGGACTCCTCCCGGCTATAGCCACATATTTAGTGAGCAATTCGAAAGCTAAGGGGCAAGCCGATTTTTATCTGGATGGCCTTTGGTATCCGATTATCATTGCTGGAATTTGCTTTGTAATTGGTATGATCTACATAGACAACACTAAAAAATCAATGGATTAAATCTTAAAAATATGAATACTATAAAAAGAACTTTAGGAATAATATGGTTGCTATTGGCTTTTGCCGCAGCCTATTTTTGTGTTTTCGAATTCGGATTACCTAAATTATTTTCAGATAATCAAGAAGATTTGGTTTTCGGAATCATTATTTTATTTATACTTACTCCTTTAATCGTTGCTGGTTTGGGCATTTTTGGCTATTTTGCTATCAAAGGAGAATATGATTTGGAGAAAATGTAACCTAATATTTGATGTACGTATTCGCTTTTGTAAAAATGAAAATCGAAACAGAACCTTCTAACGAAAAAACAACTTATAAATAAAAACCGGGCCATTCTAAAATTTCGTACATTTAAGTAACAAATAATGAAAACTCCTAACGGTTTTCGTGCGAAATGGAATGGATTTTTTAGTAAACCCACAAATAACAAAAGTCGAGCCTCCGTTTTGGTTTTTCGGAATGAAAAATCCGGAACTGCAGCTTATGTTTTATGGCCCACAAATTAGTGAATTTGAAGTCAGCACCAACTTCGATTGCATTACCAAAATTGTAAAAACTGAAAATCCGAATTACCTTTTTATCACGATTAACACCCATAAATTAACGGAATCAATACTTCCCTTTTATTTTAAAAAAGAACAAGAAATCGTTTTTATTCAAAAGTATGAATTCAAAAAACGTCGTGAAAATTCGGCCAACCGAAAAGGATTTGATGCCGCTGATGTAGTTTACCTCATCATGCCCGACCGTTTTGCAAATGGAAACGATCAGAACAATTCGAGCGAAAATACAACCGAAAAATACAACCGTGATTTACCAGCTGGCCGACATGGTGGCGACATTGAAGGGATTATCAAAAACCTGGATTATATCCAAAGTTTGGGCGCCACTGCTATTTGGAGCACTCCACTTTGCGAGGATAACGATGCCGATTTTTCATATCACACCTATGCGCAGTCGGATGTTTACAAAATTGATCCACGTTATGGCAGCAATGCTGATTATCTTCGTTTGGCTCAGGAAATGCACCAACGCAATCTTAAATTAATCATGGATTATGTAACCAATCATTGGGGAATTACCCATTGGATGATTCAAGATTTACCCACACCCGAATGGATTCATCAATTTAAAGAGTACACCGAAACGCATCACAAACGCTCGGTAATTAACGACATTCATGCTTCTCAAAAAGATTTAGAAATTTGCTTAAAAGGATGGTTCGTTCCCTCGATGCCCGACCTGAATCTGGAGAATCCATTGGTTTTAAATTACATCAAACAAAACGCCATTTGGTGGATAGAATTTGCCGATTTAGACGGCTTTCGAGTAGATACCTATAACTATTCTGAACCCCAAGCCATGGCCAATTGGACAAAAGCGATTACTGCTGAATATCCTAATTTTAATATCGTAGGCGAAATTTGGATGCCGCAAACCGCTCAAATTGCTTACTGGCAAAAAGACAGCCAAATCGGTGCTTTACGACAGTACAATTCTAATTTGCCTACCGTTATGGATTTTCCTTTGATGGAAGCCATTTCAAAAGCTTTTAATGAAGGTTATTCTAATGGCGATACCGGCGTGATGAGATTGTACGATCACTTTTCGAATGACTTTTTGTATCCCAACTCCAATAATATTTTAATTTTTGGCGAAAATCACGACACCCAAAGATTGAATCAGCTTTTTGGAAATGATATTCGAAAATACAAATTGACTATGACACTTTTGGCCACGGTTAGAGGTATTCCGCAATTGTATTATGGTTCTGAAATTGGCATGGATGGAGACAAAAACAATGGCGATGCTGATATCAGGAAGGATTTTCCCGGTGGCTGGCCCAATGACCCTCAGAATGCTTTTATCGCATCAGGCAGAACCGAACAACAAAACCAATACTTTGATTTCACTTCACAATTATTCAATTGGAGAAAAACCAACAATGCCATTCATTCCGGAAAAATGACCCATTACATTCCAGAAAACAATTTGTATGTTTATTTTAGATATACTGCAACGCAAACGGTCATGGTCTTGCTCAATAACCAAGATGAACTTCAATCCATTACGACCCAACGTTTTGCCGAGAACATCCAGCACTACAGCCTCGGAAGAGACATTTTAAGCAATCAATTAATCGACATAACCCACCAAATTCTGCTAGAACCCAAATCGAGTTTGATTTTAGAATTAGCCTAAATGTGTTTTTTGAAAAGCAGAATTGTACTAAAAGTCTATTTTTTCAAAAATCTATCTTTCGTTTGCGTAAAACTTTGCGACCTTTGCAATTCAAAACTCAAACAAATGCTCAAAATTGCACATCGCGGTGCCAAAGGCTATGAACCTGAAAACACTAAAGCGGCTTTTCTTAAAGCACTTGACATGCAAGTAGACGGAATCGAACTCGACGTTCAGCTCACGGCCGATGGCGAAGTAATCGTTTTTCACGATGACACGCTTGACCGAATGACCAATGGAAAAGGATTGGTAAGCGCCTTTAAACTAGCCGAATTGTATTCGTTCTCGATTGCTGAAAAACATCAAATTCCGACTTTACAAGAAGTGTTGGATGTAGTAGATACAAAATGCTTCCTTAATATTGAATTGAAAAATACTGGGAGTTGTAGCCGGGTTGTGGCGCTAATTGAAGCTGCTGTTTTAGTAAAAAAATGGACGTACCAACATTTTATTGTTTCAAGTTTTGATTGGAATGCGTTACGAGAAATTTCGTTGTTAAATCCAAAAATCCCCATTGGCGTTTTGACCGAAAACAATCTGGATCTTGCATTGACTTTCGCCGAAACCATTCAGGCAAAAGCTATTCACCCTCATTATCACTTGTTAGATGCAGAAAATACCAAGAAAATTCAAGATAAAGGTTTTTTAGTTTTCCCTTGGACGGTTAACGAAACGGCCGACATTGATCGCTTGAAAAGGTATCAAGTAAACGGAATTATAACCGATTATCCTGACCGAATATGATTAAAAATTTCGATATAATTATTGTAGGTGGTGGCGCTGCGGGTTTTTTTACAGCGATTAATGTTGCGGAGAAAAATCCGAAACTCAAAATTGCTATTTTAGAAAGAGGAAAAGAAGTGCTTTCTAAAGTCCGTGTTTCGGGAGGCGGACGATGCAACGTGACACACGCTTGTTTTGAACCCAATGAATTGGTAAAATTTTACCCTCGTGGCGAGAAAGAATTGCGCGGACCCTTTCATCAGTTTTGTTCTGGAGATACCATAGAATGGTTCGAAAAACACGGCGTGGAATTAAAAATTGAAGAAGATGGCAGAATGTTTCCGGTTTCAAATTCGTCACAAACCATAATTGATTGTTTTCTGAAAGCAACCGAAAAATTGGGTATAAAAGTACTGACAGGTCAAAGTGTTCAATCTATTTTTAAAAAAGAAAACCATTGGAAAATAGATACACAAAGTGATAATTTCACTGCCGAAAAATTAGTAATGGCAACGGGAAGCAATCCTAAAATTTGGGAAATGTTGCAAACCCACGGTCATGCGATTGTGAGTCCGGTTCCTTCGTTGTTTACTTTTAACATTAAAGATTCCCGAATTAAAGAACTACCAGGCGTTTCGGCGCAAGTCACTGTTAAGGTAAAAGAAACCAAACTCGAATCGACAGGGCCTTTATTAATTACGCATTGGGGCATGAGCGGTCCGGCCATTTTAAAATTATCCGCTTGGGGCGCTCGAATTTTACACGATAAAAATTATCAGTTTACGATTTTTGTGAATTGGCTGAATGATTTCGATTTGGAAGATGTTGAAAAACTTTTGAAAGAATTAAAAATAGAACACGCTAAAAAATCCATTTCCAAAAAATCGCCTTTTGAAATCACCAATCGTTTGTGGGAAAGTTTGGTTTTAGCATCGGGAATTGAGGCAGGCTCGAGCGATAGCGAACAGGCGAAGCAAACAAAATGGGCTGATTTATCTAAAACCCAATTGCAAAATCTCGCATCGCAACTTACCAAATCCGAATTTAAAGTCAACGGAAAAAGTACTTTTAAAGAAGAATTCGTAACGGCTGGCGGAATCGATTTAAAGGAAATCAACTTCAAAACCATGGAGAGTAAAATTCACCAAAACCTTTATTTTGCTGGCGAAATTGTAAATATCGATGCCATAACTGGTGGATTTAATTTTCAGAATGCCTGGACGAGTGGGTTTATTGTGGCGAATGCTATGTAGTATTTCCAAAAGACTAACTCTTTACTATATAAATAAGGATACTTCTGTACAAAATGACAGAAAGTATCCTTATTAGTTTATAATATTTTCTTGATTACCAAATTTTAACTCGTTTTTCAGGCGCTAAATATAACGAATCTGTGGGTTTTACATTAAAAGCTTTATAAAATTCAGGGATGTTTCTAACAACACCATTTACTCTGAATTTTGATGGAGAATGAGGGTCACTTGCGGCATAAGTACGTAAAGAGGCTTCTCTTATTTTATCAAGCCAACTTTGTGCATAACCTATAAAAATGCGTTGTTCTCCTGTAAAACCATCTAAAACAGGCGAGGGTTTTCCATTCAAGCTCATCTGATAGGCTTTAAGCGCAATAGATAAACCTCCTAAATCACCTATATTTTCGCCTTGGGTAAATTCTCCGTTCACATTTAAATCAGGAAAAACTTTGAATTCATTGTATTGTGCAACCAAGGCTTTTGTTCTTTGTTTAAAAGCGGTTGAATCTCTTGATGTCCACCAATTTCGCATTAAACCATCTCCATCAAAAGTACTTCCTTGATCATCAAAACCATGACCGATCTCGTGTCCTATTACCGCTCCGATTCCTCCATAATTAACTGCATCTTCAACTGTTAAATCAAAATATGGCGGTTGTAAGATGGCAGCTGGGAAAACAATTTCATTCTTTATAGGATTATAATACGCATTCACCGTTTGAGGTGTCATTCTCCATTCGGTGCGATCAACAGGTTTTTCAAGTTTTTTAATTTGTCTGTTGTATTCAAATTCAGTAGCTCTTTTTACATTTCCATAAAGATCCCCCTTAATCACTTTTAGGCTTGAATAATCCCTCCATTTATCCGGATATCCAACTTTTATAGTAAACTTAGAAACTTTTTCCAAAGCTTGTTTTTTGGTATCAGGACTCATCCAGTCTAGTGTTTTAATACTTTCCTCGTAAGCTTTAAGGAGGTTTTTAACCATAACCGTTACTCGTTTTTTAGATTCTGGCGAAAAGTATTTTTCAACGTAGACTTTTCCCACGATTTCTCCCAGGTTATGGTTAACCAGTTGAACTCCCCTTCTCCATAATGGTTTCTGTTTTTCAATTCCAAACATAACCTTACCATAAAACGCAAAATTTTCATCTTGTACAGCGCTATTTAATGATTGAGCTGCACCATGAACAGTACTCCATTTCAAATACGCTTTCCATGTTTCTAGCGGAGTTATTTTTATAATCGAATTTAAAGACTTAATATATTCAACTTGTGTAACCGTTACGTTTTTCTGACTTAGAATTCCAGCACTTTTAAACATAGAACTCCAGTCAAAATCAGGCATCAGTTTATTTAAATCTTTTATGGCATACTTGTTATAAAGTTTCTCAACATCACGTGTTTGTTCCTTTTTCATATGATTAGAAGCCATTAAAGTTTCCAAAGCCATAATTTGCGAAGCCAATTTAGTGGAGTTTTCAACACCACCCAACACCAGCATTTTAGCAACATGCATTTCATATTTTGAACGGATTTCTTTGGATTTTGGATCTTCAAGAAAATAATATTCTCTGTCGGGCAAACCTAGTCCATCTTGCCAAGTGTAAAGCATGTATTTAGTAGGATTTTTAAAGTCTTCGACAACTCCTAACTGAAAAGGAATCATGTTTCCTGATCGATTAGCAGTCCCAAAATAGGAAGCAAGATCAGAATAATTAGAAATTGCGTCTATCTTTTTGAATTCAGGAAGCAAAGGTGTGATTCCCTTTTGGTCTCTTACCTTAATATTCATAAAAGCTTGATAAAAATCTCCAATTTTTTGTTCATCAGAACCGTTGGTAAAATTTCCTTTAGAAGAATTTTCAATAATTTCTTTTACATCTTCCTGCGCTTTATCATTTATAATTTGATCAATTCCAATCGCATCTTTGTCTGCAGGAATTTTGTGTGTTTTAGTCCAATTTCCATTGACATAGGCATCAAAATTATCTCCTGGCTTCACCAACGTATCCATATTTTTCAAAATAACGCCAGAAGTTAGAGGTTCCTTTTTATCGCATGATTCCATAAAAAATAAAGGAACCAACAAAAGCGAACATTTAAAGTGAATTAAGTTGATTTTCATAACTTTAAAGTTTTATCCTCTAAATTTACCAAAAAAAGAATATCTCATCAAAAAACACAACAGATTTAACAACAATTAGTTAACAACAATTACTCTCTAAATTGACCGGTTTATTTAAAAGGAATATTAAAATGTTTTTTTTAAAGACAAAATTGAACGTAATTGCATTTTTACCATTACACTGTTTCCAAAGTTAAAAAAGAGAGGAAATAGAGATTTTATATTAAAACCATAAAACACACAAAATGCCCTACAAAGCTATAATTTTCGATTTAGACGGCACCTTAGTCAATTCATTGGAAGACATTTCCGATGCGATGAACAAAGTACTCCTTGATTACAATTACCCTACACACAGTTACGAAACCTATCAGTATTTTATTGGAAGTGGCTTGCATAATTTAGTGAGCAAAGCCTTGCCGGCAACAACCAATTCAGAAGAGCAAATTGAAAGTTGCTTCCAAAAAATGATTTCGGTTTATAGTGAACGCTGTTCAATTAAAACCAAACCGTACAGCGGAATTATAGAAATGCTTCAGCAATTAAAAGCTAAAAATCTAAAATTAGCCGTTCTATCAAACAAAGCCGATGCGTTAACCAAAAAAATAGTTGCTGAAATTTTCCCTCATCAATTTGATATGGCGGTGGGTTTAAAAACAGAAGCCACTAAAAAACCAAATCCTTTTGAAGCCCTAGAAATAGCTAAAAACTGGGATTTAAAACCCGAAGAAATCCTTTTTGTTGGCGATTCAGATATCGACATGCAAACAGCAGTAAATGCCAAGATGTTTCCCGTTGGCGTTTTGTGGGGTTACAGAACAGATGAAGAATTAAAACTAAGCGGTGCTCAAGTGGTTATTATTAAACCACAAGAATTAACTTCAATAATTTAACTGTTTTTTTTGTTTAAAAAAAATCTTACTAAATATTTTTATAAATTTACAATAAGAACTAACTAATTAACGTTCTGTAAGTTAATCAAAAACACATCGTTATGAAACCAAAACAAAAGCACACAAAATTTCTGTTGCCCTATTTCATGGTAGCTATTAGTATTTTTATGGTGTCTTGCTCTAAAGACTCGTATGAAACCGTAACGGATGTCAACAACTCCGCTTATGACAAAGTAAAAACCGATCCACTCTTTATAGCCTTAGACAAAGCCCGACACGATTCGGAGATAATTGCTCTTACCTATTCGGGTACAGATGTAGTCGCTGCTGATGCGGAGGAGCAAACCAAAAAAGCGATATTATCTAGAAAAATTAAATCCCAAGAAGAAATAGCAAAATTTAAAGAAGCATTGGGTTACAGAGATTATGAAAAACGCTCAAAAGTCAGACTTGATTATGCTTATGCTTCACTTGCATTTTATAAAAAATACCCCGAATATAAAAATAACGATGAGTTTAAAATGTACATGATAAAAAACAGTAAATACAAATTATCCATGGATACAATCAAAAAAATGCTAAACCAAAATAAAATTTATCGCAAAGAGAACGGAATAGCAGCAATAGCATCATTTTATACAAAATAGCAAACAATAAAAACCCAACCTGCAAAAAGTAAGTTGGGTTTTGTTTTTTTTTAAGAATTCAACCACCAAATACTAGCGGTTAAAACAGTAGCAAATGCAACCCAAGCCAAATACGGAATCAATAAGTAACCGGCTGTTTTGTGTATGCTTTTAAACTGAATATAAGTTTCATAAATCATCAATTCTAAAATAATAATTTCGAGTAAAGCCAATAACGGATTGTGTAATCCGAAAAACAAGTACGACCAAAGTGCATTCAAAGCCAACTGAAGCGTAAAAAATACCAAGGCTTTTTTTACCACTTCTTTATTTTCTTTCCATTCGTTCCAAATCAAACCCGCTGCAATTCCCATTAACACATATAAAATTGTCCATACAGGAGCGAAAATCCAGTTCGGCGGATTAAAAAAAGGTTTGTTTAGTGACACATACCAAGTAGCAATACTCTCACGGGTAACATCACCGGAAACATATCCAACCGCTAAACAAAGTAAAATCGGAAAAGCGAATTTTATTATTTTCATTAACTAAAAATTTTAATATAGATTCAAAAATAAACAAAAACAAGCAGCACTTGATAAATTGCAATCGGTAATGGCAAAAAAAGTATCTTTGCCCAAATTTTACAATTCATGTTTACAACTACTGATTTTATTCCTGAAAAATATACGCATACTATCGAAAATGGTCAATTTGAATGGAGCGCACCCAGCAACATTGCCTTAGTAAAATATTGGGGAAAAAGAGATGATCTTGGTCATCAAATTCCCGCTAATCCTTCGGTAAGTTTTACTTTGAATAATTGTAAAACGATAACCAAACTGAGTTTTGAGAAAAGAGCTGCTTCGATAGTAACCACTGGATTTTCTTTCGATTTGCTTTTTGAAGGGCAATCCAAAGAAGATTTCAAACCCAAAATTCAAAAATTTTTAGAGCGAATTGAAGCCTATTTGCCTTTTTTGAAAGACTATCATTTTACGATTGATACAAAAAACACGTTTCCACATAGTTCTGGAATTGCTTCTTCGGCTTCGGGAATGGCAGCTTTGGCTATGAATTTTATGAGTCTGGAAAAACAACTAAACCCAGCGATGTCAGACGATTATTTTTATCAAAAAGCTTCGTTTTTAGCGCGTTTAGGCTCTGGTAGCGCTTGCCGAAGTATTAAAGGAAATATGGTAGTGTGGGGCAATCAAGCCAATATTGAAGGAAGTTCTGATTTGTTTGGAGTTCCATTTCCATACACTATTCACGACAATTTTAAAAATTATCAAGACACCATTTTATTGGTCGATAAAGGCGAAAAACAAGTTTCGAGCACTGTTGGTCACAATTTGATGCACAACCATCCTTTTGCCGAACGCCGTTTTGAACAAGCACATGAAAATCTGGATAAATTAATTTCTATTTTCGAAAAAGGAAATTTAGACGAATTCATTAAAATTGTCGAAAGCGAAGCACTTACATTGCACGCCATGATGATGACTTCCATGCCGTATTTTATTTTAATGAAACCCAATACTTTGCAAATTATCAATGCAATTTGGAAATTTAGAGCCGAAAACCAAATTCCGGTTTGTTTCACACTTGATGCGGGTGCCAACGTTCACGTACTTTATCCCGAAAATATCAAAGAAAAAGTACTACATTTTATTCAGAACGAATTAGTTGACTTTTGCCAAAATGCGCAGTACATTTGCGACGAAATTGGAATGGGTGCTGTTGCATTATAATTTTCCGTATCTTTAGTTAAATTTTTGATCATGGATATTCAAGTTGAAAAATTAGAATTAATTAAAATGTTAGCGGAAACAGAAAATCCAGCTATTATAAAATCTATTCGCAAAATTTTTAAAAAAGAACAAAAAGATTGGTGGAATGACCTTACTGATGAGCAGAAAGAGGATATTGAACTAAGCATACAAGAATTTGAAAGAGGAGAAGTTGTAAGTTACGAATCAATTTTAAAAAGACACGGTTTACGTTGAGAAAAATCAAATTTACTCTAAGAGCCGAAAAATCTTTTGAAAACATTCTGAATTACATTGACACAAAATGGTCAACAAAAAGAAAATTTGATTTTTTGAAAAAATTTGATCAATCAATTTTAGCGATTCTTTTACATCCTGAAAGTTTTCCTTGCAGCGAGAATAATAAAATGATTAGAAAATGTGTCCTAACAAGACGGACTACTTTTTATTATACTTTCAATTCAAAAGAAATAACTATTATCAGCGTTTTCGATACAAGACAAAACCCGAATAAAATAAAAAAAGACATTAACTAAATTATATGAAAGGACCTTTATTTTACTCAAAAATATTACTCTTTGGAGAATACGGAATCATTCGTGACTCTAAAGGACTTTCTATTCCTTACAATTTTTACAATGGTGCTTTAAAGAAAGAAGAAAATCCTTCTGCCGAAGCCCTTGCCTCTAATGCTAGTTTAAAGCGCTATGCTGTTTATTTGGAAAATCTTGAGAGCGAGCAGCCGGAATTGGTTTCTTTTGATATCGAAAGCTTAAAAAGTGACATCGAAAACGGAATGTATTTTGACTCTAGTATTCCACAAGGATATGGTGTGGGGAGCAGTGGCGCATTGGTAGCCGCTATTTACGACAAATATGCGCTGCACAAAATTACGGTTTTAGAGAATTTAACTCGTGAAAAATTATTACAATTAAAGGGAATATTCTCGGCTATGGAAAGTTTTTTCCACGGAAAAAGCTCTGGTTTAGATCCGTTAAACAGTTATTTGAGTATTCCGATTTTAATTAATTCGAAAGATAATATCGAAGCAACCGGTATTCCGACGCAAAGTTTTGAAGGCAAAGGCGCCGTGTTTTTATTGGATTCGGGTATTGTGGGCGAAACCGCTCCGATGGTTAATATTTTCATGGAAAATTTAAAAGATAAAGGTTTCCGCGCGATGTTAAAAAATCAATTTGTTAAATATACCGATGCTTGTGTAGATAACTTTTTACATGGCGATATGAAATCCTTGTTTACCAATACGAAAAAGTTATCCAAAGTTGTTTTAAATCACTTTAAACCCATGATTCCGGAACAATTTCACGGAATTTGGCAACACGGAATAGACAGTAACGATTATTATTTAAAATTATGTGGTTCTGGCGGTGGCGGTTATATTTTGGGATTCACCGAAAATTTAGAAAAAGCCAAAGCTTCTTTAAAAGACTATAAGCTGGAAGTGGTTTATCAATTCTAGACACCTATTTTATCCAATAAACAAAAAAGCAAAGGCATGAAAAATATTACTTCTATTTTAAAAGCCACTTTTATTGGCGGAATTTTGTTTTTAGTTCCCGTAATTTTATTGATTGTCATTCTTGAAAAAGCGTACGCCATCATCCATAAAGTCACGGGACCCATCATTCATTCTTTACCCAAAACGTTAATTTTCGGAATTGCGCTTCAAGAAATCATTGCCATTGTAATTATCCTGTTTATTTGTTTGGTAGCTGGCATTATTGGCCGAACCTATTACGCCCAAAAATTCATTGATAAACTCGAAAATCGAATTTTGAACTTAGTTCCTGGTTATTCGTTTATGAAAAACATGAACGAAAATATTATGGGAATTGAAGCGAAAGAAGATTTAAAAGTTATTTTAGCCCAGTTTGATGATGCTTGCCAAATGGGTTTTTTAATAGAAAACATCAACGAAACACATTGCACCATTTTTATTCCTAATGCACCAAGCCCTTGGTCGGGTTCGTTATTTTTTATGGAAAAAGAACGCGTTAAAGAACTTTCTATTACCCAAAAAGAAGCAATGGCAAGTATACGTAAATTGGGATTTGAAACGGATAAATTACTCAAAGACGTTTTAAAATAATTGCATGCAATATCTTAAATTGCATTTTTTAACTTAAATTAAACCTATATTATGAACAGAAAATACAAACTTTTAATTCTAAAAATTATAAGTTTATTTTCTGTAATTCGCGGATACAACATTCCAATTATCATCATTGCGCAATACCTTTCGGCTATTTTTATTTTAAATCCAGAAGAACGTGCACTCGATATTCTACTCGACTTTAACTTGTTTTTGATGGTTTTTGCCTCGGCGATTACAATTGCTTCGGGTTACATTATCAACAACTTTTACGATGCTAAAAAAGACCTTATTAACCGTCCGCATAAAACCATGTTGGATCGTTTGGTAAGTCAAACAACCAAATTGCGTGTTTATTTTTCGCTAAATTTCATAGCCGCTTTGATGGGACTTGTGGTGTCTTGGCGCGCTTGTTTGTTTTTTTCAGTCTATATTTTTTTAGTTTGGCTGTACTCGCATAAGGTAAAAAAACATCCATTTGTAGGTAATTTTATGGCTGCTATTTTGGCCATTTTTCCGTTTTTCGCCTTGCTTTTATATTATTATTACCGAGTTCCTTTTGAAGAATTAGAAAATCAAAAAGGTCATTTTGTGGTTATTTTTGCACATGCGGGCTTTTTGTTTTTACTGATTTTAATTCGGGAAATGGTAAAAGATTTGGAAAATATCAAGGGCGACTTGGCTAATAATTACCAAACCATTCCTATTGTTTACGGCATTACCACTTCAAAAACACTTATTAGCCTGTTAACATTGGCTACCATTATTCCGGTTTATATTTTAATTGAAATGTATGATGTGGGTTATATGGACCTCTATTTTTATTTCTCGTTTCTGGTTTTGTTGTTTTTTTTGCTCATCCTGTGGAAAGCCGAAAAAAAGAGCCGTTTTTTGATGCTGCACAATCTTTTGAAATTTTTAATAGTGTCGGGCGTTTTTTGCATCATTCTTATCAACCCAAGTGTACTGTGGCACGGAAAGAAAGTCTTGTTGAGCTGTTATTGAGGATTGCTACAACAGGAAATTCTGAATTGTATTCAAAAAAGGCACTTACAACAGTTCCTCGCTAAGTAATAACACAAAATCGCTTACGGTTTCGGGCTATTTTCTTAACTTTACGGGTACAGATTCAAAAAATCATGCAAACCATTTACTACGAAGGCATAAAAAAAACGGCCGATGCGACTACTTTAATTCAGGATTATTTGGTAGTAGAAGCACCGCTTGAAATCAATATTAACGGCAATCCTTTTACCGTAGTGATGCGAACGCCGGGGAAAGATATTCCATTAATTTTGGGTTTGCTTTTTGCTGAAGATATTTATCGTGGTACTGAAATACCTAAAATAGACATACTTGAAAATTCAGAAAATGAATTTGCCAAAATAAATGTTCAAATTCCGATAGCCGATTTAGGTGTGGGTTATCTCAATAAACGTTCCCTTTTATCCGTTTCATCTTGTGGTATCTGCGGCAAACAATCGTTGAGCGATTTAATACAACCCAAGCAAAAATTACAATCAAAAAACGCCATTGATTTAGAAAAATTACCCGAAATGTTTCGGATTATGCAGAGGCATCAGGATGTTTTCAATCAAACTGGAGGCTCACATGCTGCAGCTTTGTTTAATTCTAATTACGAATTACTGACCCTACAAGAAGATATTGGCCGACACAATGCAGTCGACAAATGCATCGGTGATTTGATTCTACAGAACAAACTTCATTCGGCTACTTTTATGTTGGTTAGCGGCCGAGTTTCCTACGAAATTATAACTAAAGCTTTTTTTGCCAAAATTGCTACTGTAGTTGCGGTATCAGCCTGTTCGAGTTTAGCAGTTGATTATGCGAAAGAATTTGGTATTTGCTTGATTGGCTTTTCAAGAGAGGAAAAAGCAACTGTTTACGCCAACCCGAATACAACCGTTAGTAGTACCTTTTAAAAAAACGATTATGAAAAAGAAAACCATAGCGCAACCACCTGTTCAATTTACCGGAATCAAAGAAACCGTTCTGCCAAAATCGGCCGTGGGGACTAAAGCAATCATATCGGCGATGACACATATTGTGGAAGAAGTTGGTTTTTTTAAGGGAATGAAATTATTAGGCAAACTCAACCAAAAAGACGGTTTTGATTGTCCTGGTTGTGCCTGGCCCGATCCAGATGAAAAGCGTCATTTTTTAGCTGAATATTGCGAAAACGGAGCCAAAGCCGTAGCCGAAGAAGCAACCAAGTGCAGGGTAAGTCCGCTATTTTTTGCTACGCATAGTATTGCCGAACTCGGTGCGCTTTCTGATTATGAGTTAGGGAAAAAGGGTCGTATAACACATCCTATGTATTTGCCCGAAGGTGCTTCACATTATACCGGAATTAGCTGGGAGGATGCTTTTTCTATAATCGCAAAAAAACTCAATAAATTGGCTTCGCCCAACGAAGCTATTTTTTACACTTCGGGTCGAACGAGTAACGAAGCGGCTTATTTGTACCAATTATTTGTGCGCAGCTATGGCACAAACAATTTACCCGACTGTTCTAATATGTGTCATGAATCTAGCGGAACAGCTTTGTCTGAAACGCTAGGAATAGGAAAAGGATCTGTCACTTTAGACGATTTTGAATACGCTGATTTGGTTATTGTAATGGGGCAAAATCCTGGAACCAATCATCCGAGAATGTTAACGGCGCTTCACAAAACCAAAGAAAAAGGCGGCAAAATAATCAGTATAAATCCGTTGCCCGAAGTAGGATTAAAAAACTACATCGACCCACAAAGTCCACTAAAATGGTTGGGAAAAGGAATCGATTTATCCGACCTTTTTTTGCAAGTCCGCATTAATGGCGATGTGGCTTTGCTAAAAGCCATCTTAATAATTTTAAATCAAAAAGAAAAAAAGAACCCGGGAACCATTTTTGACCATGCTTTTATAAAAGAACACACTTTGGGTTTTGAGGCTTTTATAGCCGATTTAGAACAGCAAAATTTCGATGAATTAGTGCTTCAAACGGGACTCACTACCGAAGAAATTTTTGAAGCAGCCGAAATGATTGCGGCAAATAAAAAAATAATTATTTGTTGGGCAATGGGTTTAACCCAACATAAAAATGGTGTGGATAACATTCGTGAAGTGGTAAATTTATTACTATTGAAAGGCAGCATTGGTAAAGAAGGAGCTGGAACTTGTCCGGTTCGAGGCCATTCGAATGTGCAGGGCGACCGAACGATGGGAATTTGGGAAAAACCTGGAAAAGCATTTTTAGATGCCCTCGACAAACATTTTGGCATTCAAACGCCACGCGAATACGGACATGATGTAGTCGATTCAATAGAAGCAATGCATCAAAAAAAGGCTCGTTTTTTCTTGGGAATGGGAGGCAATTTCATCTCCGCTACACCCGACACCGAATACACCGCCGAAGCGCTTCGCAATTGCGACTTAACGGTTCATATTTCGACTAAATTAAATCGAAGTCATTTGATTCACGGAAAGGAAGCTTTAATCTTGCCTTGTTTAGGGCGCACGGAAAAAGACTACCAAAGTAGCGGAACACAATTTGTAACTGTTGAAAATTCTATGGGAGTCGTCTCAAAATCGGAAGGTTCTTTAGCACCTTTATCGCCCTATTTGAAAAGTGAAACCGCAATTGTAGCCGGCATTGCCAAAGCAACTTTACAAAACACGCCTATCAATTGGGAAAAATTAGCCAGCAATTACGATTTGATTCGTGATGCAATCGAAGCTACCATTCCGGGATTTGAAAACTTTAACGAACGAGTACGCCAAGGAGGCGGCTTTTATTTGCCCAACTCGGCACGAGCACATGATTTTAGTGTTTCGCATACTGGAAAAGCAAATTTTACCCTTAACCAGCCTTCCGATATTCAATTGAAAAAAGACCAGTTGCTGATGATGACGATACGTACCCACGACCAATACAATACGACCATTTATGGGTTAGACGATCGTTACCGAGGCATTTTAAACGAACGCCGGGTGATTTTAATGAATGAATTGGACATTCAGGAATTGGGTTTGCAAAAAAACGATTTGGTTGATTTAGTGAGTCATTTTGAAGGCGAAACTCGAACTGCCGAGCAATTTATTGTTATTCCGTATAACATTCCACCAAAATGCACCGCAACCTATTTTCCCGAAACCAATGTTTTAGTTCCGATACAAAGTAAAGCACGTTTAAGCAATACACCAACTTCAAAAGCCGTCATCATTACGGTTCATAAAAATAAAAATGGAACTATGTAATGTCAGTATTAGGAGAGTAGTTTACAAGAATGTTTTTAGCTAACATGCATTTTTTGATCACTAATAACTTTGCTATATTTTTGTACAAAAAGGATAAATCTGTAATTAAAATTCCTAAAATTCCCTCACAAGAAATGTAATTAAGGCATTGCTTTTTCGGTAAAAACAACATTGTATTTCTCTAATTCTTTTAAAATTGGTTCATAAACCTCTTTTTTTACCGGAAGTTGAACACCCAGAGTTGTAATTTTTTCATTCAAAATCAATAAAGTAGCCATGGCAACAGGGAGTCCCACTGTTTTTGCCATTGCCGTATAAGTTTGATCTTGTCCAATGCAGACCATTTTAGAATCGATTTGTTTCTTTTCACCATTCAGTTCATAACCAAATTTGTGGTACATCACGATCATGTCTTTATCACCGGGAGCTAGTGTCCAACTTTGCTCTAGGATTTTTTGAAGAATTTGGGCGGGAGTTGCCTTTGGTAAACCTACTAGTTTATGCGGATTAAATAAATCCAACTCCACTAGCTTGTCCCAAATAATATCGTCTGGATCAATTTTAAGGAGCAATCGGAGTTTTATTTCCACCGAATCTGTTGGGTGATACGGCAAAAAAGAATTGACAAATTCACGGTAGCTCATGTTTTCAGAATTTTCTACAACATAACTGTCATCGGTCATTCCAAGTTGCACAAACAAATTCCAAGCTTTTGAAAAGCCGACTTTTCGAATCGTACCTCGATATAAGGTTAAAACCTCGTCTAAGCCATAAACCGATTGGTATTTTAACGAATCGCGATTTGGATAGGCTTCAAACCGACCGTATCCTTCTACATCCAAAAATTCAGTGCGTTTAAATAAACTCGAATACGGAATATATTTATAGGTGCCTTCTTGAATGAATTTTGCCGCACCACCTTGACCAGCTAAAACCACATTACGCGGCGCCCAAGTAAACTTATAATTCCACAAATTAGAATCCGATTCAGGTGCTACTAAACCGCCGCAAAAGGATTCAAAAAGCACTATTTTACCGCCTTTAGATCTTATTTCATCAATGGTTTTCATAGCACTCATGTGATCAATTCCGGGATCAAGACCTATTTCATTCATAAAAACAAGACCTTTTGCGGTGACTTCTTCATCCAAAGCTTTCATTTCATCGCTGATATACGAAGCGGTTACTAGGTTTTTATGATAGAACAAACAATCTTTAGCAACTTCAATATGTAAATGAGCCGGTAGCATCGAAATGACGATGTTGGCTTTCGAAATGAGTTCTCTTCTTTTTTGGGTGTCAAAAATGTTTACGTGTAACACAGTAGCTCGCTCATGACTTCCAATTTTAGTTAGTACCGCTTGTTCATTTTCATCGGCAATCAGCAATTGTAGGTTTTCTGCTTGCGCTTTTTCTAACAAATAGTGTATCAAAAAAGTTGATGATCTTCCGGCTCCGAATAACAAAATGGTTCGCATACTGATGTTTTTTGATTAGAGACTAGTTATTTTCTTTAAATTTAATTTAAATATTAGAGAAAAGAAAGCTTTAAAAATTTCTATAAGCAGTTTGGGATACTTAAATTTGGTTCAAAAATTAGAGGCAATGAAACGAAAAATGATTTTAATAGCGGCTTTTTTAGGAGTAACCGCTATTGCTTTGGGTGCATTTGGAGCACATGGATTAAAACAATTTTTAAGTGAAGCGCAATTAACTACTTTCGAAACGGGTGTTCGTTACCAAATGTATCATGCTTTGTTTTTGTTGTTCGTAGCTAACCTAATCGAACTTACTGAATCAAAACGCAAAATAATCACCCTATTGGTTGTTTTGGGAGTGGCTTTATTCTCGGGTTCCATCTATTTATTAGCCACGAATTCAATTACTTCCTTTGATTTTAAAATTATCGGATTCGTAACGCCAATTGGTGGTTTATTGTTAATTATTTCGTGGATAGTCTTATTTGCTGGTTTTTTTAACAAAAAATCATAAAAATCGAATTTTTAAAACACAGATTGCATTAAATCTGTACCTTTGTAGTCTCTAGAATTAAAAACGCAATTAAGAAATTTTATGGGCAATCATACAATGGTATCGAAATCGATTTCGTTAGACGAAATGGGAATCAAAAATGCAAAAGTTCATTACCAACTTACTCCAGATGAATTAGAAAAAATTACCTTAGAAAGCGGTCAAGGTAAATTAAATGATACAGGCGCTTTAGCCATTAATACCGGTACTTTTACGGGACGTTCTCCTCAAGATCGTTACATTGTGAAAGATGCTATTACCGAAAACGAAGTTTGGTGGGGTAATATCAACATCCCGTTCGATGCTGATGCTTTCGAAAAATTATATCAAAAAGTTTGTACCTATTTAGATGGGAAAGAAGTTTTTGTTCGGGATTCGTATGTATGTGCCGATCCTAATCACCGCTTAAATGTACGCGTTGTTACCGAAACCGCTTGGTCTAATTTGTTTTGCTACAACATGTTTTTGAGACCCGATGAAGGTGAATTAGAAAATTTTTCGTTTGATTGGACCGTTCTTTGTGTGCCTCATTTTATGGCAGATCCAGCAGTTGACGGAACGCGTCAAAGTAATTTTGCCATTTTAGATTTTACTAAAAAAATTGCTTTGATTGGTGGTACAGGTTATACCGGAGAGATGAAAAAAGGAATTTTCTCGGCATTGAATTTTATTTTACCAGTTTTTCAAAAAACGCTTCCAATGCACTGCAGTGCCAATGTAGGGGAAGCAGGTGATACCGCTATTTTCTTTGGATTATCGGGAACTGGAAAAACCACTTTATCAGCCGATCCAAATCGAAAATTAATCGGCGACGATGAACACGGATGGACAAATGATAACACGGTTTTTAACTTTGAAGGCGGTTGTTATGCTAAAGTGATCAATCTTTCGGAAGAAAACGAGCCGGATATTTACAAAGCCATCAAAAAAGGAGCTTTGTTAGAAAATGTAGTTTTCAAAGAAAATAGTAACGAAGTGGATTACACCGATATTTCGATTACTCCAAATACGCGCGTTAGTTACCCGATTGATTTTATTGATAACATTCAACCCAATTCTATCGGGCATAATCCAAAAAATATCTTTTTCTTAACGGCCGATTCGTTCGGAATTTTACCTCCAATTGCTAAATTGACTCCAGGTCAGGCAGCCTATCATTTTATTTCGGGCTACACTGCAAAAGTAGCGGGTACCGAAGCCGGAATTAATGAGCCACAACCTAATTTTTCGGCTTGTTTTGGTGCTCCTTTTATGCCATTGCATCCAACGCGATATGCTGAAATGTTGAGTAAGAAAATGAAAGAAGCCAACGTAAAAGTATGGTTGATTAACACGGGTTGGACTGGCGGACCTTATGGAACCGGTAGTCGAATGAAATTAAAATACACACGAGCCATGATTACAGCAGCCTTAAATGGCGAACTGGATCAGGTGACTTATGAAAATCATAGTGTGTTTGGAATTGCAAAACCACAAACCTGTCCGAACGTACCAGCCGAAATTTTAAATCCAAGAGATACTTGGGAAAACAAGGAATTATACGATCAAAAAGCGGTTGAATTGGCTCAAAAATTCAAAGCTAATTTTGCTAAATTCGAAGAATTTGCCAATCCAGAAATTATGGGTGGAGCACCTTTATTATAAAATTACTAATTCGTAAAAATCAAAAAGCTACTCCATTCCATTAGGCGAGTAGCTTTTTTGATTTAATTTGATTTGGGACAAAGTAAGGATCTTGCTTTATTTTTTTTGAGAATCGATTATTTTTTGAATGGTATCCCAATTGTAATACTGAAAAGTCATGCCATTGCTCATGGCTACAAATAATCCATTTTGAAACGAACCTCCTAAATTTACCGCAGTCGCATCTGCCCCATCGCATTCAATAGTCGAAGTTGGAATTTCTGCTAAACGAATATGCTCATTTGGATTTCCATTTTCACCCTCACGCGCATACACATTAAACGTATTCGCTTGCTGATTGGAAATCAGTAAGTACCCTTTACCATCTTGTTTTTTGTAAATGGCAATTCCTTCGTGATCACTTTTAAAATCCTTTTGACCAAAAAGAGCCAACTCGGTATTGTCATTTTTTGCTGGATCGGCATAATATTTTCTCACGCCAAATTGTTCATCGCAATAGTAAACATAACCCAATTCGTTGTCTACGGCTATGGCTTCAATTTCTTTTTTACCGCTGTAATTACCAAATTTACGTACCACTTTTCCGGTTACGATTCCTTGACCATTGTCAACCAATTCGTATTGCCACAAATAACTACCAGAAGGACCGTTTTTTCTACCCACTACAGCAAAAATAGCCTTATCGCTGGCGCGGGTGTACAAAGCAATTCCCATTGGGTCGCGTGCAGCCTCTCCATCAAATACCGGAATTCCGCCATTATCAAGCGGTTGTAAATCGGGTAAACTAAAAATTCGAAGCATATTGCGTTCGCGTTCCGTAACTACTGCTACATCGACCTTTTTGCCGTTTAAAAGCAATCCATAGGCAATATCCACATTGTTTGGTCGCTGTAAAACCTCTGATTTGGTGATAATTTTTCCTTGTAAATCAAAAGCATACAAACCACCATCGGTATCTTTATCGGTTCCGACTACAATGCTTTTGCTGGCATCAGTTGGGTTAATCCAAATAGCAGGATCATCGGTGTCGTGTGGTAATTTTTGAGTAACAATGGTGGGTTTAAGGGCATCTTTGCGTACAGGAGCCAATTTATCGCTACACGATGAAAAGGTAATTAGCGCCACTACGGCAATTAAAAATTTATTTTTCATTTTGTTTATTTACTTAAAAAAGATAACAGGACTTAAAAAATCCTGTTATCAAAATACGAATTCAAATTTATTTAAAAATCAAACTTTACACCTAAATTGTAACGCGCTTGATAATATTCGGCTTGTTGGGTATGTTGACTAACACCTTGGTAATAACGCAATGGTTGATTGGTCAAGTTGTTTGCTTCGGCAAAAATACGCATGTAAGGCGTGATTTTGTACGAAGCATTGGCATCTACAAAAAACTGCTTGTCGTAATACGAATCTTCATATGCTTCGGCACCCAAAACATCTAAATAATCAGAGGTGAAATTGGTAGAAACTCTAGCTGAAAAACGTTTGTTTTCCCAAAATAACGAACCATTAAACATGTGTGGCGTAGTTCCTGGTAAACTTACATCGTTACGCTCGTTTCCGTCTTCATCGGCAATACCTTTGGCTTTAGATTGTGTAAAAGTATAGTTTAAATACACACCAAAACCTCTTAAAAATTTACTGCTAAAGAAATCAAACTGACGTTGAAAAGCTACTTCAAATCCGTAAACATCTACGTTATCTCCATTTCGAGATTGTACAAATTTCCATTGTTCACCAGCTGGAATTGGATTGGTTTGATCTGGAAAATCGGTTGCGAAATCAGAATTTGAATACGTTTTACTGCTGTATTTGTAAATGAAATCATTTAAGTTTTTGTAAAAAGCTCCCGCCGAAACCAAACCAACCGATTCAAAATAATTTTCGGCCATAAAGTCGTAGTTAAAAGAATAAGTTGCTTTTAGATCAGGATTACCAGCAGAGATTTCTTTATCAGACGCAATATTGTTCACATAAGGCGCCAAGTCGTAATAGTTTGGTCGCGCTAAAGCAGTTGTAAAAGCGGCTCTTAAAACCAAACTTTTTGTAGCATCGTATTTAAACGAAAGGCTAGGTAAAACATTCAAATAACTGTTGGTCGTGTTGATTTTATTTTCCAATTCTTCTTCATCCAAAACGCGGTTTCCTACATAGTCAATATGGGTATTCTCTGCACGAGCTCCTACAATCATCGATAATTTATCATTAAAATCTTGATCCCAACGCACGTATGCTGCAAAAATTTGTTCTTTGGCTGTATAATTTGCTGTTAAATATTCTGATGGATCGGCTTCTTTATCAAATAAACCCGCATTGTTGAGGTCTAATCCGCCAAGGTAATTTTTATCAACCAAACTTCCGGCTACATATTTAGTTCCTGGATTAAATCCTTCGCCGTTAAAATAGTGAGTTGGTACATCGGCAAGAGTTTCCATATCGTCGCTTGTTGATTCGTAAGAATAGAAAACATTATTACGTTCTTTCTCTTTCAAACGCATACGCAAACCAGTTCTGATACGCCCTTTTTCAGAAGGGATAATTGAAAATGGAATTCGGAAATTGATTTTTGCACCTAATTCGTCTTCACTGGTATCGTCGGTGTTTTCGGTAAGCGAATCAAATTCTAATTGATCTAAAGATTCGCCTGAACTGGTAACCAACGGAAATTTGATATCCGATAAATCTTGAGTCAAATCCAATCCTTTTTGACGGTATTCGATATAACGCTCATTAGGGCGGTATTCGCTTGCAGTTGAGTAATTTACCGACCAATCCATGTCTAAATTAGAACTTAACAAATGCTCTCCACGAAGAGCGTAGTTTTGCACTCGTTGGTCTTCTAAACGACGGCTTTTGTTTCGGTTGTTGTCAATTCCACCTTTGGTTTGACGTCTGGCTCTTCCTTCAAAACCAGTAATTGTTTCACCATTATAAATAGGTTCAATATCGTCATAAGTGGTTCTAAAACGGTTTTCGCGGTCGTCTCTCCAGTTATAAATGGCATTAGCAAAAATGGTGTTGTTGTCGTTGAATTTATAATCCAAAGAAATAGCGCCACTTCTACGGATACGTTGCACATCATATACTCTAATTTGAGACTCTGATACGTATTCGTTTCCAAATTCGTCTTTTACCCAAACGTTTTCAACATCGTCTGAGCCGTAATCTTTATTGTTATAAGAACCGCTTACCACCATTCCTAATTTATCATTAAGATAACGATCGGCAAAAACCAATCCAGCTGTGTAAACGCCTTTTTCTCTAATTGGCATATAGCCTCCGGCCAAAGTAGCCGAAATACGTTGCCCATTTGGGGTGGCGCGAGTCACTAAATTTACCGAACCTCCAATAGCATCGGCATCCATATCGGGTGTTAGGGTTTTGTTCACTTCCATACTCGAAATCATATCCGACGGAATCAAATCCATTTGTACGTTTCGGTTGTCTCCTTCGGCTGAAGGAATACGATCACCATTTAAAGTAACCGAGTTTAATGATGGAGCCAAACCTCTAATAATGATGTTTCTGGCTTCTCCTTGGTCGTTTTGCATGGTAATTCCCGGCACACGTTTTAAAGCATCTCCAACGTTGGCATCTGGAAAACGTCCCACTTGGTCTGAAGAAACAATATTGGTAATATTGCTGTTGTTTTTTTGTTGGTTCAAGGCTTTGGCTTGTCCTTTTAAAGCATCTCCAATAACTACTTCATTAAGTTGAGTACCAATGGCTTTCATTTCAAAATTAACGACAGTATTTCCTCCTTTAGAAATTACTATTAATTTTGTAGCCGTGGTATATCCCATGTATTTTACATGAATTTCATAGGATCCTTCGGTTACATTTAACAATTCGAAACTACCATTGTAGTCGGAAATGGTGTATTTGTTTTGACCCGAAATTTGAATCATGGCTCCTGGTAACGGCAATTTGTCGTCGATATCCAAAACTTTTCCGGATACGATGCTTTTTTGAGCATAACTCATTGCGGTTAATAATAAAAGTAACAATACTAAATAAATCTTTTTCATTTTAGTTTATAGGTTATTTAATTCGAGGTGCAAAGCTAGAAGTGATGCATTAAAACAATGGCATCTAAAAATTAACATATCGTTAAGTGTCTGCTGTTTCTTGCGGAAAATTTTACAAATTCATAACAAAGCGGAAAAATGAATTGGAAAAATTGAATTTTAATTAATTATAAAGCAAAAGAAATCAACTTGTTAGGTTTCAATCGAAAAAATGGACTTAAATTTGCAGGTAATCAATCAATCAAAAATCATCAATCATGTTACAATCATTCTTTATTCTGTGCTCGGGCGCAGATCCCAATTTACTTGCTGACTGTTCACAAGGCGAAAAATCAAAATACGCGGGTATTGGCGCAACGGTATTTTTTACTGCAGTTATGGCATTTATTGCCAGTGCTTATGCTTTATTTACTGTTTTTGATGCCGTAATTCCAGCGGTATTTTTTGGTTTCATTTGGGGATTACTAATATTTAATCTGGACCGGTTTATTGTTTCTACCATCAAAAAAAGGGATCGTTTTGGTCAAGAATTTTTACAAGCTACTCCACGAATTATATTAGCCATTATTATTGCTATTGTGATTTCAAAACCATTAGAGATTAAAATCTTTGAAAAAGAAATTAATACCGTTTTATTAAAAGAAAAAAACGCTATGGAATTGGCCAACAAGAAACAAATTGGCACTTATTTCAAAACCGATTTAGATAAAAATAAAGCTCAAATTGCCGCTCTTAAATCGGAAATCACGAACAAAGAAAAAGAAGTCAACAATTTATATAACACTTATATTACCGAAGCGGAAGGAACGGCAGGAACCAAAAAATTAGGAAAAGGACCTGTTTACAAAGAAAAACGTGACAAACACGATGCGGCTTTAAAAGAATTGGCGAATTTAAAAACAACTAATGACGCTAAAATTATTGAATTGGAAAAACAAGCCCAAACACTTCAAACGGATTTAGAAACTAAAATCAATACAGCCAAACCAATCATTGAGGGTTTTGATGGATTAATGGCGCGTATTAATGCTTTAAATCAATTGCCTTGGTTGCCATCTTTTTTCATTATGCTTTTATTCTTGGCGATAGAAACTTCTCCGATAATTGCTAAACTATTAGCTCCAAAAGGTGAATACGATTTTAAGCAAGAAGAGTTAGAAACGGCACTAAAAGCTACTTTAGAACAGAACAAATACCAACGCGAATTATTAGTAAAAACAAATGCTACAATGCATGACAAAGTATATGAAGACATCGCGGAGGACAAACGCTTGTATGATATTCAACGTAAAAATGCGGAGGAATTATTTGAACTTCAATCTAATGGATTTGTAGAAAAGCAAAAAGGGACACTATAAAGACATTCAAATATCAATAAGAAAAAAGCTTGAGCAAGAAAAGTTCTTTTACTCTTGAAGCTAAAATTAACACTAAATTCTAAGACTTTTTCGTTCCACTTTATCTTGAATTCTAGTAAAATGAATTGATAATTTCAGAAGAAAGAGATAAGCACCATAATCACTTAATGTAAATAATTTTCTATCTTTTAAATTCTCTCTTGGAACTAATTTATTTGGAAAATTACAAACTTTATCAAAGAAAACAATCGAATCATCCATTTTTCCTTGAACTTTAGGTAAATAAAATATTTGTGTGATTTTTTGATCTTTAACTGATTGAATATGGGAATCAATTTGTTCTTTTGCTTTTTCAGAGTTTTTATATAAACTGTTTTGATATTTTTCCAAATTAAATATGGGCGCATAAACTAATTGTGATGGAAAATTTCTAACATTTGTTAAGTCTACATCACATGTATTTGATAAAATCATACTTGGAACTGGTTTTATTGTGGCATCAGGTAGATTGACACAAAGCATCTCCTCAATTCCATCTCCTTGATAAATAATATCGGAATTCGTTAAATAGTTTGTATAAATTCTTGAATCAATATTATTAGGAAACCCCCTTAAACTATCAAAAAGTTCTTTGTCAGATTCGGCAGATAAAAACTTGGGTAAGTACAGTTTAAAGTCATCTAATTTCATATCAGTTCCCAGAAATTATCATTTACAATATCTACAAATTCACTTTCAATATCTGTTGAGTTTTCCAATAAATTTTTAGTGAATGAGATGATAGTGTTTATTTTTTCATCATTTTCATTATGTAAACTGTAATCAAAGGATGAATTAAATGCGTTATCTCTCCAATCCGCAATATTTACATGATGTTCAATTTTAGTGTCAAGTTGAGGAGTCAAGGAGCTTTCCATTTCATAACTAAAATTAACAACGCTTGAACTTAAAGTTGCTAAAATAACAAGATTTGATAAAGATGTATTTGTTTTTGTCAACATGTTAATAAATTGGATTTAAAGTTTTGAGAAAATCAACTTTTAACAAACTAAAAAAAAGTTCTTTTTCTAAAGAATGTCCCTTAGAAATCAATTCAGATTTCTGTTTAAAAAAATCATTTAAGTTTGATTCTGTAAAGGTGTCAATGTCAATAATTGAACCAACTCTATTATTAAGATTTACATTGTTTGCTACTTGTAATGAACTTTTGAAAGAAACCTGTTCTATTTCTGTCCTTATAATAGTGTTTTTATATGCAATATCATTCTGGCCTATACAAATTTTCAAATCAATATCTTTAAAAATATTATTTTCAAAGAAGTTAATATATCTGATTCCTATTCTCTCAACAGAATCAACAATTCCTACTTCTTCAATTCTATCAAGAATACTTAGTATTTGATTAGAAAATTGAGTCCATCCAAGATATTTAGGAAAAGAGCTTATAGTTATAACTTCTGGGCCAATTTGCGTAACAAATTTATTATTTGAAATTCTGTAATGTGGTTTAAATTTCAAATTTGGGTCAGTAGTTCTAACTGCCTCAGGCAACTGTAGAACTGGCAAATTTTCAACTTTAGGAAAGTCTTGCTGAAGAGCATTATAAACAATACCAAAAACTGCACTAGGATGAATTTTAGTAGTAAATCTTATCTCAAATAAAGCATCCACGATAGGACATGGATTTATTGATTTTGGTAATGTCATAAGAATGTCATTTTTCATATTACAAATCTAATTCTTTTTATTAAGATATCTATTAAATATAAAATTCATTTGTTTTGATTGCCAAACTAGCGATTCAATTACAAAAGTAAAATATCTCGATTTTAACAAATGTTAATTTTAAAGCAATGATATATATTACTTCTATTTTCTAAAAACACTACATTTTACTCAAAATCTCTTTTTTCAAGGCATCGTATTCACCTTGTAAAATGAGACCGTTGTCAAGTAATTTTTTGTATTTCTGTAATTTTTCAAACAATTCATCTTGAGACAATTCTGTTGTTTTGATTTCTTCCAATGGCGTTATAGGTTCCATTGGGACAGGTGTATTGGGAATAATTTCGGCAAAATTAGTAACTTCTTCTGTTTCTACTTCTTCAATTTCTTCAACAAACGCATCCACCACTGTGGGTTCTTCTATTGGTGTAATTCCAGTGGTTGGATTTTTAAGGTTATCCAATTGTTCTTTTGCAAAAGTGTATATTTTTCTAGCTTGAATTTTAGGAATATAATCTATTGTGATAGACAAATCTGTTTTTGTTGAAAACGTAAATTCAGAACCTAAAATATTTTCTTTTACAAAACTTCCAGAAATATCATCCCAAGTATAATCTGTAAAATCCATAGACAAACCTAAGTTTTTTGGTTTGCAAATAATAATACGTTTATTGGTTACTACAATACTATCTGGAAAAACCGTTAATGCTGGCTTTTTTTGAACTGCTATATAGCCAATTTCCTCATTTCGCATCAATAAATCATTCAATTTTGAAGTGATTTTTTCAATAGCTTTTGGATCTTGTTCTTCGTTTAAGAATTTTTTAAATTGTTCTTTCATGTTTTTTCAGTTTGCTAAGTTCCCCAGTAACAGAGGTTTCTTTTTTGCTTTTATAAACAAATGTAATGCCTAATTTTAAATTTCATTGATTTCGCTTTGAATTTTCTTAGGCAAACTTTTAAAAATTAAATTATACGAATGGTCCACAAGTTCTTTGACTAAAATATCAGGTACATCTTTATTGATACTAACGGTATTCCAATGCACTTTACTCATGTGGTATCCCGGTTCAACAGCCTCAAACGCTGCTCGCAATTCGGCCGAACGTTCTGGATCGCATTTTAAATTCACTGATGGATTTCCGTTTTCCCATTGCGACAAAGACGAAAGCGCAAACATCTTTTCGCCTACTTTAAAAACTAATGTATTTTGGTCAAAAGGGAAATGTTCTGTGACTCCTTTTTTAGACAAGCAGTATTCGTAATAGGTTTCTAAGTTCATGTTTTTTTAAAAATTTACAGTTTTGCTTTCGGCAAATGGTTTGTCAAAAATTACCTGAGCATCAGTTGGAGCCGTTGTTACTTTAGGTAAAACCGAAGGGTTTGACGGATACTTTTTACCATTAAAAACCACTATACGCAATGCATTCCCCGAAGTTATATTTAAAACCGGCCAACCGTTTTGAATTTCTTTCGTTATATAAAATGGCCCATCTGAAACAGAAAACGAATTAATCAATTTCATATCAGCATCTAACAATAAAAAAGTGCAACCCCCACTTCCACAAAAATAAGGCGATGAAAATCGGATGAAAGTTTCTGGAATAGCATCACCATTTAAATCGACTGTTTCATATTGAAATGAATGATCTTGTTCCATCAAAATATCATAATCGTTTTTAAGATAATCGTCTTTTAAAAAAGCAATTAATTTTTGCTCGGTCGAGTCAGTTTTTACGGTCACTGTTTTTTGAACTGCTGTCGTGTCTGTTAGGGTTTGTTCAGTTTTTTCAATCGATTCGGTTGTTTGTTTTTTGTCGTTGCATGAAATCAAAAAAGCCAAAGAAAGGCTTAAAAATAGCACTGTTTTTTTCATTATGATTCTGTTTAAAAGTTGATTTTATTTTCGATATTTTCAACAGGTTTGGCTATGAATTTCGGAGCATCAAATCGGTAGCCAAAATACAAAAGGCCGTAGAAGTTGTCATTGGAAATTGTTTCGGTTTTGTTTTCTTTATATGAAGTGGCATCAAAATTAAAGCTCAATCCGCAGAGTATTTTTTCTGAATTGTATCCTATTTTCAAGCCTCCTTTTAAAGCTGTAGCCCAATAATTCTTTTTCTCGGTTGTGATCACATTTTCTTCGTTTGATTTTGAATTGGTGAATTTTATTCCTCCTAAAACAGTCAGATTGGGCGCTACATAAAACCTGTTTTTGATTATAAAATTATAAAAATAACCCTGTCCAATAGCAATATCGTATTCATTTTGAGAACTTTCGAGTATATCGGTACTAAAAGAAAGTTTTTTGTAGGCATATAATATTGTCGGGATAAAACTTCCGGCGCTTTTCTTTTGCCATTCGGTAAAAGAAGTAATACTTTTTAGCGAAAAATTTTTGTTGAAAATATAGGATGTTGACATGCCATATCGTTGGGTTTTGAAATCCGGAAAGACAATATAGCCTTGATGGTCGGGGTCGAGTCCTGGAAAAAAATCAGTAGAATTTTCGACATAATACCCTTTAATCTTACTGTATTCCACAGTTTGAAGCCATTGTCCAAGAAAAAAACGAAAATTATATTCCGAAAATTTAGATTTACCTTTTGTGTTTTCATCTTTATTTCCTCCAATAAATTTGGGATAAAAACCATATGTAAAACCGATAAATTTATAATCAACTGCTAAAAAAAGTTTGTAGCTGTTGTTGGTTTGCAAATACAAATTATCGCCCGATTTGTTGTTTAAAATATGGGCATCGGTTTGGGTATTTAGATTGGCCCTCACCATGATTTTGTCGGGATAAAACACAAAATGAGTAGTGTCTTTTTCTTTTTGTTGGCCATGAAAAATAAAATGACAGAAAATAAAAAACCAGAAAAAGACTGTTTTTTTAAGCTGAAAACGCTTTAAATTGAATTTCCTATTTTCTTCAAATCCCATGATACCGTTCTTTAAATGCATTGTTTTATTTCATACAAAATAGGCTTGCTCGGACTGGCATCGTTTTCGAAAGTGGCAATTTGTAAATTGAGCAAATACGTTCCGTCGGGAATTTCTGAAGGAACAAAAATCATTTCGGTAATAGTAGCTTTAAAACGGGCATCATCATTGACTTTTTGAGTATTTTTCACATTCCAAAACGCTTTGTGTGCGAGCAATTTCCCTTCATCATGTTCCCGATCTACACTCGGTAAATCTATCAATAAATGTTGGATTCCGAGTTCTCGAATAAAAATTGCAGTTTCTTCTAACAAATACGGCGGATTGGTATGGGAATATTTTCTAGACTTTTTTGCCAATTGATTCGGCAATGTTCTTATAACTAATGCTTCGGGTGTTTTGCTACTCAACGCATTTTCAATTTGATTTTTAGTAATAACCAAATCTTCACCTTGAATTTCGGGTTGAATTGAAATCAATTCAGCTGTAAAAAAAAAGGTTTGTAACGCTTGATTGACACTATAAAAATCATGTGTAATATGTCCTAAACATTCCGTGTGCGTGCCGTGACCATGCGGATTGAAAAAGATATTATTAAAATTCGTAGCTGATTTTCCTTCTGAAACTTTTCCAATCCAATCCCCAAAAACTACTGGTTCAATAGTAGGTTTTTCAAGATACCACGCAATTGGGTTTTCATCAGTATTGGTTAAAGGAATCGAAATGTCAATGGGTTTTGATAAGTCGATTTCGAAGTTATTGATTTTTGCTTTCATTTATGCTGAATTTATTTCCGCATTTCAACATTAGGTTTCTTCTTAAAGATTGTTTAAAAGAACTAGTATGAGATACATTTATATACTCAAATATAAATCTTTTAATTCTGGATTTTTTATTTTAATTCAATTCAATTTCCAATTGCGATGCCAATTTTTTAGTTGTTTCTCTCTTTTAAAAGCCTCTGAATAGCAATCAAACTCTTCAAAATAAATTAAAATTGTCGCATTATAATTTTTGGTAAAAACAGCACCTTTACCGTTACCATGTTGCTCAATGCGTTGTTTTAAATCTTTTGTTGCACCAACATACAAAACAGTTCGATTTTTATTAGTCAAGATATACACGAACCCATTTGACATAGTTTAGATTTTTAACGAATTGAATCCGAAGTTAATAAAAAGATCCTGAAATTAATTCAGGATAAACAAATCACTAGCAATTCCATCTGTCAAAAATTTTCCTTTCAAAGTAGGTTTTAGAATGTTGTTTTCGATGAAAAGTAATTCATCCTCTAAGAATTTTTGGGCTTGTTTTTGAAGGTATTCCAGATAAGTTACACCAAATTCGGATGCAATTCTTTCCAAAGAAACGCCCCAAATGGTTCTTAATCCGGTCATGATATATTCATTGTAACGGTCTTCAACAGTTAATACTTCTACTTCGCTTGGCAATTCCTTTTTTTCAATAGTTTTTAAATACAAGCTATTATTTGCCACATTCCAACTTCGTGAAATGCCGTTATAACTGTGTGCCGAAGGACCAATACCCATGTATTTTTTACCCAACCAATACGCCGAATTGTTCTTTGAAAAATAATCAGATTTTCCAAAATTGGATAATTCGTAATGAATAAACCCATTTTTCTGAAGCGTATCAACCAAAATCATAAAATGCGCTTCGGCAACTTCGTCTTTAGGCTGAGCAATTTTTCCGGTTTGAATGAGTTTTTTTAAAGCCGTTTTGGGCTCCACAGTCAAAGCGTAACTCGAAATGTGCGGAATCCCAAAATCTAAAGCCGTTTGAATATTTTGTTGCCATTTCTCATTGCTCATCCCGGGAATACCATAAATCAAATCGATCGAGACATTATCAAAATATTTTGTTGCCGTTTCCAAACATTTTTTGGCTTCATCTGCATTATGTGCTCGATTCATCAGTTGCAAATCATCTTCAAAAAAAGACTGAATTCCGATACTCAATCTATTTATTAAAGTGTTAGACAGTTCTGAAATTCGGTCTGAAGACAAATCATCAGGATTCGCTTCCAAAGTAATTTCAGGATGTTCGACAACTTTGTAATTTTTGTAAACTTCTGAAAGTAAAAAGTTGATTTCGTCATTTGTCAATACCGAAGGCGTTCCGCCGCCAAAATAAATGGTTTCAACAGTTTCGTTGATGAATTCGTTTTTTCGCATGGCAATTTCTTTGGCTAAAGCCAAAACCATTTCGTCTTTCTTTTTCATTGAAGTCGAAAAATGAAAGTCGCAATAATGGCAAGCCTGTTTGCAAAAGGGAATATGGATGTAGATGCCAGACATTTTATAATTTGAAAATTAATTAATTTGAAAATTTGGAAATAAATCGCCAAGCTAAATTACATTTTCAAATTGGCTCATTTTCAAATTATCTAATTTTATCTTCATTTTGTTTCACAAAAGCATCCCAACCCGAATAACTTTTTCCGGCTATGACTTTTCCAGAATTAAAAAAATGACAAACCGCTGCTGCCAAACCATCGGTCGAATCCAGGTTTTTAGGTAACTCTTTTAAACCTAAAAGTTGTTGGAGCATTTTGGCAACTTGCTCTTTGCTGGCATTTCCGTTTCCGGTAATCGCCATTTTTATTTTTTTTGGTTCGTATTCTGTAATTGGAATTCCGCGCGAAAGTCCCGCCGCCATTGCCACTCCTTGTGCTCTTCCTAACTTTAACATGGATTGTACATTCTTTCCAAAAAAAGGCGCTTCAATGGCAATTTCATCCGGATGATGCGTTTCAATCAATTCAATGGTACGCTCAAAAATGATTTTTAGCTTTTGATAATGATTGTCGTATTTGGATAATTGCAATTCATTCAATTGCAAAAACTCCATTTTTTTATTGATGACTTTAATCAATCCAAAACCCATAATTGTGGTTCCGGGGTCAATACCTAATATGATGCGCTCGTTTACCAAAAGATTTACTTAAAATTTAAAGTTCAAAGTTCAAAGTTTTGTTTCTTTGCAACAATGATTTCAATACCCGACAAAGCTAAGCATTTCCTTGTTCTTGTAATTAAACTTTTCATAGTTGGTGGCGCTTTTTATTTTATTTACCAGCAATTGGTTTCAAATGAAAAACTGGAATGGGATAAGTTTTTGCTAATTTTCAATAAAAATCAGTCCGTTTTTGGAATTCTATTTATCCTCTATTTTAGTGTTGTCAATCGTTTTTTAGAAATTTTAAAATGGCAAAATTTGGCGCAAGTGGTTCGGAAAATTTCACTTTTTGAAGCTACCAAACAAGTGCTTGCCGCTTTAACTGCCGGACTTTTTACACCCAACGGAATAGGTGAATACGCCGGAAAGGCATTTTATTTTGAAAAAAAGGAAACTAAAAAAATTGTCTTTTTAAATTTAATTTGCAACGGAATTCAGATGGTTTTAACCATCCTCTTCGGGATTTTTGGATTGTTGTACTTTAATGTATTGCATCCGGTGATGACAACAAAAAATATTGGTTTGTTGTTTTTAGGAGTACTCATTTTAATTGTGATTTTATTTAGTGTAAAAAGAATAACTATAAAAGGGTATTCCATTGAAAAACTGTTACATAAAATCAATGAAATACCAAAATCAATTCATCGCAAAAATATTGTTTTAGGCATTTGTCGCTATTTGGTTTTCTCACACCAGTACTATTTTTTATTTGTTGCATTTGATGTGGATTTGCCTTATTTAACTTTAATGGCAGCTATCACTTCAGTCTATTTTTTAGCATCGTCGTTGCCCACTTTTCAGTTTTTAGATTTTGCTGTAAAAGGAAGTGTTTCGTTATTTTTCTTTGGTTTATTAGGCGTTAACGAATGGATTGTCATTTTTATTAGTACCCTAATGTGGTTTTTAAATGTGGTCATTCCGGTAGTAATTGGGAGTTATTTTGTGTTGAATTTTAAAACTGTAAAAGCATGATTTTGATTCTCGTTTTTAGTGTTTTAGGAATTTATGGACTTGTTATAATAATACTTACCATCGGTTTTTACAAAGTGCCCCGATTTTATCTGGAACAATATCCAACTCCACAAACCGCTTTTAGTATAGTAGTGCCGTTTCGGAATGAAAAGCACAATTTGCCTGTTTTATTGCAAACTATTGCCAAACTCAATTATCCAAATGTATTATTCGAAGTACTTTTGATTGACGATGATTCGGATGAGAAATTCGAAATTGAACCGGAATATTCGTTTGCAATTTCCATTTTATCCAACCAGCGAAAATCGAAATCGCCCAAAAAAGATGCTATAAACACCGCCATTAAAAACGCAAAAAACGAATGGATTATCACAACTGATGCCGATTGCCAAGTGCCTAAAAATTGGTTGTTAATTTTGGATCAATTCATTCAAAAGAACGAAGTACAAATGATAGCCGGTGCAGTAACGTATACCGAAAAAAAATCGTTTTTGAGTCAGTTTCAGCAATTGGATTTAATGAGTTTGCAAGGCGCCACAATTGGTAGTTTTGGGTTACATCAAGGATTTATGTGCAATGGAGCCAATTTTGCTTATACTAAATCTTTTTTTGAAGATTTGAATGGTTTTGAAGGTTACGAACAATTTGCCAGCGGCGATGATGTTTTTCTATTACAAAAAGCGTTGCAAATTTTTCCAGAAAAAGTAGGTTATTTAAAATCCATTCAAGCCGTGGTTAAAACAGCGCCCGAAAATTCTTGGAAATCGCTTTTTCAACAACGCGTGCGATGGGCAGCCAAAACCGCAAAATACCCGAATGTTTTCGGGAAAGTTCTGGGTATTTTGGTTTTTTTAACCAATGTAACGGCAATTGCGACATTGGTTTTTGGTGCTTTCCAACTCCTTTCCTTCATCGAAATTGAAATATTTTGGATAATCAAAATGATAATCGACTTTATGTTGCTCTTTGCAACCAACCGGTTTTTAGGTCGAAAAAAAATGCCCTATTGGCTGTTAGGCAGTTTGGTGTATCCCTTTTTTAGTGTCACGGTGGCCACTTATAGTTTGTTTGGAACTTTTGAATGGAAAGGAAGAAAAGCTAAATATTAGGTTATTCGCTTTTAATAATAACTGGCAAAATAAATTGGGTTTTTACCGGAATTCCTCTTTTTATGGCTGGATTGACTTTAGGAAAATCAAGCAATCGGCTGTGCAAAATACTATCTATTTTTATCGTGTCGTAAGCAACCGAATCTTTGGGGAATTGGGGTTCAAATTGCATTGTAGCATTCGGAAAAACGGTCACTTTAACTTCAATCGTGTCTAATTCGGGGTATAAAATCGAGAGGGTATCGATATTGAGTTTTTCTTGAATAAGTTGCGCCATCGTTTCAAAAAAACATTGTTGTCGCAATTTTTTGTCACTAATTTGATCGCAATTGGTCACCGATGGGTATTCGTCGACTTCCTTCCAATTAATGGATTTTAACTCTTTTTGTAATAATTCTTTTTCATCAGGCACTTGCTTGTCAAAATATTGGCAAGAGGCTGTGAAAATAAGAAGTATAAAAAAGTAAAACTGCTTCAAGTGATTTGCATTGTAGAATTATGCCGTAAAATTACGATTATTTTTTTTGAGTTGATTTGAAAACCAAATAATCTTGGTAGTTTTCTGACATCCACTTTTTTTTATTTTCCTCGGCGGTTTGTTGTTGTTCGGGATATAAACTAGCCAATCGGTCCGAAAAAGTAGCAATTTTGACAGTGTAGGTATAAAATTCTTCTTTAGTTAGCAAAACTTGCGTGTCCAGCTTGCGTTGAAAAAACTCCATAAACAAAGCGTCAAATTCTTTCAACGAATAATTTTGGACTTTCTTTTTATTTTCTTTGTAAATTTCTTGTTGTAATAATTGATCGTCTAGCGGTAATTTTGATTGCTGCGCTGTTACCATATAACAGCTGCAAAACAAAATGATGCTTAAACCAAATTTTAAAACCGTTGCCTTCATAAAACAATTGTGTTGCTTTTTTTCAAATTTACAAAAAATAAATCATGGTTACTTTATTGCTTATTCTGGGGTTGATTTGTATGATTGTGGGGGTTTTAGGTAGTGTTTTACCTATTTTACCTGGAATTTCTATTAGCTGGTTGGGACTTTTATTCTTGTATTGCTCCGGCATAACGCCAATGAATTATTGGTTTTTGGGCGGTACTTTTTTGATTGTGGTCTTGGTTAGTATTTTAAATTATGTGATTCCGGCACAAGGCACAAAAAAATTCGGTGGCAGTTCATACGGCGTTTGGGGTACAAACATAGGCTTGATTGTTGGGATTTTAGCGCCAATACCTTTTGGGTTTATAATCGGTCCTTTTGTAGGAGCATTTGTGGGCGAATTGCTGTATAATTCAAAAGAACATAAGCGTGCTTTTCGAGCGGCGGTGGGTTCGTTTACGGGCTTTTTAGCCTCCACCTTTATGAGTTTTATGTTGGCTTTTGTCTTTTTATGCTGGTTTTTATATCTCGTAATGCAAAATATCTAGCAAGGATGTAGAATAATAAAAAAGCCTTTCAGAATCTGAAAGGCTTTTTTTATGAAGCGGTCTGGACGGGACTCGAACCCGCGACCCCATGCGTGACAGGCATGTATTCTAACCAACTGAACTACCAAACCTCGCTTTATTGTGCGGCAAAAATACAACAGAACTTTGATTTTGCAAGCATTTGCGCCAATTTTAATTGAATAAAAAAAGTTAAATTTTTAAAGTATTAATCTAGAATAAGATACGGCTGTTTGTTTTTGACTTTTAGTAGCAAATTGTTTAAAAGACAAACAAAATGACTTGATAAATGCAAGTTTTAGGATAGATCCAGAGTTCTTCATTTGGAACAACTACCGATTTCTTCTTATTCAGATTATCCAATCTTTTTGCTCAATCCCCAACTTTTAAAAGCATTCAGAAATCAATTTAGAGGAGTTAGAAAAGTAGATTTCTTCCTTTTTAGACTTACTAAATTATTTGCCTAATCCCCAACTTTTGTTCTTGATCCGTTTTATTCTTGATCCCCTTAATTGCTCCCCAACTTTTATGATTCGACTTAAAATATTGTGCATAAAAAAACTCCTTAATTTCTTAAGGAGTTTCTTGGTGGGCGATGAGGGGTTCGAACCCCCGACCCCCTCGGTGTAAACGAGGTGCTCTGAACCAGCTGAGCTAATCGCCCTATTTTACTAGGTTGCTATCATTTTGTGATTGCGAGTGCAAATATAAGACGGTTTTATTGATATGCAAAATATTTTTGAGTAAAAATCTAAAATATTTTTCATGTGTTTGATTGTGAGTGTTTTGTTTTTTATTTTGATAAAACAGGAACGTTGGTGTAAATGAAATCTTGGTGTTTTCCTGTAAAATAGTTGTTATAATCGTCTAAAAAGGCCATTCTGTCCTTTTCATTTGGCCAAGAAACTTTTACTAACTCATCCATTTCTTTGTTGGATTTTTCTAAATCGCATAAAGAAGTATAGAAATACGTTTCGATGAAATCGGTGCTGTCTGAGCCCCAGTGGTGAGCAAAGGTGTAATATCCTTTAATAATAGGATTTCTTTGTGTCACTTTTTCATTAAACTCTAAAAAACCTTTTCCTTCTTTACCGCTAAGTTTGAGTTTTGAGTTTTTCATATATACAATCATCGGGTCGATAGATTTAACTTTGAAGTTTTTTATTTCGCTATATGATTTGTAGATTTCATCTGAATGAACATCAGTATAGTAACCGTCTAATTTTTCAAAAAAAGCATTTCTTTCTTTTTCATCGGGCCAAGCAGCATTTTCTAATTCGGTAATTCTATCCCCTGATTTTTCAAGGTCGGCCCAATCTTTATAAACCGTTACAAATAATATTTCGGTATTGTCTTCGGTAAATAAATGTTTTAATACTTCTGTGTGCAAAACATATTCATTCTGGCTGGTTACTTTCTTAAAATATTCTAACTCTCGATCTTGCCATTCTTCTTTATTGGTAGCCTCAACATTAAAATGACGTTTTGTAATTACAATATAAACCGATTCAGCATTTGTTTCTTGCGCATTTGCTGTGAAGTTTGAAAATGAAAGACTTATGAATAAAGTCAAGAGAATTGTAAAAGTTTTTTTCATGGCTGTACAATTTATTTAACCATAAAAGTAGCGCTATTTTATTTTATATCAAATAAATAAACGTAAAAAATGTTTGTTTAATCTTACAAATTAAAAGGTGTTATAAACCTGGAATTTCGGCCACTACAAACGTACTGCCTCCCACATATATAAAATCGGAAGGGTTTGCTGCGTTTTTTGCTGCTGTATACGCTTCTTTTACCGATGAGTATGTTTTGCCAATCAAATTAAATGTTTGTGCTTTTTCCTGTAGTATTTTTGGGTCAAGTGCTCTAAAATTGTCGGGTTGGCAAAAATAATAAGTTGCTTTTATTGGAAATAAAGGGAGCATTTTGTTTAAATCTTTGTCATTCACTACCCCTAATACAATATGTAAACGGTCAAAATTTTGTTTCTGAATTTGCTTCATTACAATGGACAATCCGTTCTGATTGTGTGCGGTATCGCAAATTATTAAAGGAGTTGTTCCTAGTTGTTGCCATCTTCCTTTTAAATGCGTGTTTTTGACCACATTTAAAAGTCCGTTTTGTACGTTTTCATCTGAGATGATAAATTCAGTTTCTGAATTTAAAATTTGTATGGCAAGTTGCACCGTTTTTTTATTGTGTTCTTGGTAATCGCCTACTAAGTCCGAATCATATGTGTTCTGGATCATATCTGAGGCAAAATAAATATCCGAGTTATTTTCTTTGGCTTTAGCTAAAAAAACAGCTTTGGTTTCGGGAGTATGTTCGCCAATGATTACGGGGATGTTTGGTTTTATAATACCTGCTTTTTCTTTTGCTATAGCTTCTAAAGTGTTGCCTAAAAAAGCCATGTGATCAAAATCGATATTGGTAATGATAGAAAGTAGCGGAGTAATGATGTTTGTGGCATCGAGTCGGCCTCCCATACCTACTTCGATTATGGCAATGTCGACTTTTTCGTTAGCAAAATAACTAAAAGCCAATCCCACCGACATTTCGAAAAAACTTAAGGATTCTTTTTCAAAAAAGGCTTTGTGTTTTTCAATAAATCGGCAAACAAAATTTTCGCTAATGTCTTCTCCGTTTATTTTTATACGTTCTCTAAAGTCTTTTAAATGTGGAGAAGTGTATAAGCCTACTTTGTAACCTGCTTCCTGTAAAACGGAAGCCAACATGTGGGATGTAGAGCCTTTACCATTGGTGCCGGCTACATGTAAACATTTTAAATTTTTTTCGGGATTTTCAAGATAATCCGATAGGATTTTAATGTTTGTTAAATCTTCTTTATACGCAAATGCTCCCTGTGTTTGGTACATCGGAAGTTGGTTAAACATCCAGTCGGTAGTTTCTTGATAATTCATGGGTTGTAAATAATAAAAACCCAAAGATACTTGAGTTTTTACTATTTATAAATTCTTTATTCGCCTAATTTAAAATTAACTGTAATAAAACCGATTTGCGTTTCGGGCGCATTAGAGTCGGCTTGCCATTTGTATTTTCTGGCTGTAGCAAGGGCTGGTTCTATTAAACAAGGGTTGGTGTTTGTGGTTCCTTTGGTGTATTTGGCTGCAATGACATTTCCGCTTCGGTTAACCGTAATTTGAACTACAACTGTTCCGAATTCGTTGCATTTTTGTACTTCTTTTCCGGTAGCACTCAGTTTGCGGCCGTTTAAACCCCATCCTCGTCCGCCGCCACTTCCGCCGCCCGAACCATAATAACTGTTGGCATACGGATCTCCATTTGGATTACCTTTGTCTCCGGCTTGATTGTCGTTTCCTTCGCCGCCAGTCGCTTTTCCGTCTGATTTTGGACCGTTTAAAATACTTGAAAGGGCATCGGTAGTACTTTTTGAAGGTTTTGGGCTTTCGGTAGGTTTGGGTTTTGTTTCTTCTTTAGTTGGCGTTTTGGTTGGTTTGATTTTTTTTACCTCTTTCATAACAACGGCTTCTTCGATATCTTGAGAAAGCACTTCGTCGTCACTGGCAGTTGAAGGTTGTGAATTGGTTGGTTGCGGAGCCGATTGAATGGCTTCGGTAGGTTGAATGTTTCCTGAGCCCACATCGGTGGTGCCAAAATTTATAGCGATTCCGTTTTCTGGAGGAGGATCCATATAGGTTAAACCCAAAAAGAAAAACAGCAAAAACATGATTACAAACAAAACGCTTGTAATGATAAACGATTTTTTTTCTTCTTCTGTTTCTAAATATTTCATACTGAAAAGTTCATGCGTTTTGCAAGAAATTATTTGGGTCTAACAGCTAAAACTACTTTTATTTGATTGCGATTGGCAATATCTAACACGTATACAGCTTTTTCGATTGGCACACCTTCTTCTGCTCTTAAAATAATGGCTTTGGTTTTATCGGCTCCAAAAACAGCTAGTAGTTTAGGTTCTAATTCTGCTTCTGGAATTTTTTCTTTGTCAATATAAAATTGCAAATCTTTGTCAATACTCACTGCAATGTTTTTGTTGCTGTCGGTTTTGCCTTTTGCTTTAGGTAAAACTAAATCTAAGGCATTAGTAGTAACCATGGTCGAAGTAAGCATGAAAAAAATCAATAACAAAAATACAATATCGGTCATAGACGACATATTGAATTCGGGACTAACTTTATTTCTTCCTCTAATATTCATAATTACGAAGGGTCGTTTAATAAATCAAGAAAATCAACGGCATTGGCTTCCATCATGTGTACCACTTTATCGGTTTTAACCACCAGATGGTTGTAGCCTACGTAAGCAATAATTCCAACTACAAGTCCCACAACGGTGGTGGTCATTGCGGTGTAAATACCTTCTGATAATGCGCCAACTTCAATTTGACCGCCTGAACTAGCCATTTTGTGGAATGCTAAAATCATACCTAATACGGTTCCTAAAAATCCGGTCATAGGTCCAGCTCCCGAAATAGTGGCCAACATACTTACGTTTTTTTCTAATTTGTAAATTTCTAATTTTCCAGCGTTTTCAATAGCAGTATTAATATCGTCGAGCGGTTTGCCAATTCTTGAAATTCCTTTTTCAATCAAACGGGCAACGGGCGAGGTAGAGTGGGCGCACAACATTTTGGCATTGTCAATACGTCCGTTGCGAATGTTTTCGCGAATTTGATTCATGAAATTGTGATCCATCTGCGACGCTTTTTTGATGGCCATTAGGCGTTCAAAATACAAATAAAGCGCTACAAAAAACATTATAAACAACGATAGCATGATAAGCTGACCTGCTAAACCACCGCTGGTTAAAAGTTCAATAATTGATAAGGTTTTTTCGACCGGCACAGCTTCGGCCATAGTTTCTTGTGCAACAGATAAGCTATCTGTTTGAAGCAATATACTCATATTAAAATTGTCTTTGTAATTGAAACGCTAATATATTACAAAAATTGTTAGTTTTTGGTCAAATTTAGGAAACTACGAAACGCGGTTCCTTGAAATTAGCGTTTCAATATTCAAATAGATTTTAAATCAATTGTTTAAGAGCGGTTTCGAATGCTTTAGCACTAATGTTGGTTTTGGATGGATTTAACGAATGGGTCTTGGCAATTGCTTTTTTAATGGTTTCGGAAGTATCATGAAAAATAGCTTCGTCGGTCATTTGCACTTTTTTCTCCATAAAATAAGCAAAAACACGCGCCATTCCACAGTTGGAAATAAAATCCGGAATCAAACTAATTTTTTGATCGACTTCTTCCATAATAGCACCGAAGAAAATTTCTTTGTCGGCAAAAGGAACATTTGCACCACATGAAATAACTTCTAATCCATTCGCAATAAGTTTTTCTATTTGATGTTGTGTGACCAATCGAGAGGCTGCGCAAGGGGTGAAAATTTCGGCGCCAATTGTCCAGATTTTAGCATTGATTTCTTCAAACGGAATCATATTTGGAGTAACCAATTGATTACCATCTTTGGTTAAAAAGAGTGTTTTTATTTCTTCGAAAGAAAAGCCTTCTTCCTTGATTAATCCACCATCACGGTCGATAATTCCAATTATGTTGGCTCCCATTTCGGATAAGTAAAAAGCTGCCGCAGCACCCACATTTCCAAAACCTTGTACAATCGCTTTTTTGCCTTTTACATCGCCACCATAAATAGCGTAAAAATGGCGTACTGCTTCTGCTACCCCATATCCCGTAATCATATCGGCAATAGTGTATTTTCGAGTTACATCAGGCGAAAAATTGGGGTTTTCAATGACTTTGATTACACCTTGTCGAAGTTGTCCAATTCGGTTAATTTTATCGGCTTCGCTAGGTTTAAAATGACCGTTAAATACGCCTTCTTGTGGATGCCAAACCCCGCATTCTTCCGTCATCGGAATTACTTCGTGAATTTCATCTACATTCAAATCGCCACCAGTGCCGTAATAACTTTTTAACAAGGGCGAAACAGCTTTGTACCAACGTTGTAAAACGCCTTTTTTTCGAGGATCATTTGGGTCGAAGTTAATGCCAGATTTTGCGCCGCCAATGGCAGGTCCTGAAACCGAAAATTTCACTTCCATGGTTTTGGCCAAAGAGACCACTTCATTCATGTCCAAACCTTTTCGCATTCGAGTTCCTCCTCCGGCTGCACCGCCTCGTAGCGAATTAATTACAGTCCAACCTTCTGCTTCGGTTTCGGAATCTTTCCAGTTAAAAATGATTTCAGGTGTTTTATTTTCAAATTTTTTCAGTAAATCTTTCATTTGGGTGCGATATGTTTAGTTTTGACAAATATAATAAACGAAATAATGCGATATGTTTATTTTGAAGAAACTTCAAGGCATAAAAAAACCGTTGACGTAACCAAGCTTGTCAACGGTTTGAGTTATTTAGAACGCAATCGATTATTTATAAATCCCTAATAAATCTTCTTTTAAAGTTTTATCCACTGGATTTTCAGAAAGCCAAATTCCGAAAAACGCTTTCTTAAATTCAAAACCTTCAATTTTTCCTTCATAATTACCATTTTTATAAATGGAAATAGCCGAGTCTACAGGCGAATACATCAAATTGAAAGCATCGCCTTCATTTGTTTCTTCCTTAGTTAACAAAGCTTCCAATTGGGCAATTTGTTTATTTAGTTTGGTAATTCCTTCCACACCTACCGATTTTTCTAATCCTTTTTCAAGAGCTTTGGATAGTTTTTTTGAGGTTACCATTGAAGAGGTTACTTGGATCCGAATTGCCATTTCGGTGTTGCTCTCTAGAATAAATTTAGCATCTTGCGAAAGTTGCGAAAGATAAAGTGCTTGCACATACAGTTCGGTAAACATTTTTGATCGTTGTCCTACACCATTTAATTGAATTTCTTTGTTTTTGAATTCAAGTGTTCTCGGTACTGATACACCGCCAACAGTAAAGTTTTTTTGTGCAGTTAATGTGTTGATTTGAAAGATAAATAATAAAGTAAGTGCTGAAATAAATTTGGAACAGGTCATGATCTTTTTTAATTTTTTTTGCAAAAGTAAGACTAAAAAAGAGTTCTGAAAATGGAATATTTCTAAATTCTAAAAATTAACTTTTCTGCCCAAAAATAGTTCCAGAACTATGGTCTTTAGAAGCTCCGGTTACACTTTTTAAGCAATTTATTTCGTTGCGAAGTCGTAAAACACCCAGCAAAGCAAAAATTAAAGCTTCTTTAAATTCAATTATTTTAGAATTCGGAATCACAATTTGACTTTCGGGTAAAAGTAATTTCAAGGAGTCTATTAAAAAAGTGTTGTAGGCACCTCCGCCTGTTATCAATATTTTTTTAGTTAAATCGGGCAATGCTTTTTTGGTTTGGTAGGCAATGTGTTGGGTAAACGTATGCATTTTATCAGCTGTCGGAATAGGATAACTTTCTAATATGGGTAATAAAGTTTCGTTTACATATTCAATTCCTAATGATTTTGGAAACGATTGTTGGTAATAAGGTAAAGTGTTCAATTGTTCAAATAACGTTTTATTTAATTGTCCGCTTTTTGAAATTTCGCCTTTATTGTCATAATTCAATCCGAGTTGGTTGGCGTAATAATTCAAAACAGTATTTACAGCGCTAATGTCAAAAGCAATTCGGTTTCCCTGACTTTCTAACGAGATATTTGAAAAACCACCTAAATTAATACAATAGTCATAATCGCTAAATAAAAGGCGGTCACCAATAGGAACTAGAGGTGCGCCTTGTCCGCCCAAGAGTACATCTTGAACCCTAAAGTCGCATACAACTTTTTGTTTAGTTAAAGTGGCTATTTGAGGTAAATTACCTATTTGTAAAGTATATTGATTTTGCGGTTGGTGTTGCACCGTGTGGCCATGTGAACATACTGCATCTATGTTTTTTAATTGGTGTTTTTCAATAAAACTAACTATAATTTTTGCTAGCAATTGGGTGTAATTCTCGTTTAAAGAGGCTAGTTGTAATGGTGTATAATGAACAGCTTCTTTCAATTGTTGGATCCAAGAGTTCTCGTAAGGGATGGTTTCAGTTTCTAAAATTTCAAATTCCCATTTTCCAGAAGTAGTAATTCGAAATTCAATATGAGCCAAATCAACTCCGTCTAAAGAAGTTCCCGACATAACTCCGATAACGTTATAGTAGTTTTCTTTCATTGTTTTTAAAAATGCAATTGATAATTGATATGCTCGTTTTTTAAAGCTATATTTGAGTACAAATTTTAGCTAAAACCAGACAAGTTTTATAAATGTTTCATTATTTTTCAGTTTTAAAAGATACAAATTTAAGGGTGTTTTTTAATTTTCGGATGGAGAATTTAATTTTTAAAAAAGTATGGATTTTAACCTTACCGAAGAGCATCTGATGATTCAAGCAGCTGCTCGTGAATTTGCTCAAAATGAATTGTTGCCAGGTGTGATTGAACGTGATGTAAATCAGGTTTTTCCGACTGAACAAGTCAAAAAAATGGGAGAGCTCGGTTTCATGGGAATGATGGTCGACCCAAAATACGGTGGAAGTGGTTTGGATACCATTTCGTATGTTTTGGCTATGGCCGAAATTTCTAAAGTAGATGCTTCGGCAGCTGTAATTATGTCGGTAAACAATTCGCTCGTTTGTTGGGGATTGCAGGAATATGGTACCGAAGAACAAAAAGAAAAATATTTAAAACCATTGGCTAGTGGCGAAATTCATGGTGCTTTTTGTTTAAGCGAACCAGAAGCAGGTAGTGATGCTACTTCGCAAAAAACTACTGGTATAGATATGGGTGATTATTTTTTGGTAAACGGTACCAAAAATTGGATTACTAATGGAGGAACTGCCTCGGTTTATTTGGTTGTAGTGCAAACGCATGCTGAGCTCAAACACAAAGGCATCAATGTTTTGATAATGACTAAAGATATGCCTGGTTTTACAGTTGGTCCTAAAGAGCATAAAATGGGTATTCGTAGTTCTGATACGCATTCGTTACTTTTTAATGATGTAAAAGTTCCGAAAGAAAATAGGTTAGGCCCGGATGGATTTGGGTTTAAATTTGCAATGAAAACCTTAGCGGGTGGCCGAATTGGAATTGCTTCGCAAGCATTAGGAATTGCAGCGGGCGCATATGATTTGGCGTTGCAATATTCGAAAGTGAGAAAAGCTTTTGGAACCGAAATTTGCAACCATCAAGCCATTGCATTTAAACTTGCCGATATGCATGTTGCTATTGAGGCTGCGCGCTTTTTGTGTTTAAAAGCTGCTTTCGATAAAGATCAATATCAAAATTATGACACAAGTGGTGCAATGGCAAAATTATACGCATCGCAAGTGGCAATGGATACTACTATAGAAGCGGTTCAAATTCATGGTGGGAATGGATATGTACAAGAATACCATGTGGAACGTTTGATGCGAGATGCAAAAATCACACAGATTTACGAAGGAACATCCGAGATTCAAAAAATTGTAATTTCTCGCGCAATTATTCACGAATAGATTTTGAATTTTTATAGAATTAAAGGGCTAAGTATTTTGCATTTAGCCCTTTTTATATTGGTTTTTGGAAGAAAATAATTTTAGCTCAAATGTGAAATTGTATTAGGTGTAGCCTAATTAAAAAATGTAACTTGCAAAATCTTAACACTTTTAAATCCTTGTTATGAAATACATTTACTTTTTTCTGCCTTTTTTGTTAGTTTCCTGTAAAACGGTAACGAATACTTCGAAAACAACTTCAGAGGATAAAACTGAAATAGCGAAACCCATAACGATTAGTTATAAGGTGAATTCTGAGGAGGTTACTTCTTTTTTAAAAGAATTGTCTTCGGATGAAATGGAAGGTAGAGAAACGGGCGAAGCAGGAATGGTTAAAGCGGCTGATTTTTTAATAGATTTTTTGAAAGCCAATCAAATAAAGCCTTATTTTAAAACGTATCAAGACACGCTTTCAACTTTTAAAATGCCTGCTTATAATGTGGTCGGTTTTATCGAAGGAACTGATCCTGTCCTCAAAAAAGAATTTATCATTTTAAGTGCGCATTATGATCATATCGGAATTAATAAAAACACTCCCAACGAAGATAAAATAAACAATGGTGCGAATGACGATGCTTCTGGTGTTACTGCTGTGGCGCAAATGGTGAAGTATTTTAGTCAAACCAAATCTAATAAACGTAGTGTTTTGGTTGTCTTTTTTGCCGGAGAAGAAAAAGGATTGTTGGGTTCTAAACACCTTTCTGAAAAATTACATCAACAAAACTTTAATTTGTATACGCAATTAAATGTGGAAATGATTGGAATTCCGATGAAAAGAGATTTTTTAGCTTACCTAACGGGTTTCGAACTTTCGAATATGGCAAAAAAAATAAATGAATATTCAGGGAAAAACACGGTTGGTTTTTTGCCAAAAGCAGGCGAATTTCAATTGTTTAAACGCTCGGATAATTTTCCTTTTTTCAAAGAATTTAATGTGCCTTGCCAATCGATAAGTACTTTCGATTTTGAAAATTTTGATTATTACCATCATGTAAAAGATGAGTTCCAATTGATGGATACGACTCACATGACAAATTTGATTCAAGAATTTTTATCGGTAATCACCCTGATGACCAATTCTGCTAAGAAAGAAATTAAAATGAATGCAAAATAAGTTTGCTTTTATAGATTTACTTATTTTTACAGCATGAAAAATATCATAATTACGGGGACTAGCAGAGGTATTGGTTATGAACTAGCCTTGCAATTTGCAAATGCCGGACACCAAGTATTGGCTATTTCGCGCAACATCCCAACTGTTTTATTGGAGCATGAACAAATAACTTGTCTTTCGGTCGATTTGTCTAACGAATCGGAATTGGAAAACGTAACCGCTTTTTTAAATTCATCTTGGAAAATAGTAGATGCTTTGATTCATAATGCCGGTTTTTTGATTTGCAAGCCTTTCGAAAATTTAACTTCATTGGATTTTGAACAAGTTTATAAAGTGAATGTTTTTGCGGTTGCGAATTTAACACGCATTTGTTTGCCTTTTATGAGCAAAGGAAGTCATGTAGTTACGGTGAGTTCAATAGGTGGGGTTCGTGGAAGTTTGAAATTTCCAGGTTTGGCTGCGTACAGTTCGAGTAAAGGTGCTGTAATAACGTTGTCGGAATTGTTGGCAGAGGAATATAAAGAGCAAGGTATTTCGTTTAATGTTTTGGCACTTGGTGCTGTTCAAACCGAAATGTTGCAAGAAGCTTTCCCTGGATATGTAGCACCTATTTCTGCTGCTAAAATGGCGAATTATATTTTTGATTTTACCTTAAATGGCAACGTTTATTTCAATGGGAAAGTCTTAGAAGTTTCTACCACCAATCCTTAAATTAGATAATACATTTGAACGAAACCTTAGCTAAATATTTGCCTGAGCTTGCCGTTGCACCAGTTTTTGAGTTGATTGTTGCAAACCGAGTGCATTTGAAAATTGTCAATGAACGACAAACACGTCATGGAGATTATCGTAAAGGGCACTCGGGTAAACACGAAATTACGGTAAATGGGAGTTTAAACAAGTACCGCTTTTTGATTACTTTAATTCATGAAATTGCGCATTTGGTTGCATTTGAAAAGTATGGTCGACTTATTAAGCCTCATGGTAACGAATGGAAATATACATTTCAACAATTGATGATTCCGTATATTCGACCTGAATTTTTTCCGAATCATTTGTTGCCTTTATTAGCTCGTCATTTCAGAAATCCAAGTGCGAGCAGTGATACAGATACCACTTTATCTTTGGCGCTTAAACAATTTGATGCGCCAAACGACAGGTATTATATTTTTGAAATTCCGTACGGAAGTGTTTTTCGAATTAAAAATGGTAAGGTTTTTAAGAAAATTGCCGTTCGAACCAAAAGGTTTGAGTGCATAGAAATTAGTTCGGGTAGAACCTATCTTTTTAATCCGAATGCCGAAGTAGAAGTACTTTCTTCTTAATTAACGACCAATTTGCCAGTGATAACCTTTTACAGACGGAATGTAAGCTGAGTTGCCCACAATAATTAATTCGTTATAAGTTTTTTGGTTGTATTTGATTCCAATTGCGTCGCCTGAAGTATGCATTTTGTTTCCTTTGAATTGAAATTTTAAATTTCCATCATTAAATTTTGCGTTTGAAACTTTCTCTACTAACCAAGTAGAATGCCATCGGATAGCAAGTTCATTGTCGTTTATTTTGGTTACACTTTTAATCAAACTAACAGCATCAGATGGAATATTTGGGTATTTTTTAAAATCATCTTTTGTTAAAGTAGTTCCGTTGGGAGTATTGGCTAACAATTCTTTAAAATTGCCATAAACTTTATCGTGCTGTATAGTCGGTTTTGTTGCTACTTGTTTAAGTGGTTTTTGTTTTTTAACTTCTTTGGTGAGCTGTTTTTTGTGTTGTTTCTTTTTAGGAATTAGAAGTGTATTTTCTCTAAATTCATTTTTTTCATTTAGTGTATCATCTATTACAGAATCAATATCGGCAATTATATCTTCTTCCGGAACTTCTGTTTTGACGGGTGAAGTTACGGTGTTTTTTAAGTTGGAATCCTTTTCGGAAGACTGTTTTTTACGAGCCTCGTTACGTCCACAACTTACGACGAAAAGTGCTAAAAGTAGAGAAAGGTATACCGTTTTCATTTGTGTTTAAATTGTGTTCTCGTCTTGTTTAAGGTATTTTTTTATAAGCGAATGCCCCAAATAGATTAAAGGAGTAAGTGCAATAGCAATAGTTAATTTAAAAACATAACCAATTAAGGCAGAAGAAATAAAAGTATCGAAATTAATTTTTCCAGGTAACCAAAATGCAATTCCCAATACGATAAACGAATCGAAAAGTTGAGAAATTACGGTAGAGCCTGTTGTTCTTAACCAAATCATTTTATCTCCTGTTCTATTTTTGAAAAACCAAAAAACCGAAATATCAATCAATTGCGAAACCATAAAAGCGATAATGCTTCCTACTATTATCCACATGCTTTGACCAAATACAGCTTGAAATTGTTCGTCGTTTACCGGACTAATTCCTTTAGCGGCTGGAATCGTGAGCGCTAAAAATAAAATTATAAAGGCATACGCAATTAATCCTGCTGTTATAAAAGAAAGTTTTTTTACTCCTTTTTGACCAAAATACTCATTTATTAAGTCGGTGGTTAAAAACACAATTGGCCAAGGTAAAATACCAATACTCATTACAAATGGACCAATCTGAATTAGTTTTCCTCCTATTAATTCTGCTACGACAGCATTGGTGATGAAAACGCCCGCTAAAATAATAAAAACGAGTTCTTTTTTAGTTGATAACATACCTTGTAATTATCTGTCAAAAATACAGTTTTATTTGTTTTGTTGATGCAATGGGTTTTAATTTAAATTGTTTCAAAAAAAAACTCACTAAGTGTTTAAACAAAGTGAGTTTTGTATTTTTTGTTGATTAACAAAAGGTGTCAGCGACTATCCTAAAGCAGCTCTTCTGAAACCAGTAACAGTTAATCCACCATCTACAGATTTTACATAAGCAGCAACGCTCATAGAACCATCTTTAATGTAATCTTGGTTTACTAAAGTGTTGTCTTTGTAAAAACGTTGAATTTTTCCTTTAGAAATGTTTTCTAACATCGCTTCTGGTTTACCTTCAGCACGTAATTGGTCTTTAGCAATTTCGATTTCTTTTTCAATGATTGCAGCATCAACACCATCAGCATCAAGTGCAATTGGGTTCATAGCAGCAGCTTGCATCGCAACATTACGAGATGCTTCTTCTGCACCTGGAACATTCGCAGATAAAGCAACCAAAGTAGCGATTTTGTTACCAGCGTGAATGTAAGAACCCACAAAAGTTCCTTCTAAACGCTCAAAAGCACCAATTTCGATTTTTTCTCCAATAACACCTGTTTGCTCGATTAACTTGTCAGCAACAGTAATTCCGTTAAAATCAGCAGCTAAGAAAGCGTCTTTAGAGTCAAAATTTAAAGCTAAAGTAGCTAAATCTTGTGCTAATTTTACGAATGATTCGTTTTTACCTACGAAGTCAGTTTCACAGTTTAATGAAACTACAACTCCAGCAGTATTATCAGCGTTTACAGCAGCGATAACAGCCCCTTCTGTAGATTCTCTATCAGAACGGTTTGCCGCTACTTTTTGACCTTTTTTACGCAGGTTTTCGATAGCTAAATCAAAATCTCCTTCTGCTTCAACCAAGGCTTTTTTGCAGTCCATCATTCCTGCACCAGTGATTGTTCTTAATTTATTTACGTCTGCAGCAGTAATTGTTGCCATATTGTTTTTATTTAAAGATTAAAAGATTGAAGAATTTAAAAATTAAAAATAGTGTTATTTAGAAATGGACACTTTAAGTAATCTTTAAATCTTTCAATCTTTAAATTATTTTAGTTTTTATTATTCTTCGGTTGCAGGGGCAGCCTCTGTTTCAGGAGCAGCTTCTTGAGCTACAACAGCTTCAGCTTCTTTTTCTGAAGTTCTATCAGAAAGTCCTTCAACGATTGCACCAGTAACTAAAGATAAAATTTTGTCAATTGATTTAGAAGCATCATCATTTGCAGGGATTACATACTCTACTTCACGTGGGTCAGAGTTAGTATCAACCATTGCGAAAACTGGAATGTTTAATTTTTGAGCTTCTTTTATTGCGATGTGTTCTGCTTTAATATCTACTACGAACAAAGCTGCAGGTAGTCTAGACATATCAGCAATAGAACCTAAGTTTTTCTCTAATTTAGCACGAAGACGATCTACTTGTAAACGTTCTTTTTTAGATAAAGTGTTGAAAGTACCATCTTTCTTCATTTTATCGATAGAAGACATTTTTTTAACAGCTTTACGGATAGTTACAAAGTTAGTTAACATTCCACCTGGCCATCTTTCAGTGATGTAAGGCATGTTAGCTGCTTTTGCTTTATCTGCAACGATGTCTTTTGCTTGTTTTTTGGTAGCTACGAATAAAATTTTTCTACCTGATGCAGCGATTTTTTTCAAAGCTTCGTTAGCTTCTTCAATTTTAGCTGCTGTTTTATATAGGTTGATAATGTGAATTCCATTACGCTCCATATAAATGTAAGGAGCCATGTTTGGATCCCATTTTCTAGTCATGTGTCCGAAGTGAACACCTGCTTCTAGTAATTCTTTAACTTCTACTTTGTTTGCCATTTTTGTACTAGTTTACGTTCTGTTGATTAGCAATGTGTTTTGGCTTTAGGCACTAAGCTATACGCTTTAGGCTTCAAACATTTGACTTTAAGACTTTCGACTTTAAGACTCAACCCATTTAGATGCTAAACTATATCCTACCTCGATAGGAGAGCAACAATAACTGTGTTTTTTTAATTTATGCTGAAATTTTTTCAGCATCTTTTTAATAATTTCAAGGTATCTTTTAACAGATACTGAAACAAGTTCAGTATTAACGTTTAGAGAATTGGAATCTCTTACGAGCTTTCTTCTGACCGAATTTCTTACGTTCAACCATTCTTGGGTCTCTTGTTAATAAACCTTCTGGTTTCAAGATAGCTCTGTTTTCTGCATTTACTTCACACATAACACGTGCTAATGCCATTCTTACAGCTTCTGCTTGTCCAGTTGTACCACCTCCGTAAACATTTACTTTTACATCAAAGTTGTCTGCGTTTTCTGTCATAGACAAAGGTTGCAATACTTTGTATTGTAAAGTAGCTGTTGGGAAATAAGTTGCAAATTCTTTTTTGTTTACCGTGATTTTTCCTGTTCCTTCAGAAACATAAACACGTGCAACAGCGGTTTTTCTTCTACCGATTTTGTGAATAACTCCCATTACTTAAGATCGTTTAGGTTAACAGTTCTAGGTTTTTGAGCTCCGTGAGTGTGCTCAGCTCCTACAACAACATTTAAATTTCTGAAAAGTTCTGCTCCTAATTTGTTTTTAGGCAACATTCCTTTTACTGCTTTTTCTACTAAAGCTGCAGGGTTTTTAGCTTGCAATACTTTTGCAGATAAAGTTCTTTGTCCTCCTGGGTAACCTGTATGACGCATGTAAATTTTGTCATTCAATTTTGTACCTGTAAGGTTGATTTTTTCTGAGTTGATAACAATAACGTTATCTCCACAGTCCACGTGCGGTGTGTAACTTGGTTTGTACTTACCTCTTAAGATCATCGCGACTTTCGAAGCAAGACGTCCTAAGTTGTGACCTTCAGCATCCACAACAATCCACTCTTTAGTAATAGTGGCTTTGTTGGCTGAAACTGTCTTGTAGCTTAATGCGTCCATAATTTTATTTTAATTAAACATTCCATCCCCAATAAAGGGGATGCAAAAGTACAATTAATTATTTTAAATACAAATACCAATGTGGGATTATTTTTTTGTTGGTTTTCAGTCAATTATAATCGTTCTGTTTTTGATTTTTACAGTCGTGGCTTATTTTCAATTTTCAACCGAATCTCCCTTTCATTATTTATAGTACCTTTGCAATTGAAAAATATTGTATCTTACACTTTTTTCAACCAACGTCTTTTTTTAAAAGAATTGTTTTTTATATTTATTTTATTGTGAGATATTTATACGATAATTTTAAGTTGTTCTTTTAGAGTAAATTAATTCAACAATAACCATTTATGAAAGCTAAAGCAACTTTAAAGCAAATTGCTAAAGAACTTAATGTTTCTGTTTCTACTGTTTCTAAAGCCCTTAATGATAGTCCCGAAATTAGTGAGCAAACTAAAGTAAAAATAAAAGAATACGCCAAGCTTAAAAATTACAAACCAAATGTAATTGGTTTGAATTTAAAAAACCGAAAAACCAAAACTATTGGGGTTATTTTGCCTAATATCCTAAATTCCTTTTTTGCAAAAGTATTTAGCGGAATCGAAAAAGTGGCCGACGAGAAAGGTTATAATATTATAACGTGTATTTCGAATGAATCGTTAGAAAAAGAAATTCACACTCTCGAAATGTTGAGCAACGGAACCATAGACGGTTTTATCGTTTCGGTTTCCGAAGAAGCTCAAACCAAACAAGATTACCGCCATTTTACCGAAATTATTAATGACGGTACGCCAATTGTAATGTTTGACCGTATTGCCGATGGTGTAGAATGTGATAAAGTGGTAGTCGATGATTTTGACTCTGCTTTTAATTCAACGCAATACTTGATTAATTTGGGTTGTAAAAATATTGCGTTGCTTTCCTCCGTTGATAATTTAAGTATTGGGAGACTGCGTGCCGAAGGTTATTTAAAAGCCCTAGAAGCGAATAACATTCCAGTTAATGAAAAGATAATTATTCGTACCGATTCGGAAGAGGATGTAAAAAGTAAAGTAGATGCTGTTTTTGATAACAATATTATTGATGCTGTTTTTGCTTTAGATGAAAACGACTCGGTGGTGGCCTTAAAAACAGGATTAAAAAGAAGGTTTCGTATTCCCGAAGATTTAGCCATTATAGGTTTTGCTGATGGAATTTTAGCTTCGCGAAGGTTAACACCTAGTTTGACTACGGTAAGTCAACACGGGCCAGAGATTGGAGAAGTTGCAACCAAAAAACTCATTGAGCGTTTAGAAGAACCCGAAGGAGAAGAAGCGCCATACGAAACGATTGTAATTAAAACCGTTTTAAAAGAACGCGAATCTACCGCTAAAAAGAATAAAAAAACTCCATCTAAGTAATGGAGTTTTTTATTGAGGCTAGTGTGCTGCCAACCAATCTTTACCAATTCCTAATTCAACATCAAGCGGAACATCCATTTTAAAAGCATTTTCCATTTCGTGTTTAATCATTGGTTGTATTTTTTCGAGTTCATCTTGGTGCACATCAAATACCAACTCGTCATGAACTTGCAGCAACATTTTTGATTTCCAATTTTCAGAAGTCAATTTAGTATGAATGTTTATCATCGCAATTTTGATGATATCTGCCGCTGAACCTTGTATTGGTGCATTTACTGCATTTCGTTCCGCCGCGCTTCTAACCACGGCATTGGGCGAATTAATGTCTTTTAAATAACGTCTTCTTCCTAAAACGGTTTGTACGTATCCTTTTTCGCGAGCAATTTCAATTTGTTCGCTGATGTACGATTTCAATCGAGGGTAGGTTTTGTAATAAGCTTCAATCAATGCGGCACTTTCTGAACGAGACAAATTGGTTTGATTGGAAAGTCCAAACGCCGAAACGCCATAAATAATACCAAAATTTACTGTTTTGGCATGACTACGTTGTTCACGTGTTACTTCGTCTAGCGCAACATTAAAAACTTTTGCAGCGGTTGATTTGTGAATGTCTTCGTTGTTTTGAAAAGCCTTAATCATGTTTTCTTCTCCACTCAAAGCGGCAATAATTCGCAATTCTATTTGGGAATAATCGGCAGAAAGTAAACTGTAATTTTCATCTCGAGCCACAAATGCTTTTCGTATTTGGCGACCTCTTTCCGTACGAATCGGAATGTTTTGCAAATTCGGATTATTGGAGCTTAATCGACCCGTTGCAGCTACAGTTTGCATGTAATCCGTATGAATACGTCCGGTTTTTTTATCCACTTGTAAAGGTAATGCGTCTACATACGTGTTTTGTAGTTTAATTAATTGGCGCCACTCTAAAATATCTTTTACAATTTGATGCTCATTAGCTAGATAAGATAAAACTTCTTCTCCTGTGGCGTATTGTCCGGTTTTGGTTTTCTTTTGTTTAGCTCCTCCAATTTTTAATTTATCGAATAAAATGTCGCCTAATTGTTTGGGTGAAGCTAAATTGAATTTTTCGCCAGCAGTTTCGTATATTTTTTGTTCGAAAATATCAATTTCTTTTTGCATATCAGTCGACATGTTTTTTAAGAAATCAATATCCAAACGAATACCTTCGGTTTCCATAGCGGCCAAAACGCGTAACAACGGAATTTCGATGTCTTCAAATAATTTTTTGGTTTCGGTTTGATCTAATTCTTCGGTAAACAGTTGCGCTAATTGCATTGTAATATCAGCATCTTCAACTGCGTATTCCTTTATTTCTTCAAAAGCCACATCGCGCATCGATTTTTGATTTTTTCCTTTCTTTCCAATTAATTCTTCAATAGGTTTTGGGCTGTATTTTAAATAAGTTTCGGCCAAAATATCCATATTATGACGCATATCTGGGTTTATCAGGTAATGAGCAATCATCGTATCAAATAATTTTCCTTTGATTTGGATTCCGTAATTGGAAAGTATTTTTAAATCATATTTGATATTTTGACCAATTTTTTCGATGTTTTCGTTTTCAAAAAAAGGTATAAATTTATCAAGTAATGTTTGAGTTTCTTCTCGGCTTTCTGGGAAAGGTACATAAAAGCCTTTTCCTTTTTCGTATGAAAAGGCAATGCCAACCAATTCGGCATGTAACGTGTCTATTCCGGTTGTTTCGGTATCAAAACAAACTTGCTTTTGGTTTTGTAAATTTTGGAGGAGTAATTTTAAACCCAATTCACCTTGAATAATTTGGTAAGAATGTGGTGTGTTTTCTAAATTAGTAAAAAAGGAAGCTCTAGCTTCTTCAGTGCTTCCGGCCGTTTCGCCATTTCCGAATAAATCAAATTGATCTTCGTTAGCCGCGCTACTTTTTTTAGTCGATTTAACTTCCGAACTTGTATTGCTATTTGTTTGTGGATTGAATAAGGAGTCAAATTGTTCGGCCATTCTTCTAAATTCCAACTCATTAAAAATTGCAGCAGTTTTTTCAAAATCCGGACGAGATAATTCGTAGTCTTCTTCGTGAAAAGTTACGTCGCAATCTAAAAGAATAGTGGCTAATTTTTTTGATAACAAACCCAATTCGGCGTTGGCTTCAATTTTAGCTTTCATAGCGCCTTTTAATTGATGGGTATTAGCCAAAAGATTTTCGATGGAACCGTATTCTGCTAAAAACTTTTTGGCTGTTTTTTCGCCAACTCCCGGCAAACCCGGAATGTTATCGGCCGAGTCGCCCATCATTCCTAAAAAGTCAATGACTTGTTCTGGTCGTTCAATTTCAAATTTTTCCAATACTTCCGGAATGCCCCAAATTTCGATTCCGTTGCCCATTCGAGCGGGTTTGTACATAAAAATATTTTCCGATACCAATTGTGCAAAATCTTTATCGGGAGTTACCATAAAAACTTGGTAATTTTGTTTTTCGGCCTGTTTGGCAATAGTTCCAATTAAATCATCCGCTTCGCAACCCGCAAGTTCAATAATAGGAATGTGCATGGCGCGAAGTAATTCTTGTATATACGGCACGGCAATTTTAATTGCATCGGGAGTTTCATCGCGATGGGCTTTGTATTCGGGGAACATTTGGTTCCGGAAATCACTGCCACCTTTATCAAAAGCAACTGCCAAATGATCTGGTTTTTCTCTTCGAATTACATCTAAAAGTGAATTCATAAATCCCATTATGGCCGATGTATCCATTCCTTTTGAGTTGATTCTCGGGTTTTTGATAAAGGCATAATATCCTCTAAAAATTAAGGCATAGGCATCGAGTAAAAATAGGCGTTTTTGAGCTGACATAACTTTTGTATTAGCTTGTAAAAATACACATTTGAATGGTAAAAACGAATCTGGATTTAGTTTTTGCATCTTTGATGTATCAAATTAAGATGTGATTTTTTCGAAAAAAAGAAGCTTACTGCTTTCGAGTTAAATTTTTTATAATAAAAACGTTCAGCAACCGTAAACTTTGTTACTTTGTTAAAAATTTTTTTGATGGGATTACGCCTTTTGATTATTGTGGCTCTCTTTTTAGTAGTCGAAATTTATGCTTACCAAGCGGTAAGAACTCTTTTTAAACCCAAATGGCTTTTGATAAGTTATGCACTAATTAGCTTGTTTTTGTTGGTTTATATTGTGTATTCGTTCATGCAATTTGATCGCGCTGTTGGTCAAACACAACATACCATGTTTGTTATGGGGCTTATGTTGTTGGTGTATTTGCCAAAAATTGTGATAACGGTGATTTTGTTAGGCGAAGATGTTTTTAGATTGGGCGCAAGTTTAGTGAATTATTTAATGTATAATTTACCCAAAAACGAGTTAATGCCCGAACGAAGGAAATTTGTTAGTCAACTAGCTTTAGGGTTGGCTGCTGTGCCTTTTTTGTCTTTATTGTATGGTATTTTTGAAGGGAAGTATAATTTTAAAGTAATCAAACAAACTGTTTTTTTTCCAGATTTGCCCGATGCTTTTGACGGATTTAAAATTACACAAATTTCTGATGTGCACAGTGGGAGTTTTGATAATCACGAAAAAATAAATTATGCTATTGATTTAATAAACGATCAGGAAACCGATATGATCTTGTTTACGGGTGATATTGTTAATACACATGCTACCGAAATGCATCCTTGGTTGAACACTTTTAACCGTATAAAGAAATATAAATACGGTAAATTTGCGGTTTTAGGTAATCATGATTATGGCGAATATGTTACATGGCCTTCGCAAAAAGCAAAAGATGATAATTTTAAAGGAATTAAAAATTTATACGGTCAAATAGGTTTTGATTTGTTATTAAATGAACATCGATTCATTGAAAAGGATGGACAAAAATTAGCTTTAGTAGGAGTTGAAAACTGGGGTAAAAACTTTAAGCAAGCAGGCGATTTAAATAAAGCCGCGTTAGGTGTAAATCAGAATGATTTTAAAATACTAATGAGTCATGATCCTAGTCATTGGGAATATGAAATTAAAGAGCATCCTAAAAATTTTCACTTAACTTTTTCGGGACATACACATGGAATGCAATTTGGAATTGAAATTCCCGGTGTTTTTAAATGGAGTGTTGCCGAATACATTTATAAACAATGGGCGGGTTTGTACGAAAACAAAGGTCGTTATGTTTATGTAAATAGAGGGTTTGGGTATCATGCCTATCCGGGTCGAGTGGGTATTATGCCGGAAATAACTGTAATTGAACTAAAAAAGGGCTCAAATGTAGGGTAATTACTTAAAAATGCTACATTTGTATTATATATTTGTTAGTTCATGGGTTTTTAAATAACAAAAATTGTTGCTTATATGTCAAAATTTGGAGAGCTTATAAATGCACAAGTACCAGTATTAATTGATTTTTATACTGAGTGGAATGAATCTTCTGTTTCCATGCATCCTGTAATAAAAGATGTTGCCGCCGCTTTAGGTGATAGAGCAAAGGTGATTAAAATTGATGTTGATAAAAATCAAGAACTAGCCGATGCCCTCCGAATAAAAGGATTGCCTACTTTAATGATTTATAAAGAAGGTCAAATGATTTGGAGACAATCGGGTGAGTTAGATGCCAATACTTTGATTGGTATTGTGCAAGATCAATTTTAAATAAAGATAAATTTTATTGAATAGTTTTAAAAGAATATTGTTGTTCTTTTAAAAATTCAATTGCTTTTGGTAAAGCATACTTTAGATTCGTGGAGGCTTTTATGCTATCATGAAAAACAATAATACTTCCTGTTTTTACATTTTTGATTACATTCTCTAAGCATTTTTTTGGACTTATCGTTTGGTCAAAGTCGGCGCTCAAAACATCCCACATAATTATTTTGTATCCCTTTTTCTGTAAAATGCTTGCTTGACTGCGTGTGATTTTTCCATATGGAGGACGAAATAATTTGCTTTTGATATTGTTTTTTTTCAATATAGATTGGCAAATAGAAATGTTATTTAGATATAAATCGGTGGTGGTTTTCCAGCCGTTGGTATGGTTAAAGGTATGATTGCCTATGGCGTGTTGTTCTTCTTTGATTCTTGTAAAGAGCGAAGGATTTGAATGAATGTTTTTTCCGATGCAAAAAAAAGTAGCTTGAATGTTGTGGGTTTTTAAAACGTCTAGCACCCATTCGGTGATGGCGGGCGTGGGGCCGTCATCAAAAGTGAGGAAAATTTCTTTTTGGTTGTTTGGAATGTCCCAATGGTATTGTTTAAAAAGAAACTTTATAAAACGATTGGTTTTAATCCAGTAGAAGCCCATGTTTTGTGAATTATGATGGTTATAAAATTAAAAAATGCAGCAGTATTTTTCAATAGTGCTGCATTTTTTTATAGTTGTTTTTTAGTTATTCTTTTTCTCTGCCAAAACGTTCGAAAACATTGACGTAAGTGTTGAACGTTTTGCGGTTTTTTTGATAGAATGCATTGTCACCATTCTTTTTCATTACCTCTAGTAAACTTCTGTAGCGTTCAATGTCGGTGATGATAGATATTGCAAGGCTGGTTTGATCGGAAGTATCCAAATAGCTATAGTAATTTAGGTTTTCTTGGTATTTGACAATCAAGTCGCCTAAGAGTTTTTGTGCTTTTTGTGTTTTTCCGATTTTATAAAGGCCATCCGCAAAAGGTTCTACTAAGGAGTAATAGCCAAATTTATCTAAAGGCATTTTGGTTAAGGCCAAATCAATTACTTTTTCGGCTTTGTCTTTTTGTCCTTCTAAAATAAGTTGATTCATCAATCGTGATAAATTAGAGCGGTAGGTAATACTGTTTCTTCTGGTTTCTGGATCGTGGTAAATTTTATCGCTATCGCCGTTACCCCAATCCCATTTCTTCACGATGTTGTACATTTTTTCCGAATCAATTTGTCCCATATCCATCGGGCCGTTGTCTTTTTTAAATGGGGTTTTAACTGGTACCAATTTGTATACCATTCCTTCTAATTGTAAGTAATCTTTCATCCAAAGGTAATCTTCGGGGTCAAATGCACCACCACTAAAATAAATTGGGCGTTTCCAATTGTTATTGGCTAGTAAATCGAGCATCATCAAGCGGTTTTTGTAAATAGCGCCTCCTTTGATGTCGATATCGATATAAGGCACGATTGAGTCGTTGTATTTCGGATTTACCACCTTGTTTTGAATGATGGTGTTTTTATCAACCGGAATTCGGATTTTATTTGTTGGGTAAAAATGAATGGTTTGACCATTTTGCATTTCAACAGTTGATTTCGGGTTTTTAATAAAATCGATAAAGGCTTTTAGTTCCCAACGGCTATCAATTTTAGGAATGTGTGCTACATAATTTAATTTGTCACCCACATATTGTTCGTGTTCAAACGAAATAGGTAGTGCATTCGATTCGTATGTTTTTGTTTTCATTTGATCGATATACCAATCGGTCATGAATAAACTGGTGTTGACAATTTTAACATCGGTTCGAATCCCTTCAATTTCTTGTGCGTACCAAAGCGGGAAAGTGTCGTTATCGCCAATGGTAAACAGAATGGCATTTTTATCGCATGAATTTAGATAATTTTTAGCCAATGCCACAGCAGTGTAACGGTTGGAGCGATCGTGATCGTCCCAGTTTTGTGAGGCTATTAATAGAGGTGCGGCTACCAAACAAACGCTAATCACTACTGGAGCCGCGATTTTAGGAGCTAGGTATTTTTGAATGCTTTCGTATAATGAATATACGCCAAATCCAACCCAAATAGCAAATACATAAAATGAGCCCACTAAGGCATAATCTCGTTCTCTAGGTTCAAAAGGGCGTTCGTTTAGGTAAATTTTTAAAGCGAGACCTGTGAATAAAAACAAGGTTAGCAAAACGTAAAAACTTTTACGGTCTTTCGTAGCGTGGTACATTAAGCCAATTAGTCCTAAGATAAAAGGAAGGAAAAAGTAAGTGTTTCTACCTTTGTTGTTTTTAACATCACTTGGTAGGTTGTCTTGTGGTCCCAAGTGTAAGGTGTCCATAAATTTGATACCACTTATCCAATTACCATCTAAATTATCGTATTTTCCTTGTTCGTCGTTTTGTCTTCCCACAAAATTCCACATCAAATACCTCCAATACATGTACCCGAATTGGTATTCGAACATAAAGCTGAAATTATCGGCGGTGGTTGGTTTTTCTATGATTAAGTAATCCTGGTAGCTTTTAAGGAATTTAACGTAACCGTCGTTGTCAATTTGTTTCTGTGCATAAGCCGTACGAAACTCGGATATTGTTTTTTCAACTTCGTTACGCAATTGCGCAATGGCTCGTTTGTATTCGTCTTCCGAAAGTTGTGAAGGATCAATGCCGTAGCGTTGCAAGTCAGCTTCGTAATCGTAATTTGGATTAAGTCGAAATGCAGGCGGATTGGTAAAATTGATGTAGTTTTCGATGTGGTCGGTGCTCCACATTCTTGGTAAAAATGTTTTTTGAGCATCATCGGTATTTTGCTCGGCATTTTTATAGTTATTTGTAATAATGTATTTTCCGGTTTTGTAATCGCGTTCGTAGTTGGGTTTTGCATCCCTGTACGGGCTGTTTGGGTCTAATCCAGCAAAAGTCTCTGTATATTGAGGTCCGTAAAACAGCGGGTTAACACCATATTGTTCTCTGTTGTAATACGCTAGAACTTCGGCAGCATCTGATGGTTTGTTTTCGTTGATTACGGTATTGGCATTCGCACGAATTGGCAGCATTAACCAAGTTGAAAATCCAATTAAAATAAATAAGATACACAGTACAATGGTGTTGTAAAAAACCAATCCTTTTTCTTTTGTGTATTTCAATCCAAAATAGAAAAAAGCGATCAAAATAAGCGCTACAATAATGGTTCCTGAGTTAAAAGGAAGTCCCATTTCATTTACCATAAAAACTTCTGTTTTCCCAAAAGAAGCCATAGTAAGTGGTAATAATAATTTGAATATGAACAATAAAATAGCGACTACGACTACGTTGGCTATGATGAAATTCTTGACGGTGACAGTTTGGTAATTTTTAAAGAAATAGATAAAACCAATTGCAGGAATAGTCAGTAAAGCCATAAAGTGTACCCCAAATGATAGTCCCACAATCAAAGAAATGATAAGCAGCCATTTGTTTCCTCTAGCGGTATGCATATCTTGTTCCCATCGCAAACCAAGCCACAACAATAAAGAAATAAGTAACGTGGCCATGGCGTATACTTCGGCTTCCACTGCGTTAAACCAAAAACTATCCGAAAAAGCAAAAGTTAAAGCTCCAATAAAAGAGCTGCCTAAAATGGCGATGGCGTTGTTTTGATTGATTTCGGTAGTTTGTGATACAATTTTCTTCAAAATCATTGCGGAAGACCAGAACAAAAACAAGATGGTAAACGCGCTCGAAAAAACGGACATCATATTCACCATAAAAGCAATGTGTTGTGCATCTAATCCGAACATTGCAAAAAAGGCACCCATCATTTGAAACAAAGGTGCTCCAGGAGGGTGTCCTACTTCGAGTTTTGCTGCTGTGGCAATGTATTCGCCGCAATCCCAAAAGCTCATGGTAGGCTCAACAGTTAAAGTATATGTGATTAAAGCGATTGAAAAAGTAAACCAACCAATAATAGTATTCCATTTATTGAAATTGAATTGTATCATGTTTTGAGGTTAAAAGGTATTTGTTATAAATAAATACAAAGAAAATGTTTTTTTGTGTAAAGAAAAGGACATTGCTAAAAAAAACGGCTAAAAACTATTAGGGGTTTTGCGTGGTGGGTTTTGAGTTGATTTTGAAATGGTTAGAATTTGAAGTTGAAAAAAGATTCAAAAAATGGAAAAAATCTTTTCAAAAAATTTGTGCAAACTAAAAAAAGCTATAAATTTGCACTCGCTTAACCGCTGATACTGGCCTATGGTGTAATGGTAACACTACGGTTTTTGGTGCCGTCTTTCTAGGTTCGAGTCCTAGTAGGCCAACAAAAAGCCTCTCATTTGAGAGGTTTTTTTGTATTCTATTGTTTTGGAATAGTGGGTGTGAATCGGCTCTTTTATGGGTTTTATTTATAAGAGGTAAGGTTGTGGATCGGTTTAAAAGTCTTAGAATGTGTTTTTTTGAGATAAAATAACTATATTTGCACAATTATTTATTAAAAACTAAATAATGAGGGGGCTTTAAGTCCCCTCTTTTTATAAAAATATGACATTCAAAGAAACAGTAAAAGGACTTATAGACGAAGCGCTTTTAGAAAAGCCTAGTATTTTTTTGGTCGATTTGAAAGTTACAGACGCTTTTAAAGTGTTGGTTGATTTAGATGGTGATACCGGTGTTACTTTGCAAGATTGCATTGATGTAAGTCGCGCTATCGAATCTAATTTGGATAGAGAAGCACAGGATTTTTCATTAGAGGTGGCTTCGGTTGGTGTGGGTTCTCCGCTTCAAATGATTCGCCAATATAAAAAAAATGTTGGCAGAACTTTAATTGTAACTACTCAAACTGAAAAAATTGAAGCTGAATTAGTTGAGGCTAATGAAGATTTTATAATTTTGTCTTGGGAAGCAAGAGAGCCAAAAAAAGTTGGAAAAGGAAAAGAAACAGTTGTAAAAGAACAAAAGATCCCTTATGTAGATATTAAGGAGGCTATTGTTACAGTAACATTTTAATTAATAGAATTCGCATGGAAAATTTAGCATTAATCGATTCATTTTCAGAGTTTAAAGATGATAAACTTATTGATCGTGTAACGCTTATGGCAATCTTAGAAGATGTATTTAGAAATGCATTAAAGAAAAAATACGGTTCAGATGATAATTTTGATATTATTATAAACCCTGATAAAGGGGATATGGAAATTTGGAGAAGACGTGTTATTGTTGCTGATGAAGATTTGGATTTCGAGAATGAGGAGATTACGCTAACAGAAGCTCGAAAAATTGAAGCTGATTTTGAAATTGGAGAAGAGGTTTCGGAAGAGGTTAAATTAATTGATTTGGGAAGAAGAGCTATTTTGGCTTTGCGTCAAAACTTAATTTCTAAAATTCACGAGCACGATAATACCAATTTATATAAACAATTTAAAGATTTAATTGGAGATATCTACACAGCCGAAGTGCATCATGTGCGACCGAGAGTTGTGATTTTGGTTGATGATGAAGGAAACGAGATTGTGTTGCCAAAAGAAAAACAAATTCCATCAGATTTCTTCCGAAAAGGAGATAACGTACGAGGGATTATCGAAAGTGTAGAATTAAAAGGGAATAAGCCTCAGATTATTATGTCTAGAACTTCGGAGAAGTTTTTGGAGAAATTATTTGAACAAGAGATTCCAGAGGTTTTTGATGGTTTGATTAATGTGAAAAATGTAGTGCGTATTCCAGGTGAAAAAGCAAAAGTAGCTGTTGATTCTTACGATGATCGTATTGATCCGGTAGGTGCTTGTGTGGGAATGAAAGGATCGCGTATTCATGGAATTGTTAGGGAATTGGGTAACGAAAATATTGACGTTATTAATTACACGAGTAATATCCAATTGTATATAACGAGAGCGCTTAGCCCCGCTAAAGTTTCTTCTATTAAAATAAATGAAGAAGCAAAAAGAGCTGAAGTCTTTTTGAAATTGGAAGAAGTTTCAAAAGCAATTGGTCGCGGAGGACATAATATTAAATTAGCAGGTTTGTTAACAGGTTATGAACTCGATGTGATTAGAGAAGGTGATATAGCGGGTACAACTTCTGATGAAGATGATGTTGAATTGACAGAATTCTCGGATGAAATTGAAGAATGGATTATAGATGAATTTGCAAAAATAGGTTTGGATACTGCTAAGAGTATCTTAAAACATGATGTAGATGATTTAGTAAGACGTACCGATTTGGAGGAGGAAACTATTTTAGATGTGATGCGTATACTAAAAGAAGAGTTTGATAGCTAAACTATTGAATTCATAGAACACAACAAAATTAGCTAATAATAAAAAGATTTTATGTCTGAAGAGAGAGTAATACGAATTAACAAGGTTTTAAGGGAATTAAATATTTCATTAGAAAGAGCAGTAGATTATCTAAAAGATAAGGGCATTGCAATTGATGCTAATCCAAATGCAAAAATTTCTAATCAAGAATTTAATATTCTCCAAAATCAATTTGCGGGCGATAAAGGGAATAAAGAGGCCTCTAAAGAGGTTGGAGAAGAAAAAAGAAAAGAAAAAGAAGCGTTGCGTTTAGAGCGCGAAAAAGAAATCGAAGAAAAGCGCAAGCAAGATGAAGAGCGTTTGAGACAGCAAGAAATTATCAAAGCAAAAGCTGTTGTTTCGGGACCTGTTCAGGTAGGTAAAATCGATTTAAATCTTAAAAAACCAGCAATTGTTTCCAATACTCCATCAGAAGATCATCATTCTAAAAAAGAAGAAGCTAAAGAATCCTTTGTTGCTCCAGTTGCCAAAACAGAATCCAAACCATTAACACCAAAAGTAGAAACGGAAAAACCTTCCGAAGAAACTCCGGTGAAAAAAGAAAAAGAGTCTGGAAATGCAATTAAAGTTGAAAAAATAGACAGCGTTAATTCAGATGGAACGCCAGTTGAGGAAACCATTACGACGCAATATCAAAAACTTTCAGGTACTAAGTTGACTGGACAAACTATCGATTTGTCGCAATTTAATAAACCGAAAAAGAAAAAAGAAGATCCAAAAAATACAGCCAATAAACCAGGTACTCCAGGAGCTGGTAATAATGTAAATAAAAATAAAAGAAAAAGGATTCCAACTAAACCAGGTGCTCCAGGTGCAGGTGGTCCGCAACGACCTCCCGGAACTCCAAATCCTAATAAAGTGGTTCCTAATGCTGGAGGCGCACATAATAAAGGGCAACGTCCTGGTTTTGTAAAAGGAAATCGTCCTGCTATTGTGGCCAAAGTAGAGCCTACAGAAGAGGAAGTTAAAAATCAAATTCGTGAAACTTTAGAAAAACTACAAGGTAAAGGTGGTAAATCTAAAGCGGCCAAATATAGACGTGATAAACGTGAAACACATCGTCAGAAATCGGATGATGAACAAAGAGCATTAGAAGAAGGTAGTAAGACTATTAAAGTTACTGAATTCGTAACGGTAGGGGAGATTGCGATCATGATGGATGTGCCTATTACGAAAGTGATTGGAACGTGTATGTCTCTTGGAATCATGGTTACCCAAAATCAACGTTTGGATGCGGAGACCTTAACGATTGTAGCGGATGAATTTGGTTATGATGTGGAATTCATTACGGTTGATATTGAAGAAGCCATTGAGGTGGTTGAGGATAAAGAAGAAGATCTTCAATTGCGTGCACCAATTGTTACAGTTATGGGACACGTTGACCACGGAAAAACCTCTTTATTGGATTATATTCGTAAAGAAAATGTTATTGCGGGCGAGTCAGGAGGAATTACACAGCATATCGGTGCTTATGGGGTAACGCTTGAAAACGGTCAAAAAATAGCTTTTTTGGATACGCCAGGTCACGAAGCTTTTACGGCTATGCGTGCACGTGGAGCGCAATTGACGGATATTGTTATTATTGTAATTGCGGCTGATGATGACATCATGCCTCAAACAAAAGAAGCTATTAGTCATGCTCAAGCAGCGGGTGTTCCTATTATTTTTGCTATTAATAAAGTAGATAAGCCAAATGCTAATCCTGAGAAAATTAAAGAAAGATTAGCTGGTATGAATTTATTGGTTGAAGAATGGGGTGGTAAAATCCAATCGCATGATATTTCGGCCAAAACAGGTCTTGGTGTAAAAGATCTTTTAGAAAAAGTATTATTAGAAGCAGAAATTTTAGATTTAAAATCCAATCCGAACAAATTAGCACAAGGAGCTGTTGTTGAGGCTTATTTGGATAAAGGAAAAGGATATGTTTCGACTATTATGGTCCAACATGGTACTTTGAAAATTGGCGATTATATGTTGGCTGGTAAACATCATGGTAAAATTAAAGCCATGCATGATGAAAGAGGTAATGTGTTAAAAGAGGCGGGTCCTTCAACACCAGTGTCTGTATTGGGATTGGATGGAGCGGCAACGGCTGGAGATAAATTTAATGTGTTTGATGATGAAAAAGAAGCCAAGCAAATTGCTTCTAAACGTTCTCAATTGATGCGTGAGCAGTCGGTACGAACACAACGTCATATTACACTTGATGAAATTGGACGTCGTATTGCTTTGGGTCAATTTAAAGAATTAAATGTGATTCTTAAAGGAGACGTGGATGGTTCTGTTGAAGCCTTATCAGATTCGTTCTCTAAATTGTCGACAGAAGAAATTCAAATCAATATCATTCATAAAGGAGTTGGAGCGATTACCGAGACCGATGTAATGTTGGCTTCGGCTTCAGATGCTATTATTATCGGATTTAACGTTCGTCCTGCAGGAAATGCTAGACAATTGGCAGATAAGGAAGAAATCGATATCCGTTATTATTCTATTATTTATGCTGCTATCGATGACTTGAAAGATGCGATGGAAGGAATGTTGGCTCCAGAGATGAAAGAAGAGGTATTAGGTACTGCTGAGATTAGAGAGTTGTTTAAAATCTCTAAAGTAGGAACTATTGCAGGATGTATGGTTACGGATGGTAAAATTACTAGAAACGGTAAGATTAGAATTATTCGTGATGGAGTAGTGGTTCACGAAGGAGAATTGGTTGCTTTAAAGCGTTTTAAAGACGATGTAAAAGAAGTTTCTAAAGGATATGATTGTGGTATTCAAATTAAAGGATACAACGATATTGAAGAACGTGATGTTATCGAATCGTATCACGAAGTTGCTATCAAGAAAAAATTGAAATAATATAGATCTATTTTAATTGAATGTAGATAAAAAAATCCCGAGCAATCGGGATTTTTTTTGTTTGAAATTGTTTCTTTTTTTAACTTTTTTTTGCGAAATTAAATTCCTTGTGGTTTGATCAAAAAAACGTTTCCGAATCTTTTTTTGATATCGATTAAATTCTTTTCGCCTTCAATTCTGTTTTCGAAATTCCCCACTAAAACTTTGTAATTAGGTGTGTTAAAGACGATGGTAGCATCGATGTTGCTAAATTCGGTTTTGAAGTCGTTTAGAGCCTTTTTTGCCTCCTCGCTCTTACCACTATAAATTTGAATCCAATAGCTGTTGTTGTTCGTGTTTGTGGTATTTAATTTACGTTTTTCTGTTAATATTTGTTCAAATTTAGGATCTTGTTGGAGAGTGGTGTTTTTTTCTTGTGCCTGCATCATGTAGGTAAAAATACTTAGACCGATAGTTAAAAATGTTTTACTGGTAGGACTTAAATTTCTCATAACGTGTCGTTTTTTATACAAATGTACTATTTATGTAATGTAAGTAGGTGTTGTGAATTTATTTAGAATTGATATAAATTGATATTTAAGACTATTTTAAGGTTTTGAGAATAGTTCTTAAATTGTATTTTTGTGCAAGTTTTAAAAGAGGGTGTTGTTTTGTGCTTTGTCTTGAACGAAATATATTAAAAATAACGCTAAAATTAGTAGATAATTATTGTACTATATGAAAAAGGTGGGTAACCATAATTCGATTTTAAGAAAATTACTGTTTAGTTTGTCTTTGACGGTAGTTTTTTCGTTGACTTCAATTGCTCAAGAAGCTGCTGCGCCTGCGGCAGAAGAGGCTCCTGCGGCTCAAAGCGGTGGTGATGCAGCTAAGGGTAAAGAACTTTTTAATGCTAATTGTGCAGCTTGTCATAAGTTGGATGCTAAATCTACAGGACCTGCTTTACGTGGTGTTATAGAAAGGCATGATGCGGCTTGGTTGTACAAGTGGGTTCATAATAGTTCTGAATTAATTGCTTCAGGTGATGCTGCTGCAGTTAAGATTTTTGAAGAATATAATAAAGTTCCGATGACTCATTTTCCTCAGTTGTCAACTGGGGATATTGATAATATCATAGCTTATACTTCTGAGCCGAAAGCGGAGCCGGCGGCAGCGCCTGGTGGTCAGGTTGCGGTAGCAGGTGCTTCACAAGATTCAGGTATTTCAAATACTGTAATTTTGGGAGCTTTGGCTTTGGTTATGGTGATGTTGGTGGTAATGTTGTTTCTAGTTAACAATGTGTTGCGTAAAGTAGCAAGTGCTAATGGGATTGAGGTTGCTGCTAAAGAAGCTAAGTTGCCAATATGGAAGGCGTTTGTTAAAAATCAGTTTTTGGTTTTGGTTAGTGCGATCTTTTTATTGTTGGCTAGTGGTTATTTTGTTTATGGATTTTTGATGCAAGTGGGTATTGATCAAAATTATGAGCCAATTCAGCCAATTCATTTCTCACACAGAATTCACGCAGGAGATAACGAGATTAACTGTAAGTATTGTCACTCTGCAGCAAGAGTAAGTAAGAACTCAGGTATTCCTTCTTTGAATGTTTGTATGAACTGTCATAAAAACATTTCAGAAGTTGCTGAGACTACTGCAACTCCGGAATACAGTAAAGCTTTTTATGATGAGCAAATTCAAAAATTATATACTGCGGTAGGTTGGGATAAAAATTCGCAATCCTATACAGGAAAAACGCAACCAGTTAAATGGGTTCGTATTCATAATTTACCTGATTTTGTTTACTTTAATCACTCACAACACGTAACAGTTGCTGGTATTGAGTGTCAGAAATGTCACGGACCAGTTGAAACGTTTGAGATTCAAAAACAATTTGCTCCATTAACTATGGGATGGTGTATTGATTGTCATAGAAAAACAGATGTTAAAATGGAAGGTAATGCTTATTATGAAAAAATACATGCTGAGCTTTCTAAGAAATACGGTGTTGAAAAATTGACCGCTGCGCAAATGGGTGGTTTGGAGTGTGGTAAATGCCACTATTAATCGAATTATTAAGTTTTTAATATATATATACAATGTCATCAAACAAAAAATACTGGAAAAGTGTTGAAGAGCTAGACGAGAATAGTTCTATTGTTGAGGCGCTTAGAAATAACGAATTTGTTGAAGAAATTCCTACGGATGAGTTTTTGGGTAACGAAGCTTTGGCTTCTTCTTCAACATCACGTCGTGACTTTTTAAAGTACGTTGGTTTTAGTACTGCTGCGGTTACTTTGGCAGCTTGCGAAGGGCCTGTAAATAAATCAATTCCTTATGTGCTTCAACCGGAGCAAATTATACCAGGAGTAGCTGATTATTATGCTACTACTGTTTTTGATGGTTTTGATTTTGCTAATATCTTGGTTAAAACAAGAGAAGGGCGTCCGATTAAAATTGAAAATAATACCATTGAGGGAGCTCGTTTTTCGGCTAATGCTAGGGTTCATGCTTCTGTTTTGTCTTTGTATGATAGTTTACGCTTGAAAGAGCCTAAAATTTCGGGTAAAGATGCTTCTTGGTCTGAGGTTGATGCTAAAATAAAAGCAAGTTTGGCTGATGCTAAAACAAAAAATGGACAAGTTGTTTTGTTGACTTCGACAATTGCTAGTCCATCAACTGCAAAATTAATTGCTGATTTTGCTAGTAAAAATCCAAATTTTAAGCATGTAACGTATGATGCTGTTTCTTCTTCTGAAGCATTAGATGCTTTTGAATCTGTTTACGGTGAGCGTGCTTTGGTTGATTATGATTTTTCAAAATCTTCTTTAATTGTGAGTGTTGGTGCTGATTTTCTTGGGGATTGGCAAGGAGGAGGATACGATGCAGGATATGCTCAAGGAAGAATTCCTAGAAATGGAAAAATGTCTCGTCATTTCCAATTTGAATCTAATATGACTTTATCTGGAGCTGCTGCTGACAAGCGTATTTCTTTAACTACGTTTGCTCAAAAACAAGCTTTAGTTCAAATTTATAATATAGTTGTTGGTGCGTCTGTTGATGTGAAATTAGATGCGGCTGTTAAATCGGAAGTGGTTAAAGCGGCTCAACAATTAAAAGCGGCTGGTTCCAAAGGTGTTTTGGTTTCTGGTCTTGATGATAAAAATGCGCAATTGTTGGTTTTAGCAATTAACAATGCTTTATCAAGTGAAGCTTTTTCTACTGCGGGTACTAGACAAATTCGTAAAGGATCAAATGCTGTAGTAGCGCAATTGCTAGCTGATATGAAAGCGGGTGGTGTGCATACTTTGTTAATGAACGGTGTGAATCCTGTTTATACATTAGCTGATTCGGAAGCATTTGTTTCTGGATTGAAAAAAGTCACAACTTCTGTTTCTTTTGCTATTAGAGAAGACGAAACGGCTTCTTTGTCAACTATTGCTGCTCCAGTTCCTCATTATTTAGAAGCTTGGGGAGATGTTGAAATTACAAAAGGAACTTATAGTTTGATGCAACCTACTATACGTCCTATTTTCAATACGAAGCAATTTGAAGAAGTTTTAATGTCTTTGAATGGTACTGCTGGTTCTTACTATGATTATGTGAAATCAAATGCTGCATCGGTAATTGGTCTTGCTAGTTGGAACAAAGTGCTTCATGATGGCTTGTTTGTTGCGGGTTCTACTGCGTTAAGTGCTGGAGCTGTTGATTATACTGCTGCTGCAAACGCTGTTGCTGCTTCTAAACCAGTTTCAGGCATGGAATTGGTGTTGTATACTAAAACTGGTATGGGAGATGGACAGCAAGCTAATAATCCTTGGTTGCAAGAATTTCCAGATCCTTTAACAAGAGTTTCTTGGGATAATTATGTTACTGTTTCTAATGCAGATGCTAAAAAGATTGGTTTAACTAACGAAATTGTTGCCAATGGTGGTTTGAACGGAAGTTATGCTACGGTAACTGTAAATGGTATAAAATTAGAAAATGTTCCAGTAATTGTACAGCCTGGTCAAGCAGTTGGTACTGTTGGTATGGCGGTTGGTTACGGGCGTAAAGCGGCTCTTAAAGAAGAAATGGCGGTAGGTGTTAATGCTTACGCTTTATATAAAAACTTTAATAATGTTCAATCGGTTGTTGTTGAGGCAGCTGGAGGAGAGCATGAATTTGCTTGTGTTCAGGGACAAAAAACCTTAATGGGTCGTGGTGATATTATTAAAGAAACTACATTAGAAGTATTCAATACAAAAGACGCAGAGCATTGGAACGAACAACCGATGGTTTCGTTGGATCATAAAGAAGTTGAGGCTACCTCAGTTGATTTATGGGATTCATTTGATCGTTCGACAGGTCATCACTTTAATTTGTCTATTGACTTAAATGCTTGTACAGGTTGTGGGGCATGTGTTATTGCTTGTCACGCTGAAAATAACGTACCAGTAGTTGGTAAGTCAGAAGTAAGAAGAAGTCGCGATATGCACTGGTTGCGTATTGACAGGTATTATTCTGCTGATGCTACCTTTGCAGAAGATGTAGAAAGAAAAGAAAACATTGCAGGATTGTCTAGTTCCTTATCTACTTTTAATGAAATGGAAAATGCTGCTGATAATCCACAAGTTGCTTTCCAACCTGTAATGTGTCAACATTGTAATCACGCACCTTGTGAAACAGTTTGCCCAGTAGCTGCTACCTCTCATGGTCGCCAAGGTCAAAACCACATGGCTTATAACAGATGTGTTGGAACGCGTTATTGTGCGAATAACTGTCCTTATAAAGTTCGTCGTTTTAACTGGTTCTTGTATAATAAAAACAGTGAGTTTGATTATCACATGAATGACGATTTAGGTAGGATGGTATTGAATCCAGATGTAAATGTTCGTTCTCGTGGTGTTATGGAAAAATGTTCAATGTGTATTCAAATGACTCAATTGACTATTTTAACCGCTAAGCGTGAAGGTAGAACTGTTAAGTCGGATGAATTCCAAACCGCTTGTTCGGCAGCTTGTTCTTCTGGAGCGATGGTATTTGGCGATGTTAACAATAAAGAAAGTGATGTGGCTCAATTAGCAGAAAGTGAAAGAATGTACCACTTATTGGAGCATGTTGGAACAAAACCTAACGTTTTCTACCACGTTAAAGTTAGAAATATTTAGTAAATTATTAATTAAGAAACATATAAAGGATTATGTCGTCTCACTACGAAGCACCCATTAGAAAACCTTTAGTTATAGGTGATAAATCATATCATGATGTAACTGTAGATGTGGCAGCACCTGTTGAAGGGCCTGCAAATAAACAATGGTGGATTGTATTTTCAATCGCATTAACTGCCTTTCTTTGGGGTATAGGTTGTATTATCTACACCGTATCTACAGGTATTGGAACATGGGGATTAAATAAAACAGTTGGTTGGGCATGGGATATTACTAACTTCGTTTGGTGGGTTGGTATTGGTCACGCAGGAACCTTAATTTCCGCAGTATTGTTATTGTTCCGTCAACGATGGAGAATGGCAATTAACCGATCTGCAGAAGCTATGACTATTTTCTCGGTAGTACAAGCAGGTTTGTTTCCTATTATTCACATGGGGCGTCCTTGGATGGCTTACTGGGTATTGCCAATTCCGAATCAATTTGGCTCTTTATGGGTTAACTTTAACTCGCCTTTACTTTGGGATGTATTTGCTATTTCCACTTATCTTTCTGTTTCGCTTGTTTTCTGGTGGACTGGTTTATTGCCTGACTTTGCTATGCTTAGGGATCGTGCTATAACGCCATTTAACAAAAGAATCTATTCTATTTTGAGTTTTGGATGGAGTGGTAGAGCAAAAGATTGGCAACGTTTTGAAGAAGTATCTTTGGTTTTAGCTGGTTTGGCAACACCACTTGTACTTTCGGTTCACACCATTGTATCGATGGACTTTGCTACTTCGGTAATTCCGGGATGGCATACCACGATTTTCCCTCCTTATTTCGTTGCAGGAGCGGTTTTCTCGGGATTTGCAATGGTAAACACCTTGTTAATTGTAATGAGAAAAGTATCTAACCTTGAAGCTTATATTACTTTGCAACATATCGAATTGATGAATATTATCATCATGATTACTGGATCTATTGTTGGGGTAGCTTATATTACTGAGTTGTTTGTAGCTTGGTATTCAGGAGTAGAATATGAGCAATATGCTTTCTTGAATAGAGCAACAGGGCCTTACTGGTGGGCATACTGGTCGATGATGACTTGTAATGTGTTTTCACCTCAATTTATGTGGTTCAAAAAATTAAGAACCAGTATCATGTTCTCTTTTATTATTTCGATTGTGGTAAATATCGGAATGTGGTTTGAGCGTTTTGTAATTATTGTAACGTCGTTGCATAGAGACTACTTGCCTTCATCATGGACAATGTTCTCGCCAACGTTTGTAGATATTGGTATTTTCATTGGTACAATTGGTTTCTTCTTTGTATTGTTTTTATTGTATTCAAGAACATTCCCAGTGATTGCACAAGCGGAAGTAAAAACAATCTTAAAAGCAACTGGAGATAATTATATTAGAGAAAGAAAAGAAAATAAACATTCACATCATGAATAATAAAGTAATATACGCCATTTATAATGACGATGATATTTTGATGGATGCTGTTAAATCAACTAGAGCAGCACATCATCATATTGAGGAAGTTTTTACTCCATTTCCTGTGCATGGATTGGATAAAGCTATGGGATTAGCGCCTTCAAGATTAGCTATTTGTGCTTTCTTGTATGGTTGTGTTGGGATTTCATTTGCTACTTTCATGATGAGTTATATTATGATTCATGATTGGCCACAAGATATTGGTGGAAAGCCAAGTTTTAGTTTTATTCAAAATATGCCGGCATTCGTTCCGATTATGTTTGAGATGACTGTCTTTTTTGCTGCTCACTTAATGGTGATTACTTTTTACATGAGAAGTAGAATTTGGCCATTTAAAGAAGCTGAAAATCCAGATGTAAGAACTACAGATGACCATTTTTTAATGGAGGTAGCTGTTAATGATAATGAAGAGGAATTAATTTCTTTTTTTCAAAAAACAGGTGCAGTTGAAGTTAAAGTAATAGAAAAGAATTAATTGCAACTATGAAAAGAGTATATACAATAGCGCTATTAGTTGGCATGGCAATTTTGAGTTCCTCATGTCATAATAAAAATGAGCCTAACTATCAATATTTTCCTAATATGTACGAATCAACTGGATATGAAACGTATTCAGAGGCTGCTGTTTTTAAAGGAGGAAAAGAAGGGCAATTGCCAGTTGAAGGAACTATCAATAGGGGTTTTCAGCCTTATGAGTATCCTAATACACCAGAAGGATATGAATTAGCAAAAGTTAATCTAAAATCGCCTTTGGATTCTTTAGAACGTAGTTCTGATAAAGGAAAAGAACTTTTTGAAATTTATTGTATTTCTTGCCACGGAGCAAGTGGTAATGGAAAAGGTAAATTGGTAGAAAGAGAAAAGTTTTTGGGTGTACCTAGCTACAAAGATAGGGATATTACTGAGGGTAGTGTTTTTCATGTTGAAACGTATGGTTTGAATGCAATGGGTTCACATGCTAATCAATTAAGCGCTCACGAACGTTGGTTAGTTGCTGACTATGTTCTTAAACTAAAAAGTCAATTATAATTGTTGAACAAACAGATCACAATAGATATGTATACATTTTCAAGTAAATTAAAAACATTTTCAATCATCTTAATGGTCTTAGGCGTATTAGGAATTGGTTATGGTTTTTTAACTGCCCCTAAAGATATTCATGAAGTTGAATCACTTTTAGCAGAAGAATCTCATCATGGCGGACATGCTGTTGAACATGCTGTAACAGCAAATGCTCACGATGCCCATTCTTCTAAAGATAAACATGTAGCTGATGCTCATCAGGATGCACATACCGAACATTTAGAGCATGTGTTACATCAATTACAAAATAAACCTTGGTCAGCTGTTTATGTTGCCAGTATTTTCTTTTTGTTGTTAACGATGGGTGTGTTGGCTTTTTACGCAATTCAACAAGTAGCTTCAGCCGGATGGTCACCTGTATTGTTTAGAGTAATGCATGGTATTACCTCTTTCTTACCAGTTGCATCTGTTTTGTTTTTCATTATGTTGTTGTTAAGCGGTTTGCATTTTAATCACATTTTTGCTTGGTTAGCTGAAGGTGTTACAGATCCTAATCATGCCAATTACGACGCTATAATTGCTGGTAAGTCAGGTTATTTGAATTTTCCATTTTGGATTCTTCGTGCTGCTATTTTCTTGGCTGGTTGGAATTTGTATAATTATATTTCACGCAAAAATTGCTTAGCTCAAGATGAGGCAAATGATGATTTGTATTACAAAAAGAACTTCAAAGCATCCGCAGGATTCTTAGTTTTCTTTATCGTTTCTGAGTCTATTATGTCTTGGGATTGGATTATGTCTTTTGATCCTCACTGGTTTAGTACTTTATTTGGATGGTATGTTTTTGCTAGCTTCTTTGTAAGTGGTATTACGACTATTGCTTTGGTTACTATTTATTTGAAATCAAAAGGGTTTTTGGAATTTGTGAATACTAGTCACATACACGATTTGGCTAAATTTATGTTCGGTATTAGTATTTTCTGGACGTACTTATGGTTCTCTCAGTTTATGTTAATTTGGTATGCCGATATTCCTGAGGAGGTAACGTATTTTGTCACTCGTATACAAGAATATAATATTACTTTTTTCGGAGCTGTAGTGATGAATTTTGTTTTCCCACTGTTAATTTTAATCAATACTGATTTTAAGAGAATTAGCTGGGTGATTGTTATGGCAGGTACTGTTATTTTAGTAGGTCATTATTTGGATTTCTTTAATATGATAATGCCTGGTTCTGTAGGCGATAGATGGTTTATTGGAGCTGCTGAGATAGGATCTATTTTCTTCTTCTTTGGATTGTTTATTTTGGTTGTGTTTACTGCTTTAACTAAATCGCCACTATTAGCCAAAAGAAATCCGTTTATTGAAGAAAGTAAACATTTTCATTATTAATATTTAAAGATAAAAACAGATGACAAGTTTGTTGGTAATTATAGTTTTAGTTTTATTAGCAGTCGCTTTATGGCAATTGACCAAGATATTTGATCTTACACAAGTGGGGTCACGTGTTGATGATTCTCAAGTAGCTACTGATAAGGATAATAATATTCAAGGGTATTTATTGTTTGGTTTTTTAGCCTTTATTTATATCTTCACTATTTATGGTTTATTGAAATGGGGTAATTTAGTTTTACATACTCCGGCTTCAGAACACGGTGGTCAAGTAGATCATTTGATGAATATTACCTGGATATTGATTTTTACAGTTCAAGTAATTACACAAGGATTGTTGCATTATTTTTCTTTTAAATACAAAGGAGATCAAAATAAAAAAGCGTTATTCTTTGCCGATAGTAATAAATTAGAAGCGATTTGGAGTATCATACCTTCTGTAGTATTAGCTTGTTTGATTCTTTATGGATTGTATGCATGGAATAACATTATGTTTGTTGATAAAGATGAAGATGTTATTGAAATTGAAATTTATGCACAGCAATTTAAATGGACTGCTCGATATGCTGGTGCTGATAATGTTTTAGGTAAAGCAAATGTTAGATTGATTGAAGGTGTAAATACGTTAGGAGTAGATATGTCTGATCCGTATTCACAAGATGATATTGTAGTGTCTGAATTGCATATACCTAAAGGTAAAAAAGTGCATTTCAAAATGCGTTCTCAAGATGTATTGCACTCAGCTTACTTTCCTCACTTTAGAGCTCAAATGAACTGTGTGCCGGGAATGGTTACTGAGTTTGCTTTCACACCGACTTATACCACATCTGAGTATAGAGAATTACCTTATATGGTTGAGAAAGTGGCTAAAATCAATGAAATTCGTTCTAAGAAAAGTACTGAATTGGTAGCTAAAGGTCAAACAGCTTTGGATCCTTATACTTTTGATTATTTGTTGTTGTGTAATAAAATTTGTGGAGCTTCACATTACAACATGCAAATGAAAGTGGTGGTTGATACCCCAGAGGATTATAAAAAATGGTTAAGCGAAAAAACTTCTTTAGCACAAGATATTAAAGCTGCAGCTGCTACACCGGCAGCCCCAGAAGCAGCGGGTGCTGCAGGAACTAGCGATTCAGCAACGGTAGATACCACTGCAGTGAAAGAAGCGGCTAAAGTTGCTATGAAATAAATATTAAGAAAATTTAAAGTATAGATATATGTCAGCAGTAGGTCACGATCATGGACACGATCAAGAACACGAACACCACCATAAAGAGACTTTCATTACTAAATATATTTTTAGTATTGATCATAAAATGATTGCCAAACAATACCTTATTACAGGTATTATTATGGGGGTGATCGGAATTACAATGTCGTTGCTTTTTAGAATGCAATTGGCATGGCCGGAAGAGTCTTTTAAAATTTTTAATGTTTTATTAGGAGATAAATTTGCGCCTGATGGTGTAATGGCAAATGATGTTTATTTGGCATTGGTAACCATTCACGGAACGATAATGGTCTTTTTTGTCTTGACCGCTGGTTTGAGTGGTACTTTTAGTAACTTGTTGATTCCGTTGCAAATTGGTGCACGAGATATGGCATCAGGTTTTATGAACATGATTTCGTACTGGTTGTTCTTCTTGTCTGCTGTAATTATGTTGTCTTCTCTTTTTGTAGAGTCAGGACCTGCTTCAGCTGGTTGGACTATATATCCACCATTAAGTGCCTTGCCACAAGCTATTCCTGGATCAGGGGCTGGTATGACCTTATGGTTGGTTTCTATGGCTATCTTTATTGCCTCTTCTTTAATGGGATCCTTAAATTATATTGTTACGGTTCTTAATTTAAGAACAAAAGGAATGTCTATGACTCGTCTACCTTTGACTATTTGGACGTTTTTTGTAACTGCTATTATTGGAGTGATTTCATTCCCTGTTTTATTATCGGCTGCTTTGTTATTGATTTTTGATAGAAGTTTTGGTACTTCGTTTTTCTTATCTGACATCTATATTGCAGGAGAGGTGTTGCATTATCAAGGTGGTTCGCCAGTATTATTTGAGCACTTGTTTTGGTTTTTAGGACACCCAGAAGTATATATCGTTATTTTACCTGCAATGGGTATTGTTTCTGAAGTAATGGCTACCAATTCTCGTAAACCTATTTTTGGATACCGTGCGATGATTATGTCTGTTTTGGCTATCGCTTTCCTTTCTACGATTGTATGGGGTCACCATATGTTTATTTCGGGAATGAATCCGTTTTTAGGTTCGGTATTTACCTTCACTACCTTATTGATTGCAATTCCGTCGGCTGTAAAAGCATTTAACTGGATTACTACTTTATGGAAAGGTAATTTGCAATTCAATCCGGCTATGTTGTTCTCTATTGGTATGGTTTCGACTTTCATTACTGGAGGATTAACTGGAATCATTTTAGGAGATAGTACTTTGGATATTAACGTTCATGATACTTATTTTGTAATTGCACACTTTCACTTGGTAATGGGTATTTCGGCTCTTTACGGAATGTTTGCGGGTATTTACCATTGGTTCCCTAAGATGTATGGCAGAATGTTGAATAAAAATTTAGGTTATATTCACTTTTGGGTTACTGCAGTTTGTGCTTATGGTGTATTCTTTCCAATGCACTTCATCGGATTAGCGGGTTTACCTAGACGTTATTATACCAATACCAACTTTCCATTATTTGATGATTTGCAAAATGTGAATGTTTTGATTACTACTTTTGCTTTGGTTGGAGGGGCCTTTCAGTTGGTGTTTTTGTATAACTTCTTTAGCAGCATTTTCTACGGTAAAAAAGCAGAACAAAACCCTTGGAAGTCTACTACTTTAGAATGGACTACTCCAGTTGAACATATTCATGGTAACTGGCCAGGAGAAATTCCAGAGGTACACCGTTGGGCATACGATTATAGTAATCCTAATCACGATGTTGATTTTGTACCTCAAACCGTTCCTATGAAAGAAGGTGAAGAAGTGCTTCATCATTAAAATATTATCAAAACCGCTATCTTATAAATAGCGGTTTTTTTTTGTTGTGTTTTTTGTTTCGTTATCTTTGTTTTATGAATGAACACTTAGATCCAACAACGAATCGCTATAATTCGGAAGAATTTGATCTTGAAAAGAAGTTAAGACCCCTTTCTTTTGATGATTTTGCTGGTCAAGATCATGTTTTGGAAAATTTAAAAATATTTGTTGCCGCTGCCAATCAACGTAATGAGGCCTTAGATCATACGTTGTTTCATGGCCCACCTGGATTAGGTAAAACTACTTTAGCCAATATTTTAGCCAATGAGTTGGAAGTTGGTATTAAAATCACGTCTGGTCCTGTACTCGATAAGCCTGGCGATTTAGCAGGTTTGTTGACCAATTTAGAAGAAAGAGATGTGCTTTTTATAGATGAAATACATCGTTTAAGTCCCATAGTCGAAGAATATCTGTATTCGGCTATGGAAGATTTCAAGATTGATATTATGATTGAATCTGGTCCTAATGCCCGTACGGTTCAAATCAATTTAAATCCGTTTACTTTAATAGGTGCGACTACCCGATCTGGTTTGCTTACTTCGCCTATGCGTGCTCGTTTTGGTATTTCTAGTCGCTTGCAATATTATTCCACAGAGTTATTAGCCACGATTATTGAACGTAGTGCTGTAATTTTAAAAGTTCCCATCCAAATAAATGCGGCAATAGAAATTGCCCGCCGTAGCAGGGGAACTCCCCGTATCGCTAATGCTTTATTAAGAAGAGTACGTGATTTTGCGCAAATAAAGGGAAATGGAACTATCGATTTAGAGATAGCACAATATGGTTTAAATGCTTTGAATGTAGATGCTAATGGTTTGGATGAAATGGATAATAAAATTCTTACTGCCATCATTTCTAAATTTAAAGGTGGGCCAGTTGGAATTTCAACTTTAGCAACTGCCGTTTCTGAAAGTGCCGAAACTATTGAAGAAGTTTACGAGCCGTTCTTAATACAAGAAGGTTTCCTTATGCGCACTCCTCGTGGACGGGAAGTAACTGAAAAAACCTATAAACATCTGGGTAAAGTAAATCCAAATTTACAAGGAGGACTTTTTGAACTTTAACTATTTTACATGATACTGAATTCGAAGAGCCAATATACTTCTTTTATAAAATCGGAAGCAAAACGTTTGGGCTTTTTGTCGTGCGGAATTTCCAAAGCAGGTTTTTTAGAGGAGGAAGCTCCCCGATTGGAAAGTTGGTTGCAAAAGAATTATAATGGTTCAATGCAGTATATGGAGCATCATTTTGATAAAAGACTTGATCCCACCTTGTTGGTTGATGATGCTAAAAGTGTCGTTTCCTTATTGTTGAATTATTATCCGCAAGAATTTCAAAATGGGAATTCGTTTAAAGTCTCTAAATATGCTTACAGTACCGATTATCATTTTGTAATTAAAGAGAAATTAAATGAATTGTTGTTTTCTATTCGTGAGCATATTGGTGCCGTTTCGGGACGTGCTTTTGTAGATTCGGCTCCGGTTTTGGATAAAGCTTGGGCTGCAAAAAGCGGACTGGGTTGGATAGGTAAAAACAGTAATTTGCTTACTCAAAAAGTAGGTTCTTTTTATTTTATAGCCGAATTGATTCTAGACTTGGAATTGGATTATGACCACGCGGTTACCGATCATTGTGGTACCTGTACTGCTTGTATAGACGCTTGTCCTACGCAGGCTATTGTTGCTCCTTATACTGTTGATGGGAGCAAATGTATCTCTTATTTTACTATTGAACTTAAAGGCCAAATTCCGGCTGAGATGAAAGGAAAGTTTGATGATTGGGTTTTTGGTTGTGATGTTTGTCAGGATGTATGTCCTTGGAACCGTTTCTCAAAACCGCATCAGGAGCCCTTATTTTCAGCTAATCATGAATTGTTAACTTTTTCTAAATCTGATTGGTTGGAGCTTACCGAAGAAACCTTTAAAGTGGTTTTTAAAGATTCGCCTTTAAAGCGTGCCAAATATTCGGGCATTGTACGAAATATCAGCTTTCTTGAAGATTAAATTGCTTTCTTTAATCTAAATAAAGTAAGTTTTTTTCTGTTAGATGTAATTTGTACAGAATTACTTTCAAATATCTTCTAAAAATTATTAAATTTGGTAATTGTGATTTTAAGATAAATTTCACATAAGCCCTAATTGATAATTTTATTTACTTTCCTGCATGTTTTAGATTGAAAAGTGAATCTAAATTATAAGTTTAATTAACAAATTTAAATTTATGAAACTAAATTACGCTTCTTCTACTTTTTATAGAAAATGTATTTTATTTCTTTTTTTCTTAATTGCTTCCGTAAGTTATTCTCAAAACTGTACTGTTAATGCTAATGTTGATAGGGTTCTTTGTCCTAATGACGAAATTTTACTAGGTGGTACGGCTAACTCAGAATTTGATTTTATAAGTAATCCTTTTTGGACTCAAATTAGCGGGCCTACTGTACAAATAGTGACTCCAAACAATCTTATAAGTTCAGTTGTTGGAGTTTCAGGAGGTAATACCTATGTTTTTCGTTTGTCTGCTACTTGTCAAGATGGGAGCACCATCTATGATGATGTTTCTTATACAATAAGTGAATTAACCACAGCAATTGCAAGTGAAGACTTAAACTATTGCGCGGGTACTTATCCTATAACAGGGAATGCTGCGAACACAGGCTCTGGAGAAACTGGAGTTTGGTCTATAGAAGGAGCTAATAATGCGGGTGTTAGTATTGCTGACGTAAATTCAGCAGCTACAACTATTACTATTTCAGGTACAAATGCGGGCTCAACTACTATTCGATGGACGATAGAAAATGGTGCTTGCGAAAGTTATGATGAAATAATAGTTACGACATTAGGAGGAGAAACACCTGTTACGGCAGGAGATGATGTTACATTATCAAATTGTTATTCTGCAACCCAATCGTATCAATTAAATGCTAGTTTTGGAGGAAATTCTGATCAGAAAGGAACTTGGACGGTGGTTTCGGGACCAAATAATCCTTCTTTTGATAATATTAATGATAATGATACTACTGTTCGCGGTTTAGTAGAAGGTACTTACGTGTTGCGATGGACTGTAGAGGGGCCTTGTGTTCAAGGGCAAGATGAAGTAACTATTGTAGTTCCTCCTGCAACTGCAGATTTAACCAATGTTTCGGGAGATTCTCAAATTTATTGTGACGGGAGAAGCACTATTGTTTTACAAGGGACGGTACCTTTGTATGTGAATGAAGCTGTACAATGGACTTTTACCAGTGGACCAATTACTCCGACCATAGTTAGTCCCAATACGCCAAGAACAGATGTGACTGGATTGACTGTACCGGGTACGTATCATTTTCAGTATGCTATTTCTAATAATATTACCAATTGTATTGATACGGGTGATTACGAAATCGAGATTCAAGAAGCGATTTCAATTTCAGGAGGTCCCGATCAAATTTTAGCTTGTGATGTTACTTCAGTAACCATTCCGGTGACATCCACAGGAAAAGGAAGTACTACCTGGCAAGTAATAAGTGGCCCTGATTATACCGTGTCGACCTCTACTGATAGTCAGCAAGTGGTGAACGAACATTATTATCCTTACCCATCTGCTCCAGTTTCTTTTAATGGTTCAAATTTAGTTGTAGATGATTTGGATGTTTTTGGAACTTATGTAATACGTATTATAAAATCACCTGAACCAGGAGCGAGTTGTACAACGGTTTATGATGATATTGTGGTAGAAGTTTCTATAACACCTCCTGGGTCTAACGGTGGTTCTCAGCAAGTATTGGCTTGTAATGTTACGGAAGGTTCTTTGGCAGGTAATGTTGTTTTAAAAGGTATAGGTACTTGGTCTCAAGTTTCAGGACCAAATACAGCAATTATTGCAAATGTAAATAATCCAGAAACCGCTGTCACAGGGTTAATTAGCGGGGAATATCAATTTCGTTGGACGATTTCTGGAGGAGCGGCTTGCGATGTTACGCAAAGTATTGCTTCTGTGATCGTGTCAACGGATGTTCCTACCGCTGCTGCTGCTGGCACAGATAAAACGGTTTGTTATGGTTCTTCACTTCAATTGGAGGGGAATCCAACTTTAGCTAATGAAACCGGTACCTGGACAGTTACTCCTACTGCGGGTGTTACCATCAGAGATGTTAATGATCCTAATGCGGTTGTTACTGGTTTGCAACCTGATACGGTTTATACTTTTACTTGGACTATAAGTAATTCTTGTGGGCAATCTGCTTCTGATGATGTTGTTATTACTACCAATACTACCGAGGGACCAGTGAGCGCTGATGCAGGTCCAGATCAATGTTTGGTAGATGGAACAGCTTCTGTACAATTAGCAGCTAATGACCCAAGTCCTGATACAGGAACGTGGTCTCAAATTTCGGGTCCCACAGCTACCATAACAAACCCAAATTCCAATACCAGTTCTGTTACTGGTTTGGTAAACGGAACGTATGTGTTTCGTTGGACCATCGATAATGGTGGTTGTGCTATAACAGAAGATGATGTAACGATTACTGTTGGTCCTGCTGTCACAACAGCGAATGCAGGACCAAATCAATCCATTTGTGGGACTTCTGTTACGCTTATAGGAAATACACCTGCTGCAAATGAAACAGGATCTTGGTTATTAGTTAGCGGTGGAGATGGCCCAATTATTACCGATCCTAGTTCGCCATCTACAACTGTTACCAACTTAACCGCTGGACAATGGACGTTTAGCTGGACTATTTCGAATAATGCGTGCGGTGAGTCGGCAGATACAGTGCAAATCAATGTAAGTGAGCCACCTTCAGCAGCTGATGCTGGTGCTGATCAGGAATTATGCGACACTAATAATACGAGTTTAGCTGCTACACCGCCCACGGCGGGTACCGGAACTTGGGGAATGATAAGTGGGCCCAATTCACCGTCCTTTTCCGATTTACATGCTGCAAATACTACTATTTCGGGTTTAATAACCGGAACCTATGTTTTGGAATGGACCGTGTTTAATGGGATAAATTGCCCTTCTACTTCCGATCAAATAAGCTTAGTTGTGAAAGAAGGTGCTGATGCTGGTGATGATATCGTTACTTGTCTTACTGGACCGCTATATTTAGAGGGAACTATTGGAACCACTGGAACTTGGAGTTATGTTTCCGGTCCAACAATACCAACTATTACTGCAACAGGAGGCAATGGGGCTACTGTGACAAATTTAGCCACGGGTGATTATATTTTTAGGTATACTATTACAGCCGCTGGTGGGTGTAATGGTTCTTCAGATGATGTAAACGTCACCATAAGTGGACAAGCTTCGATTGCCAATGCGGGAATTGATCAGGAATTGTGTAATATAGGTGTTATTCAGTTGTCTGCCACAGCACCAACTTTAGGAACTGGAAAATGGACTGTTTTAACAGGGGATACCTCGGGTACCTTTACACCAAATGATACAGATCCTAATGCACGATATGAGAATGCTGCATCTGGATTGTATGTTTTTACATGGACCGTGAGTGATGGCGCTTGTAGTAACTCTGATCAAGTACGAATTAATAATGCTGAACCACCAACAGTAGCTAATGCTGGTCCCGACCAAAATACGGTATGTGGTACCACTGCGCAATTAGCTGCGAATAATCCTTTTTTTGGCGTTGGTAATTGGTCTCAAGTAACAGGTCCTAATACGGCAGTTTTTAGTTCAATAATTTCTCCAGATGCCGTGGTATCAGGATTGACTGTTGGAACGTATGTGTTTCAATGGACTATTTCAAATGGAACAGTTTGTAATGTTTCGGAAGATTTGGTTGAAGTTACGGTAACCAATGATATAACCCAGCCAAATGCGGGTCCAGATCAAGTAGCTTGTCAATCAGTCGCAGTTACATTGGCAGGAAATAATTTAACAGTAGGTTTGGGTACTTGGTCAATTGTAAGCGGTGGTACTGGAACTTTTTCTAACGTGAATAGTCCAACAAGTACATTCACTCCTAATGGTTCTGGAGCCTATGTTTTACAATGGGCTTCTACTCAAGATTCTTGTATTTTAACAGATACGATGGACTTAAATGTAGATGGATTACCAACAACTGCTGAAGCTGGCGATCCGATTTCTGAGTGTCAATTTCAACCAGTAACTTTAAATGCTACGGCGGCAACAGTTGGAACTGGAACTTGGACACAACTTTCAGGGCCATCAACAGTAACTTTTGAAAATCCAAATGCTCCAAATACGAATGTTTTCGGAACAATTTCAGGAAACTATGTTTTTCAATGGACGATAAGCAACGGAATTTGTGCTACTAGTTCTGATAGTGTAAATGTTGAAATTTTAGCACTTCCCACTTTGGCAGAAGCAGGGCCTGATCAAACTATTTGTAATTTAAATCAAGTTACACTTGCTGCAAATCAACCGACAGTAGGTACTGGAACGTGGACTATCGTTACCAATGCAGGAAATCCACCCACTATTACCAATCCAAATCAATACAATACCACTGTAACCAATTTGCCAGAAGGAACAACACGTTTACGTTGGACTATTTCTAATGGTGTTTGTACCGATTATTTTGATGAAGTTAATATTGTTCGTTCTCCTGATTTAGTAGTAGCAACTTTAAATCCAGCGAATATTTGTATAGGTGGAACAAACAATTTTACAGCGAATGTTTCTGGTAGTATAACACCGTATACCTATCAATGGCAAATTTCTACCGATAATACCACTTTTAATGCAATTCCTGGAGCGACTACTAATAGTTATACTACAGATTCAGGTTTGGGTGTGGGGACTTATTATTATAATGTTGTTGTAAACAGTACTTGTGCACAAGTAACTTCAAACGCTGCACAACTTACCATTGTAGCTGATCCAATTGTTACGACACAACCTATAGGAGCGAATCTTTGTGCCGGGCAGAATCATACTATGACGGTTTCTGCATCGGGCGATTCAGTAGCAGGAGCAATAAATTACCAATGGCAAAGTTCTACAGATGGAGGTTCTTATAATAATATCAGTGGAGCAACTTCGAGTTCCTATACGACTCCTAATTTAAATCAAACCACCTATTACAGAGTGCAAATAACGCAATCAGGTTCTGGTTGTGAAGTCTTTTCAGATCCAGCAACTGTATATGTGGCTTCAATAACTACACAACCAACTAATCCAAATCCGATATGTACAGGAGGACAATTAGAAGGCATGAATGTTGTTGTTTCATTAAATGGAGGTTCTGGTTCTCTTTCGTATCAATGGCAAAGTAGCACCGATCAAACTAATTGGGTTAATGAAACTAATTCCACTTCTACTACAACTAGTTTTACTTCTGATGTTTTAACACCATCTACTTTACCAACAACTTATTATTATAGAGTAGTAGTTACAGTTGATTATGGAGGTGGAAATACTTGTGAAATCATCTCTAATACTGTAGAAGGAATTGTGGCACCGGATTTGAATTTTACAACACAACCTCAAGGTGGAACTGTATGTAATGGTGGTGAATTTACTTTATCTGTTGAGGCAAATTCTTATGCTAATTATCAATGGCAATCTAGTTCAACAGGAAATGAAAGTGATTTTACTGATATCACAGGAGCCAATTCGGCCTCTTACACAACTCCGGGATTGTCTTCTGATAGTTTTTTTAGAGTTATTTTATCCAATCCTTCAGGCGGATGTCAAGATGTGATATCGGACATTGCGCAAGTTGTAGTGTTACCCGATCCAACCGTTACAAATCCTGAAGGAGTTACTATTTGTACTGGAGATACCCATACTATGAGTGTAACTGCCTCTGGAGGTATTTCAGGAAGTCCGTATTTGTATCAATGGCAAATTTATAACGGTAGTAGCTATGACAATATCAGCGGAGCCAATTCAGCAACTTACACCACAGATCCATTAAGTGCAAATGCTCAATATCGAGTACGAATTCGTCAGTCGGAAGAGGGATGTGAAGTGTTTTCTGATCCAGCTATTGTAAATGTAGTAACGATTACAGCTCAACCAACTGCTCCGGCAGTTGTTTGTGTAGGAGGAACAGTTGCTATTAGTGTTACAGCTTCTGCTAATGGAGGAACCACTACTTTTTCTTATCAATGGCAAAGTAGTCCTGATGGAAATTCTTGGGTTGATGTGAATTCTACTTTAAATCCGAGCGCGCTTACTGCTGATTTCACCTCTTTGCCTTTAACGCAAAATACGCAGTTCCGCTGTGTTATTACTTCTAGCGCCACTAACTGTTCTATTACATCAAATGCTGTAACCGCTACGGTTGTTGCTGATCCAAGTTTTACTCTTGATCCACAAAGTCAAACTATCTGTGCTGGTGGTTCTGTTACCTTAACTGCGAATGCTTCAATCGGTACAGGAACTTTTAGTTACCAGTGGCAAGTAAATACGGGTGCTGGTTTTAATGATATTGTAGGCGCCACTTCAAGTAGTTACACTACTCCGAGTTTAACGAGTACTACTTTGTATAGGGTTATTGCTAGCGCAACTGGTGCTGGTTGTACCAATGCTACATCTGCTGTAGCACAAATTACGGTTAATGGTGACCCTACAATTAGTGTTCAACCAGCAGATCAAAGTATTTGTATCACGCAAACGGCTACACTATCGGTAACTGCTGCGGAGGGTGTTGGAGACTACCAATACCAATGGCAATCGGCACCTAGTTTAGGAGATACTTATGCCAATATTGTTGGTGCAACTAGCGCTACTTATACTACACCTGTATTGTCGGACAATGCCTATTACCGTGTGCAAGTTACTAATGCTGCTACGGGTTGTAATGTGATTACGTCAAATGCAGTAACTGTATTTGTTACACGAGTACTCAAACAACCAACCGATCCAAATCCAGTTTGTGCTGGAGGTCGCGTTCAAATGTCGGTAGATGCAACTTCAGGAGGAGGCGGAACAGGTACAATTACGTACCAATGGCAAAGCTCTCCTAATGAAACAGGTACATGGACTAACGTTACTTCGGGTCAAGGTGCTACTTCTAAATTATATATATCTGATGGATTAATTGAGACAACTTTTTTCCGTTGTTTAATGAATTCTACCAATCCTACTTGCGGAACACCTTCCAATGTTGTAAAAGCAGTTGTGGTACCTGATACTTCAGTTGTGTTAGATAATCCAAATGGAGGAGTTATTTGTGAAGGAGGTACTTTTGATTTGAGTGTAACGGCGATAAATACTGCTGCTGCATTAAATTATCAGTGGGAGCAGTCTGCAACTGGAAATGAAGGTACTTGGGCAGGTGTAGTTGGAGGTGTCGGAGCCAATTCGCCAAATTATACAACAGCGGTATTGTATGCAGATACCCATTTTCGAGTGCGTGTTTCTTCTTCCGGTTTTAATACAGGTTGTGACGAAGTCTATTCACCCGATGTTCTAGTAGAGGTGGTTCCAAAACCGGTCTTTACGACACAACCAGAAGATGCCGAAACTTGCCTAAACACTGGACACACCTTTACTGCTGCTGCAACGAGTAGCGTATTAGGATCTGTTTCCTATCAATGGCAAACCGCATCAGCATTAAGTGGTCCTTATGCCAACGTTACGGAGGGTACAGGAGGTACAACAGCCACTTATACAACACCAGCTTACGATACCACTGGTAATCGTTATTTTAGAGTGTTGGTTTCGCAAAGTACAGCTGGTTGTGATACGGAATCTAATACTGTTACTTTAACTGTGAACGACACCCCTGTTGTCTCCAATTGGGTTATTACACAGCCGTCTTGTTCTATTCTTACAGGGACTATTGCGATCACCGAACCCGATTTGGGAACTGGATATGAATATAAATTAGATAATGGCAGTTATCAAGTAAGTAATATCTTCACTAATTTGGATCCTGGTTCCTCGCATGAAGTTTACGTAAGAAGACAAAATGCCACCAACTGTGAGTCTGTAGCTGTTCCATTTGAAATAAACAACAGAATTTGTGCTGTGCCAGAGAATTTTGCTGCCCTATCGGGTGATGTTGAGAGTACCACTCCTAATGCAATATTGGACAGTGATACCTTAAATGATGTAATTGTTACTTCTTCAAATGTACAACTTACTGTCGATTCTCAATCGAGTTATTTAATACTTAATTCTGATAATACTATAACCGTTGCAGCAGGGACACCTCCAGGGGATTATACGCTCACCTACACTATTTGTGAAAATGGAAACTTGACGAATTGTTCCACCACTACTGAAACCATTTCCGTTACTACAGCAGGAATTGATGCTAGAATTGATATAGTACCCTATGTGGTGAATGGTTTTATTGATAATCCATCCGTGATTAATGCACTTACAAACGATAGATTAGCCACTACAATTCAGGCAACAACTTCTAACGTGGTGATATCGGTAAATAATCCGGCACAACCTAAACCAGAAAGTACAAATGGTATAGTACCCGTATTAGACATCGCAACAGGTAATGTTAGTGTGCCAGCTGGTACTGTAAAAGGACTTTATACTATAAATTATAAAATATGTGAAACGGGATCAACTACAAACTGTGATAGTGCTGATATCTTAGTGCAGGTAGGAACAACTGTTATTGATGCCGATGATGATCGAATCGAAAATATTAACGGTTTTAATGGTGCAACTTTGGCAGGCAACGCTATTGTATCAAATGATAGTATTAACGGAAGGTTGATAACGGCAAACGATTTGCTATTGCGTACTATTATTGTAACACAAGAAAATGGTGCTACTCCATTATATAATGGCGCTAAAGTGCCTATTTTTAGTCCGAGTACAGGAAATGTTAGCGTACCAGCTGGCACCCCTGCGGATACTTATTATATTACCTATCATATTTGTGAGGCTTTAAATCCTACAAATTGCTCTGATGCTAGTATTGCGATTGTTGTAGATGCACCACCAATTGAAGCGAATGATGATGCTGTAAACAACATTGATGGATTTGTGGGGCAAACTAATGTTATTAATGCGTACACAAATACTTCGGGAGCCGATTATTTTAACGGTGCCATAATAAATGTGAATTTAACGGGGTTGGTAACACCATCTGTTATAACTCCGGCGACAGAAATAGTTGTGGGCAAGCCCGTTCCGGTATTAAATGTGAATAATGGATTTGTAACGGTACCATCGGGAACACCAGCAGGAACGTATACCATAAAATATCAATTGTGTGATAACCTAAATCCGGGCGATGATAAACATCCATCAAACTGTGATGATGCAATTATTACCATCAATGTAATGGCACCAATTATCGATGCAGTTGATGATTTGGTTACCAATGTTAATGGTTATACAGGCGCCAACGGTGTAATCAATGCGGCTACCAACGACAGTTTGGGAGGGACCAATATAACGTTGAGTACCATTACTGCCAGCGTTATAACAGGAGCAGCTCCTATTAATGGTGTTAATAGAATACCAACATTGGATATTACTACTGGCTTAGTAAATGTACCAGCTGGAACCCCAGCTGGAATTTATAAAATTGTATATGAAATATGTGATGCGTTAAATCCAAATAATTGTGATCAAGCTACCATTGAAGTTCGTGTTTTAGCACCTTCAATTGATGCTATTGATGATTCCGTAACAGGTATTAATGGTTTTGCAGGTCAAACCGATGTATTAAATGCATTGGATAATGATTTGTTAAATGGTGTCACGGTACTACCGTCCGAGGTAACGCTAGAGGTCACTTCCTTGGCAAGTCCGATTAACAACGGTCAAGTGCCATTATTAAATCCTATTACAGGTCAAGTCGATGTTCCGGCTGGAACAACAGCAGGCACCTATACTATTGGCTACCGTATTTACGAGAATCTGAATCCTTTGAATCGAGATACGGCCGTCATTACCATCACGGTAGTTTCTCCAGCTATCGACGCAGTAAACGACGCTGTGTCGGGAATCAATGGTTTATTAGGTTCTTCTAATGCGATCAATGCTTTGGATAACGATACCTTAAACGGGGTTGTTTTGGATAAATCTTTGGTGACTATTACCGATGTGGTACCAGCTACGCCAATAAGCGGAACATTAGTTCCGGTCTTGGATGCTGCAACCGGAATTGTAAGTGTGCCAGCAGGTACGCCAGCGGGAACTTATGAAATTGAATACCGTATTTTTGAGAAATTAAATCCAAGTAATACCGATACGGCTATCATTACGGTAGAAGTTAACAGTGCTACGATCAATGCCGAAAACGATGCTGTAACGGGCGTGAATGGTTACATTGGCTTGGCAAATGCGTTGAATGCCTTGACTAACGATACGTTAAATGGTGTTCAGGTGGTACCTTCTCAAATTACTATTGCGGTAACTACACCGGCCACAGGTATAAATGGAGGAGCTATCCCAGTATTGAATACTACCACAGGTATAGTAACTGTTCCAGCCGGTACAGCTGCTGGTACCTATACTATTGTTTATAGTATTTCAGAAAACTTGAATCCAACCAATGTGGATGAGGCTACTATTAGTGTTGATGTTATTGCCCCAACTATTTTAGCGGTAGATGATACTACGCCAACCATCAATGGATACACCGGCCAAGCCAATGTGATGAGTGCGTTAACCAACGATCGATTGAATGGATTGGATATTGTAATAAGTCAAATTACATTGACCTCTATAAATACAACTACTCCAACCGATTATATTTCTGGTAATCCAATTCCTGTAATAGATGAAACTACGGGAATAGTAACCGTACCAGTTGGAACTTCGGCAGGAGTGTACATGATTCATTATAGCATTTGCGAAAATTTAAATCCAACCAATTGTGATGAAGCGGATATAGTGGTGAATGTAAGTGCTCCAAGTATTATTGCTAATGACGATTTTTCTCGAAATCCAATCAACGGATTTGAAGGTGCAAACAATGTCGTGAATGCCTTGCAAAATGACAGATTGAATAATGCGGCAGCTCGATTAGTGGATGTAACTATCAGTACTTTGTCTACCATAGTACCTTCATCGTCAACCAATGGAATAGTTCCAATTTTACATAATTTAACCGGTTTAGTTGATGTTCCATTGGGAACTTCGGCAGGAACTTATATTATTCAATATCAAATTTGTGATAAATTGAATCCAACTAATTGTGATGATGCAGAGATTTTGATTACGGTTGATAAACCAACTCTTGTTGCCAATGATGATTTGATTACCAATATAAATGGATTTGAAGGAGCTTCAAATATTGTAAATGCTTTCACATCTAATGATACCTATAATGGTAATGTGCTTACCGATGTGAATTTAATCATTCCTGCGGTTGTTACACCAGCCACTGCAATAAACGGAGGTCCAGTGCCAACATTAGATACCGCAACGGGATTAGTAAGTGTACCCGTAGGAACGCCGGCAGGCGCCTATCAAATTACCTATCAAATTTGTGATGCTTTAAATCCGTCAAGTTGTGACCGTGCTGTAATTTCTATTACTGTTATCACGCCAACGATTGTCGCTAATGATGATGAAGCTTTGGATATTGTAGGATATGTAGGTGCTACTAATGTGGTGAATGCATTTGACAATGATTTATTGAATGGAGTTGCTGTCAATAGAGCTGATATTGTACCGACATTAGTTTCAGGAGCAAGTTCGATTAATGGAGCGCCAGTTCCTGTCCTAAGTTTGTTAACGGGTAATGTTGATGTGCCAGCCGGTACTGCAGTTGGTGAATATAAAATAGTATACCAAATATGTGATCGCCTAAATCCAACTCATTGTGATCAAGCAGTTATTACTATTACTGTAATTCCAGCAACAATTGATGCTATTGATGATTCTGTAACAGGTATTAATGGTTTTGCAGGTCAAACCGATGTATTAAATGCATTGGATAATGATTTGTTAAATGGTGTCACGGTAGTACCGTCCGAGGTAACCCTAGAGGTCACTTCTTTGGCAAGTCCGATTAACAACGGTCAAGTGCCATTATTAAATCCTACTACAGGTCAAGTCGATGTTCCGCCTGGAACAACAGCAGGTATCTATACTATTGGCTACCGTATTTATGAGAATCTGAATCCTTTGAATCGAGATACGGCCGTCATTACCATCACGGTAGTTTCTCCGGCTATCGAGGCAGTAGACGACGCTGTGTCGGGAATCAATGGTTTATTAGGTTCTTCTAATGCGATCAATGCTTTGGATAACGATACCTTAAACGGGGTTGTTTTGGATAAATCTTTGGTGACTATTACCGATGTGGTACCAGCTACGCCAATAAGCGGAACATTAGTTCCGGTCTTGGATGCTGCAACCGGAATTGTAAGTGTGCCAGCAGGTACGCCAGCGGGATCTTATGAAATTGAATACCGTATTTTTGAGAAATTAAATCCAAGTAATACCGATACGGCTATCATTACGGTAGAAGTTAACAGTGCTACGATCAATGCCGAAGACGATGCAGTAACGGGTATAAATGGTTACACCGGCTCATCAAATGCCTTGAATGCCTTGACTAACGATATGTTAAATGGTGTTCAAGTGCTGCCTTCTCAAATTACTATTGCGGTAACTACACCGGCCACAGGTATCAATGGAGGAGCTATCCCAGTATTGAACATTAGCAATGGAATAGTAAGTGTTCCAGCGGGCACTGCTGCAGGTACTTATACAATCGAATATCGTATTACAGAGAATCTGAATCCAGGTAATACCGATTTGGCTACCATAACGATAGAAGTAGAGGCGCCTGTTATTGTCGCCAATGATGACACCGCTTCTAGCATCAACGGATATGATGGTGCTGCGAATGTAGTGAATGCTTTGACTAACGATACGTTAAACGGATCTGCAGCCAAATTAGCAGAAGTCACTATTGCCATCACAACGCCAGCGACTCCTATCAACGGAGGGCTTGTTCCGGTATTGGATGAAGCAACGGGATTGGTTGCCGTTCCAGCGGGTACTCCAGCAGGCAGTTATACTATTACTTATAGTCTTTCTGAAAAATTAAATCCAACTAATACCGATACAGCGACTATTACGATAGAAGTTATTAGTGCGAACATCGTTGCTAATCCAGATTTGGCATTGGGAATTAATGGATATGTTGGAGCTGATAATGTAGTAAATGCATTAGACAACGACCTTTTAAATGGAGCTTTGGTAAATAATGGCGAAATTGTGATAACAGTTGTTACTCCTGCCACAGCAATTGGTAGCGGTGCAGTTCCAACATTGGATACTGTAACCGGAATTGTAAGTGTGCCAGCGGGTACTTCTGCAGGAACTTACACAATAGCATATCAAATTTGTGAGGCATTGAATCCAGCTAATTGTGATACCAGTACCATCACGGTGACCGTTGTTGCACCGGTACTATTAGCTACCGACGATTCCATTACGGGTATTGATGGTAGTGTTGATAATGATGGTGTACTAAATGTTCTAGATAACGATCAATATAATGGTCAAGGAGCAAGTTTGTCTGAGGTAAGCATAACGGTTCTAAATCAAGCAACACCAATTAATGGAGGTAATGTGCCTATATTGGATACTACAACTGGATTGGTTAGTATTCCAGCTGGTACACCGGAAGGTAGTTACACCATTACATATGAAATTTGCGATAATTTAAATGCAGGAGTTTGCGATGATGCTGTGGTTGTAATCGAAGTGGTATTGCAACCAATAGTAGCAAACGATGATAATGCTCTGAATATTAATGGTTACGAAGGTGTTAGCTCAGTACTGAATGCTTTTGATAACGATGAGTTAAATGGATCTTCAGTTTCTAGAGCCGATATTGTGCCGACCCAAATTACAGGAGCAAGTCCAATTAATGGAGGTCCGGTGCCAACGCTTAATTTGTTGACGGGGAATGTAGCGGTACCGGCGGGTACACCAGCAGGTACGTATACCATAACCTATCAAATATGCGAGCGATTAAATCCAGCCCATTGTGACCAGGCTACCATTACTATAGAGGTGATCTCAGGTGGTATAGATGCCGTTGATGATGTCGTAACCCCAGCGGTTAATGGCTTTGTGGGCGAGGCCGCTGTGCTCAATGTGTTAACAAACGATACGTTAAATGGAGCTACGGTCATTCCGGCAGAAGTTAAAATTGAGGTTATTACTTTGGCTACTGCTATTAATAATGGTAAAGTACCTACTTTGGATCCACTTACCGGAATGGTTAGTGTACCGGCAGGAACGACACAGGGCGTATATACAATAACCTATAGGCTATCCGAAAACTTGAATTTAACGAATACCGATACCGCTATCGTAACGATTAATGTTACTACTCCAGCTATCGACGCAGTAAACGACGCTGTGTCGGGAATCAATGGTTTATTAGGTTCTTCTAATGCGATCAATGCTTTGGATAACGATACCTTAAATGGGTTTGTTTTGGATAAATCTTTGGTGACTATTACGGATGTGGTTCCGGCTAGTCCAATAAGCGGAACGTTAGTTCCTGTCTTGGATGCTGCAACCGGAATTGTAAGTGTGCCAGCAGGTACGCCAGCGGGATCTTATGAAATTGAATACCGTATTTTTGAGAAATTAAATCCAAGTAATACCGATACGGCTATCATTACGGTAGAAGTTAACAGTGCTACTATAAATGCCGAAGACGATGCTGTAACGGGTATAAATGGTTACATTGGCTCATCAAATGCGTTGAATGCGTTGAATAACGATACGTTAAATGGTGTTCAAGTGGTGCCTTCTCAAATTACTATTGCGGTAACTACACTGGCCACAGGTATCAATGGAGGAGCTATCCCAGTATTGAACATTAGCAATGGAATAGTAAGTGTTCCAGCGGGCACTTCGGCCGGCACTTATACTATAATATATAGTATTACTGAGAATTTGAATCCAAGTAATACCGATTCGGCTACCATAACGATAGAAGTAGAGGCGCCTGTTATTGTCGCCAATGATGACACCGCTTCTGGTATCAATGGATATGATGGTGCTTCGAATGTAGTGAATGCATTGACTAACGATACGTTAAACGGATCTGTAGCTAAATTAGCTGAAGTCACTATTGCTATCACAACGCCAGCGACTCCAATCAACGGAGGGCTTGTTCCGGTATTGGATGAAGCAACGGGATTGGTTGCAGTTCCAGCAGGTACGCCAGCAGGCAGTTATACTATTACTTATAGTCTTTCTGAAAAATTAAATCCAACTAATACCGATACAGCGACTATTACGATAGAAGTTATTAGTACGAGCATCGTTGCTAATCCAGATTTGGCATTGGGTGTGGATGGATTTGTAGGCAATCCGAATGTTTTACAGGTTTTGGATAACGATACCTTAAACGGAAGTCCGGTTCAATTATCACAAGTAACGATATCTTTAACTGCTCGACCAGCTACGGTAAATGCGTTTGAACCGGTTCTGGATACTGCAACCGGAATTGTAAGCGTACCAGCGGGTACTCCAGCGGGTACTTATCGCATTAATTATCAAATTTGCGAAGTATTAAATCCAACGAATTGCGATACATCAGTTGCTGTCATAACGGTTGGTTCGGGAGTATTGGTAGCCAATGATGATTCGGCAACGAACATTAACGGTAACGATGGTGCAACTGCTGTTGTGGATGTATTAGCCAATGACACATTAGATGGAACGCCAACTACTTTATCTGAGGTTGTTATTCGCGTAACGTCATCAGCTGATCCAATTGGTGGAGGTGCCGTGCCAACTTTAGATGTGACTAGTGGATTGGTACATGTTCCAGCGGGTACTTCATCTGGTATTTATACCATTTCGTATCAAATTTGTGAAGGATTGAATCCAACTAATTGTGATGAAGCGGTTGTTAAAATTACGGTTACTCAGCCCGACATTACGTTGATCAAACGAGGTACTTTTGTTGATACCAATGGAGATGGTTTTGCACAAGCTGGTGAATTGATTCAATATAACTTCGTTGTTCAAAATACGGGTGCTATCGATTTAACCAATGTTATGATTAGCGATCCAAAGGTTACCGTATCAGGAGCTGCTTTAGCAAGTTTGGTTGTAGGCGCTTCTAATAGCACTCAGTTTACAGCTACTTACGTCTTAACGCAAGCCGATATCAATGCCGGTTATGTTGAAAATCAAGCAACTGTAACCGCTAATCCGATATTTGGTACGCCAATTTCCGATTTATCCGATAGTAATGATCCAACATTATTAGGTAAAGACGACCCTACGGTTACGCCAATTCCGCAGCAAAAAGAATTGACCTTAATAAAAGGTGGTGTCTTAATGGGAGATGGAAGTGTTGGGGATATTATAAATTATTCTTTTGTAGTAACTAATACCGGTAATGTAGTGCTTCAAAATGTAGCAATCGACGATCCTATGTTAGGTCGCAATTTAGTGGTAACACCTTCTGCTTTAGCTCCGGGAGAATCGGGTACCGCTAGTGCTAGTTATGCTATTACAGTAGGTGATGTAGCCAATGGCGAAGTCATCAATTCGGCTCTTGCTGTGGGTGATGCACCAGATGGTACAACGGTATTTGACGTATCTGATAGTACCGATCCAACTTTACCAGGGGATGATGATCCAACCGTAATTGATTTAAGTTTAAAACCTTCTATAGCGGTAATTAAATATGGTTCATTTGACGATAACAATGGCAATGGCTATGCCGAAGTGGGTGAAACCATTTCGTATACTTTCACTGTAGCCAATACCGGAAATATAGCCTTGGTTAATATCGTGGTTACCGATCCTAAACCAGGCATTACCATAAGCGGTGGGCCAATTGCATTACGAGCAGGACAAACTGATGCTACGACATTCAAAGCAACCTATACTCTTACTCAAGCTGATATCGAAGCGGGAAGTGTAACCAATCAAGCTATAGTAAATGCTTTAAGTCCAGATGGCGTAACGGTTTCTGATCTTTCAGATGATGACGAATTTGCAGGAAATGATCCAACCGTGGTGCCTTTAAATTCTTGTCAGGTGACGATTCATAATGCGATTTCTCCAAATGGGGATGGTAAAAATGACTTCTTCTTCATAGAAGGAATTGAATGTTATCCGAATGCTACGGTCGAAATTTACGATCGTTGGGGTGTATTGGTTTACGATAGCGTAGGCTATGATAATGGTGCTGTTTCATTTAAAGGTTATTCGGATGGACGCGCAACAGTGAAACGAGATGCTAAACTACCAGACGGTACTTATTTCTACGTTATCAGTTATAAAACCTATCAAAATCAAATTATAAACGAAACCGGATATTTGTATATTTCGGGAAATAATTAAAAAACAATATTCTTTTATAAGAGGGCTGTTTCTACTAGTAGAGACAGCCCTTTTTTATACTCTAAAGTTGGTACTACGCTCAACTAATTCGTTTTTTAAAATGTGTTTTTAACACTTTTAAAGCCGATAAATGAGATTTTTATGTTAAAAATGCTATTCAACGTCTTTACCTGCATTTTGTCGACATTGTTGTTAAAGAAATGATAATAAATCTATTTTCGCGTACCCAAAATACTGATTGCTAAACAAAAATATAGTTTATATAAACCTACTAATTCACTTCAATGGTTTTCAAAATCACCAAAGTCATTTTTGCTTCGCTGCTAGTGGTGTTTTCTGCTAGCGTACTAGTTGTCCCAAATTCATTTTGCCTATGTTAAACTTTACTTTTAAAGTGCTTGAAAATTTGAAGTGCTTTTTTATTATTGTATTTTTTTTTGTGTTTGTTTTAAATATACAAGCACAATGTTCTAGTTGTAATTTTACACAAAATAATTATACTAGTTCCGGAAATTACACTTTTCTTGCAAATCAAAAAGTTTGTTTTACTGGTACCAATAACATTAGTCATGATGTAACTTTAGGAAACAATGGATCATTATGTGTGTCACCAGGAGCCACGCTTAATTTTGCTTCAAATAATTTTACAACAGGATCTACGGATAATTTTACCATAGATATTTATGGAGCTTTAAATATTACAACTGGAAGTGTAAAGTGGGAAGGTAAAATGAAAATTAATATTCACTCAGGTGGAAGTTTAACGGTTGAATCTCTAAAACTTAATGGAAGTCAAATTGATTTTGTAAATGATGGGACATTTACTGTAAAACAATCATTAGAGTTTGGTAATTCTGCTGCAACAGTAACTTTTACAAATAATAATTTAATGACTGTTCAGAGGCAATTAAATGTTTCTGCGGGTGCGGCACAATTTCAAAATTTTGGAACGTTAAAAGTGAGTAATAATTACAACAGTTCTTCAACATCGGTATATGTAAACTGTGGTGTTTTTGAAGGTAAATTTAATTTAAATTCAGGAGGTAAGGTAATTAATACAGGTTCGTTTACGACAAGTCAACTTGATTTTGGTGGGGCGAATTCTCGTTTTGAAAATTTCGGTAGAGTTGACGCAATTGGGAGTGTGAATTTATCAAATGGAACTATTTATAATGAGGGTATTTTTGATTTAAAAACTTCTGGGAAAATTCAATCTGACGGTAAACTTATCGGGCCAACGGATAATAATAAGAAAGGTTATTTTAAATGGGCTGGAAGTGGGCAAAATGGAATGAATGGTGGTACAATTGGACCTAATTTGAATTTTAGTAATACTGCAACGATGGCTACAAGTAGTTGGAACGGAATGTTTAATAACCCCAATGGTTCTTATACTTGGCAATCAGGACTTACGTATGAGTATAATACTGAGCCCACGACTCTACCGGCAGTAGCTTGTTTTAATCTTGATGGAAGTCCACTTATACCCAATCCTACAGCTTCTACAACTTGTTCGGGTGTCAATTTAACAACATTAAATCCATCTTTAGGAGGTGTAAGTTACGAATGGTGGACAGGAACACCTACTACAAGAAACACTCAAGTAACCACTTCAACTAGTCCGTCAATAACAAATTATACAAGTGTAGGGACAGTTTATCTTTGGGCAAAATCGGTTTCAGGAACTAATATTTATTCACCTTCAGCCTCGGCAGTAACAATTAGTAATGGCGCTACGATTTCTGGAACTACTTCTGTTTTACGAGGCGCTTCAATAACCTTAACGGGTAGTGGTACGGCAGCAAGTTCTAATCCATGGAGTTCTAGCAATTCGTCTGTTGCGAGTGTGACCAATTCAGGAGTTGTAACTGGTATTTCTGCTGGAACAGTCACGATAACCTATACAAATAGTGGAGGTTGCCAAGCTTCAATGTTAGTTACCGTTTCTAATGTATCAAATTCGACACCGCCAGTTAGTATCGACACGGATAAAGATGGAGTTCCAGACGATATTGATTTAGATGACGATAATGATGGGATTTTAGATGAGGTAGAATGTAATGTGAATGTTTCGCTATCTTCCTTGACATTGTTAAAAGGAACTGGAACAGATATTAAAGTCGGGGATTATTTATTAAAACAAAATGCTTTTGTTTTTAAAGGAGTGGTTTATGATGTAGTGGTTAAAATAACAGGTTTACATGCTAAGACAAGTAATTCTGCATCGGCAAAATTACATTTAACATCCGGAGGAGATTTGGAGTTAAATAGAGTGATTCCAAATGAAAATCCGTATTTTACTTATAAACTCAGTGTAGTTAATCATAATTCTTCCACTACTAGCAACCCAGAAGGTAATCCAGCAACGGTTACCAATGCTTGGTTCAGTATGTCTGATATTGATGGAAATGGAAATGGGAAAGGATTGGGAGATGTTGCTGGATTTCAAACTTCGTTAAATCCTAATCGAATAATTATAGGTTCAAATATTATTAATTCGGGATTTATAAATGGAGGTCCTTCGGGATTTACAAATTATCAACCTAGATCACTCAATGAAATTAATGCAACAGAAACAGATGTTTCTTATTCGGTAAAGTTGTATTTCAATCAGTTTCAGAGTGGTGAGTTTACATTTGGAGTTACAGGAACTTCAGCCTCTCCTTTTGATAGAAAACAAGTACTTTTGCTACGAAGCGAGTTGGCATGTGATAGTGATAATGATGGAATTCCGGATATTATAGACACTGATTCGGATAATGATGGTTGCCCAGATGCGATAGAAGGATCAGGAAATTTTACAGCGACCGATCTGAATAATTTAAATCAACTTACCGGAGGTGTTGATGCATATGGAGTTCCTATTAAAGCCGGTTCTTCAGGGCAAGCTACGAATAGCAATGTTACTACATTAGCAATTCCAGTAATAATTACTACTCAACCCGCGGACCAATGTGCCGTTATAAATGGTAATGCTGTTTTTACTGTTAATACCAATATTGAGGCCACAGGCAAAATTTATCAATGGGATGTAAGTACAGATTCAGGTACGAATTGGAATTCATTATCAAATGGAGATAATTATAGCGGAGTAATGACTGCTGTTTTGACAGTGTCTAATGTACCTCTTTCTTTTTCAGGATATAAATATCGAGTGAGAATTAGTCAAAGTAACTATGAATGTTTGAATGTTACTTCATCCGAGGTTGTTTTAACTACTAGTCCGTTAGTGCCAACAATTGTCACAACAGCACCAACTTGTTCGGCTGCTGGAACTGCTACGATATCAAATTACGATGCAACTTTAACGTATACATTCAATCCTGCTACCTCAGGAATTACCATTGCTTCTTCAGGTCTTATCTCAGGGATGACAATCGGAACTTCTTATACGGTTACCGCTGCAAACAGCAATTGTACTTCGGGGGCATCAGCTTCATTTAGTAATGCTGCGATGTTGATAACGCCTGCTGTACCTACTATTGCAACAGTGGCTCCAACTTGTTCGGCTGCTGGAAGTAGTACAATCTCAAATTACGTTGCAACTTTAACGTATACATTTGCTCCAGCTACCTCAGGAATTACCATAGCATCTTCAGGTCTTATCTCAGGGATGACAATCGGAACTTCTTATGCGGTTACCTCTGCAAACAGCAATTGTACTTCGGGGGCATCAGCTTCGTTTGGTAATGCTGCGATGTTGATAACACCTGCTGTACCGACTCTTGCAACAGTGGCTCCAACTTGTTCGGCTGCTGGAAGTAGTACAATCTCAAATTACGATGCAGCTTTAACGTATACATTTGCTCCAGCTACCTCAGGAATTACCATTGCTTCTTCAGGTCTTATCTCAGGGATGACAATCGGAAC
>NZ_JAEHFV010000004.1 GCF_016522065.1 Flavobacterium agrisoli | reverse complement strand
AAAGTAGACACTTTATTCAATTAAACAAGCCTTTTTTTATTCTTTTTTTAATAGTCGCTTAATACAAATACTTAACTTGCTATACCTGCATTACTTACAACCTAACTTTTTTTAAAAGTTTTTGTGTTACCTCTGTTTTTATAGTATTCTAGATTCTGAAAAAGGTGTTTTACTATGCTTGATTGTTGCTTTTGAGGTAGGAGAAAATTATTCATGCTTTATTTTGGTGAGCTGTGAATGGTGAATGGTGAGTTGTCGGTTTTGGGTGGTGGGAATGGTTATTGGTTCGGTTTTCGGTTTTTTGAGGCGTTCTAAATTTACCATATACGTTATTAAATAATTCCTGATAAGCTAATATAATGGTTTTAGAGATATGCTTTATTCAATCCCTCATTCTTCGGGATGACATAGAAGGGAGTGATTAGTCCTGAAACAACTATACCGGTTATTAATAAATCCTGTTATAGCTATACCAGTCATCTACTACTTAACTATTCTTCATCATACACTAGTAACGACGTAAAACATTCGGAACTCAAAAAACTAACTACATATATATTGTATGTGTTTTAGTAATAAAGTATATTTGCACTCACAAAATTATAAACAATGATTAAGATTACTTTGCCCGATGGGTCAGTTAGGGAGTTTGCTTCAGGCAGTACTCCAATGGAGGTCGCTAAAAACATTAGCGAAGGTTTTGCTCGAAATGTTATTTCAGCATCTTTTAATGGTACTACTATTGAAACCGAGACTCCTTTAACGACCGATGGTAATCTTATTTTATACACTTGGAATGATGCAGAAGGCAAAAAAGCGTTCTGGCATTCGACTTCGCATGTCATGGCACAAGCCTTAGAAGAACTGTACCCTGGCATCAAATTAACACTTGGACCAGCGATTGCTAACGGATTTTACTATGATGTTGACTTTGAAGATCAAAAAATTTCTGAAGCAGACTTCAAAAAAATTGAAGACCGCATTTTAGAAATCTCAAGAGGGAAACACGAATTTAAAATGCGTCCGGTAACTAAAGCGGAAGCATTAGAACTATACAAAGACAACGTTTACAAAACCGAATTGATTTCGAATTTAGAAGACGGCACCATTACCTTTTGCGATCATGCTACTTTTACCGATTTATGTCGCGGTGGCCACATTCCGAATACCGGCATCATCAAGGCTGTAAAAATAATGAGTGTTGCAGGCGCTTATTGGAGAGGTGACGAGAAAAACAAACAATTGACTCGTGTATACGGAACCTCTTTCCCTAAACAAAAAGACTTAACCGAATATTTAGAACTTTTAGAAGAAGCCAAGCGTCGTGATCACCGCAAGTTAGGCAAGGAATTGGAGTTGTTTGCTTTTTCTCAAAAAGTAGGTCAAGGTTTACCTTTGTGGTTACCAAAAGGGGCAGCTTTACGTGAGCGTTTGGAACAATTTTTAAAGAAAGCCCAAAAAAAAGCCGGTTACGAACAAGTCGTTAGTCCGCATATTGGTCAAAAAGAACTTTATGTAACTTCTGGTCATTATGCTAAATACGGAGCCGACAGCTTTCAACCGATTCATACCCCAGCAGAAGGCGAGGAGTTTTTATTAAAGCCTATGAACTGCCCTCATCACTGCGAGATTTACAATGTTCGACCATGGTCATACAAAGACTTACCTAAGCGTTATGCTGAATTTGGTACTGTTTATCGTTATGAGCAATCGGGCGAATTACATGGTTTGACTCGCGTAAGAGGATTTACTCAAGATGATGCTCATATCTTTTGTACTCCAGAACAACTAGACGAAGAGTTCAAAAAAGTAATTGATTTGGTACTATATGTATTCGGATCGTTAGGGTTTGAAAACTTTACAGCTCAAATTTCTTTACGTGATCAAGAAAACCGAGACAAATATATTGGCACCGATGAAAATTGGGAAAAAGCGGAAAACGCCATCATCAATGCTGCCAAAGACAAAGGATTGAACACCGTTGTAGAATATGGAGAAGCTGCCTTTTACGGTCCGAAGTTGGATTTTATGGTGAAAGATGCTTTAGGAAGACAATGGCAATTGGGTACGATTCAGGTAGATTATAATTTACCCGAACGTTTTGACTTGACTTATAAAGGAGCCGATAACGAATTACATCGTCCGGTGATGATTCACAGAGCCCCATTTGGCTCTATGGAGCGTTTTATCGCCATTTTACTAGAACATACAGCAGGAAACTTCCCATTATGGTTGATGCCTGAGCAAGCTATTATCTTGTCTTTGAGCGAGAAATACGAAAATTATGCTAAAAAAGTTTTAGAATTGCTAGAAAATCACGAAATTCGCGCCCTAATTGACAACCGAAATGAAACTATCGGTAAGAAAATTAGAGATGCAGAAATGCAAAAAGTACCATTTATGTTGATTGTAGGGGAAGAAGAAGAGAAAAACCAAACCATTTCTATTCGTCGCCACGGTCAAGAAGGAAAAGGAAATAGCACTGTTACCATAGAAGCATTTGCTTTGATGGTAGAAGAAGAAATAAAAAAGACATTGAAAGTATTTACTGTTTAACTTAAATTTATAAAGCCATAGCAATAAGAAGCAACAGAGGTCATCAACCTCGAGTAGAAAAAAAAGATGCCCACAGAATAAACAATAATATTCGTGGATTACAAGAAGTAAGACTTGTAGGTGAGAACATTGAGCCTGGAGTTTACAAACTCTCAGAAGCCCTACGTTTAGCCGACGAATTTGAATTGGATTTGGTAGAGATTTCTCCCAATGCCGAGCCGCCTGTTTGTAAAATCATGGACTATAAGAAATTTGTATACGAACAAAAAAAGCGTGACAAAATCTTAAAAGCCAAATCCACGCAAGTAACGATTAAAGAAATTCGATTTGGGCCTCAAACCGACGAGCACGATTACGAATTTAAAAAGAAAAATGCGGAGAAGTTTTTGAAAGAAGGCTCTAAATTAAAGGCATTCGTATTCTTTAAAGGTCGTTCTATCATTTATAAAGATCAGGGACAGATTTTGCTTTTGCGTTTGGCTCAAGATTTAGAGGAATACGGTAAAGTAGAAGCAATGCCCGTACTTGAGGGAAAAAGAATGATTATGTTCATTGCTCCTAAAAAGAAGAAATAAACATTTGCTGTAAGCCATAAGCTTTAAGTTGTAAGCAAAAAGTTTCTTAACCATTTGCCTAAAGCTTATAGCCCAAAGCCTATAGCTTTTTAAAATATAAGTAAGTAAGAATAAATTAAAAAACACTAGGAAAAATGCCTAAAATGAAAACAAAATCTAGCGCCAAGAAACGTTTTAAAGTTACTGGTTCTGGAAAGCTTAAAAGAAAGCATGCTTTTAAAAGTCACATCTTGACTAAAAAATCTAAAAAACGTAAATTGGCTTTGACACACTCAGCGCTAGTTCACAAAACAGATGAAAAAAGCATCAAACAACAATTAAGAATTATCTAATAAGTCCAAAGTTTAAAAGTCATAAAGTTTAAAAGTCAGAAGATGGCTTTCAACATTTGACATTAAGACATTTGACTACAGATTTTCTTTAGGTTAAAAACAAATTTAATAACCTTGGAGTATGGCCATAAGTTCCTTTGATTAAATTCAGGACGCCTGCTACAAAAAAACAATAAAATTATGCCAAGATCGGTAAATTCAGTTGCTAAAAGAGCAAGAAGAAAAAAAATAATGAAGCAAGCCAAAGGTTACTTTGGTAGACGTAAAAACGTTTGGACAGTTGCTAAGAACGCGGTTGAGAAAGCAATGTGCTATGCTTACCGTGATAGAAAACAAAACAAAAGAAATTTCCGTTCTTTATGGATTCAACGTATCAACGCTGGAGCAAGATTGGAAGGAATGTCTTATTCTCAGTTTATGGGGAAAGTTAAGTCTAACGGTATCGAATTGAACCGTAAAGTACTTGCTGATTTAGCAATGAATCACCCAGAGGCTTTCAAAGCAATACTTAATAAAGTAAAATAAACGTTTTATCAACTCAATTTAAATTACTTACTTATACTAGAAAACCCATTCGTACTACGGATGGGTTTTTGCTTTTGGGCTTTAAAGAAGCCTTTCTCCGAAAAACAAGCTTCTTAAGACCTTTATTTTTATGACGTAATTGCATTTTACTTTTAAGAGAAGACCTAGAAAACCGTATTAAAAAGTTTCTGATTTACTACCTTTACCGCCGTTACAAAAAACAAAACATATTATGGAGATTTTAGAATTGATGCAAAAAAGATATACCGCGAAGCAATACAATGCCGAAAAAGCGATTCCGCAAGACAAAATCGAAATCTTAAAAGAAGTGCTCTACCTCTGCCCTTCTTCCATTAATATCCAACCTTGGAAATTTACGTTTGTACAAAATCCGGAAATAAAAGCACAATTAGCCAAAGTATCGATGCACAATGCCGAAAAAGTAACACAAGCTCCGCTTATCATTGTATTTAGCGTAGCCGATGATTTGGATGCTTTTCAAAAAGTAGTGGCTACCGAATTGCCTGAAGCTCGTCAAAAATGGTACAATCAAATTAAAGCAAACACTTCCTCAGCCGATTTAAAACAATGGTTAACACAACAAGTTTATATTGCATTGGGAGTTGCTTTAACAGCTAGTGCCGCTTTGGAACTTGATTCAACTCCTATGGAAGGTATTGAGACCGATCAATACAAAACCATTCTTAATCTTGAAACTTTCCAACCCGTAGTAGCTATGGCGGTAGGTTATGCTGCAGCGGACGACTTTAATCGTATTGAAGTAGCACCTAAATCCAGAAGGGTTAAAGATAATGTAATTGACTGTATTTAAAATTAATTTATCTGTTTACTAAACCTACTCGACCATTTTAGAAAAATGCATAAAGAAAATACTGTGTTTTTTAGCTTTTGTAGATTGAGTGTATTTACTATTTTAAGCAAGATGTGATGACGCTGTTCTTCCTTTTTTTATAAACATTAAAAACTATAGGCGATAGGATCATTTTAATCGCAACTTAATGGGAGAATAGCCGTATATTTTCTTAAACGCAATACTAAAATTAGAAACACTTTTGTATCCTGAAAGCTGGCTAATTTCGAGTACAGAGAGAGTAGTATCCGTTAAATATTTCCGCGCTTTGTTCATTCTGATGTCTTGTAGATAGCCAAAAACCGTGTCGTTATAAATAGCTTTAAACCCCTCTTTGAGTTTAGTTTGATTGATTCCTACTTTTCGTGAGAGTTCTAGAATAGTAAACGGATTATCTATATGATCTCGTATTAATTGAGCAGCGAAATGAATTTTTTCTACATCCGCATTAGACCAAAGAGTAATTTCCTTTTCCGTTTCTAAATTATAGTGACACAAGGCGATAAGCTCATAAACTTTAGATTCGATATATATTTTACGAGTAAGTCCTTTATAAAAACAATTCTTTATATCCTGCATTACTGCATAAATATTAGCGGTCACCTTTATTTCTTGATTGGCTAAGGCTGCGCTTAAGTTATGCTCAATACTACTTAAAAAATGGTCCATAATTGCTGATTCTCCTGCATATTGGTTTAGCAAACTTACAGGCAAATGAACATCAAAAGTGTTGTATACCACATTTTTTTTAAAGTCAATTTTGGCATAATTATCTTCCGCGGTTAGGTAGGTGATATTTCCCGACATTGGAGCAGCAAACTCTTTTGCCGACCCTGGATTGATAAATCCGATTTTATGATTGGATAGGTTGAAATGTAATTCTAATAAAGCCGCTTCTCCTCTACCCGAAATGGTCACATCGTCTTGTAATTGGTATTTTCCTTGAAAAATAGATAATTCATCTGTAACAGACTGTTCGTTAAAGAAAATAGCGCCTTTGGGCGTCGCATACTTTACTGCTTTAATTTCATCTACCACCACATTTGGTTGATGTAGCCCCTCATTTTCATCCACTACTAAAAACTCCGAAAAATCATTTGAATCGATTTTAAATGCCATCTCTTAAACTTCTAAATTCATAATTAAAACTTCCATATTCATAAATCGGCTTCGGTGATTTCAAATACATTTGCAATGCAAATTTAATTTATAATAAGTTTAAATAAAAATATTTGATTACTCGAATCACATTTCTTTTCATAGCCTTGTTTGGTTGGTGCTTAGCCCATGCCTGCCCTGTATCTATAAATGTTCAAGATAAAAATGGCAAACCAATATCGGGCATAACCCTATTAATTAATTCTAAAATTCTAGCCGTAAGTTCTAGTTCAGGAGTCGTTCAACTTGATTTGGATGAAGGTAATCATAGTATTGAACTTGTAAAAGACAATCAGACACTCTTAAAAGAGGCTCTTGTTGTAACATGCGGCCAAAAAAATCATTTTACCTACCACATTCCAGTCTATATAGAAAAATCCGATAAATTAAATGAGGTTGTCATACACAATAAAAGCATCAAACAAGAAATTGAAGAATCACCCTTTTCGGTATCCGTCATCGACTTTAAAAAACAATACGACAAAGCCGGCGATGTTGGCGATTACTTGAATAGAGCCTCTGGTGTCAAATTGCGTACAGATGGTAATATTGGATCGGCCGTACAAATTAATTTAGGTGGTTTACAAGGAAAAGCGGTCCGTATATTTAAAGACGGCATTCCAATTGAATTATTTGGACATGGATTCAGTTTGGGTACCATACCGCTAAACATGCTTGACCGTGTTGAAATTTACAAAGGTGTAATGCCTATTTATTTGGCGTCCGATGCTCTTGGAGGTGGAATTAATTTGGTTACACGAACTTCAAACAAAAATTTTTGTGAAGCCTCATATGAATTAGTCTCTTTTAATACCCATCGAGCCACGGTTAATTTTTTCTTACAAAACAAAAACAACTTTTATGGTGGTATTAACGGAACATTTAATTATTCCGACAACAATTATAAAGTAAATGTACCCATACAAAATGATGCTGCTGTTGAAGAATATAGCGATGTAAAACGTTTTCACGACATGACTCGCTCTAAATATGTTGAGGCATTTATTGGGCTAAAAGATAAAACGTGGGCAGATGACTTGCGTTTCACCTTAATTTATTCGGATTTTTATAAGCAAATTCAGAATGATGCCAACATGGTGAATGTATACGGAAAACCGTTTTCTTATGAAACGAATTTTACTGGAATGGTTCATTACAAAAAACGTTTTTTTGACGATAAGCTAAAAGTCAACCTCTTAACCAACTATAGCCATTTTAATACCAAATTTATTGATACTGCAACGGTACGTTACAATTGGAAAGGCGCAATCATTGCCGAAAATATGCAACCAGGCGAGATTAGAGCTGGTAATAATCAACATTTACATTATGATTTTGTATCATCTAGGCTGAATGCTGAATACGAATTATCTGATTATAATTTTTTAGAATTTAGCGAATTGTATTACTACCAACGCCGAAAAGGAAGCGATCCACTTGGAGCTGTTTCGGTAATAGAAAATGTAGATGTACTCACCATTCCAGCTACATATCAAAAAAACAATTTGGCCTTGGCTTGGCGATCACTGTGGCAAAATACTCGATTAGAAAGTATCTTGGCTGCTAAATTTTATCAATATCAAACCGAAGGATTTACCACCGACAATTATGGTTTTGCTTGGAAATCTTCCAAAAACGACCAGCAATTTGGTTATTTGGGCGCTTTAAAATGGCAAAAAGAAAGTACATTACTTAAGTTATCTTACGAATACGCAACCCGTTTACCTGATGAATTTGAGATTTTTGGCGATGCACGCATGGTTAAGGAAAATTTAGATTTGAATCCTGAAAAAAGTCACAATGTCAATTTAAATGGTCAATATACCCTTACTCAAGCTAATAGTAGTGTTACTTTTTCGGCCAATTTATTTTATCGAAAAGTAAAAGATATTATTTTCTTGCAACTCGATATTCCGTTTAATCGTTACATCAATTACGAGAAATCGAATATCAAAGGTTTAGAAATCGAAACCAACTATATAGTAAACAAATGGCTAACTACCGGTTTCAACATGACCTATCAAGATATTCGCAGGGTAGGAATAGAAGAATCGGCTTTCAAATATTTAAACGATTCTAGAGTACCCAACATTCCGTATTTGTTTGGAAACCTGTGGGTAAATACAACTTTTACAAGCATATTCAATAAAACAGACCAAGTCAATTTCACTTGGAATGCTAATTATACCCATCGTTTTTTTCTAGTTCCGATTCCTAAAAGTCAGGAACCCGGATTATTTGAACCTGTGAAAGAGTTTCAGACCTCTTTGATTATACCGAAAGATGGTCGCTTGGGTCAATTTTCGAATGATTTGGGACTTTACTATCATTTTGCAGACAAAAAAACCACACTTTCGGCTGAATGTCGAAATGTGGGAAATGTAAAATTGTACGATAATTTCAATGTGCAACGTCCCGGAAGATCATTCCATTTCAAAATTGTATATCAACTATTTTAATATAATTTAATACATCCACTTAATTATGAAAAGAAATAATTCATTTCGATCAGCACTTACCGGATTAGCCGCTTGCATCTTCTTATTTTCTTGTAGTAGCGAAAACGATTCAAAAGAAGAAATCACTCCAGATGACACCTTACCAAAAAATGAAACTTGGGTTATTTATAACGGAGCCGCAAACTGGAGCGGTGGTATCTATGCTTTAAAAGACAACAAGTCAAGAGAAATTAATTTGGCTGGATTGCCATTTTTACAAGTAGCTTCTTCGTTAGGAGGAAGAAATTTAGGTGATATGCTTTACAAAGTAAATGATGTTACCAACACCAAACAAGGAATTAACAGAATGGGTATTGATGCTACTGGTAAAATAGTAGATTTGGGATTTTTACCATCACAATCCAATGCATACGAAACCAATTTCTTGGTAGCAAGTGCTACTGAAGGTTTCTATTGGGATAAAGTTCGCGGTGGTTTGAAATTGCAAAAATTCAACCCAACAACTATGGAAAGAACCGGAGAAATTGATTTTTCATCATTATCAGAAGGACAGCCATTAGAATCTATTGGTCAATTAATCATTGCCAAAAGAGATGATAAATTGTATTTGGATTTGTTATGCGGAACAAAAGAAGGTAACAACTGGCAAGTAACACCTCCTGTTAAAGAAGTTGCGATAGCGGTTTACAATTTGACTACAAACAAAATTGAAAATGTTACCCGAATTGGTGGTACTACCAATTTAGGTGTATTCATTGATCATGTTTTATGGAGTTTAGACGAGGTAACAAAAGACTTGTATTTTGCTACTGTTGGAGATATGAAAACACAACCAACGGATTATTCATCTAAAATTCTTAGAATTAAAAGCGGTCAAACTACTTTTGATACCGAGTTTGAATTGGATATCAAATCGTACCAGTTTCCTGCAGAGTTTAATCGTTTGTTTGCTTACAATAATAAAATTTACACTACCATACCTTCTAGAGCGGTATCGTATTATGGTGGTGGTCAACATGGCGTGAAATATAGAAGTGATGTTTGGTATTGGAATGAAATAGACGTTGCCACTAAAAAAGCAACTCGTTTGGATATGCCTGCAGATAATTTCTACACCACCCAAAATCCATTTTTCCATAATGGAGAAATCTATTTCTTATCAAACAATACTTCAGAAGGGTTTTCTGGTGTAATGCAATACAATCCTGCTACTAAAGTTACCAAAGAAACTTTCCGTTTAAAAGAAAGCGGAAGAATCCAAGGATTTAATATTATTACCAACTAATTTTAAATCAAAATTGAATATCAAAACAGAAGTCACGTTAGCGTGGCTTCTGTTTTTTTTTGATAGCAATCTCATTTAATATAAAAATCCCAAAAGTAGCACTACTATATAGTTCTATTAATTTTTAAAACCATTACACTTATTCTCTCAAAAAAAATCAGTACATCGATTTTATAAATTTTCACATGAAATAAATCCGTTTTTATTTTTTAAGAATAACACCTTTCGGCATTTGAGAAACAAATCCACAAAACAACGCATATTAAATGAATTGAGATAAAAGCTAATTTACGGTTTTCCGTAAAAAAGGGTAATTGTTTTGATTTATTTTTGTTTAAAAGAACTGTTGTTATGCCTCTTCCAAAACACTCCTTCGTAACTAAATTTAGACCTATTCTGCTAAAATTAAGTTCGGATAAAGCAAAAATTATTTACAAAACGATATTACTCACCTTTTTTTTATCCTACTTTGTGGCTTTTATCTGCGCACAAATTGGCATTCTTGAAATTGATTGGCAATTGCTTTATCTACCAGCATTATTGGTTTTGCAAATCATCATTATTGGGCATGCCATTAAAAACCGCTATAAAAAAAACTAACTTTTCTTTTTAGGTTTTAAGGTGTTTTTTGCGAGCAGCTGGGAACAATACGTTATTTAATATTAAACGGTAGCCGGGTGAATTAGGATGCAAATCTAAAACCGTTGGAGGATCACCTACTTTGTGCTGAAAATCTTCAGGATCGTGTCCGCCAAAAAACGTAAACATTCCTTTTCCTTTTTCGCCGTGAATGTAACGGGCCTCTCCGTTTAATTCGCAAGCACCCATAACCAATACATTCGATTTGACTACATCAGGATTAAAGGAGGTAGTTTGCCCCATGAATCCTTTAACTAATTGGGTATGGTTTTGACACAACATACTCGGAATAGGATCCCATTTGGCCGAAAATTCCATTAACGTAAAATAATCTTTATCCATCGGGATGTGCCTTTGCCCTGTCATATCAATATTTGAAAACTCGTATTGTTCCGGACGGCGTTCTAAGGTAAAATCTTTGAAAGCAAAACTATTGGCATATTGCAACTTTGATTGGTAATTCGGTTCACTAGCATCCCCATCAAACATGGCTTCGCAAATATCAACACCATCGGCTGCTAAGGCAATATCAAAACTATCCGTAGCCGAACACATGGCAAACATAAAGCCTCCACCTACTACAAAATCTCTAATTTTTTTGGCAACAGCACCTTTCTCTACCGAAACTTTCCCGTAACCTAATTGTTTGGCCAAACTTTCCGCTTCTTGTTTTTGTTCCAAGTACCAAGGCGTATTTTTATAAGCGGCATAAAATTTTCCGTATTGACCTGTAAAATCTTCATGGTGCAAATGCAACCAATCGTACATAACCAATTGGTCGGTTAACACTTCGGTATCATAAATTTCGGTAAACGGAATTTCGGCATAGGTTAAAACTAAGGTAACGGCATCATCCCAAGGCTGTTTCCCTTTGGGAGTGTACACGGCAATTTTTGGAGCTTTTTCTAATACTACTGCTTCCATATTTTGCGATGGACTTGCAATTTCTTCTAAAATAGTATTGGCTTGATCATCTGAAAGCAATTCAAAGCTTACTCCACGAATATGGCATTCTTTTCTAATATTGGCCGCATCTGGTAGTAAAAAAGAACCACCTCGGTAATTGAGTAACCAACTAGCTTTATATTGGTTAGTTAAACACCAATAGGTAATACCATACGCCTTTAAATGATTTTGTTGTGAGGTTTCGTCCATGGGCAACAAAATAAAAGACGCTCTTAGAGACGTAATTGACAGAATAAAGAAAACAACTAAAAAAAATCGTTTGAACATAGTACAACTATTTGTTCTCAAAGATAAAAAAGTTATGGTAGAAGCTTTAGAAAAGCTCTTTTAATTACCTTATTTATTTACATCGTTTACCATCTCAAAAATGAAATTTTAACAATTCGATTCTTAAAATCACGTAAAACCACGCAGTGACAAAAAAAAAATTTGCAGTAGGTTTGTGTAACGAATAACCAATTAAAAAACTATTGTCATGAACACCGAAAACTACAACAATCAACCAAAAGGGTTGAGCCTACTTAAAAAAATTGGGGTTGGAATCCTTATTTTAATGATTATCGTATACTACGTACTCTCTATTCGTTTTTTACTGAGCTAAACTCATTAAAAATCAATCAAAGTAATTTTGTTTTGAATAGCAAAAACCACCAAACCGGCAATATTTTTGGAGTCGGTTTTTAATAATAGATTCGTTCGATGCCCCTCGACGGTTCTAGGACTAATGCAAAGAATTTCGGCAATTTGAGCTGTATTTTTTTGTTCACAAATGAGTTGTAAAACTTCAATTTCACGGGGCGATAAAAATCCCGCATCTAATTCGCTTTTTGTTGTTTTATTTTTGAGCTCAATTTCTTTTACAATTTTAAGCACTCTATCGTTATAATAAAATCCTTTATCGGCAACTTCTTTAATAGTTGCAATTAAATCTTCGGGATGTGCATTTTTAAGTATAAAAGAAGCTGCTCCTACATCTAGCATATTGGCAATAAAAGAAGGCGAATCGTAACTGGTTAATGCAATAATTTTAAGATTAGGATATTGTTTTTGCAGAATTTTAGTCGTTTCAACCCCATTTAAAACGGGCATTTTTAAATCAGTTATTACAATATCGGGTAAAGTTGGCGTTGTTTCTAAGTAGTTTAACAATTCACCCCCATTCGAAGCTTCATAAATCACTTCAAGATTTTCGTCACGATTGATCATGAATTTTACGCCCTGACGAAATAAGAGTTCATCATCTACCAAAACAATTGAAATAACGCTTTTCATAATTCTTTTTTGAGGTCTGTAGTTAGGGGTTTTCAAAAAAAATTACAATAAAAACGGATTTGGGACGCGTTCATATTGCATTTGGTTAGCGAAAAGTACAAAAAAATATGAAATAAACTGTCAATTATCAAGACTAAAATGTGAAATAGACGGTAATTCCCTCACCTACAGCCGAATTTATTATTAATTCTCCATTTAAATACTGTACCCTACTGGCCATATTTTTGGTTCCCAGTCCTTTTTGATGCGTCGCCTTATTAACATCAAAACCAACACCGTTATCGTGGTAGTGGCAACAATAGCCTTCTTTGGTTTTATCTATTTTAATTTTGACTTTAGATGCTTTTCCGTGGCGAACCGAGTTGTTTAATAATTCTTGCAAGATTCGAAATACATGCAAATCGCGATTTAAATCTTGTTCGATGATCGTTTCTTGAATAAAATCTATTATTAGTGTTTTTCCCGATTCAAACTCGAGACACAATTCACGAATTCCGGCTTCCAATCCGAATTTTTCTAACACTGGCGGAAGCAGGTTGTGTGCAATTTTACGTGAATTTTCGAGTGCTTTGTTGTTTAGGGTAATGATATTATTGGTAATTTCTTCGAGTTCGTGAGGGAGCAAATTGGGTGTTTTTAACAAATGCCCATTTAAACCTACCACATTTAACTTGGAGCTAATATCATCGTGTAAATCTTGCGCAATTCGTTTTCGTTCCTCTTCTTGCGTTACAATAACTGCTTTGATTAGTTCGTTTTGCATTTCGATTTCGAGATTTTTTTTCTCCAGTTCCTTATGAATTAACTTTTTACGAGAGAGATAAAAAAAGACAACGAGTAAAATAGCAATGGTCATAAAAAACATCGAAATACATACTATAACGGTCACTACTTCTTTTTCGTAATCTAATGCCATACCATACTAATTTGAAATGAAAATTTTGCTTAAAAATAGTAATAAACAGTAAAGAAAAATAAAAAATTTGGGCTTCAGTTTTAACTTATAAATCAGGAAGTTTTTTGCAACTGAGCTTTTTTTTGAGCAAAACTTACTTTCCACTCATACCAGATTAAAAGATAATATATAATAATTAAAAGTGAATTAATCCGCCATGTAAAAAACTTATACTCATTACTCCATGAATTGGTGATGTTAGCCGATAAATAAATAACTTCACTAGCGCATACATACATTAATAAACCCATAGAAAAATTAAAATATTCCTTATTCCTAGTTAATTTACTGTAAAAAAAGGCATAAATCAAGATAAGAATTGACAATGAACTTAGGGTTATGATACTGAGATTCGTTTGAAAAACAAATTGAAAATCATAACTAAAAAACAGGATTGCATACAGTATATTTACTCCCAAAATCCAGTTACACAGTTTTTTTTTGAATGGCAAACTAAACTGACTTTTATAAAACAAGCTGATTATAATTACCTGACCTATAAAAAAAGTATTTCCCAAAAAAAGATTCTCTTTCCCTAACAGATACATTAACTCCATTGAAAATTGCATCGCGGTACAAAAAAACAAATAGGCAATAAAAAAAGCATTGCCTTTCTTTTTGAAAAAAAAGGAAATGCTGTATAAAATCAGGTTAAGTACTAAAATGCCATAACCCGTATAAATCAACACATCATCTATCATGTAAAAGTAATTCTTATAATTGTAAACCTAATTACACGGTATTTAAAAAATTAAAAACAACTATTTAATTCTTCAAGGTTTTTTGAGCAAAACTTACTTTCCATTCGTAGAGAATGAAAAGATAATACACTACAAGCAATCCTGCATTTATGGTCCAAGTAAGAAACTGTAATTCGTTACTCCAGCTATTCGTAATATTTGCTGTTAGATAAAAAACAGTACTTGAAAACAAGTATAATAACAATCCTATTGTGAAATGATAATACAATTTAGTACTTGTTAACTGATTTAATAGATGCATACTTGCAATTACAATAATCGATAAAGAAGTAATCGTTATTATACTCAAATTGAATTCAAAAAAATATTTAAAGTTTAAACCAAAAAAGCACAAAAAATACAATATATTAAAGAGTAAGATATAATTTGTAATTTTTTTTTGAATTGAAAAAGATAAGATACTTTTGAAAAAAAGAGCTAATAAAATCATTTGACCCACAAAGAAAACATTTACCAAATACACATTGTTCTTTATATGTAGCTTATACATTATTTCCATTACAATCTGCAAAACTGTAGCAAACCCCAAGTAAATTAGGAAAAAAGCATTAACCGTCTTCTTTCGAAAATAGCTAATGCCAAATAAAATAAAATTTATAGTTAATATAAAGTAACTACAATAAAGTAAAAAATCATACATAATATAATTTTATTAGACTTTCAGGGTCATAAGCACATAAAAACTTAATATGCAATTGTATACATTACTACCTTATTCATAGTTCACTGATAATCATTTAATTTTACAAAAAAAGAAAATATACTACGGGTAATATATTGTTAAACCTAACTAAATGCTATTTAATTCTTCAACGTTTTTTTAACATAACTTACTTTCCATTCGTAGAGAAAAAACAATTGGTACATAACTGTTAAAGCCGCATTTAAAGTCCAAGTAATCATTTTAACATCTTTACTTAAATTTGCTGTAAGATTTCCAAAAATAAAAAGTATAGTACTGCTAAGTAAATAAATCAACAATCCTAGATTTACAAAATAAAATTCTCTTTTACTTTCTAACATATTATAGGAATGCATTAACATGTATACAATTAATAACGAATTAGTTATGAGAATTTCAAATAAATTGAATTTATCGATTAAATCAGGTTGTACAATATATTGTATAAAGAAAATAAGCAAAGTTATTGCCAACATAATTTTAACAAACAATTGTTGTTTCTTATTTTTTAATAATTGCAAATAAAAAAAACTTAGGATTAAAAACTGCCCTAGAAAATAAACATGAGACAAAAAAAGGTTGTTTTGCTTTAAGAAATAGGTGTAAATAACTGCTCCCATTTGAACGGCACATAACATTAACAAATACATAGTAAATATCCTATATGACTTACTATTTGAGAAGTATTTAAAAATGTATAAAACGCTATTTGCAATCAAAAGAAAATACCCAAAATTGACTAGATATTCACGCATTGAGACTACTGATTCATTGGACTTTCATCATCTCCTGTTCCTGGTGGGTTAGGTTCATTGAAATCATAAATATCACCTTCAGAATCCGTTAAAGCTTTTGTTTCGTTAGCTGTATATCCCTTTATAAGATCACGGTAAATTCCTTTATCATCTTTACGTGTCCCCACTAACATAATTGTTTGCAAACCTTCGTCATTAACACCAATATACGCACGAGCAGCATCAATATCTTCCGCCAAAAGTTTTTCTAAACTGTATTTAGGTATTAAAAAAGAGTCAATTTTTTTTCCAGAAACCATTAATTCACCCTTAGAATCTTTCCATTTCTTAACCCATTTCTGGGCAATATCTAATGTAATTTCTGTGTCTTTCTCTCTCAATGATTGATTTTCCATAATTTAAATTTAATAGTAGTTAATAAAAATAGTTTTGTTAAAAGAGTTGCTAAAGTAAAGATTTTAAAGAATCATACAACCTTATAGTAAAATAAATGCAACTGAGGCTTTAAATTTTAAAAAGGCACATCGCTATCGTCGTAATCATCATTTAAATTGCTACCAAAGGCTTCGTTAACAGATGGCAGGTTTTTGGTGATGAACGGATTATCATCCAAATTCATTTTAGACGGTAAATCATCAAAGCCACCAGTGAAATCTTCGAGGTTATCAAATTTACCCAAATGCCCCAAGAATTTCAAACGTATGTTTTCGAGTCCACCGTTACGGTGTTTCGCAATAATGAATTCCGCCTGACCTTGAGTTGGTGATTGCTCATCGTCGTCCCATTCTTCAATTTTATAATATTCGGGGCGGTAAATAAACGAAACAATATCGGCATCCTGCTCAATTGCACCCGATTCACGAAGGTCGGACAACAAAGGTCTTTTGCTAGAGCCACGTGTTTCTACCGCACGCGAAAGCTGCGATAAGGCAATTACCGGAACGTTTAGCTCTTTGGCCAATGCTTTTAGGTTTCGGGAAATGGTTGAAATTTCTTGCTCACGGTTTCCTCCTCCTTTACCATTACCACCGGCTGTCATCAATTGCAAATAATCAATAATAATTAATTTGATACCATGTTGCGAAGCCAAACGACGGCATTTTGCCCGTAAGTCAAATATGGAAAGCGAGGGTGTATCGTCTATAAAAAGAGGCGCCCTTTCTAGGTCTTTTACTTTGGTGCTCAGTTGTTCCCATTCGTGTTTTTCAAGTTTTCCGGTACGCAATTTTTCAGAAGACAAACCCGTTTCTGACGAAATTAAACGCGTAATTAACTGTACCGAGGCCATCTCTAGCGAAAATACTGCCACAGGGTGTCCAAAATCAATAGCTACATTTCGAGCCATGGATAGTACAAAAGCCGTTTTACCCATACCCGGACGCGCTGCAATAATAATCAAATCGGAAGGTTGCCAACCCGAGGTTACTTGGTCTAATTTTTCGAAACCTGTTGCCACCCCACTCAAGCCTTCTTTTCCGGCAATTTCTTCGATACGCTTTTTGGCTTGTAATACCAAACTTTGTGCTGTTTCAGAACTTCGTTTGATGTTTCCTTGTGTGACTTCGTATAATTTGGATTCGGCTTGATCGAGCAAATCAAAAACATCGGTGGTTTCGTCGTAGGATTGTTCGATGATTTCGGACGAAATTCGAATCAAACTACGTTGAATGAATTTTTGTAAAATAATACGCGAGTGAAACTCGATATGGGCAGAAGAAGCCACTTTTTGCGTAAGTTGAATCAGGTAAAAATCGCCACCAGCGAGTTCTAATTTTCCATTTTTTTTCAACTGACTCGAAACCGTTAATAAGTCAATAGGCTGGGTTTCGGTAAAAAGCTGCAATATGGCTTCGAATATGTGTTTGTGTGCCTCTTTGTAAAAGGCATCGGGTTGTAAAATATCAATTACATCATCTACCCCTTTTTTATCAATCATCATCGCACCCAACACAGCCTCTTCTAAATCAAGTACTTGCGGTGGTAGTTTTCCTTTTTCTAAATTAATAATTGTAGTTTTATCTACCTTAACAGGGTTTATATTTTTGAAATTTTCCATTTAGCGAAAATAACAAAAATTAAAAAAAAACACCCATTGAGTTATTAGAATAAATTGTTTATAAACTACATTTTTTTGTTCATAAGTCAAAAAAAATCCGAAACAAGACTGTTTCGGATTTTGATATGATAAGAACAAAAGCTTTACTCTTTGTATTCGCCCATGTTTGAATATTTATCCATGCGTTGCGCGATTAAATCAGCTGTTGATAAATCTTTTAATTCGGCGTATGCTTTGTTGATATATTTTATAACCGTTGCAAAAGTGGTTTCTCTGTCAAAATGTGCTCCTCCTAGCGGTTCAGGAATAACATCATCTACCAATTTTTGTTTCTTCATATCCGAAGAAGTCAATTTTAAGGCATCGGCAGCTTTTTCTTTATATTCCCAACTTTTCCATAAGATTGACGAGCACGATTCTGGCGAAATTACCGAATACCAGGTGTTTTCAAGCATGTACACGCGGTCACCTACTCCAATTCCTAAAGCACCACCCGAAGCACCTTCGCCTACAATAATGGTAATGATAGGCACTTGTAAACGAACCATTTCGAAAATATTACGTGCAATGGCTTCCCCTTGACCTCTTTCTTCCGCTTCTAAACCAGGATATGCTCCAGGAGTATCGACAAAAGTAACAACTGGAATACCGAATTTTTCGGCCATTTTCATCAAACGCAAGGCTTTACGATACCCTTCTGGATTGGCCATTCCGAAATTACGGTACTGACGTGTTTTGGTATTGAATCCTTTTTGTTGCCCGATAATCATGTACGATTGACCGTCGATTTTTCCTAAACCACCCACCATCGCTTTGTCGTCTTTAAAACTACGATCGCCATGTAACTCTAAAAAAGTATCTCCGCAAATGGCTTTGATATAATCCAGTGTATACGGACGGTTTGGATGTCTTGACAATTGTACGCGTTGCCAAGCCGTTAGGTTTTTATATATGCTTTTTTTAGTTTCTTCTAACTTTTTGTTGATTTGTTTACAAGTAGGCGTTACATCAACATCCGATTCTTTTCCAATGACAACACACTTTTCTAATTGCTCCTCTAACTCTTTTATCGGAAGCTCAAAATCTAAATATTCCATAGGATTTTTGAATTTGTATTTTTAATTCGAACCGCAAATATAAAAATATTATATCGTTTGGCACGTTTAATTTTTGATTTAAGTTAAGCAATACCTATTTGATTTAGACCTGCACTTTTAGGTTTGCTTGATTACTATAGTGTTTGATGACGCCGTTTAAAATAACTGTAGCTACAATAATAAGCGCTCCAAAATAAAATTCGGTGCTCATTTTTTCTTTTTCTCCAATGATAAAATAAGCCAAAATGATGCCGTATACAGGTTCTAAATTCGTAGTTAACATCACGGTATAAGGCGTTAATTTTTGCATCACTTTTACCGAAGCTGTAAAAGCATAGGCTGTACAAACCGAAGACAGTACTAATAATAATACCCAATTATTAGTTCCCATATCAAAAATTTGCCAATTGAGTTTGTTTTGCCACAGCAAGTAGATTGAAATAAAAACTACACCCGCGCCAAATTCGTAAACCGTAATAACCGTTGAATCGTGCTGGGTAATCATTTTGCCGTTTAATAAGGTAAACAAAACCCCTAAAATAATAGAAGCCAAGGCATAATATACCCCTTGCAAATAATGCACTTCGACTTGCATTATCATGGCCAACCCTGCAATGATTATGAGTCCAAAAAAAACTTCGTACCAAAGCACTTTTCTTCCGTAAAACAAGGGCTCCAGCAAAGAGGCAAAAAAAGCACCCAAGGAAAAAACCGACAAGGTTATGGAAACATTTGAAACATGAATGGCTTTAAAAAAGAAAATCCAGTGTAAGGCAATGAGCAAGCCAATAAAAATTAATTTTAAGGCCGCCTTTGTAGACACCCCAAATGATTTTCGTTTGGTTAAGATGAAAGCCGCTAAAAACAGTGCCGCAAAAAGCATGCGAAACCACACCAAAACCTCAGCATCAATGGTAATTAAAGCGCCCAAAACAGCGGTAAATCCCCAAATAAAAACAATTAAATGGAGGTTTAAATAACTTTTTAATTTATCGTTTTGCATTACGTAGTAGGTAATATCCTAAAATAGTGTATAAAATATTAGGCAGCCAGACGGCTAATAAAGGCGAAAAGGTTGATTTTTCGGCTAATGTTCCGAAGATTTTATCGAAGAACACATAAGAAAAGGCGATGGCAATTCCGATGGCAAGGTTCATTCCCATTCCGCCACGTCTTTTCATTGAGGAAACCGATACGGCGATTAAAGTCAGAATAAAAGCCGAAACCGGAATACTGAATTTTTTATAAAAAACCACCAAATAGGTGTTGATATCCGACGATCCTCTTTCTTTTTCCTTCTCGATAAACTCGACTAATTTCCCAAAATTTAAGGTTTCGGCAATGTAAACTACCGGTGTTAAATCTTCTAAATCAAAGCTAAACTTGGCCTTTTTTTCGGGTACACGCTCAATTTTATCGTTTAATTTCCCCACAGTTCGTTTGGTATAATCGTATAACGTGTAGGTACTGTCTTTGGGATTCCATTTGATACGACTGGCTACAATTTTATAATCCAATTGATCACCATTGAATTTTTCTAAGGTAAAATTATAAGCCGTTTCGGTGGTTTCGTTGTAACTGTTTACAAAAATGAATTCGTCGTCGCTAATTTGTCGGTAAACATTGGTATTATCGCCCCGCATTGCTTGTTTACCTCCTCCTTTTAAATAGGTATATCGAAAACTATTGAAGCCTTCACTAGCCGAAGGGACAATAAAAAAGCCCATCAGCAAAACAAAAACCGAAACAATAGTCGCTCCAATAATATAAGGTCTAAGAAAACGTGTGAATGAAATTCCGGAACTTAAAATAGCAATTACCTCGGTGTTGTTTGCCAGTTTGGATGTAAACCAGATTACCGATAAAAACAAAAATATCGGGAATAACAAATTGGCAAAATAAACCGTAAAGTTGTAATAATAAATAGCAATATCGACGAACGGAATTTCGTTTTCGATCATCTTGTTTACCTTTTCGGAAACGTCGATCACGATTCCGATGGGAATAAACATAAACAACATCACGGTAAACGTGGCCAGATATCGTTTTAAAATGTACCTATCTATTATCGTCAGCATTCTAGAGTTGAAGTTAGAGGTTAGAGGTTAGAGGTTCTATTCAAACCTCTTTTTACCTTTATAATCGTTGGCTCATGTTTTTGACCATCATTTCTTTCCACGGTCTGAAATCGCCCGCAATAATGTGTTTTCGGGCTTCGCGAACCAACCACATGTAAAATCCAAGGTTGTGAATGGTTGCAATTTGTTTCCCAAGGTATTCGTTAGCAGCAAATAAATGGCGTAAATACGCTTTGGTATATTCGGTATCTACAAAAGTGTGTCCCATTTCATCAATAGGCGAAAAATCGGCTTCCCACTTTTTGTTTTTAATATTGATAGTCCCGTTAGCCGTAAACAACATTCCGTTTCGTGCATTTCGGGTTGGCATCACACAATCAAACATATCGATTCCTAATGCTATATTTTCTAAAATATTGATTGGTGTTCCAACGCCCATTAAATAACGTGGTTTGTCTTCTGGCAAAATTTCACAAACCACTTCGGTCATGGCGTACATTTCTTCGGCTGGTTCTCCAACTGATAAACCACCAATAGCATTTCCTTGTTGACCCGAATTGGCAATATATTCCGCCGACTGACGACGCAAATCTTTATAGGTACTTCCTTGTACAATCGGGAAAAAAGTTTGTTCGTAACCGTATTTATAAGGCACTTTTTCAAGGTGATTGATACAACGATCTAGCCAACGATGTGTCATGTGCATCGAACGTTGTGCATAACGGTAATCACACGGATACGGCGTACATTCGTCGAAAGCCATGATGATATCGGCACCAATGGTACGCTGAATTTCCATTACATTTTCAGGAGTAAAAAAGTGGTAGGAGCCATCTATATGCGACTTAAACTTCACCCCTTCTTCTTTTATTTTTCGGTTATTGGAAAGCGAATAGACTTGATACCCACCCGAGTCGGTCAAAATATTTCGATCCCAATTCATGAATTTATGCAAACCACCCGCTTTTTCGAGAATTTCGGTTTGCGGACGTAAATACAAATGGTAGGTATTTCCTAAAATAATATCGGGGTTGATTTCCTCTTTTAATTCGCGTTGGTGTACCCCTTTTACTGAAGCTACCGTACCTACGGGCATAAAAATAGGTGTTTCAATCACGCCATGATCGGTGGTAATGCTTCCTGCTCTTGCTTTTGACAAGGGGTCTTTTTGTACTAAATCAAACTTCATAATGTCGCTGTTTCTCCCTTCTAATTGGGTTGACAAAGATAGTTTAATTTGAAAATTACCGAATTAGAATAGTCGAAATTTTACACTTCTTTTAAGATAGTCTAACGGGTTCCTGCAAACTATAGAACTTCTGCCCTAAAACCTATAACATACAAACCTCTTTTAAGCCTTACTTTTATCAAAACAGTTAGGTATTTATATAGTACTAGACTGCTATTTTAATTTTAAAAAATAACATCATGAAAAATAAAAACAACACTCCGGAAAAAGAAGAAGAAATCAAGGAAAACTTAGATGAAATGCAATATCCTTCAACCGAAGATATTTTTCATCGGGGCAACAAAGTCGATACGGTAGACCCGAATAAAATTCCGAATAATCCCGACTTGCAACAGAAAGAAGGCGAATGGAATGAAAACACTTTCAACATTGAAAAAGATGATTCCTTAGGAAGTGATTTGGATGTACCAGGCGCCGAACTCGACGACCAACAAGAAAAGATTGGCAGCGAGGATGAAGAAAATAATTTTTACAGTCGCGGTGACAACTAGTGTATTCTTAAAACTATTTTGTATTAAAAGTCTTGTAATTACAGGGCTTTTTTTATGGTTAAAAGTTGTTGGTTAAAAACCTTCACCCTAAAACCCCTACCTACTCAAAACAATCCTATTTTTTTCATTTTATTTTTATTTTAGTCAAAAAGACTGCTAAATCACAATTATCCGTCCGAAATCAGGCGTATTAATAGCAAAAATCATTTGTCTTACGGCAAAATAAAAATTACCTTTGCCGCAGTTTAACTTTTATATATAAAATGAAACCTAACACACAACAATTAAGCGATTTAACTATCCAAGTAAGAAGAGACATTCTGAGAATGGTTCATGCAGTTAATTCGGGTCACCCAGGAGGTTCTTTGGGTTGTACAGAGTTTTTAGTAGCGTTATATCAAAATATCATGGACCGTAAAGAAGGTTTTGACATGGACGGAATTGGAGAGGATTTATTCTTTCTTTCTAATGGTCATATCTCACCTGTATTTTATAGTGTTTTAGCAAGAAGTGGTTATTTTCCGGTATCGGAATTGGCAACTTTTAGATTATTAGATTCTCGTTTACAAGGGCACCCTACTACTCATGAAGGCTTACCTGGTGTGCGTATTGCTTCGGGTTCGTTAGGGCAAGGTCTTTCGGTTGCTTTAGGTGCTGCTCAGGCTAAAAAATTAAATGGCGATTCGCATTTGGTTTATACCCTACATGGAGATGGTGAATTACAAGAAGGTCAAAACTGGGAAGCCATCATGTATGCCTCTGCTAAAAAAGTAGATAATATTATTGCTACCGTAGATTTAAACGGAAAACAAATTGATGGTACTACAGATGAAGTTTTGGCAATGGGAAGTCTTCGTGCTAAATTTGAAGCTTTTGATTGGGATGTTATCGAGATTAAAGAAGGAAATAACCTAGACGCTATTTTAGCCGGAATGGCCAATGCCAAAGCTAAAACTGGAAAAGGAAAACCTGTATGTGTTTTATTGCATACCGAAATGGGTAACGGAGTGGATTATATGATGTACAGTCATGCATGGCATGGTAAAGCACCAAATGATGCACAATTAGAAAACGCATTGGCTCAAAACGCAGCTACTTTAGGAGATTATTAAAATGCTTTAAGCTGTAAGCGATACGTATTATGCCTATTGCCTAGAGTTTATTCATATAGCAAAAAATGAAAATGAAAAAATACGAAAATCAAGGAAGTAAAGATACTCGTTCGGGTTTTGGAGCGGGAATGACTGAATTAGGTCAAAAAAATGAAAATGTGGTGGCTTTATGTGCCGATTTAATTGGATCATTAAAATTTGATGATTTCAAAAAAAACCACCCAGAGCGTTTTTTCCAAATCGGAATTGCAGAAGCCAACATGATTGGAATTGCAGCTGGTTTAACCATTGGAGGAAAAATTCCGTTTACAGGAACTTTTGCTAACTTTTCTACCGGAAGGGTTTACGATCAAATTCGCCAATCGGTTGCTTATTCGGATAAAAACGTAAAAATTTGTGCTTCGCACGCCGGATTAACTTTAGGAGAAGACGGTGCTACACACCAAATTTTAGAAGATATTGGCTTGATGAAAATGTTACCTGGAATGACGGTAATTAATACTTGCGATTACAACCAAACTAAAGCAGCAACCATTGCTCTTGCCGAACACCACGGACCAGCGTATTTGCGTTTTGGTCGTCCGGTTGTACCTAACTTCACGCCTGCCGATGCTCCTTTTGTAATCGGAAAAGCCATTTTATTAAACGAAGGTTCGGACGTTACGATTGTAGCTACGGGTCACTTGGTTTGGGAAGCTTTAATTGCTGCTGAAAAATTAGAAGAAAAAGGTATTTCTGCCGAAGTAATCAACATTCACACGATTAAACCTTTGGATGAAGAAGCTATTTTAAAATCGTTAGCAAAAACCAAATGCATTGTTACTGCCGAAGAACACAATATTTTAGGTGGTTTAGGAGAAAGTATTTCGCGCGTTTTGGCTTTGCATTCACCAGTTCCACAAGAATTTGTAGCAGTTAACGACACTTTTGGTGAATCGGGAACTCCTGCCCAATTGATGGAAAAATACAAATTAAACAACGAAGCTATAGTTGAAGCCGTTGAACGCGTTATGAAACGTAAGTAATTTAATTGTATATAGTAAACAAAAAACTCCTGCAAATGCGGGAGTTTTTTTTATGTCAATATTTAATGGTTTCATCAATTTCCTTTGCTCATCAAGATTCGCTTTTTTCTAATGGTCACAAAGAAGTTTTGATTGAAAACCAATACCGCTGCAAAAATAATAACATAAGCTACTAATTGCACTTCGTTAATTGGTTCCTGGAACACCCATAAAGCCAAGGCAAACGCAATCATGGGGTTTATATTTAGCAACATTCCAACTGTGGAAGAATTGATTCCTGAAAGTGCATACAAATTCAAAAACAACGGAAAAATGGTAAACATAATCGCTATGGTTTCGATACAAAAATAAAACGTGACATCGGTAGGAACAGGTCCGCTGTACGCTTGAAAAAAAGGAACCAAGATCAAAGAAGCCATAACAATTTGAAACGTTAGTATTATAAATTTATCAAATCCTTTGTTTACACGTTGGCTTACCAAATAACACGCATAACTCAATCCGATTGCCATACTAAAAAGCATATCGGTTATAGACGTGTATGTTAAAACAACACAACCTGTACAACTTAATCCGACTGCTAACCATTGGGTTTTGGATAATTTTTCATTTAATATAAAATAAGCCAACAGAGTAGTTAAAATGGGACAAACCAAATACGCTAAAGAAGTTGCTTTTACGCTCACATGATTCATCACATATATAAACGTAAACCAATTGGTAACCAAAAAAAAAGTACCCCCTAAGTTAAGCAAAATGGTTCTTCTCTTTTCTGATTTGTTCATTTGCTTAAAAAAGTCCCATGCCTCGACAATAGCTTTTCTTTTGAATAATATCGCAATCACAGACATTAAAATACCACAACTAAAAACCCGATAAAACAAGATATCCAACGAATTGTACTCATGAATTGGTTTTAGTATTAAACTAAAAAATCCCCAAATGGTAAAAGCTACAATAGCTGCTAAATAGTATTTTGCTGATTTCATTTTAACCCACATTATTTTTTGTATCAGTACAAATTTCTAGAAAATCAACACACCATAACAGATACAGTTTTTGTAAATTGCAGCATAACAGTTTAACCTTATGAGAACCGAAAAACCCCTTTTTATTCAGGTAGCCGATAGATTGGAACAACAAATCAAATCCGAGCTGTATGCCATTGGAGACAAACTTCCTTCGATACGAGAAATGGTTACCGAAACCGGGTATAGTATGAGCACGATTAATAAGGCCTATTATGAGTTGGAAAGTCGCTCTTTAATTACGTCAAGGCCACAATCGGGGTATTATGTTAGTCCGTTATCCTCGCCTAATATCATCAACCCTACTCCGAGTCGGCCGATTATTTCTGAAGAAAACAGTGAGCCCGAAGACTTAATTGATTTGGTTTACGGCAACATGACGCATGAAAATGTTACGTTATTTTCATTGGGTTTTCCTTCAAACGAATTATTACCGATTCCAAAACTCAACAAAGCCATGGTTCAGGCGATGCGCGATTTACCCAACAGCGGCACGAGTTACGAAGAAATTCAAGGTAATTACAATCTGAGAAAAGAAATAGCGCGAGCCGCTTTTAGTTGGGATGGCCATTTTACAGAGCAAGACGTGATTACCACCAACGGCTGCATTAGTGCCGTTTCATATTGTTTGATGAGTTTAACAAAACCTGGTGATACGGTACTTACCGAAAGTCCGGTATATTTTGGCATTTTGCAATTGGCTAAATCACTTGGTTTGCATGTGCTTGAGCTACCTACAAACATGACCACTGGAATTGAAATTGACGCACTGAAAAAAGTTTTAAAAACCACCAAGGTAAAGGCCTGCATCTTAATGAGTAACTTTAGCAATCCTTCGGGAAGTATGATGCCGGAATCTCATAAAAAAGAAGTTGTACAGTTGTTAGCATTTTATCATATCCCGTTAATTGAAGACGACATTCACGGTGACCTTTATTTTGGCTCGCACCGACCTACCAATTGCAAAACTTTTGATGAAAGTGGTATTGTATTGTGCTGTAGTTCGGTATCCAAATCCTTATCTCCTGGCTATCGTGTAGGCTGGGTTTTTCCAGGCGCTTTTAAAAAAGAAGTTTTAAGAACCAAATTATACCATAGCGTTTCCGCTACAACTTTAACCCATCAAGTAGTGGGTGATTTTTTAAAAAATGGCCGTTATGAAAACCATTTGCGAAAAATACGAAAGATTTTATATCATAATTGCACCCATTACATTCACACTATCCTTACTCATTTTCCGGAGGGTACTAAAGTGAGTCAACCGCAAGGAGGCTTCTTTTTATGGGTCGAGTTGGACTCTAAAATTAATACAGCCGTTTTTTATCATGAAGCTTTAAAACACCATATTAGTATTGCTCCTGGTCGAATTTTTAGTTTTCAAAATCAGTTTACCAATTGCATGCGATTGAGTTTTGGCTTACCTTGGACACCCGAAATTCAACATGCTATTCAAACTTTAGGAACCCTTCTTTGTCAAAAGAAGATATAAGAAAAGATAATTTTATTTGAGAACTCTGTTTATTTGAGCCAACTTTTGGTCGTAGTACGACTCTTTAGTCGACGAAATCATCACGCCTCCATGTACGGCAGCATGAATAAACTTGATTTCTCCTTCGTTATTTTCAACCACCATACCTACGTGATTGATTTGTTTTCGCCCATTTGTTTTAAAGAAAATCAAATCGCCTTTTTGCGCTTCTTCCATATTGACAACTGTCCCCATTTGTGATTGTTCAAACGAAGTACGGGGTAAATGAATATCAAAATTACCAAAAGTAGCTACCATCAACCCCGAGCAATCAAATCCCTCTTTACTAGTTCCTCCCGTGCGGTACCGAACACCAATATTTTCCGAAGCATGAGAAATTAATTGATCTGCAAATTCAACCGAAAAAACGGGATTATTCTCGGATAGCTCGTTTTTACAAATTGCTTTTTCGTCTGTTTTTGAACGTTCCTCATTGAGAGCTAATTCAGAAACAAGAACTCCATTTTCTATTGTTTTAGAAGTCGAAATACTGAGTTTTTGTCCCACTTTGAGTCCGTTTTTTGCAATTGGATTTTGCTTTTCCAATTCCTCCACGGTAATTCCAAACTCTTTCGCAATTCCGTATTTGGTTTCCTTTTGCATTACTTCTTTTGAATAAGTATTTTTTTCAACGCTTTCGAAAGGTATAATTTCAGGTTTTACTTCTACTTCTAGTTTGGTCTTTGCTTGTGGTGATAATTTGGTTTCGATTTTAGGTTTGGTTTGAGCAACCACAATATGCTTCTCATTTTCGGTTGGCAGCATCGTTTTATTTTTATCATTCATCGGAATTTGAATGATTTGTTCCGCTCGCAATCCAGTTGTTTTTATATCAGGATTACTACTTTCAATTTCTGCAACTCCTACCTGATATTGTTTCGAAATCCCATACAATGTTTCTTTTTGACTTACTTTATGCGAGATGAATTTTTTAGTAATTGGCTCTTCTTTTTTTTCTAAACTCCCATCATCAGGAATTTGAAGTACGGCATTTAATTTCAGCACGCCATTCGCTTGGGGATTTGCAGCAAAAATCGCTTCTTGAGAAACCTTATATTTTTTTGAAATTTGGTAAATATTATCGCCTTTTACCACGACATGCTCGATGCTTTTTTGTTGCGAAAAAGCATTAAAACTAAACATAAATAGCATGGTAATTAAGCAGGAAGATTTCATCGGGATGTATTACTTACGTATCGTTAACTATTTAACTCCAAATAGTATCATTTATTATGAAAGCGAATTTAACTTTTTACAAAAAAAATCAGTTCGTTTTTAACATCTCATTACATCTAAATTAACACTTATAGCAGGTTATTTCTACAAAATAGTAGTTCCAAACCTTCAATTAAAGTGAAATCAGAAATTTTTCATAAAAAAACGCGCTGTAAAAACAGCGCGTTCTCCTTAAAAGATTATAATCTTATGCCTTTCCAGCTGCAATTAAATTTAAAGCAGAACCGGCTACAAACCATCCTATCTGACCTTCATTATACGTGTGGTTGGCCAAAATAATATCTTTCGTCCCGTCAGCATGTACAAACTCTAATTTTAACGGTTTTGCAGGAGCAAATTCCGTTAAATCTAAGAAATTAATAGTGTCATTTTCCTGAATTTTATCGTAATCCGTTTCATTAGCAAATGTTAAAGCTAACATCCCTTGTTTTTTCAAATTCGTTTCGTGAATTCGGGCAAATGATTTCACCAAAACCGCTTTTACACCTAAAAAGCGTGGCTCCATAGCCGCATGCTCACGAGAAGATCCTTCTCCATAATTGTGATCACCCACTACTATTGATGGAATTCCAGCCGCTTTATAGGAACGTGCTACAGCAGGCACCGCATCATACTCTCCTGTCAATTGATTCTTAACATTATTTGTTTTTTGATTGAATGCATTTACAGCACCAATCAACATATTATTTGAAATATTATCCAAGTGACCACGGAAACGCAACCAAGGACCCGCCATTGAAATATGATCGGTAGTACATTTACCGAAAGCTTTGATTAACAATTTTGCACCTGTAATATTTTGTTCATCCCAAGGTTGGAATGGCGCCAATAATTGCAAACGCTCTGAGGTAGGACTTACCACTACTTCCACTCCTGAACCGTCTTCGGCGGGAGCTTGAAAACCTGGATCTTCGGCATAAAAACCTCTTGCAGGCAATTCAAAACCAGTAGGAGCATCTAATTTCACTTCAATTCCGTCTTCGTTAATTAAAGTATCCGTTAACGGATTAAAACCTAAGTCACCGGCGATTGCTAAAGCCGTCACCAATTCAGGCGAGCCCACAAACGCTAGTGTATTTGGATTACCATCTGCACGTTTAGAAAAGTTTCGGTTGAACGAATGCACAATGGTGTTGCGTTCTTCTTTTTCGGCTCCTTCTCTGTCCCACATTCCAATACAAGGACCGCAGGCATTCGCAAAAACAGTCGCATTAATTTTATTAAAAGTATCGATAAATCCATCTCTTTCAATGGTTGAACGCACCACTTCTGATCCTGGCGTAATAGTAAATTTCGCTTTGGTTTTTAAATTTTTATCCGCTACTTGTTTTGCCAAAGAAGCCGCACGAGAAATATCCTCATAAGAAGAATTGGTACAAGAACCGATCAAACCTACTTGGACTTGTAACGGCCAATTGTTTTTTATGGCCTCTTCTTTCATTTTAGAAATGGGCGTAGCCAAATCTGGAGTAAAAGGACCGTTTAAATGCGGTTCTAATTCCGATAAATTAATTTCGATTACTTGATCAAAATATTTTTCAGGATCAGCATATACCTCGGCATCACCTGTTAAATAAGGCGCAATTTTATCGGCAGCATCTGCTACTTCTGCTCTATTAGTAGAACGCAAATAACGACTCATGGAATCATCATAACCAAAAGTAGAAGTCGTTGCTCCAACTTCGGCACCCATATTGCAAATCGTTCCTTTACCCGTACATGACATAGCGGTCGCTCCTTCACCAAAATACTCCACTATTGCTCCAGTCCCCCCTTTTACAGTTAAAATACCGGCTACTTTTAAAATTACATCCTTAGGAGCGGTCCATCCAGAAAGTTTACCTGTTAATTTCACTCCGATTAATTTTGGGAATTTCAATTCCCATGCCATACCCGACATAACATCTACCGCATCTGCACCCCCTACTCCAATGGCCACCATTCCTAATCCTCCGGCGTTAACGGTATGCGAATCGGTACCAATCATCATTCCACCTGGAAAAGCATAGTTTTCCAAGACCACTTGGTGAATGATACCTGCTCCGGGTTTCCAAAATCCAATTCCGTATTTATTAGAAACAGACGACAAGAAATCGAATACTTCGTTGCTTTGGGTTTTGGCACGAGCTAAATCGGTTTTAGCATCTATTTTTGCTTGAATTAAGTGGTCGCAATGTACAGTAGTTGGTACCGCAACTTTTGCTTTTCCGGCATGCATGAACTGTAACAATGCCATTTGTGCTGTTGCATCTTGACAAGCAACGCGATCGGGTGCAAAATCAACATAATCCACCCCTCTTTTAAATACTTCAGAAGGCATTCCTTCCCAAAGGTGGTTGTATAAAATTTTCTCTGTCAATGTAAGTGGACGCCCAACCAGTTCACGTGCTTTATCTACACGACTTGGCATGTTCTCGTACACTTTTTTTATCATTTCAATATCAAAAGCCATAAGATTAGTATATAATTGTTTTTTTTTATTTTACTACCACAAGTTACAAAAAATAAATGAGGTATAAAAAAAAGCCTAAGTCAATAATGACTCAGGCTTTTGAAATAAAATATACTTTATTGCTTATTGCACCAATTGTTTATGTGGTGGAGCAAATTGAGTTAAATTAATACCTTCAACTGCTGTTTTATATTCAGCAATAGTAGGAGTTCTTCCTAAAATAGTTGACAATACTACAACTGGTGTAGAAGAAAGCAATGATTCTCCTTTTTTACCTTCAGCATCCTCTACTACCCTTCCTTGGAAAAGACGCGTTGAAGTAGCCATAACCGTATCACCTTTAGCGGCTTTTTCTTGATTACCCATACATAAGTTACAACCTGGACGCTCTAAGTACAGCATATTTTCGTATTCGGTACGCGCTGCACCTTTAGGAGCATTGTCATCAAATTCGAACCCAGAATATCGTTGTAAAACTTCCCAGTCACCTTCTGCTTTCAATTCATCCACAATATTGTAAGTAGGTGGCGCAACCACAAGTGGCGCATTAAACTCAACCTTACCGTTTTGTGCTTCTACATTTTTAAGCATTTGAGCTAAAATTTTCATATCGCCTTTATGCACCATACAAGATCCGATGAAACCAAGATCTACTTTTTTATCGCCACCATAGAACGATAATGGTCGGATTGTATCGTGTGTGTAGCGCTTTGAAACATCTTTGTTATTTACATCAGGATCGGCAATCATTGGCTCAGCAATCAAATCAAGATCTACCACTACTTCTGCGTAATATTTTGCATTTGCATCTGGCGTTAAAGCTGGTTTCTCTCCCGACTTAATTTCAGCGATTCTCTTATCAGCTTTATTAATTAAACCTTGAAGAACATGCTTGTCGTTATCCATTCCTTTATCAATCATGATTTGGATTCTTCCCTTAGCAATTTCCAAAGATTCTACTAACGTATCATCTTCTGAAATACAGATAGATGCTTTTGCTTTCATTTCAGCAGTCCAGTCTGTAAAAGTAAAAGCTTGGTCGGCTGTAAGTGTACCAATGTGTACCTCGATAATTCTACCCTGGAAAACATTTTCACCACCAAATTTATGAAGCATTTGCGCTTGTGTTGCGTGTACTACATCACGGAAATCCATGTACCCTTTCATATCTCCCTTGAAAGTCACTTTTACCGATTCTGGTATTGGCATAGAAGCCTCACCTGTAGCCAATGCAAGTGCTACCGTACCAGAGTCAGCACCAAAAGCCACCCCTTTAGACATACGAGTATGCGAGTCACCACCAATAATGATAGCCCACTCATCAATTGTAATATCATTTAATACTTTGTGAATAACATCGGTCATGGCGTGGTAAACTCCTTTCGGGTCACGAGCAGTAATCAATCCGAAATCATTCATAAATTTCATCAATTTCGGAATGTTAGCTTGTGCTTTTTTATCCCAAACAGAAGCCGTATGACAACCTGATTGATAAGCACCATCCACAATTGGAGAAATAACGGTAGCCGCCATGGACTCTAATTCTTGAGCTGTCATCAACCCCGTAGTATCTTGCGAACCTACGATGTTTACTTCTACACGAACGTCAGAACCTGCATGCAATACTTTTCCTGGTGTTACCCCTACAGCATTACGGTTAAATATTTTTTCAACAGCTGTAAGCCCTTGTCCTTCGATTGAAATTTCTTTTGATGGAGCAAAAACCAAAGGAATATCGATACCTAAAGTTTTAGCAGCAAAAGTTTGGATTTTTTTACCAAATACGATAGCATAAGAACCACCTGCTTTGATAAATTCCATTTTTTGTGGGGTAAACGCTTTGGCGATATCAATTAATTCTTCATCGCCGTTGTATAATTTTTTAGTTTTAGTATTAATTGTAAGCACAGTACCTGTTGCTACTGAATATGCTTCTTCTAAAACTGGATCACCATTTTCATTTCGAACTGGTTCTCCGTTTGCATCTAATTTTTTAACCCAGTTTTTCAAATCCAAACCAATTCCTCCTGTTACATCAACAGTAGTAAGAAAAATTGGTGAGATACCATTGGTACCTCCTACAATAGGAGCAAAGTTTACAAAAGGCACATACGGACTTGCTTGTTTACCCGTCCAAAGCGCCACGTTGTTTACTCCAGACATTCTAGAAGAACCAACACCCATAGTTCCTTTTTCTGCAATTAACATCACACTTTTATCTGGATGTTGCGCTTGTAAAGCTTTGATTTCTTCTTGAGCTTCTGGCGAAATCATACATTTACCGTGTAGTTCACGATCTGATCTTGAATGCGCTTGGTTACCTGGAGAAAGCAAATCGGTAGAAATATCTCCTTCACCTGCTATATAAGTAACTACTTTAATTTCTTCGGCAATTTCAGGAAGTTTTGTAAAAAATTCTGCTTTAGCATAACTTTCAATAATATCTTTTGCGATAGGATTTCCGTTTTCGAAAGCTTCTTTCAAACGGTCAGTATCGGCTTCGTATAAATACACTTGTGTTTTTAGCACCTTAGCAGCTTCAGTAGCAATAGCAACATCGTTACCTAAAGCTAAATCAAGCAATACGCGGATAGAAGGACCACCTTTCATGTGTGACAACAATTCAAAAGCATAAGTAGGCGTAATTTCACTTACTACCGACTCTCCTAAAATAATTTCTTTTAAAAAGTTGGCTTTTTCCCCCGCAGCACTTGTAGTACCTGGAATGGTATTGTAGATGAAGAAATTTAGAGATTGCGCTCTGTGTTCGTTATTTTCATCTTTGATTTGCGAAATAATCTCGCTTAATAATTCAGCCCCATCAATAGGTTTAGGATGAAGACCTTGTGCTTTACGTTCTTCTATCTCTTTAAGGTACTCTTTATAGGTATTCATATAGGTATTTTTATTTTTTGCATGCAAATTTAGGAATTTAAGCTGATATTTTAAAGAAATATAACCCAAGTACGGTTTTCAAAAAAGAAAATTGATAAAAATCAAACTAAATTCTAAAAAATTGACAAAAACGCAAAAATTAATTAAAATTTTACACTATTATCAATTTGTGAATTCTGAGTTAACAAACTATCAAGCATTTGTTAGAAACTGCTACATTTCTTTGTGATATTATTGAAATAGAATGCTTACAAACAGACTATTATTTAACATTTTAACGATTACAATATATTTTGAATGATGGTTTCTTCTGAAATTCCTTCTGCATCGGCTTTATAATTTTTGATAATGCGATGGCGTAAAATCCCGATTGCAACAGCTTGAACATCTTCGATATCGGGCGAAAATTTTCCTTGAAAAGCAGCATGCGATTTTGCCGCTAAAATTAAATTTTGAGAAGCACGTGGACCAGCACCCCAATCTAAATAATTTTTCACAAAGTCGGTTGCAAATTTACTATCCGGACGTGTTTGACCTACTAATTTCACAGCATATTCAATTACATTATCTGCTACCGGAATACGGCGAATTAGTTGTTGAAAATCAATAATTTCTTGCGCAGTAAACAAAGCCTGAATTGTATTATCTCGGCTTGCTGTTGTTCTTTTCACCACTTCTACTTCTTCTTCAAAACTTGGGTATTGCAATTTGATAGCAAACATAAAGCGGTCTAATTGCGCTTCGGGTAATGGATAAGTACCTTCTTGCTCAATTGGATTTTGAGTGGCTAATACAAAATAAGGTAAATCCAATTTGTAATTGTGCCCCGCAATAGTTACAGAACGTTCCTGCATAGCCTCTAACAAAGCCGATTGGGTTTTGGGTGGCGTTCTGTTAATTTCATCAGCTAAAATGATATTCGAAAAAACGGGTCCTTTTATAAATTTAAATTGTCGGTTTTCGTCCAAAATTTCACTTCCCAAAATATCCGAAGGCATTAAATCTGGCGTAAATTGAATACGTTTAAAATCGAGTCCTAATGCCTGAGCCAAGGTATTAATCATAAGTGTTTTTGCCAAACCCGGCACACCAATCAACAAAGCATGTCCACCTGAAAAAATAGAAACTAAAATTTGATCTACTACTTCATCTTGTCCTACAATAATTTTGGCAATTTCTGTTTTAAGCTGGTTTCGTTTTTGAACTAAATTGGTAATCGCTGCTACATCAGACATATTAAGAATCGTATTTAAATTAAAAAGAGTTAGTCTTATGAACTCATAAAACTAACTCTTTTTCTTTATTTTTTACAAATTATTTTTTCAACCAGTTATTGGTGAAATCACATTCTTTGTATTCGCCAATGATTTTAATATAGGTTTCTTTGATTTTTTCATCAAACCATTTTCCAATGGCGTCTATTTGTTTTTCTTTCAAAGCCAAATCTTTAATTTTCACATAGTCCAATGCATAATCGGCAGTATGTTCATTAATTCGGTTGGTTACCGTTAAAATCACATAACTTTTTTCTCCTTTTTCATCCGTATCCAAAATTGGCTGCGACACTTCATCATCCTTCAAATTAGAAATTCGCGTATACATTGTCGGATTCATTTTTGTCAATTCGAAACGAGTATCTTGGGTATCGGTATTAATTAAAGTTCCACCGTTAGCTCGAGTTTCTTTTTGATCCGATTCGGTTCTAGCCGCATCTGCAAACGAAATTTCTTTATTTATAATTTTATTTCGAATTAAAGTGATGCGCTCTTTGGCTTCATTCAAAGCATCTTCGGAAACAGAAGGGACTAACAAAATGTGGCGTAATTCTACTTCTTGTCCTTTAATTTTTTCAACTTTAATAATATGAAAACCAAAATCCGTTTCGAAAGGAGCCGAAACTTCCCCTTCTTGCAAACTAAATGCTACATCTTTAAATTCTTTTGCAAATCCTGTTTTTCGGTTTATTTTATAATAACCTCCGTTAGAACTAGAGCCTGGATCTTTAGAGTAAAGCACTGCTTTGGTCGCAAAACTTGCACCATTTTCTACTTCTCGTTTAAACTCGTTTAGCTTATCAATTACCTTTTGCTTTTCAGCTTGCGAGACAATTGGTTTTGCTACAATTTGAGCAATTTCCATTTCGGCACCAAACTGAGGCAATTCGTCTTTTGGGATTTTTTTGAAGAAATTACGAACTTCCTCTGGCGTGATTTCAACTTCGTCAACTATCTTTTTTTGCATTTGTGAAGAAAGTTGTTGTTCTTTCAAAATATCAAAAAAATACGATTTAAATTCTTCAACAGAACCTTTTTTATAGTACTCAACAATTTTATCTATGGACCCTACTTGTTTCATCATATAATCCAATCGTTGATCCATCATCCCTTTTACTTCGGCATCCGTTACAATAATACTATCCTGAATGGCTTGATGGGCATAGAGTTTATCCTCTAATAATTTACCTAACATTTGGCAACGCGTAATTCCAGAAACCGAACCACCTTGAGCCGTGATTTCCAAGAATGCTTTATCAATATCCGAATCTAAAACAATATAATCACCAACTGTTGCAATGATACCGTCAATTTTTCTTTTTTGATTTACAGAAAGGTCAACCGGTTTTTCGGCAACATCTTCTTTAATTATCTCCTGAGCTTGTAGTACAGAACCACATAAAAACAACAAAAGGAATCCAAATACAATTTTAAAGTTCTTATTTGGAATTAGCGATTTTTTTAAAAGCATTCTCTCTTAATTTAGTTGTGTTCAACAAGGCATTTCAGCGTGTTAAACAATTAGATAGTCACAATATTCATATAAAAATATGCCCAACAAAAATAACAATTCAATCACATAAAGCAACTATCCCCTATACTATTAACATAAAATTATATAGCACTCCCGAATTTTCATAGACCAAACAAAAAAAGAGCAGTTAAAACAACACTTGCATAGCTACAATTCAGCACAACATCAGCTTATATTTAATTTTCATAAAGCAGCAAATAGTAGTACTTTTGCAACTTATTGAAGAAAATATGAGCTTTTTAGAAGAAATACAACGTAGACGTACATTCGGAATTATCTCGCATCCCGATGCTGGTAAAACAACCTTGACAGAAAAATTATTGCTTTTCGGAGGAGCGATTCAAGAAGCAGGAGCGGTTAAAAACAATAAAATTAAAAAAGGTGCCACGAGTGATTTCATGGAAATTGAGCGTCAAAGAGGGATTTCGGTTTCTACTTCGGTTTTAGCCTTTAATTATAAAGACAAAAAAATCAACATTCTGGATACACCAGGTCACAAGGACTTCGCTGAAGATACTTTTAGAACTTTAACAGCGGTTGACAGTGTGATTGTGGTAATTGACGTTGCTAAAGGGGTCGAAGAACAAACCGAGAAATTAGTGGCGGTATGTAGAATGCGTAAAATTCCGATAATTGTTTTCATTAACAAGTTGGATCGAGAAGGTCATGATGCTTTCGATTTGATGGATGAAGTTGAACAAAAATTAGGGCTAACGGTAACTCCATTGAGTTTTCCTATCGGAATGGGTTATGATTTTCAGGGAATCTACAATCTTTGGGAACAAAACATTAATTTATTTAGTGGTGATAGCCGAAAAAATATTGAAGAAACGATAGCCTTTGAAGACGTTCAAAATCCTGAACTCGAAAAAATCATCGGACAAAAACCAGCTCAAAAATTACGTGAAGAACTCGAATTAATTGATGAAGTCTACCCAAAATTTGATCGCCAGGATTATCTAGAAGGAAAACTACAACCTGTATTTTTTGGTTCTGCTTTAAATAATTTTGGTGTTCGCGAACTTTTGGATTGTTTTGTATCGATAGCACCCACTCCAAGAGCAAAAGAATCGGAGACGCGCTTGGTTGAACCTACAGAAACTAAAATGTCTGGTTTTGTTTTTAAAATTCACGCCAATATGGATCCTAAACACCGAGACCGATTGGCTTTTATTAAAATTGTATCGGGCACTTTTGAGCGTAACAAACCGTATTTTCATGTCCGTCAAAAGAAAAATTTAAAATTTTCTAGTCCGAATGCCTTTTTTGCCGAAAAGAAAGAAATCATTGACATCTCTTATCCAGGCGATATTGTTGGTTTGCATGATACCGGAAATTTTAAAATTGGAGACACCCTTACCGAAGGCGAACAAATGAGTTTTAAAGGAATTCCAAGTTTTTCTCCCGAGCATTTCCGTTATATTAATAATGCCGATCCTTTAAAATCAAAACAATTGGAAAAAGGAATTGATCAATTAATGGATGAAGGAGTAGCACAATTATTTACTTTGGAAATGAACAACCGAAAAGTAATTGGTACCGTTGGAGCGCTGCAATACGAAGTAATTCAGTACCGTTTGGAACACGAGTACGGTGCCAAATGTACTTATGAAAATTTTCCCGTTCACAAAGCATGCTGGGTAAAGCCAGATGATGCTAAAAACGACGAATTCAAAGAATTTAAACGCATCAAACAGAAATTCCTTGCTCATGATAAATACGGACAATTGGTGTTTTTGGCTGATTCAGATTTTACTATCCAGATGACGCAAAATAAATACCCAACAGTAAAATTGTATTTTACTTCGGAATTTGATTAATGAAATTTATAAAAAAAAAGGCTGTCTATTCAAATGACAGCCGTTCCTTTTTTTTACAAAATACTAACTAATTTATAAACAATCCTAAATATTAACCTTCATTAAGGTACAACACTTTTTTTATAACCTTTGATTAAATCGATAAAAAGCAAAAAACAACGATAAAGTACCTAAATAAAAAAGCCCCATTAAAAATGGAGCTTTTTTATTTAGGCTTGTCCTGGAGGACCAAAATTCAACGGAATCGGAGCATTATCTGTCTCTTTAATTTCACCATGCGCTAACTCAAATCGGTGAATATTTTCACCTATTGCCTTTAACAAGCGTTTGGCATGTTGCGGTGTTAAAACAATTCTAGATTTAACCTTCGCTTTAGGAAGTCCAGGCATGATATTTACAAAATCTAAAACAAATTCAGAAGCAGAATGATTGATAATGGCCAAATTGGAATAAATTCCTTCGGCAATAGTCTCATCCAATTCAATATTTATTTGCTCTTGTTGGTCTTTCATTTTTTTCAATTTAAAGATTGAAAAAATTTAGAGATTGAAAGATTAATACCTCTTTCAATCTCTAAATTAATTAGTAAATATACTCTTCTTTGTTGGCCATCATTTCGTTGTAATCTTCTTTTGATCCAACGATAATGTTGTCGTATTCTCTCATACCTGTACCTGCAGGAATTCTGTGACCCACGATAACATTTTCTTTTAAGCCTTCTAAGTCATCTACTTTACCAGCAACTGCAGCTTCATTCAACACTTTAGTAGTTTCCTGGAACGATGCAGCCGAAATAAACGATTTCGTTTGAAGCGATGCTCTTGTAATACCTTGTAGAACTGGAGTAGCTGTTGCTGTAATAACATCTCTAGCTACAACCAAGTTTTTATCTGTACGTTTCAACAACGAATTTTCATCACGTAATTGACGAGGTGTTACAATTTGCCCTGGTTTTAATACGGCAGAATCACCCGCATCTTCAACCACTTTCATACCATATAAGTTATCATTTTGAATGATGAAATCTTTAGTATGAATCAATTGATCTTCTAAGAATAAAGTATCTCCTGGATCTTCAACTTTCACTTTACGCATCATTTGGCGAATTACCACCTCAAAGTGCTTGTCGTTAATTTTTACCCCTTGTAAACGGTAAACTTCTTGAATTTCATTTACAAGATATTGTTGTACGGCTGAAGGACCTTGAATTCGTAAAATATCATCTGGTGTAATAGCACCATCCGACAATGGAGAACCTGCTCTAACAAAGTCATTTTCTTGAACTAAAATTTGGCTAGAAAGTTTAACTAAATACTTCTTAATTTCACCAAATTTAGACTCAATTACAATTTCTCTGTTTCCACGTTTGATTTTTCCGAAAGAAACCACACCATCAATTTCTGAAACCACTGCTGGGTTAGAAGGATTACGTGCTTCTAAAAGCTCGGTAATTCTTGGTAAACCTCCCGTAATATCTCCAGATTTAGAAGAACGACGTGGAATTTTAACTAATACTTTACCAGCTTTAATTTTCTCACCATTATCAACCATCAAGTGGGCACCCACTGGTAAGTTGTACGAACGAATTAACTCACCATCTTTACCGTAAACCAATAAAGTAGGAATTAACTTTTTGTTTCTAGATTCTGAAATAACTTTTTCTTGGAAACCAGTTTGCTCGTCAATCTCAACCATGAACGTTTGACCTTGTTCTAAATCTTCGTAAGCGATTTTTCCTGTAAATTCAGAAACAATTACCCCGTTATATGGATCCCATTTACAGATAACATCTCCTTTAGACACCGATTGACCATCATTAACAAAAATACTAGAACCGTAAGGAATATTGTGTGTATTTAAAACAATTCCTGTTTTTTCATCAACCAATTTCAATTCAGTAGAACGAGAAATTACGATATCCACTTCGTTTCCTTCGCTATCTTCTCCTTTAACTGTTTTTAAATCTTCGATTTCAAGACGACCGTTAAATTTCGTTACGATGCTTGATTCTTCAGAAATACCTCCAGCAACCCCTCCAACGTGGAACGTACGAAGTGTTAACTGTGTTCCTGGCTCACCAATAGATTGTGCTGCAATAACTCCTACCGCCTCACCTCTTTGTGTCATTTTACCAGTAGCTAAGTTTCTTCCATAACATTTAGCACAGATTCCTTTTAAGGCTTCACAGGTCAATGGCGAACGAACTTCTACTTTTTCAATTGGAGATGCATCAATAACTTTAACGATAGCCTCTGTAATTTGCTCACCTGAAGCCACGAGAATATCGTTAGTTAACGGATTCACTACATCTTGTAACGCCACACGTCCTAAGATACGCTCACCTAAACTTTCAACGATTTCTTCGTTTTTCTTTAATGCTGAAACTTCAACACCTCTTAAAGTACCACAATCTTCAATATTTACAATAACATCTTGTGAAACATCATGTAATCTACGAGTTAAATAACCCGCATCGGCCGTTTTAAGAGCCGTATCCGCAAGTCCTTTACGAGCACCGTGAGTAGAAATGAAGTACTCAAGAATTGAAAGACCTTCCTTAAAGTTAGAAAGAATTGGGTTTTCAATAATTTCACCACCACCAGCAGTCGATTTTTTAGGCTTAGCCATCAAACCACGCATACCAGTTAACTGACGAATTTGCTCTTTAGATCCACGCGCTCCAGAATCAAGCATCATATATACCGAGTTGAAACCTTGTTGGTCTTCTCTAATATTTTTCATTGCCAATTCTGTTAATTGCGCATTTGCTGAAGTCCAAACATCAATAACTTGGTTGTAACGCTCGTTATTGGTGATAAGACCCATGTTATAGTTCATCGAGATACCATCAACTTGCTCTCTAGCATCTGCGATTAATTTTGTTTTTTGTTCTGGAATACGAATATCACCTAATGAGAATGACAAACCTCCGCGGAATGCGAATTTGTATCCCATATTTTTCATATCATCCAAGAAAGCTGCCGTAGTTGGAACATCAGTAACACTTAAAATGTGACCGATAATATCTCTAAGGTTTTTCTTAGTTAAGACATCATTGATATAACCCGCTGCTTCAGGAACAACTTCGTTAAACAATACACGTCCTGCAGTAGTCTGTATAATTTGATAGGCTAATTCTCCAGTTTCGTTATAATCTTTTGCTCTAATTTTAACTCGAGCATTCAATTCTAAACGCTCTTCGTTTAATGCGATGTTCACTTCTTCTGCAGAATAAAACGTTAAGCCTTCACCTAAAATTTTATGTTCTGGAGTAGACAAACGTTCTTTGGTCATATAATAAAGACCCAAAACCATGTCTTGAGAAGGTACTGTGATTGGCGCACCGTTAGCAGGGTTCAAGATATTATGAGAAGCCAACATTAACAATTGCGCCTCTAAAATAGCCTCTGGCCCTAATGGCAAGTGAACCGCCATCTGGTCACCATCAAAATCCGCGTTAAATGCCGTACATACTAATGGGTGTAATTGGATTGCTTTTCCTTCAATTAATTTTGGTTGGAAAGCTTGAATACCCAATCTGTGCAAAGTAGGAGCACGGTTTAGCAATACTGGATGTCCTTTAATTACATTTTCAAGAATATCCCAAACCACTGGCTCTTTTTTATCGATAATTTTCTTAGCCGATTTAACTGTTTTTACAATTCCTCTTTCGATTAATTTACGAATAACAAAAGGTTTGTATAATTCAGCTGCCATATCTTTTGGCAATCCGCATTCGAATAATTTCAACTCTGGACCAACAACAATTACCGAACGAGCAGAATAATCCACACGTTTACCTAAAAGGTTTTGACGGAAACGTCCTTGTTTCCCTTTTAAGGAATCAGATAAAGATTTTAATGGTCTGTTTGACTCCGTTTTAACAGCAGAAGCTTTACGCGTGTTATCAAATAATGAATCTACCGATTCTTGCAACATACGTTTTTCGTTTCTTAAGATTACCTCAGGAGCTTTAATCTCCATTAACCTTTTCAAACGGTTGTTACGGATAATTACACGACGGTACAAATCATTCAAATCGGAAGTAGCAAAACGACCTCCATCAAGCGGCACTAACGGACGCAATTCTGGTGGAATAACCGGCACCACTTTCATAATCATCCATTCTGGACGGTTTTCACGGTTTTCGTTAGACTCACGGAAAGACTCAACAACTTGTAATCTTTTTAAAGCTTCAGTTTTACGTTGTTTAGACGTTTCATTATTAGCCGAGTGACGCAATTCATAAGATAAAGCATCTAAATCAATACGTGCTAATAAATCCATAATACATTCAGCTCCCATTTTGGCAACGAATTTATTTGGATCCATATCGTCTAAATATAAATTTTCTTGTGGAAGAGAATCTAAAATATTTAAGTATTCTTCTTCGGTCAAGAAATCAAGTCTTTGTAACGATTCTCCATCAGCATTTTTAGCAATACCTGGCTGAATAACTACGTATCTCTCGTAGTAAATAATCATATCTAATTTCTTAGATGGCAATCCTAAAATATAACCAATTTTGTTAGGAAGAGAACGGAAATACCAAATGTGTGCGATGGGCACAACTAAATTAATATGACCTACTCTATCACGACGTACTTTTTTCTCAGTAACTTCTACACCACAACGGTCGCAGATAATCCCTTTGTAACGAATTCTTTTATATTTACCACAAGCACATTCAAAATCTTTAACTGGACCGAAAATTCTTTCGCAGAAAAGACCATCACGCTCTGGTTTGTGTGTTCTATAATTGATAGTTTCTGGTTTCAAAACCTCACCTCTTGATTCTTTCAAGATAGATTCTGGAGATGCTAGCCCTATCGAAATTTTGTTAAATCTTTTTACAAGATTTTTATCTTTATTATTTCTATTATTCATCATAGTTTTTACTATTGATTTATTTGCAATTAAAAATTGATTTTGTTTTAGTCTAAAGTCAAATGTCTTAAAGTTTATAAAATCATGAGTAATGACTTTGGATTTTGGACTTTCAAACTTTTCGACTTAAACACTACCTCGAATTACTTCTCAAAACCACAATTCTTCAATTGAGGTGCTAATTATAAAACCCATTGGTTATTATAAAAAATCGGAACGGTTTACGGGTATAAATCCTGAAAACTAATTTATAAAGATTCAGCGTTCAGCACTTAGCTTTCATTAATAACTGATTACCAAATGCTGAACACTGAATATTGAATACTATTCTTCTAATCGAATGTCTAAACCAAGACCTTTCAATTCATGCATTAATACATTAAATGATTCTGGCAAACCTGGTTCTGGCATAGTTTCTCCTTTTACGATTGCCTCATAAGTTTTAGCTCTACCAATAACATCATCCGATTTAACTGTCAAAATTTCTCTAAGTGTACTTGAAGCACCATATGCCTCAAGAGCCCAAACTTCCATCTCTCCAAAACGCTGACCTCCAAATTGTGCTTTACCTCCTAATGGTTGTTGCGTAATCAATGAGTACGGACCAATAGAACGAGCGTGCATTTTGTCGTCAACCATATGCCCTAATTTCAACATATAAATAACTCCAACTGTAGCTCTTTGGTGGAAACGTTCTCCAGTACCTCCATCATACAAATACGTATGACCGAATCTTGGAATTCCAGCTTCATCAGTCAATTCATTAATTTGATCCAAAGATGCACCATCAAAAATTGGAGTAGCAAATTTTCTACCTAAGTTTTGACCAGCCCATCCAAGAACGGTTTCATAAATCTGACCAATGTTCATACGCGAAGGTACCCCAAGTGGGTTCAACACGATATCTACCGGTGTCCCATCCTCCAAGAAAGGCATATCTTCATGACGAACAATACGTGCCACAATACCTTTGTTACCGTGACGACCCGCCATTTTATCACCAACTTTTAACTTACGTTTTTTAGCGATATAAATCTTAGCCAATTTCAAGATTCCTGATGGCAATTCATCTCCAACCGTAATAGTGAATTTTTCTCTTCTTAAAGATCCTTGTAAGTCGTTCAGCTTAATTTTATAGTTATGAATTAAATCATTAACCATTTTATTTGTAGCGTCATCAGCAACCCATTGACCTTTGCTTAAGTGAGCAAAATCTTCTACTGCGTAAAGCATTTTTTGAGTATATTTTTTACCTTTTGGTAAAACCTCTTCACCCAAATCATTCATTACACCTTGAGATGTTTTTCCGTTAACAATCAAGAATAATTTCTCAACTAATCTATCTTTTAATTCAACAAATTTAGTTTCGAATTCCATTTCTAAAGCGCCTAAAGCATCTTTATCCTGAGTACGTTTACGTTTGTCTTTTACCGCTCTTGCAAATAATTTTTTATCAAGAACAACTCCATGTAAAGATGGAGACGCTTTTAATGAAGCATCTTTTACATCACCTGCTTTATCCCCGAAGATTGCACGAAGCAATTTTTCCTCTGGAGTAGGATCTGATTCTCCTTTTGGTGTAATTTTTCCGATCAAAATGTCGCCAGGTTTAACCTCTGCTCCAATTCTGATCATACCATTTTCATCTAAATCTTTAGTAGCTTCTTCTGAAACGTTAGGAATATCGTTTGTTAATTCTTCATTTCCTAACTTAGTATCTCTAACCTCTAATGAATAATCATCAACGTGGATCGATGTAAAAATATCATCACGAACTACCTTTTCAGAAATTACAATCGCATCCTCAAAGTTATACCCTTTCCATGGCATGAAGGCTACTTTTAGGTTACGACCTAAAGCTAATTCTCCATTTTGAGTAGCATATCCTTCAGATAATACTTGACCCGGAATAACTCTGTCACCTTTTCTTACGATTGGCTTCAAGTTAATACTTGTTCCTTGGTTGGTTTTTCTAAATTTAATCAGATTGTATGTTTTTTCATCTGATTCAAAACTAACCATTCTTTCTTCTTCGGTACGATCGTACTTAATTGTAATGATGTTAGCATCAACATACTCTACAGTACCATGTCCTTCAGCATTAATTAAAACTCTAGAATCTGAAGCCACTTGACGCTCAAGACCAGTTCCAACGATAGGTGCTTCAGGGCGAATTAACGGTACTGCTTGACGCATCATGTTGGATCCCATTAAAGCACGGTTCGCATCATCATGCTCCAAGAAAGGAATTAACGAAGCTGAAATAGAAGCAATTTGGTTTGGAGCAACGTCAGTGTAATCCACTTTTGAAGGCTCTACTACTGGGAAATCACCCTCTTCACGGGCAATAACATTTTCGGCAGTAATTTTACCAGAATCTTCCATTTCAATGTTTGCCTGAGCAATTAACATTCCTTCTTCTTCTTCTGCACTTAAATAAACAGGAGTCGATTCTAAATCAACAACACCGTCTGTTACTTTACGGTAAGGTGTTTCAATGAATCCCATACCGTTTACTTTTGCATAAACACCTAGAGAAGAAATCAAACCAATGTTTGGTCCCTCAGGAGTTTCAATCGGACACAAACGTCCGTAGTGCGTATAGTGAACGTCACGAACCTCGAAACCAGCTCTTTCTCTCGAAAGTCCACCTGGTCCAAGGGCAGAAAGTCTTCTTTTGTGTGTAATCTCAGCTAATGGATTTGTTTGGTCCATAAATTGAGACAACTGGTTAGTACCAAAGAAAGAGTTGATAACCGATGACAATGTTTTAGCATTAATCAAATCAATTGGTGTAAACACCTCGTTATCTCTAACGTTCATTCTTTCACGAATAGTTCTAGCCATACGTGCCAAACCAACACCGAATTGTTGAGACAATTGTTCACCAACTGTTCTCACACGACGGTTTGATAAGTGATCAATATCATCAATCTCTGCTTTAGAGTTGATCAATTCAATCAAATATTTTACAATGGTAATAATATCTTCTTTGGTAAGCACTTGCTTTTCCATTGGGATATCCAAACCAAGTTTTTTGTTCATTCTATAACGACCAACTTCACCTAAGTTATAACGTTGATCTGAGAAGAATAATTTATCTATAATACCACGAGCAGTTTCTTCATCAGGCGGTTCAGCATTACGCAACTGACGGTAGATATGCTCAACAGCTTCTTTTTCAGAGTTAGTTGGGTCTTTTTGTAAGGTATTGTGGATAATTGCATAATCTGCTTGGTTATTATCCTCTTTGTGTAACAAAATAGACTTTACATTGGCATCAATAATTTCTTCTACATTATCCTTGTCGATAATGGTATCACGATCCAAAATAATTTCATTACGTTCGATGGAAACCACCTCTCCGGTGTCTTCATCTACGAAATCCTCATGCCATGTATTCAATACACGCGCAGCAAGTCTTCTGCCAATATATTTTTTAATTCCTGTTTTAGAAACTTTAATTTCTTCAGCTAAGTCGAAAATTTCAAGGATATCCTTATCTCTTTCGAAACCGATAGCACGGAATAAAGTTGTTACAGGTAATTTTTTCTTTCTATCAATATAAGCATACATAACGCTATTAATATCGGTAGAGAATTCTATCCAAGAACCTTTAAAAGGAATTACTCTGGCAGAATATAATTTAGTACCATTTGCATGGAATGATTGTCCAAAGAAAACACCCGGAGATCGGTGTAATTGAGATACTACTACACGCTCTGCACCATTAATTACAAACGTACCGCTAGGCGTCATGTAAGGAATTGTTCCAAGATAAACATCTTGTACAATAGTTTCAAAATCTTCGTGTTCTGGATCTGTACAATATAGTTTCAACCTTGCTTTTAAAGGCACACTATACGTTAAACCTCTCTCTATACATTCTTGAATTGTATAACGTGGTGGATCAACAAAATAATCAAGGAACTCCAATACAAAATTATTTCTTGTATCTGTAATTGGGAAATTTTCCATGAAGGTATTGTATAGCCCTTCGTTGCCTCTTTCGTCTGATTTCGTTTCTAATTGAAAGAAATCTTTAAAAGATTTAACCTGAACATCTAGAAAATCTGGATATACAGGGATATTTTTTGTAGAGGCAAAATTCAATCTTTCAGTCTGATTTGTTATCATCAATGGACAAAATTTTGATTAAAAAAAAGTAGTTTTTTGTGTAAAACACATTGTTTAAGGTATACTTTCTTTTTATAATCAATACATCTTTAAAAATAAAACAACTAAAACCGGCTTCATTTTTTTTCTTCGTATTGATAAAAAAACTTTTTCGTATTTTAAACTATGGAATAATAAAACTTGATCTATTTTATTATACGAAAAATGGTTTAGGCCATTGAGCTTTAACTCAAGACCTAAACCTAGTTCTTAAAACCGAGTAAACTTATTTAAGTTCAACTACAGCTCCAGCTTCTTCTAATGATTTTTTAAGACCTTCAGCCTCTTCTTTAGAAACACCTTCTTTAACGTTAGATGGAGCACCATCTACGATATCTTTAGCTTCTTTAAGACCTAAACCTGTAAGTTCTTTAACTAATTTTACTACAGCTAATTTAGAAGCACCAGCTTCTTTCAATACTACAGTAAATTCTGTTTGAGCATCTTCAGCTCCACCTTCAGCTCCACCAGCAGCAACTACAACAGCTGCAGCAGCAGGCTCAATTCCATACTCATCTTTTAATATTGTTGCTAACTCGTTAACTTCTTTTACAGTTAAGTTAACTAATTGTTCTGCGAATTGTTTCAAATCTGCCATTTTTTCTATCGTTTTAAAATGATTTGTAAAATTATAATTATTTATGTGCGTTCATTTTTGTAAACCAGCAATTTAATTACCAGCTATATACACAAACTTATTCTGCTGATTCTTCTCCAGCAAATTTGTTTTGAAGAGCAGCAATAATTCTTTGAGCAGGTGATTGCAATAATCCAATAACCTCTCCAATAAGCTCTTCTTTAGATTTAATAGTAGCTAATGCTTCTAATTGATTATCTCCGATATAAATCTCAGAATTAATAAAAGCCCCTTTTAAAATTGGCTTATCTGATTTTTTACGAAAATCTTTGATAATCTTACCAGGTGCATTGGCAACTTCAGCAATAAAAATAGAAGTGTTCCCTTTTAAAACAGTAGGTAAATCACCATAATCTTTATCAGAAGCTTCCATTGCTTTTGCAAGCAACGTATTTTTTACAACTTCTAATTTTACACCTGCTTTAAAACATGCTCTTCTTAAGCTTGAAGTAGTTTCTGCATTAAGTCCAGAAATATCTGCTACATAAACAATATTTGTACCAGCTAACTGTGCAGTTAAATCTTCAATCGCGATTGATTTTTCTTCTCTAGTCATACTAAAAATTTTTAACTACCAATTATACTGCCTTTGGGTCTAATGCAATAGCAGGACTCATAGTGCTTGTAAGGTGAATACCTTTAATATAGGTACCTTTAGCAGCAGTTGGTTTAAGTTTAATTAATGTTTGAATAATCTCGTGTGCGTTGTCAACAATTTGCTCAGCTCCAAAAGAAACCTTACCAATTCCTGCATGCACGATACCAGTTTTATCAACTTTAAAGTCAATTTTACCAGCTTTAACTTCTTGAACAGCTTTTGCTACATCCATAGTAACTGTACCTGTCTTAGGGTTTGGCATTAAACCTCTAGGTCCTAAAATACGACCTAATGGACCTAATTTACCCATTACTGCAGGCATGGTGATGATAACATCAACATCTGTCCAACCGTCTTTAATTTTTTGCAAGTACTCATCTAAACCAACGAAATCAGCTCCTGCTTCTTTAGCTTCGGCTTCTTTATCTGGTGTAACTAATGCTAATACTTTTACATCTTTACCTGTTCCGTGAGGTAATGTAACCACACCTCTTACCATTTGATTCGCTTTTCTAGGATCTACACCTAAACGAACAGCGATATCAACAGACTCATCAAATTTTGCAGATGCAACTACTTTAATTAAAGCAGCAGCGTCTTTAAGAGAATATAATTTATTCTTTTCAATTTTTGAAGCAGCCTCTTTTTGCTTTTTTGTTAATTTTGCCATGTCTTTTTTTTAATTAAAAAGGAGCATCTCCTGATACAGTTATACCCATAGATCTAGCTGTTCCTGCAATCATACTCATAGCAGACTCCATCGTGAATGCATTTAAGTCTGGCATTTTGTCTTCAGCAATAGCTCTAATTTGTTCCCAAGTAACACTAGCTACTTTTTTACGATTAGGCTCACCAGAACCAGATTTTAGCTTTGCAGCTTCCATTAATTGAACCGCAGCTGGAGGAGTCTTAACAACAAAGTCAAAAGATTTGTCTTTGTAAACAGTAATTTGTACTGGTAAAACTTTGCCAGGTTTATCTTGAGTTCTAGCATTAAATTGCTTACAAAACTCCATGATGTTAACCCCAGCAGCTCCTAGAGCAGGTCCAACCGGTGGCGATGGATTCGCAGCACCTCCCTTAACTTGTAGTTTAACTACTTTACTTATCTCTTTAGCCATTTTAAAAAAATTTACATTACAATCAATTGGAAGCGAATGTAATGGTTGTTATATATGTAACAATAAAATTATACTTTTTCAACTTGCATAAAACTCAATTCCAAAGGCGTTTTTCTTCCGAAAATTTTCACCATTACTTCAAGTTTACGCTTCTCTTCATTTACTTTTTCAACCGTACCGTTAAAACCATTAAAAGGACCATCAATCACTTTAACCGTTTCACCAACACTGAAAGGTATCGCATGTGTATCGGTATTTACAGCCAATTCATCTACCTTACCTAACATTCTATTTACTTCAGACATTCTCAAAGGAACAGGTTCACCACCTTTTACTTCCCCTAAAAACCCAATCACACTGGTAATAGATTTAATAATATGAGGTACCTCACCCACTAAATTAGCTTCAATCATCACATAACCAGGAAAATACACTTTCTCCTTAGCCGATTTTTTCCCATCTTTTACAGTCACCACTTTCTCAGTAGGAACCAAAACCTGAGAAACATAATCCTCCATCCCTAATCTAGCAATTTCAGTCTCGATATAAGCTTTAACTTTATTTTCTTGTCCGCTTACTGCTCGAACCACATACCATTTTTTCATATTATTTTCAGCCATCACAAAAATTTACGCTTTAATCCAATTAAAAAATCCAGCCAATACTTTTGCAAAAAACTCATCTACCCCCCATGTTGCCAAAGCGAATAAGACTGAAAAAACAGCCACAATAATTGTCAATTTTTGCACTTCAGCCCAAGTAGGCCAGGTTACATTTGACTTTAACTCCTCGAATGATTCCGATATGTAATTAACAATTTTTGCCATTTGCTATATTTTTATTGCACGGGCGGAGGGATTCGAACCCCCATCAACGGTTTTGGAGACCGCTATTCTACCCTTGAACTACGCCCGTATAAAAGCCAGTATTAAATTTCATAAAAAAGAAACTAAACTGGCTTTATTTATTTGTTTGAATAATTACTCAACAATTTCAGTAACCTGACCTGCACCTACAGTTCTACCACCTTCACGGATAGCGAAACGCAAACCTACATTCATCGCGATTGGGCTTAACAAAGCAACCTCGATAGTCAAGTTATCACCTGGCATTACCATCTCTACTCCAGCTGGTAAAGTAATAACCCCAGTCACGTCAGTTGTACGCACATAAAACTGTGGACGGTAGTTATTATGGAATGGCGTGTGACGTCCACCTTCTTCTTTTTTCAAGATATAAACCTCAGCTTTGAATTTAGCGTGTGGCTTAACAGATCCTGGCTTAATAATAACCATACCACGTTTGATATCAGCTTTATCAATACCTCTTAACAACAAACCTACGTTATCTCCAGCCTCACCTCTATCTAAGATTTTACGGAACATCTCAACTCCAGTAATAGTAGAAGTCAATTTTTCAGCTCCCATACCAATGATCTCAACAGGATCTCCAGTATTAGCAACTCCAGTTTCGATACGACCTGTAGCAACAGTTCCACGACCTGTAATTGTAAACACGTCTTCAACTGGCATCAAGAATGGTTTAGCAACGTCACGAACTGGCTCTTCGATCCAGCTATCAACAGCTTCCATCAATTCTAAAATTTTAGGAACCCAAGCAGCATCATTATTCAATCCTCCTAAAGCAGAACCTTGAACAACAGGACCATTATCTCCATCATACTCATAGAAAGATAATAAATCTCTAATTTCCATTTCAACAAGCTCTAACAACTCAGGATCATCAACCATATCCACTTTATTCATGAATACAACGATTCTTGGAATACCAACCTGACGACCTAAAAGGATATGCTCACGAGTTTGTGGCATTGGACCATCTGTAGCAGCAACTACCAAGATAGCACCATCCATTTGAGCAGCACCAGTAACCATGTTTTTTACGTAATCCGCGTGACCTGGACAGTCAACGTGAGCGTAGTGACGATTAGCTGTTTCATATTCTACGTGAGATGTATTAATAGTAATACCTCTTTCTTTCTCCTCTGGAGCGTTATCGATTTGATCAAAAGATTTTGCTTGACAGTAACCTGCATCAGACAATACTTTCGTGATTGCAGCAGTTAATGTAGTTTTTCCGTGATCCACGTGTCCAATTGTACCTATGTTTAAGTGCGGTTTGGAACGATTAAAATTCTCCTTTGCCATTTTACTTAATTTTTAATCTTAGTTATATATTAATTTTCAATTTCCTACTACTTGAGCCAATGTCGGGATTTGAACCCGAGACCTCTTCCTTACCAAGGAAGCACTCTACCCCTGAGCTACACCGGCGACAGACAAATTTCAACCAAACTTATCCTTTTCAGGATTTTAACTGAAATTTAGTGGGGAGAGCAGGATTCGAACCTGCGAAGTTTTCACAGCAGATTTACAGTCTGCCCTCGTTGGCCGCTTGAGTATCTCCCCGAACCTAATACAATATTTCAAAAAAAAGAGCCGATAGAGGGACTCGAACCCACGACCTGCTGATTACAAATCAGCTGCTCTAGCCAGCTGAGCTACATCGGCATTTTTCAATAAAAAAGTCCGCTATTTCTAACGGACTGCAAATGTAGAGATTTTATCTAGGATTCAAAACATTTTTTGAAAAATTTTTCAATTTATAGATGTGTTCTTGTTTTTTCCTTCCTTTTAACCAAAGAACGCTCGAGAGATTCAGCAGAAAGCTCCACTGCTTCTTCAAAACTTTTGCATTGTTTTTTGACCAAAAAATCATCACCAGGTACATTTACTTTTATCTCCACACACTTATTCTCTTTATCACTAGTCCGCTCGACCTTCAAATACACATCCGACGACACCACTCGGTCATAATACTTTTCTAATTTATCCATTCTTCCTTGAACAAAATTTACCAGTTTTTTGTCAACTGCGAAGTTAACTGCATGAACATTTACCTTCATAATACAAAATTTTAGGATTAAACAATAAACTAAAGAATCACTTCTTATTCCTAGGATGCGCTTCTTTATATACTTTTTGAAGTTCTGCTAAACTCGAATGCGTATACACTTGCGTTGATGCCAAACTCGAATGCCCCAACAATTCTTTAATAGAATTCAATTCAGCACCATTATTTAAGAGATGCGTGGCAAATGTATGCCTGAGGATATGCGGACTTTTTTTTACTTTCTCAGAAACCTTACTAAAGTAAACATTTATTAACCTATACACAAAGCTTTCACTCAATTTTAACCCTTTTTTAGAAACAAAAAAATAATCATCTCCTACAATCCCCAACTCACTACGATCTTTTAAATATTCTTTAATCTGATCTTTTATTTTAGGCAACAAAGGAATCAAGCGCTCTTTATTTCTTTTACCCAACACTTTTACCACATCACGAGTTAAATCAAAAGAATTCAACTTCAACTCAATCAATTCTGAGCGACGAATTCCGGTTACATAAAACAACTCCACAATTAACCTATCTCGTTTTGCGAGAAAACCATCTTCCTCATCAAATTCCTCTAACACTAATTTCAATTCTTTTTCCGAAAAAGGAATTTGAATATTTTTAGCCACCTTTAGCGCTTTGTATTTCAACATCGGATTCACCGCTATTTGCCTACTCTTTAACAAAAACTTATAGAAAGCTTTTAAAGAAGCCATTTTACGATTAACTGTTTTGCTCTCTAAACCAGAATCAACCAAAACAACCACCCAGTTTCTTATTGCCACAAATTCAACACTCGCCAAATCCTCCCAAACAGCCTGATCAACAATAAAATTTTCAAAATCAACCAAATCCTTCACGTATGCCTGCACAGTATTTTTGGAATATTTTTTTTCCAAAAGCAAATAATCCCCAAAAGCTTTTACATTTTTTTCCATAAAAAAACCGTTAGCATCAAAATTATAAAATTTTGACCACTAACGGTATTTATTTAATACATAAAAAAGATTAACTTTCTAAGCTGTCCTTCAAACGTTGAATGTAAGCTGCTTTTTGAACTTTCGCTCTCTTAACAACTGACGGTTTTATAAAAGCTGTACGTGCTCTTAATTGACGAACAGTTCCTGTTTTATCAAATTTTCTTTTGTAACGTTTTAACGCTCTATCAATATTTTCTCCGTCTTTAATCGGTATAATTAACATAATTTTGACACCTCCTTTCGTTAAGGCTGCAAAAGTAAAAATTAATTCTGAATTATCAGTTATAAATAATTAATTATTTTAAAAAAATCATTACACTACATCACACTCAATTAAAACAAACCTATAACCTGTTATAACTAAAACTAGACTACTCTTTCAATAAATTTCTTGAAATTACAACTTTTTGAATCTCGGTAGTTCCTTCCCCAATGGTACATAACTTCGAATCGCGATAGAATTTTTCAACAGGAAAATCTTTTGTATACCCGTAACCTCCGTGAATTTGAACTGCTTCGTTTGCTATTTTCACGCACGCTTCCGAAGCATACATTTTAGCCATCGCTCCTATTTTAGTAACGGGTTGGTGTTTTTGTTTCAAGAAAGCTGCTTTGTGCAACAACAGCTCAGAAGCTTCTATTTCGGTAGCCATATCGGCTAATTTAAAAGAAATACCTTGAAATTCGGATATCGGTTTCCCAAACTGATGTCTTTCTTTAGAATATTTCAGAGCTGCTTCATAAGCACCTTTGGCAATACCTAAAGACAACGCTCCGATGGAAATTCGACCTCCATCAAGCACTTTCATCGCTTGAATAAAACCTTGACCGACTTCACCCAAACGGTTTGCATCTGGAATTTTACAATTATCAAAAATCAATTCGGCCGTTTCGCTTGCACGCATTCCTAATTTATTCTCTTTTTTTCCGGAACTAAAACCTAGCATTCCTTTTTCAAATACAAAAGCGGTCATACCTTTAGAATCGCCTTTTTCACCTGTTCGCACAATCACAACAGCTATATCACCTGAAATTGCATGCGTGATAAAATTTTTAGCTCCATTAACAACCCAATAATCCCCTTCTTTCTTGGCAGTAGTATTCATACCACCCGCATCAGAACCCGTATTGTGCTCGGTTAGCCCCCAAGCACCAATATGTTCACCTGATGCCAATTTTGGCAACCACTTCTTTTTTTGTTCATCAGAACCAAAAGTCAAAATATGGTTGGTACAAAGCGAATTATGTGCCGCAACTGATAATCCTATAGAAGGATCTACTTTTGAAATTTCCTCAATAATTGTAATGTATTCGTGATATCCCAAGCCTGCACCTCCATACGCTTCGGGAACTAAAACCCCCATAAAACCCATTTCTCCTAAAGACTTAAACAAATCTACCGGAAAAACCTGATTCTCATCCCATTCCATAACATTGGGCTGAATGTGTAAAGCCGCAAAATCACGAATTGATTGTGCAATCATCGATTGAGTTTCATTATAATCAAAATTCATATTTCAATATTTATTTAAAAGTCCAAATATAGGGCAATTATATTTGCTTTTTCTACAGGAAAATCTTTAATTTTTATTAAATCTTCAATGCTATGAAAATCACCATTCATACTTCGATAAATTAAAATTTGTTTGGCGGAAGCATAATTAAAATAGGGGAATTGACTTAACTCTTTTAAAGAAGCATTATTGATGTTTACTTTTTTAATAACTGGCATTTGAATAATCTTGAAATTCTGATCTAATTCACTCAAAACCTCCGGAGAAAGTCCCCAAATTTCATCTAGTTGTTTCATACTAACAAAACCACCCACTTTTGCTTTATAACTTAATATTCGTTGTGCTAATTTTTCTCCAATTCCATAAATTCGCTCCAAATCAGCAGCGGTAGCCAAATTTATATCTGTTTTAATTTTCGACATAGTACTTTTAGTTCTAACCGAATTCGAAACAAATGCAACTGGTTTGTTTTTTACCCAACTTGGAAATTTAAAATATGGTGCTATTATTTTCAATAACGAATCTGAAATTTGTGTCACTTTTTGAAATTCAGCTGCTGAATTAACGTATTTATTTTGTTTTCTAAAAGCCAACAAACGATCAATTTCGGCAGTAGACATTCCTAATTTATAACCTTTATAATCCGATAAATAATTAGGGTTAAAAGTATAAATCCGAAATTCATTTAATTTCGATTTTGCTTTAATAGCTTCTAATTCTTTTTGTTTACCAATCCAATTTTGTTCTTCGGGAGTAATGTGATATTGGGTGCTAAAATCGACAGAAAACAAAACAAATTGTAACATCAAACAAATAACAACCAAAACAACTAATGATATTTGCTGCTTTTTTGAATATTTTAGAAACCAATTGGAGTTCGATTTTCTCATAAATAAAATTTAAGAACGAATAAAAATAATCAGATTTTTTTTATAGTAAAATTATTTTTGACAAAGTATTCAAAAGATTGTGATTATTTGAACAAAAAGAAAGGGATTAAAAGTAATTCGCAGTTATTAAACCTAAGTTTTGCTTATTTATAACTTAAAGACGAAAAAATGTTTTTATTTTTTACAAAAAACGATACATTTGAAGCGTACTAATTTAAAACCCTTTTTATATGTCCATTTGGAAAACAAAACCCTTGTCAATACTGCTTGGAGAAGCATCTGATTCTGAGCACGGTCTAAAAAGAAGCCTTTCGTCAAGTTCATTAGTTGCATTAGGTGTTGGAGCCATTATTGGAGCCGGATTATTTTCGCTAACTGGAATAGCGGCGGCAGACCACGCAGGGCCAGCGGTTACTCTTTCGTTCATTTTGGCTGCTGTGGGATGTGCTTTTGCCGGTTTATGTTATGCCGAATTTGCCTCGATGATTCCCGTTGCAGGAAGTGCTTACACGTATTCTTATGCTACCATGGGTGAATTTATGGCATGGATCATTGGTTGGGATTTAGTACTTGAATATGCCCTAGGGGCGGCCACTGTTGGGGTGAGTTGGTCCAGGTATTTATTAGAATTACTCGGAAAATACGGCATTCACTTACCCGCAGAATTAATTTGTTCTCCTTGGGAAACTTTAAAATTAAGTGATGGTAGCGTTATAGAAGGCGGAATTATCAATTTACCCGCAATTTTTATTGTGGCACTTTTATCATTAATGTTAATTCGAGGTACAAAAGAATCGGCTTCGCTTAATAATTTTTTAGTGGTTTTAAAAGTCGCTGTTGTAATTATTTTTATCGTTATAGGCTGGAGTTTTATTGATCCAGCAAATTATACACCCTATATTCCTGAAAACACAGGTGAGTTTGGTAAATACGGTTGGTCGGGTGTAGCTGCTGGAGCAGGCACCGTATTTTTTGCTTTTATTGGATTTGATGCCGTTTCGACCGCCGCGCAAGAAGCAAATAATCCTCAAAAAGGAATGCCAATTGGTATTTTGGGTTCTTTGGTAATTTGCACCATTTTATATGTACTTTTTGCTCACGTAATGACTGGCTTGGTTCCTTATTACGAATTTGCTGGCGATGCCAAACCTGCCGCTACAGCATTTGCTAAAACAGGATATGACTTTTTACAAACCGGTTTGATTGTTGCAATTTTAGCCGGATATACTTCGGTTATGTTAGTGATGCTTATGGGGCAAAGTCGCGTTTTTTACACTATGAGTAAAGACGGTTTATTACCAAAATTCTTTAGCGAAATTCACCCAAAATTTAGAACTCCTTGGAAAACCAATGTATTCTTTTTATTATTTGTGAGCATTTTTGCAGGGTTTGTTCCAGTTAGCGATCTAGGACACATGGTTAGTATCGGAACTTTATTAGCCTTTGTATTAGTATGTATTGGTGTCATGGTAATGCGTGTAAAAATGCCCGATGCACCAAGAGCATTTAAAACACCTTTGGTTCCCTTTGTACCTATTGCAGGAGTTTTAGTTTGCCTCGGTTTGATGTATTCCTTGCCAAATGAAAGCTGGGCACGTTTGATTATTTGGATGGCTCTAGGAATCGTTATTTATTTCACCTACGGAAAAAAACACAGCAACCTGAATAAATTAGAAAAATAAATTTTACAATACAGTAAAGTAAAAGGGACTACGAATTTAATTTCATAGTCCCTTTTCTTTTTATCTTAATTTACAAATCAAAAACCGAAGTTCGTTTGGAGCGAATTAAATCCTTTAGTTTAATCCAAAATGCTAGGGTAAGGTAAATTCCAAACCCGAGTCCAGCCGTTACAAACGAAATGTAGATGAAAAATAGTCGGATATTAGCAACTCGTATTCCTAACTTATCAGCCAAACGAGAAGACACATGGAAACCGTATTTTTCGAAAAAGAATTTTAATTTTAAAATTGCTGACATGATAAAAATTAGAAATGTATTTGATGCAAAAATAACCAATTATATCCAAAACTGAAGGCTTTATTTTAATAGCTCCACACCAATTGCACAGGATAAACATTTGTTATGGTTGCAATATTCATTTTTAAGATGCAATAATGCTTGCGAATCTAAAGCACTTTTCACTTTTACATCTAAAGAAAAAAACTTTTCTATGATGCTGTTTTTTTCAGGTGTAATAGCATCCATAAATTCTAAAAAAAAATCAATATTCAATGTACCGTTTAACTTTGCATAAACAAATTGAAATGGAATTATAGTATTGATTAGCACTAAATCGACAAATGATTTGGAAACCATTTTATCTCGTTTATGACTGCTTTTATCAAAAACAAAATGCGTTTTCCAATAACAGGAAACACCTACTTGTAATAACGTATAAGCCCCATCAATTGATTTTAATTCAATTATTTTTGAAAACAAATTTGGATATAAATGAAACAAATTAGCTAATTGTGCCAATCGTATTGTCGGAAAATTATCGGGACGAAGTTTAAAAAATTGAACTCCATTTTGACTTTCTAAATCCAATTGGTATTTATGAGCCAAATAAAAATACCGAAATTGCAAGTCTTTAAAATAAGCATCTTCTTTATTTTCGGCTAGCAGCTGTAACTGACCAAAAAACAAAGCTTCTAAATTTTCGAGTTCAAAAGCTTCTTTTCTAACCAAATCAAAAGTTAAGGATTGTGCCATTTTTAAAAAAGCATCACCGTTGATGTTCAAACCAAAATTTTTGGATAAAAGAAAAAACAACACCGCTTCCCAATCATTATGAGAAGCTTGAAGTAATTTTACAATAAAATCAGATTTTTTCTCTAACCTTTCTAAAAACAGTCGTTCCTTCCAATTTTGAAATACAAAATCAGACACCTGATTTATTTGATTTTCACAATAAATCCATTTTTTAGATTGATTTAAATAATTATAATTCTCCAATACATTTGACTCAACATAATGCTTTAATTCGAGCGTAGGAATTTCGGAATTGTCTTTTCTAAACACGTCCGTATCATGTTCCCATACCACATGCAAAATAACATTTTCGTAAGCCGAATCGAGTTCGTGATTGTGCGAATACCAATCGGATGATTTTACATGAATTTCAATGTTTCCAGCCCATTTTTGATTGCCAATAATGAGTTGGGCATTAAAAAAATCGGGGCCAGAAAGTTCTAAATACTCACCGGAATTCACTATAACAATAGGCTCATTTTTGGATGTTTGCAGTTGTAAAACATCCATTTTTTTAAACCGCCAAACGTAGTGCAAAAAATCTTCTCTCATATTTATTTCCGATTAAAAAGCAAATCTTAAAATAAAAATAAAGAAAAAACTTACATAAAAATTATTATTGAAAGAAATTCCAAACCAAACCAAAACGAATGGTTAGATCACGATACGGATTATCGGGTGCCGAATAATAGTTGTTTGCACCTAAAGCGGCATCAAAATGTTCGATCTTAAAGAATAATCGCGTTTGACGAATTCGGGCATTGATGAAAAAATCAAAGTTGGTATAATTACCAATTTTTTTATCCTGTTGCACAAAAAACTCGCCCAATACAGGATTGTAATTGTTACCGAAATAACTCGTAAAATAATTAAAGGTAATTCCAGTTTGTAAATAAAGTGCTTTTTTAAAGAGGTAATTGGTATAATAAAATGTATTTCGCGTAACAAATTCGGGAACATTCAAAACCAAATCTGTTTGTTGAACATTTTGATATAAAACGTTATTATCAAGCGCAAAATGACCTAAAACAAATTCTTTTGCCGCTTTTACCGAAAGATAATTAATGGCATTATTGTATTGTGCAGGTTTTATAATTTGGGTATAATTGGCTTTTTCTTCATCGGTAGCGGCATCAAAAAAATACAAATGATCGTTTAAAATTGTGTATTGTGCTGATAAACTCAACCACGGATTTAATACGGAAACTTGCAGGGAATTGATTTTTTCATTCTTAAAATTATTAGACCAATTGTACTCCAAAAAACTACTTTGAAACAAATTATAATTAAAATTCGGAAGTTTATTAATATTTTGATATTGCGCTTCTAACTGAATTTTATCGTTTACATGATAATTAACAAAAGCATCTAAATTAGAAAGCGATTGATTGGTAATGGATCGTGAATATAAAAAACGGCCTTTCCATCGGTCTTTTTGATATTCGTATTGTCCACCCAAATTATTGATATTTTGACTCATATTACTCGGAATAATATCTTGTACTCCTGTAACTGGGTCGGTATTAATTATAACGCGATTGTAATAATAATTACTTCTGAAATCATCTACATAAAAATAAAACTTACCCAACAATACGTTTTCATAAGCCAAACCAAACTTATTGTACAATTTATTGAAATGCGTTTGATCGTTGATATTACTATACACATACGGTTCTCCAAAACGTAGCACTTGAGTAGTTCCTACAGTAGAAACAACGGTAGGTTGTGTATATTCAAAATCTTTATTTTCGTAATTAAACTGGTGGGTTACAAAAAGGTTATTATTGGCCGATTCTCTATTTACTCGGAAAGCATGATCGATAAAAAAACGTCTTCCTTTTAAAAAAGAGCGCGCATCTGTTAAATAAACCTGTAACCTTTGGCGGTTATTGTAATCGGGATCGTCACTTTCAAAATTTTCGGGAGTTGTGATACCGCCGTTTTCTTCATTCAATATATCCTGATAGGTCATGTGATAATTCAGAATATACCTTTTATTTTTTGTTTGATAACTTGCCGTAAATCTGAAGTTTCCTGTACTCGTTAACGAATTAATGTATTTCCCTTCGGAACGTAAACCGCGATAAGCAATAGAAAAATTGAGGTTTTCGGATGTATTTAAGGTTAAAAAAGAATCAACATTTTGACCTTTTCCTATTGAAGTATTAAAAAAAAGTTCGGTAAAAGGTGTGGCTACTTTGTAATATTGAATTTGATTAGCCTCTAAGAAATTAAAATGTTTGGCCTTAAAACCAAACTCGGGATAGGGATCAAAACTAGTTAAACCATAATTTAAGGTATTGTATGTTTGCCCAATATTGGCAAATGGTAATAAACCAAAAGTATCTTTTCGAAGGTAATTTTGTTTGTATAATTTTTGAATGGTCAAAGAAGTATCTGCAATAATAGTATCGTGTTCTAACGTATAAATTTGATATTGATCAATTTTTGCAATTTTAGATTCTGCTTTTTTTACGGTATCATAAATGGATTTATGGGTATCACGCATATCAAAATTTGAATTCGGTTTCTCTTGTGAGCAAACCACCGAAGTAAACAAGCCTAAAAATAAAAAAAAGAGAATTCTAGTTAGATGCCTCATAAATGATAAATATATCCTGCAAATGTAAAAAGATAAAAATACATTTACGAAAAAACAAAGCGATTGTTCGGTTATGGCTTGTAAAATAAATAGGCTGTCATTATAGACAGCCTATTTTAGAAAATATACTAATTGTAAAATATGAAATGATTACAACTCATTTTGTTTAATAAGTGGATTTGCATTAATTTCTGCGCGAGGTATAAGCCATTGCCATCTTTTATCGGTAGGGGGAACTGTTAATACACCTCCCACTAATGTACTATTGTGATTTGCTCCTGTTCTATCTAAAGTAGCGTTAGTTCTTTTTAAGTCGAAAAATCTAAATCCTTCTCCCCACAACTCAATCCTTCTTTGAAACAAAATTTCGTCAATTAATGTTTGACCGGTACTAGTTGATAAAACATAGGCTGGGTTTCTTTTCTGAACTAAATCAAACAAAATCTTTGCAGCATCAGCAGCACCAAGCCTAGCTTTTGCTTCTGCTTCAATCAAATACATTTCAGCAATACGCATATAAGGAATATCACAACGACTATCCGCAGTACTTACTGATAAAAACTTTTGACTCGTGTAAGGAAATTTTTTTGCAGCAGGATCCAAAGTTATACCAGGATGTTCTCCCGTTTTACTAAAAATAGCAGCACGAACATCAGTTGTTGGTATTTGGTTATATAATTTACTATTAATTGCTTTAGGACAAGCACGAATAACAGTTGAACTGAAATTACGAGACATATAAGCTCCAAAATTTGCAAAATAAGCTGTTTGAACTTCTACTACATCACTTCCCCACATCCATTCGGGATTAGTATAATCATTAAAACCAGCCGTATACTGCGCAATTGACATTAAACTTTTTCCTACTCTAGCTTTAGCAGCATTATCTGCAGCTATAGCCCAATTTCCTTGTGTTAAATTAACACGAGCTTTTAATCCATACGCTACGGGTAAATCTAAATGTGAATTATTAGGCTTCTTATAACCTGCCAGTAATACAATTGCCTCATCAATATCAGCATTTATTTGCGAATAAACATCTTCAACAGACGATCTCCCAACAATGTCAACTGTGTTTAAAATCAAAGGAATTCCATCTTGACTATTGGAAACTCCATTCACATATCTCTTTGCATAAATTTGCACCAACTGATAATGAGAAAACGCACGATACAAAAGCGCTTGACCTTTAGTAATATTTTTATCTTCCTGAGGTCCTGAGGCTGCATCCGCATTATTTATTATAGCGTTTGCATTTCTAATTATTTGATAAAAAGTCCTATAAGGGAATCTTATCTCTTGTGAATTATCATTTGAAGGTGCTGTCCAATTGTAAACAGTTCCATACCACCCGTTTGATGCGGTATAAACCAAATCTTCTCCTGCAATATCCATTTGTTGCATAACTCCTCCAACCCCTGTTTCTCCTTGATTCTCATATCTAATATACATAGAACGGTGAATACCATTTATGGCCAGATAAAGAGCATCCGTATCGGCAGTAGCAGCATCCTCTGAAATAAACTCAGTTGGTGTATGGTCTAAAAAATCATTTGAGCATGATCCTAATAACAGTATAGAACCTACTGCTAATAAATATTTTTTATAATTAATTTTCATAATATTTTAATTAAAAGTTTAAATTAAGTCCTAATGAAATTACTCTTGAAGGAGAAAATCTGTTTTGAGTAGTTCCATTAAAATTTTGAGTTGGATCCATTCCTTTTTTCTTGGTAAAAAGAATTAAATTTTCCCCATTAACAAAAAATCTCATACTATTAATTCCTAATTTATCTGTCAAATTATTTGGTAAATTATACGCTAAATTTGCTTGTCTAAAAGATAAATAATCTGAATCAATCAACCATCTATCAGAAGCAGCAGAATTTTGAGTTTCTCTATTCACATCTAATCTTGGCACATCAGTAATATCTCCTGGATTTTGCCATCTGTTTAAAATATCTGTACTCAATGCTGATCCATATTGATTACCAGAGTGCATTAAAGAAGCATAGTTAGTATCATATGTTAATCCACCTAACTGATAAGTAAACATCACACTTAATTCTAACCCAGCATATTTGAATGTATTAGTAAAGCTACCATACAAATCAGGTAAAGAAGAACCTGCGTAATGATACAAAGCTTTAGTATGATTTGTTGTAACATTTACGCCATTTACAACTCTCTGCTCAGCATCATTTGCAACAATTAAACTAGGATCTGAAACATATAATATGTATCCATCTGTTGGATCAACACCATACCAGTCTCTCAACCAATAATCATACATCGAACTTCCTACTTTTAACTTTTTAGAACCATTAATAATTTCTTCCTGAGGTAATGAAGTAATTTTATTATTAATAGTAGAAGCATTAACATTAAAATCCCATGAGAAATCTTTGGTTTTAACAAACATAGCATTAAGAGAAACTTCAATACCATCATTTTCCATGGACCCAATATTTTCAACTCTATTATCCAATCCTAGCGACAAAGGATTTGGCACATTAAAAATCAAACCGTCTGTTTTTCTATTGTAGTATTCAACAGTTCCACTAAATCTATTACTAAAAGTTGAAAATTCCAGAGCTAAATCGGCTTGAGTATTTTTTTCCCATTTCAAATTAGGTGCTCCAATACCATTTGCAACAATACCACCCTCAGATCCATTATCATAACCTAATGAATAAGTTGGTTGATAAACATAATAACTAAGTCCAGAATTACTTGTATGAGAATCATTACCCACTTCCCCAAAAGACCCACGTAATTTTAAATCATTTAACCAAGAACTGCTTGATAAAAATGACTCTTTTGAAATATTCCAAGCAGCACCTACTGACCAGAAATTTCCCCATCTATTTTCTTTAGCAAATTTTGAAGAACCATCTCTACGGAACGATGCCGATAAAATATATTTGCCTTCATAATCATAACCTAATCTAGAGAAATACGATTCTGTTGAATAATTTCTTGAATACGAATCTAAATTAGTAACTGTTACAAAATTTATAAATTCAGTATTATCATTAACTACCTGACCTCTTTTTGTACCTGTTAGATATGTTGTTTCATAATCAAAACTTTCATGACCAGCCAGAACTGACAAATTATGACTTCCAAATGCTTTTTCATATTCAAGAAGTTGATTAAAAGTCACACCTGTATATACGTAATCACTTTTTGATGCTCCTCCTATACCTGCTGCATCACCAATTAATTTATTAGTGTAAGTAGAGTTATTTATTGAGGTCTTATCAATTGCATAATTTGCTGTAAATTTAATATCTTTTAACAACTTAAATTCTGCAAAAGTTCTTGCAGATAAAACAATAGTTTTATCAATATCTTTATTATTTAAAGTTTCATAAACAATATTTCTACCTGTAGATGCTTGAGCCCCTCTAACAGTTGAATATATTTTTTCACCAGCACCATCTAACATAAAACTACCATCAGCATTATGATCGAAAACCGGATATATAGGTCCCATATAACGAATAGTTCTAAATGGATTATTAAAAGAACTTGTGTTATCAACTCCATTTACTGCTTGATTAGAATCAGATAATGCTCCAGATAAATTCAATCCTGTTCGAAACCATTCTTTAAATTTAGAATTTATATTAACTCTCGCTGTTGTTCTTTCATAATCAGAATTTTGAATAACACCTTCATCTTTCAAATTACTTATCGAAACAAAATAATTTGAAGTTTCACTTCTGCCTTGATAAGAAAAATCAGAACTTCTTCTTATTCCAGTTCTTGACAATTGTTTTTCCCAGTCTAAATCATCCGCATACAAAAGTTCCGCATTAGGATTTAATTTACCATCAACCCCAACAATCTGATTGTTTTGAACATTAAAAGGATTAACTACTAATAATGTAGCAACGTTATTGGTGGCATATAAATTAGCAGCGTCTAATTGAGCCTGAGTTCCCATTGGTCTACTATTACGAATAGCTTCCCACTCTAAAGGATAATACTGTGAAGCATTGACTCTACTATATTCAGGAATAGATCTACTTGATAAACCCTGACTTACATTTAAGGTAAACTTAGGTACTTCAGATTTACCAATTTTAGTTGTAATAATTACTACACCATTGGCGGCTTTAGAACCATATAATGATGTTGAAGCGGCATCTTTCAAAATACTCATACTCTCAACATCAGCACTATTAATTGCAGATATATCTCCTGTATAAGGTACCCCATCTACAATATACAATGGAGTATTAGATCCATTTATAGAACTAAATCCTCTAATTCTCACTGAAGGGGCAGATCCAGGTTGACCGGATGATGTTTGAATTTGTACCCCAGAAGTTGCTCCGTCTAAACCAGACAACACATTTGTTAAAGCTCTATCCTGCAATTTTTCCGAACTAATTGAAGCCACTGAACCTGTATTTGCTGATTTAGTAGTTTTTCCATAGGCAACCACTACAACCTCATCCATTTCATTAGAATCAGAAGTTAGTTGTACATTAATCGTACTAGACGAACCAACAACCATTGATAAATTGTTTTTCCCAACATAAGAAAAAACTAAAGTTTCGCCCTGTTTAGCATTAATAGTATAAGTACCATCAAAATCAGTTTGCGAACTTATTTTTGTCCCTTTAACAATAACATTTACGCCAGGAATCGGCCCTGTTTCATCGGAAACCACACCTTTAATCATTTTTTCTTGTGCGGAAACCAATTGCAATGACAATGCCACTAACAATGAAAAAATCCACTTGAATTTTAATCTCATATTAATTTAAATTTGAATTAGTAATGCTTCAAAAATCATAATTAATTCTTAACAAAGCAACACTAAAATTAAATTTATTTAACTTTTGCTTAACAAAGGCGTAAAAATATCAAATTGCTTATTTTTGCCCTTCATTTTATTTTTTTCATTTTTTTTTATTCTAAAAAAAACCGCTTTAACAAAACAAAAATTATGCTTTTACAAAATTATTCAGAATATACTTTAGAATGCGGGACCGATGAGGCCGGAAGAGGTTGCCTTGCTGGGCCTGTAACGGCAGCAGCAGTGATTTTGCCGAGTAATTTTAACCATATTTTGCTAAATGATAGCAAACAACTTCCTGAAAAAATACGAGAAAAATTGCGTCCTATAATAGAGAAAGAGTGTTTAACCTTTGCGGTAACACATCTAGAACCGCAAGAAATTGATGAAATCAATATTTTAAACGCTTCGATGAAGGGGATGCAGGAGTGTATTTTAAACCTGAATCCAAAACCTGAATTTGTAATAGTCGATGGAAATCGAAATATCAATGCTAAATTGGGGTTAAAAAATTCCGCTGGCAAACAGTTTTCGGATTACGAAATCGAATTATTAAAATCAATTCCAAATCAAAGTATTGTAAAAGGGGATTCTAAATACCTAAGTATTGCTGCCGCGTCGGTTTTAGCTAAAACGTATCGGGATGAATATATGAATCAAATTCACGAAGAATTTCCAATGTACAATTGGAAAAAAAACAAAGGATATCCAACGAAAGAACATCGCGAAGCTATCGAAAAATACGGGGTAACCAAATACCACCGTTTGAGTTTTCGTTTAGTGCCCGAACAATTGAAATTAGAAATTTAAAACCAACTAAATCATTTCGGCCTCAAACAATTTTGCCAAATGTTTGATGAGCTTTGATTTAACTTCCATTTCGTCTACTTTTTCAACTCCGAGTTCAACATGTAATGAGGTTACTGCTTTACCGCGAATGCCACACGGAATTATATTATCAAAATAGCCCAAATCGGTATTCACATTTAAAGCTAAACCGTGCATCGTTACCCAGCGCGAAGCCCTCACTCCCATAGCGCAAATTTTACGTGCAAATGGAGTTCCAGCATCAAGCCAAACGCCTGTTTCGCCTTCGCTTCTACCAGAAGTGATGCCATATTCCGAAAGAGTCATAATAATCGCTTCTTCTAAAAAACGGAGGTATTTGTGTATGTCGGTAAAAAAATTTTCTAAATCTAAAATGGGGTATCCTACAATTTGACCTGGTCCGTGATACGTAATATCTCCCCCTCGGTTGATTTTATAAAAAGTAGCACCTTTAGTTTCTAATTGTTTTTCGGATAACAATAAATTATCCAAATCGCCGCTTTTACCAAGCGTATAAACGTGTGGGTGCTCAACGAACAATAAATAATTCGGAGTAGGCAAATCCAATTCCTCTCTCCTGTTTTTAATTTTTAAGTCGATGATGTCTTTAAAAAGTACTTCTTGATATTCCCAAGTTGAGTTGTAATCTTGTTGCCCTAAATCTTGCAGTTGTATTTGTTTGTTCATGGCATTCATTTATTCAAATTCAACTATTAAATCTAGTTTTTCGGGATGTTCCATATAATCCGTAAAAGGATATTGAATGGTGAGCGATTTTTTATCTTCGCTAAAAAGAGCATTCGGATTTGATACTTTTTTTATGCGTTTAGGAAAATTATATTTTAAAACATAATTAGATGAGGCAAAAATCATTTTATTCATTCCTAAAGAATCTTGTTGTGCTTTGTTGTTTTCTTTAGGTAAAAGAGTTGCTTTTCGGCTAAAAGTTTTACCCGCATAGGAATAGGTAACATCCGAATTGTTCGAAAACATTCCGTTTCCTAAACCCATACTATCACCGCCTGATTTAGAATCAATTTTTTGTAAGGTTTGCAATGTTTTCATCACATCTTGCAATTCGCTTACACTTTTAAAGTCATTATTAAATTTCAATAAAAACACTTTATTTTCGGCATTCATTTTCATATTGACGACCACATTTTCTAACTTTTTAAGTTCCTGTTGCGTCGCGAGTGGTAACTTTGCAATACTGTCTTTTTTCTCAACAAATAATTGTTTAAAAGTAAACGTTGTATCAATATTTTTAGGTTGCTTTTCTCCCATACTCGCCGCTAATTGGTCTCCAGCCATCGACATTAAAGTAGCACCATCCATATCAACCGAATATTTTCCAGAGCCATTTTCGGCAATCGTCATGTTTTCTGTAAAAGTGCAACTTGTTAATGTAGTTAAAACAATTGCAATTAAAAATAAAAAGTTTTTCATAAGGAAGGTTTTATGCAAATATACTAAGACATTTTTAATGGTTTGCTGACAAAGACATTCTTTAAGCGAATTCAAGAATAAAGATGAATTAAAAAATTATAGATTGTTCTTTTAAAAAGTTTTGTTTTGAAACTTTGAAACGTTGCATCTTTACGACTTAAAAAGTATCTTTGCACACTTAAAAATCAGAATATAATGGCTTTATCAGAACAAGAAATCATCCGAAGAGAAAAACTTCAAAACTTACGCAACTTAGGAATAAATCCTTACCCGGCTAATCTTTTTCCTGTAAATCATACATCGAAACAGATAAAGGAAACTTTTGAGGAAGGTAAAAAAGTCATTGTTGCTGGACGTTTGATGAGTGTTCGTGATCAAGGGAAAGCATGTTTTGCTGAGTTACAAGATAGCGAAGGGCGTATTCAATTGTACGTAAATCGTGATGTTTTGTGTGAAGGTGACGATAAAACGTTGTACAATCAGGTTTTTAAAAAATTAACCGATTTAGGCGATTTTATTGGTATTGAAGGAGAATTGTTTACCACTCAAGTGGGTGCTAAATGTATTCGTGTAAGTGGCTTTACCTTTTTGAGCAAAACATTACGTCCGCTCCCGTTACCGAAAGTAGATGAGAATGGAAATGTTTTCGACGCTTTTACCGATGCCGAATTGCGCTACCGAATGCGTTACGTAGATTTAACCGTAAATCCGCAGGTGAAAGAAACCTTCATTAAACGTACGAAATTATTCAGCGCAATGCGAGAATATTTCAACAATGCAGGTTATCTTGAAGTGGACACTCCGGTTTTACAATCCATTCCCGGTGGTGCTTCGGCAAGACCGTTTATTACGCATCATAACTCATTGGACATTCCGCTTTACATGCGTATTGCAAATGAATTGTACTTAAAAAGATTAATTGTGGGTGGATTCGAAGGTGTTTATGAGTTCTCGAGAAACTTCCGTAACGAAGGAATGGACAGAACGCATAATCCTGAATTTACCGCAATGGAAATATATGTAGCTTATAAAGACTACAATTGGATGATGGATTTTGCAGAAGGTTTATTGGAGCATTGTGCTATTGCGGTAAACGGCACGAGCGAAGTTACTTTTGGTGAGCACAAAATTAGCTTTAAAGCACCATTTGCTCGCGTTACTATGACCGACTCTATCAAACATTTTACCGGATTTGATATTTCTGGAAAAACCGAACAAGAATTGTTTGAAGCTGCCAAAGGAATGGGAATTGAAGTTGACGAAACAATGGGTAAAGGAAAATTGATCGATGAAATTTTCGGAGCTAAATGTGAAGGAAATTACATTCAGCCAACTTTCATTACGGATTACCCAAAAGAAATGTCGCCGCTTTGTAAAGAACATCGTGACAATCCAGAATTAACAGAGCGTTTTGAATTGATGGTTTGCGGTAAAGAAATTGCCAATGCCTATTCAGAGTTAAACGATCCAATTGACCAAAGAGAGCGTTTTGAAGATCAAATGCGTTTGGCCGCAAAAGGTGATGACGAAGCAAACGGAATTATCGACGAAGATTTCTTAAGAGCTTTAGAATACGGGATGCCCCCAACTTCTGGAATGGGAATTGGAATGGATCGTTTGATTATGTATTTAACCAATAATGCATCTATTCAAGAAGTTTTATTGTTCCCGCAAATGCGTCCGGAAAAGAAAATTACAATCGAATTAACTGAAGACGAAAAGTTAATTGTAGAATTATTAAAAGCAGCAAACAACCAAGTTGAATTGCCTATATTAAAAGAAAAAGCAGGATTAAGCGGTAAGAAATGGGATGCTTCTATGAAAAACTTAGCCAAAAACGGTTTAACAAAAGTAGTTGTTGCTGGTGACGCAAAAATGGTTGAATTGATTGGATAACCCAAAAAAATATACGCAAACAAAAAGGGAGCTTCTGTTTAGAAACTCCCTTTTTTTATTTGACTAAATCAGGTTTTAAATCCTAATTTATTTATTTCAATTTATTCATGGTATCGGTATAACTTCCGGTGATAGTTACACCAGAATTTTTGTAAACGGTACCGTAAATGGTAATACTTGAACCCGATGCAAATTCAATTTTAGCACCACTGTTTAGCACTAAATTACCATACACGACAACGTCGCCATCTACTTTCAAAGTTCCATTAACGTTAAATGACAAATACGGATTGTTTGTATTTCCTTGAGCTAAAGCACCTTTAATAGTAAACACTCCACCACTATTAATATTAATTCCTTGACTTACCGATAAAGAACCACAGAAAGTCAAATTTTGATTGACATTAATCCCTTGTAAAGAAGCACTTCCTTTGTAGCTTAAATTTTCACCCGAATTCACATTCAACCAATCACCACCACTGTAAGTAGCAAAGCTAGTACAATCAATAGAAGCGTTTAATTTTTTAATAATTTTCAATCCACCTTTTCCGGTAGCTACAAAAATATAGTCGCCTACACTTTTTACATAATTAGAAGAATCTCCTAAAAAAATACTCCCTAAAGCTACTAAAATACCATTTGATTTTTTGTAAACCGCAACACCAGCTGCACCGTTCGCCACATACACATAATCGCCATTAACTGATACCGCATTGGTCACAATATCTTCTTGATCTATAGTACCTGAAGCGTTTGGCAAAGTAAGCGTTTGCAATAAACCTCCAGCCGCATCAAACACTTTTAATCCGCTATAACCACTCGCTACCATAATAGTGCTATCTTGAAAATCTATTGTTCTTTTAGCATCAGCAACATCCGTTGAAGTTTTAATAGTAGATACTAGTGCCATCGAATCGGCATTGTAAATTTTCAGTCCTTCAGTACCACTTAAAACAACTATTTTATTATCAATATAACCCAAAGCACGTAAATCATCTACCGGAATTTGAGTTTGTATTTCGTTGGTTGTTTTATTCAATTTAGCTAAAACACCATCGCTTCCTGAAACTGCAAAATAGTTTGAATTGGTTACAGCAACTCCAGTAGCCACTTGACCTTTTAAAGAAACTAAAGAATAATCTTTTGACAATAATCCATTTTGAAGTGTCATTTTAGCCACAAAAGCAGGAGAAGTCAACTCCGGATTTTCATCAACATTGCTAGCTCCAGTTAGATATAAAATACCATTATTATAAACAGCAGTATTAATATCTGTATTCGGCAAAATAGCCTGAATAACTAAAGTGGGATTATTAGGTTGCGAAATATCAATAACATCAATTCCTCCCAAATAGGTTTCACCTTGTGTATTATAGGTAACATAAACATAATTTCCGTTAACCTCAACATGTGTAGCGGTTAAAGTATTTCCCTCGTAAAGGGGTGGTGCTACTTCTGCCAATAATGACATCGGAAAAGCTTCATTCGTAGTTGCAGTTGATTTAGAAGTTAAAGCAGTTGTAGTTAATTGTATTACACCCGAATCGGAATAATCCATTCGTTTTGATAACACGTTACTGTCTGTATTTAAAACTACTTTAGAAGTTTCGCTTGGACTTACATCAGAAATATCATCTGATTGACAACTTTGAAAAAGGGCTGCAAATGCCAAAAAAGAGACAAGAAGATTTTTTTTCATTTTTAAATTTGAAATTTGAGACTGCAAAAGTAATACAAAAAAAACAGATTAAAAACAACGTTATCAAGGTTTAACACGCTTAAAAACAACTTTTAACAGTATTGCATTAAAAACAATCTATTCAAACATAATTTAACAAAAATAAATCTATTTGTTATTAATTTCATAGAAAATTAAACTAGCTATCTATTCCTTTATTATTCTTTATATAAAAGAAAAACATGTGTTAAGCCATTTGAGCTAGTGTATTTTTTAATTTTTTACCCATAAGTAATTCTTGTATATTACCTAAAGTAACTTCGGCAATTTGGGTTAAAGCTTCGTTGGTAAAGAAAGCCTGATGTGCCGTTACCAAAACATTTGGAAAGCTCATTAATCGCTGAATAGCATCATCTTGAATGATATTTTCAGATAAATCTCGGAAAAACAATTTCTCTTCTTGCTCATACACATCGATTCCTAAATAGCCCACTTTTCCATTTTTTAAAGCCTCTATGATGTCAGCAGTATCAATAAGAGCACCACGGCTAGTATTAATTATCATTACATTATCTTTCATCTGAGACAACGAATCTTTATTAATTATATGATAAGTATGTTCATTTAATGGACAATGGAGGGAAATTACATTACTTTCTTTAAATAGCGTTTGCAGATCAACAAATTCAACTCCATCCGCTTCCATTTCTGGGTCTTTTACAATATCAAAAGCAAGAATTTTGCAACCAAAACCTTTCACTATTTTGGAAAACGCTTTCCCAATATTTCCAGTTCCGATAATACCAAAAGTTTTACCGTACAAATCAAAACCTAACAATCCGTTTAAAGCAAAATTTTGCTCCCTAACACGATTATACGCTTTGTGAATTTTCCTGTTTAAGGTTAAAACCATTGCCATGGCGTGTTCCGCAACCGCTTCTGGCGAATAAGCGGGCACTCTACAAACTTGAATACCAAACTTTTTAGCCGCTTCCAAATCAACGTTGTTAAAACCAGCACAACGTAATGCGATAATTTTTATTCCTCTATCCGCAAGTAGTTCAATGACTTCACTATTTACTACATCATTAACAAACACACATACTATCGTAGCATTTTGTATCAAATTAACCGTGCGTAAATTCAATTGTGTTTCAAAAAACTCTAGATCGAAACCAAATTCTGTGTTGTACTTTTCAAAGAAAGTTTTATCATACGGTTGGGTCGAAAAAAACGCTATTTTAGTTGTTGCTGAATTCATAACTGTATTTTTTAATTATTTGTATCGGGTGAAATTTCCGCTTGGCAAATAATACAACCATCCAAATCCAATAAAAAAGAGCACTACAGAAGCAATAAAAGCGGGAATTAAAATTTCGGTATTGTTATCCAATGCATTATTTAATGCAGTGTATAACAGCCAAATCTGTATGCTTACATTTAAAATTTGTACAAAAATTAATGTTGACAAAATAACGCTTAATTTTCCTGGGCTGGCACTATTTTGACTTTTTCTAAAGGTACTCATAATTGAAATTGTTTCATTATACTTCGCGTTCTTTTACTTTTATAAAAGCTTTCACATAGACATGTTCTTCTTTAAAAATCACCTCCAAACGAGGCAAATCTCTTGGCGGTGGACCAGCTAAAACCTCTCCCGTATTAGCATCAAAAGAACCTTCATGACAAGGACAATGAATAATTCCGCTACCCGGTTTATAAAAAACCGAACACGATAAATGTGTACATTTTTGTTCGTAGGCTCTAAATTCGCCGTTCTCCAAATGTATTAAAATATACGGAATCGTACTTCCTTCGAGTACAAATCCTCGGGTACCACCCACGGGTACTTCGTTTTTTTTACAAATATAATGTTCACCCTGTACTTCTTCTTTTGGTAAAAGATAGGCTTTTGCTGCAACCAACCCGCTACCAACCATTAAGCCTCCCGAAACCAATGTTAAGAATTTAGCAAAATCCCTTCGGTTAATTTGAGTAGCTTGTGGCTTTTCGTACGGGAAATCTTTTTTCCAATTTTCTTTCAGATTATCTTCTTTTTTCATCTGGCAATTTTTAAAAAATTCGCAATTCTTTGCTTCCTTTTGGCATCATGATATTGACTTTGGTATTGACCACTTCTTTACCAAAAATAAAGGAATTAACCGCAGTACTATTTGGTCGCATTTCTTCGATTTCTTCTTTTGTACCGTAAAACAAAGCGCCACTTGGGCAAACTGTTGCACACATCGGCTTTTTACCCACACTCGTTCTGTCGTAACACATGGTGCATTTCATCATCAAGTCGAATGATTCTTCTTTTTTTGGTACGCCAAAAGGACAAGCCATCACGCAATTGGAACATCCAATACAACGCTCAGTATTCGCGGTATGCACAATTCCAAATTCATCTTGAGAAATAGCATCGGCCGGACAAACATTCGCACAAACTGGATCTTCGCAATGCATGCAAACTTGCACTGTGGTTTGTACTGTGGTAGCACGATCCACATAATTAACATGTATCATGGTTTCTTGTCCGTTGGTTTCGCATTCGGCACAGGCCATTTCACAAGCTTTACAGCCAATGCAACGTTGCATATCTACAAAAAACTCTTCGTGTCGATTAAAATTGGTATAATTCATTTTTTTACTATACTAAATTAAGTACTAGCGTAAGCAGTTGATTCGCTACTAGCAGGGGCAATTTCTCTAAGGGGTTCTAATTTACAGGCGCAAACTTTAAATTCGGGTATTTTAGAAATAGGGTCTAACGTACCCGGAGTTAACTGATTGGCCGATTTTACACCCGACCAGTGATACGGAATAAAAACCGTATCCTCACGAATGGTTTCGACGATATTGGCCGGAAAAATGCCTTCGCCCCGACGGGTAGAAACGCGAACCAACTCTCTTTGCTGAATTCCGTATTCTTTAGCTAAATTGGGATGAATTTCGACTAAAGGTTCCGGAAACTGATCCACTAATTTACCAATTCTTCGGGTTTGGGTTCCGCTTAAATATTGCGAAACCACGCGACCCGTAGTTAAGGTTATCGGATATTGCTCATCGGTTACTTCACCTGGCAATTTATATGGCGCCGGATTAAAATGCGCTTTCCCATCGGGTGTTTTAAATTTTTTATCTTCCCATAATCGTGGCGTTCCGGGATGATCTTCGGTTGGGCAAGGCCAAAACACGCCCATTTCATCTTCGACTCTTTTATAAGTAATGCCGTTGTAGTCGGCAGTCCCTCCTTTTGAAGCCACACGCAATTCATTAAAAATAGCTTCACTATTTTCAAAATTAAATCGCTTTTGCTCACCTAAACGTTTAGCCAAATCCAAAATAATCGAAGTATCTGTACGTGCATCTCCCGGTGGCGTAACCGCTTGTCGAATACGAATTACACGGCCTTCGGCAGAAGTAGTGGTACCTTCTTCCTCTTCTTGTAAAGAACCCGGCAAAATAATATCGGCATGCCTTGCTGTTTCATTTAAAAAGAAATCGATGCACACATAAAATTCTAATTTCTCTAAAGCGGCTCTTACATAATTACTATTGGGTAACGAAACCAAGGGATTAAAACAAATGGATATCAATCCTCTTATTTCGCCACGATGAATTGCTTCGATAATTTCGTAAGCAGAAAGTCCTTTTCCGGGTAAATCTTTTTCATTAATCCCCCAAACATCGGCAATGTATTTTCGATGTTCCGGATTTTCAATATCCCTATTTCCTGGCAATTGGTCGCATTTATGGCCATGTTCGCGTCCACCTTGTCCATTTCCTTGTCCGGTAATCGTGCCATATCCACAATAAGGCTTTCCGATTCGGCCAGTGGCTAACACTAAATTGATACACCCCAAAACATTATCAACTCCTTTAGAGTGATGTTCGATACCACGAGCGTGCAGTAAAAAACTAGTCTTGGCTTTCCCCCACAATTCGGCAGCAGCTTGGATTTTTTCTTTTTTAATTCCGGTAATTTCTTCTGCCCATTCTAAGGTATAATCCTTAACAGCATCAATCGTTTCCTGAAAACCCGAAGTGTAATTATCTATAAAATCATGATCCAACATATCATGGTCAACTAGATATTTTAGCATAGCACCGTAAAGAGCAGAATCGGTTCCTGGTTTCACATCCAAATGCAAATCGGCGGTACGCGCTAAAGGAATATTTCGAGGATCAATCACTATCAATTTGGCACCACGATCGCGTGCTTTCCAAATCCAATGGGTCAGCGTTGGAAAGGTTTCGCTAATATTAGCTCCAGCAACAATAATTACCTCAGCATATTCTAAATCCGAATAATTATTAGAAGCCCTATCTAACCCAAAAGCCTTTTTATTTCCAGCTCCTGCGCTCACCATACACAAACGACCGTTATAATCTAAGTTTTTTGTTTTTAAAGCCACACGGGCAAACTTACCGACCAAATAACTTTTTTCATTAGTTAACGAAACGCCCGAGAGCATCGCAAAGGCATCATTCCCGTATTTGAGTTGAATACGACTTATTTCGGTTACTACTTTATTCATGGATTCGTCCCACGAGGTTGGTACAAAACCTTGTCCTTCGACTCTTTTGAGTGGCGTTAACAAACGATCGGGATGATTATTTTGCAAGTAACGTTGAACCCCTTTAGGACAAAGCCTTCCTTCATTAAAAGGAAATTCCATCCAAGGATCAAAACCCACTACTTTATTTTCTTTGACTAATAATTTAATTCCGCATTGCATCCCACAAAAGCAGCAATGGGTTTCTACCACTTTATCGGGTTCATCTCTTCCTTCAAAACCTTCTTTTGGACTGTAATTTTTATGAGGCCCAAATAGTTTTACAATATTTTCTGCTGAAACTGGTAATTTTGCCATTTTTATTTTTTTTAGTGAAACACTAAAGCTTTTTTCTTTTAACCGAATAAATTTCCGCCTTCTTGTCTGGCTTTCAAATGCGCTTGTGCTAATCGAGATCGTTTGCCTTCGGGACTTAAATCCAAGTGTGATGTACCATCTTCTCTATCGAAATCAAAACCCAATTCACGAGTTAATTCTTTTAAATCATCTACATGCAATTGCGTTGTAAATTCGGCACCAGTATGCTCGCAAACAGCCATACCTCTTTGAACCCCTTCTCTTTTATAAATATGTGCCGCTATTTGTGCCGGACGTTGAATAATATGAAAAAATTTACCAAACGGAATCCAAATCAAAAACATAATAACGGTTACGGCATGTAAAACCGCCATAAAATCGAAAGCAAAACCTTTCATGAATTGATAAGAATAGGTTAAGAAAAGGCCGGTTACCGAAATAGCAATTAAAAGAATTAAGGGCAACAAATCACCTTCAAAAGTTTGGGTTGCAATCAAACCCGGATTGGTTAAGCGTCTTCTTAAATAATAAACCGAACCAATAATAACCAACCATGACGACCAATTTAAGGCATGAAACGTAAGAAAGGCAATTAACGAACCTAATTCAAAATCGAATACTTTAAAACCAAAAAAATGGGCTTCATAAACAGAAATAGAACCGGGCGCTAAAGTAAAATGGATCCAACCAAATGTAAGCGGAAATGTAATTGCAAAGGCCGACATACAACCTAAGGCAATACAAAAATGCGCCACCCATCGGTACTGGCTTCTGGGATAAATAAATCTTTGTAAAGCAATATTATTGACTGTTTCTTTACTTAAAAACCAAAAATGTGAAAATACTTTTCCTTTAAATAAAAATTGCATACTTCTTTTGAAATACAACCAAGTAGGCGGTCTTTGTAACCAAACTGAATAGCGGTACACAATTCCGAAAAAAGCAAACACGGTTCCGAATAAATAGGTAATTAAAGCCGCATCAAAATTTTGCAATTTACGCGAACCGTAAAAAACACTTGCCACCATGATAGCCGAAAGTCCACTCGCTATTAATAATGCTTTCCTGTTAAAGGTTCTACTCTTTTTCATTCTTATAATTTTATTCTTTTCTATCGATATCTTTTGCATAATCAGGTAAACGTTCGTGGGTCATTTTCACGATAACACGATGCATCCAAATCAAACAAATTAATGAGAGTATTAAAATAAACATCCACGAACTGGTCCAAAACCCAGTAAACGAAAGTAAATATCCAAATACTATCGGCCCTATAAAACCACCTAGTCCTCCAATCATACCCACCATTCCTCCTATTACCCCCACTTCATTCGGGAAATATTCTGGAATATGCTTGTAAACAGCTGCAGAGCCTATCCCCCAACAAGCACCAATTAAGATTACCAAAACCAAATAAACCCACATATTGGCTTCAAAATGAATTTGGGTAATACCATCAGCAATCAATTCTTTTTTCTGAATTTGCTGATTCACTTCAACTACCGCCTCTTGCCATGTTTTTTTTGATGGAAAATAGGCGTTGTATTTGGCATCTTTATCAAATGGCTTCAAAGGGTATACTTTTTCGTCAACTACAATTTTTTCTTTCGAAACTGTAGTAACTATTCCCGCTTTACTTGCCATCAAACCGCTTCCGGCTGTGGTAATGTTCATTTTAGGAAAAAGCAGCAAAAAACTTAAGACCACCGAACTACTCAACACCCAATACATCACTTTTCGAGCTCCGAATTTATCTGATAAATAACCCCCAAACGCCCGAATAATTCCAGCAGGCAAACTAAAACATGTAGTGAACAATCCTCCTAAAATTAATGAGGTATGATACACATTCATGAAATTAGGTAGCAACCATTGCGAAAACGAAACAAAGGAACCAAATACTAAAAAGTAATAAGTCCCGAATCGCCAAACACGAACACGCTTTAAGGGTTGCAACAATTCTTTAACCGACTTAGATTCTCCTTCAACTTTTTTTGTTTTCGAAAAAATGATAAAAACAATACCCATTAAAAGCAGCGCAGCACCGTATAAAATAGGCAGCCATTTCCAACCATTTTCAGGATCCGATTCGGAAAAACGTGCTAAAAGCGTGGGCGCTATAAAAGGCGTTACCGAAGCACCCGCTGTTCCCATTCCAAAAATCCCTAATGCTCTTCCTTGCCATTCTTTCGGATACCATAATGAGGTATAAGCAACGCCCACGGCAAAACTTGTTCCAACCATTCCGAAGCAAAAACTCAACAAAGCAAACATAAAATAGTTAGTTGCCAATGGCAATAAAAACAAAGGAATAGATGCCAAAATCAACAATGCCGAATAGACTATTCTCCCCCCGAATTTATCGGTTAAAATCCCCATTGGAAAACGCATTACCGAGCCTGTTAAAACCGGAATACCCAATAACCAACCAATTTGAACCACACTCCAATCAAAAATACCTTTGTCTACTAAAAATGTAACCAATACGCCGTTGAGTGTCCAACAGGCAAAACAAATAGCAAAAGCTAAAGTGTTTAAAAACAATATACGATGCGAAAGGGATTGTTGCGACATACTTATTATTTTAAAAAAGCACTTATCTATTCATAATAAGCACTTTATAATTACAACTTCAAAAAATACAGTCTTTAAAGTTATGAAAAAATGTAACACAATTCATATTAAATCCTTTTCACAATTATTCAACGTGTCGTTAGTCATAATTTATTGCGGGTAAAAGTAAACAAAAGAATACTAAGTAACAATACTTACGTATTTTTACATACACAAAAACAAAAAAATATGTTAGATTATTTCAAACTAAAGCATAAAATACTCTAAAACAATAAAATAAAAGCATAAAAAAATACCCTAAAAAATTTTTCACAATTCTATTAGGGTATTTACATACTTTATAAGTACTATTTACTACTTCTATTTTCAAAAGTAAATTGTCATGGCTATTTTCACCGAATTTATTTATTGTTTTTTCAAGAATTGCTCATCGGTTAAAGTGTTTAAAAAGGCAATGAGTTGTACTTTTTCGGTTGTAGAGAGCGAAATTTTATTGCCGTTCTTTTTGAAAATTGCATCTAAATTCTCGGCATCTAAAACACCTTTATCAAAATAATCCAAAACAGCCTCAAGAGAGGCAAACTGCCCAAAACTCCCGTAAGGTGCGGTAAGGGCTACATTGCGTAATGAAGGAACTCGAAAACGCATATAATCTTCCATATTTCCGGTTACTCGGGCTCTTCCAGCTTCATTTGTATCGGTATTTATTGGAAAACCTATATTCCTAAAACTTTGGTCTGTAAACAATTCGGTGCTGTGACAACTAACACATTTTTGCTGAAAAACCGCGTATCCTTTTGCTTCTGTTTCCGCAAAAGCAGCTTCGTTTCGTTTCACTTTATCGTATTTGCTATTGGCCGAAATTAAGGTATATTCAAATTGCGCGATGCTTTTGTAAATGCGCTCTGGGGTAATATTCTCATCTCCAAAAGCTTTGTCAAATAAATCTTTATACGTGGCATCTCCTTGAATTTTTCCGATTACTTCTAAAATAGAAGAATCCATTTCTTCGTGTGTAATAATCGGAACCAACGGCTGATTTTCGAGTTGCAGTTTGTTTCCATCCCAATTGTAAAATTGCAGAAAAGCTAAATTCTGAAGCGAAGGCGTGTTTCGTAGTCCTACTCTATTTTCTATCCCAATTGCCTGCGGATTATGATCGGCAAATGCAGATGTTGGAATATGACAACTAGCGCACGAAACGGTATTATTGGCACTGAAACGTTTGTCAGAAAAAAGTTTTGCACCTAATTCTACGCCATATTGGGTTGGTTTATTTGTAGTAAAAGAAACATTCACCTCTGGAAAACCTGCCGGAATCTCCATTGAAATCTCGGGATTATCGATAGTAACCCTATCAGACTCTTCACTGCTGCAAGACACAAACCATAAGGAAAGCAATAAGATACCGATTAATTTTTTCATTATAAATGAATTTAAAAACAGAACCATCTAACTCCTAAATCAGATGGTTCTGAAATTTATTTTTAGTTTTCTACATTTTCAACAGAAAACATTCCTTTAACATCGGAAGAACCATTGCCTCCAATATTGTCCACATATTTTACCATATTGGCAGCGGTATGCACACTTGGAGTTGCATTAGCATTCATCCCAGTTGAGCTTAATGTAATTGTATTTATTTTTCCGCTTAGTAATTTATCAAAATCAGCTTTGATAGTAATTTTAGGTGCATTTTTTCCCACCACGGCATTAGTAGTCAAATCCAAAGTAATATCGCGGTAAGCATCTACTCCTTGCACATAAGTAGCCGAATCGCCCATAGTACCTGATACCGTACTCCCGGTATGAATGGATAATTGTTTGTTATCGGTATCGTAAAAACCTTCAATTTTAGTAAAGCGATAACCAGTACCCCACTCCCAATGCATTTCGGTATCGTTAGCGCCAGCCGTTGCGTAAAAAACAGGAAAACGAACTTCATCTAACGTATTTAAATCGGTTTTTACTCCTAAGCCAAATTTAATTTGTTTGTATGTTGCCGAAGGAATATTACTTAAAACATAATTCAACGAAGCCGCCTTAGCTTGATCGATTACGGCCGCTCCTTTGTCTAAATCGTTTACGTTGTACGGTATTTCAGTTCCGTCGGCTTTAACTAAACGAATGTTGCTAATTACATATTTCAATTCTGAAAAATGATGAACCTGTCCAGCTGCGGATGTATTTGCAGTTGCGGATGCTGACGTTGCATTTCCTAATACAATCGTACTATTTTTGAATGTATTATTAAATGACAAGGTTACATTATTTGCTACAGGGTTATCACCATCGTCTGAGCAAGAAACAAATGCCAAACCGGCCACAACTAATAAAAGGTATTTTTTAAAATTTTTCATTTTTATATTTTTTTTTAATTTCTGTAATGGTAATTTTTCTAGTTAGGTTATTCTACAAGAAATTAGGCGGCGGATGTAAAATTTCAAAATGAGTCATTAGAAGCTTTTTTTCTTTATAAAAGGATTCTTCTTTTATTCGAAATAACGGTTGAAGCTGAATATAAAACTCGGTATTGGAATGCAAAAAAACTTCGATTTTCTTGCCAATACTCTTTAATTCTAAATCCGATTTATCTGATTTTTCTAATTCTTTTTTCAAGTGACATTTTCCGTGGCATTGTAATTCTGGTTTATTTTTATTGACACAAAAATCGGCTTCTATACTTTTTTGATTTAGTTCAAAATGCACCAAAATCAATGCCTGCTGGAAGGAAACCAACAGAAACAGGAATATCATCGTGATGCTAAAAACGTTCTTCATCTTTTATAAATTCACTTTTAAAGAAGTAAAAATATTGCGCCCCATTCTTGGAATATTTCCCCAATCGGCATAGGTGCTGTAATATTCGTTGAGGATATTTTCGGCACCTACTTGAACTACTGCTTTCATGCGGTTAATTTTAAACGAATAATCGGCTGAAATGTTCCAAATGGTGTAAGAAGGTGTTTCATCTTCGCCATATTCTGGGCTGTAATGAATTTGTTCGAAATCGCCATTAATCGAAGTTTGAATTCCGAAATTTTTATGCATAAAATGAAGCGAAGTTTGATAACTCAACGGACGAATAAAAGGTAAATTCCCGCCGTTATCATCCATTCCTCGTGCGTAAGTCAATACACCATTCCAATGCAAATGCGGCAAAATATCATACGTTGCGTTCAAAGACATATTCAACAAGGTAGCATAATCCAAAGAAGTATAACCTTTAACCCCAACCGATTGGTAATTCATCGGACTTCCCATACTTAAAATTCGGCCAATAATGTAATTCTGAATATAGAAATAATTAATTTTACCCTGTACACTTAATTTATCAGTCTTAAAACCAGCAGCTGCATTGGCTTCATACGAAATTTCATTTTTCAAATTCGGATTTCCAATATAATCGTAACGATCAAAACTATTGTAAATGTAATACCCGTAACCTTCGGAAACCGATGGTGCCCTATGCCCATAACCCGTTCCTATCGAAAAATTAAACTGATTGCTATCAAAAATATAGCCTGCATTTAAGCTTGGTAGAAATCTTGTTTTTTCTTGTGGTGCTCCTGGATGAAAAATCCAGTTAAAATCAATGTATTTGGAATAATTGTAATTTATACCCAACGATCCGCCCACGTTAACCTGACTTTTTTCCGAAATTTCCCAAACATTGTTCATAGAAAGTCCTGCGTAACGAGTGGTAACCCAAGGCCAGCTATAAGCAAACATGGTTCGTTCGCTTCGATCTTGCGGATACATTCGCATTTCGGCAATGGATAAATTGTCGTACGCGTTCAATTGAATTTCAGAAGAATACTGCTCTTTTTTCAAGTTAATTCTCGATAGTAATCCGTAGGTTGTACTCCAGCCTGGCATGTCCATGTGTACCAAATTTTCGGGACGAGTCGTATCATCCATATAATGTTCGATGGCATTAAAATACACTTTTGAATCCCAAACTTTAACCAACCCTTTTTCAAACAATAGTTTGTAAGAAGCCGAAGCAATAACGGCTCTCGACAACCACAAATCCATTGGTAAAGCTGGATATCCGACATCTTTGGCCATATCAAAAATAGCCTCTACTCGTACCGAAGATAAATCGCTCGTTTTATAAGCCAAGCCAAGCGAAGAATTGAATTTTTTAAATTGCGAATGGTTAACCTCATCATCATTTCCGTCAGAATAATTTTCGGCTTTTCGATAAGAAATACTTCCATCGGCTACCCATTTTTGAGATGAAAAAGAAACATTTCCTAGATTAAAAAACTGTTTGTTATTGAATTCAAACCCCGATTGATAAGTTCCTTTCCACAATGCGTTTTCGCTAAAAGCAGTACTTTTTCTTTTTAAATCGATACTCCCAGCTACTGTCGAACCGTGCATGTTTCCTTCTTGTCCCGATTTTATATCAATTGTTGCTAGATTATTACTTTCAACATACGAAGTAATTGGATCCATTTTATCGGTACAAGCGCCAAAAATGTGCATGCCATCAATAGTAAGTGTAGACCGTTCGGTACTCATGTTGTTTAGTAAAGGTTCCCAAGCATAGGCACCGCGTTTTATGAAACTGATATTTGCCGAAGACGATAAAAATTCATCTACCGAAATAGCCATTTTCATTTCGGTTTCAATTTTGTTTTTTGTAGCACTTTTGATGGTTACTTCTTCCAAACTTTTAATACTATCCCGATGCGTAGCTGTATGTTGAGCTGCGACTGATACCACAAAAAAAAGCAACATTAGTAAATATCTCATGTTTTTAGAATAAGGTATCAATATAAAGTTCACTTTTAACGCCTTGAACACCAGGAGTAAAATCGGTTGGTACAACAGTGCCTTTTAACAACTGTCCGGCTTGATTGAACAACATTAAATTCAGCGTCCAATTCCCGGTCATGGTATAATTGACAACGCCGTGATACAAACCATCATTTTGCTGCGTTAAATCTTTATTATTGGGTGAGGAATGATTTCCCATCGAAGGCTCTGGCATTCTTGGATCAAGTTTCAACGTATAATTTGACACTACCGAATAGGAAAATTGTGATGGATCTGGAAATGTTCCTGCGCTCGTTGTGGGTTTATCGTATTTGTAAATTCCCGCTACCAAATTATTTTCGGCTACTGTAGGTTTTTGAGGTGCTACTAAAGCAATAAAATACTGCTCACTATCAGCCCCAATAAAAGAAGCCATGTTCAAATTTTTATTGGTCTGCGTTTCCACCATCACTTGCTGAGTTCCTTTAAAAACCTGATTGGCATCGGTAAAACTGATATAAAATTGCCAATTCCCTTGTGAAGATTCTTCAGGAAAAACCACATAACCCGAATAATATTTTTCGGTTGCATTGTACGACAATTTATATTGATGTGGCCCCGAAGCATTATCGCCTGCCAAATGCGTAATTATTGGTAAAAAAGTAACCTCCGAACTGCTTAATTCGGTATTAGTATGGGCATCTTTAATATGCAATCGAATTTCGTTATACCCTTTATAAAAAGTTCCGTTTAAGGCCTCAATATGAATCGTATAATTTTCAACTGTTAATACAGCGGCTTCTTCAAATTCATAATATTCCGGAACTTCCGTTTCTAATTCGGCTTCAAAATCGGTTTTATCTAAAGTACACGAGCTCGCTATGGCCAAAAAAAAGGCCACAGCAAAAAGTTTGAAAAATTTCATTTCTGAATGAATGTTTAATTAAAAAGCTTTTTAAGCATCACCCCTAATTCATAGCAAATTCCACTGTTTTTAAACAAAACAGGAATATCTTTAAATCAATAGGTGAAAAATTACGTGTTTTATTGTTGTATTTCGATAAAATGAAAAAACAACGTCCAGCAGATGTTAATATAAAATAACATCTTGCTATTAAAAAAACACTTTTTAATTAAACAACAGGTGGGCGAAAAACAGCATTTGTCTTCAAAAAAGAATAAGACAAATTATAATCAGAAGGAATTTTGATTGTTTTAGTATAATAGGCTACTTTAAAAGTAAAATGGCTTTCTATTTCTTGGTAAAAAATGATGGTATTTTCGAAGGAAGGTTGCTTTTTGTCGTTCCCTTTTTCTGGCGTATCAGAGGCTTTTGCCAATTCTTTAATCAAATGGCATTTTCCGTTACATTGCATTTGCGGTTTGGCTTTGTTTTCGCAAAGCACATTCGCTATATAATCATAGCTCACCACATATTCCACCACCGGAAAAAGGGGTTTTATAAAAATTGCAAGTAATAATAGGAATACCAGTTTTTTCACGTGGCAAATTTAAACAACAATTTTTTAAAAAACTTTGTTAAATCAGATTAAATTCAAAAAATAGCATTAAACCTTTTTCTTCTTTTATAATCTTATACCTATTAACATTTAAACAAACTTATCATGAAAAAATTTCTTTTAGTAGCATTACTTTCTATCGGTATGGTAGGTTTTGCTCAAAACCGTCCAGAAAGAGAACGTTTAACTCCAGAACAACGTGTTGAAAAACAAACCGAACGTTTGACAAAAGAATTAAATTTGAGCAGCGACCAACAAAAACAGGTTAAAGACTTACTGACTTCTGAATCTGCCGAAATGCAAAAAATGAGAGGAGAACGTTCCGACCGAGCATCAAAACCAACTGCTGCTGAACGCGAAGTGATGAAAAAACAAATGACAGCGGCAAAAGAAGGTCACAACGCCAAAATGAAAACTATTTTAACTGATGATCAGTACAAAAAATTCGTAACAAATCAGGAAAAAAGCCAAGAACGAATGAGAGAAAACGTTGAAAGAAGAAGATCAAATTCAGACGGCGGAGACAATACTGGCATGGAAGACTAATTCATCTTACTATTAGTTCGAAAAAGGGTTTGGTATTTAGCACCAAACCCTTTTTTTTTATTTATTGATTGCATCCATCACGTTCTTCATGATAACTAAGCTTTTTAATTTATCCTGATGATCGTAAATAGGACTTGTAATCATTAATTCATCAATTTGAGTATATTCAATAAATTCTTTGATTTTTTTGGTGAGTTTTTCGGCATCGCCAATAAAAGAACAAGCGGTCATTTGGTTAACATGAAATTGTTCTTCTTCGGTCATCATTCCGTCTAAACTTGCCACTGGTGGTTGCATCGGTTGGCGGTAATTTCGAACCAATCCTAAAAACATTTGATACAAACTCGTTGATAATACGTTAGCTTCTTCGTTGGTGTCGGCAGCAATAGCATTGACACACGCTATAATTTTGGGTTTATCGAGGTATTGTGACGGTATGAAATTTTCTCTATAAAAATCAAAAGCCTGATACATTTGTCTAGGCGCAAAATGTCCAGCAAAGGCATAAGGTAATCCTTTCGAAGCTGCTAAAGCAGCGCTATCCATACTAGAACCTAAAATCCAGATAGGCACCTCAACGCCTTCAGCAGGAAAAGCCCTTACTTTGGATTCGGCATTTTCGACTGAAAAATACTTCTGAATTTTTTCTACGTTTCGTGGAAAGTGTTGTGCTTGTTCAAAAAAATCTTGACGAATGGCTTGAGCCGTCAGACCATCGGTACCGGGTGCCCTTCCTAATCCCAAATCGATTCTATTGGGATATAAAATTTCTAAAGAACCAAATTGTTCGGCGACCACCAAAGGCGAATGATTGGGTAACATAATTCCGCCAGAACCCACCCGGATATTTTCGGTTTGACTAGCAATATAACCAATTAAAACCACCGTTGCGGTACTGGCCACATGCGCCATATTGTGGTGTTCGGCCAACCAAAAACGCTTGTAATTTAAAACATCTGCTAATTGAGCTATTTCTTTGGTTTTTGAAAATGTATCAGCGGCATCACTGCCTTTTGTTATTAATGCTAATTCTAATAGCGAAATGGGTATATTTTTTGACATTTTATCATTTTTGCAGTTTATACAAATTTACGTATTCGTATTCGAAGCAAAAAAATGTCGCTGTTAATCAAATTATAATTTTTAAAACGGATAACCAATAGCAATATTCAATATCAAATTATCTTTTCGCCAAGTACTATCGCCAAAATTAACCTGATCGAGCACCCATCGTTCTCCTTCTGGCAAATAAGGTTTTCGAATAGGGAAAGCCAAATCGAAACGCAAAATCAAGAAAGACAAATCGAAACGCAAACCGGCTCCTACTCCGACAGCTAATTCTTTCATAAAATCCTTCGAAAATTCAGCCCCTTGTTTATCCGGGTTTTTGTTTAACAACCAAACGTTTCCGGCATCCACAAACAAAGCGCCTTTTACAATACTAAACAATTTGGCTCGGTATTCGGCATTCAACTCCAATTTAATATCCCCAGATTGATCCGGCAAAAAGATACTATCGGTTACCGTATTCAAATAAGAACCCGGCCCTATAGAACGGGCACGGAACGCACGAATACTATTACTACCTCCTGCTACAAATTGTTTAATAGTAGGCATTACCGTTGAGTTTCCATAACTATAACCCACACCTGCAATGATACGGGTAGCCAATTCGCTATTGCGACTTAATTTTAAATAATGCCTAAAATCGGTTCTAATTTTAGCGTATTGGCTAAAAGGAACGTTCAATATTTTAACGGTATCTTGTTTTTTAGCATTTGCACCCGTAATTAAACCTGTAATATTTCCGGCTAAGTCCAATTCGCCTTTAAAGTAAATGGTACTTTTTTTTCGTTTTTGCATCGTATTGGTGTACGTATACGAATAGGTAGGACCAAAAATCAATTGCTTTTCAATTACTTTCTCTAAAGTGGGATCGGCATCAATTTGTGCCTGATACAAGTCGCTTACATTATTTGGACTCACATAATTCACATCAAAAAGCTTGAATTCGTGTTCTTTTCTAATGTTTTCCTTCCACAAATACCCGAAAGAAGCGGTAAACGAATTCAAGCCATACAATTGGGTTCTTTGCTGAAATTCGTATCCTAAAGTCGCTTTGGTTTTAGGTACAAATCCGCTGGCACTTTCAATCTTAAATGGCGTTATAAATCGTGGCCAAGTCAAGCTTGTTTCCCCTCCAAATTTATAAATATTATAGCCTTTGTTAGTACCACCCAATTGAAAATCGGCACCACCAAAAACAGACAACGTTAAAAGTTCGGCACCTTTAAATAAATTTCGATTGTTCCAATTCACGTTTATTTCGGTTCCGGTATAACTTGCCGAATTGGTTTTTCCTTTGGCTTCAACTCGGATGAATTTTTTGGGCAATAAGGTTAAAAAATAATACGCATCTAATGTATTCGGAATAGAATCCGACTCTTTAAATTCGTTTTTTACAAAATTAAAAGTTCCTAAATTGATGAAGCGATTTAGTGTTAAATTATGATCGGTTCGGTTGTATAAATCGCCTTTTTTAAAATACAAGGTGCGGTCAAAAATTCTAGGACTAAACGTATCCGTAGAATCGATTATGGTTATGTCCCCATATTGTTTGATATCTTCTTTTTTGTACACAACCGAATCTTTGCCTAAAGTAAAATTCGGATAAACAACAATATCGTTTATCGTATAAGCTTGTTTGGCTTTTGCAGGAGTTGCTTCTTTAATTTTCAATTTAATTGTTACTTCGTGATCGCCCTTGGTACTGTCTACTTGCGCCAACAAATAATCGGGATTGAAATAATAATAGCCACGCTCTTTTAACCGCGTATCGATGCGTTCTCTTTCGGCTTTTATCACATCTAAATCATACGGATTACCGACTTTCAGTAAACTTCTACGGGTTATAATTCGGTTGATTTGTTTGGCTAGTTTAGTCGAGTCTGCCTGAAAATCAACTTCTTTTATTTTATATTGTTGATAGGGTTTTACAGTATATTCGGCTGAAGCTTTTTTGCCATTAGTCGTAGAATCGGCACTAACTCGAACTTTAAAATAACCTCTGTTTTCGGTAAAATTTCTCAACAAAGCCACATTATAATCCAAATCAACTTGACTAAAAAGCACGGGTGCTTCTCCTACTTTATTTCGTAACCAATACCGAATTCCTTTGTCTTTAGTTGGTTCGCCAGCCAAATTGTAAATCAATAATTTAGGACGCAACCCAAAAATTTGTTTATTGGGCTTAGGACGCAACAACGCTTCCAATTCATTTTCTAAAGCTTTACGGTCTTTCTTTTTCAAAATAGAATCTTCTACTTGAACAGAACCTTCCGTGTACAAGAGTTCGCCTTCCGCTAAATATTTGGTATTGCTACACGCAAACATAAAAAACAAAAGCACTACAAAACCATATTTATAAATTATCCTTTTCATATTTTAGGTTTTCTGAATGGTTTCTTTATTCGCTTCTTCTTCGAGTTTTTTCTTTTCTTTAAACTCTTTTTGTTCTCTAATGATGCGTTTTTCTTCTTCAGAACGATGAAATAATTCTCTGAATTTATTATAACTCATAGTAATAATAAAAGCAACACCCGTTTCGATTACTTGCCCTTCAACAGCCACTTGGTACTCGTTTTTACGATAAGCACGCACCATATAACGACCATCGGCAGTTAGTTGATAATCCAATGCTACATCACCGGCAATATTGGTATTTTGTTCGTTATTACGCTGAGCTCCTTCCAATCCAAAACTGCTTCCAACGGTCACTTTTAAACGGTCATTCAATAATTTTTTCGAAAGTCCCACGTTCAAATCGGTACGTTCTTCTCGAGTTCCCGAAGTATAATCTTCAGTCGATTCCAAATCAAATTCCAGTTGTACTCCTTTAATTAAATCGCCAGCTAAATTATTTAACTGTTCCGATAAAATTTTGCTCACACTTTGGCGTGCAATTGTTTCGGCATTGGCTCCCCCACTTTCGCTTTCAAAAGGATTTTCGCCTACAAATCGATTTAACAATAATAAAGCAAAAACTTGTTTGTTCATTTCGTTCGGATCTTGGCGCAATTCTTCTAATTTACCTTGTGAAAGTGTCACTACATCGGATGAAACGCCATAATTCCCATCTGGTAATTGAATGTCAAACGAAATATCGGGTTTCATTAAATCGCCATTCATTTTTAAAATGGTTTTAAACGGAATTTTTTGTTTGTACGTATTGCGAATCGTCGGACTATCGGTTGGTAATTGATTGCCAACCAAATCAATTGGAGCAGTTTCCACTTCGTAAACGGCTGTAATATTTAAAGTGGCTTCGGTTGGTTCGCCATTCCAAATAATGTAGCTTCCTTTTTGAATATCAAATTTGCGATGCAGCATATTGAAGTTCATTTCGTAAGCGCCTTCATCAAATGTATATTTACCTGTTAGCGTGGTTTTCCCGGAAGGATCGATTCCTCCTGTTAATTGTGCTTCCCCTTTAAGTTCCAAATAATCGCCATTTCCTTTATCGATTAACAAAGTTAATTTAGCCTCCTTATCAATGGCAATAGCAACATTTACGTCCATGCCCAAAAGTTCGGATTGGTTGAGTTCGGTTTGCATTTTTTCGGTCTGACGCAAGTACGCATTATCTTCATCCACAAATTCAACAATTCCTTCACGATCCGCTATTGAAGGGTCGGATTGCGGCATTACGACAGTAAATTCGGTTTCTTTGTCAATCGTGATTTTACCATCAACTTCTGGACTATCTAAAGTTCCTTTCACATTCAATTTGGCATCTAAAAACAAATCGCCATAAAACAAATCGCTGTCTTTTGCTTTTGAATTGACCGCTCTAAAATTATCGGCCGTTAGTGTCAATCCAAAAGAATAATCGGTAAAATTACTGGTTTTGATATTTCCGTCTAAAATCAAATCGTTACTGTTTTCATCTTCCAGTGTAAATGAATCAAACTGAATCGACTCGTTATTCAATGCAATAGTTTCGTCTTTAATTTTAAAAAACGAATTCAATTGTGTTACTCGAAAACCAGCCTCCGAAAATTGCAAACTTCCATTCACTTTTGGTGCATCAACTGTTCCGGTTACATCAAAACTACCCGATAATTTTCCGGTCCCCTCGGTAATATTTCCCATTGTAAAACCTTGAATACTTTTTATATTTAAAGTGTTCAAATCTAAATTTAAATTCAAATTTCCTGCACCAAGTCCATAAGTTCCAGCCAATTTAACATCATTTCCTTCTCCGCTTAAAACTACATTTGCCGAAAGTGTATCGGCAGTTTGATTGTCAACCTTTATACTTAAATCGCCAACCGGCTCGCCCATAAAAGCAAATTGGTTGATATTTAAATCAGAAGTAAAAACAGGTTGTGTGGTACTATTTTCAATTCTTGCAGTACCGTTAATTAACCCTTCAGCCAGAATATCTTCTTTTTGAACAATACTTAAAATAGTAGCAATTTTAAAATTGGAGAATTCAATGTTTAGAGGCGAATCCTTTACCTGCGCATCCGATTGAATTTTAAGAAAATCCCCCTCGTTGCTCAATTCGAAATTATTAATATAAAAACCTTTGTTTCCAAAAGCAATTGTATTATCGGGGTTTATTTTCCAATTATCGTAATTTAAAAGCAATTTTTCGATATCAATTGTAAACGTGTTTTGCCCTTCGTTGGCTGCCAATTTACCGGCTATAAAATAGCGTTCTTTTTGAGCATCGTCTAAAATTTGCAACGCGTAATCCAACTCATTGTCGGAAGCCGAGCCTGTTAAACTTGTATTAGGCAATTTAAATTGTTCGTTTTGAATGGTCCCAATTTTCAACGCATAATCAATCGTATTTTCTTTAGTCGCCACATTGGCCGTTACGCCCGCAATCGTGTTTCCGGCATACACCAAACGAGGAATGTTTGCATTTAACGAAAGAGAATCGGTTTTACTATCAAAAGCCGCTTCTAAATTCATCGGTTCCAAACTGGTTAAATCTGGAATTAATTGAAAAATAATCGGGTCGTTATCTACTTTAGCCGTTACCGTAAAATATTGTTCGTCCGAAATTTTGGCCGCTTTTTTATCGGTAACATTCAGGTTAATGTATTTAGACACTGTTTCTTGAATCGCATCCGAAAGCGTAGTCAATTTGTATTTTCCTTTCATTTCGGCTTTCAAAAACTGAGAACTTATCTGAATGTTATTTTGTTCGGCATCCGAAAAAGCAAGCAATTTAATAGAGTCCAAAACAATTGGTTCGGCTTCTTTAAGAATTTGAATATTCGAGGCTGTTAATTTTCCGTTTAAAAAATCGGGATTGGTATTACTGAAATCAGCTATAATATTTCCGCGTAATTTTAAAGGCCCCGCGTGTAAGTGAAGTTTTTCTAAATCGGCAATGTCTAAATTCAGTTTTAATTTTACAGCAGGAAATTTATCCTCAAAACCACCACTAGCACTCATGACAAATGCAATATTGGGATCGGAACTATTGCTTTTTACATCAAAATTCCCATTTGCTATAGCACCATCTAACGTGATGTTTGAATAAGTATAACGATTGAAAACTGCCTGTTGCACTACAGCGTTTAGTTTTGCATTGGCCGTTTTGGGATCTAAACTAGTTCCTTTAACTTTTGCTTTTACTGAAATTTTCCCAATCGAATCATTTTTAATTAATTTACCTAAATCGAAGTTTGTAAAGACAACAGCTGCGTCATATTTTTCACGATTTTTTACTCGTTGATCAAAAAGTGCGTCTACTTTAGCAGAACCGAAGCTGCTTTTTAAATTCAAATTGGTTTTAAAATTAGTGACCGTTCCTTTAAATTTTCCGTTTAAATTAAATTGAGAAGGTAGCTGAATGGAATTGGGAAGGGTACCTTTTGGGACAAACGCATTTATATCTTTTGCCGTACTCGAAAATTGCTGAATAGCCACATCCAAAAACATTTTATCGACATCGGGCAATCCTGCAACAGTACCGGAAACTTTGATTCTGGTGGTTCCCAAACCTTGCACTTCTAAAATCGGAATGGAAAGATTTTTTATTTTACCTTTTAATTTAGAATTAACACTTAAAATTGCATTTGGATACGAATTAAACGGATTGGTATTTTGCAAATTAGGCGCTAACAATAATATGTCTTGAAACCCAATTTTTGTTTGCTTTAGATTAGCATCAATAACAGTTTCGCCAATATTTTTAGATAGCGCATCCAAAGAGGCATATTCTAACTGCACTTCATCTTTCAATAAAGTACGTGGGGTTTTCAAATACAATTCTTTTAAAAATGCTTTTTTAGGTCCGTAAAAAAAATCGGTACGAAAACTTTGAACGTTTAAACCACTTTTTTCTTGCACTTTTAATGAGTTAATTTTTCCCGAAATAGTATCATTACCATAGTACAAACGCTCCATTTTAGTGTTGAAATTTTTCAAATCCAAATGTGCATAATCCAACCCTTTTGGTGTTTTTTTGCTTTGCATATCGTCATAACGAAACGCAATATTTTGCAAATCGACCGTTTGTAATTTTACTTTCCAACCTTGTTGCGGAATACTTGTGGTATCTAATTTTGGAGTTTTAATTTCTTTATCGCTTTTTCCTAAAAGCAAATTTCCCTTGAGGTTTTTAACTTCAAACGATTTTAAATCGATAGCTTGTTTTTTCATATCGATTGCGTTAACAGCTAATTTTAGACTTCCTAAATCCAAGCCCGAATTCATTTTGGAATCTTTATTATCGTATAGAATTTTGATTTGAGATAATTCGACCGTATTCAACTGAATTTTAAAATCAGGGGTTTTAGAAATTGTATCAATCGTTTTAACCGAAGTTTCAGCAATTTTTTCAACTAAATCTTGATTCATTGCCAATTGAAATCCGTTTAATTGAATAGTCGGAACATTAAAATCCATTGCATCCAAATCAAATTTTTTGAATTTCGTGCTAAATTCATTCAATTTCAAATGAATATCGTTTTTAGCCAAAACGTCTTTAAAACCAAATTTTATGTTTTTCAAATCGACTTTTACCACACTAATAACATAAGGCGTGCTGGTTGTATCGACAGGCTGTTTTTCGGGCGATTCAAAAGCCTTGATGATATAATCGAAATTAAAAATAGAATCTTTATTTCGAGAAATATTTGCAGTTGTATTTTCGAGTAAAACCGAATTAATTTCGATTTGATGATTCAAGATTTTAAACAAATCAATGTCTACTTCAAGCCGCTTTCCGCTCAATAAAGTATCTTTTTGTTGGTCCTCAAAATAAAAGCCTTCTAATACTATTTTTTTAGGAAACTTAATAGCAATATGCTCTAAAGCTACTTTGGTTTTGATTTTATCTTGAAGAAAAGTAATGGCTTTATCCTTAGCAAAGTTTTGCACCGATGGAACCTGAATTAAAACTATCAACAGAAGTAATAATGCCACTATAATCCCAACACACCATAACAAAATGCGTGCAATTTTTTTAAAAATAGCATAATTGGCTTTACTCATTATTGATTGGCTTTGGTTGGATCGAACTGAAAAAAATCAGATTTCACAACTTCAAATTTCTTGAAATTAGTTGGCTAAATTTTACATAATTCACAAATTTTGTTTCAGGATTTACTTTTACAAAAGAGTCTAAACACAAAAAAAGCGCTCATAAAAGCGCTGCATTTTTTCTTTATAACTTTAAATCTTGTTTTAAATCCGATTCTTGTTCAATGATTTGTCCTTCATATTGTAATTTCCATCCCATTGTTTTGGTCAAAATTAAAATCTTTGACAACTCGCTTATCAGCCTGTTTTTTGCATTGCTTTTCAGGGTAGATTTGGCTATTTTTTTAGATAAATTCGCTTTAACCGAAGCATTTATTTTATTGTAATCGTCGCCTGTAAAAGGGTTAAGCTGACTTTGTGCTACATCGTAGAATTTAATATCAGGACTAATTTTTATTTCTTCTTTTGGAATCGAAACAATCGTGATCGTCTTGTTTTTCTCATCAATATCGTATTTCATTTTGTGCAAATCATACGAAATGGTTACATCTGCATTAACCACAATCAAGGCTTTTTTCTCAAAAGAAATCATATCCATCAAATATTTTTCTTGATTTTTATAGGTAATCACTTCCGAAAAATGTCCTTCGGTTACAACCAGTTTCCCTACGTTTACAATTTGTTCCTGAATTAAACCACTGTAATCGAGTTGGGAATTGTCGTCTTTTTTAAATTCGCAATAACGAAAAGCCAAAAGTATCCCGACAATAACGGCTGCAAAAAGAAGTATTTTTCGAATCATCTTAAAATTGAATATGGGGGTATTGTTGCACTAATGTAGTAATTTTTTCACGCAATTTGGCTTCAAACTTTAAGTGACTTTCGGATTTTGGATTAAAAGGCCGATGCAACAAACTTTTTTGAATGGTATCAACTTCTTCTAACACCCCAAAAACAGAAGCCGAGAGATAGTTTTCTTTGAATTTACTCCAAATATACCGAATAGCCGTTTGGTTGGGATGTAACATATCTTCGGCATAATAACGGTAATCACGAAGTTCATCCATCATGATTTCGTAGGAAGGAAAATAGTGAAGAGTGAAGCGTGAAGTGTCTTGAGTTGTGAGTTGTGAGTTGTGAACCAAAAAACCATGTAAAGCAGTAATTAAATGCGCTTTACTGATTTGATTTTCTACAAAACCATCTTTAATGTGACGCACTGGAGAAATAGTAAAAATGAAATTCGCTTTCGGATTTACTGACTGAATCAATTTGATTGTGTTTTGAATACTTTTTTGAATTATTTCTACCGAAAGTAATTCTTTGACAAATTGTTTTTGAGGTACTTTATGGCAATTGGCTACAATTTCATTCGATTCCTTGTGTCGGTATACCCAAGCAGTTCCGTAGGTTATGATAACATGAGAAGTTTGTTCCAGTTTTGTTCGAAAATCAACTAATATGTTATTCAATTTTTTCAAAAGAACAACATCATCCAAATCAGAAAGTTGTGAATGTACCTCGAAACAATGCCACATTTGGTTGTGAAAAATAAGATCATTTTCGGTAAAAGCAATTTGATGTATGGCTCTAAAAATCAATTTTTCTATAGAAACCGGATTAAAAATAATTCCAAACGGATTGGTGGTATTTTGAAATTTAAAATAATCTAATTTTTCGCCCATATTCTCCGCAAAACAGGAGCCTAACGATATTATTTTAGCATTGTAATCTATAGGATTTGAACTAGGTAAAATCGGAATTGGCGTAGTAAACTGCATTGTATGTTTATTTGAACACGAATTTCACGAATTTTTGACAATAAAAAAACCAAATAGCGAAGTATTTGGTTTTGATTAATAGGTAAATTATATAAACTTTTTAAAACTCGATTTTAAAACCTAATTGATTGGTACTAGCCAATAAAGTTGTTTTGGGATCTGGTTTTGAATTTGCCACAACTTTATCATTATACAAACCTAAAGCCGACTTTATTCTTTTGGGATATCCAATTTTAATAGGAATAGAAGCCACAATCATAGCTCCACCGATAATAGCAGCTGTCATATTGGATCGCTCTGAATCTGCTTTCACCACCGATCCAATGGAACTATTCCCATAATTAATTGAAGTGTTGGTAAAAGTAGTATTATCGTTATTCATGGCTACAATTACATTTGTTGCCACCAAACCAATTCCGCCATAAAAAAGTACGTTCCCCCACGTCTTTTTACTTCTACCTGCATTATACAGTTTTAATGCTTCGGGGTTATTTTCCATTAATTTACGCACCTCCATCGGTTTTACTTTTTTCTGATTAGCGTCGTAAACTGTTCCGCAGCTTCCATAAGATAACTGTTGAGAAAAAATAGCTGTAGAAGACAGCAAAAAAGTGAAAAAGATAATTTTTTTCATGATAATAGTAGGTTAAATTTATATTTGGGTTATGCTCCAAAAATAATAGAATATTGATCTCAAAAAAATATTTTTTCAATATAAATCAAACCACTTTGTTATAGATCTGACTTTAAAAAACAAAAAAAGGTTGCCTCAATCAGGACAACCTTTTTTGGGTATAATATTTTTAATCACTCCCTTAATTCAAATAATCTTTAGCTTTTTCAAGCGCTTCTGCAATTCCATTTACATTTTTACCTCCAGCAGTTGCAAAAAACGGTTGTCCGCCTCCGCCTCCTTGAATGTATTTTCCTAATTCACGAACCACTTGTCCAGCATTTAGTTTTTTATCGGCCACCAATTCTTTTGAAATATAGCAGGTTAACATTGGTTTTCCTTCCTCGGCTGTAGCTAAAAGCAAGAACAAATTAGTTCCTAAATTACCCAACTCATAAACCAAATCTTTGGCACCTTCCGGATTCAAATCAACTTGTTTGGCTAAGAACTGAATTCCGTTAATTTCATGCAATTCTTTAGCTAAATCGGCTTTCATATTTTTAGCTTTATCTTTTAACAACGCCTCCACTTGTTTTTTAAGCTTGGCATTCTCATCTTGCAATCCAGTCACCGCTTTAACGGTATCTTGAGGGTTTTTCAAAACTGCTTTAATATCACCTAACAATTCTTCTTGCGAAGCAAAATAAGTTCTGACACCTTCGCCCGTAATGGCTTCAATACGGCGAATTCCCGCTGCTACAGCTCCTTCTGAAACAATTTTAAACGACCAAATATCGGCTGTGTTTTTTACGTGAATACCACCACACAATTCCATACTATCTCCAAATTTGATAGCACGCACATTATCGCCATATTTTTCACCAAAAAGCGCCATAGCACCTTCGTCTAAAGCTTGCTGGATTGGAATGCTTCGTCTTTCTATTAATGGTAAATGCTCTTGAATTCGAGCATCTACAAAATCTTCAACTTGTTTCAATTCTTCGTCGGTTACTTTTGCAAAATGCGAAAAGTCAAAACGAAGATTTTTTGGCGTCACCAAGGATCCTTTTTGCTCAACATGTGTACCTAAAACAGTTCGTAAAGCCAAATGCATTAAGTGCGTTGCCGAGTGGTTAGCTGCCGAGTTTTTTCGACTGTGCAAATCAACATAAGCGGTGAAAAAGCCAGCTAAATTATTTGGCAATTCTTTCGCAAAATGAATGATTACGTTATTTTCTTTTTTGGTATCGATAATATAAACCACATCGCCGTTAGCCGCTTCAAAATAACCTTTATCTCCAACTTGTCCTCCACCTTCAGGATAAAACGGTGTCATGTTGAAAACAATTTGGTACACCTCACCATCTTTAGCACTTTCTACTTTTCGGTAACGGGTAATTTTTACTTTGGCTTGCGTGTGATCGTATCCGATAAATTCTTCTTCTTCGTCATCAATTAAAATTTGCCAATCGCCTGCTTTTACTTTTGAAGCCGCTCTAGAACGCTCTTTTTGTTTTTGTAATTCCGATTCGAATTCCTTTTCATCCAATTCAAGTCCCTTTTCGCGTAAAATCAAACTCGTTAAATCAATTGGAAAACCGTAGGTATCGTATAATTCGAAAGCTTTTTTACCCGAAATCACTTTTTCTGAATTATTTGCGACAATAGTTTCCAACAAAATCAATCCTTGATCTAAGGTTTTTAGAAACGAATTTTCCTCTTCGCGAATCACATTCGAAACCAACGTTTTTTGTGATTTTATTTCAGGGAAAAACTCACCCATTTGATTGGCCAATACCTCAACCAATTGATAAATAAAAGGCTCTTTGGTATTTAAAAAAGTAAATCCGTAACGAATAGCACGACGCAAAATACGACGAATTACATAACCAGCGCCAGTGTTGGAAGGCAATTGTCCATCGGCAATGGCAAAAGCAACAGCACGAACGTGATCAACTACCACACGAATGGCAATATTGGTTTTGTTTTGCTCTTCCGAAATGTTTTTTACTTCGTTTGAAGTATATTGTAAACCTGTAATTTGCTCTACTTTTTCAATAAGTGGCGTAAAAACATCGGTATCGTAATTAGAAGTTACATTTTGCATTGCCATACACAAACGCTCAAATCCCATTCCGGTATCCACGTGTTGTGCAGGTAATTTTTCTAACGAACCATCGGCTTTACGGTTAAACTCCATAAATACGTTGTTCCAAATTTCAACCACTTGAGGGTGATCGGCATTTACCAAACTAAAACCAGAAACTTCAGCTCTCTCAGCATCGGTACGCAAATCAATGTGAATTTCAGAACATGGCCCGCAAGGTCCTTGATCGCCCATTTCCCAAAAATTATCTTTTTTATTTCCAAGTATAATGCGGTCTTCAGATACAAATTGTTTCCAAATATCAAACGCTTCTTGGTCAAAAGGAACATTTTCTGCTTCATTTCCTTCAAAAACAGAAACGTATAAACGATCTTTATCTAACTTTAAAACTTCGGTTAAAAATTCCCAAGCAAACGGAATAGCCTCTTTTTTGAAATAATCGCCAAAAGACCAGTTTCCTAACATTTCGAACATGGTATGGTGATAGGTATCAAAACCAACATCTTCTAAATCATTGTGTTTACCCGAAACACGCAAACATTTTTGAGTATCAGCAATTCGATTGCTCTTGGGAGTGGCATTTCCTAAAAAATACTCTTTAAACTGAGCCATACCCGAGTTGTTAAACATCAAAGTAGGATCATCTTTTAAAACAATAGGAGCCGAAGGAACTATTAAATGTCCTTTGCTTTCAAAGAATTGTAGAAATGCTTTGCGAATGTCTTGTGATTTCATTTATATAATTTAGTGATTCAAGGATTGAAAAAATTAAAGATTATTCTTCAGTTCAGTTCCAAATTCAATTTCTTTATAAAATTCAACAATTTTTAAATCATTAAATTTCAACTCTTTCAATCGGCTATAAATTTATTTAATCTCAAAAAAAGGCCGAACAACAGTAACATTTATTAAATTTGTTTCGACTAACCTTTTTTAAGAAGTGCAAAAATAGGGTATTTTAAAATATGGCGAAAGTAAAATATTATTACGATTCTGAAAATCTGGCGTATCGAAAAATCAGCACCAAAAAAAGAACCAAATTTGGTGTTTTTTTGCTGTTTTTGATTGCTTCGGCCTTGTTTGGTTTTTTAGCATTTGTTTTATTGTTAAACACCCCTTTTTTTGAAACGCCTCGCGACCGTTTTCAGGCTCGAGAAATAGAAAATTTAAAATTAAATTACGCCATTTTAAACAAAAAAATGGACGAAATTGATGCCGTTGCCGATGCTTTAGAAAACCGCGACAACAATCTTTATCGGGTATATTTTAATAAAGCCGAAATTCCGGACTCTATTCGAAAAGCTGGTTTTTCAAACAAAAACAGATACAAAAAATTAGAGGGTTATAACAATTCGCAATTGGTTAAAAACACGACCATCAGAATGGATCAATTGGCTAAAGAATTGGCTATACAATCGCAATCATTGGATGAAATTTTAAAATTGGCCAGCGCTAAAGAAGATTTACTCGCCGCAATTCCGGCCATTCAACCTGTTCAAAATGAAAATTTAAAACGAATGGCTTCTGGTTTTGGTTACCGAAGTGATCCGTTTACCAAAATTAAAAAAATGCACGCCGGCATGGATTTCACTGCCAATACTGGCACTCCAATTTATGCCACTGGCGATGGCGTGGTGACTCGCGCAGATAATACAGCTTCGGGCTACGGAAATCATGTGGTTATCAAACATGGTTTTGGTTATGAAACCCTGTACGGCCACATGAGCAAATACAATTGTAGAGTTGGCCAACGTGTTAAAAGAGGTGATATCATTGGATATGTAGGAAGCACGGGACGTTCGCAAGGACCTCACTGCCATTATGAAGTACACAAAGACGGGAAAGCTGTCAATCCGCTGAATTTTTACTACGGAAATATCTCGGCAGTAGAATATGTTGCCATTGCCAAATTAGCAAATCAAGAAAATCAGTCGTTAGATTAACAAATTCAGATTTTAATAGTAAATTTACTGTTCGGATACCTTTCGCATTTTTAAATTTAAATGGATTAAAACAAAACGTATGCACATTGAACTTTCAAAAGACAAACGATACTACAGCATTGGTGAAGTAGCCAAAGCTTTTGATGTTAATGCTTCGTTAATTCGGTTTTGGGATAGTGAATTTGACATTTTAAAACCCAAGAAAAATGCCAAGGGCAACCGAATGTTTACTCCCGAAGACGTGAAAAACCTTCAACTCATTTACCATTTGGTCAAAGAGCGAGGTTTTACTTTAGAAGGAGCCAAAATTCATTTAAAAGAGGGACAGAAAAAAACACTCGATAAGTTTGAAATTATCCGTAAATTAGAAAGCATCAAAACACAATTAACCGCCATCAAAAACGAATTATAATCGTTTGGCACCAAAACAATTAATAGATAAACTTTTAAATTAAAACAAACATGAAAAGATTTTTGCCTTGGATTATTGTAGTCGTAATTCTTATCGGTATTTACAGTTGGGTTAAAGGAATTAACAACACGGCTGTAACGCTAAACCAAAATGTAGAACAAGCTTGGGGAGATGTTCAAACGGCTTACCAAAGACGTAATGACCTTATTGGGAATTTGGTTAACACGGTGAAAGGTGCTGCCGATTTTGAAAAATCAACTTTAACTGCCGTAATTGAAGCTCGTGCCAAAGCCACACAAACAACTGTAGATCCATCGAATATTACACCAGAACAGTTGGCCGAATTTAACAAAGCGCAAAGCGGCGTAAGTAGTTCGTTATCTCGTTTGTTAGTAACGGTTGAACAATATCCTGATTTAAAAGCGAATCAAAATTTCTTGAAATTACAGGATGAATTAGCCAGTACCGAAAATCAAATTTTAACGGCTCGTACGCGTTTTAATGAAGCGGTTAAACCATACAACAACCACATCAAAACTTTCCCTAACAGCCTATTTGCAGGAATGTTTGGATTTAAAGAAAAAGCGTATTTCAATGCTGTTGAAGGAGCTGAAAAACCAGTAGAAGTAAAATTCTAATATAAAAAATGGAGGAATTTAAACGTAATCGAGTTTTAAATTCCTCCATTACTATTCTCATAAAAAACACATTCTGTGATTTGTTCAGTAACCCAATTTCGTAAAACATGTCAAAAGTAGAGGATTTTTTAACCCCAAAAGAAGAGCAAGAAATTGTAAATGCTATTCGAATTGCCGAAACCAATACTTCAGGCGAAATTCGTGTACATTTGGAAGAAACTACTTCAAAACCCCATTTTGACCGAGCTTTGGAAGTTTTTCACGAATTAAAAATGGATGCTACCGAACTACAAAATGGTGTTTTATTTTACATTGCCGTAGCCGATAAAAATTTTGTGATTTGTGGCGATAAAGGAATCAATGATTTAGTTCCGGTCGATTTTTGGGAAAGCACCAAAGAAGTTATGGTTGCCCAATTTAGAAAACAAAATTTCAAACAAGGCATTATTGACGGAATTTTGATGGCTGGCGAACAACTTAAAAAATACTTTCCGTGGTCTGAAAATGACACCAACGAACTATCTAATGAAATATCAAAAGGATAATGAATAAACCCACCCAAAATACCTTCACTTCTTTTTTAACTCTTTTTCTTTTTCTGATTTCGTCGGTTATGGTGGCGCAATTTACCATTCCCGAAAAACCAAAATTTCAAACTTCGGTTTATGATTACGCCAACATTTTAAGCCCGACAGAAAAAACGCAATTAGAAGAAAAACTGGTGCGTTATTCCGATTCGACTTCTACACAAATTGTAGTAATTACTATTGAAAGTTTAAAAAACGAAGACATTGGTATTCTTACACCCAAATGGGCCCATCAATGGGGAATTGGGCAAGCCAAAGAAGATAATGGTGTTTTAATTTTATTGGCTAAAAACGAACGAAAAATCTGGATTTCACCTGGTTACGGTTTAGAAGACCGTTTAACAGCGGGTATTGGTGGCGAAATTACGCGAAATATCATCATCCCCGAATTTAAAGCTGGTAGTTATTATCGCGGTTTAGATAAAGGTGCCGATGCTCTTTTTGATGTTTTTAAAGGAAAATACAAAGGAACACGAAAAGCCAACAAAGAAAGTGATTTCCCTATTCTCCCTTTTATCATTATCATTGTTATCATTATAATCTTACTGTCTAAAAACCGTGGCGGTGGCGGTGGAAATTCTGGAAACCGTGGCGGTGGCGGACCGAGCCTACTTGATGCAATCATTTTAAGTAATTTAGGACGAAGCAGCGGTCGTTATGGTGGCGGATTTGGTGATTCTTCTGGCGGCGGATTTGGTGGTGGTGGCTTTGGTGGTGGCTTTGGCGGCGGCGGATTCTCCGGTGGTGGTTCTGGCGGAAGCTGGTAAACACTTTTCTCCTTAATTTTATTAAATTGCATTTCAAAAAAACTATTTACTAATTTATCATTTGTTTAAATGCTATCACAAAAGGCAAAATATGCACTAAAAGCCTTGCTCTATTTAGCAGAGCAAGAAGAAAATCATATCTCCAGAACTATTGAGATTGCCGAAGGTGCTCACATACCTAAAAAGTTTTTAGAACAAATTTTATTGGACTTAAAACGAGCTCGTTTTGTAAGTAGTAAACAAGGAAAAATGGGCGGTTATTACCTAATCAAATCGAAACACGACATTACTTTGGCCGAAATTCATCGCCTTTTTGACGGAGCTATTGCGCTATTACCTTGTGCTTCACTCAATTTTTATGAACCCTGCTCCGATTGTAAAACCGAAAACGAATGCAATTTACGTCATGGTTTAATGATGATTCGAGATGAAACTCTCAAAGCCATGCAGAATATCACTATTGCCTCCTTGGTTGACAAATAAATTCACTTCTAAAAAAATAAATAAACACCTAAATATCAACAATTTAATTTATTATTGATTACTATTTTCTATTTTATTAAAAAAATATATTTCAATACCCTACTAATATTATAGAATTTATATATATTTGTCGAAAATAATTTAATAACAAAAATCATGTTGACCATTACGAACAAAAAAACTTTTCAAATTAAAGTCAAATCTTCTAACAGGATAGAGCTTTGTATGTGTATGATGTAAATCAAAAAAATTTAATTTAAAACTCTACTAATCACATATAATTAATATAAAAAATGAAACTACTATATAAAATTTCCTTGATTAATTTGCTACTCTTAATAAGCATACGTTCTAATGCACAAAGCATTAAAGGTACCGTCACAGATAAACACAACCAAGCTTTGGAAGCAGCAAACGTAGTCATTAAAGGAACAACAAACGCCACAAGTACGGATAGTAACGGAAACTTCGAAATAGATTCCAAAAACAAATTTCCGTTAACATTGTTAGTTCAGTATGTTGGTTATACCACACAACAAATCGAAATAAACAGTCTAAATGAAAGTCCATTACACATTATTCTTAATGAAGAAAACCAATTAATTGAAGTTGTGGTATCCTCTAGAAGGCGAGTTGAAAAAGTACAAGAAATTCCGATTGCTGTATCCGTAGTCACCGGTAAACAAGCCGAAGAAGCCGGAGCATTCAATGTAAATAGAATTAAAGAATTGGTTCCTGCAGTACAATTGTATTCTTCTAATCCAAGAAATACCGGAATTAACATTCGTAGCATGGGCTCTCCTTTTGGCTTGACTAACGACGGAATTGATCCTGGTGTTGGTTTTTATGTCGATGGTGTTTATTATGCACGCCCTGCTGCAACAACATTAGACTTTCTAGATGTAGAACAAATTGAAGTATTACGCGGCCCCCAAGGTTCTTTATTTGGAAAAAACACTACTGCAGGAGCATTTAATATTACTTCTAAAAAGCCAAGTTTTACTACCAAAGCAGATTTTGAATTAAGCTACGGAAATTTTAACTTTTTACAAGCCAAAGCTTCTATTACAGGACCTTTAAGCAAAAAATTAGCTGGACGAATTTCATTTTCGGGCACGCAACGCGATGGATTAATTGACAATGTAGTAACCGGAAAACCAACCAATACTTTAAACAATCAGGGATTTAGAGGTCAGCTACTCTATACGCCGTCGGAAAATACCAATATTACTTTTGCTGCCGATTTAACTACTCAACGTCCAGATGGTTATGCACAAGTAATTGCCGGAATAGCTCCTACACAAAGAGCAGATTACCGTCAGTTTAATCAAATTATTGCCGATTTAAATTACCAACTACCAAGTTTAAATGCCTTTGACCGTAAAATTGATCACGACACGCCTTGGCGCTCAGGTCAAGATTTAGGCGGCTTTTCGTTAAATATTGATACCAAAATAGGAAATGGAACACTTACTTCTACTACTGCTTGGCGTTTCTGGAATTGGGATCCATCAAACGACAGGGATTTTACTGGCTTACAAGTTTTAGCTAAATCACAAAACCCATCAAGACAAACTCAAATTACACAAGAATTGCGTTATTCAGGTCAAATTTCATCTCGATTAAATGCTGTTGTCGGCGCATTTTTTATAGACCAAACTGTTAAAACAAACGGTACCGAAGAATCAGGAAATGCACAATGGCGTTTTTCTCAAAGCACTACAAGTCCGCTTTGGGCAACTCCGGGATTATTTGAAGGATATGGAATCAAAACCAATTCAAAAATCCGTTCTTCGAGTGCTGCCATATTTGGGCAATTGGACTGGAGTATCACCGAACGTTTTCATCTTTTACCCGGAATTCGATATAATTTTGATAAAAAAGAAGCCGACTACAATCGTAAAACCTATGGTGGATTACAAACCAATGATCCTGCTTTAATCGCATTGCAAAAATCGGTTTACTCGGACCAAGCCTTCAATACAGCGGTTGATGACACCGATTATTCAGGAAACATTACTGCAACGTACCAATTTTCAGATAAAATAAATGCCTACGCAACCTATTCAAAAGGATATAAACCAGTGGGAGTAAATGTGGCAGGATTACCAACCTTGGCAGGAAAACCTATCTTAGAATTGGCTGTAATTAAACCCGAAGAAGTAAACCATTATGAAGTAGGGGTAAAAACCTCACCGTTTAAAAATTCCATTTTAAATTTAACCGTTTTCAATACGGAGATAAAAAATTACCAAACTCAAGTACAAGCTGCCGAATTAGGTGTTAACCGAGGGTACTTGGCTAATGCCGAAAAAGTGCGTGTTCGTGGAGCTGAAGTAGATGCGAATTTCATTGTGAACCAACATATTACTCTAAACGGAGCCTTGTCTTACACAGAAGGAATTTATGTCGATTTTAAAAATGCTCCATTACCATTAGAAGAAACCGGTGCTCCAGTAGCTTTTAAAGATGTTTCGGGAACTGATTTACCAGGCGTTTCAAAATGGTCGGGTTCATTGGGAGTTGACTTTTCTCAAAGTGGAAAATTCTTCGGGAACTTGGGTAAATTTTATTTCGCTGCCGATTCTTTCGCAAGATCCGAATTCTCCTCAAGTGCTTCGGCTTCAAAATATTTAATTGTGGATGGATATGCCATTTTTAATGCCCGAATCGGGTTTAGAACTACTCAAGGATTATCATTTCAATTTTGGGGAAGAAATTTATTCGATAAAGATTACTACGAACAATTATTACCTGCAGGTGGAAATTCCGGACAATATGCAGGGGTTTTAGGCGATCAAAGAACCTATGGTATAACCTTAAAATACGCTTTGTAACTATATCTAATAAAAAAACCACTCAAGTAGAGTGGTTTTTTTATGCTTCTTATTTTTCCCTAATATAAATATCAATAGGAACTCCTGAAAAATCCCAATTTTCTCTGATTTTATTTTCAAGGTAACGTTTATAAGGCTCTTTTACATATTGTGGCAGATTAGCAAAAAACACAAACTGAGGTGTTGGAGTTGGTAATTGCATGCAATATTTAATCTTAACATATTTTCCCTTAGTTGCTGGCGGAGGATATGCTTCAATCACTTTTAACATGTGTTCGTTAAACTTTGATGTCGATATACGTTGTTGACGACTCTCAAAAACTTGTACCGAAGTTTCAAGCGCTTTTAACAAACGTTGTTTGGTTAAGGCCGACACAAAAAGGATAGGCACATCGGTAAAAGGCAATAATTCTTTTTTAATTTTCTCAGCATAATCGCGAGATGACATCGTATCTTTTTCGACTAAATCCCATTTGTTAACCAAAATAACCACTCCTTTACGATTTTTAACGGCTAACCAAAAAATATTTTGATCCTGACTTTCGAAACCACGAGTAGCATCAATCACTAAAATACAAATATCGGCATGCTCAATTGCTCTTACCGAACGCATCACCGAGTAAAATTCAAGGTCTTCTTTAACCTTCGCCTTACGTCTAATTCCGGCAGTATCTACTAAGTTAAATTCAAACCCAAAACGATCAAATTTGGTATCAATTGCATCACGAGTTGTTCCCGCAATATCGGTAACCATAAACCGATCTTTACCAATTAACGCATTAATAAAACTCGATTTTCCAGCATTGGGTCTTCCTACAACTGCAAAACGAGGCAAAACAACCTCTTCTTTCACAGGCTCCGGTTTTACAGGGAAAGCTTCCACTAAAGCATCCAATAAATCCCCTGTTCCGCTACCAGAAATACTAGCAAAAGTATAATAATCGCCTAATCCTAAATTGTAAAACTCTACGGCATCTTTTTCGCGCATGGCGTTATCGATCTTATTCACCGCTAATAAAACCGGTTTGGTCACTTTACGTAACAATTTAGCCACCGTTTCATCCATCGGCGTAATACCTTCCTCTACATCTACCACAAAAACAATTACATCAGCCTCGTCAATTGCCAATTCTACTTGTTTACGGATTTCACCTTCAAATACGTCATCACTTCCTCGAACATATCCACCGGTATCAATAACAGAAAACTCCTTTCCGTTCCACTCGCTTTTACCATAGTTTCTATCGCGGGTCACCCCAGATACTGAATCTACAATAGCTTCTCTTCTTTGTATCAGCCTATTAAACAGGGTCGATTTCCCTACATTAGGTCTTCCTACTATCGCAACAATATTATTCATAATCTCTATTCAGATTTTTATTAATCCGCTAACTACTCAGTAGTTTCGGCCTACAAAGGTAGTGCATAAAAGCAGGATTATCAATTTTTTTGATATATTCGCAATTTAAAGTTAGTTAACTCTAAATCAACCCTCTTATGGAAGTCGATAACGAAGTTCGTCTTTTGTTGCGTTTTTACAAAGATGTATCTCAAAATACGGATGTTGTTATTCAAAAATTTATAGATTTCAAACAACAAAAAAATCCAAACTATAGCCTAAAAATAAGTGATAACCATGTTTGGATTTTTATCAATGGAGAAAGAAAAAAATACTACTCTCCGCATTTGCATTTGGAATTAGAAAAAAGTAACGAAAACGAAACTCATATACGAGGATTATTTGGACCAGACCCCACTTTATGGACATTTTTTATGTTTCTGCATTTTATAATAGCGGGTGTCTTCCTTATTTTTTGTGGAATTCTATATACTCATTACACTCTAAAAAATGCTATCACCACCGATTATACAATTTTGAGTTTACTGGTTATCTCGTGGTTTATGCTGTATTTTATTGCTCGTAAAATCAGATATAAAGGGAATGACCAAATGCAGGAATTAGAAAAATTATTCAACAAAATAATAGCTACTTAATTATTCGAACCAAAATCTAAATGGTTTATTTAATTCTTGTTATTTCAAAGAAAGGAAATCAAATTAGTTAGTTAGTTTATGAAATTGCTCTTCCATAAGAATAACACTGAGGAATATTTTTCACTAAAATTATTGATTATACCCAAAACGCTTTAGCATATTTGCGTTGCTTCTCCAATTTTTATTGACTTTTACATACATCTCAATATGAATTTGTTTTCCAAAGAATTTTTCTAAATCGGCTCGGGCTTCCATTCCTACTTTCTTCAAAGCAGCACCTTTATGCCCAATAATAATTCCTTTTTGAGTATCGCGTTCTACCATAATCAACGATCGAATTCGGATAATATCATCGGTTTCTACAAATTCTTCGGTGACAATTTCTACCGCATACGGAATTTCTTTGCTATAATTTAAGAGGATTTTTTCTCTAATTGTTTCGTTCACAAAAAAACGCTCTGGCTTGTCGGTAAGTTGGTCTTTCGGATAATACGCGGGCGATTCAGGCAACAATTCTAATATACGTTGAAAAACTTCAGGAACATTAAAATTTTGTAAAGCCGAAATAGGAAAGATTTCCGCATTAGGAACTTTGGCCGTCCAAAACGCTACTTGTTCTTCAAGTTGAGCTTGATTGGAATTATCAATTTTATTCAATAAAAGTAGAACTGGGATTTTGGCGTGAATTATTTTCTTGAAAAAATCCTCATCTTTTAAATCTTGCTCTCCAATTTCAACCATATAAATCAAAACATCAGCATCTTCAAAAGCCGATTTTACAAAACCCATCATGGATTCTTGCATCTCATAAGCTGGTTTAATAATCCCGGGAGTATCTGACAATACCAATTGAAAATCCTCTCCGTTTACAATTCCTAAAATACGGTGTCGAGTAGTTTGTGCTTTAGAAGTGATAATTGACAATCGTTCTCCAACGAAAGCGTTCATTAAAGTCGATTTTCCTACGTTTGGATTTCCGATAATATTTACAAAACCTGCTTTGTGTGCCATTTGAATATAATTTATTTTACAAAGGTAATTATATCAACTCAATACAGGAAATAAAACATTTTTTAAAGTTTTCCTTGTTTTTCTCTAAATTCGACGTATCTTTGCACCCGAAACATCGCGGGATAGAGCAGTAGGCAGCTCGTCGGGCTCATAACCCGAAGGTCACAGGTTCGAGTCCTGTTCCCGCTACTAAGTAGCCTTATTGAGATTACAAAACGCACATCGCGGGATAGAGCAGTAGGCAGCTCGTCGGGCTCATAACCCGAAGGTCACTGGTTCGAGTCCAGTTCCCGCTACTAGAAAAGCTTCAGAGAAATCTGAAGCTTTTTTTAAAAACCTACTCCACCCAAATGGTTTTAATATTCACAAATTCTTTGATTCCATAACCAGACAATTCCCTTCCGAAACCACTATTTTTTATTCCTCCGAAAGGCAATCTAGGGTCTGAAACCACTAATTTATTTACAAAACTACTTCCGGCTTCCAATTGCAAAGCCAATTGTTCTCCTTTTGCAACATCGGAAGTGAACACACCCGAGCCCAAACCAAACTCACTTTTATTGGCAAGTTCTATTGCGTGTTTTTCGTTTTCGGCTTTACAAATTGCTGCCACAGGACCAAAAAGTTCCTGATCAAAAGCAACCATTCCGGGGTTCACATCGGCTAAAATAGTAGCGGGATAGTAAGCACCATCTTGTTGAGGAATCACCCCTCCTAAAAGCAATCGAGCACCTTCTTTAACTGATTTTTCAACTTGATCATGTAGTTCATCGCGTAAATCAATTCGGGCTAACGGACCATAAAAAGTGGTTTCCTCTAAAGGATTACCCATTTTGGCTGCTGCCATTTTCTGAGTTAACATAGCTATAAAATCATTATAAATCGGCTCGACCACCACAAAACGTTTGGCGGCAATGCAGGTTTGTCCGTTATTTTGCAATCGACCAAAAACAGCTAAATCAGTTGCTTTTTCCAAATCAGCATCGCCTAAAATGACATAGGCATCACTTCCACCCAATTCTAAAACTGCCTTCTTTAAATTTTTTCCTGCAACAGAAGCTACAGAACGACCTGCTTTTTCGCTTCCGGTAAGCGTAACGGCTACAATTTTATCCTGCTCAATTAAAGTTTCAATAGCACTTGAATCTACATTCAAATTCGTAAAAGTAGCTTTGGGAAAACCCGCTTTTTCAAAAGCTTCTTGAATTAAAAAAGCACAGCCCTGAACATTGGATGCGTGTTTAAGCACGGCCACGTTCCCTGCCATAAGTGCCGGCGCCGCAAAACGAATGACTTGATAAAAGGGAAAGTTCCACGGCATAATAGCCAAGACTACACCCATTGGCTGAAAAGTTACGTAACTCTTTTTTGCTTCGGTTGCTACATTTTCATTTTGTAATAAATGGGCGCCATTATCGGCATAATACCTACAAACTAAGGCGCATTTTTCAATTTCTTTTCGCGCCTGCCCGATGGTTTTTCCCATTTCTTGCGTCGCCATTTGAGCATATTTTTCCAAGTCGGTTTCTAAAACTTCCGCTAGTTGGTTTAATAAAAAAGCGCGTTCTTGAAACGTAGTTTGTTTCCAATTCAAAAAACATTCGTGCGCTTGATTTATAAAAGTAGTTGCCTCTTGGACTGAAATTCGTTTGTATTGTCCTATTTCTTTCCCGTTAGCGGGATTTATACTGGTTGTAATATCCATAATATATTTGTTACGATTTAATGATTACTGTTATAAAAAAACAACTCTTTTAAAATTACAACATTTTTAAGAATAAAAAAAAGCCGCTCAAACGAACGGCTCTTTGGAATTTTATAATTTATGCTCTAAACAAAGCATGTTTTTGAAAGTTAAACAGTACCAAATCGTAAGGCACTAATTTAGGTTCTATGGTTTCGGAAGAAGCATCAAATTGAATACCATTGTATTTTCTGAAAAGATAAATTTCTTTTAAACAGTTGGATAAACTTTGATGAATTTCGGATGTTTTAGTTGGTAATTTTTTATCTCCCACATACAATTCCACTTGATAATTGGAACTTGATCTGGATAAATTATTTCCGATAATTTTTAATGTAAATGTAGTAGATTGACCAAATTGACTTCCTTTATAATGAATGATCATAACTCAAAAATTAAATTAAACATAGGTTTGCTAAATAAAAATTACTGTGGTTGTCCTTACTAGTAATTTACTACAAAAATATGATATTCTAATTATACAATCGTTAAAATAAGAATAATTTACTGATAAGCTTTCAAAATAAACAAACTGTAATATTTTAACATTAAAGACAAGTTTAATTTTTAGAAACAAACAGATCGTGTGGAGGTAGGTTTACATCTAATAATATAAACGCACCTTTTTCATCCAACATGGTCATATTCAGCGCATCCAAGGCAACCAAATTTTTAGACACTTTACCACTAAATCGATTATAGGATAAATTCATCTCTTTCAAATGTGACATTTTTTCGAGTTCAGCCGGAATGCTCCCTGACATTTTATTATCAAACAAACTCAAATTTTCAAGATCGCTCATGTTTTTTATGGAAGGTTGCAATTTTCCTGAAAGTTTATTGCTATTAAGAAGGACCACTTTTAAAGTCTTAATTGTGTAAAATGAGGCTGGCAACTCGCCTTCTATTTCATTATCGAACAAAGAGAGCACTTCTAATTCTTCTAAAAGTCCAAGATTAGCAGGTAATGCCCCCGAAATATGATTGACAAAAAGAGATAAATCTTTTAAATGATGCAAATGACAAACCGCTTCGGGCAAAGGACCTGAAATTTTATTATATGAAATATCCAAAACCTGCAATTGCTGTAAATTCTCGATACTTTGCGGAATCTCGCCTCTTAAATTGTTTTGGTGCAAATCTAAAACTTCCAAATAAACCAAGTCGGCAATTTCTTTCGGAATAGCACCCGATAAATTATTTTCGGCTAAATTAACCGCTACTACTTTACCTTCTTCCACTGTTATGCCGTGCCAGTTTGATACCGATTGGGATAAATCCCATTTATGCGTCCATTTTTCGCCATTTGTAGCGTGATATAATTTCAAAAGAGCTTCTTTTTCTTTATCTGAAATGCTTTCTGCGAAAGAAGAAAAAGAAGAAATAATGGTCAAAAAAAGGGCTGCCATTTTTTTCATAAAAAGGTGGTATTTGTTATTTCGAATGTATTTAATTTAGAAAGAAACACCAAACTTTGACTTCAAAATATTTACCGATTTTTCGACAAAATATTCCCATAAAAAATCATAAAAAAAACAATACTGTTTTTTGTACTTTTACAACACTAACTTAAAAACCACGATCATGATAACCAACCCATTAGCATTCCCAGTATCTGCATTTTTTGTTTTAATTATCGGTTTTATATGGTACAACCCAAAAGTATTCGGAACCATTTGGATGAAAGAAAACGGTTTTACCACCGAAGAACTTAGAAAAGGTAACATGCTCAAAATATTTGGCTTTACGTATCTTTTTGCTTTAATGATAACCGGAACCCTGATGTCGCTTACCATACATCAAACAGGAGCTGTAGGCATGATTGGCGGCGCTACCATGATAGAAACAGCTTAAACCATCCTTTGCTGCTTTTATGACTGATTACGGCGGTGCTTTTAGAACTTTTAAACACGGTGCATTACATGGATTTATAACCGGAATTTTTTTCGCACTTCCCATCATTGGCATTAATGGCTTATTTGAAAGAAAATCATGGAAATATATTTTTATTCATGCCGGATTTTGGACTGTAACCTTAACTGTTGTGGGTGCTATCTTGTGCGGTTGGGCTTAACCAAATTAAATCGACCTAAACTTCATTGAATGTTTAACATTTTAATGGCATAACCGAACTACAAGATTTATTTACATTTGAGAAAAATAAAAATTGAATCTGAATTTTACTTTCAAAATTTTCACGAAAACAAGAGAATTACCATCCGATTGGGATATAATTGCATCTGAAAATATTTTTTTAAGCACACGGTATTTGGCTGTTTTAGAAGAATCTGCGCCGCTAAATATGCGCTGTTTTTTTATTGGAATATTCGAAAAATCGGAACTTATCGGCTGTGCTATTTCGCAATTTTTAGATTCGGATTTACTGGATTCTTATGGCGAAAGAGACAAATGCCTTAAAACTTCGGTTCGAAATATCGCCTTTAAAAATTTTGCTTCTCGTGTTCTTTTTTTGGGAAACAATATGTTAACTGGACAAAATGCTTTTCTTTTTAAAAAAAACACCGATTTAAAAAACGGATTATCAGCTCTAAATACGGCTTTAACCGAAATCAAAAAAAACCTCAAAAAAGAAGGGAAAAAAGTCCATATTACAACTATAAAAGATTTTAATTCAGAAGAAATAAGTAACATACATACTAAATTCCCCTTGGCTTTTGTTTTTTCAACGCAGCCCAATATGGTTTTCAATATAGAAAACAACTGGAAATCGGAAGTAGATTATGTAGCCGATTTGAATAAAAAATACCGTGATCAATACAAAAGAGCGCGCAAAAAAGCGACTGATTTAACTAAAAAAAAATGCACACTCAATGACATTATTACTTTAGAAGACACAATTTATGAACTGTATTATCACGTTGCTAAAAATGCACCTTTTAACACCTTTTTTTTAGCAAAAAATCATTTTAGCGTTTTAAAGAAACATTTGAAGGATGACTTTTTATTTTATGGCTATTTCTATAACGATAAATTAATTGGTTTTAATACATTGATTAAAAACGGAAGTGCTATTGATACGTATTTTTTAGGTTACGACGAAACACTACAAAAAGAAAAAATGTTGTATTTAAACATGTTGTACGACATGATTGCTTATTCCATAAAAAAGCAATTCAGTCAAATTATTTTTGCAAGAACGGCATTGGAAATCAAAAGTTCGGTAGGTGCAAAACCGGTGGCAATGTTTGGATTAATCAGTCACAAAAGCCGACTCATTCAGGTTAATATGCCTAAATTATTTCGCTATTTCGAACCCAAAACCGATTGGAAAGAACGAAATCCATTTAAATAAATTACGGAATTACTACTTTTAAATGCTGTTTTAAGACACTTATATCCAATTTCGTTTGTTTACCACAATATTCGCCGTCAATTTGAAAACTTACTGGTTTCTCTAGTTCAATTTTAGCTTTGTGCGTAGATACTATTACCACATCTTCGGTATTAATCGGAATGTTGCCGTTTAAAATTTTACCCAAAACAACTAAATCCAGATTTTTCAATATCACCAATTCAAATTTTCCATCATTCATCACACCCAATGGATTAATTGTAACACCCGTACCGTATTTTTGAGAATTTGCAATAACAATCATTCGGGCTTCAATTTCAAAATTCAACTCCTCGGTTATTATTTTAGCCGAAAAAGGCAACTCCGATTCTTTTAAAGTAGTATACGCTTGTGCAGCGTAACCCCAAAAACCTCGTAGATTATTGGCCTCGTAGTTCTTTATCAAATCGGCATTTAATCCCAAGTCACTTAAATGCAAACTACGCTTCCCATTAATACAAATCATGTCCATATCCATATGGTCATTATGAAAAGCAATACTTAAATTTTCTTCGATACTTTTAGGTAAATTTAAATCGGTTGCCAATCCGTTGGCGGATCCTGCGGGTAAAATTCCGAGGGAAAGAGACAAATCTTCAATAGCTTCGGCCACCATTTTAATAGTTCCATCCCCTCCCGCAACCAAAATCCGATTCAAGGGCACCGATTCGCAAATGGTTAAAATTTGCTTTTGATCATCCTCTCCCGTTGTTTCGTAAACAATAATACCAATGTCCCAATTAGACGCGTAATTTTGAACCAAATCAATTAGTTCCGTTTTATCAACATCGCCCGAAATTGGGTTTACAACAAATAGGATATTCTTTTTCAAAATTTTATCTTTACTTTAAACAAGGTAATTCGCTTAAGAATTTTATTAAATATACAAAATCTATGATTCCAATTGTAAAATTATATCGCGGTTATGCAAATGAAAACGAGTTAATTGTTATGGGTCATGTTTTTAGGCCTAATTCTAAAACCGATTATAATTTTGAAAAGAAAAGTTTAAAAAATGCCCGTTCGATAATTGCACTATATAAAATTAAAACCATTGCAAATTATGATGTGTATTTGCATTTTAATAATCAAAAAATTCACACCAAAACCTTAGATGATGGCTATTTTAAATTTTGTATTCCGCTCGATGCTCCTCATACATTTGGATGGCAAAATTACCTAGTAAGTCACGAATACGACGGAGAAACCATTGTATTGAAAGAAACGTTCATTCGGCCGCACCAAGGTAATTTAGGAATCATTTCGGATATTGATGATACTTTTTTGGTTTCTCACACTCAAAATATCTTCAAGAAATTGTATATTTTATTGTTTAAAAACTTAAATGATCGCAAAATTTTTGAAAATGTTGTTCTACATTATCAAGCGCTGAGTACAGCCAATCGGAACAACAAAAGTGAACAGAATGCTTTTTTTTACATTTCGAGTAGCGAATGGAATTTGTATCAATTTATTGTACGGTTTACCAAACTCCATGAGTTACCCAGAGCTGTGGTCTTATTAAAAAACATTAAAACAGGGTTCTTTGATTTTTTTAAAAGCGGAAGAGGCAGCCATCATCATAAATTTGAAAAAATAAAGCATGTTTTAGAATTTTATCCCAATTTGAAGTATGTTTTATTGGGAGATGATTCGCAACAAGATCCTTATTTATACGAACATATATGCAAAATTTTCCCAATTACGGTAAAAGCAGTTTACATTCGGCAAACCGGAAAATCAAAAAAAACAAAAGTGTCGGCCGTTTTGGATAATTTAACCAGTTTAGAAGTGGAAGTATGTTATTTTAAAGACAGTAACGAAGCCATTGCACACTCAAAAAAAATTGGTTTGATATAAAAAAAGTTTCAAAATTTTACTTCATTTTGAAACTTTTCCTAGTAGTCTTTTTATTATTTCAGTGCGTCAATTTCTTCCTGAACAATTTCCCAATCCAATAACAATTGATCTAAATCGGACTTCTTTTTGGTATAAGCCGTAAAAAAAGAGGCGTCTTCTATGTGTTTATCATAATTAGATGTCAACATTTTATCATCATGCTGAATCGCTTTTTCGAGTTCTTTAATTTGACTTTCAATTTTACTCAATCGATTATGCAAACTTTTCGTTTTCTTTTGATCTTCGTACGATAATTTAGTATTGTTTTCTTTCGGCTGATTCGTTTTAACAACATCTTTTTTCTCCACTTCTCGCATATTTTCTAAATTACGCTGCTCTAAGAAAAAATTTATATCGCCTAAATATTCTTTGATTTTTTGATCTTTAAACTCGTACACTATATTTGACATTCCTTGAAGAAAATCACGATCATGAGAAACCAACAACAAGGTACCTGCAAATTTTTGCAAAGCTGCTTTTAAAACATTTTTCGATTTAATGTCCAAGTGATTCGTAGGCTCATCCATCAACAATACATTGATGGGTTGCAACAAAAGTTTACAAAGAGCCAAACGGTTTCGTTCTCCACCCGAGAGTACTTTTACTTTTTTCTCTACATCATCGCCACGAAATAAAAAAGCCCCCAACATATCGCGCACTTTTGACCGATTGGTATCAGTAGCGGCATCTTCCATGGTTTGTAATAATGTTTTTTCACCATCTAAATATTCTGCTTGGTTTTGCGCAAAATATCCCAATTGTACATTATGTCCTAATTTAATTGTCCCGTCGTACTCAAATTCATTTACAATAGCTTTGATAAAAGTCGATTTACCTTGTCCGTTTTGCCCAACAAAAGCGATTTTACTTCCGCGTTCAACCAACAAATCAATATCTTTTAAAATAACTTTATCACCGTATGCTTTTGTAACGTTTTCTGCCTCCACAACTACTTTACCCGGTTCTTTAGAAACTGGAAACGAAATACTCATCACCGAATTATCGTCTTCATCGACTTCAATTCGTTCGACTTTATCTAATTTTTTTATTAACGATTGTGCCATCGAAGCTTTAGAAGCTTTGGCTCTAAACTTTTCAATTAACTTTTCTGTTTCTTCGATTTTTTTAGCCTGATTTTTTTGAGTAGCCAATTGCTTTTCTCGAATTTCATGACGTAGCTCTAAATACTCCGAATAGGGTTTATTAAAATCATACGCTTTTCCTAATGAAATTTCGATGGTACGATTGGTAACATTATCCAAAAACATTTTATCGTGCGAAACAATCACCACGACGCCAGGGTAATTTCGCAAGAAGTTTTCTAACCAAATGATACTTTCTATATCCAAGTGATTGGTGGGCTCATCCAATAGCAATACATCATTGTTTTGTAAAAGCAATTTGGCCAATTCAATACGCATTCGCCAACCACCCGAAAATGTTTCGGTTTGGTTGTTAAAAACCTCTCTTTTAAATCCAAGTCCCAATAAAATTTTTTCGGTATCTCCAACATAATTATAACCACCTAATAAATCGAATCGATGGGTATAATCAGATAAATCTTCAATAATTTTACTGTATTCTTCGCTTTCATAATCAGTCCTAGAAACTAATTGATGGTTAATTTCTTCTAACTTTTTTTCTACAATTTTAATTTCGGTAAAAGCTTCGTAGGCTTCTTCTAAAACGGTTCTTCCGTGTTCAAAATCGATGTCCTGACGTAAAAATCCCATCCGAATGTCCTTCTCTTGCGAAATGACTCCCGAATCTGGTGCAAAATCCCGAGCCAACATTTTAAGCATGGTCGATTTACCCGCACCATTTTTCCCTACAAGACCCACTCGATCTCCAGCTCCTAAACGGAATGTAACTTCTTCAAATAAATAAGTTCCTCCAAAAGAAACGGATAAATTGTGTATATTAAGCATAATTATGATAGATATAACATAGGCTAAGCTCAAAAAAAGCTACCTTTGATAAAATTTTTGCAAATGTTAAAAAAAGGATCCAAACTAAATAGCATTTTAACAGGAACTTGTCCAAAATGCCAAAATGAGAGTATGTACACCCAAAAAAATCCATACTATTTAGGTAAAATTCTTGATATGAACGAGAAATGTTCACATTGTGGATTAAGGTACCAGTTAGAACCTTCCTTTTTTTATGGTGCCATGTATGTAAGTTATGCTTTAAATGTAGCCGTGGGGGTTGCAGCTTTTATCATTGCTTATGTTTTTATGCAAGCTAGTTTAAAAATCGCATTTATCGCTATTATTGCCGCTACAATTGTTTTGCAACCAGTGGTATTGCGTTTGGCTCGAAACATTTACATTAACATGTTTGTTAGCTACGAAAAAAGCACCACATCATAAAAACTATTAAGATCGCTTTTTGTAAATTCTTTTAATATCGATAGTTGCATCGAGTGGCATTTTATTTTCAATATAATCGTATAACATTTTGGCCATTGAGGGCGCTAGCATTACTCCACGAGTTCCTAGTCCATTTAAGAGATGCATGTTTGCATGAATAGGATGAGTCCCTAAAAGTGGTCTTCTATCTTTAACAGTAGGCCTCACTCCTGCAAAATGTGCTATAATTTCAAAGTCACAATTCAATATTTCTTGAATACGCTCAATTAACTCCTTTTTACCTTCTTCTGTAGGTAAGTCGGTTTTGTCCTTCCAATTATAAGTAGCACCCACTTTAAATAAATCGTTACCCATAGGCAAAATAAAGACGCTCGTATTCACAATTACATCTAAATCAAGTGTTGGAGCTTTTATAACAAAAAGCTCTCCTTTGGTTCCATCTAAAGGTAAATCCTGAAAAAAAGGATTATGCATCATTCCAAAACCCTCAGCAAAAATGATATTTTTAGCTTTAAAATTTTTATAAGTCAAGCCATGATCGTCAAAAAACAATTCGTTGTAATCAAATTTTTCTTCGATTAAGAACTGATTGTTTTTTAAATAGTTCCTATAAGCGTTTAAAAAGGAGGCAGTGTCTACATAGCCTGTTTGCAAAACTTCGCCATAATCAAAGGGAGACTCTATACCTTTATATTTTTTTGCAATTAATTTAGTAGATAAAAAAGGATTAAGTCCAATTTTATCAGAAGCAACAAACCAATTGTTTTGCTCTTCTATAGAAAAAAACTTCCTTAAAATAGGCCGTTTAAAGTTAAATTTTGATAGTAGTTTAGCTTCGACAGATTCATAAAACGAGTTCATGACTTCTAATTGTTCGGCAGCTTGCCATACTTCGCTGAATCGCTTTAAAATAACCGGATTGTACAAACCACCAGCAATTCTGGAAGAATTTTGCGAATGATTATCAAAAACCACAAAAGTTTTCTGATGCTTTAATGCTTCTTCAGCAAAAGCAATTCCAGCCAAACCCGAACCGACAATTATATAATCTATCATTTTGCAAAAATAAGGATATAAAAAAAACTCTTATCTATGAAGATAAGAGTTTTTAAAAGTTTAAATAATGTGAATTAATAATTCCACATATCCGATTCGAAATTTCTAATTTTTTCTTTGATACGCTCAGCCTCTAACAATTGATTTTGTGCATTATCTTGCATGTATTCTTTAATTTCTCTATCACCGTATACATTTTCTTCTTTGTAAATCACACTATTAAAGCGTCGTGAATTTAAGATTTGATCAAAAGAAATAGGCAATGCTGAGTTTTTGTCATTGAATGATTTTGCCTTATGCAATACTTCTCTCGCATCTGGGAAGAAAATCCAAAACATTTCAACATAATCTTTTTCATCACTATTGATCGTATATACGTCTGGTGCTACCGGACAAATCCCAAGCAAACGATATTTCAATTCACTCTGACGTTTATCAAAATACCAATATCCTTTGATTTTATACTGAACTACATCTTGTGCCGTAATATCTGTACGCAAAACATACTCATCAGATAATTTTGTACCGGCGTTAATTTGCTCTCTACCAGCATCTGTAGTATCAATACGAGATAAAGAAGCCTGAATATCGTTAAGCGATTTTTTAGTATTGAAATAACTATCAGTATATACTTCGGTTATCTCACCATTTCTAATAGCTTTCGACAACACATCGTATAATGAACGTCTATCCGATCCGATATTAGCTGTATCTACAGGGAAGTATAACGGGAAATTGATTCTCTCATTCAAATCAATAATTTCCCAAACCGTTTTCCCCATTAAAACATCTCTGTCGTGTACATAACCGTATGCAAGAGGTTTGTCATTGTCAGAATCCAATTGAGCTGGTGTTTTTAAACCGATTTCACTTGGAGTTTTTGCATTAAGCAAATTAGACTGAGCAAAAGAAGTATAGGTTCCTGCAACAGTTAATACAGCCATTAAAAAATTTCTCACTTTCATCATGATATCATTATAAGATGTTGATGTAGATTAACTACAATATTATTGAATTTCAAAAATAACCGGTGCAGTTCTTGGCAATAAATAACTACCAGCACCAACTAACTTCGTTTTAATTTCAGAAATTGTTACCTGATCACCTCTACCTGCTTTGGCTAAAACAGATTTACATTGCGCATTTAACTTATTACCACTAACAACTACCGTAGGTTGACCAGCAATTTTAAAGTTAAATCCAACAACATCTAAACCAACTTCAAAATCGAAGTCAAGTAATTTAGCACCCACAGTAGCAATCTCAAGATTTGATTTAGGTCCTTTAACCACACCCATTTCTCCTCTAATAGTACCTGTTGGACCAGGAATACCTTTGATACGGAATGTTTTTCTATCGGTAACCACTTTACCATCTGACATTTTACCCGAAACATTGATAACAACTTCTGTTCCGCTACCCGGATTCATGTTATATTTTCCGTTACCCGCTTTTGATAATCCTGGAGCCGAAGCCGACACGTTATTATCTGGAATTCCAGCAAAAGAAATTGTCATTGGATTTACAACACCTCTATAAACTACATTCATTTTATCTGCAGAAATAGTTGCTGAATTTGGTCTTGGAACTACTGTATACGTACTTTCAAAATCAACGGGTACTTCTTTACCTTCTTCTGTAAAGATAAATTTACCTTTTAATGGATTTTGGCCTAAAGCACCAGCATTAAAATCTAAAACAACTCCTCCTTGTTTGAAACTTGAAGGATTCATTTGCGCACCGTTTAAAATTACACTTTTAGGTTTTGTATTTTCATCCACACGACCTAAAACGATTTTACCTGTTACTTTTTCTCCAGGGAAAAAAGCTGTTTTATCCAAAACAACTAAGGCTTTATAGTTTGTAAAAGACAATTGACTTGCTTGCTCACCTGTCAACATGGTAGACAATACTTCCGAATTGATATTTTTCACATCTGCTTGAAGTTGAGTCAATTTTGTTAAAGAAGCTACTAAAGGAAAGCCTTTATAGTGATACTCTAACCAAGGCAATTTAACTCCTTCTCTGTTTGTTACATCTTCAGTAGAAAAAACACTGTTTACTTTAGAAGCTACTGAAGGAACCAATTTGGCAACTTCATCTCTGTAATGATTAATTTTATTTACAAATTCTTGTCCTTCTGGAGAGATTTTGTCATTTTTAAAGAACTTACTATCTAAAAAGTCAGCTTTATCCATGATTTCATAATCCTTAGGATCCGTAAGATTAGCTGTCATTTCAGATTTTAAATTGTCGATATACGAATTTAAATCTTCAACCAAAATTTTTACTTTATCTGCCTTTGCTTTTAAATCTGCATATTGAGCGGGTTGTTCTTGAGCCAACTGACCCAATTTATTCATAAAAGCTTCATTACGTAAAGTTGTACTCGAATTTGTTACTTCCAATTTTTCGTTCATCAAACCAAAGGCTGATAAAACTTCTTTGGACATATTCATTGCTAACATTGCGATGAAAACCAAGTACATCAGGTTAATCATCTTCTGTCTAGGGGTTAATTTTCCTCCTGCCATATTTTCTAATAATTAGTTATTTTGTAAAAATTGTATAGTTTAAAACAACTAATTATCCTTTGTTACCCATTGCAGAAAGCATTCCGCCATATACATTATTTAATGATGCAATATTTGCTGTCATAGATTGCATTTGCTCTTTTAATTTGCTAGCATTATCAGCAATTTCTCTATTAGCTTCAGCATTTCTAGACGCACTTTCTAATTGTACTTTATATAAACTGTTTAATGACTCCATTTGAGCAGCTGCCAAAGACATTTCTTCCGCATATTTCTTTTGTCCTGCCATAGCATCTACAGTTGGAGAAATAGATTTTGCAGCACCTTCGAAGTTTTTAATACTGTTACCTAAGCTTGCCATCAATTCTCCATCAATTTTGGCATCTTTAAGCATGGCATCTAATTTTTGTGATAACAAACCTTGAGCATCAGCAGGAGTTTCAACTACTTTTTTAACACGCTCTTTTTTCTCACCGTTTGCAAGTTCTGGATAAACCAAAGTCCAATCGTATTCGTCATCAACAGGCTCAAAAGCCGATAATGCAAAAATCAAAGCTTCGGTTACTAATCCAATAGAAAGCATCAAAGTTCCAGTTAATGGTCCAATTTCAAAATGCGTAATTTTGAATAAAGCTCCAATAATTACAACTGCCGCTCCCATACCATAAGCGAAATTCATTGCTCTTTTACTTAATAATGCCATAATTTTTAAAATTTAAAAGTTTTTAATAGATTAATTTAGATTGGGTTTTGTTTTTTATGTTTGTTTTTATGAATTATTTTTTTGTTCCTGTAACTTGAGTTCCCATGTAATCTTGAACAGTTCTAAAACCAATGAAACTTCTAGCAGAATCTGCATACTCAAAGTCTCTTGTACTTACTTGTAAGAAATAGGCAACATCTTTCCAAGAACCTCCTCTTACTACTTTACGTTTATTAGAAGCATCCAATACGTTTGGATTCATTGTCGATACATATTCGTAAGCATTTGGATTGTAAGCCGAATCAGTCCATTCTGCTACATTACCTGCCATATTGTATAAATTGTATCCGTTTGGATCATATGATTTGGCTTCAACAGTATACAACGCTTCATCAGCAGCATAATCTCCTCTGTTAGGTTTGAAGTTTGCCATAAAACAACCTCTATCACTTTTAACATAAGGACCTCCCCAAGGATAAGTAGCCGACTCTAAACCTCCTCTTGCAGCATACTCCCACTCTGCCTCAGTCGGCAAACGGAATGAGTTTACTAAATCACGACCTTTCTTTTTAGATTTAACCCAAGTGTTTTTTTGCAAAGTTCTCCAAGCACAAAAAGCTTTTGCTTGTTTCCAAGTAACCCCCACAACCGGATAATCACCATACGCTTTATGCCAGAAATAATCATTATGCATTGGCTCGTTATAAGAATACGTAAAGTCTTTAATCCACACTGTAGTATCAGGATACACTTTAATTTCTTCCGTTTTCACGAAGTCCTTTCTTTTACCCACTTTGGCTTTTGCCGCAGCCTGAATATCCATCCATGAATACCTAAATTTCAACTTATTTACATCAATTGTACGAAGCCCATTATAAGACTCTTCAATTGGCAAATACATAGAATCCATTACCTCTGTATAGTATTCATCTGGATACTGTTGTGTATCCTTAATAAGCTTTACTTTGCGATTCAGTTTTCTTCCCGCATAAGGATCATCAGCTGTTCCTATACTATAATAGTTGTCATACATATATTTATCATAGGCAGACATTTTTTCTGGCTCCGAATCATTAAAGGCAAAATCACCAATACTTCCTGCATTTTTACCTTTACCGGCATTAGCTCCAGGTTTTTGACCAGTTGCATCAGCCAAAATTGCCAATCGTACTCGCATTACAGAATCCTTAACCCATTCTACAAATTGACGATATTCACTATTTGTAATCTCAGTTTCATCCATATAAAAAGAACGAACAGTAACGGTTCTTGTTGGCGCATCCTCTACTTCTGCTAAATCATCGTCTGGCTTACCCATTATAAAAGATCCACCTGGCACAAGAGTCATTCCGTAAGGTTTTTCAGGATACCATTTCCCTCCCTTTACACCGACCAATTCTCCTTTATCACTTGATCTACCACAGCTAGTTAACAAGGTCACAATTGCCGCAAATGCAATAAACTTCTTCATATAAATTTGGATTATCTATTCATTATTTTAGTTCGTAAACGTATTTATTATTTTTATAAAAAACAATAGCTTTTCTTAAAATTTCTTTGGAAGTCCAAAAATAAAGTTAAAAAAAATAAAAAAAAAATATTTACTCGATAAAGTGTTTAAAAAATCAGATGTAAAACGTTAAATTTTAAGAAACACTTTAAAAACTTGTTAAATTTTATAAGAATTTCCTACAAAATCAAAGATTTACTATACGATATTTTTCCTTTGTGCCTTCCACCATCTTTCTGGCATTTCTTGATTACATGCTGCCAAATATTCATCGTAAGAACACGGTAATAACGTATTTCTTTTTAGTTTATTATGATTAGAAGAAATAAAAGGAATTTCGATCCACCAACGCTCTGTTTTGTTGCTTTTATAAAAAACAAGCTCATCTCCATCTAACAAAACGGTATATTTAAGATAATTTTCACGACTGCCGAATGGGTATTCTTTAGAACGATAATGATAACCTTCTATGAAATACCAAATAATTTGAGCAATCAAACCCGATTCAGCATGGGTATTTTGGTGGTTGAATATTCCGAAAGAAGTAACTTTATCACTTATGCCCGCGTATCGTGCAAGCGCACAAATTTCGCGACCATCAAAACCATTAGGTTCAAAGGCTGTCCAATTAGCAGAAGTAGCCGACTGAACCGAATTCAAATCAATACTCACCAAATCAGCATCGCGAAAAACAGGTTCTGCCAAAGCAATATTATTGGCAATTTCGCCTAATCGATAAGCATCAAAAAATAATTTCTCGATTAAATCAATTTCTTCTTGCGGATTGTAATACGTTTGATAACCGATGTTCGAAAAATTAAACAAATTATTAGGCTGATCGATAATTATTTTCGACAAGTACGAATTAGCCATCATCGTATCAGTATCTTTTCCGAAATCAAATTTACTATCAACTGCGACTAAATTGACCATTTGTTCTAGGTTGTCATACGCACGATATAATACGTAGGTCAAATCTTGAGAACCACCAATAACAATTGGAATGATATTATTTTTTATCAAATCGGCTACAACAGTTTTCACCGCAAAATAAGTATCCGTTAAGGTATTACCTGGTAACACATCCCCTAAATCGGCAATGGAAGCAACCCAATTACCTGGAAACATACTGTATAATTTAGTTCTAACCGAAGTTAAATCGACTATCGTTTCATCTAAATTACCGCGATTATCTAAAACTCCGATAATAGCAATGTCGATTTTGGTTTTCTCTGGAAATTGATCTTCTGTATGAAAAACAATTTTACTCCCCAATTCTTGAGAAGACAACGAGTTTATAAAAGTTATGAAGTCGGCCTCAAGGGGTTTTAAAAAATCAAATTCCATTGGTAACTATTATTTCTTTTTAGTTGTTTTTTTGGTAGCTGTTTTAGTAGTCGTTTTTTTAGCTGCTGTTTTCTTGGCAGGTGTTTTTTGAGCGATCATCTCTTTAACCTGATCTAAGGTTAATTTAGAAGCATCAATATCTTTACTCAATTCTATTTTGATTTTGCCTTTTGTAATTACTGAACGCCCCCAACGCGCCTTCTCAACCAGAATACCTTCTTCTTCCCAATTGTGAATTACTTTATCGATATTTTTTTGCAATTTATCTTCAATCAAAAACTCAATATCCGCCTTAGATAAATTATCAAAATCAAACTTTTTAGAGACATTAATAAAAATGCCGTTCCACTTTAAAAATGGCCCAAAACGCCCTACTCCTTTTTGCACCGGCTCTCCTTTATATGTAGCAATTGGCGCATCGGCTAAAGCCTTTTCATCAATTAATTCATGCGCTCTTTCTTTAGAAACTCCTAAAGGATCTTCGCCTTTTGGCAAGGAAATAAAAACACTTCCGTGTCGCACATAAGGACCAAAACGACCATTATTTACCTCTACTTCTTCCCCTTTATATTCCCCTAAAGATTTAGGCAACAAAAACAAATTCAGTGCTTCTTCTAGTGTGATGTTTCCGATATTCTGATCGGTCATTAAACTTGCGAATTTTTTATCCTCATCATCCGCTTCACCAATTTGAGCCATCGGGCCAAATTTACCCAAACGAACCGAAACTTGTTTACCAGTAGCTGGATCAACACCTAATATACGCTCACCGCTTTCACGCTCTGCATTTGCCTCCACATCTTTTACATTGGGATGAAACTTGTCGTAAAATTCCTTCATCATATAAGCCCAATCAATATTTCCTTCGGCTATTTCATCAAAATCTTGTTCAACCTTTGCTGTAAAGTTATAATCTAAAATAGTTTCGAAATTCTTCACCAAAAAGTCGGTTACAATAGTTCCAATATCCGTTGGCACTAATTTCCCTTTATCCGAACCTGTATTTTCTTTAAGTGTTTTTTCTACTAGTTTATCATTTTGAAAAGTCAATTGTGTATAATCACGTTCTTGACCTTCTAAAGTTCCTTTTTCAACATAATTTCTGTTGATAATAGTAGAAATGGTTGGCGCATAAGTTGAAGGACGACCAATACCCAATTCTTCTAATTTTTTAACCAAAGAAGCTTCCGTATATCTTGCAGGCGGTCTTGAATAACGTTCGGTTGCCGTAATATAATTGTTTTGCAACTTTTCATTTAATTTCATCGCAGGCAACATTCCTTCTTGCTCTTCTTCGTCGTCATCGTGACCTTCTAAATATACTTTCAAAAAGCCTTCAAAAAGCAATACTTCACCAGTGGCTGCAAATAATTCAGAATGTTTATCAGCTTCAATTTTCACATTGGTACGTTCCAATTTGGCATCACTCATTTGAGAAGCAAGCGTTCTTTTCCAAATTAAATCGTACAAACGAGCTTGGTCGCGGTCAATATTAACCGTATGGCGTGACATATCTGTTGGCCTAATAGCCTCGTGAGCTTCTTGAGCTCCTTTATTTTTATTTGAAAAAACCCTCGGTTTAGCATATTCTTTTCCGTAGGATTTTATAATTTCCGCTTCGGCAGCATCCATGGCTTCTTTAGAAAGATTGACGCTGTCGGTTCTCATATAGGTAATCAACCCTGCTTCGTACAAACGTTGCGCCAATTGCATCGTAATTCCAACAGGCAAGTATAATTTACGGGCCGCTTCTTGTTGTAAAGTGGAAGTAGTAAAAGGTGCTGTTGGCGATTTTTTTGTTGGTTTGGTTTCTAAATCAGCAACTTTAAAACGAGCACCTTTATTTTGATTTAAGAAATTTTCGGCTTCTTCTTTTGTATTGAAATTCTTAGGCAGTTTTGCTTTGAAAGTTTTGCCATCTTCATTTTTAAATTCGGCTGAAACCGAATAAGTTGCCACTGCATTAAAATCTTGAATTTCGCGTTCGCGCTCTACAATTAATCGAACAGAAACCGATTGCACACGACCCGCAGAAAGTCCTCCTTTAATTTTTCGCCATAACACCGGAGATAATTCGTAACCAACCAATCGATCCAAAACCCTACGTGCTTGCTGCGCATTCACTAAATTATAATCAATTTCTCGGGGATTATCAATGGCTTTTAAAATAGCCGATTTGGTAATTTCGTGAAAAACAATTCGTTTCGTTTTTTTAGAATCTAATTTTAATTCTTCCGCCAAGTGCCAAGAAATAGCCTCTCCCTCGCGATCCTCATCACTTGCTAACCAAACCATTTCGGCATTTTTAGATAAGGTTTTCAGCTTGCTGACTAAAGCTTTTTTATCGGGCGAAACTTGGTATTTAGGTTTAAAATCATTTGCTACATCTACTCCAATTTCTTTGGAAGGCAAATCGGCTATATGCCCATAACTCGACTCCACTTGAAAATCACTTCCTAAAAACTTCTCTATTGTTTTCGCTTTTGCAGGCGACTCCACTATTACTAAATTCTTTGCCATTGCTCTATTTTTCTAGGACAAAAGTAGAAGTTTTTTTTAAATATAAAGGTTTAAGATTTCTATTTTGAAAGAATTTACGTTTTACTAAAGCCGTTTAACACTACTTAACTTTACTGAAAAGTCATTTCGTACCGAAAGTTTCTTTTCTTAATTTTTGCATTTCAAAAAAAGCAAATTGCTTATTACATTTCTATTAGTATTCACCGAATTGTTCCTAATCAAATAATTTATCAAAAGGAAAACTCACTTTTTATACCTTAATAATTAAGAATGTAAAACATTGTTAATTCTTACACTGCCATCTTGTCAGAAACCATCAAATATTTGTACATTTGCAAACTTAGTTAAAAACGCATTTTGAAAGTGCCTTATGGAAAAAACGATTGACGAAACAAAACAAGGCGAGAGTCTGGTTTTAGAGCATAAACCCGAAAACAACAAAAAACTTTTTATTGAAAGCTATGGCTGCGCTATGAACTTTTCAGACAGCGAAGTCGTGGCTTCTATATTATCAAATCAAGGATATAATACTACCACTATTTTAGAAGAAGCCGACTTGGTTTTGGTAAATACCTGTTCGATTCGCGATAAAGCAGAACAAACGGTTCGCAAACGTCTGGAAAAATACAATGCCGTAAAAAGACAAAAAAACCCTAAAATGAAAGTAGGCGTTTTGGGTTGCATGGCCGAACGTTTAAAAAGTCAATTTTTAGAACAAGAAAAAATTGTCGATTTAGTAGTGGGACCAGATGCGTACAAAGATTTACCTAATTTATTAGCCGAAGTCGAAGAAGGTCGGGAAGCGATTAATGTAATTCTCTCCAAAGAAGAAACCTACGGAGACATTTCGCCTGTGCGATTAATGAGCAACGGAATTACAGCCTTTGTATCCATAACTAGAGGTTGCGATAATATGTGTACGTTTTGCGTTGTTCCGTTTACACGCGGACGCGAAAGAAGCCGTGAACCCAATAGCATTTTAGATGAAATTAAAGATTTAGAAAGCAAAGGTTTTAAAGAAGTGACACTCTTAGGCCAAAATGTAGACAGCTATTTGTGGTATGGTGGCGGATTGAAAAAGGATTACGTCAATGCTTCTGAAATGCAAAAAGCAACCGCAGTAAATTTTGACCAATTATTAGAAATGGTGGCGGTCACTTTTCCTAAAATGCGCATTCGATTTTCTACATCTAACCCGCAAGACATGCACGAAAGCGTGTTGCATATTATTGCCAAACATGCTAATATTTGCAACCACATCCATTTACCGGTACAATCGGGTAGCGACCGAATTTTGGCTGCTATGAATCGATTGCATACTAGAGCGGAATATATGGAATTGATTAAAAACATCCGAAGAATATTGCCAGATGCTGCCATAACACAAGACATGATAACCGGTTTCCCTACCGAAACAGAACAAGATCATCAAGACACTTTGGATTTAATGGAATATGTAAAATACAATTTTGGTTATATGTATTCGTATTCGGAACGTCCGGGAACTTTAGCCGGCAGAAAAATGGAAGATGATGTTCCAGAAACTACAAAAGCCCGACGTTTACAAGAAATTGTCGATTTACAACAAAAACATTCCTTAATTCGCACCCAAGAGTTTGTTAACCAAACCGTAGAAGTACTCATTGAAAAAGTTTCGAAAAAATCACATCAAGAGTTTTCAGGACGAAATTCGCAAAACATCACGGTGGTTTTTCCGAAAGAAAATTATAAAATTGGCGATTTTGTAAATGTAAAAATCACCTCTTGCACCAGCGCAACTCTACGAGGCGAAGCCGTTGGCTATTCGGATATGAATTAAAAACATCATTTCAAATAAATGCTTTCAAATTTTAGGCTATCTTTAATTTGAAAACTCAAAACCAATTCTTTTACAGATACATGGAAACAGTACAAGCAATAAAACAACGATTTGAAATAATTGGTAACGACCCAAAACTGAATCGCGCCATCGAAAAAGCGATACAAGTTGCACCAACTGATATTTCGGTAATGGTTACCGGAGAAAGCGGTGTTGGCAAAGAAAGTATTCCGAAAATAATTCATTCGCTTTCCCATCGAAAACACGGAAAATATATTGCCGTAAACTGCGGTGCCATTCCCGAAGGAACAATAGACAGTGAATTATTCGGACATGAAAAAGGCGCTTTTACCGGAGCCACCAGTACCCGCGAAGGTTATTTTGAAGTGGCAGATGGCGGAACCATATTTTTAGATGAAGTGGGCGAATTGCCGTTAACCACACAAGTCCGTTTGCTGCGTGTTTTAGAAAATGGCGAATTCATTAAAGTAGGTTCATCGCAAGTACAAAAAACCAATGTCCGAATTGTAGCCGCTACCAATGTTAATTTATTTAATGCTATCGAAAAAGGGAAATTTCGCGAAGATTTGTATTACAGATTGAGTACAGTCGAAATTACACTACCAGCACTTCGTGAGCGTAAAGACGACATCCATTTATTGTTTCGTAAATTTGTTTCTGATTTTGCCCACAAATACAAAATGCCACCTTTAAAACTAGACGAAAGAGCGGTGGATATTTTACAAAAATTCAGGTGGAGCGGAAATGTGCGACAATTGCGAAATGTGGCTGAACAAATTTCGGTTTTGGAAACCAATAGAGATATAACTGCCGAAACACTCTTATCCTATTTACCTTCTGAAGGAAGTAATCTACCTTCTGTGGTTTCCGATGGAAAAAAAGAAAGTGATTTTAGTACCGAACGAGAAATTTTATACAAAGTGCTTTTTGATATGAAAAACGATTTGCACGATTTAAAAAAATTGACTCTAGAATTGATGCAAAACGGAAGTGCAAATGTTAAAGAAAATAACAAACACTTAATTCAGAAAATCTACGGTAATCCCGAAAAAGACAGCGAAATAGCTTTTGAAGAACAACCCCGAACTGCGGTAATTCCGGCACCATCTCATCCGGAAGTGTTTGACCAAAATGACGACGATAATTATTTGTTTGCCGAAACTATTGAGGAAGAAGAAATCTTAAAACTCGAGCAAAAAGAAATCGAAATGATTAAAAAATCACTAGAAAAAAACAAAGGAAAACGAAAAGCTGCTGCTGAAGAACTTGGCATCTCGGAGCGCACTTTGTACCGAAAAATCAAACAATTTGATTTATAAGTTTTATACTTTACAGACAATTAAAAAACAAATACCGATTTAAAAATCATTGGTTTTACACCTCAAAAATGAAATACATACACTACATAACCATCCTTTTTATTACAGTAACTTTTAGCAGTTGTTCTGTTTACAATTTTACGGGAACCGGAAAAATAGATGCTAAAACGTTTCAAGTTGGCTTTTTTCAAAATCAAGCCGATTTAATTGAACCGGGAATCGACAGAACTTTTACATTGGCTTTGCAAGATTTAATACAAAATCAAACCAATTTAAGCTTAGTAAGCAATGGTGGCGATTTAAAATATGAAGGAGAAATAACAAGCTACCGCATAACGCCTATGACTGCAACTGCCGATCAAAAAGCAGCACAAAACAGGTTAACAATTCGGGTAAATGTTCGTTTTACCAACAAAAATAAAGAGACCGACGATTTTGAAAGAACATTTGAGTTTTACTACGATTACCCAGCAAGTACGCAATTGGTAGGTAGTGCTTTAAACACAGCCCTCGATGAAATTTTTGATCGTATCACACAAGACATCTTTAATGAGTCGTTGGCTAAATGGTAATTTTACAACAAAAAAACCTAATTAATAGATAATGAATAGCACTGATTATACGTATTTACTCAACAAACCCGAAACAATCACCGAAAAAAATACGGATGATTTGACTACTGTTTTAAATGAATTCCCGTATTTTCAAAGCGCTAGATCATTGCGCTTAAAAGGTTTATACAACGCCAACAGTTTCAAATACAATTATGCGCTAAAAGTTACCGCAGCACATACGACAGACCGCAGTGTTTTATTCGATTTTATCACATCTACAAATTTTACGACTATCCAAAAAGAGTATTTTGAGAAAAAAGAATTAGCCCTTTTGGATATGGATATTGTAGATATGGAACATGTTGTGGCAGAAAAACCCAATATAACAGAAAACCTTACTACAATTGATCCGTTAGAAAAATCTATTTTAACCTCGATTCAAGTTTCGGATTCAATTGTTTCTGAAAGTAGTAAAACGGTAGAAGAAAATTTAGACTTAGGCAAACCATTGGATTTTTCTTCAAACGAAAAACATTCATTTCAGGAATGGCTACAATTATCGCGCGTGCAACCCATCCAACGAAAAGAAGAAAAGTCAATTCCACTTGCTACCTCAACCAATGAAAACAATACCTCAACCGACTCAATCGATGAGGAAAAGAAAAAAAAGGCTGAACTAATAGATCGTTTCATCGAAAGCAATCCTAAAATAAGTCCGATAAAAGCGTCATCCGCTTCAACAGTTCAAATAGACATTAATAAAGAAGACAATACCTATTTGATGACCGAGACGTTGGCTCGTGTTTATTTGGAACAAAAAAAATACACCAAAGCAATTCAAGCATATGAAATATTAATTTTGAAATATCCAGAAAAAATTAGTTTCTTTGCAGACCGTATTTCGGATATTAAGACATTACAACAAAACAACAATAACAATTAAGCAATGAGCACATTTTCAATTTTTTTAGTATTAATCACAATAGTATGTTTTCTATTGGTAGTAGTAATCATGGTTCAAAACCCAAAAGGAGGCGGATTAGACTCTAATTTAGGTGGTTCGCAAATGATGGGTGGTGTACAAAAAACTACTGATTTTTTAGATAAAAGCACTTGGACATTAGCTACGATTTTGATTTCTTTAATTTTACTATCAAGTTTGGCTTTTACCGGTTCTTTGAGTGATAGCGAATCTAAAATCATTGAAACTCCAGCTGCTTCTTCTGCACCAGCTCCTGCTCCTGCAGCGCCAGTTCAAGAAGCTCCAGCAACTACTCCAGCTAATTAAATTTTATCATACCATACTTAAAATGCCAGCCTGTCAAAGCTGGCATTTTTTATAAGAAATAATGTCAGTTTTCGAGAGCTGGCATAATTTCTGAAAGTAAAAAAGCAGTAATAAAAATTGTTAAACTTTAATAATATAAAATCATGACTTTAAACATTAAACCGCTTTCAGACCGCGTGCTTATTGAACCTGTAGCAGCTGAAACTAAAACTGCGTCAGGGATTTTTATTCCAGATACAGCAAAAGAAAAACCACAAAAAGGAACTGTTGTTGCTGTTGGAAACGGAACCAAAGACCATGCAATGACCGTAAAAGTAGGAGATACTGTTCTCTACGGAAAATATGCTGGTACCGAATTAAAATTAGAAGGAACTGATTATCTTATTATGAGAGAAGATGATATTCTTGCAATTATTTAAAAACGCATTAAGTTTATAGAATTAAGTATTAAGAGAATTAAAATTTAAATAAAAATGGCAAAAGATATAAAATTTGATATTGAAGCACGTGACGGATTAAAACGTGGTGTTGATGCATTGGCAAATGCTGTAAAAGTAACTTTAGGACCAAAAGGTCGTAATGTAATTATTGGAAAGTCGTTTGGTGGTCCAACAGTTACTAAAGATGGTGTTTCTGTAGCAAAAGAAATCGAATTAAAAGATGCTCTTGAAAACATGGGAGCTCAAATGGTAAAAGAAGTAGCCTCTAAAACCAATGATTTAGCAGGTGACGGAACAACAACTGCTACCGTTTTAGCCCAAGCGATTGTAAAAGAAGGTTTGAAAAACGTAGCCGCGGGAGCAAATCCAATGGACTTGAAACGCGGAATTGATAAAGCGGTTGAAGCGATTGTAGCCGACCTTGCAAAACAAGCTAAAGTAGTAGGAAGCGATTCGGATAAAATCAAACAAATTGCTTCTATATCTGCCAATAACGACGATATCATCGGCGAATTGATTGCTAATGCTTTCGCAAAAGTAGGTAAAGAAGGTGTTATCACTGTGGAAGAAGCAAAAGGAACAGATACCTATGTTGACGTAGTGGAAGGTATGCAATTTGATAGAGGCTATTTATCTCCTTATTTTGTTACCAACCCAGAAAAAATGGAAACCGAATTAGATAGTCCATACATTTTATTATACGACAAAAAAGTATCTTCTCTAAAAGAATTATTACCTGTTTTAGAGCCGGTAGCACAATCAGGAAAACCATTATTGATTATTGCGGAAGATGTTGATGGTGAAGCTTTATCTACTTTAGTAGTTAACAAATTACGAGGAGCCTTAAAAATTGCAGCCGTAAAAGCACCTGGTTTTGGCGACAGAAGAAAAGCCATGTTGGAAGATATTGCAATTTTAACTGGTGGTACTGTTATTTCTGAAGAAAGAGGATACACCCTTGAGAACACTACTATCGAAATGTTAGGGACTGCTAAACGTGTAACTATCGATAAAGACAACACTACTATTGTAAGCGGCGCTGGCGAAGCAGATATGATTAAAAACCGCGTAAACCAAATCAAAGGCCAGATGGAAACGACCACATCTGATTATGATAAAGAAAAATTGCAAGAGCGTTTGGCTAAATTAGCTGGAGGTGTTGCTGTTCTTTATGTTGGTGCGGCATCTGAAGTAGAAATGAAAGAGAAAAAAGACCGTGTTGACGATGCCTTACATGCAACTCGTGCAGCTGTTGAAGAAGGAATTGTTGCCGGAGGTGGTGTGGCGCTGTTACGAGCAAAAGCATCATTAGAAGCTTTAAAAGCAGACAATGCTGATGAAGCAACGGGAATCAAAATTGTATCTCGTGCTGTAGAATCGCCTCTTCGTACAATTGTTGAAAATGCTGGATTGGAAGGATCTGTAGTAGTTTCGAAAGTTGCCGAAGGAAAAGGTGATTTTGGTTACAATGCAAAAACTGACGAATATGTGGACATGTTAAAAGCCGGTATTATTGATCCTAAAAAAGTAACACGTGTTGCACTTGAAAATGCTGCATCTGTTTCGGGAATGATTTTAACTACTGAATGTGCCTTAATCGATATTAAAGAAGAAAATGCCGGAGGCGGAATGCCAATGGGAGGCGGAATGCCAGGAATGATGTAATATCAACATGAAAAACAAAAAATCCGAAGTTTATAAAGCTTCGGATTTTTTTATGTTTTATGAAAAATTATTATATTTTATCTGCAGGTCTTTTTTTGAGTAATTTTATAAAAACTGGAATTGTAGAAATTAGAATTATCACAATGATAATATATTCAATGTAATGTTTTAAGTCAATTCCAAAATCCAAAAATACGCCATACAAATAGTGCCCGGCAAAAATCAACAAAAAGGACCATAAAAAAGAACTCAAAATATTAAAATACATAAATTTCTTTTTGTCCATCGAAACAATTCCAGCTACAATGGGTGCAAACGTTCTAAAAATTGGTAAAAAACGAGCATAAATAATTGCCTTTCCACCATACTTTTCGAAGAAATCTTTTGACTGTAAAAGGTATTTTTTCTTGAACCAAAAAGTATCTTCTTTTTTAAATAAATAATAGCCACTTTTTGCTCCAAACCAATACCCCATCATGTTACCAAAAATTCCTGCCGTTCCTACCAAAACAGCCAAAATAAAAACGTTTAGGAAATCGCTTGGCAATACCATAACATTTTCGATTAAATCGCGACTGTAAATTCCGGATAAAAACAACAAACTATCACCTGGCAAGAAAAAACCAGCAAACAAACCAGTTTCGGCAAAAACGATAAACAATACTATAAACAATCCGATTTGAATTCCGCCAACACTAAAAGTAATATAAAACTCGGGGTTGAGCAATTGAGTCCATTCAAAATTATTCATAGAAATCAGGCTATAGTATTTATAAGATTGTGAAAATAGCAATAATAAATTTTTAATACAATCTATTTTCGCAATTTAAAATTAAATTAACTAACAAGAGCCCAAACGGTTGTTTGGGCTCTTGCTTTTTATGGTTCTCTATCGTACTTGCAACAACTATGCAATCCTTCATATGCCGTTGTAGTAGCTTTAACACTATCAGTATCGTGCCCTGCTTTAGCAATAGCATTTTTCAAATCAGCTGGCGAGCATTTTTCTTCATTTAAAATAACTGATAGTTGATGTGTATCCACATCCCAACTAGCCATTTTAACTCCGGAAACGCCGTAAGCCGCTTTTTCAATACGCTTTTTACATTGCTCACAATTTCCATTAACCTCAGTCGTATATTTTAAATTTTTATTCTTCTTTTCTTGTGCTTGTGTACTTCCAACAAAAAAAGAAAACAAAAACAATATCAATAACTGTTTCATCTTTATAGTATTTAAAAATTATTTTATTTTAAAACGCAATCCCGCGTAATACATTTGTCCAAAAATAGGCGCATAAACCATAGAAGCATCAAAATACGGACCAAACGGATTTTCACTACCTAAAATAGCACGTGGCTGTTGGTAATTTCCAATATTCTCCCCTCCTACATACACTTCAAAAACATCCGAAAACACCCGTGTAACTTGTGTATTCATTAACGAATATGCCGCCGAAAAATCGGGTAATTGCTCATTAATTGGGTTTGAAGCCGTATTAGGCAATTGTTGCTTTCCAATTCGGTTAAAGGTAAAATCCATTCGCCATTGTTTTCCTTTCTCAGTTGCATGCGTTTCATACTCTAAGTTAGCAAAAAAACGGTTTTTAGCTTGCATCGGATTTTGATAAGTACCCGATAAATAATCCGTTTTTAAATCATAAAATTTATAGGCGGTTCTTAAATTTAAATCGTGAACAGGCTCCAAATTAAATTCGATTTGCAAACTATTGGCATACGATTTTCCTTGTAAATCATAAAACAAAGCCTGTTGTGGACTTTGCATAACATCAACAACTACTTGTTTTGAAAAATCGGTTCGATAAAAATCAACTACCGCTTCGGCATTTTTATTAAAAATTCGAAACTTTTGCGAAAAACTCAAGCCGTAATTCCAAGCTATTTCGGGATTCAAACCATACGTTTTACCTCCATCGTTTAAAATAGAAATAGCTCGAGACGATGCAAATAACGATTGATTTTCGGCAAAAATATTAGCTATTCGCTTCCCTCTTCCGGCAGAAAATCGCAAAACTGAATACTCCCAAGGATTGTATCTAACATGTAATCGAGGAGTAAAAAAAGTACCCAATCGGTTGTGATTATCTACCCTTCCGCCTAAAGCCAAACTAAAATTATCCGAATTATCATAGGTATATTCTAAAAAAGCTCCTACAGAATTATCTATTCTGCTGTAATCGGTAACATTCACAAATTCTTCGTATTTGTCGTAAGTAAAATTCAAACCTGCCGCAAACTTGTTTTTAGTATTATCAATAATCGAATTAAAAATCAAATTAGAATAATAACTGTTTTGCTTGATATCATACTGATTTAATCCAAAATAGGACTTTTGATTGTGCGTGTTAAATGCATTTTGAAAACCAATGCTTTGATACGGTTGATCAGGAAAAACATATCCTATTTTGGTTGACAAATCAAACCGCTCTGTATTGACTTCGGCTCCCCAAGCATTGGTCGTACCGCGATCCGTATCTTTATCAAAATCTACCTCACCTGATTGTTTTTTATCGTTCAAATACCGAACGCTTACAAAACCTACCAATCCCGTTTCGGCGTTTGCATATTGGTAGCGATTTAGAATATTAATTTGTCTTCCTAACGGATTATCTAAAAATCCGTCGTTATTCATGTCGTTTTTAGACAATCTTGTATTGCCATGAAGAAACAAACTCGTTGCCCATTTATCCGATAGTTTTTTGGAAAATTGTGTATTCAATTCTAATCGCGAATCGGTCGACCCATAGGCATTTACAAATAAAGGAACATCCGTTAAAGGCTTTAACAATTCGGTGTTAATTTGCCCCGAAATACTTTCGTAACCGTTCACTACACTCCCTGCTCCTTTGGTTATTTGAATACTCTCGACCCAAGTTCCGGGTGTAAATGATAATCCGTAAGCCTGCGAAGCACCTCTTACCGAGGGAATATTTTCTTCGGTAATCATCAAATACGGACTGGTTAATCCGAGCATTTTAATTTGCTTATTTCCTGTTACCGCATCCGAAAAATTCACGTCAATAGACGGATTGGTTTCAAAACTTTCGGCTAAATTACAGCAGGCCGCTTTGGCTAATTCTTTAGTAGTTAAGGTCGAAATATTACCTGTTACAGTATAGGATTTTTTTATCCCCTTTTGTTTTTTTACGATTTTAACTTCATTCAAATCTTCTTGAGCAAAGACCGGAATGCATAGCAAAACCATCACTAAATGTGTTATGTATTTTTGCATAAAAAATGATTCATTATGGTTGTATTTTTATTTTCTTGTTCCGAAAAGAACAAAATGAAAATTATTTCAAATCAAAAATTCGAAATAAAAAACCATAAGAATCAGGCGTAAAAAATAAGTTGATGGTATTGTTGATAAAGCGGTGGAGCATTAGCCTCCACATAATAAGGAAGTATTTTGCTGTGAAGAGAAAAAGACATTTCCTCAAAAACCAAAGGAACGTACAATTGATTAACAAAAGGCAATGCAATTTCAAAAGAAAACGATTTTACCGTTGCATTATCCGATTTTTTTTCGACTACAACGACTTTATCTTTGCAGCAGGTTTTATTGGTTTTATTAACGGCACAACATTTTTCCTCTTTTGGTGTGTAGACCTTTTTATCAAAAGATACCGAAGCCACATTTTCGCCACAATAATGTACATTCAAAGCCAATCCGATGTTAGAAACCAACATCAGAATTACTAAAAAAAAGCTTGTGTACTTTTTGAAACGCATGTGGCAAATTTACCAAAAACTAAAATGACAAGCCCTAATTAAATGTTATTTTTTTCTTTTTGCTCTTGATAATACAACGCTGGTACAAAAAGCAAAACGAAAATAGGTTGTATTAAAAACCGGCGTACATAAAACAACAACCAAACATTTACAGTTGTTTTACTAGAAAGAAGAAAATAAAACCCGCTAAATAAAATCACAAAAAAAAACAGATATAAGATAGCCGTAAATTGTACGAGTGCTTTCTTTTTAAAAACAACAAAAATAATAGCTAAAGAAAGCATCGTATTCAATAAATAACGCAATAAAATATTTAGTACTAATTTCCAACTATCAAATTTTGGAAGGGGCGCATTTTTGAAATCTTCTTTAAAAAATACCAAAAAAGGATCGTAAAAAATATGTGTTTCAAAGGCACGAATCAGCGCTAAAAAAATCACTAATAAAGAGATTACACTAAAAGTCGTTAATTTATTAGTTGGCATATTTCGAATATTTTGTTACCCAAAAAAACCACAAAACAAACACGGTTCCATAAATGACTAGCGGAAATAAAACACCGTGTAATAAATGAGAATACGCTGGAAATCGGTATAAGAGAATACTCAGGGCGGCAATTCGTAAAATATTCAACAAGTAAATAAAAGCAGTGCCGAAAATAATAAAAAGGAATGTATTTACAAATCGACCCGCAAAAGCGGCTATAAAAGAAACAAATAAAATAAAAACACTCACTGCATTACAACCTTCTACAATTCGGATTACGGCTGTATTTTGATACGTAAGATACCATTCGTTTAAAACAGGTGTTACGCTAACCTGAAAACCTGCCCATTGCAAAACCGATTCTACTTGCTGACTCACCAATGCCGTTATACCATCCGATTTTGTATCATCAAAACTACTTAAATACTGTTGATACAAAAATGTCAAAACCACATACACTAAAAAAAATGTTCCCAAAAAAAGTAAAAAAGGTCGGTATTGTTGGATGTATTTTCTCAAGTGATTTTTTTAACAAAAATATACATTTTTTAAAAAGAGCATTAAATACATTTGTCTAAAAAAATTTCAAAATGACATTTCAAGAATTACAACCAAAAGTACGTTCTATTATAAGCGAAACCCCTTTATCTCGTGATCAAAAATTATTGGCAATTTGCGAACTTTTAAACCAACAGGTTTCTTATTACAATTGGGTAGGCTTTTATTTTGCCAACCACGACAATAAAACCTTGCACTTAGGCCCGTATGTTGGCGCTCCAACAGATCACACGGTAATTCCGTTTGGGAAAGGCATTTGCGGACAAGTAGCCGAAAGCAATGCTAATTTTGTAGTGCCCGATGTTTCGGCGCAAGACAACTATATTGCGTGTAGTTTTACAGTAGAATCTGAAATTGTAGTACCACTTTTTGTAAACGGAAAAAATATTGGCCAAATTGACATTGACAGCCACGTTATTGATCCCTTTACCGAAGCCGACGAACGCTTTTTAGAATTTGTAAATCAAGAAGTAGCGAAGCTATTTTAAAAACTAAACATTAACTAACCAAAACCAACCATTGCAAAATGAAAAAAACTTTACTCGCACTATGTTTTCTGATTACTATTCAATTCGCTTTCTCACAAACCCACGAAAATAAGGAACTAGAACTTTCTCAAAACGACAAATTTTATTATCTAGACTCTAAAAGTACCCAAACCAAATCAAAAGATTATCAATACATACGAGTAATTAAAGATTCTAGACTCAAAAAAGAAAATTATACCGTCTTAGAATATTACCGTTCTGGAGAACTACGAATGGAAGGAACTTCAAAGTTTTACGATGGCCACAAAAGAGGGAAAAGCAACTTATTATTACAAAAATGGCACTAAAAAATCGGAAACAAATTACATTAAAGGACGTACTAATGGAAACGATTTTGAATGGTATGAAAATGGTTCGAAAAAACTAGAAGCAGTATTTATTGAAGATTCCAAAACAAACCATACACAACACAAAATAAAGCAATATTGGGACGAAAATGGAACGCAAAAAGTAACTGATGGCAATGGTTATTATGAAGAAAGCCTCGAACGATTCTATGGAAAAGGAAATATAAAAAATGGTTTTAAAGATGGTAATTGGCAAGGTTGGGTTGTAAATCCAAATATAAAATACAATGAATATTACAACAACGGAAAATTTGTTACAGGAACCACAACAGACGAAAAGGGTACCGAAACAACCTATGACGCTTTAGAAAAAAAACCAGAGCCAAAAAATGGCATCATGTCTTTTTATCATTTTATTGGTAAAAATTACAATACAAGCAAATTACCAAAAGGTTTGAAAGGAAAAATCTACACGAGCTTTATAGTGGATAAAGATGGTAAAATAACTGAACCCAAAATATTAAGAGATATTGGTCATGGAACGGGAGCCGAAGCCATAAGAGTTTTAAATGAGGCAGAAAACTGGAATCCTGGAGAACAAAGAGGACGAAAAGTAAGGGTTTTATATTCATTACCCATTACTATCCAACCGGCCAATTAAAAATAATTAAAGGTTCATAATTTGAAATTCAAAATAATATAGTACTTTTGCAGCCGTCTATAACAGACATACATAATAATCATTAAATAATATTAGCATGTACTTAACTAAAGAAGTAAAATCAGAAATCTTCGCTAAACACGGAGGTAAAGCAGAAAATACTGGATCTGCAGAAGGACAAATCGCTTTGTTCACATTTAGAATCAACCACTTAACTGAACACTTGAAACAAAATCGTCACGATTACAACACAGAGCGTTCATTGGTTAAATTGGTAGGTAAAAGACGATCTTTGTTAGATTACTTGAAAAAGAAAGAAATCAACAGATATCGTGAAATTATCAAAGAATTGGGTATTAGAAAATAATACAATAAAAGAGGTGCTTGCGCGCCTCTTTTTGTTTTTATATATTACAAAAAAAAGTTTGGTTTTTCATTTGGTTTTTAGCTTACAACAACTACACTACAACTACAACACAACTAAAATCCATTGTATAATCAACTAAAGGAAAATTTATGATTCCACAAGTAAAACAAGAAATTATCGATTTAGGAGACGGAAGAACCATCTCAATCGAAACAGGAAAATTAGCCAAACAAGCCGATGGATCTGTGGTTGTAAGAATGGGCAACTGTATGCTCTTAGCAACAGCGGTATCGGCAAGAACTGCAAATCCAGGTATTGATTTTTTACCTCTTACGGTAGATTATCGCGAAAAATTTGCAGCTGCAGGTCGTTTCCCTGGTGGTTTTTTTAAGAGAGAAGCGCGACCAAGTGATAGCGAAGTATTGACCATGCGTTTGGTTGACCGTGTATTGCGTCCGCTTTTCCCAGACGATTACCATGCCGAAACCCAAGTAATGATTCAATTAATGTCGCATGACGAAAATGTTATGCCCGATGCCCTTGCTGGTTTAGCTGCATCTGCCGCATTGGCTGTTTCAGACATTCCATTTTACAATTTAATTTCGGAAGTTCGTGTAGCGCGTATCGACGGAAAATTGGTTATTAACCCAAGCAAAGAAGAATTAGAACAATCTGATATCGATATGATGATTGGGGCTTCTATGGATTCTGTTGCCATGGTAGAAGGTGAAATGAAAGAAATTTCAGAAGCCGAAATGATTGAAGCTATTAAATTTGCTCACGAAGCCATCAAAACGCAAATTGAAGCACAACAACGTTTAAGAACTTCTTTAGGAAATGCTGAATACAGAACCTATGAAGGCGAAGTAGAAGATGCTACTATTTACGCCAAAGTAAAAGCAGCAGCTTATGACAAATGTTACGCTATTGCTGAAGAAGCTTCTGGAAAAAGCGAAAGAGGCGAAAAATTTGCAGCAGTAAAAGAAGAAGTTAAAGCTTTATTTACTGAAGAAGAATATGCTGAAAATACTGATTTAGTTGAATTAGTAGGGAAATATTTCTACAAAACCAACAAAGAAGCCGTTCGTAATGTTATTCTGGAACAAGGAATTCGTTTAGATGGTCGTAAAACTACCGAAATCAGACCAATTTGGTGTGAAACCGATTATTTACCATCAGTACACGGTTCATCTTTATTTACTCGTGGAGAAACACAAGCTTTGGCTACAGTAACTTTAGGAACTTCTAGAGAAGCAAATGTAATCGATTCTCCATCTGAACAAGGTGAAGAAAAATTCTACTTACACTATAACTTCCCTCCTTTTTCTACCGGAGAAGCACGTCCTTTAAGAGGAACTTCACGAAGAGAAGTAGGACACGGAAACTTAGCACAAAGAGCTTTAAAAAATATGATTCCTGCCGATTGTCCTTACACTATCCGTGTGGTTTCTGAGGTATTAGAATCAAACGGTTCTTCGTCAATGGCTACAGTTTGTGCTGGTACTATGGCACTTATGGATGCCGGAGTTCAAATGGTAAAACCTGTTTCTGGAATTGCAATGGGATTGATTACAGATGGCGAAAAATTTGCGGTTTTATCTGATATTTTAGGAGATGAAGATCACTTGGGTGATATGGATTTTAAAGTAACAGGTACTGCTGATGGAATTACAGCTTGTCAAATGGACATCAAAATTGATGGATTGCGTTACGACATCATGGAACAAGCGTTAAGTCAAGCTCGCGAAGGTCGTTTGCATATTTTAGGAAAATTAACGGAAACAATTGCAACTCCAAGAGAGGACGTTAAAGCACATGCTCCAAAAATCATCACGAGAACTATTCCTGGTAACTTTATTGGAGCCTTGATTGGTCCTGGTGGAAAAGTAATTCAAGATTTACAAAAAGCTACCGGAACTACTATCGTAATCAATGAAGTTGACGAACAAGGTGTGGTTGAAATTTTAGGGACTAATCCTGACGGTATTAAAGCCGTATTAGCTAAAATAGATTCGATTACATTCAAACCTCAGATGGGTGAAGCTTACGAAGTAAAAGTAGTTAAAATGTTGGATTTTGGTGCCGTTGTTGAATACACTGCTGCTCCAGGAAACGAAGTTTTATTACACGTATCTGAATTGGCTTGGGAACGCACCGAAAATGTGGCCGATGTAGTTAAAATGGGAGATGTATTCCAAGTTAAATACTTAGGAATTGACCCAAAAACTAAAAAAGAAAAAGTGTCGAAAAAAGCACTTGTTCCAAGACCTCCTCGTGAGGATAAAAAAGAGTAATCAGATCTTAGTTTACTAAAGGTTTATTATATAAAATCCCGTTCATCGATATGAATGGGATTTTTTTATAGAAACAATTATTTATATTACATACTCAAAGAAATGATGGTTTTCATAAAAAAAGCACTCAAAAACACGGTTTTCTTAATGAATAATTCTAAAAATAAAGTATCTTATTTACAATTCCATTCATTTAACCGAGCTCCTTTTTAGAAAAAAATAATTTTTATTAGAAAAAATTGTAACATTCTTAGTACTGCTTACGTATAACTACTTGTACACTTTAAAATAAGGAGACAAAAAGATGAGACAACTTAAAATCACCAAGCAGGTAACCAATCGTGAAACTGCTTCATTAGACAAATATTTACAAGAAATCGGAAAAGTAGATTTGATCACGGCCGATGAAGAAGTAGAATTAGCACAACGCATAAAAGCTGGTGATCAAAGAGCTTTAGAAAAACTAACTAAAGCCAATTTACGTTTCGTGGTTTCGGTAGCAAAACAATACCAAAACCAAGGATTAACCCTTCCTGATTTGATTAACGAAGGAAACTTAGGCTTGATTAAAGCGGCTCAACGTTTTGATGAAACACGTGGATTTAAATTTATTTCGTACGCCGTTTGGTGGATTCGTCAATCGATTCTTCAAGCTTTAGCAGAGCAATCTCGTATCGTTCGTTTGCCATTAAACAAAATTGGTTCTATCAATAAAATCAATAAAATGTACGCTTTATTAGAGCAATCTAACGAGCGCCCACCTTCTGCTGAAGAAATTGCAAAAGAATTAGACATGACTGTTAACGACGTAAAAGAGTCTATGAAAAACTCTGGTCGTCACTTATCAATGGATGCTCCATTAGTGGAAGGTGAAGATTCTAACCTTTACGATGTATTGCGTTCAGGTGAATCTCCTAATCCGGATAGAGAATTGATTCACGAATCGTTACGCACTGAAATCGAACGTTCTTTAGAAACATTAACTCCAAGAGAAGCTGATGTAGTTCGTTTGTATTTTGGATTAGGTGATCAACACCCTATGACTTTGGAAGAAATTGGAGAAACATTCGACTTAACTCGTGAGCGTGTTCGTCAGATTAAGGAAAAAGCAATCCGCAGATTGAAACACACTTCTAGAAGTAAAATCTTAAAAACATATTTAGGCTAATTAGTCTTAAAGTTAGAAAGTTTACCATACTCTAAAGGCTTTTTTCCCTTTTAGACGTTTTACTTTCGACTAACAGCAAACAACAGTTTGATTGACTGTTCGTTTTTTGATTGATGATTGAAACTCCGGCTGATTACCGGAGTTTTATTTTTTTAAATTTTAAGGTAAAAAAACATAACTAAACTCCACGGGTTTTTATTTGAAATAGCATTTCCATTTCATTTAATTATCGATTACCTTTGCCGAATCAAAAACAACACGGAATTTTCAGAAAAAACAACACTATGAAAAATACCCTAATAGCACCTTCAGTTTTAGCTGCTGATTTTGCCAATCTTCAACGCGATATCGAAATGATTAACAATAGCGAGGCCGATTGGTTTCATATTGACATAATGGATGGTGTTTTTGTACCCAATATTTCGTTTGGAATGCCTGTTTTAGAAGCTATTAACAAACATGCTAAAAAAACAATCGACGTGCATTTGATGATTGTAGATCCTGATCGTTATATTTCAAGCTTTAAAAAATTAGGAGCCAATGTATTAACCGTGCATCTTGAAGCTTGTACACATCTTCATCGTACCCTTCAAGCCATAAAAGCGGAAGGAATGAAAGCAGGTGTAGCAGTAAACCCGCATACAAATATTGACTTATTAGAAGATGTGATTAAAGATATTGATTTGGTTTGCATCATGAGTGTAAATCCTGGCTTTGGCGGACAATCTTTTATAGAAAATACCTACGACAAAGTCAAAAAATTAAAAGCATTAATAAACAAAAAAGGCGCTTCGACTCTTATCGAAATTGATGGAGGCGTAACTAATAAAAACGCCAAACAATTGGTTGAAGCAGGAGCTGATGTCTTGGTTGCCGGAAGCTACGTTTTTGGAGCAACCGATCCCCTTGCAACGGTTGCCGATTTAAAACAACTAAGTTGCTTTTAAAGTTATCTAAATTCAAAACTCACAAATCCGAAGTAAATTTTCTTCGGATTTTTTTTTGCGCAAAAACCAATTTAACATACTTCATCACTTCCTAACATTCATTTAAACTTACATTTCCAAATATTTAATCATAAGGTAACCCTAAAATTAAGCGCTATTTTTTCTTGTTAAATAGCTTTGTAGCTTATTAAAAACATACCCTATGACTAAACCTTTACCCTCAAAACATTCTAAAAAAGAAACTTTTTTTATTACAAATCGATTCCATTTTAATCGTGTAACCATTAAAACTGGATTATTATCTGCTGCTGCGTTTTTTTGCTTCTCGCAACTATCTAACGCCCAAACAGTAGATCTTTCTACTTATATCCGAGTAGGACGATATGATTTACCCGAACCAACTCGCATCGCACATCCTGCAAATAATTTGTTAGCACAAGAAGCTTCGGGTGTTGCTTATAATTGGGACACCGATACGCTTTTTATTGTGGGAGACGGTTCTACTTCTGTGGTGCAAGTTTCTAAAACTGGTGAACTAATTGATACTATGACATTAGCACAAGGAAACAGTCCTCAACAAACTGAGTTTTACGACACGGAAGGTATAACTTACATTGGAAACGGGCAATTTGTTATGGCCGAAGAACGCGATCGTCAGTTGGTTTTATTTACCTATGCGGCAGGAACGACACTTACTAGAAACGATACTAAAACGGTAAAAATTGGAACTTTCGTGAATAATATAGGAACCGAAGGACTTTCGTACGATCCGCTGACAAACGGTTTTATTGTTTTAAAGGAAATATCTCCTATGGGAATTTTCCAAACCAGCGTTGATTTTATGGCTGGTACAGCCACCAACGGATCAGCAACTACCGAGAACTCAACTAATTTATTTGACCCAGCTCTTCTTGGTTTTACTGACGTAGCGGATATTTTTGCATTATCGAATTTACCAGCTCTTCAAGGTCAACCGTTATATAACAACCTGTTGGTATTAAGTCAGGAAAATGCAAAAGTGGTCAATATCGACAGAAATGGGACTATTTCAAGCACTCTAACCATAACTTCGGATCCTGGAAATCCATTAGACGCACCCAATCAACAACATGAAGGGATTACAATGGATCGTAATGGCACTATTTATATTGTGAATGAAAATGGTGGTGGAGACATCAATCATCCTCAATTATGGGTCTATGCTCCTTCAAACAAACAAAATGAAGCCCCTACTGCAATTTCATTAAACAATACTACTTCGAGCATTTTAGAAAACTCCAACACAACTTCTGCAGTAAAAATTTCTGATATTTTAGTAACCGATGATGGTTTAGGAACGAATACGTTCTCTATTACAGGACCTGATGCAGCTTTTTTTGAAATTACAAATGCAGGGCTCTATATCAAAGCAGGAACTGTTTTGGATTACGAAGCAAAATCAAGTTACAGTATCGCCATTAATGTAGACGATAAAACGCTAGGAAACAGTCCTGATGCAAGTATCGCTTTTACTTTAACTGTTACCGATGTATTGAATGAAACGACGCAGGCTGCAACCACTAGTATTTCGGAAGTTGCACCTTGGTCAAGTGGTAACAATTTAGTTGGTGCAGATTGGTTTGAAGTAACTAATAACGGAAATGCAGCTTTAGATATATCAGGTTGGAAAGTAGACGACAGTTCTCAATCATTTAGTGCAGCACTAGCATTAAATGGCATAACCTCAATTGCTCCAGGAGAATCCGTTATTTTTCTAGAAACCAGTGCCACCAATTCGGCCACGATTATAAATAATTTTAAATCGACTTGGTTTGGAAACAATGTACCAAGCAACTTACAAATAGGAACCTATAGCGGCAGCGGAATTGGGTTAAGTACTTCTGGAGACGAAGTGAATTTATACGATCCGAACGGAAACTTGCGAGCCAGCATTACTTTTGAGGTTTCTACCACCAATAAAACATTTAATAATGCCGTTGGATTAAACAATGCCACTATTACAACCTTAAGCCAAATTGGAGTAAATGATGCATTTGCTGCAGTTAATGATTTCAATCAAATTGGTTCACCGGGTACAACGGGAAAAATATTCGTGTCTGAAATAGCCCCATGGTCAAGTGGCGATAGTCCCGTTGGAGCGGATTGGTTTGAAGTAACCAATACCAAAGCGTATGCAGTAGATATAACAGGTTGGAAAGTTGATGATAATTCGCAATCGCCAGCTGCGGCAGTTGCTTTAAATGGTATTACTACTATTCAACCCGGAGAATCCGTTATCTTTATCGAAACGAATGATTTATCCAGTAAATCAGCACTATTTTTAAACAATTGGTTTGGAAACAACCCTCCAACTGGATTAAAAATTGGAAATTACACTGGTTCAGGAATTGGTTTAAGTGGTAATGGCGACCAAGTCAATTTATACAACGGAATTAGCAGTACACCTGTTGCATCGGTGTTATTTGAAACGTCGCCTTCGGGAACTTTTAGAACATTCGATAATACCGCGGGTCTTACGACCATCACAAAACCAGTTTCGCAGTTGAGTACAGTAGGGATTAATGGTGCATTTGTTGCAGCGAATAGCAGTAACGAAGTTGGCTCACCGGGTATCCATACTACAACTCAAACTAATTTAGGAACTGCCAATCCATCCTTAAATAACAACGAATTTAAAGTTATGGCCTTTCCTGTTCCATTTGAAAATACTTTTCATGTAAAAAAAGTCACTTCAAACGAAAATGAGGCTATAACGGTAACTGCATATGATATGAGTGGAAAACAAATTGACACATTAAAAATAGAACATTCCAATTCTGAGAACGTAGCAATTGGTCAACAATATAAACCGGGAATTTATAATGTAAAAGTTACGCAAGGAAATAAAACCCAGACTTTGAGAGTAATCAAAAAATAAATTTTCTAGAAAAACCGAAGAATTTTTCAATAATTATAATCGGAGCAGTTTTTACTGCTCCGATTTTTTTATATTAAATTGTTTACAACACAGCGGCTATTTTTTCATCTGTTAACAATTTGAGTAAAGCTTTTTCCTCTGGGTTTAGTGCAGACTTAGCTCGCGAAGATTTAGGTTTGTAGTTCCAAATTCGGCCATTTTCAAAAGCAGCAATTACAGTAGGATGCACATAATATTTTTTACAAACCGCACGAGTATTTCCTAATTTGCCCGCAACACTATCAATTACGCTTACTATTTTTTTACTACATTCGGTTTTACTTAGTGGTTTTTCTTCGTTTAAAAAACTACAAAGCGCATTTAAACTACCTGCCCAAGCTCTAAAATCTTTCGCAGTAAAATCCATTTGCGTACTATTTTTCAAATACGAATTAACATCAGCAGAACCAATTACATGGTGACGACCTTCATCATCATAATATTGAAACAGTTCTTGACCAGGAATATCTTTGCAACGTTTCACCAATCGCATTAAACGTTTATTTTTTAAACTAATTTTATGTTTCACTCCTTTTTTACCTTTAAACTCAAAGAAAAGAGCCCCCGAATTCATTTTCACATGTCGGTCACGTAAAGTCGTCAATCCAAAAGAACCGTACAGTTTTTTATAAGCTTCATTCCCTATTCGAATGTTGGTTACCTCAATTAATTTAATCACTAAGGCCACTACTTTTTCATAAGGCAAGCCTTTTTTATTCAAATCTTTTTCGAGTTGAACTCTAATTTTTGGTAAGACCGTGGCGAATTGTCGCAAACGAAAAAATTTAGACTGGTTTCTAATTTTAGTCCAATCTATATGGTATTTGTACTGTTTTCTTCCTTTTGCATCGATACCTGTAGCTTGTAAATGCCCGTTTTCGTAGGGCGAAATCCAAACATTTTCCCATGCGGGCGGAATTATTAACTTATTAAAACGCTCCAATAGCGCTTTATCTTTGATTAGTGATCCTTCTTCATCCTTATATAGAAAGTTTTTTCCTTTTTTATAGCGATAAAAACCACGTTTGTCATCGGAAAAATATCGCAATCCTATTGCTTTGGCAGATTGTTTGGGATCATCTGCAATTTTTTGTAATTTTTTTTCTAATCGGCACATCTTCTTACATTTAAAAAACAGTTAAAAGTAAGTCGATAATCCTTTTGGTATATTATATAATTATGAAGTGAAGTTGTATAATAAAAATGGGACAAAGAAGGATATTTCTTCTTTGTCCCATTTAGTGAACTTGACGTCATAAAATTCGAACCTTTAAATGGAGGAAATGAAAACCTTAAATGATTATATTGTCACTGTACTATAAATTTTAAAAAAGTCTATGGCTAGCACGGAGCAATAAATCGAGTTGAATATACTCACTGCCTCTAATATTTTTTTAAAATAATAATGCCACAAACTGTTTTTAGTTCAAGCTCTAATAGTAAAACCCATCTGTTATTTCTTTAACAATTATCCATTTGCCTTTTTCTTTTTTCATAATTAGAAAAGATCTAGGGTTTATAAATTGTCGACCTGTAGTTGTTTTTGCAAAAGCAAAAACAACATATTTTTTTTTGTAGATCATGGGTTCTGAAAATGAAAACGCAGGTTTTTCTGGAATTTTGTCCATATATTCGCTGTAGATGTATGGTTTTGGAAAAACCTTTTCGGTCATCCATTTCACTTTAAAATTTTTAAATTCCTTTTGTTTCCATAATGATTTCCTTAACCATAAAGAATCGGTATCCTGATTACGGTATTTTTCATTCATTTCAGCCCAATATTTTTCTTCGTAAATTCTTGGATTTTCATCAAGACTATTCTCTAAATTATTAGGATTCTCGCTAATGTAAGCCCTCTCTTTCCACAAATCCAATGCGTAATTATTATTAATTTTGTTTGTAATAATCACTATAGTATCGTTGTTTTTAACGGTTTCTTTTAAGTACGCATTTATAGGATCAATACTCTTATTAGTAGAAGAGCAGCCAAAAATAAAAAACAATAAAGCAGTGATATAAATATATTTTTTCATAGTATTTTAATTACAAGGTTTTCCGATTATTGTTTGTCCATTTACTGTACGACCACTACCTTCTGCGTCGTATCGTCCTTTTATTCTAAGGAAATCGGGACTTCCTACTGGGAATTTCTCTGCAAATATGGGAGCCTCCTGCAAACCACCCCAAGCCAAATCGGTATATACTTGTAGTGGTTCTTGATTTGCAGGAACAGCTACACCTGTCTGAAACTCCTGCAGAGCAGACCCAATTGTTTTTACATATTTTTGAGCCATTTCGTCGTGGTGAGCATTCGCTGATTGACTATTTGTTGGGGGATAATTTTCATCACAGTAAGCTTGATATAAGGTAGGAAAATCATTCAATACATTTGGGTTATTGGTAATTGTTTGCTCATCAACTAAACTAAAAAAGTAACAGTGTGTTATTTCATGTAATATACACGATGCTCTAAAGAGGTCAGTAGCAGTTGTATAATTTGAACTTATAAAAAGGTTGTAATTATTAGTACCTTCTATTTTAACTGACCGTGCAGGATTTGGGATTTTAGAATCAGATTTCATATTTATAGTAATTGTTTCGCTAGCTCCTAAGTCTTTTAAAATTTGTGTTATATCAGCACTGCCGTTTTTTAATTTTTCTAAAACACCCTTTGGGCAAGGGTCAAGACTATCCTTTATTCTTTCTTCTATTAGCTGAGCAACACTAACACATTTTCCAAATTTCTTTATATAACCTGGGCCACAGTCTCTTGATGACGAGTTATTATTTCCACCACTACCTCCATATCCTGGATCTGGATTATTAGGAGGTGTTCCTTCACCTCCTCCGCTGCCTCCTCCGCCAAAACATCCTAATCCAAAAATAGGCTCAAAACTTCCGTCATCATACCACCATCCGTACTCCACACATACAACATCATATCGAGCATTAATACTAGGTTTTATTCTATCGCCTTTTTTGAATTTTAGGTGGGTTCCATTTTTAACTTTCAATTCCTTAATAAACACACTACCCGTAAAACTCTGGTCAATAGCGTAAAAATTAAAGTTTGGTTCAGCGTTATTGAAATCTTCCTCTTGAGTGTTTATTTGTAGGTAATAAACTTTAAAATTGCCCTGATTATCTCTTATAAACATCATTCTATAAAATTCATAATATTCTTCTTTAGAAGAAGATGCAATGTAATCTTTTAAAAGCAAAGGGACTTCAACAATTTCACCTTGTCTTCCACTGGTTATAATAATATTTTCCCAATCAATTTTCTGAGTGTATTTTAATACTTCAAAATTTTCAGTGGTTACATTTTTTATAAACCAACTCTTAGCTTCTGCTGTGGGATCAGAGAGGATTTCTTCTGTGTTACAGGCATTAAAAAAAATGAAAAACAATCCAGTTATAAGCAACGTTTGTCTTATTATTTTCTGCCTAATTTTAATTTCTTAAGTTAGATTGCTTTTAAAATATACGAATATTTTTATATTTAAATAGCAGAAACTTATCTTTGTAACTCTATAAAAATTAGTATTTAATTGATATTAAATAATATACACCCACAAAGAATTTTAAAATAATAAATATAATACTATCTCTATAAACCCAATAATACCTAATGGAATTAAAGCAAAAACTTTAAGTAAATACAAAATTTTATAAAAAGGTTTAAAATTTTAAAACCATAAAAAAAGCCTGAGAATCTATTTTCTCAGGCTTTTAATCTTTGTTTGTGACCACGGAGGGGTTCGAACCCCCAACCCTCAGAGCCGAAATCTGATATTCTATCCAGTTGAACTACGTGGTCAAATTTTATACAAAATAATTACGAAAGTAATTTTTTCACAATTGTCGAAATGGTTTTTCCATCAGCTTTTCCAGCTAATTCAGTCGAAGCCAATCCCATAACTTTTCCCATTGCTGCCATACCAGAAGCTTCGTTATCTTCTATAATTTTAGCCACAATAGCCTCTACTTCTTCTTCGGTTAATTGTGCAGGTAAAAACTTTTCGATTACTGCTGCTTGCAATAATTCTGGTTCAGCCAAATCAGGTCTTCCTTGTTGAGTAAAAATAGCAGCACTATCTTTACGTTGTTTAACCAAACGTTGTAATAATTTAATTTCTTCTTCTTCAGAAATTGCTTCTTTTGAGCCGCTTTCGGTTTGCGCTAACAATAAAGCAGATTTAATTGCACGTAACGATTCTAAAGCAACAGTATCTTTGGCTTTCATGGCTGTTTTAATTTCATCCATGATTTGGGTTTGTAAACTCATTTATATGGTTTTTATACTTAAACGTAAAATTGTTTGTTATGAAGTCTAATTGCAATTAGCTAAAATGGCAAATTCGTTGCGAAGATAAAAAAAATAACCCGAAAATTAAATTCAATTTTCGGGTTAAGGTTATTTAATATTTTTAGCACTAATCTACATTGTCGTGCAAAAAGGAATTATTAGAACGCAATTGCAAATCGTTATTACTATCAGTACCAACCGAAAATCTGGAATTGTTATTAACATTTTGATTATTAGACAACTCAATTCCAAAACGCTTATAAGCGGGTTCTTTTTCTAATTCATCAATTCGAGAAACGTTGTTATGAAATTTGTAATTGAATTCTTTTAATTTTTTTCTTCTTTCATCAGCTCTCAAACGCAACGTTTCTTCAATGGTTAATTCTAAAGGCGAAGCAGCATCTAATCCAGGACTTTCCAAATCAGCAACAGGCTCAATTACTTTTTTCATCGTAATATTTAACTCAGCTGGAACTTCAGGTTCTGTCACTTTTGCAACCGGTTTAGAAGCCAATAATTCATTTTCCAGCTCCATATATTCTTCTAAAGAATGCTTAATGATTCCATTGTCAGCATGTTCAGTTACAGGAACAAATTGCACTGGTTGGTTTACTTTGATATTTTTAGTTTCGTTTGTCAATTCAAATAAAACCGTATTATCTTCTTCTACTTTTTTAGGTTGCGTTATCTCTGGTTCTGCATTAAACAAAGGCATATCAAACGAAAAAGTAGTTTGCTCTTGTTTTTCGATTGGTTTTGGTTGTACTGCTTTTACAGGAGCAACTTCTGGGGCAGTAATAGCAAAATCAATATCTTTTATAGGCGAAACGATTTCGAACGTAACATCTAAATTTTTAATAAATTCCGACATAGCCAACAATTCATTTTCATTTGCAACTGGAGTGGTTGCAACTGGAGCAACAATTTCTGGAGCTGTGAAAATTTCTTCTTCTAAATCGTAGATGATTTTTTCTTCTGTTTTAGCAGAAGGAATTTCAGCATCTAAATCAAAAGTAGCAACAGGATTATTGGTTAAATTATGAATGCTTTTTTGTTCATCTTCTAAAGTATGAATAATTTTTTTAGGCTCGGTGTTTACAATTTCATTTTGTTGTTCAACATCAAAACCCGTTGCAATAATAGTTACAGCAATGGCATCACCTAAGTTTTCATCTTCACCAACTCCCATGATGATATTGGCATTATGACCAGCTTCGTTTTGAATATGATCATTGATTTCTCCAATTTCATCAAGCGTAATTTCGTTAGTACCAGAAACGATAAGCAACAATACGTTTTTAGCACCCGTAATTTTATTATCATTTAATAAAGGCGAATCTAATGCAGCAACAATAGCTTCTTTGGCTCTGTTAGCACCCGAAGCTTCAGATGAACCCATTATTGCAGTTCCGCTATTAGACAAAACAGTCTTAGCGTCACGTAAATCGATATTTTGTGTATAGTGATTGGTAATTACTTCTGCAATACCTCTCGAGGCTGTTGCCAATACTTCATCAGCTTTTGAAAATCCGGCTTTAAAACCAAGATTACCATACACTTCACGTAATTTATTGTTATTGATAACGATTAACGAATCAACTTGTTTTCTCAGTTTATCGATTCCTAAAAGTGCTTGTTCTTGACGCACTTTTCCTTCGAATAAAAACGGAATCGTTACAATTCCTACTGTTAGAATTTCTCTTTCTTTGGCCAATTGAGCAATAACGGGAGCAGCACCTGTACCTGTTCCTCCACCCATTCCTGCTGTAATGAAAAGCATTTTGGTGTTACTATCTAACATTTTTTCGATGTCCGAAATACTTTCGATAGCCGATTGTTGTCCTACATCCGGATTTGCTCCTGCACCTAAACCTTCTGTTAAGTTAACTCCTAACTGAATTTTATTAGGAACCGGGCTGTTTTGTAACGCTTGCGAATCGGTATTACAAACGATGAAATCTACACCATTGATACCTTGCTTAAACATGTGATTGATAGCGTTACTCCCTCCGCCACCAACTCCAATTACTTTTATTACATTCGATTGATTTTTAGGTAAATCAAATGAAATACTTCCAAATTCTGAGTTGCTCATCATAATATTGGTTTTTATTTATTATTAAATCCTTGTCTTATTTTTTATTTTCCCTTTTTACTCTTTATTCTGCATTATCCAAAAAATCTTTTATTTTGTCGACATAACGATCAAAAAATGATTTTCGGATTTTAGTTTCGGTAGATTCTTCTTTCACCGTATTCATTCTTGGTAGTTCCTCTACTTCTTCTCGCTCCATATACACTTCCGAAACTTCGTGCTGATGTACAGCCACTGGCCTTTGATATGGTTTTGGTTTTTCTTTTACAGCATTAATAGCAATAGCACTTTGCGTACTGTTTTCAATACTATTCATTACCAAACCTACCGCCGTGGCATATAACGGACTTGATATTTCTTCATCCGAATTACCCGCCAAATGCTCGTTTGGATATCCAATTCGAGTGTCCATTCCGGTAATGTATTCTACTAACTGTTTGATGTGTTTTAATTGTGCACCACCTCCGGTTAATACAATTCCGGCTATTAATTTCTTTTTCGTGTCTTCATGACCGTAGGCTTTTATTTCGGTAAAAACCTGATCAATAATTTCGATTACGCGGGCATTAATGATTTTAGATAAGTTTTTAAGTGAAATTTCCTTTGGTTCACGGCCTCTTAATCCTGGAATAGAAACAATTTCGTTATCTCTGTTTTCACCAGGCCAAGCCGAACCAAATTTTACTTTCAACAATTCCGCTTGTTTTTCGATGATAGAACATCCTTCTTTAATATCATCTGTAATTACATTTCCTCCGAAAGGAATTACCGCAGTGTGACGAATAATACCATCTTTAAAAATGGCTAAATCGGTTGTTCCGCCACCAATATCAATTAAAGCAACACCGGCTTCTTTTTCTTCTTGACTTAAAACTGCATCCGCCGAAGCTAAAGGCTCTAAAGTTAATCCCGATAATTCGATTCCAGAACTCTGGATGCATCTACCTACATTTCGGATAGAAGAAGCTTGCCCCACGACAACATGAAAACTAGATTCTAATCTCCCCCCATACATTCCGATAGGCTCTTTAATTTCGGCCTGTCCGTCAATTTTAAACTCTTGTGGCAACACGTGAATAATTTCTTCCCCAGGTAACATCGCTAATTTGTTTACCTGATCAATCAATAATTGAATGTCATTTTCGCCAATTACTTCCTCTGGATTGTTTCTACTGATGTAATCGGTATGTTGAATACTACGAATGTGTTGACCCGCAATACCCACCACAACGTCTTTAATTTTATATCCTGAATTATTTTCTGCCTCCTGAATAGCTTGTTGAATAGATTGAATCGTTTGCGTGATATTGTTTACCACACCCCTAGCCACACCCAAACTTTTGGATTTACCAACACCCAAAATTTCGAGCTTTCCATACTCATTTTTTTTACCAATCATGGCTACAATCTTGGTTGTTCCAATATCTAGACCTACTGCAATGTTATCTTTTTCCATCTTCTATTATTTTGTGCAAACTACTTGTTCTGTAAATCGGAGATCAATTTTTTTGTATTTATACAACGAACTATCTAAAACCGCCTTCTGAAAAAAGGCTTTATAATTATCAAATTTTCTTTCAACATGTACCAATCTTCCAAAATCGATTATATAATCAAAATTTCGGTTCAACATTTTTAAGCTGTTATTAGGCATAAGTTCAACAGCAATGATGTTCTTTTTTAAGAACGAATCGTTGTGAATTATGCTAAGCAAGCAAGCTAGCTTTTGGTTATTTTCGGTATTAATATTCCCTGAAACAAGAGGAACTCTCGCTGTAAAATTAGCTGATAGTGGTATTTTAATTCCTTTAGAATCAATATAGAAAGAGCGATCTTCATTAAAAACTCTCGCAATTGGCGTCTTTTGCGTAACTACTGCTTTTAAGACTCCATCAATCGTAACAAACACTTCCGACTGTTCAATGGTAGGCTGATTGTTTAATGCTTTTTCTATCTTATTCAAATCTAACTCATCTTTGCGAATGCTTGAAAGCTCCCTTTTATTTTCTATTAACAATTTATTAACCGATTCTGGTGTAATTAACAAGGAATTTTCGCCCACAAAAACCACTGTTGATTTGGCTAATTTTCTGCTTTCATTTCGCTTAGACGAAAAGGAATACAGAAAAAACACCAACCCAATCATTAGCAGCAAACGAATTGTTGTCCAGTTAATTTTTCGCATTTAATCTTTCTTTAATTATAGGAACCATCTCACCAATATCTCCTGCTCCAATTGTAACAATAACCGTGGCATTATTTGCCAAAATTTCGGCTACCAAATCTTCTTTAGTTACAATTTTCTTATTTTCATTTGTCATTTTACCCAATAACCAATCCGAATTTACTCCTTCAACAGGCAATTCGCGAGCAGGGTAAATTTCGAGCAAAAATACTTCATCAAAAGCAGATAAACTAGCGGCAAAGCCATCAATAAAGTCTTTTGTTCTACTAAATAAATGCGGCTGAAAAATTGCCAACACTTTTTGCCCAGGATACAACTCTCTAACTGCTTGATGTACTGCATTTATTTCGGTTGGATGATGCGCATAGTCATCGATATAAACCAAATTATTATTTTTAATTTGATACGAAAATCTTCTGCGAATGCCTTTAAAACTTGCCAAAGCACTTCGAATAGCCTCGTTAGAAACACCATGCGTTTTGGCCATTGCAACAGCCATTAGCGCATTCATTAAATTATGTTTTCCAGGCAAACCAAATTGTAAATTTTCAATTAATTCCGTAGGAGTTTGAATATTAAAAACATAATTCCCTTGGCTAATTTCTACATTAAAAACTTTAAAATCAGCCGTTTCATTTATGGCACATTTCAATCCTTCTAATGGCAATTCGGTCGTTACAAAAAGCTTTTTTTTGTCCGTAATTTTTGATGCAAATTCTCTAAAAGAATCCTCAATAGCATCACTCGTTCCATAAATATCCAAATGGTCGGCATCCATAGACGTTACACAAGCAATATCTGGATTTAGGTGTAAAAACGACCTATCAAACTCATCTGCCTCAACTACTGTGATCGATTTTCCGGTACCAATAAGATTGGAGTTGTAATTTTCTACAATTCCACCTATAAAAGCAGTGACATCAGCACCACTTTCAAATAAAATATGACCTAAAATACTCGATGTAGTCGTTTTCCCGTGCGTACCTGCTACTGCAAAACAAAAGGTATCTTTGGTGATAATTCCTAAAACTTCGGCTCTTTTGCGTACGTGGTAATTTCTTTCTAAAAAATAATTCCACTCCGAATGGGATTTAGGAACAGCCGGCGTGATAATTACCAATGTATTTTCGACATAAAAATGTTTTGGAATCAAATTAATATTATCTTCAAAATGAATAGCAATACCACTTTCAATTAATTCAGAAGTTAACATCGATGGCGTTTTGTCGTATCCACAAACATTTTTCCCTATGTTCTGAAAGTATCGAGCTAATGCACTCATGCCGATTCCGCCAATCCCGATAAAGTAAACATTTTGTATTTGATCTAAATTCATTGGGTTTTGTATTATATTTTGAATTTTTACTTCATTAAAGAACTCACTGCCAAAACGATGTCATTTTTATTATTTAAAGTAGACCAATTGCTTAAAAATAAGGTGTAGTCTACCGATTATATTTTTAAAATTTTTAAAAAAAATTACATTATATCAACTTTTTAATTTCCTCTACAATGGCTTTTGTTGCATTAGGCAAAGCCAACTTTTTAATATTTTCGCTCAATTGCATTTGTTTTCCACTATCTTTTAATAGCGCTTCAAAAACCAAACTAAATTCGTTATCCAATTCGGATTCTTTTAATAAAATGGCACCTTTTTCATTGACTATTGCTTGGGCATTTTTAGTTTGATGATCTTCGGCAACATTAGGCGAAGGAATAAAAATCACCGGTTTTCCTACAATACACAATTCAGAAACAGAAGAAGCGCCCGCTCTCGAAATTACAATATCAGCAGCTGCATAAACGTAATCCATTCGTTCTATAAAATCGACAACCTTAACCCCATTTTGATTGTATTTTTTATATTCCTCAAAATACAACTTCCCGCATTGCCAAATTATTTGCACTTCGTTGGCTAAAAATTTTGGCAACTCTTTTTCAATTAACTGGTTAATTCTGCGCGCGCCTAAACTCCCTCCTAAAATTAATAACGTTTTTTGATTTGGATTTAAATTATAAAAAGCGATGGCATCCTCTCTTTTAGAATCTATATTGATTAAATCTTGTCGAACTGGATTTCCAGTTAATACGATTTTTTCGGCTGGAAAAAACCGTTCTAAATTGGGATACGCTACACAAATTACGCTTGCTTTTTTACTTAATATTTTATTGGTAATTCCCGGAAACGAATTTTGTTCTTGCACCACAGTTGGAATCTTAGCCGATTCGGCCACTTGCAATAAGGGACCGCTGGCAAATCCTCCTGTTCCGATAACCACATTAGGTTGAAACGCTTTAATGATTTTTCTCGCCTTAATCAAACTGCTTACTAATTTTACAGGAAACATTGCATTTTGTAAAGTCAATTTACGTTGTAAACCGGCAATCCAAAGTCCTTCAATAGGATAACCTGCTTGAGGAACTTTTTGCATTTCCATTTTATCTTGTGCACCTACAAAAAGAAACTCGGCATCTGGAAATTGCGCTTTCAATTCGTTAGCAATGGCAATGGCAGGATAGATATGACCTCCTGTTCCGCCTCCACTTAATATAAATTTATACTTTGCCATTTTTACTACTATTCTAATTAAAACTTGCGCCTTATTTCATTACCGCTTCCATCGGATTTTTGGTTACATCATCAATTGAAAAAGATTCATTTTCATCCATTGGCTCTTCCATTTCTTTATCAATTAAACGTTGCAAAGCCTGTTCTCTCAATTCTTTATTTTTTAATTTTTCTTTTTGTTCTTCTTCAATTTCTTCTTCTTTTTTGGTCACATTAATAATAATCCCAAGGGCAAAACACGTAATCCAAATCGAACTTCCTCCACTACTTATTAAAGGCAATGTTTGCCCCGTTACAGGTAAAAGTTCAACTGCCACACCCATATTAATCATAGCCTGAAAAATCATTGGAAATCCAAGTCCGACTACGACTAATTTACCAAACAAAGTAGGCGCTTTATGGGAAGCCACTATGAAACGAATAAACAACAACAAATACAAACCGATTATGATAACACCTCCAACAAGACCATATTCTTCAATAATAATGGCGAAAATAAAATCGGAAGAAGACTGTGGTAAAAAGTTTTTCTGCACACTTTTTCCAGGTCCCAATCCTCCAATTTGTCCCGAAGCGATAGCCGTTTTAGCTTTTTCAATTTGATAGTCGTCTTCGTCGGCTTTTTCGGTTGTAAAATTCTCGATACGACTTCCCCAAGTATTCACACGACTAAAGAAATGAGATTCAGGAAAAGCTTTTGCTAAAAGCAAGAAAAACAAAAATGCCACGATTGCTGATGCTATAATTAGGGCAATGTGTTTTAAAGGATATTGGCCAATAAAAGTAAGCGTTAACACCATCGAAAAAATCAAGGCTGTTGTAGAAAAATTTGCCGGTAATATTAAAGCCAATGTAATGAAAACTGGAATCCATAACTGAATTACCGAATTTTGAAACGTATCAGGGTTTTCGCGTTTTTTAGATAAATAACGTGCTACAAAAATAAAAAGCACTACTGCTGCCAATGTCGAGGTTTGAAAACTCACTCCAATAAAAGGAACTTGTAACCACCGACTAGCATTGGCGCCTCCAATTACTGTTCCGTTAATAAGTGTTAAGATGAGCAACAACCACACAATGGGTAATAAAAACTTAGAGAAAGTTCGAAAGTATAAATACGGAATTTTATGCACTCCGTAAATAATTGCAAATCCAACTCCAATATGTACAAAATGTTTCAGTAAATAACCTAACGTATTTCCTGTCCCGTGACCAATATAAGCCAGGTTACTACTCGCGCTGAAAACTGGCATAAACGAAAACAATGCCAATAAGGCCACAAATGTCCAAATTGCTCGGTCTCCTTTTAAATAGTTTACTAACTCTTTCATAATTTCATTTCTTCTTACTCTTCTTTTTTACTTTACAATCCCAATTTATCAATTTCAAATTTGGAACCTAAAACTTTCTTTTACAAATTCTGAACAGCCTGTTTAAACTGCCTTCCTCTGTCTTCATAATTTTCAAACAAATCGAAACTAGCACATGCTGGTGATAACAAAACCGCATCTCCTTTTTCGGTTAAACGTTGCGCTGTTTTAACCGCATCTTTCATGTTATTAACTTCTACCATCATATCCACTACATTTCCAAAAGCATCAATTATCTTACGGTTGTCAACTCCCAAACAAATAATAGCTTTTACTTTTTCACGAACCAAAGCCATTAATTCGTTGTAATCATTTCCTTTATCAACCCCGCCAACAATCCAAACTGTAGGTACGTTCATACTATCTAAAGCAAAAAAAGTAGCATTTACATTTGTTGCTTTTGAATCGTTTATGTATTGTACGTTTTGAATTTTTAGAACCTTCTCTAAGCGGTGCTCCACTCCTTGAAAATTAGATAAACTTTCGCGAATTGTTGCTTTACGAATTTGCATTAAGCGTGCTGCTGAACTTGCTGCCATGGCGTTTTTTAAATTATGTTTTCCTTCTAGCGCAATGTGTTCGGTATCCATTATAAATTCTTCTTGGTTGATTTTTATTTCCATTTTGTTATCGTTTATGGTTGCTCCTTTTTCTAAGGTTTTCACAAGTGAAAAAGGAATTAATTGTGCTTTTGTTTTGTTTTGTTCTAACCAATTTGAAGAAGCTTCATCATCTACATCGTAAATCAAATAATCCTCTTCGGTTTGGTTCATGGTGATGCGAAATTTGGCATCGATATATTTTTCATATTTGTATTCGTAACGATCCAAATGATCGGGACTGATGTTCGTAATAATGGCAATATCGGGTCTGTAATTAATGATTCCGTCTAACTGAAAACTACTTAGTTCCAAAACATACACATCAAATTTATTTTCGGCTACTTGCCAAGCAAAACTTTTTCCTATGTTGCCTCCCAAGCCCACATTTAATCCAGCCGATTTTAATAAATGATAGGTTAACATGGTAGTAGTTGTTTTGCCATTACTTCCTGTTATTCCGATTGTTTTGGCGTCGGTAAACGGAAAAGCAAACTCAATTTCCGAAATGACCGAAATCCCTTTTTCAATCAGTTTTTTTACAATGGGTGCTTTATCTGGAATCCCAGGACTTTTCATTACCACATCGGCATTTAAAATTAAATCCTCTGTATGTTGCGATTCTTCCCAAACAATGCCATTAATTCCAAGAACTTCTTTATAATTCTCCTTAATTTTCCCAAAATCCGATACAAAAACCTCGTACCCTTTTTTCTTTCCTAAAATAGCAGTACCCACACCGCTTTCTCCTCCGCCTAAAACTACCAGTCGCATCTTATCTTAATTTTAAAGTTACTATAGACAAAATGGCTAACATAATGGCCACAATCCAAAATCGGGTTACAATTTTACTTTCGTGGTATCCTTTTTTCTGATAATGATGATGCAAAGGCGACATCAAAAAAATACGTTTTCCTTCTCCCGTTCTTTTTTTGGTATACTTAAAATAACTCACCTGCATAATTACCGACAGGTTTTCTACTAAAAAAATACCACACAACAACGGAATCAGCATTTCTTTACGAACCGCAATAGCCAAAACTGCAATAACACCTCCAATAGTTAAACTTCCCGTATCGCCCATAAAAACTGAAGCCGGATAAGAGTTGTACCACAAAAAACCAATTAAGGCTCCAACAAAAGCAGAGATAAATACGGTCATTTCGCCCGAATTCGGGATGTACATAATATTGAGGTAATTGGAGAAAATAATATTTCCAGAAAGGAAGGTGAAAATTCCCAGAGCCAAAACCGAAATTGCCGACGTTCCAGCAGCCAAACCATCGATTCCATCGGTTAAATTCGCTCCATTGGACACTGCCGTAATAATAAAAATCACAATTGGAATAAAAACCAACCAAGCCCAATTGTGGTAGCCCTCGCCTGTCCAGGCTAATAACTCAGCATAATCAAATTCATTGTTTTTAAAAAACGGAATAGTTGTAGCTGTTGATTTAATTTCAACCGGAGTTGGGGGCATTACATTCGTTGTGGTTACCCTAAAAATATCACTATTTCCAGTATCGGTTCTAACAGTTACTACGGGACTAAAATACAACACGGTTCCTACGATAAGCCCCAAACCAACTTGTCCAATTACTTTGAATCTTCCTTTTAAGCCTTCTTTATCTTTTTTGAATATTTTGATATAATCGTCGATAAAACCAATAATCCCCATCCAAAGCATGGTCACAATTAGCAAAACAATGTAAATATTGTGCAATCTGGCAAACAGAAAAACCGGAATTAAAGTCGCGAAAATAATAATCAAACCGCCCATAGTAGGAGTTCCTGCTTTTTCATTTTGACCCGCTAAACCTAATTCTCTTACGGTTTCGCCTACTTGTTGTTTTCTCAAAAAATTAATAATTCGTTTACCGTAAATAGTAGACAACAATAAAGACAAAATAAAAGCCAAAGCCGATCTGAATGTTATGTATTGAAAAACTCCTGTTCCCGGAACATCCAATACTTTGTCTAAATAATCAAATAAATAGTATAACATATATGGTTTTTATTAGGTTAGTTGGTTTAAAATTTCGGTTACAATTTCTAAGTCATCAAAATGAGTTCGTACACCATTTATTTCTTGATAGGTTTCGTGTCCTTTTCCGGCAATCAAGATGATATCATTAGGAACTGCCATCTGACAAGCTGCTTTTATAGCTTGTTTTCGGTCGACAATGACCAATGTTTTTTTATAATTTTGCGGTTCAACACCTGCTTCCATTTCTTTCAAAATTGCTTCGGGTTCTTCGTTTCTAGGATTATCCGAAGTTAAAATAGCTTTATCACTTAAATCGGTTGCTATTTTTGCCATAATGGGTCTTTTGGTTGTATCGCGGTTTCCGCCACAACCTACCACTGTAAGCAATTGCTCGTTTTTTGTTCGAATATCATTGATCGTTTTCAATACATTTTCGAGAGCATCTGGCGTATGAGCATAATCAACAATAGCCGTAATGTTATTTTTAGATACGATGTATTGAAACCTGCCCGAAACACTTTCCAATTCTGATAACAATCGCAAAGCTTCTACTTTCTCAATTCCTAACTCAATTGCAGTTCCGTAAATGGCCAAAACATTATACGCATTAAATGTCCCGATTAATTTTACCCAAACATCTTGCTCATTAATTTTTAGCAACAAACCCGAAAGCTGACTTTCTAAAATTTGTGCTTTGTAATCCGCATACGATTTTAGAGCGTATGTTCTTTTTGACGCTGCCGTATTTTGCAACATAACGCCACCGTTTTTATCATCGATATTTGTTAAAGCAAAAGCTGATTTGGGCAACGAATCAAAAAATGATTTTTTCACGTCTCTGTATTCGGCAAAAGTGGCGTGGTAATCCAAGTGATCGTGTGATAAATTGGTGAAAACGCCTCCCACAAAATGAAGTCCTTCGGTTCTTTTTTGATGAATTCCGTGCGAACTCACTTCCATAAAACAATGCGTAATTCCGTTGGCAATCATTTCATTTAAATAATGATTAATTGTTAACGAATCGGGCGTGGTATGTGTGGCTTTATATTCTGTTTTTCCCACCAAAATTTTAACGGTCGAAAGCAACCCAACCTCAAAACCAGCATTGCTAAACATTTGATACAATAAAGACGCAATTGTCGTTTTTCCATTGGTTCCAGTTACCCCCACTAATTTCAATTTGGCAGATGGATTATCGTAATAATTAGCCGCCATAAAAGCCAAAGCCGAGTTGGCATTTTTAACTTTTACATACGTAATTGCATCCACAATTGTTTCAGGTAAATCTTCGCAAATAATGGTATTTGCACCTAATTCGATTGCTTTTGTAATAAAATCATGTCCATCCGAAACAGTTCCTTTTATAGCAACAAAAACATCGTTCCCGATAATTTTTCGAGAATCAAAATCAATTTTATTAACAGCAACATCCGTTGAACCGATTACAGATTCAATTGCTACTTTATATAAGATGTCTTTTAATATTTTCATGATAATTCTAAAACTATAGTGGCATTTCTTTCTATATTTTGACCCGCCTCTAGTGATTGTTTTTTCACTTTTCCAATTCCGATTGCTTTAACATGTAAACCTAAATTTTCAAGCAAAGCCACAGCATCCATTCCAGGCATTCCTTTTACATTCGGAATTGCTTTTTGTTTCTTTTGCAATTTTGCATAATACGCATTGTAACTTGCTTCTTGTTTCGGAATTTTAACTTTTAATGTTTTTATTTCGTTTGTAGAAGGCGCGTCGGTAAATATTTTTTGTGCAATTCTTTTAAAAACCGGACCAGCAACATCGGCACCGTAATAATTGTTTTTGGCTGTACTTGGTTTATTAACCATTACAATACACGAATATTTAGGATGATCAGCAGGAAAATAACCTACAAACGAAGAAGCATAATACAAAGAGGAACCATCTTTTTTATGGTAGTTTACTTGTGCTGTACCTGTTTTCCCTGCCATTGAAAAGTCTTTCGAATACAATTTATTCCCCGTTCCTTTTTTAACCACATTCAACAAAACAGCTTTTAACTTTGCCAAGGTTTCATCTGAACACACTTTTGGATTTAAAACTTCCACATCAATTTTTTTGATGGTTTTGTTCCATTCTTTTATTTCCGAAACAAATTGTGGTTTAACCATCACACCATTATTGGCTACTGAATTATAATAGGTTAACGTTTGTAGTGGCGTCACTGAAACTCCATACCCAAAAGCCATCCAAGGCAATGATACCCCCGACCAATGTTTATCACCCGGCGCTGGCACATAAGCACTGCCTTCTCCTTTAAAGTGCAACCCTAATTTTTTTCCTAAACCATAACCTTTTACATGATTAACAAATTTGGCAGGGTCGTTTTTGTAATTATCATAAACTGCTTGCACTAAAACCGTATTAGAGGATAACTCAAAACCACGCGCTAAGGAAATTTTTCCGTAACCTCCTTTATGCGAATCGCGAACCGATCTACCATAGTATTTTACAACTCCTCCATGCGTATCATATATATCACTAGTATCGGCCACTTTATCTTCTAAAATCGTCATTAAGTCTACTAATTTAAAAGTGGAGCCAGGTTCTTGCGATTCGGTAATGGCATAATTGGTTGTTTCGTAATAGGTACCATCTTTCGCTCTTCCTAAGTTCGCAATCGCTTTAATGTGTCCAGTTTGCGTTTCCATAACCACCACACAACCGTGATCGGCTTCATAATCCTCGAGTTGCTTCAACAAAGCATGATGTGCTATGTCTTGTATAAAAACATCAATGGTTGAGACCACATCAAAACCATCTTGCGGATCTACTTCGTTTACATCACGAATGGGTTTCCATTGTCCTTTGGCGATTTTTTGTTTTAAAATCTTACCATCTTTACCGTTTAAATAATCTCTAAAAGCCCACTCAATTCCCTTTCCAACCGGAATCCCTTTTGAATCAATTCGATCATATCCAATAGTTCGTTCGGCAATTTTACCAATTGGATGTTCGCGAACCGTTTCTTGCTCCACAATAATTCCGCCTTTATACGCTCCAAGTTTAAACATCGGAAAGCTTTTGATTTTCATAAAATCGGTATAACTTAATTTTCTAGCAATTAAATAGTATCGATTTTTATTCGCGCGTGCTTTTCGTAATTCATTTTGGTAGTAAGCACTTGATTCATTCAAAACAGTTGCCAACGAATCTGCCAAAGGCTTGATGTTTTCTTCAAAAACTTCCACTTTAGGAACAACCGCATCAAATCGGATATCATAATTCGGAATTGAAGTAGCCAACAAACTACCATCGGCCGAATATATATTTCCTTTATTAGCTGGTATAACAAAATTTTTAACCGTACGTTGCTTGGCCAATTGTCGATAATAATCTCCCTCCACCCATTGTATGTTAGTTAATTTAACAACAATAGCAATTGCCATCAAAAAGATGAAAACTGCTACTATATAGATGCGGTATGAAATATGTTTATCTTCTACTGCCATATTTTTTTAAAAAATCCCTTTTCTTTTTCTTTTTTTACTTTAATTTTTATCGGCGGAACGGTTGACGGATAAATTTGTTTTTCAATCATTTTAGCCGAAACCGTTGATTCCATTTTTAACTTCATCAATTCCGAACGTCGGTCTACAAACTCAGAACGCAATTCTTTTACTTCGCCATTAAGTTTTGCAATTTCAAACACCTTTTGCTCGTATCGTTGTGTATTTCCAATCATTATAATAGCCAACAGAATTACAAAAACAATAAACCGCCAATTTTTAACTGCATCATCATTTATTAAAAATCTTGCTTTTAAAATATCAAAAACACCATTTTTCATCTCCCTTATTTTTTTTCGGCTATTCTTAATTTTGCACTCCTAGCACGGTTGTTTTGTTTGATTTCTTCTTCATCAGGCACAATCAATTTTCCAATGGTTTTAAAGGGCACTGAATAATTTCCAAAAAAATCACGCTCAGGCTCCCCTTCAAACATGCCGTTTTTCATGAAGCGTTTTACCAAACGATCCTCCAAGGAATGATACGACATAATACTTAGTCGTCCTTCGGGTTTCAAAATCTCTAGAGATTGCTCCAAAAATTCCTTCAACACATCCATTTCCTGATTCACTTCAATTCGAATAGCCTGATACATTTGCGCCAAAATTTTATTGCTTTTGTGACCTGGCAAAAAACGAGACAAGACTACTTTAAAACGTTCCGAATTTTTAATAGGCTCTTGATTACGCGCTTCAACCAAAACCCTAGCAATTGCAGGCGCATTTTTTAATTCGCCATAATCCAAAAACACACGTCTTAATTCTAACTCATCATATTCATTAACCACTCGATTGGCATTCAGTTCGTTTTTCTGACTCATTCGCATATCCAAATCAGCTTCAAAACGGGTAGAAAACCCTCTTTCTGCAACGTCAAACTGATGTGAAGAAACCCCCAAATCAGCTAAAATTCCATCAACTGACTTTACGCCGTGAAAACGCAAAAAACGCTTGATAAATCTGAAATTCTCATTTATTAAAGTAAAACGACTATCCTCAATGGTATTCGCTAAAGCATCTTCATCTTGATCAAAAGCAAACAATTTTCCATTCGGTCCCAATCGTTTCAAAATTTCTCTCGAATGCCCACCACCACCAAATGTCACATCAACATAAACCCCATCAGGTTTAATATTTAGACCATCTACCGTTGGATGTAATAAAACCGAGTTATGATATTCCATTTTCGTCGTCATTTAAATTCCCCATTACCTCTTCGGCTAAATCGGCAAAATCCATATCTTCGCCACTTATTGATTGCTCATACAAATCTTTATCCCAAATCTCCACTATGTTTACCGCCGATGAAAAAACAACCTCTTTTGAAATACTCGAAAAAGCCATTAAATCTTTCGGAATCAGCAATCGTCCTAAAGCATCAATTTCTACAATCTTAACACCAGCAGTAAATCTTCGGATAAAATCATTGTTCTTTTTCACGAAACGATTCAGCTTATTAATTTTTGCCATCATCAAATTCCATTCGCTCATCGGATACAACTCCAAACAGCTCTGAAAAACCGAACGTTTTAAAACAAATCCATCTTGAAGTGAGTTTGACAATTGCTTTTTTAAGGGCGCAGGTATCATCAGACGCCCTTTAGCATCGACTTTACACTCGTATGTTCCTACAATTGTATCCACAAAAAAGTTTTGATTTGTTATAGAACAAAAATATAAAAAATTTTACCACATTTTACCACATTCTACCACATTGTTGATAAGTTTAACCACTTTTAGCGCTAAAGGCTTAATTTATGGACAATCAAAACATTAGGAGAATTGCAAAATAATTATGAGAATATGTTTACAAGTATTAAAAAAGTAAAAACCCACTAGGTTATTTTGTAAAATTGAAAGTAATTGCTAAAACAAATTCAAACAAATATGCCTTGATTTCTAGCTAATTATTAAATAGTAAAAAATTAACTGATTAAAAATGTTTTTGAAAAATTCATTTTAATCTATTAAACCCTATATTTGTCAAAATTGAATTTGGTTAAACATACATGGATAAACACTACAAAAAAGAAGGCAAATATGGCTATTTTGAAGCTGGAGAAGGAACTCCGATTGTCGTTCTGCACGGTTTAATGGGAGGGCTAAGCAACTTTGATGGAGTGGCTCAATATTTCCCGACCAAAGGTTACAAAGTAGTCATTCCTGATTTACCCATTTACACCCAAAGTTTATTAAAAACCAACGTAAAAAGCTTTGCGAAATATGTAAAAGACTTTATCAATTTTAAAGGATATGATAAGGTCATTTTACTTGGCAACTCGTTAGGAGGCCATATTGCTTTATACCACACCAAATTATACCCCGAAAAAGTAGCCGGGCTCGTAATAACAGGAAGTTCTGGACTTTACGAAAGTGCGATGGGCGATAGCTACCCTCGCAGGGGCGATTATGAATACATCAGACAGAAAGCTGAGGATGTTTTTTATGACCCAAAAATTGCCACTCCCGAAATTATTGACGAAGTATTTGCAACGGTCAACGATCGTATTAAATTGCTAAAAACATTAACGATTGCTAAAAGTGCTATTCGTCATAACATGGCAAAAGATTTACCAAAAATGACAACAGAAACCTGTATCATTTGGGGTAAAAACGACAACGTAACACCACCCAGCGTTGCGGAAGAATTCAATCAATTGCTACCCAATTCGAGTTTGTATTGGATTGACAAATGTGGTCACGCTGCTATGATGGAACACCCCGATGAGTTTAATGAAGTTTTAGAAAAATGGCTTATAAAAGTCAATTTGTAAAATAAATCCTTTAGCTGTTTAGGGGTTTTAGACAACTGAATTATGAAAATAAATACCGCCGAATTTATAATAAGCAACTCTGAGGTTGCCAAATGCCCAAAGGACATTATTCCAGAATATGCTTTTATTGGTCGATCAAATGTTGGTAAATCTTCATTAATCAACATGATTACCAATCATAAAAGTTTAGCCAAAACTTCTAGTAGACCAGGAAAAACACAACTAATCAATCATTTCAAAATAAACAGCAATTGGTTTTTAGTCGATTTGCCAGGTTATGGTTATGCAAAAGTATCAAAGAAGACAAAAAACATCTTTCAAAAATTCATAACCGATTATTTTGAAACAAGAGAACAATTGGTTTGCGCTTTTGTTTTGATAGACATTCGCCACGAAGCGCAAAAAATCGACATCGAATTTATGTCATATATGGGCGAAAGCGAAATTCCGTTTTGTATCATTTTTACCAAAGCCGACAAAATTGGCAAAACTAAAATCGACTCTCATATTGCCGCTTACAAAAAAGAAATGTATGCTAACAATTGGGCAGAAATGCCGCCTTACTTTATTACCTCGGCTACTGAAGGAACAGGAAGAGAAGAGGTTTTACACTACATAGACGAAATCAACCAAGAGGTTTTTAAAAATAATAATCAGTTTTAAATAAAAGATAAACTCAAAAAAAAGTCCAAAAAGCATTTCCTTTTTGGACTTTTTTTATTCTACAACCGTAACTTTATCAGCATAATCTGTTTCGGTACTCTCAAAATGAGAGTTAAGAAATTTCCACTCTTTATAAATTAAAAACTGATATAAGATGTAAAAAAGCGAATTAAAAAACCAAAAGTCCAACACAAAGGGTTCCGTAAAAAGCACCGAATCACTATTTCCTGTTAAAAAAATACAAGCGCTAGAGGTTAAATAAACAATTAGTCCGTTACAGAAATAAAAATAAGTGTGTGTACTTTTCTGTAGATTCTGAATTAAAAAAATCAAGGCATATAAAATAAGTGGAATGGATGTTAAACCGACTTCTACTAAATTAAATCGCCAATAAAGTTCAGGATCATTCGCATATTGAATAACTAACAAAAATAAAACAATTACCCCTATAAGCATTATCAGTCTCTTGAGAACACGACTTGAAAAAAGTTTGAAAAAGAAAAAACTCAATATAACGAACTGTACTATAAAATAGTAGTGCGACAAAAAAAAGTTTCCTCCCGGTTTTATAAAACCAATCACATTACAACATAATTCTTCTACAAAAAGAAGCGCCAAATAAATGGTAAGAATAAGATACAATTCCCCTTTATTTTTTTTTGTTCGAAAAAAACGGAGACTATTTACTAACAAGAAAAAGAGCCCTAACAAACTAATAATAAAAGGAAATATCAAAGCAGGTTATTTTTAAGTTTTGGAGAATTTCGTTTTTGGGATTGCAACTTACAAAAAACAAAACCAATAAAAAAAGATTGCAAATACTTCTTTTACTGGTTTATTAAAAATAGAATAACCTGAAAACTACTTAACTAGATCTAATTTTTCTGCAAAATAATCGCAGAAATCTTTCATAGTATCGGCCATTTTTTCGTCATCTGTAGCTCTTTTAAAAGTATCCGACATTGCGACTAACGTTTGATGAAAAAAGATTTTCATTTCATCAACTGGCATATCCTTGGTCCACAAGTCAATACGCATACTTTCCTTGGCTTTGCTGTCCCAAATAGAAAGCATAATGGCTTTAGCTTCCTCATTCTCTACACCTCCATCATTTGCAGTCCAAGACAATTTTTCGGGAACGCGGTTTTCATCTAATTCTATATTGAATTTAATTTCTGATTTCATATATCAATTATTTCTTAGGTTTATATTTTGACTTTTCAAAAATTTCGCGCTCGCTTGTTTGCAACAATTGCGTTAATGAAACATCATTATTTTTCATGTAGGAACGCACAATTTGCCAACCAATCCAAGTTCCAACACGACCTGGAGATTCGTTATCTACTTCAAGATAAAATTTCGAGAAAGGTGCTGGCGAAATAAAGCGCGTTTTAAGTTTCGGGTCGTCCTCGTACAACATTTCTTTTTCTAGAAAATAATGCCACATGTAGCCTTCATTTTCTTGACACCACGTTAATTGTTCTGGTGTATATCCTATCTTTTCGTTATCTTGGTATTCAGGCAACAGCAAATCTTTTAAGTATAATTCTTTGCCAAAATAAATCATTTGTGCTAAAAGTGTTTTATCGCTGACCGGTTTTATTTGGCTTGCGGCAAAACTTGATACAGCATCAGGGATCATTTGTTTTTCTTCAAAATTACGTTTGATGTATTCCGGGAATTGGTAAAACTTATGCTCTTTACCCAAATACAATTCCAGCGCCACCACCACTACACTATCAGCATAAATAACGTTATCATTATAATCCATTTCGGCAATAACCGTAACAATTTTGGGTGTTTTGGTTTTTGGAAAATAATATTTGATGTGCTGAAACAAAGATTCAAATTCTTTTTGAACAGGATCAAAATTACTATACTTTTTTTCCACCTCTTGATACAATTCGCGCCATAACGGATTTTGCATTTTTTCAATCCACACACTATCATCAGTATTGGCAGGAAAAAACAAGGGATATTCTTTTTTTATCTTCCCTAAATCTTCGGGTTTCGCTTCAAAAAAAGCTTTCTCAAAACGTTCGACCTTAATTGTTACCGGAATAGTTTCGATGGTTTTTTCGGCTTCACTTTTTTTATTACAAGCGAAAAAAAACACTAACAGTAGTATCGTAAACCGATATAATTTCATTTTATTTTAATTAAATTTGTGAAGACAGCTTATCATTTTAAAAATGATTTTGCAAATATACATCCCTGTAGTTTAAAACATGAACAATTATGGCTAAAAAAAGTACTATTCAAACTAAAAACGCAACAAATTATATTGTGCAATGGCTTAAAGATTATGCAGAAAAGGCAAAAGTAAACGGATTTGTAATTGGTGTTTCGGGCGGAATTGATTCGGCACTAACTTCCAGCCTTTGTGCCTTAACCGGTTTAAAAGTTTTATGTGTAGAAATGCCGATTCATCAAGCCCCAAATCAAGTCTCTAGAGCGCAGGAACACATTAAACAATTAAAAGAAAGATTTACAAATGTAAACAGCATAGCAGTTGATTTGACTACTACCTTCGACACTTTTAAAGAGAGCGTACCAAATCACGAAGACAGTATTAAATTAAATTTATCCCTTGCCAACACACGTGCGCGATTACGAATGACTTCTTTGTACTATTTAGCAGGCATACATGGTTTGTTGGTTGCAGGAACTGGAAATAAAGTAGAAGATTTTGGTGTTGGTTTTTATACCAAATACGGAGACGGTGGTGTAGATTTGAGTCCGATTGCCGATTTAATGAAATCGGATGTATATGCTTTGGCTGAATATTTAAAAGTTCCCGATTCTATTTTGAATGCAGCTCCTACCGATGGTTTATTTGGAGATAGCCGCACCGATGAAGACCAGTTAGGCGCTAGTTATGAAGAATTAGAATGGGCTATGTTAGCAGATGAAGCAGGTAAAACTGCCGATGATTTTTCGGGTAGAAACCAAGAAGTTTTTCAAATTTACAAGCGTTTAAACACCATTAACCAACACAAAATGAACCCTATACCAGTCTGTTTACTACCTCAAACGTTAAAATAATCCTTAATTTAAATGGTAAGCATTTATTTACAGAATTTATTTATTAATTTTACAGCTCCAAAAACAAGTACAATTCTAAAAATGTAAAATTATGATTAAAGTATGTTTAGCAGACAACCATCCTGTGACGCACTTTGGTGTAAAATCCTATTTTAAAGACCACAATGACATCTCTATTGTGGCGAATGTTGGCAATTTTTCAATGGTAAGAGACATTCTTCAAACTAAAGATGTAGATGTGTTATTATTGGATTTAGAGCTAGAAGGTTTAGCTAGTATTTTTGAAGTAAAAGCTTTATTAAAAAACTTCCCTAAAACAAAAATTATCATTTTCAGTGACCTTTCTGAGCAAATGTATGCTCCAAATGCTATTAAAGCAGGTGTTGCAGGTTATGTTCAAAAAACAGAAAAACTGGAAACTTTAGGAAATTCTATTATCAAAGTTCACGAAGGAAAAATTATTATTAACGAAAATGTTCGTAAAAACATGGCACTTATTGCCAAACAAAGCAAAAGCGAACGTTTATACCGCAAGCTTTCAAATAGAGAAATAGAAGTATTGCGTTATTTAAGTGACGGTAAGAAAAATAACGAAATTTCAAAAATCTTAAACCTAAACGAAAAAACAATTAGTACGTACAAGCTACGTTTACTAACTAAATTAAATGTTACCAATCTGGTTGACTTGGTTAACAAAGCAAAAACACTTGAAATTATTTAATGATAGCGAGACATTACGCGGCCTAGTTTCTGCGAAAATGTATTGACTAATTTTGAATAATCCATTATCATCATTAAAAGCTCTGTATTATCTGCATTAACATCAGATTGTATGGAGCTTTTTAATTCTTCAATAATACTCCCTACCAAATACCATCTCAACGACAAAATGGTTTCGGAAACGTATTGCGAAATAGAATCGGATTTGTATTTCGGGAATATATTTTGCCCTTCCCAATTGTGCATTACCAATTGCTCATCTTCCATAATGATATCGGTAACTTCTTGGGCCAAATCAGGAGGAATTCGCATTAAATAACTTTCTAAACTAAAATGCTCCACTTGGTTGTAATACGCAACCAAATCAGAAAAAATATTGCGGAACATTTCGTTAGATAACTCTACCTCATCTTCTTGCAAACTCAAATAAATACGATCTACTACTTTGTATTCTTTTTTCTCGGTATACATTTCCACAATACCATCTTCATTGGTTTTAAGCAAAACGTCTTCAAAAAGTTCTGTTTTATTTCCGTAAAGCAGTAAAATTTCAATTATTTTTCGCTCTAAAGAATACAGAATATCAATTTTAGGCGATTCAGCAGCTGATTCGTTTTTAACAATTTCAAAAGCTTTTTGCTCTTGTTTTTGTTTTTTACCAATCTCTGTAATTTCTTTTTGCACCAATTGCGCCAAGGTACTTACCAAAACTTGTTCGGAAATATCCATAATCCGAGCGCATTCTTGGATATAGATTTCGCGCTGAATTCGGTCTGGGATTTTTGAAATACTCGTGACCATATCCCGAATCAAATCGGCTTTTTTAACGGGATCGTTTTGCGCTTCTTTCATCAAAAGCGATGCCTTAAACTGAATAAAATCTTTGGCATTTTCATCTAAATAACGAACTAAATCATCATACGATGTTTTTTTGGCAAAGCTATCTGGGTCTTCCCCATCAGGAAATGAACACACTTTAACGTTCATTCCTTCTTCCAAAATCAAATCGATTCCACGGATTGAAGCTCGCAATCCGGCGGCATCTCCATCAAATAAAACCGTAATATTTTTTGTTAGGCGATTAATTAATCGAATTTGATCGGGTGTTAAGGCTGTTCCCGAAGAAGCCACCACATTTTCGATACCCGCTTGATGAAACTGGATAACATCGGTATAACCTTCGACTAAAAAACAATTATTTTGTTTGGCAATAGCTTGTTTGGCTTGATAAATACCATACAAAACTTTGCTTTTATGGTAAATATCACTTTCGGGCGAATTTAAATATTTGGCAGCTTTTTTATCGTTGGTTAAAATCCGACCACCAAACCCTAAAACACGGCCGGACATGCTCTGAATAGGAAACATCACACGACCTTTAAATCTATCGAATGGCCGGTCTTCACGAGGAATGGTCAAACCGGTACTCTCCAAAAATTCCATTTTATAGCCTTTTCCTAAAGCTTCTTTGGTAAACGCGTCCCAAGTTTCGGGCGAATATCCTAAACTGAATTTTTTTATTGTTTCGTTCGTAAAACCACGTTCCTTAAAATAAGTCAACCCAATGGCCTTCCCTTCTTCTGAATTCAGCAAAACATCTTGAAAATATTTCGCCGCAAATTCCGAAACCAAATACATACTTTCACGCAAGTCGGTGTTGGCCTTTTCTAAATCGGTTTGCTGTGTCTCCTCAATTTCGATGTTGTATTTTTTGGCTAAATATTTAATAGCTTCTGGATAGGTAAAATGTTCGTGTTCCATCAAAAAAGCCACAGCATTTCCACCCTTCCCGGTACTAAAATCTTTCCAAATTTGTTTAACTGGCGAAACCATAAACGACGGAGTACGCTCATCCGAGAAAGGACTCAATCCTTTAAAATTACTTCCGGCTCGTTTTAATTGCACAAAATCGCCAATAACCTCCTCAACGCGAGCAGTTTCAAAAACAGTATCAACAGTAGTTTGTGCTATCAAAATAAGGAAAATTAATTTTTTGCAAGTGTGTAAAAATACGCAAAACTGAATTGATTTGTCAAGATTAAAAACCAAAAAAGCACCTTGTTTAGGTACTTTTTTTCAGATTTACTAATTCAAAAAAAATCAATTAAAATCAAACCGAACCCCAAATGAAATGGTATTAGCTGCAATGCTATTATTTTCAAATAGTTCATTCAAATCATATTTCACATACAAACTTGTGGTACGATACCCCATATAAGCGCTAACGCCGTATATAAAATTATTTACATTATAATCTCCTTTTGTTTTTTCGGTTGACTTTAAATCGTTGTCTTCGTATTTTAAAATTTGCTTTGATTTAACATTAATTCCGGCGTAACCTCCTACTCCCATTCGGAAACTTTTGTGAGTTCTAAAATAGGTTTCTCCGTCGTGAATTTTAGGTTTCGAAAAATCAAATTCTAAATGAAGAGGCACAACCAAATACACATTTCTAAAACGCGATTCTTTTAAATGAATAGGATTGGTTACTAAATCGGTTTGATTACCATTCACCACAAAAAACTGATTGTCGCGCGGTCGCAAATTATTATACATTAATGATAATCCGTATTTGGCATGAAGCAAATTATGATTTTCTATTAATCGCGAATTTAAAGTAACTCCCCATTCGTAAAAATGCGAACCGATAAAATTATATTGATCATCTGCATAATTTCCATCTTCCATCACATTATTCAAACCCATCGCAAAAACAAATTGCGAAGTAGTCCGTTTGGGTTGACGGTATTTTTTCCCATCATTTCCTTTATACACTTTCATCGAAGGAATAATAATTTCGGTTTGATTTTTACCTATACTATCGTTACTACTTCCAATAATCACCACAGTGCCGCCTCGACCTAAATCAGAACCATCGGAGGTGATTTTACCATCCACTTTTAATTGAATCAATTCCTGTAACGATTCTTGCTCTACCGCAACGCGCTTTTGTATGTTTTCTGCGCGAACTTCAGCTAATTCTTGCTTTTTCTTTTCGGCTTCTTCTTTGGTAAGATTCCCTTCTACCAATTCGGTGTTCACCGCATCTACTTCTTTTTTCAAAGCTTGTTTTTCCTCAAGCGTGATTTTTTCAATTCTAATGGCAATTTCATGTGCTTTTTTTTCAAAAGTGTCTTGTGCAAAAGCTTTTGTTAAAAGAGAAAGTAAAAAAAGAGTAAGCCCAATAATAAAATTTTTCATAGTAATTGTAATTATGGAAATTGCTCATTTGCAAAATTCCAGATTGATTGACTGTTTGTTTTTATTGATTTATGGATGATTTTCGTCTTGAATATTCCGATTGGAAATGGCCACTTTTACCGCATGGAAATTCTGCGAAACTTTATGAATAACTTTTTCTCGAAAAGAAGGTTCCAACTCATTGTCTACTTGCCATAATAATTTGGAGGCATCTACTTTTATATTAGGATTTATTTCTGATGGACGTTGCGCCAAATTCTGTTCGGCCTCTTCCAAAAGCAAATCAACATTCGAATCAGCTTTTATACTATTTTGTGTTTTTTCCGGCACTATTTGTTTTTCCTGCTCCACCTTCTTTTCCTCTTTAGTAGAAAGCAAAACTATTGTTTCCGGTTTTAAAATAACTTTATGTGAATTTTCAACCTTTTCATTCTTAACTTTAGTTTCTTGTTGCGGTCTACTATTTACAACGCTTCCTTCTTTTTTAGCTTCGATCACGACCGGATTTTGAAGATTTTTAAACTCCATTTTGGGCTCATTCAAAAAATAAGTTCCGATTAAAGCCAAACCAACAAAACTAGCTGCCACATACCAGAAAACACTTCTTTTGGGCTGATTTTTAGTTTGGTGTTGTTGCGCATCTAACATCATTTCCAACTTATCCCAAGCAGCTGTATTCGGTTTAATTTCCCGCAAATTCAGTTGCTTTTTAAATTCGGCATCTACCTTATTTTGTTCCATTGTTCACCATTTTTAAATTTGAAATTTGAAGCTGCAATAATTTTCGAGCATGAGACAATTGCGATTTAGAAGTTCCTTCAGAAATCCCTAACAAATCTGCAATTTCCTGATGTTTGTATCCTTCAATGGCGAATAAATTAAAAATCGTTTTATAACCATCGGGCAAAGCATCAATAACAAATTGAATTTGATCTACACTCAATTGTACTTCTAACTCATTATGCGATTCTTCGGTTAAAAATTGCTCTTCGAGAAATTGCATTTTTTTATGACTTCTTAAAAACGAAATGCATTCGTTAATCATAATTTTTCGTATCCAACCTTCAAAACTACCCTTATTTTGATACGCTTTTAAGTTTTGAAATACCTTCAAAAAAGCAGTAATCATCACATCTTCGGCTTGCTGAATATCCTTTACATATTGCCTGCAAACACTTAGCATTTTGGGTGAAAATTTAGAATACAATTGCTGCTGTGCCTTTCGATCTTGATCGATTGCTAACCGAATAATTTCGGATTCGTTTTGGTGCAAAGCAATTATTTTCATTTAGTAAATCGGTTGTTTTTGATTGCTATAAGTATAGACGCAAAAAAGCACAAAAAGGTTGTATCGAAGATAAAAAAAATTGATTTTTAGCTGTATTTAAATCATAAACAACTAAAAACCAATTTAATACTTATTTAATAAAATGTTATTTTTTTCGTTCGATAACGTAATTTACCATCAAAATTAGCGCCGATTTATAAGTAGATTCTGGATAGGTTTCTAAAAGCAACAACGCCTTTTTTTGAAATTCGACCATTTTATTTTCGGCATATTCCAAGCCTTTGTTGTCTTTAACAAAAGCAATCACTTCTTTAACGCGTTTTTTATCCTTATTATGATTTTTAATCGAATTGATTAGCCAGTTTTTTTCTTTGGCCGAACAATTATTCAAAACATGAATAAGCGGCAAAGTCATTTTTTGCTCTTTAATATCAATTCCAGTGGGTTTGCCAATGGCTTCATCTGTATAATCAAATAAATCATCTTTTATCTGAAAAGCCATTCCAATGAGTTCACCAAATTGGTGCATTGTAGCAACATGATGAGCATCTTCGGAAACAGATTTAGCTCCGAGTGCACAACAAGCCGCAATTAAAGTTGCTGTTTTTTTACGGATAATTTCATAGTAAATGGTTTCGGTAATATCCAAACGACGCGCTTTTTCAATTTGAAGCAATTCGCCTTCGCTCATTTCGCGAACAGCAATAGAAATGATTTTTAGCAAATCGAAATCGTCGTTATCAATAGAAAGCAACAGTCCTTTAGACAACAAATAATCACCAACCAAAACGGCAATTTTATTTTTCCAAAGTGCATTTATTGAGAAAAAACCCCGACGTCTATTGCTATCATCCACCACATCGTCGTGTACCAATGTAGCCGTATGAATTAATTCGATTACCGAAGCGCCACGGTACGTCCTTTCATTTACCTCGCCACCGGCAACCATTTTGGCAGTTAGAAAAACAAACATTGGTCGCATTTGTTTTCCTTTACGATTAACTATAAAATAAGTAATTCGGTTAAGTAAAGCCACTTTAGAAGTCATGGATTCGTAGAACTTTTTTTCAAAAAGTTCCATTTCATCAAAAATGGGCTGTTTTATTTGCGAAGTAATATTCATTCAGAAATCAAATATACTACTTTGAAAAGAAAAGTCAATGCGAAAATTTAAGTTTTAAAAGCAAGTCTTTTAGACCTTCTTTTTTAAATAAAAAATGATTAAAAAGCAATTACTAAAATCAATTTCCTTCTTTATTAGCCAACTGTCCACAAGCAGCATCAATATCTTTTCCTCGGCTACGACGAACTTTTACCACCACACCAATATTTTCCAACGCTTTTATATAAGCCAATATAGCTTCTTCCGAAGCTTGCTGAAATTCGCCATCATCAATCGGGTTGTACTCAATTAAATTTACTTTACAAGGTACGTACTTGCAAAATTTAACTAAGGCATCGACCGAGGCTTTATCATCGTTTATACCTTTCCAAACTACATATTCAAAAGAGATTTTGCTTTTGGTTTTCCGGTACCAATATTCTAAAGATTCCCGTAAATCGGCCAATGGGAAGTTTTTACTAAAAGGCATAATTCGCGCGCGAGTATCATCGATTGCCGAATGTAAAGAAACGGCTAATTTAAATTTCACTTGGTCATCGGCCATTTTTTTTATCATTTTTGGAATACCCGAAGTAGAAACCGTTATGCGCTTTGGCGACATGGCTAAACCTTCTTCGGAAGTAATCATATCAATGGCTTTCATCACATTATTGTAATTCATCAAAGGTTCTCCCATGCCCATAAATACAATATTCGAAAGTGGATGATTGTAATACAAACGACTCTCTTTGTCAATTGCCAAAACCTGATCGTAAATTTCGCCGGGTTCTAGATTTCGCATGCGTTTTAATCGAGCGGTAGCGCAAAAATTACAATCCAAACTACAACCAACCTGACTCGAAACACAAGCGGTAGTTCGGGTTTCAGTTGGAATCAAAACCGATTCGACTACCAAACCATCATGCAACCTAACCGCGTTTTTAACCGTACCGTCATTACTACGCTGCATCGTATCAACCTTAATATGATTGATTACAAAATTATCCTCCAGCATGTTACGAGTGGTTTTGGCCACATTGGTCATATCTTCAAAATAATGTGCCCCTTTACTCCACAACCATTCGTAAACCTGATTACCGCGGAAAGCTTTGTCTCCGTTAGAAACAAAAAAATCACGTAATTCTTCTTTAGATAATGCTCGTATGTCTTTTTTCTCGGTTTGCATGGCGCAAAGGTAATAAGTAATTTGAAATGTCGCTAAAACAAACCTATATTCTTAGGATAGACGTAATAAAAATGACAATAGAAGTTTGTTAATTATGTAAAAATTTTCGTTAATTTTATAAGTGAAACTTTTTTTCAAAATTTAATTTAGCTGTATATTTTTAAACTTCGAATTTAATTTTATTAGTATGAAAAAACCAATCACAACCTTAGTCATCATAGCTCTTTTTAGTTTAAGCATGCAATCATGTAAAAAAGAAGCTACCCACACAACCGAAACCGAATTAACTCCTGGTCAAAAACTAGATACAATGTTGCATGATTTAAAAAATGAAAAAGACACCGCATCAGGAAAAATAGACAGTACGCTACAGGATATCAAACATGCCACCAAAAAAGGCGTTGATGCTGTTGAAGGAGCTGCTGTTAACGTAAAAGACGGCGTTAAAAAAACTGCCAACGACGTTGAAAAAGAACTTAAAAAGTAAATACTTCGCGAATTGAAAAATGAAAGTCACTCAAGTAGTGGCTTTTTTTATTGAATCGTAGCCTAAAATATTTTGTACTTTTATGCAAAATTTGAAAACCATTACGATTTCAATAACTTTTGGACCATGCATTTTATTTCTGAAGAATTAGAAAATTACATCGAAAAACATTCTCAAAAAGAGCCCGAATTATTGGCTAAACTAAACAGGGAAACGTATCAAAAAATACTTTTACCTCGCATGTTAAGCGGCCATTTTCAAGGTCGCGTTTTGAGTATACTTTCCAAATTAATTCGTCCTATGTATATTTTAGAAATCGGAACTTATACAGGATACGCTACATTATGCTTATGCGAAGGAATGCAAGAAAAAGGGCATTTACATACTATTGATATCAAAGAAGAATTGGTTAATTTTCAACGAAAATACTTTGATTTATCGCCTTGGGGCAATCAAATTACGCAACATTTGGGAGAAGGAAAGGAAATCATACCTAATATAGATTGTAAATTCGATTTGGTTTTTATTGATGCCGACAAAGAAAACTATATTAATTACTGGAATTTAATCGTACCAAAAATGAATAAGGGCGGCATTATTCTATCGGATAATGTTTTATGGAGCGGAAAAGTTTTAGAACCTGTAAAAAAGAACGACACCAGTACACAAATATTACTAGAATACAACACTCTCGTAAACGAAGATCCACGAGTTGAAACAGTTCTTTTACCCATTCGAGATGGCCTTACGGTAAGCAGAGTATTGTAAATTTAATTTCATGAAAAAAAACCGCAACAATTTAGATTTGTTGCGGTTTTTTTTATCTTTTATAAAATCGGGAAATACTTAGCTTGTGCTTTTTTATAGAGTTTGAAAAAAGTAAACCCTAAAACAATTCCAACTACAAAGCCGGATAAAATATCTATCGGATAATGCAATCCTAAATAAATACGGCTGTAGGCAAAAATTAAAGGCCATAAAAACAAAAAAGACATGTATTTGTAATAAGGCTTTAACAAACAAAATATAAAAGTAGCCGCAGCCATTGAGTTAGCAGCATGTCCCGAAAAAAAACTAAACGAATTTCGTTGTTGCACAATCCTGATTATAGCTTTAATATCCTCATTATTGCAAGGTCGCAAACGCTGTACATTATTTTTGACCAAGTTAGTCACTTGATCGGTACAGGTAATAAGAACAGCAATAAACAGTAAAACAAAAAGAGTCTGTTTGGAACCTATTTTTTTATAAATAAGATAAAATAAAAATAAAAAAAAGGGAGTCCAATAAGCTTGTTTGGTAATAATGAGCCACAAACCATCAAAGGTTTCTGAACCTAATCCGTTTAAAAAAACCAATAATTTAACATCGCTTTGCAGTATTTTTTCCAACATTAGCGCATGCGTTTTATCGGTCCCGTAATCGTATCAATATCTTCTTTGGTTTTTTCAAACTCTTGGGTGGCATCGCCTAACAAACTATTTTTAGCTTTTGAAATTTCTTCGTTGATGTTGCCAGTCATTTCATTTAATGATTTTCTATCAAAACCATTTTCTTCGGCTCCTTTCTGAATTTCATTTTTTATATCGTTTGTGGCATTTTTAAGTTGCGCCATCGCTTTTCCCATTGTACGAGCAATTTCAGGCACTTTATCAGATCCAAAAAGCATTAAAACGATAAATAGGATGAAAATTAATTCACCACCTCCTATTCCGAACATAATTGTATTTTTTTTAGGTAGCCACAAAGGTATTAAAATTTGGCTCCCTGTTTTTTAAAATTTACTTAAAAAACCTATGCGCTTTAGAAACTTGACTTCAAAAATTAAAACAAAAGATGATGCAGAAATGGACTTATTTGGAAAGAGTAATTCTTTTAAACTCCTTATTTTTATTGATTAAGAAATCCATTAGCTCAAACTTTTGGTCTGGCTCTAAATATTTTCTAGATTCTTTGTCATTTGCACAGTACATCAAAAACAAATCAATTTCATCTTCTTTTAACTGCAAATCGTTTTTGTAAAACGACGGACTAAAATTAGCTTGTGCATATTCTGAAAAAGCTACATCTTCAATATACTTTTCGCTATTTTCGGATTGAGGCTTAATTACTTTTTTTACTTCTTTAAAAATGCGAACAAAATCCATTCCGTACTTTATAGTTTGGTTGGATGGCATTACCTGATTTTCGGCCGTTGTTTGTAAATCGGCTGCGTATTGTCCGTCAATTATTCTCTGGTTATTTCCCGTTAAAGATTCATCTTTAAATTGCTTAGACACCACAACCTCTCTCAATTGGTTATTAGCTAATTCCAACGTAATCACCACTATTTTTACCTGAAAATCAACTGCTTTTAAAATCACTTTTTTTGATTGAAAAACCATTCCAGAAAACAACAAAGTATCTTTTGGTTTGGCCATTATATCAAATAATCCGTCTTTATCTATTGTGGTTCGGGTTTGAGCATTGATATTTAACACATAGCCGTTATCGATGGTAAGCGAGTCATTTTGCACTTTCCCATGTAGAATTTGCCTATTATTGGTTTGTGCAAAACCCATTTGCAGAAACACTAAAAACACAGATAGGATAAAAAATTTAGTTTTCATTTTCAATTTTATTTAAAAATTCCTGAGCCAATTGCGTAATTAAAAACATGTTCATTGTTTTATTGTTAGTCTCTAAGGTACGAATAAACTCAGTATTTTCTACACAATAATATTGAAAACCTTTTATATAATCTAATGGGATTTTCAAGCGCTCGGTATAATACTCATCCGAATACCACGTTTCTAATCTGTAGAGATAACGCTGTTTCTTCTCATTCACCAATTCTTTTTTCAACATTTTAGTCCGGCCTGACATGGCGTTCAAAAGCCCATCAATAGGTGTGGAAGTAGCGGTCCTAATTTTGCGTTCGGCTGGTGTGTACTTTTTTTGACCATACGGAATAATACCTAAACTTTCGGCTGTTATAGAGGAATTTTGATTAATTATAACTTCGTTTAATTCGACTTTATTGGCTTGCATTTTAACCATTAAAAAAGAAAGCGCCATATCTTCGGGAGTAATTCGTTTTTTTAGACCGATTAAATTCACAGCCGAAAAAACCAACACATCTCCCTCCTTAATCATGATCGAAAAAAAACCATTAACATCCGTAACAGTACTTTGTTGGGTGGTATTATTTACAACCGAAATTGCTTCGACCGAAACGGAATCGGCAACCACTTGTCCGTTAATTTCTTTGGAATGAAATGCTTGACCAATAATAATTTGGGTAATCAAAAAAACAAAAATGAGGAGTGTATTATTCGTTTTCACAGGCAAGAATATCTTTGTATTTCAGCGCTAATTCTCCTAATAAAAATTCAGTTGCTGTTTTATTTTTAGAATCTAAAACCCTTGTAAAATATTTATTTTCAACCACATAATATTTAAAGCCTTTTACATATTCTGTCGGAATTTGCAATCGATTTACAAAATGATGTTGATCGAACATTTCGTCTAAAAGCAACATATAAAATTCCTTTTTTTCAACCTCAACCTCTTTTTTAAGCATCGCAGTTCGACCAGAAATTAAGTTAAGCACCGGATCAAAAGAAACGCCTCCAGCGCCTTTCCAATCGGTTGCAGATTTTAGTTTTCGTTCGGCAGGAGTATACGTTTTTTGGTCAGCAGAAATAATTCCTAATGCTCGCGCATTTAAACCACTGTAATTGCGAACCACTACTTCTTGTAATTCATTTATCGCCGGAAATAAATCAATGCTTATTTCATTCATAACATTTAAATCTTCCGTAATTTTCAATTCTTTTTCTTTGGTGTAAATAGATGAAAAAACCAATACGTCACCGAATTTAACGGACAAATAAAATTTTCCTTCACTATCGGTTTGAACCCCTTTTTCGGAATTTTTATTGATTACAAAAATATTTTCTTGCGGAATTTCATTCATTTTCACAATGCCATTTATCTGAAAAACCGCAGCATTTTGAGCTTTAGTAGCAGATAAAAAAACGAATGAAATCAAGCAAAACAAGTACCTCATTTAGTAACACTTAGCCTCTATTAGTTTGTAAAAATAGAACAACCACCTCCAAATTAAGTACTAATAACATGGTAAATAAATGTTAATTTAAAAAAGAAAGAAGCAGTGGCAAATTGCCTATTTTGTACCTTTAACTCACTAAAAGAGACAAATTTTCATGAAAAACATCATCATTGCCAGCACCTCAACATTGCATGGCGGCACGTATTTAGAATACCTTTTGCCCGAATTGCAATTGCATTTTAAAAATTGTACTTCTATAGTCTTCATTCCTTTTGCGCGTCCAAGTGGCATTTCACATACTGAATACACCGACAAAGTGCGTGAAACTTTCGAAAAAATAAACATCGAAGTTAAAGGTCTTCATGAATTTGAAGACAAACCAAAAGCCTTAAAAAATGCAGAAGCTATTTTTACTGGAGGCGGAAACACCTTTTTACTGGTTCAGCAACTTTATCACCACCAAGTTATGACCGTTTTATCGGAAACAGTAAAAAAAGGAACTCCCTATTTAGGAACAAGCGCCGGAAGTAACATTTGTGGTCTTTCTATACAAACTACAAACGATATGCCTATAGTGTATCCGCCCAGTTTTCAAACATTAGGATTAATCCCGTTTAACTTAAATCCGCATTATCTAGATGCCGATTTACAATCAAAACACATGGGAGAAACCCGAGAAACCCGAATAAAAGAGTTTCACGCTTTTAACAACATACCTGTTTTGGGTTTACGAGAAGGAAGTTGGTTAGAGGTTAAAGGAGAAAAAATTACTCTAAAAGGAGATTTAAGCGCACGTTTATTTGAAGCCAACCAAGCACCAAAAAAAATCACAAGCGGAAGCGACCTTAGTGATTTAAAATAAAAAAACCGAAACAAATGTTTCGGTTTTTTTTATGAGCGGAAGACGAGGCTCGAACTCGCGACAACCAGCTTGGAAGGCTGGAGCTCTACCAACTGAGCTACTTCCGCAGAAAGTGTAATTGTAATTATTAAAAGCAATTAAAATTAACTCTATTTTATTTAGAGCGGAAGACGAGGCTCGAACTCGCGACAACCAGCTTGGAAGGCTGGAGCTCTACCAACTGAGCTACTTCCGCATTTTGGTGGTGCAAATATAAATAATAAGTTGAATTCAAAACAAATTTTTTTGAAAAAATTAAATCAAAAAATCACTATTTCTAGTAACAACTTTACTATTAAAAAGTTATAATTTTGAATCTTAACAAAAAATGAACCTCAAATTGGCAATAGTGCTGTAATTTTACACGAAACAGAACCCTATAATCAAATTACCTACCATTTCACATGTTAACACTTTTTAAATTATCAAATACAGCATTATGGTATTTTTTAAACGCTATATTATTTTACTCTTACTCTGTTTTGGATGCAAAAAAACGGCACCAAATGTTGTTATTGAAAAAACGGCTATCGATTCCTCGAAAATACCCACACCACAAATTGTAAAAGACGACGAACGAACAATTCCTATTGATACTTCTAAATTAAAATCTTTCCATAGCCAGTTGTTATGGAATTTCTACCGTTCTTCTAATTACGAAACGGTTTGGAGTTCCTTCAAAAAAAGACAATTCGTATTAAATCAAATTCAAAATTCAGAAAATTACGGATTAAATGCATCCGATTACAATTTTAAAAAACTACAAAATTTAGAAAACAACATTGTAAAATTAAACGATGACGAATTGATTCAATACGATGTAATGCTAACTGGTAGTTTTCAAAAATTTTTAAATCATTTATACAAAGGAAAACTGAATCCGAAAGAACTTTACACTGATTGGGATTTGAAACCTAAAGATTTTAATGTAAACCAAGTTTTGATTGATGCTTTTAACAAAGATGATTTAAACAAGGCTTTAACCGAAAGTCAGCCCAAAACTGCTACCTACCAACAACTTTTAAAAGCATTACATATCATCAATACTTTTCCGGAAGATAAAACGGTAAGAATTACCGGTGTTGAAAAAATCGTACTTAACGACACTACGGCCGAATTAATTAAAATCAAGAAAAAGTTGCAGTATTGGCACGATTTATCTCAGCAAGAACCTTTGAATACTATTTATTCTTGGGAAACTTTAGATGCGGTTAAAAAGTTTCAAACCCGACACGGGCTGCATGCCGATGGCGTAATTGGAAAAGGAACAATTTGGGCTTTAAACCATTCGAAAGAAGAACGAAGACAACAAATTATTGCCAATTTAGAACGTTGGCGTTGGTACAATGCCGTTTTAGAAAATGATTATGTAATTGTCAACATCCCGAATTACAGTTTGCATGTGGTAGAACAAAATGATACCGTTTTGAACCGAAATGTTGTAGTGGGAAGCAGTAATCGTAAAACACCAATTCTTAGTTCAACATTAAAAACCATTGTTTTTAATCCGACTTGGACCGTGCCTCCTACTATCATAAAAGAAGATATTACCGCAGCAATGAAAAAAAATCGGAATTATACCGCTAAAAAAAACATCACGATTTTGAATGCTAATGGAGATACCGTTGCTCCTGCAAACTGGAATGAAAATAATCCGTTGGCGTACCGATATGTGCAAAAACCCGGAAAAAACAATTCGTTGGGACTCATGAAAATTTTATTCCCGAACTCGCATAGTGTTTATTTACACGACACCAATCACCGTAATTTATTTGGAAGACAAAACCGTTCATTAAGTTCGGGTTGTGTTCGGATAGAAAATCCGTTAGAATTGGCGCAACATTTATTAAACGACGAAACAAAATGGTCGGCCGAAATTATTGATTCGATAATCGTTTCTGAAAAAACAAAAGCAATTCCGATAACCAAAAAATACGATTTATTTCAATGGTATTGGACCGCTTGGAGCCACAACAATCAATTGCAATTTAGGCGAGACATTTACAATTTAGATGCCGAATTGTATCGAAAATTACGAAATTAAATGTTGTAAAGTCTCGGTTTTTCTGGAAGGATGGTAAATATACAAACACGATTTACCTTTAATAGTTTCAATGATTTCGCGTTTCATGCTCTCAGGAATTGCAGGACAACCCAAGCTTCTACCCAATCTCTTATTGTTATGAATAAACGAATCCGAGCAATAATCTGCTCCGTGCATTACAATCGCTCTGGCTCTAGCATTATCGTTTACACCTTTTTCTAAACCATCCAAACGCAATGACATACCATGTTTTCCGTTATAAACTTCGGCAGTTGCGTAAAAACCCAAACTACTTTTATTAGATGAATTGGTATTTGAAAATGAAGTAGCAAATTCTTCACCGGTATTTCTTCCGTGCGAAACTAACGAATGGTATAAAATTGTATTAGTAGTCAAATCGATTACCCACAATCTTTTTTGATTGGCCGATTTGCTAAAATCAATAAGCGTTAAAATATTTTTTTGGATTACACCTTTATCTTTTAAAAGATAAAAACCATGAAGCGCTTCGTTGAAACACTCAAATTGAGGCAATTCAAACGAATTACTTTTTAAATTTTGGTACAAAGAAGCAATTTTTGTTTCTACAGTAGGTTTAACAACTGCCGCAAGCGTGGGCTTTTTTTCGGTTACTTTAGTTGTAACTCCAACAGCATTAGTAAAAGACAAAATTGCAAATAACAGCGTAGGAAAAATAGTGTATATCATTGATTTCGTTTAAGTTAAATTTGTTTCGAGGCTTGACAAAAATATAAAAATTAATTAGCGGATAAAACTTTATAACTCTTTTTACCTTTTATTTATTGCATTTTTAACATTATTTGTTACAACTTTCACACTTTACTGGAAGTATTCTTACATTAAAACATTACAATCTGATTATAAAGCGATTAACAATTTGCCTCTAATTGCTTGTCTCAGCTATATTTAAAAAACCATTTGCAAGACAACTCACTACATATATTTTAAAAAAGAAGGGCAATTTTAAAAAAATAACGATTTTTTGGGGTTCTCGACTTTATAAAACATAAATATAACCCAGATAGTTTTTAAGGTTTTACATTTCGATTATCTTTGTTAAAAATAAAAACTACAATGAATAAAAAAGTAATCCTAATGATTTTGGATGGTTGGGGAAAATCTCCCGACCCTAAAGTTTCAGCAATAGACAACGCGAATGTTCCTTTTATAAATAGTTTATATACTAAATATCCTCACGCGCAATTGCGTACCGATGGTTTAAATGTCGGTTTACCTGAAGGCCAAATGGGAAACAGTGAAGTGGGACATATGAATTTAGGTGCAGGAAGAATTGTATACCAAGATTTAGCCAAAATTAACTTAGCCGTTGCCAATAAAACATTAGCCAAAGAACCCGTTTTAATTGACGCTTTTAAATACGCTAAAGAAAACCATAAAAAAGTACACTTTTTAGGATTAGTTTCGGACGGTGGCGTTCATTCGCATACTTCGCATTTAAGAGGTTTGATTGATGCTTCTCAAGAATACGGATTGGATCAAGTTTACATTCATGCTTTTACCGATGGGCGCGATGTTGACCCAAAATCGGGGAAGGGGTATATTGAAAACCTTCAACATTATATCGAAAAAACTCCGGTAAAAATTGCTTCTGTCATTGGACGATATTATGCTATGGATCGTGACAAACGTTGGGAACGTGTTAAATTAGCATACGATTTGGTTGTTAACGGAGAAGGTACCAAGACATCAAATCCTGTTTCGGCAATTGAAGCGAGTTACCAAAATGATGTTACCGACGAATTTATAGCGCCAATTGTTGTGGTTGATTCAGAGGAAAAACCACTTGCTACCATTCATGAAGAAGATGTGGTTATCTTTTTTAATTTCAGAACCGATCGTGGTCGTGAACTTACCGAAGCTTTATCGCAACAGGATTTTCACGAACAAAACATGCATAAATTAAACTTATACTATGTTACGTTGACCAACTACGATGAAACGTATCAAAATGTAAAAGTAATTTACAATAAAGATAACATCACCGAAACATTAGGAGAAGTACTTGAAAAAGCAGGTAAAAAACAAATTCGTATTGCCGAAACCGAAAAATACCCTCACGTAACCTTTTTCTTTTCTGGTGGAAGGGAAACTCCTTTTGAAGGCGAAAGTCGTATTTTGAGAAATTCTCCAAAAGTAGCCACTTATGACCTAAAACCCGAAATGAGCGCTTACGAATTAAAAGATGCTTTAGTACCCGAATTAAACAAAGGCGAAGTAGATTTTGTTTGTTTGAATTTTGCCAACGGAGATATGGTAGGCCATACCGGAATTATGAGTGCCGCAATACAAGCTTGCGAAGCCGTTGATGCTTGTGTAAAAGAAGTTATTGAAGCCGCTTTGGCCAATAATTACACCACTTTAGTTATTGCCGATCACGGAAATTGTGAAACAATGATTAACCCAGATGGAACACCAAATACTGCACACACTACCAATCCGGTGCCGCTTATTTTGGTTGATAAAGAATTAAAATCAATTCAAAATGGCGTTTTGGGCGATATTGCGCCGACCATTTTAGAATTGATGGGTGTGCCGCAACCAGCAGTAATGACACAACATTCGTTACTATAAAAAATTATTTATATAAATTAAAAATGAGTTACTCTTATAAAGTAGCTCATTTTTTTTTAGATGAATTGCTCCACACAATAAATAATCAAACCTACAATTCCGCCAACTACGGTTCCGTTAATCCGAATAAACTGCAAATCTTTCCCGACTTCCAATTCTAATTTTTCGGCAATTTCTTTTTTATCCCAACTTTGAACAGATGTCGCAATTAAATTTCCAATGGCATGCTTGTTACGAATTAAAATATCCAATAAATCTACTCGAACAAAAGTGTTGATTTTGGCCATCATCACCGTGTCATTTTGAATATTCATACCAAAATTCTGAATTGTTTTGGCAATTGTTATTTTAATTCGCGACTCCTCCCCTTTTTCTAAATCAGATAAAACAGCCGATTTTAAATCTTGCCAAATAGAGCCAATATAGTCTTGCATTTCGGGTCTTTGAGCAAAATCAACAATTAAAGAGTTCACTTTTTCCTGCATTTCGACCGAATTCTTTAAATCGGCAATAAAATCCATCAGGTACAAATTAATTTTTTTACGAATGGTACTTTCTGGTTCATTAGCCATTAACAAAAATTCGTATAAGCCATTAAACACACCGTCGGCAATTTTTTTATCGGCTACACCCAGCGTATACCAAGGTGTCGATTTTTTAACTTTTTCTCTAATTTCTTCTTTGCTCGCTTGCAGTTCGCTGGCTAAAATTCCAATTATTTTTGAAATAGCTTTCGATTGTTTTTCGCCATTAAAAACCGATTCTAAACCAATTGCCAGCCATTCGCTAAAATTAATTTCTTGAAGTTTGGCTTCAAATTGCGTTTGTAAAAACTGTTTAACATCGGTATCATCAATTGTTTTTAAGATACCCGGAATAACATTTTCGGAAATTAAATTCGAAATATTCTGAGCGTTTTTTTCTTCTTTTAACCAATTGGTAGCTTTAGTAGCAAAATCAAATTCGTCTATTTTAACTTCCAGTTTTTCTTTTATTAAAAATTCATCTGAAACAAAATTTCCTAAATTTTCACCAATAGCATCTTTATTATTCGGGATAAGCGCCGTATGCGGAATCGGAATTCCCAAAGGATGTTTAAAAAGAGCTACAACAGCAAACCAATCAGCTATTCCGCCAACCATTGCGGCTTCGCTAAACGCTTTAAGCCAAGCAATTTTATAATGATGCGCCACAAAAAAAAGAACAACTGCAAGAGCCAAAACAGCCAATGCCAATTGCTTCATTTTTGCTAAATCCGTTTTTTTATCAGTATTTTTTTCCAAATCGTTCCTTTTTTTTCTTTACTGCTAATTTACCCATTTCTTTTCGAAACTAATGACTCAAACAGTCAAATAAAGTCAGTAAATTCATCCAGAAATAAGAGTAACTTAAACCAAGATTAAAATAACATTAGAATTCGCCTTAAGATCCTATAATTAATTGTTAAAAGCGCAGAATCAAAAGTAATACTATTAATTTTGTTGAAAAGAGACTTTAAAATGAGTACTTTGTTAGGCAATTTAAACATAAAAGTTAACGAAAAACTGTATCTAAAAGATCCAGAAACATCTGAATTGGGTAAAAAAATCATCCAAAACAGCATCTTGTTAATTGATGAAATCGGTTTAGAACATTTTACTTTTAAGAAATTAGGCGAACGAATTGGCTCGAACGAAAGTTCTATTTACCGCTATTTTGTAAACAAACACAAATTGGTAATTTATCTTTCTACTTGGTATTGGAGTTGGATGGAATACAAAATAAAATTCGCTATCCATAACATAACTAATCCGATTGAAAAATTAAACAAAGCTATTGCTGTAATAACCGAAAAAGTGGTAGATGACGACAGCACCTTACATATAAACGAATCTATTTTAAATAAAATTATTATATCCGAATTTAATAAAGCGCTGTATACAAAAGAGGTTGACGATGATAATAAAGAAGGTTATTTTTTAGTGTACAAAAACATAATTAACGATTTGGCAGCACTTATTTTCGATGCCAATCCGAATTATCCTTATGCTAAAAGTTTGGCTTCAACCATCGTTGAAGGTAGTTTACACCAACATTTTTTAAACGATCATTTACACACCATAACCGATTGCAAATCACCAACAAGTGTTACCACTTTTTACTTTGATTTAGTTTTGCGGATTTTAAAAAAATAAAATACAATTTTTGAACTATGACACCATTACAACGATTTTATAACCTATTACAACTCGACAAAAAAGATGTTATTCAAATATTTTTTTACGCCATTTTTGCTGGGTTAATTAGTTTGTCTTTGCCTTTAGGAATTCAGGCTATTATTAATTTTATTCAATCCGGACATGCCAGTGTTTCTTGGATTGTTTTAATCATTATTGTAATTATTGGCGTGGCTTTGGTCGGAATCTTATCGTTGATGCAACTGCGTATAACCGAGAATTTACAGCAAAAAATATTTGTTCGCTCTTCGTTTGAATTTGCAACCCGTTTACCAAAAATCAAATTCGAAGCCTTGTACAATTCCTATCCGCCCGAATTGGCTAATCGTTTTTTTGATACATTAACCATTCAAAAAGGAACTTCAAAACTGTTAATTGATTTTTCGGCTGCTTTATTACAAATTGCTTTCGGAATCATCTTGTTGTCGTTATACCATCCGTTTTTTATCATTTTCGGAATCTTGTTATTCTTTTTATTGTATTTCATTTTTAAATTTTCGTACAAAACCGGAATGGAAACCAGTTTAAAAGAATCCAAGTTCAAATACCAAGTTGCCAGCTGGTTACAAGAAATTGCGCGAAATAATTTTAGTTTCAGAAGTCAGTTAAACTACAAATATGCATTAGAAAAAAACGATATTATTGTGGGTAGTTACTTAAATTACAGAGAACAGCATTTTAATGTAATCAAGCGCCAATTCATGCAATTGATTGGTTTTAAAATACTCATTACCGCCACTTTATTATCGGTTGGAGGTTATTTGGTTATTTCTCAAGAAATGAATATTGGTCAGTTTGTAGCCGCCGAAATTATTATTTTATTGGTGATTAATTCGGTAGAAAAAATCATTTTAGGACTCGAAACTTTTTACGATGTTTTAACGGCCACCGAAAAAATTGGTCAGGTTACCGATTTGGCTTTAGAAGAAGAAACCAAAGAACCTTACGACAATTGCTACACCAACATTAGTTTAGAAACCGAAAACTTGATGTTCCGTTTTCCAAATGCCAATCAAAAAACCTTGAGCATGATTAATTTAAAAATTGATCAAGGAGAACACATCTTTTTAGAGGGCAAAAACGGTTCGGGTAAAACCACTTTAATCCGAATATTATCGGGATTATTACAACAATCTGCTGGGTCGTTTTACATCAACGACGATTCGTTTAAAAAAATCAACTTGAAACAATATCGTTCGCAAATTGGCTGCATTATTAATGGCGAAACACCGTTTGAAGGCACCATTTTAGAAAACATTACTTTTAATGATCCCGCTATAAATGCAGAAGATTTGAAATGGGTTATAAATGGTTTGCAATTGAGTTCCTTGATTAAATCGTTGCCGAAAGGACTTGAAACTACTATTTTTCCAGAAGCGAAACAACTCACTTCTTCCAATGTCAAAAAAATATTATTGGCGCGAAGCATTATCCGCAAACCAAAAATTCTTTTTTACGAAGACCCAACCGATACAATGGATGAAAATGTTGCCAAAGAAATTATTGATTTCCTAACTGCAAAAGAGCACAAATGGACCATAATAGTTTCTTCCAAAAATCCGTATTGGAAAACAAGAAGCAATCGCATCATCACGATGGAAGAGGGTAAAATAATAGCTGACGAAAAAAAATAATACCATGTTAAATATTTCTGACAACAATAAACCCAAGCAATCTTTAGACGAATTTAAAACCATTCGCACGCTTGAAAATAAAACGCATTATAAAATTTTAAACAAAATTATAATTGGTATTTCAATACTCACTTTGGCCATGCTTTTTTTGCCGTGGACACAAAACATTTCGGGTTTTGGAGCCGTAACCACACTCAAACCCAATCAACGTCCGCAATCTATTCAGAGTGTTATTTCGGGACGAATAGAAAAATGGTATGTTCAAGAAGGTGATTTTGTTCAAAAAGGTGATACTATTCTTTTTATTTCGGAAATTAAAGAAGAATACATGGACCCTAATTTGGTATCAAACACCAAAAATCAGGTTGACGCCAAAAAAAGTGCCGTTGAATCTTACGAATCAAAAGTAGTGAGTTTAGAAAATCAACTGCAAGCCATTGAAGCCGAAAAAAAATTAAAGCTCGCACAAGCCAACAACAAAATCAAACAAGCACATTTAAAAATAAAAAGTGACAGTATGGATTTAGTGGCAGTTAATACTCAAATTAAAATTGCCACCACTCAATTTAATCGTGCGGTTAAACTTAACAGCGAAGGGTTAAAACCCTTAACCGATGTAGAAGAAAAAAGATTGAAATTGCAAGAAGCCGAAGCTAAAATCATCAATCAAGAAAATAAATTATTAAGCAGTAAAAACGATTTGATTAACGCTCAAGTTGAAATTAGCCGTATAAATGCCGAGTATTCAGAAAAAGCGGCCAAATCTAAAAGTGATAAATTTACCGCTTTGAGTAGTCAATATGATGCCAAAGCGCAAGTTAACAAACTCGAAAACCAGCATGCCAATTACAGCATTCGTAACAACATGTATTATATTAAAGCAGCACAAAGCGGATACATTAACCGTGCTTTACAATCGGGTATTGGCGAAACCATAAAAGAAGGTACGGCCATTGCAACGATAATGCCTTCTTCTTACGAAATTGCTGTTGAAACATATGTAGATCCTATCGATTTACCGTTAATTCACAAAGGCGAAAAAGTGCGTGTTTGGTTCGACGGATGGCCGACTATTGTTTTCTCGGGCTGGCCAGATATTTCGTATGGAACTTTTGGAGGAACCATTGTAGCCATCGAAAACTTTATTAGTCCGAATGGAAAATACCGCGTTTTAATTGCGCCTGATAAAAACGAAGCCAAGTGGCCTAAAGAATTAAGTATTGGTTCGGGAGCACAAACCTTAGCTTTATTGGATACGGTGCCAATTTGGTTCGAAATTTGGCGTGTTTTAAACGGTTTCCCACCAAATTATTACAAACAAGAAGCAAAAACAACCAAAGAAAAGAAATGATGAAAAAGCTTTTCTACATATTATTTTTAACCCCCTTATGGCTTTTGGCTCAGCAACCTGTTGCGGAAGAATTGAGTTACAACGAATTTTTGGGTTATGTAAAAAAATACCATCCGTTGGTAAAAAATGCCGAATTGATTTTGAACAAAGCCCAAACCGATTTGATGATGGCTCGCGGCGCTTTTGATCCTAAAATTGAAGTGGATTATGCCAAAAAGCAATTCAAAGACACCGAATATTATTCGTTATTAAACAGCAGTTTTAAAATTCCGACTTGGTATGGAATCGAATTAAAAGCAGGATTTGAAAATAACGAAGGGTACTATTTAAACCCCGAACACAAAACACCTACTGATGGATTGGCTTCGTTGGGCATTACAGTTCCGGTTGGACAAGGATTGTGGATTAACAAACGTATGGCCGATTTAAGAAAAGCCAAAATGCAAATTAAATTAAGTGAAGCGGAGGTAAAACTACAAGCAATTGCTGTTTTATACGATGCCTCGGTGGCTTATTTTAATTGGAAAAAAAATTACGAAGAGGTACAATTGTATCAAAATTATACCAAAAATGCGCAATCGAGATACGCAGGAATTCAAGGATTAATAGAACAAGGCGACAAACCAGCCATCGATAGTATTGAAGCCGGTATTACAGTAAAAAACCGCTTGTTAAGCTTGGAAGATTCAAACTTAAAACTAGCTAAAGCCAAGTTAGAATTATCTAATTTTTTATGGCTAGAAAATGCCATTCCGATGGAACTCGCAGACGGTATAATTCCCGAAACACAACTTGAAAGTACCATTCAAGAAACCTTGCGAACCAACCAATTATTAACAGATTCCATTTCGATTGAAGACCACCCAAAAATCAATGCATTGCAAAGTAAAATTGATATTTTAAATGTGGAACGACAATTAAATGCTAACGAATTGTTGCCTAAAATCAACTTGGGTTATTCGTACCTTTCGGAACCAAATTATTGGGACGATTTTAATGGGGATAATTACAAAATTGGTGTCGATTTTTCGTTCCCTTTATTCTTACGAAAAGAACGAGGTAAATTGAAACTTACCAAATTTAAAATTCAAGAAGCCGAATATACGATGGATGTAGAACGCATGCAGCTTACCAATAAAATTCAGGCGCAGCAAACCGAAATACAATCATTAACCAAACAATTAACCATTATCAAAAAATTGGCTAATGACAACAAAACAATGTTGGACTCAGAAGAGCGTTTGTTTTCGTTTGGCGAAAGTTCTCTTTTCTTAATCAACACTCGCGAAAACAATTTGGTTAGCGCTAAACTGGCAGAAATTAGCTTAGCGAACCGTTTTTACGTATCAAATTCTGAACTTTTTAAAATTATGGCAAATCCAAATTAAATAATTTTAAAATCGTACTTTTGCCAACTGATAATTTGAAATTATGATTATAGTAAAATCACGTGAAGAAATAGAGTTGATGCGCGAAAGTGCTTTAATCGTTTCTAAAACCTTAGGAATGATTGCTTCTGAAATTAAAGAAGGTGTAACCACCTTATATTTGGATAAATTGGCCGAAGAATTCATACGTGACCACGGCGCAACTCCAAGCTTTTTGGGACTTTATGATTTCCCGAATTCCCTTTGTATGAGTCCAAACTCACAAGTAGTACACGGCATTCCGAATAACATACCGCTTCAAAATGGCGATGTAATTTCGGTAGATTGTGGTGCTTTTAAAAACGGATTTCACGGTGACCACGCGTATAGTTTTGAAATTGGCGAAGTAGCTCCAGAAACCAAAAAACTGTTACAAGTTGCAAAAGAATCCTTATATGTTGGAATACGAGAATTCAAGGCTGGAAATCGTGTAGAAGACGTAGGAAATGCTATTCAAAAATACAACGAAGCGCACGGTTATGGTGTGGTTCGCGAATTGGTAGGCCATGGTTTAGGTCAAAAAATGCACGAAGATCCCGAAATGCCCAACTACGGAAAACGTGGGCGTGGTAAACTTTTTGTAGAAGGAATGGTAGTGGCAATCGAACCGATGATTAATCTGGGAACGAAAAATATCAAACAACACAAAGACGGTTGGACTATTACTACTGCCGACGGAAAACCAAGTGCCCATTTTGAGCATGATGTCGCTTTAATAGATGGAAAGCCTGAAATTTTATCGACTTTTAAATACATTTACAAAGCACTCGGAATTGAAAGTAACGAAGAAGACGAATTTAGAAAAGTGCCTTTAGTTGTATAACAATGGATTTCACGAAGATTCGCTAAGCAAACATAGAGATTTACAAAGTTTTTTTTTAGAATGTCCAACGAATTTGAAAACGTAACAAAAGAACTTGAAGCCCTTTCTTATAAAATAATAGGATTAGCAATTGAGGTTCTCCGGCAATTAGGCCCTGGACTACTAGAATCAGCATATCAACAATGTTTATACTTTGAATTAAAAAATGCTGGCTTAAATGTGGTAAAGGAACTTTCATTACCAATTAACTATAAAGGTTTAATTCTTGACCAAGGCTACCGAATCGATTTACTCGTTGAAAATAAAATTGTAATTGAGTTAAAAACTGTTGAAAGTTTTACACCCGTACATTTTCCCAAATTTTGACTTACTTAAAACTGGGCAATTACCCTTTGGGTTTGCTAATGAATTACAAAAGCACTATCCTTAAAAATAACATTAAAAGATTTATAAATACACCTAAAACTTTAGCATAATCTCTGTAAGCCTTTGCTTTGCGCTTCCTTTGAGAATCTTTGTGAAAAAATCACTGATGAAAAAACTTTTCAAACTTGCATTAAACACTATTCCGCGTCCTGTTTTGATTCGAATGAGTTATTTGGCTCGTCCATTATTGGCGATGGCTTTAAAAGGAAATCAATTTACCGATCCAATTGATGGTAAAAGTTTTAAGTCATTTTTGCCTTATGGATACGGCACACAACGCAACAATGTTTTATCTCCGAGCACACTTTCTTTAGAGCGTCATCGTTTGTTGTGGCTGTATTTACAAGATCAAACCGATTTTTTTTCAGCACCTAAAAAACTATTGCATTTTGCTCCCGAGCAAGCTTTTTATTCGCTTTTTCGGAAACAAAAAAATTTAGATTATACAACAACCGATTTGTATTCGCCTTTGGCCGATGTAAAAGCAGATATTTGCCATTTACCTTTTAAGGACAACGAATATGATGTTATTTTATGCAATCATGTTTTAGAACATATACACGATGACACCAAGGCCATGGAGGAATTATACCGAGTTTTAAAACCTGGAGGAATGGCTGTTTTACAAATTCCGCAAGATTTAAACCGAGAAACAACTTTTACCGACGATACAATTACTGACCCGAAAGAAAGAGCACAAATTTTTGGTCAATACGATCATGTACGTATTTACGGTCGTGATTATTTTGACAAATTACGCAGTATCGGTTTTATTGTAATTGAAGAAGATTACACCAAAAAAATAGCACCCGAATTGGTAAAAAAATATTGTTTGGCACCAGGAGAAATTATTCCGCTTTGCTTTAAAAATTAAGCAGCAAACAAATAATAGCAATAAAAAAACAGGCAAATTACTTTTTAAGAATTTGCCTGTTTTTTGTTTTCTAAACTACAAATAAGAAGTTAGTTTTTAATTTTAATCGGACGACCAAAAACATAGGCTACTTTTAAAGCAGGCCCATTGTAACCCCATTTTAAAAATCCGTTTAAACGCTCTTTTTCCATATCTACCTTAAAATTAAGTCCAGTATAACCCAATTCAATATCAATATTACGGTGTACATTATACGAAAAAGCAGCACTGTAACTAAAAATTCGCCCCGAATAATCCCCTACTTCTATATAAAAATAATTTCCGTTAAGGAATAAATCCAAATTTTTAGCAATGGCTATATTTCCCCAAAGTCCAATATCTGGAAGAGGTGCCACAAAATCAAAATTATCCTTAATTTCTGCTCCACTTCCACTGCTGGTTTCAAGTCGCATACCTACATCAGTAAAAAGAACGTGGGCACCAATTAAAGCACCTGCTTCAAATTTTGGTTTACTGATAAACGAATAACCATATGAAACGCGAAGTATTTGCGAATCAAAAAAGGAACTCACTCTTGCATTTACATTATAGGTATTGTCTCCAAATTCGATGTCTTTTTCTAACGTTTTGGTAGCACTTCTATTCAAATGGAAATACTCAAAACCCAAACTCGATCTTCGGGATATTCTCCAGTTCAAATCGGCAACAAAAGAAGTACTGTAATTAGAGAAACCCAAATCTTTAGCAAAGTCGATTTCAGTTCCAATATTCCCGCTTTCGTTTCCTACTTTTACCACAGTCGTATTTAACGGAAAATAAGCACCTAATTTTATGGTATAGCGATGATTTAACCAAGTTCCGTTATTTGAATCGTCGGAAACACCACTCTCTTGCGCTTGTATATTTCCTAATGTAAATCCGAAAATAAAGAGAAAAACTATTTTTTTCATAAGCTTTTTATTATTTTTTGTAGAGTAATTAGCACATAAAGGTACAATTAAATAAAAGAAAAAGAGTTTCTAAAACCTACTGATTTATTAAAATACAGCGCTTTTATAGAAAAAAACTAAAGAAAATTCAAATAAAGGCTGTTTGTAAATTTCACTATATTTACGGACTTGAGATACATTTACTATGCGACTATATACGTACTTTTTTACTTTATTTTTTTTTACTATTTTCTCACAAGCACAAATTCAAAAAGAAATAATTCCGCCTTACAATATTAAAACCGTTTCGTTTGTGGTAGACAATCAAAATGTAGTACCCATTTTTGAATTGGGTAGTGAATTCAAACTTCAATTTGATGATCTTTTTGGCAACGAAGCAAATTACAACTACCAAATCATACATTGCAATTACGATTGGATGCCGTCAAACATTCCAAAAACCGATTATTTACAAGGTTTCGATAACCAACGCATTCAAAACTACCGCAATTCGTTAAACACCTTGCAATTGTATTCGCATTACGAATTATCGTTTCCCAACCAATTTACACGCTTAAAACTTTCAGGAAATTACCTGTTACAAATTTTAAATGAAAATCAGGAAATTGTTTTTTCAAGAAAATTCATTTTATATGAAAACCTTGCAACCGTTCCGCTTTTAATCAAAAGAAGTCGCGATTTAAACACAATCGATTATACTCAAAACCTAGAATTTGCAATAGACTCTAAAACCATTATATTTCAACAACCTCTACAAAATGTAAAAGTGTTGCTTTTACAAAATGGGAATTTTAATACCGCGATAAAAAACATCCCTCCTCAGTATACTATTGGCAACGAATTGGTTTATAAATACAACAAAGAGACACAATTTTGGGCTGGAAATGAATTTTTGTATTTTGAAAACAAAGATGTTCGGGTTGCCAATAATAACGTTGGAAAAATTAATGCCGACAACGAAATTTACAACGCCTATTTATTTACCAACCAAGCCCGAGGAAATAGTATTTACACCAATTACCCCGATGTAAATGGTAATTTTGTAGTCAAAAAATTCAACTCAGATGATGACCGAATAGAAGCGGATTATGTTTGGGTTTACTTTAGTTTATCCGCCCCTTCTTTCCAATTAAACAAAGACGTTTACGTTACCGGAATGTTTAATAACTTTAGCTTTTCAGATGAAAACAAAATGGACTATAATGAGAAGAAAGGTGTTTTCGAAAAACCCATTTTAATCAAACAAGGATTTACCAATTATCAGTATCAAATACTTGATAAAAAAGGGGTTCTTGACAATCAAAATGCTATTGATGGAAATTTTTACCAAACCGAAAATGAATACACGGTTTTAGTCTATTACCAAGCCAATAACGACCGTTATCAGAGGGTAATTGGTAAAGGTAATGCCTCTTCATTAAACATCACCAATTAAAAAAACATTTTTAAAAGGGCTGAAAGCATGGATTTTTTTTGTAAATTTGCTCTATCATACACATCTATACTACTTTAGAATGGTATCACAAATAACTCGAGGCATAAAAATTTCCGTTTTGACTAGTTTTGAAGGCACTTACTTCAAAAACTACAAGATTCATTTTGCCTTTAGTTACGTAGTGACCATCGAAAATCACAGTAAAGATTCTGTACAATTAACTTCGCGCCATTGGGAAATATTCGATTCTTTAAACGATATTGAGGTAGTAGATGGTGAAGGTGTTATTGGAAAAAAACCCGTTTTAAAACCAGGAGAACACCATACATATAGTTCCGGTTGTTTATTAGCTTCGCCTTATGGAGCCATGAAAGGTCATTTTAACATGATCAATTTCACCTCGACTAAAACCTTTAAAGTAATTGTACCTACTTTTAGAATGTGCGCCCCTTTTGCACTTAACTAAGTAGCCATTTTTTATTTTACGCTTGGCAATAACTTATAATAATTTTATCAAATTATTAATTTATCCTTTGTACTTTTGTACTGCATTAGATTATTCTTATTATTCGGATAATCTTTTTACCAAATTGTCTAATCTTCAAAAAAACAAAAGATATGCTAAAAGGATTTTTTAACGTCCCAAAAGCGGTCAATGAACCCGTAAAAGGATACGCTCCTAATTCACCCGAAAAAGACGCTGTTTTGAGCGCTTACCAAAATATGTGGAACAGCAAAGTTGATGTTCCGCTTTACATCGGATCTGAAGAAATCAGAACTGGAAATACCCGAAATATTACCGCTCCTCACGATCACAAACATGTTGTTGGTTCTTATCACTTAGCCGAAAAAACACATGTTGAAAAAGCTATTTCGAATGCTTTAGCATCTCGTGAAAAATGGGCAAATATGGCATGGGAACAACGTGCCGCTATATTTTTAAAAGCAGCTGAATTAATCGCAGGCCCCTACCGAGCACGCATTAATGCGGCTACCATGATAGGTCAATCTAAAAATATTCATCAAGCCGAAATTGATGCTTCTTGTGAATTAATCGACTTTTTACGTTACAACGTAGAATTTATGACTCAAATTTACAACGATCAACCAAAATCAGATTCTACAACTTGGAATCGTTTGGAATACCGCCCTTTAGAAGGTTTTGTGTATGCCATTACTCCTTTTAACTTTACTGCAATTGCTGCCAATTTACCGGCTAGTGCCGCTATGATGGGGAATGTTGTAGTTTGGAAACCAAGTGACAGTCAAGTATTCTCTGCAAAAGTAATTACTGACGTTTTCAAAGAAGCAGGTGTTCCGGATGGCGTTATCAACGTCGTTTTTGGAGATGCCTTAATGATTACGGATACTGTTTTAGCAAGTCCTGATTTTGCTGGAGTTCACTTTACAGGATCAACTCACGTATTTAAAGAAATCTGGGCAAAAATTGGTGCAAATATTAACCGTTACAAAACTTATCCAAGAATTGTTGGAGAAACAGGCGGTAAAGATTTCATCATTGCACATCCAAGTGCTAATGTAAAACAAGTGGCAACTGGAATTGTCCGTGGTGCGTTCGAATTTCAGGGACAAAAATGTTCGGCTGCATCAAGAGCTTATATTCCACAAAGTTTATGGCCAGCGGTAAAAGAGCAAGTTATATCTGATGTAAAATCAATGAAAATGGGCTCTCCAGAAGATTTTGGAAACTTTATTACTGCCGTAATTCATGAAGGGTCTTTTGATAAATTAGCTAAATATATTGACCAAGCTAAAAAAGACGCTGATGCCGAAATTATTGTTGGTGGAAATTATGATAAATCGGTGGGGTACTTTGTTGAGCCTACCGTTATTGTAACGACTAATCCAAAATATACCACAATGGAAACCGAATTATTCGGACCGGTAATCACGATTTATGTTTACGAAGATGCTAAATGGGGAGAGACTTTAGAATTAGTGGATACTACTTCTGAGTATGCTCTAACTGGAGCCGTTTTCAGTCAAGATCGTTATGCGATTGAAGTAGCAACCACTAAATTACAAAACGCTGCTGGTAACTTCTACATCAACGATAAACCAACTGGAGCAGTTGTCGGAATGCAACCATTTGGAGGCGCTAGAGCTTCTGGTACTAACGATAAAGCAGGTTCTGCCTTAAACTTATTGCGTTGGGTTTCTCCAAGAACTATTAAAGAAACTTTTGTGACACCCGAAGATTACAGATATCCGTTTTTGGGATAAGTCTTAAAGTTGGAAAGTCGAAAGTCTTAAAATCCAATATAAAAAAGCCGAATCTAAAATTTAGATTCGGCTTTTTATTTTGACAAAATCTTTTAAGACTTTTGACGTTAAACTTTAAGACTATTTTCTAAGCCTTAAACTTCAATGGTAAATGCACTACTTTTTTAGTTTCAAAAAATTCATCTTCAAAAATATCGGCCAAATCATATAAAGTTGCTTTTGCAAAATCGGCCAATTCTTCGGTTAAGTCACCTCCTTTTAAATACAAAATACCATTTGGTAACGTATGTTTGTTTTGCTTTTTCGTTTTATCATTAACCCATGAAACAAAATCAGGCATATTGGTTACGGCACGACTTACAATAAAATCGAAATCTCCTTTTACCAATTCGGCACGTTTTTGCTCTGCTTTTACATTTTTCAATCCTAAAGCATCCACAACACCTTGAACCACTTTTATTTTTTTGGCAATTACATCAATCAAATAAAAACGAGTTTCCGGAAATAAAATTGCTAATGGAATTCCAGGAAACCCACCGCCAGTCCCTACATCTAGAACTGTAGCACCGGGTTCGAATTTCATGATTTTAGCAATTCCAAGCGAATGCAAAACATGTTTGGTATACAACGAATCAATATCTTTTCTTGAAATCACATTAATTTTCTGATTCCAATCTTGGTATAAAGCTTCTAATTTTTCGAATTGCGTTATTTGAAGCGGGGTTAGATTCGGAAAATACTTCAAAATCTCATTCATAATTCTAATTTTTAACAAAAGTACGGGTTTCTTACCGAAATATTTAACTCAATTTTGTAAATTGAAAATTTATAATAAGTACCTTTGAAAACTATTTAAAATTAATATGAATAACACCGCACCGACATTTGCTAAGCAAGACAATTTAAAGTTTTTTAGAACACTTAACTCTCGGGTAAACAATTACTTCAAAGAAAACAACATCAAAAAAACTGGAAATTGGAAACTGCATGTAAAAGCGGTTATTTTATTTACGGTTTTCCTTGCGCCGTACTTTTTAATTTTAACTTTAGATATGCCTTTTTGGTTACACTTGTTACTGACCATCGTAATGGGAATTGGCATGGCCGGAGTAGGTATGAATGTGATGCACGATGGCAATCACGGTTCGTACTCTACCAAAAGCTGGGTAAATAATTTTATGGGAGGCACTATTTATGTACTGGCAGGAAATGTGTACAACTGGCAAGTACAACACAATGTATTACACCACACCTATACCAACATTCCTGGGCATGACGAGGATTTGGATGCCGGTAGAATTATTCGATTTACCAATTCGGCGCCTTGGCATCGTTTTCATCGCTTTCAACATTATTATTCTGTTTTTTTATACGGTTTGTTAACCTTCAACTGGGCCATTACTACCGATTTTAAACAAATGCGTGCTTATTTAAAACGCAAATTATCATATGGTCAACCTAAGAGTCCAAAAATTCTTTGGACTACTTTAATTATCACCAAAATTATTTACGTTTCCATCTGGATTGTGTTGCCAATTGTAATTGGTATTACTTGGTGGAAAGTGCTTATTGGCTTTTTTGTGATGCATTATACTGCAGGATTAATTTTGAGTATTGTATTTCAATTGGCGCATGTGGTAGAACATACCGAAAATCCGTCGCCGAACGAATTGGGAGAAATGGACAACACTTGGGCCATTCACCAATTGTTTACTACAACTAATTTTGCACCCAAAAACTGGTTGGTAAACTGGTACACTGGTGGATTGAATCATCAAATTGAACATCATATTTTTCCGAATATTTCTCATATTCATTATGGTAAAATTGCTAAAATTGTACGCGAAACTGCCAAAGAATGCAATTTGCCATATTACGAATACAAAACCATGCGAAGTGCCGTTATTGCACACTTTAAGCATTTAAAAGAACTCGGAATAAAACCTGAATTAACCGTTTAATTAAACTATTAATAACCCCTCTTACCAACAGCAAGTAAGAGTTATCAAATTTTTTATAATGAATCATATTCTTTCAGACAGAATTAACAACTTGGCCACTTCGCAAACTTTGGCGATGGCAGCATTAGCACGTGAATTAAAAGCACAAGGAAAAGACATTATCAGTTTAAGTTTGGGCGAGCCAGACTTTAATACCCCTGATTTTATCAAAGAAGCAGCAAAAAAAGCAATCGACGATAATTACAGTACCTACTCTCCTGTTGATGGTTATCAGGATTTAAAAGAAGCTATTTGCAGAAAATTCAAAAGAGACAATGGTTTAGAGTACAAACCTTCTCAAATTGTAGTTTCTACAGGAGCAAAACAATCTTTATACAACATTGCACAAGTAATGTTAAACGATGGTGACGAGGTGATTTTGCCAGCACCTTACTGGGTTTCGTATTTCGAAATCGTAAAATTATCAGGCGGAATTCCTGTAGAAGTTCCGACTTCTGTTGAAACCGATTTCAAAATTACACCTGAGCAATTAGAAGCTGCCATCACACCAAAAACAAAAATGATGTGGTTTTCTTCACCTTGTAATCCTTCGGGGTCTGTTTACAGCCGTGAAGAATTAACTGCTTTAGCTAAAGTGTTAGAAAAACACCCAAATATCTACGTAGTTGCCGATGAAATCTATGAGCACATCAACTTCTCTGGAACTTTTTGCAGTATTGCCTCTATCCCAGGAATGTTAGAAAAAACCATTACGGTAAACGGAGTTGCAAAAGCATTTGCTATGACAGGATACCGAATTGGATACATCGGAGCACCAGAATTTATCGCAAAAGCGTGTACTAAAATTCAAGGACAAGTAACTTCGGGAGCAAATAGTATTGCGCAACGTGCTACCATTACTGCTGTAGATGCTGATCCTAGCGTTTTAAACGAAATGGTTCAGGCATTCCATGGTCGTAGAGATTTGGTTGTAGGATTATTGAAAGAAATTCCAGGCATCAAAATTAACGTTCCGGAAGGCGCATTTTACGTATTCCCAGACGTTTCTTCTTTCTTTGGAAAAACATTAAAAGGAACTGAAATCAAAGACGCAAACGATGTATCGATGCATCTTTTGGCCGAAGCAAATGTAGCTACCGTAACAGGAGATGCTTTCGGAAATCCAAATTGCATTCGCTTTTCTTACGCCACAAGCAACGAGATTTTAACCGAAGCTTTACGCCGAATTAAAGAAGCATTGACTGCTTAATTTTTCTATAAAGTCGTAAGACACATTTTATAATTTTATAATACCTCAAGGAAACTTGAGGTATTTTTTTTACTATTTTATATCTAACTTTTTAGAATGAAAAAGTAATCTGCTACCTCGATTTAGCTGCATAAATAATAACCATTTCTGTTTTTAACCACCCCAAAACCAGCCTTTTTAAGAGCCAACACAGTACAGGATAGTCTAGATTTTTTTTATAATTATTTTTAGCGCCTACTAACTAACCAAATTATATAATTAACTATGAAACAAAAAATTACAAAGGCAAATTGTATTGTTTTTAAACGCATCCTTTTTGCGTTTTTGTTTTTATTTGGCTTAACCAACCAAGTAATAGCCCAACGAAATGTTGAAAAATTAAATCGCGGCTTAATTGCCATGCGTTTAAACTCGAATGAAGTGTATGTTAACTGGCGGATGCTCGGAAACGAACCTATTGATGTTAGTTACAACTTGTATTACAACAACGTCAAACTAAACGACAATCCTTTAACAACCACTACCAATTTCACGCATACCACTACTTCTGACGGAGCGTATACGGTTCGAGCCATTATCAACGGAAGAGAAGAAGCAGACTCAGAAATCGCAACCATTTGGGCGAATCAATATTTGGATATACCGATGCAAATACCTCCTGATGGAAGAAACGTAGACGGTTCTTATACCTATACCGTAAACGATTGCAGTGTTGGTGATGTAGATGGTGACGGTCAATACGAATTATTTGTAAAATGGGATCCTTCTAATTCAAAGGACAATTCGCAACCCGGTTTTACAGGAAATGTTTATATCGATTGTTATCGATTGGATGGCACACGGCTTTGGCGAATTGATATGGGTAAAAACATCCGTGCTGGCGCCCATTATACACAATTCATTGTATATGACCTGGATTCAGACGGAAAAGCCGAAATGGCTTGCAGAACTGCGGATGGTACCATCGATGGAACCGGAATAGTAATTGGCGATGCAGCAGCAGATTACCGTAACCCTAATGGGAGTAAAACCAAAACAAGCACGTATGGTGCTGTTATTTCGGGACCCGAATTTTTAACCATTTTTAATGGCGAAACAGGCAAAGCCATGGCAACCACCAATTACCTTCCCGCACGAGGCACAGTATCAAATTGGGGAGATAGTTATGGCGGTCGCTCGGAGCGTTTTGTCGCTGCGGTTGCGTATCTTGATGGCGAAAAACCGAGTTTAATTATGGGTCGCGGTTACTATACACGATTGGTCCGAGTAGCTTGGGATTGGAGAAACGGTACCCTTTCGCAGCGTTGGATATTTGACAGTAACACTTCTGGAAATTCGGGAGCTGCAGGTATGGGCAACCATCAAATGACAGTTGGCGACTCAGATGGCGATGGCAAAGATGAAATATTCAATGGTTCCAGCGCTATGAATGATGACGGAACACTTTTATATGCCAATACATTAGGACACGGTGATGCATTGCACATGAGCGATATGGATCCCGATCGTCCAGGACTGGAAATATGGCAATGTTTGGAAGAGCCTGCAAAATATAAAACGAATGGTCTTGTGTTTTTAGATGCTAAAACGGGTGGCACTTTATGGGGGATACCGGCAAGCGCAGATATCGGACGTTGCAATGCTGCTGATATCGACCCTCGCTACAAAGGTTATGAATGCTTTGGTAGTGCTGGTGGTGTAAATTTCCTAATGGATTGCAAGGGAAATCTCATCAGCAATAAAAAACCTTCTCAAAACTTCACTATTTGGTGGGATGGCGATTTAAGCCGTGAACTCTTAGATGGCAAAAAAAACGGTGCGGATCCTAACATTTATTATGTTCCTGTCATAGATAAATGGAATTACGAAAATGGCAATACAACTAATCTCTTAACCGCTACGGGATACCTCACTAACAATACCACCAAAGCGACTCCTTCTTTGAGTGCCGACCTTTTCGGCGATTGGAGAGAAGAATTAATCGTTCGCAAGGACGACAACTCCGCTATTAGAATATATACAACTACTATCCCAACAGAACATAGGTTGTATACTTTAATGCACGACACCCAGTACCGAACAGCTATTGCTTGGCAAAACTCAGGTTACAATCAACCACCGCATCCGAGTTTTTATTTAGGAACAGATATGGATCCACAAACACAGCCAAACATCAAAGTTATTGATACTAAAAACTTAGGTGTGTCTGATTTTTCAAACCGTACATCTTCACCAAATGCGGTGGTTTTTCCAAATCCTGCTTCTCAAACTTTTAGCATAAAAGCCGAAGGTAAATTCACCTACAGTATTTATAATGTTTTAGGTCAAGAAATACAAAAAGGAAAAGGAGAAAACCAAGTTGAAGTAGGTTCGATTTCGGCTAAAGCAGGTGTATACCTTGTTACCGTAAAATCAGAAAAGGGAACGTCTTCCATCAAACTAATCAAAGAATAATAAAAACGCTATTAAATCCAAAGCCTCGAGAACTTCTTGAGGCTTTTTTATTTCAATCTACAATACTAAAACTTCATTTAAACGATTTCATGAACGCAATCCATTTTTTATTAATCCAATCCATTTCGAACGATAAAAACAATTAGAATTAAAAATAAAAAGACGTATTTTTAAGGAAAGTCATTTTTAAAATTCATTTTACCATTATGGAAACATCTCTCACTCAAAAAATATTCCGAATCCTATTAGGTGCTTTTATGACCTTTGCTGGAATAAGCCACCTTACTTTTCAACGTCAGGAATTCGTAGCTCAAGTACCAAAATGGCTACCAGACAACCCCGCTTTTATCGACTTTGTAGTACTCGCCTCGGGCGTTGTTGAAATTGCTCTGGGATTAAGCCTGATTTTTATTGTAAAACACCGCATTAAAGTCGGACTTGCTTTAGCTGTATTTTACATTCTGATATTCCCAGGAAACATTTCGCAGTACACCAACGGTATTGATGCTTTTGGACTTGATACAGACAAAAAGCGCTTCATTCGTTTACTCTTTCAGCCTGTACTTATTTTGTGGGCCTTATGGTCTACAGGAGCATGGACGTATTTAAAACAAAAGTATTTTTCAAATAAACCAACGCTATAACTTGATCTCGGCTTTGCTGTTATTCCAACTTTGCAAAACAAACACTTCAATAAAAAAAAGCATCTAGCAAAAATTTAAAATTAGATCTTACTTATCATTTCAGTTAACAATTTCAAAAAAATAAACAAAGCATTAGAAATCTTCCAAAATTTATTAGACCTTTGCACACTTTTTTGGGGAATTCCGTAAAAGTCTAACATTTTAGAAATGAAGAAGAAAATCGAAATATTAGCTCCCGCTAAAGATTTAATTGGAGGAATGGCGGCCATCAATAGTGGTGCTGATGCAGTATATATTGGAGCGCCACAATTTGGAGCGCGTTCTAATGCCAACAACTCAATCGAAGATGTTGCGGCCTTGGTTAAATATGCGCATTTATTTAATGCTCAGGTTTTTGTGGTTATTAATACTATTTTATATGATAACGAGCTAGAAACCTGCCGTTTAATGATTTGGGAATTGTACGATATTGGCGTTGATGCGCTTATCATTCAAGATATGGCAATTATGGAAATGGAATTGCCTCCTATTGTATTGCACGCCAGTACACAAACCAATAACCGCGATGCAGATAAAATTAAATTTTTGAAAGATGCCGGAATCAAACGTGTGGTGTTAGCACGTGAATTAAACCTGCATCAAATTAAAACAATATACGACCACGCTGATGTTGAGTTAGAGTTTTTTGTTACCGGAGCTTTATGTGTTTCGTTTAGCGGAAACTGTTATATGAGTGTGGCCAACGGAGAACGTAGTGCCAACCGCGGTTCTTGTGCACAAAACTGCCGTTTACCATATAACTTAATCGATGGAAACGGAGAAACTTTAATCAAAAACAGCCACTTGCTATCGATTAAAGATTTAGACGTTTCGGATCAGATTCCGAATTTAATTGAAGCGGGAATCGTTTCTTTCAAAATTGAAGGCCGTTTAAAAGATGTCGCTTATGTTAAAAACAACGTTTCGTATTTACGGCAAAAATTAGACAGCTTTTTAGAAGGAGAAGGAAGCGACAAATACATTAAAGCTTCTTCTGGAAAATGCACCTATACTTTTGATTCTACTTTAAGCAGAACGTTCAATCGTGGTTATACGGATTATTTCGTAAACGAAAGACACAGTTCGATTGGTTCCTGGGAAAGTCCAAAATCAAAAGGACAATATATTGGTAAATTAATCCGAACGATTGGAAACGCTTACGAAATCGAAAACGGTGAATTATTAAACAACGGTGACGGACTTTGTTTCATCAAAGAAAATAACGAAGCCGACGGAATCTACGTCAACAAAGCAGACAACGGAAAAGTATACCCAAACGTTTTAAAAGAAATCAAAGACGGAACTTTCATTTACAGAAACAACGACGCTGCTTTCATCAAAATTGTGGAGAGAGAAGACAGTGCCATCCGTAAAATCGGAACTACTTTATTGCTTACCGAAAACGAAAACGGTTTTGAATTAATTGCAACCGACGAAGATGGAAATGTAAGCACCGTAAAATTAGAGCATCCAAAAGAACAAACAAAAACGGGCGAATCGATCGAAGAAAACATAAAAGTGCAATTGGCAAAAACAGGTTTTACACCCTACAGCGCAGATGAAATCAATGTAATGTTTTCGCAAAACTGGTTCCTTCCTATTTCAAAAATAAACGAAATGCGAAGAAATGTTTTCGAACAATTATCTGAAATTCGTTTGAAAAATTACGTTCGCGAAGAACACCAATTGGTCAAAACGTCACATCCTTATCCAGAAACCAAATTGGATTTCATGTACAACGTTTCGAACAAAACCGCTCGTAAATTCTACGAACGTCACGGTGTTACCGAAATAGAAAAAGCATTCGAATTGCAATGGGATCCAGGAAAATCACGTGTAATGACCACCAAATATTGCATCAAATACGAATTAAAAAAATGTCCAATTCACCAAAAAGACATCGTAGGTGTTAAAGTAAAAGAACCATTAGTTTTAAAACAGGGTGAATTGGAATACAAACTAAAATTCAATTGTAAACCCTGCGAAATGGAAATCTGGGAAAAAGATGCCGAATTTGAAATCGAGGAAGATCATTTTCACTAAAACCCTACAATTCTAAAAATTAAAACTGCTTTACGAGGCAGTTTTTTTATGCTTTTTTTCTACGCCAAATCAATTATATAAAATGGTTTCTAAATTATGTAAGACGCAACAACCTGTTTTAGAATAAGTTTGTATATAACATTTTAAAAATATAAAATCATGGAAAATACAGATAGAACAAATCAGGAAACAAGTACAACAATTGATCAATTAGAAGGCTTAATTGCCATTTTAGAAGACGGAAAATTGGGTTATACTAACGCCGCCGAAAATGTAGAAGACGCACAAAGCAAAGCTGATTTTTTGAGTTATGCACGCGAAAGAGCGCTTCATATTACCGAACTTCAAGATGAGATTAACAAACTAGGAAAATCGACCAACACCACAAGTGGTCCATTGGGAGCCATTCATAGAACATGGATTGATTTTAAATCGATGGTGACAGGTGGCGACAAAGAAGCCATCATCAACGCTTGTATTACAGGTGAAGAGGCAGCCATCAAAAAATACGAAAGCACGCTAGAAGAAGGTCATTTTAACCCAATGTTACATGGCTTGGTTGCGAAACAATTGGCTAATATTAAAAACACGCTGGCTAAAATTGAACTTAAAAAAGAAGCGATTATCTAAAGATTTCGCGAGCATCATTAAAAACTACTTTGCTACTTGTAACAAAGTAGTTTTTTTTGTGGTTTAAATTCTATAAACTGAAAAAATAGTTTTATAACAAACCTTGTTCCAGCAAGTTATACCTTTATTTATTCACAACTTTAAAACAACGCATCATGGAAAATACAACTCACAACGAAGACAACAAAGACAAAAATCAAGCCGAACGCTTGGATGAAACTGCATTCAAAAACGAAGAAGAATCTACAGGAAAAGACCCAGATAAAAAGAAAAAATTTCCAATTCCGATTGATTTGATGGACGATTTGAATAAAGAAAAAATCGACCCGTTAACCGAAAGCATTACCAATTTGGGTTATGAAGAAAAACCGCCTAGGAAGAAAGAACTGGAACAAACCGAACATTTGGATCAAGATGATAAATAAGTAAAAGGCAGTAACTTTTAGAGCTACTGCCTTTTTACAAACCAAAAACCAATCTATTTATATTTAAAAACCAAAATATTCCTTATTCTCGTACTCCTTGTACCAACAAACTACCATTGGTAATTTGCGTATAAAGAGTATGGATGTAATTTTTAAAACTCAAAACGTACCTCGGCACCATCAAATTCACAGAAGCCAACATGGTTTCCCAAACACTAGTATATTGTGCAATTTCATAACCAAAAATTTGATCCACTAACGCTTTTTTAGCCAAATGACTTTCGGTGCTTTTACTGTTAATTTGATTGAGTGCTTGCAAATTTTGTTTTATTCTCGAATTTGACTTTCCACTTTTGATTCGGCTGTGATTGTCATCTACAAAAAGTGCTTTGAGTTGATTTTTCATTCCGTAGTTTGCGTCAAATCGCGAGGATTGTGTTGCCATTCCTAGAAGCGAAAACGAAATACGCTGGTTTTTCTTAAAACTAACAACCGTATTTACATTTCCGTTACCGTTTATAATGGCCGATTTTCCTGCCTTCAAACAAAAAGTATTGTTATTTTGAAAACCGTAACCGTGTTTAATTTCTCCATAAGAGCAATACGCAAAAAACAAAGGTACATTTTCAAACGATTCTAAACTTAGAGATACTTCTTCTGTAAAATACAAATCAAATTGCATGTACAAAGCGCCTTCTTTAAAATAAGAACTTTTAATGCGACCACGAGCCAAATCCGACTTGAGTAAAATTTTGCTTTCGTCGTTTACCGTTGTCATTTTTCCGCCCAATGCTTTATTGAGTTGTGATAAAATAGTAGTAGTGTTCCCCGTATTGATGTAAATTTTTTTCATTAGTAATTCCGTTTTAAATCCATTTTTTCTCGTAAAAACGGTTTGTTATTTTACCTTACAAATATCCGATGTGCTTACAGCAAATTTGTTATACAATTTTATCAGAGGGTTTCATAATTTTGATTTTGCTTCCATTTTGTGAAGTATTTGATTTTGAAAACGCTAAATCGGATTTAAAAATAGATTTTGGTTTTCAAAACAAGATTTCAAGGTTTATTTATAAAAAAATCTTAATTAAACCGCATCATCCCAAAAGAAGCATTGCTTTTTTTTAAGTTTGTAAAAACATTTCTGACCAAATGAAACTATTAATTGTAGAAGACGAACCGAATTTACTGGCCATTTTAAGAAAAGGATTTGCCGAGAATAACTACGATGTGAGTGTCTCTCTTGATGGAGAAACTGCGTTGCAAATGATTCTGACCAACACTTTTGATGTGGTTGTTTTAGATGTTATGCTTCCAAAAATCAACGGAATCGAAATTTGCCGTAAGTTACGGGCTATGAAAAATTTTGTTCCTATTTTGTTACTTACAGCCTTGGGAACTTCCGAAAACATCGTAAATGGTTTAGAAAATGGTGCCGATGATTATTTGGTAAAACCTTTTAAATTTAGCGAATTAAATGCCCGTGTTATGGCCTTAGCACGAAGAGCTAAAATTGACCAACAGTCACCCGATATTATAAAAATAGACGATTTAGAAATCAATGCTAAAACCAAAACGGTTTACAAAAACGGAAATCCGATTGCTTTGACTTATAAAGAGTTTACACTTTTGCACTATCTTGCTAAAAATTCGGGAACCATTGTTTCGCGAAATCAAATTTTAGATAATGTATGGGACATTACGTTTGATATGAATACGAATGTGGTAGATGTATACATCAATTACCTTCGCAAAAAAATTGACAAACCCTACAACACCAAAAAAATTCAAACCATCAAAGGATTTGGATACATGATACAAAGTGAACATGAACATTAAGAAAAAAATCACCTTTAGTTACGTCATTTTATCTTCCTTTAGCACTTTGCTATTGTGTATTTTGGTTTTTTATTTATTCCGAAGTAATAATCAATATTATTTTTTGAAACGGTTAGAAGACCGAGCTAAAATTGTAGCGTCGATTCATTTTCAAAAAGATCCCGAAAAAATAAAATACTACAAACAGCTTAAAAAAAACGGTTTAGAAGAACTAATTCAGGAAGAAGATTTTGTACTAAAAGTAAACAGTCACAATACGTTTGAGTACAACATCAATTTGAATTTACCCAACGAATTCTACACCAATGTTTTAAAAAACGGCAAAGAATCTTTTGAGATTAACAACAAATATTTTTTGGGTCAAATTTTTACCGAACACGGACAAAAATACATCGTCATTATTTCGGCCGTAGATCGTAAAGGACATTTAACCACGGTTTACATAACCCGAATCATGTCGTTTGGTATTTTGGCCTTTGTGCTTTTATCTTTCTTTTTAGGTCGTTTGTTGGCCAAAAAAGTGATTAATCCCGTGGCAAATATTACCAAAGAAGTAAAACGAATTAGCGCTTCCAATTTATCTCGCCGATTGCAAAATAGTGATAGTTCGGATGAAATTGCCGATTTAACTTCGACCTTTAATAACATGTTGGATCGATTGGAAACTTCTTTTGAAATTCAGACCAACTTTATCAACAATGCCTCGCATGAATTAAAAACGCCTATTACCACAATTATTGCCGAAGCGGAAATCATGCTTTTAAAAGACCGCGAAAAAGAAGAATACATTGCTTCGCTCGAGAATATTTACAAACAATCATCTAAATTAGGCAGCTTAACCGAAAGCCTTTTAAAACTCACACAAACCGGATACGACGGTACCAAACAAGTGCAAAACATAGTGCGAATTGATGATTTACTATTCGAAGTAAAAAACGATTTAGATAAATTTTACCCAGACAATAAAGTTACTATCAAATTGGATAATTCGGCCAAAGACAGTAGTTTATTGACCATTCCGTGCAACAAAAATTTATTAGAATTAGCCATCAACAACATTATTGCCAACGGCGTTAAATATTCTGACAACAAAGAAGTTTTTGTTAACCTCAGCACCGTTAAAGATGCGATTAAAGTAACCATTAGCGATATCGGAATTGGGATTCCATCCGAAGACATTCCGCATTTATACGAGCCTTTTTTTAGAGGAAAAGAAGCCAGCAAATACATTGGCTACGGTTTAGGATTGCCTCTGGCTATGAAAATCATTCGGATGCACAATGGCGAATTACAAATTCAATCTGAAAAAGACAAAGGAACTATTGTAACGATTGTATTCCATACCAACAAGATTAAAATTTCTAATCTGGATTCTTAGGATTTTTTAATTCCGTATTAAATCCTTTCTAATATTACCCTTCTTATTTTGTAAGTACAGGCAGTACGCGTACTTATGAAAAACTATTTAATTCCAACACAACTCCATTACGACACCCTTTCGGCAATTAAAACTGCAATTGTTCACGGGCAAAATCAAGAAATTAAAATAGTGCTTTTGTGGGTCTCGGAAGAAATTAATGCCATTTCGGCGGCACATTTTTTAAGAGAATTCAATTCGCAAATAACATCAAAAGAACAAAAAATAGTAGATACTTGCTTAGAGTACGCGGAACGTTTTCCGAATTGCAGTATCGAGTTCAAACGGCAATTTGGCCTTTCTTCGAGTCTTTTAAAAAAACTACTACACCAATTTGAAACCGATTTAATAGTGCTTACGAGTTCTATGGTTAACAGCAAAAAAAGGTTTCATTCCACTTTAATTCAATATTTAGAAAAGCAAAAAACGCCTATTTTACACCTAAATAATGCTGTTGACAATCCATTAACGAATGCCGTTTTTCTTCAGAATAAAGAATCGGAAATCAATTTAAAGAAGTTGGAAAATTATTTGAACACGCATTTCCCTTTTCAAAAAATTAGTCAAATTATAGAAAAAGAATCGCATCAAAATAAAGATACTGGTTCCGAATTAGCGAATATACTCTCAACCAATGCGATTGATTTTGTTATTGAAACACGAAAGAAGGAACGTTTAAAATTAAAAAAAGCATCCAAAACCAATATCAACCAACACCTTAACATTCCGGTTTTGTCTCTTTACGAAGAAATGCTTTTGCAATAGCTTTCTCAAAAAACGATTCGGGTTTTAATTCTTGATTTTTGTACATTTGAGACAATGGAATTAATTCTTGAAAATATCGCCAAGCATGTTCAATTGACTCCCCAAGAGCAATTGCATTTTTTATCGAAAACTACTCTAGAACACCACAAAGCGAAAAGTGTGATTTTAAACGCAGGACAAATTTCGACAAAATCCTATTTTGTAAACTCTGGCATTCTACGAAGTTTTACCATTAACGATAATATTGTTGAACACGTTTTGAGTTTTTCTTGTGCCGGTTGGTGGATTAGCGATATGTACAGTTATTTTACACAAAAGCCCGGCAATTTATTTATAGAAGTTCTTGAAGATGCAGAAGTAGTGGTATTATCCAAAGAAAATCAAGAACAATTGTACCACGATATTCCAAAATTGGAGCGTTTTTTTCGCATATTAACCGAAAATTCTCTGGTCGCCAACCAAGAACGTTTAATGGATAATTTAAGTCTTTCGGCCGAAGAACGCTTTGAAAAATTCTGCATAAAATACCCCAATTTAATTCTGAAAGTTCCCCAAAAACAAATTGCTTCTTTCATTGGCGTTACACCCGAGTTTTTTAGTAAAATGAAAAGCAAACTTTTAAAAAACAGTTCTCAAAGCATCTAAATCGTAAATGCTAAACCATTTCTTAATCTAGATTAAGTGATTTTTGTAGGTAATGCTTGTAACTTTGTTGTATCAAATAACCACAAATACAAATACTTATGGAAAATACAGTCATTCACAAAGCCGATACTCGAGGTCATGCCGACCACGGATGGTTAAATGCTTATCATAGTTTTAGTTTTGCTAGTTGGTACAATCCAGACCGAATTAATTTTGGCGCGCTTCGTGTTTTAAACGACGATACTATTGCTGCTGGTATGGGATTTGGAACCCATCCGCATGATAATATGGAAATTATTACCATTCCGCTCGAAGGCGATTTAGCTCACAAAGACAGCATGGGCAATTCGTCGATAATCAAACATGGCGATGTGCAAGTTATGAGTGCCGGAACCGGAATTCAGCATAGCGAATTTAATCCGAATGCGGATAAACAAACTAAATTATTGCAGATTTGGTTGTTTTCGAAAACACGAAATGTTGAACCACGATACCAACAAATTACCTTAAATGTAGCCGACAGACATAATAAATTACAACAAGTATTGTCGCCAAATGAAGATGATGAAGGCGTTTGGATTCACCAAGATGCTTGGTTTCACATGGGGAATTTTGATGCGGGAAAATCGGCAACATATCAACTAAAAAAAGAAGGAAACGGAGTATACCTTTTTATTTTAAAAGGCGACCTAACCGTCAATGGAAACGACTTAACCACTCGAGATGCTATCGGAATTAGCGATTTCGAAAAACTAACTATTGAAGCAAAATCGGATGCTGAATTTTTATTAATGGAAATTCCGATGCAAGTACTTTATTAATTTAAACTTTAAAAAAATAGAATTATGGCAACAACTAAATGGACAATCGACCCTACACATTCAGAAATTGGTTTTAAAGTAAAACACATGATGTTTACCAATGTTTCCGGACGCTTTAACGTATACGAAGGTACCGTAACTACCGAAGATGATTCGTTTGAAAATGCGCAAATCGATTTTAAAGCAGCGGTAAATTCAATTGATACCAATAATAACGATCGTGATAATCACTTAAAAAGCGCTGATTTTTTTGATGTAGAAAACCACAGCCATTTGACTTTTCAATCAACTGGATTCAAAAAAATTGAAGAAAACGAATACGAATTAAGTGGAAAATTAACCATCAAAGGAGTTGAAAAAGACGTAAAATTTCCAGTAGAATTTAGCGGATTAATGACTGATCCTTGGGGGAATACCAAAGTAGGTTTAAATATTTTAGGAAAAATAAACCGCAAAGATTGGGGTTTAAACTGGAATTCGGCACTTGAAACGGGTGGTGTTTTAGTAGGCGACGAAATAAAAATGAATATTGAATTGCAATTAGCAAAACAATAAGTAAAATAAAAAAAGTTTTTAAAAGTCTCGTGATTCTATTGCGAGGCTTTTTTATTGCTCTTTTTCAAAATCTTTTCAATTAAAAAAATAGTACTTTTGCTGACCAATTGAAAATAATCATTCAATCTTTAAATTTAAAAAAATGAAAGCATACGTATTTCCTGGTCAAGGTGCACAATTTACTGGAATGGGTAAAGATTTATACGAAAACTCAACTGTAGCAAAAGAATTATTTGATAAAGCCAACGAAATTTTAGGTTTCAACATCACCGATATTATGTTTGAAGGCACTGCCGACGAACTAAAACAAACAAAAGTAACCCAACCAGCCGTATTTTTACATTCGGTTATTCTAGCTAAAACCTTAGAAAATTTTGAACCCGAAATGGTAGCTGGACATTCTTTAGGCGAATTCTCTGCTTTAGTAGCAAACGGAACTTTATCTTTTGAAGACGGTCTTAAATTGGTTTCGCAACGCGCTTTAGCCATGCAAAAAGCTTGCGAAATCACACCATCAACCATGGCTGCGGTTTTAAACTTAGCCGATAATGTAGTGGAAGAAATTTGTGCTTCTGTAGATGGAGTTGTTGTGGCTGCAAACTACAATTGTCCTGGTCAGTTAGTAATTTCGGGAGAATTTAAAGCTGTTGAATTAGCTTGTGAAAAAATGAAAGAAGCTGGAGCAAAACGTGCTTTATTATTACCTGTTGGTGGTGCTTTTCACTCACCAATGATGGAACCGGCTCGTGAAGAATTAGCAGCAGCTATCGAAGCCACAACATTTTCAACTCCAATTTGCCCAGTATACCAAAACGTAACGGCAAGTGCTGTTTCAGACCCAACCGAAATAAAAAAGAACTTAATCGTCCAGTTAACTGCACCTGTAAGATGGACCCAATCGATACAACAAATGATTGCTGATGGTGCTACTTTATTTACAGAAGTAGGACCAGGAAAAGTGTTAACCGGTTTAATTAACAAAATCGATAAAGAAGCCGCGACTGCAAATGCTTAACTAACATAATTTTTGATTAAAAAAACTCCCAAATAGTCCTACGATTATTTGGGAGTTTTTAATTATGTTTTACTGCGCTTTTAGGAACGAATTTTCTGTTCCCATTTCCAGGCGCTTGCCATTGCTTCATCTAAAGTGGATTGCGCTTTCCAACCTAAAACATCATTGGCTTTGGTAGTACTCGCATAAGCCTCGGTAATATCACCTTCTCGGCGTGCAACTATTTTATAGGGAAGTTTTTTATCACTTGCCTTTTCAAAACTTTCAATAACTTCTAAAACCGAACTTCCTTTTCCTGTTCCTAAATTAAAAATTTCAATTTTATCTTGATTTTCATCATTTAGTAAACGCTGTAAAGCTACTACGTGGGCTTTTGCCAAATCGACTACATGAATATAATCACGAACTGCGGTTCCATCTGGAGTAGGATAATCATTTCCAAAAACAGCTAATTCCTGACGTAATCCCATAGCCGTTTGCGTAATAAAGGGAACTAAATTTTGAGGAACGCCAAGTGGTAATTCACCAATTTCGGCAGAAGGATGTGCCCCAATTGGATTAAAATAACGCAATAAAATTGCATTAATATTGGTTACTTTAGTAGTATCGATAATAATTTCTTCTCCCATTTTTTTGGTATTCCCATAAGGAGAAAGTGGATTTTGCACAGGAGCATCTTCAGTAATTGGCATTTTTTCGGCTTGACCGTAAACCGTGCACGAAGAACTAAAAATGAAATTCGCTTTTGGTTTTTTCTGTAATTCTTGTAACAAATACACCAAAGTCGAAATATTATTTTCGTAATACAACAAGGGATTTTCTACGCTTTCGCCTACAGCTTTTGAAGCTGCAAAGTGAATTACACCCGAAACATCTTCGTATTTTTTAAAAAAATCTTGAACAGTCTTTTTTTCGCGTAAATCAATTTTTTCAAAAATTGGTTTTTTGCCTGTAATCGATGCAATACCATCTAAAACACTCTCAGACGAGTTGGATAAATTATCAATTACGATGACTTCAAATCCTTCATTTTGCAATTCAACTACAGTATGCGATCCTATAAATCCCAAACCTCCGGTGACTACTATTTTCATTTTAGTTAGTTTTTAGCTTTTGGTTATTTATTCAAAAATTCTAAAACAGCATCAGTAATAAATGCAATTTGATCATCTTCTAGCTCAGTGTGCATAGGCAAAGCCATTACTTCTTGTACCAATTGATTGGTTACCGGAAATTGTTCTTCTTTGTAACGCGAATCCAAGTACGCTTTTTGAGCATGTAACGGAATTGGATAATAAATAGCGCATGGAATTCCTTTTGATTGTAAATGCGTCAATAATCCATCGCGATCGGCATTAATTATACGAGGACAATATTGGTGAAAAACGTGGTTATTTTCGTTTTCGTCAAAATTTGGAGTAACAATGTTGCCATGATCAGAAAAAGCTGCATTGTATTTCGTAGCTGCCTGACGACGCGCTTTATTATAATCGTTTAAAAAAGGTAGTTTGGCATTTAAAACCGCTGCTTGAATACTATCCAAACGCGAGTTTACGCCCACCACATCATGGTGATAACGTTCGTACATTCCGTGATTTACAATCCCTCTAATAGTATGCGCTAAGTCATCGTCATTAGTAAAAATAGCTCCGCCATCTCCGTAACAACCTAAATTTTTAGATGGAAAAAAAGAAGTAGCACCTACGTGACCAATAGCACCCACTTTGGTTTTGCTTCCATTTTCCGAAACATAATCAGCTCCAATAGCTTGCGCATTATCTTCAATAACAAATAAATTATGCTCGGCAGCTATTTGCATTATCGCATCCATATTTGCGGGACGTCCAAACAAATGTACCGGAACAATTGCTTTCGTTTTTGGCGTTATGGCTTTTTTGATGGCTTCGACAGATATGTTCATCGTATCCATTTCGACATCTACCAAAACAGGTGTTAATTGCAACAAGGCAATAACTTCAACCGTGGCTGCAAAGGTAAAATCGGCCGTGATTACCTCATCATCCGGTTTTAAACCCAATCCCATCATGGCAATTTGCAAAGCATCGGTACCATTTGCACACGGAATAACGTGTTTTACGCCTAAATAATTTTCAAGATTTTTTTGAAATTCGTGAACCAACGGTCCATTAATATAAGTGGTGGTATCTAAGACTTCTTGGATAGAAGTATTCACCGTATCTTTTATTTTATCATATTGACTTTTTAAGTCAACCATTTGTAATTTTTTCATGATATGCAAATTGTGAAAGTTCTTCAATAGCTACTGGCAAAACGAGTGTTGCTGCAAATGCGACAATTGAAGCACAAAAATAGTCATTTAATGCCTTTCAGCCATAAAAATAAGCGAAAGAAGCGTAATTTTACGACAAATATTTTTATATGATTTTTTTATACAATGTTGCAGTATACCTCGTTGGTTTTTTGCTAAAAATAGCAGCCCTTTTTAGTCCAAAATTGAAGCTTTTTGTACGAGGCAGAAAAAATGTTTTCGACATTTTAGAAAACAAAATCAAACCATCCGATGCTACTTTTTGGTTTCATGCAGCTTCGCTGGGCGAATACGAACAAGGTTTGCCCGTTATCGAAAAATTAAAAGAAACGCATCCTTCGCACAAAATCATCGTCACGTTTTTTTCGCCTTCTGGATACGAAGTTCGCAAAAACAATGCAATTGCCGATGTTACCCTTTACTTGCCTTTGGATACCAAATTCAATGCTAAAAAATTCATCAAACTGGCGCACCCTGAAAAAGCTTTTTTTATCAAATACGAATTTTGGATTAATTATTTAAATGAATTGCAAAAAAACCAAATTCCGACCTATTTGATTTCGGGCATTTTTAGAGAAAATCAAATCTTTTTTAAACCCTACGCGCATTTTTACCGTAATGCACTTCAGGCTTTCACTCATTTTTTTGTTCAAAACGAAAAATCGAAACAACTTTTAGAATCGATTGGCTTAAAAAATGTAACTATTTCGGGCGACACGCGATTTGACCGAGTTGTAGCCATTTTAGAAAAAGACAACTCCTTGGATTTTATTGCCGAATTCAAAAACAACACCACAACCTTGGTCATTGGAAGTTCGTGGCCAAAAGATGAAAAATTATTAGCCGAATACATCAATAGCACAACGCAAAACGTAAAATTCATTATTGCGCCTCACAACATCAAACCCGAACAAATCACCGAACTTCAAAAAAGCATTACCAAAAAAACCATTCTTTTTACCGAAAAAGAAAATCAAAATTTAGCCAACTTCGATGTATTTATTATTGATACCGTGGGCATATTAACCAAGATTTACAGTTACGCCGATATGGCTTATGTGGGAGGCGGCTTTGGAAATCCGGGAGTTCACAATCTTTTAGAGCCTGCTACATTTGGCGTCCCGGTTGTTATTGGCCCGAATTTTTCTCATTTCGCCGAAGCCATCGCCTTAGTCGAAAACAAAGGTTGTGTGAGTGTTCACAATTTCGATCAATTACAAAAAACATTGGATCGTTTGATTACAGATGTTGCGTATCGCTTGCTAACAGGCCAAATTTGCGGTCAATTTGTACAAGAAAACAAAGGTGCAACAGACACGATTTTAAAAAAAATAAAATGATACATTTTAAAGCAATAACGCATTCCGATACCGACACGCTCGTTTCGATGATGGAAGATTTTTACGCCATCGACCACTACCCCATTGACAAAAACATTTCAAAAGAGCTTTTAAAAGAATTTATTTCCAATGAAAACCTAGGCAAGGCTTGGTTTATTTTACAAAACAATCAAATAGCTGGCTATATCGTGCTAACTTTTATTTTTAGTTTTGAATACCAAGGACGCATTGCTTTTTTAGACGAATTATTTATTTCAGAGTCTTTTAGAGGAAACGGCTTAGGCAAAAAAGCAATTGAATTCATTAAAACACAAATTCCTTTACTATCCTTAAAAATTGTTTATTTAGAAATTGAAAAACACAACGAAAAAGCACAAAAATTGTATCTTGCCGGCGATTTCAAATATCATAATCGAAATTTAATGATATTTAAACCTTGAAAAATTATCAATTAACACGAAAAAAATGAAGTTCTTAAAATTATTCGCATTATTTATTGCTTTTCAAATTCACGCCCAACAAGGCGGAATGTGGATTCCATCATTATTAGACGGAATGAATGCCGGGGAAATGCATAAATTAGGCATGAAAATGTCGGTAAAAGACATTTATGATGTAAACAATTCTAGTTTAAAAGATGCTGTTCCGCATTTCAATGGAGGTTGTACTTCGGAGGTGATTTCACCAAAAGGATTATTACTTACCAACCACCACTGCGGTTATGGGCAAATTCAGTCGCATTCTACCACCGAAAAAGATTATTTAACCAATGGTTTTTGGGCTTATAAACTAGAGGACGAATTGCCTAACAAGGATTTAGAAGTGACTTTCATTGTTAAAATCGTCGATGTTACCCCTGATATTTTAACAGGTGTTAACGCCATTGCCGATGAAGCAGGCAAACAAGCTAAAATTCAGCAAAACATCAGCGCTTTATCAAAATCATATCCAAAAGAAAACTTTCAAGAAAACCGCATTCGTACTTTTTACAAAGGCAACCAATACCTTTTATTTGTAAGCGAAACTTATCAAGATGTACGTTTAGTAGGAACTCCGCCTTCATCTATCGGAAAATTTGGTTCTGATACCGACAACTGGGTTTGGCCGCGTCATACAGGCGATTTTTCTATTTTCAGAATTTATGCCGATAAAAACAATCGCCCCGCAAAATATTCTAAAGACAATGTGCCGTATACGCCAAAACACTTTTTACCTATTTCGTTAGATGGCGTTGCCGAAGACGATTTCACTATGGTTTTTGGTTACCCAGGAAGAACTTCTGAATATTTGCCTGCCGTTGCCATTGAACAAATTGTAACCGAATTAAATCCGGCCAAAATTGAAGTTCGTGATCGCACCTTAAAAGTGACCGATTCGTATATGCGAAAAGACAATGCTATCAAAATTCAATACGCTGCTAAATATGCCAGCACAGCCAATTATTGGAAAAAATGGATTGGAGAATCGCAAGGACTTAAAAAATCGAATGCCGTTGCTGTAAAACGCGAACAAGAAAAACAATTTCAAGAAGCCGTTAAAAAAGCAGGAAAAGAGTCCGAATACGGCACTTTATTAGCCGATTTCGAAACAAATTATAAAGCAATCGCACCGTATGCCGTTGCTCGTGAGTATTTTAATGAAATCTTCTTGCGAAATGTAGAATTACTTAAAAACACGTACAAATTTGTACAATTAGAGCAAATTTTAAAAACAAAAGGAGAACAAGCCTTTACCGATAGAAAAAACAACTTAGCTACTGGTTTAGGCGATTTTTACAAAGATTACAACAATACAGTTGATGAAAAAATCTTTGAACAAGTAATTGAACTATACGTAAACCAATCGCCAAAACAATTTTTACCAAAAAGCATCACTGCAGCCAATTTAACCCAATTACAAAATGAACTTTACCACCAATCCAAATTAACTACGTTTGAAGGGGTAAAACAAATTTTGAGTGGCGATACATCAACCATCATCAAAAACTTAAATGCTGACCCTGCTTTTCAATTTGTAAAAGAAGCGAGCACGGCTTACTTTACCAATGTAGAACCAAAATACAGTGAGTTAAACTTACACATTACCGCTTTACAACGTACCTACATTAAAGCCTTATTAGAACTTAAAACCAATCCGCGTATGTTTCCAGATGCTAACAGCACCTTGCGCGTTACCTACGGAAAAGTAACAGGATACGAGCCAAAAGATGCTGTAGTATACAAACCGGTTACGTACTTGGATGGTGTTTTAGAAAAATACATACCGGGTGATTATGAATTTGACGTTCCAGCCAAACTGATCGATTTATACAACAAAAAAGATTTTGGCAATTACAGCGAAAACGGAAAAATGCCAGTTTGTTTCATTGCCACCAATCACACTACAGGCGGTAATTCTGGAAGTCCTGCTATTGATGCTAACGGCAACCTAATCGGACTGAATTTTGACCGTGTTTGGGAGGGCACTATGAGCGATATTTATTACGACCCTGCCATTTGCCGAAACATTATGGTAGATGCCCGCTATATTTTGTTTATTATTGACAAATATGCAAATGCACAAAACTTAATTTCCGAATTAAAACTAGTGCACCCAAAACAAAGTAAAACCCTAAAAAAGAAAAGCTTACAAAAATAAATCCAAACCCTGTTTTGGCATAAAATTTGTAAAAATCACACGCGAGGTTTTGATGCAATATTTTTTAAAAAAAAAATGAAAAAATATTTTACATATTAAAAATTTTATATCTTTGCCTCGAATTAATAATTAACCTTTTATAATAAAGTAAGATGAAAAAAGTATTTTTAAGTTTAGCTGCTGTTGCTGTTTTAACTGTTGTATCTTGTAAGAAAGCTGATGCTCCTGCTGAGACTCCAGCTGAAGAAGTAGTTGATTCTGCTGCTGTAACTGTTGATTCTGCTGCTACTGTAGTTGATTCTGCTGCTGCTGTTGTTGATTCTGCTGCTACTGCTGTTGAAGAAGCTGCTAAATAATTAGCTAAAAAAGAAAAATGAGCCATCCGCTTTGCGAGATGGCTTTTTTTATGCCAAAAAACTACTAAAGCTCTTCTTCCATTTCTATCTCTTCTTCATCAAAAAACGGATTATCTGTAAAATCCAATAATTCTGATTGCCCTCCGTATTTCACGATTTCTGCAATTCCTTTTTGCAACATTAACGAAGTCGAATATTTTCTACTGGTAGCAAAATGTTTTCCTTCAAAAACCAGCTTAAAAAAATATTTCCCACCCGAGGATTTGAATTTCTTAAAATCGGCCGAATCTATTTTCGACTTAAAGCGCTCCACTGCTTCCTCGCACTCAAACTTCAATTCGTAGCTCAAACTAGTAAATACAACTTTTCCTTTACGAGAAGTAAACACAAACTTATATTCGCCGTTAAAACGCTTACTAACCACAAAAGCCCCCATATTTGATTATAAATTAAAAATGATATTTTGAAACAATAACTACCACTAATTTTTTGGCATAAAAAAAGCCCCTTCTAAACGAAGAGGCTTTTGTACTCAGAGCGGGACTTGAACCCGCACGAACATTGCTGTTCACTGGATTTTAAGTCCAGCGTGTCTACCAATTTCACCATCCGAGCATTGTATGATCTTGAGCGAAAAACGGGGCTCGAACCCGCGACCTCGACCTTGGCAAGGTCGCGCTCTACCAACTGAGCTATTTTCGCGTTTCAAACTTTTTTAAGAACCGCAACACTTGTTCTGTATTGCGAGTGCAAATTTAGGACATTTATTCAATTAAACAAGCCTTTTTCGAAAAAAAATTACACAAAAAACATAACTTTCTGATAACGTATTCTTTAAAAATGAAATTATTTTCGAACCAACATCCTTTTAATCTCATTCAGCTTCATCAGCGCTTCTACTGGAGTAATCGCGTTAATATCCAAGTTCAGAATCTCGTCTTTAATTTCTTCCAACAGCGGGTCGTCTAAATTGAAAAAACTCATTTGCATTTCTTCCTTCTCGGATTTAATGCCGTTTAACGCATCGTTGGAATGGTCTTTTTCTAACTTCTTTAAAAGTTTTTGCGCTTTCTGAATTACAATTTGAGGCATTCCGGCCATTTTGGCTACGTGTATTCCAAAACTATGCGCACTACCCCCTTTAACCAATTTACGCACAAAAAGAACCGTATCTTTTAGCTCTTTAACCGCCACATTATAATTTTGAATGCGCGGTAACGATTCGTGCATTTCATTTAATTCATGATAATGTGTCGCAAATAAGGTTTTCGGCTTTGTAGGATGCTCATGCAAAAACTCGGCAATGGCCCAAGCTATCGAAATTCCATCGTAGGTACTGGTCCCTCTTCCTATCTCATCCAATAAAACCAAACTTCGATCGGAAATATTATTCAAAATAGAAGCCGTTTCATTCATTTCGACCATAAAAGTCGACTCGCCCATCGAAATATTATCCGAAGCACCAACACGCGTGAAAATTTTATCAACAATTCCCATTCGTACACTTTCGGCCGGAACAAAACTTCCCATTTGAGCCAGTAAAACAATCAGAGCCGTTTGCCTTAAAATAGCCGATTTACCCGACATATTCGGACCCGTTATCATGATGATTTGTTGGGTTTCGTTATCTAAAAAAACATCATTGGCAATATAGGGTACGTCTATTGGCAATTGTTTTTCAATTACCGGGTGGCGCCCGTTTTGAATATTCAACTCAAAAGACTCGTCTATTTCGGGGCAAACATAGTGATTATCGATAGCCAATTGTGTAAACGAACTCAAACAATCCAATTGCGCGATTAAATTAGCATTTAACTGCACTGGTTTGATGTAAGTAGCAATCCAATTCACCAATTGCTCAAACAAATCGGTTTCAATTTTATGAATGCGTTCTTCGGCGCCTAAAATTTTAGTTTCATATTCTTTCAACTCTTCGGTAATATACCGTTCGGCATTAACCAAAGTTTGTTTGCGAATCCATTCTGCAGGAACTTTATCTTTATGCGTATTTCGTACTTCGATATAATAGCCAAAAACATTATTGAACGAAATTTTTAAAGACGAAATTCCCGTACGTTCGGATTCGCGCAATTCGATTGCTTCTAAAAATTGTTTACCCGAAGACGAAATAGAACGGAGTTCATCCAATTCGGCACTCACTCCTGTTGCAATTGCGTTGCCTTTTGCAATGGCAACCGGAGCATCTTGATTGAGCGTATTTTTAATTTTTTCTCGAAGCAATTCGCAACTGTGCAAATTGTCACCGATAACTTTAACGGCTTCTTGCGGACTTTTTAGCGCCAATTCTTTTATGGGAACAATAGCATCAAGAGAATCTTTTAGATAATTAATTTCACGAGGTGAAATTTTACCAGTTGCAATTTTCGAAATCAAACGTTCTAAATCGGAGATTTGTTTAATTTGAAATTGAATTTGTTGCAATACCTCTTGATTTTCTTTTAAATAAAAAACTACTTGGTGACGGCTTTTTATTTTGACAGCATCTTTTAACGGCAAAGCCAACCACCGTTTTAAAAGTCGACCTCCCATAGGAGATAATGTTCTATCAATAACATCCAATAAGGTTACGGCATTTGGGTTATAACTGTGATACAACTCCAAATTTCGAATGGTAAAACGATCCATCCAAACATAAGCATCTTCGGCAATTCGCTGAATGGACGTAATGTGTTGCACTTTGTTGTGTTGTGTTTCGGATAAATAGTACAAAATAGCACCCGAAGCCACAATTCCCTCTTTTAATTCTTCAATTCCAAATCCTTTTAATGAAATGGTCTGAAAATGTTTGGTCAAGGTTTCAAAAGCATAATCTTCTTTGTAAATCCAATCTTCTAGAAAAAAAGTATGAAAATCATCTCCGAAAATGGCTTTAAATTCATTTTTATGATGTTTGGCGACCAACACTTCGCTTGGGCTAAAATTTTGAAGTAATTTATCAATATAATCCGCATTTCCTTGAGCCGTTAAAAATTCGCCCGTTGAAACATCTAAAAAAGAAATTCCCAATATTTTATTGGTAAAATAAACCGAGGCCAAGAAATTGTTGCTTTTGGATTGCAGCACTTCATCATTAAGTGAAACACCAGGCGTTACCAATTCGGTTACTCCTCTTTTGACAATTGTTTTGGTCATTTTAGGATCTTCGAGTTGGTCGCAAATGGCCACACGTAATCCGGCTTTCACCAACTTGGGCAAATAGGTATTAAGGGAATGATGCGGAAAACCCGCCAAGGCCGTTTGCAAATCAGAACCAACACCCCGTTTGGTTAGCGTAATTCCCAAAATTTTTGAAGTCCTTACGGCATCTTCGCCAAAGGTTTCATAAAAATCACCTACCCTAAAAAGCAAGCAGGCATCTGGATATTTTCTTTTAATTTCGTTGTACTGTTTCATCAATGGAGTCTCTTTAACTCCCTTATCTTTTGCCGCCAAATTGTTGTTTTTTTGTACTAAATTAATATCTCAGCGAATTTAAAATTTTAAAACGAATAATAAATTACTAGTAAAAAATTAATTTTTTTTAAGATTTTTTTTAGGTCAACTTTCAATATTTTACCTAGATTTGTTAAAAATTAAATTTATACAGAAATGAAAAAAATAGTTTTACTTGCCCTATTTGCTGTTTTAGGAGTTACCACATCTAATGCGCAAACCAAATCAAAATCAACTGCCGCAAAGGTTGCCAAAGTAGACGGTGCCGGAATGGTATTTGAAAATGAAGTAATTGACTACGGAACAATTGCTCATAATGCAGATGGAAAACGCGAATTCGTTTTCACAAACAACGGAAACAAACCTTTAATTATTACCAATACTCAAGGATCTTGTGGATGTACAGTACCTACTACTCCAAAAGAACCAATCGCGCCAGGAGCAAAAGGAATTATCGGAGTTAAATATGCTACAGACAGAGTGGGTGCTTTTACTAAAACAGTAACCGTTACGTCTAACGCAGCAGGTCAACCAACCAAAACCCTTACTATTAAAGGAACTGTTTTACCAGACGCTCCAAAAAGCTAAATCGTAAAAACATTTAAAATAACTAAAAGCTTCCTATATTTGGGAGCTTTTTTTATAGCCTAAAAAATCCCTGATGAGAAAATTAGAAAACAGCGAATTAGATCGTAAAACGGTAACCGATTTTAAACAATCGGAAAAAACACCCTTAGTATTGATTTTAGACGACGTAAGAAGTTTACACAATATTGGTTCTGTATTTCGTACTGCCGATGCTTTTTTAATTGAAAAAATTTACCTCTGCGGCATTACCGCCACTCCTCCTAATAAAGAAATTCACAAAACAGCACTTGGCGCCACCGAAACTGTTAGCTGGGAACATGCCGAAAATGCCGTTGATTTAATTGAAAAATTAAAAAAAGAACAAATTATTACACTAGCTATTGAACAAGTAGAAAATGCCGTTTTCTTACAAGATTTTATTCCGAAAACCAACCAAAAATACGCTTTGGTTTTTGGCAACGAAGTATATGGCGTAGCACAAGAAGCGGTTGCCGCCTGTGATGGCTGCATCGAAATTCCACAATTGGGAACTAAACATTCCTTAAACATTTCGGTTAGTGCGGGAATTGTAGTTTGGGATATTTTTCAAAAAATGAACTGGCCAAAGTAAATACTATTGGCCTATTTTGCTTTTTATTTCATTCAAAATAAACAAATAATCGGCGTGATTGGCTACAAAATCCAATTCGGAAACATCAATAATCAAAACATTCAAATTGGTTTGAGAATGAATGTAAGCCAAATAGCCCAAATTAATTTTTTCTAAATACGAAGCCTCAATATTTTGTTCATAAGCGCGACCTCTTTTTTTAATGTTTTGCAACAACCGCTCGGTATTTTGATACAAATACACATACAAATCAGGCTTAGGCAATTCTTTGGCAATAATCTCAAATAAATTGCGATACAACCTATTTTCGTCTTCGGTTAAGGTTATATTGGCAAAAATCAACGATTTAAAAATATGATAATCGGCAATAATAAAATCTTTAAACAAATCAAACTGAGCTAAATCGTCTGACAATTGTTGGTACCTATCGGCCAAAAAAGACATTTCTAAAGGAAAAGCATACCGATTCGGATCTTGATAAAATTTGGGCAAAAACGGATTATCAGCAAAACGTTCCGAAACAATTTTAGCATTAAAATCTTCTGAAAGTTTGTGCACTAGAGTGGTTTTCCCAGCTCCAATATTTCCTTCAAAAGCAATATAATTAAACGTATTTAAAGGAATATCATCCAAAGGCGATTTTATCGTATGTACCACCACACAGGTACTTTCGTCGTTGCAATTCTGAATCATTTCGGTTAAGGATTGATGCAAAATAGGATGTTTCCAATTTAGTTGTAAATCTTTGAAAGGTTCAAGAACAAACTTTCGATTTTGCAATAACGGATGCGGTACTTTTAATTCAGGCAACGCTATAACATCTTCATCAAAAGCAATTAAATCAATATCGATAATTCGGGCTTGGTATTCGGTTGAATTGCTTCGGATGCGACCTAACTTTTTTTCTAATGCTAAAATAGCTTCTAAAACAACCGTGGCTTCCTGAACGGTGTGCATCAGCAAAGCGCAATTGTAAAAAGCATCACTATCAAAACCCCAAGAAGGTGTTTCAAAAACACGGGAAACCTTGATTACAGTTCCTATTCCGTGATGAATGTGATGGATACAATTTTGGAGAATCTCTAGGCGGTTACCTTGATTACTTCCTAACGATAATACGACTTGATGTTGCGCTTTCATAATTAAAGACAAAGAACGGAAAAGTATTTTAGATTATTTTTAAAACCTACCAACTAAAATTTCCAACTACCTCAAATTCCTTTTTATTATGCTTCTTATGTTTGCATAATATAATCTAAGTGAAGAAGGGTGAGAGCAGATTTTGCTTTAAATAACCTTATGGTATATTCAAGAAAAGAGACTGGCTCCTCTTCTTTAAACATTTAGAATCTGAACAGAATGTAAGGAATTCGCTCATTATTATGAGTTTTATAGCCAGTATATCCAGTCAGGAGAAAAGATGAAGAAAGGTCATCACTTACCTAAAATAGACATGATGAAGGTATTATTAAAGCAGACAGTAGGAATTGATGTTGCACAAAATGAATTAGTTGTATCGCTTGGTAGAATGGATGAGGAGATCAACATAGAAGTCTATGCCTACAAAGTATTTCCAAATACTAAAAAAGGTTTTTCAAGTCTTGTATCGTGGGTAAATAATCAGACATCAACTGGAACAGTAGTACGTTATGTAATGGAAGCAACAGGAGTTTACCATGAATCCTTAGCCTACTATTTTTGCAGTATTAAAAAACAAGTCAGTATCGTTTTGCCAAACAAGATCAGTAATTATGCAAAAACACTTGACATAAAAACTATTACTGACAAGAGCGCTTCACAAGCCATTGCGAGATTTGGTTTGGAAAGGCAATTAGAAGTGTGGCAACCTCCATTAAAAATATTCAATGATTTGAGACAGCTTTGCCGGGAACGAGAGCAGCTGGTTCATGAGCGCACAATGTTAAAAAGCCAACTGCATGCAGAAAGTGCTTCTGCAACTTCGAGTGAAAGCTCAGTTAAAAAAGAATAGCGCTTATTGATTTGCAGGAAAAGCAAATAAAAGAAGAAATTAATCTCCTTATCAAAGAAGATCAAACTCTAATAGCAAAGATGAAAATAGTATCTTCTATTCCTGGAATTAGAAATCTGACCGCGGAAACCATTATCGGGGAAACCAACGGATTCGAGTTAATAAAAAATAAAAGACAGTTGATCAGTTATGCAGGATTAGATGTAAGAGAAAAGACATCTGGGACCTCAGTAAAATCCAAACCCCGAATATCCAAGCGGGGTAATCGGAATTTAAGGAAAGTAATGCACTTTCCGGCACTCGCTGCAATAAGAACAGATGAAAGATTTACAGATGTTTTCTTAAGATTAGTTTCAAATCATGGTATTAAGATGAAGGCTATAGTTGCCATACAGCGAAAGTTACTGGAGCTGACATTTATCTTATGGAAAACTGATTCCTATTATAATTCAGATTATGAGGATCATATTTTGCGTCCCAGATTGCTGAATAAAAAGGCCTTAAATTGATAGTTCGTTTTCTTTATAATCTTCAAGTTTTACTTGCTTGCTATTTGCAACACCACATAGAAAATTAATGAAATTGTTATATCAGCGCTCTAATGATTTCTACACTTTTCGTCAAAGCATCCATAGGAGACGAAGCAAAACCTAACCTAATTCCATTTTCATTATAGGTTGGATATTGATGAATTATTCCATCGGATATATAAAGTCCTTTGTTGTATGCTTGTTGTGACAATGTTTCCAGATTAATAGATTTATCAAATTCAGTCCATACAGTCATTCCACCATCAGGAATAGAAAAGTTCACCACATTGCCAAGCTCAATTTGCAGCAGCTTACAAAAATGATTTCGTCTTTCTTGATAAACTGTCAATGTTTTTCTAAGGTAACGTTGTATTGTCCCGTCATTTAATAGTTCTGCCATTGCATTATCCAAAATATGATCACCTTGTCTGTCAAGTAGTACACGGACATTGGTAAGGTGTTCAATTACATTTTCGGAAGCAGCTAAATACCCCATACGAAAAGCAGGAGAAAAACTTTTACTAAAAGAGCCACAATAAATGACCATTCCGTTTTCGTCTGCACTTGCGAGCGGAAGTAACGGGCGATGATTGTAATGAAAATCAAAATCGTAATCGTCTTCAAAAATGATAAAACCATATTCATTAGCTAATCGAAGCAATTCTAATCTTCGGTCTATACGAAGTGAAACTGTTGTGGGATAATGATGATGAGGTGTTACATACACCATTCTTACCTTTCTTCGCTTGCATATTTTTTTTAGCTCATCAACCGCCAAACCTTGTTCATCTACCGGAATACCAATGTGCTTTGCTTTGGCGTGTACAAAATTATGTTCGGCACGTTGCCATCCTGGAATACCTGACACTACAACATCACCGGGATTAATGAGAGCAGTACAAACAAGGTTAATTCCCATCAAAGTGCCTCTGACAGATAGTATATTCCTTTGGGTAGTTTTTAAGCCCCTTGTTTCATTCAAATAACTGGATAATGCCTCTTTGTACATTTCTGACCCATCAGGAAAGCTCTAACTTCCAAATTTATAGTATAAACCACTCCTAGTAAGCTGGTTGCGATATGCCCTGTAAAGTTCTTTTAATGGGGCTAATTTAGGGTCAGGATAGTCATCATCCAAATGAAACTCTGAGGTAGGTACAAAGTACGGATTAGATAAATACTGCTTTGCATTGAGCGCAAAACCTGCTACTTTTTGGGTTTTATCGATCGCTTTATTTTGAAGTTTTTTTGGTTCAAGTTCAGGAATATGAGAGGAAACGAACGTACCTCGACCTACGGAGCTTTCCAGCCAGCCCTGCATCTGTAGTTCTTCAAATGCTTTCGCCACAGTAATCCGGTTAATCTTTAGTAGACTTGCCACATCTCTGGTTGAGGGTAGTTTCTGACCTGTCGTGAGCTGGCCGTGTTTAATCAAAGTCAGTATCTCATCAGACAACTGAAGATAGATTGCTCTTGCATCTTCAGGATTTAGTTTTATACGGTTAAATACACCTTTAATAATTGGACTATCCATTTTATTTAAATTGGACTACAAATATAATCCAATACAGGATTAATTTTGACTTCTTATTGTAGAAAATAAGTCGACTTATGAAAAATGACGAAATAATTATCCGCAAAGCTGTTGAGGCAGACAGTGCAAAAGTTTGGTTGTTAATGAGAGATTTAGCAATTTTTGAAAAGTATATTGATGTTTTCGCCATCACACCAGAAATTGTAAAGGTAAGCGGTTTCCGCAAAAGTCCGCCAGACTTTTATTGCTTTGTAGCCGAGGACAAGGATGAAATTGCAGGAATGTTAGTGTATTATTTTCTCCCGTACACGGCACAGAACAGGCCGGGGATTTATATGAAAGAACTCTATGTAGATCAAAAATACAGAGGGCAAAAAATTGGTAAACAATTGATGGATGTTCTAAAAAAAGAAGCCAAAGTAAATAACTGCGGACAGATAAAATGGACGGTTGCCCCTTGGAATGAAGCAGGGAAAAGATTTTATGAGCGTTTGGGAGCAAAGGAAAATAACGAGTGGATTAATTACGAATGGAATGTTAAAAATTAGAATAGCAATGGAAAATATAACCATACAGGGAGTAACATTAAACGATATTCAGCAGTTACAACAAATAGGCAGACAAACCTTTTACGAAACATTTTCTGAAAGCAATACCAAAGAAAATATAGCAAAGTATTTAGAGGATGGTTTTTCTATTGAAAAGCTAACCGAAGAACTGAATAATGAGCATTCCGAATTTTATTTTGCAATCTTGGATGAAAAAGTCATTGGCTATTTGAAACTGAACTTCGGGGCTTCCCAAACCGAATTGCAAAACGACACAGCACTTGAAATTGAACGCATTTATGTTTTACAAGAATTTCATGGGAAAAAGGTCGGACAAGTGCTTTATGAAAAAGCCATTGAAATTGCCAAACAAATAAATACCGACTATGTTTGGTTAGGAGTTTGGGAAGAAAACCTAAGAGCAATAAGGTTTTACAAGAAGAATGGTTTTGTAGAATTTGATAAACATATTTTCAAATTGGGAGATGACGAGCAGACCGATATAATGATGAAGAAAATATTAAAATCAGATATCATATCTACTGGCCCAGATATTCAACCGACATTAGAAAATGAAGAAACAGCTCTTTTTCCATTACAGGAAGAGGATTTCGAAATTTTATACGAAGCAGCTTCAGACCCAAGAATATGGGAACAACACCCAAATAAAGACAGATGGAAGAGAGAGGTATTTCGTACTTTCTTTGATGGGGCGATAGAAAGCCGAGGAGCATTTAAAATTGTAAATAAAGCTACTAAAAAAGTTATCGGAAGTACTCGGTTTTATGACTATAATGAAGTAAAGAATAGCATTTTTATCGGCTATACTTTTTATGGTATAAAATATTGGGGCAAAGGTATAAATGGGAATGTTAAGGCAATGATGCTTAACTATATATTTCAATACGTATCAAAAGTCAATTTCCATATAGGAGCAGACAATATCCGCTCACAGATTGCTGTCGGCAGGCTTGGTGCTGAAAAAATTGGAGAACAGCAAGTTGAATATTATGGAGAAGATCCAAAATTAAATTTCGTTTATGAAATAAAGAATGAAAATTGGAAATCAAAGAACAAGATTTAAATAATTTAAGCAACTGACATAGTACATAGATTATTGATGCAAACAAAGGAAAAAACAAAAGAAAAAGTTTTAAAATTCGATTCATACGTTTACAACAATAAAGTATTTACCTACAAATAAAGCAAACAAACGCCAATTAAAAAAATCAACTTTTAACTACATTTGTAACATTAGGCTAAGGAAAGCTACTTATAGAAAAAATAAATAACTATGAAATTTTTAGGAAATGTTTTAGCAACAGTTATCGGGATTTTTGTTTTTTTAATGATATCCTTTTTCGGAATCATCTTTATTGCCGCTTTGTTTGGAGGTGATGGCGATAAAGTAACCATCAAAAACGATTCGGTAATTGAGTTAGATTTAAAAAGAATTCAAAATGATTATGCTGGAAAATACGAAGATCCTTGGGTTTCTATCTTTTCGGATCAAAAAAGTATTGGCATCACCGATGTAATTAAAGCCATTAAATCTGCCGAGAAAGACGACAACATCAAAGGAATCTCTATCCTAAACAACCAATCTTCGATTGGAATGGCGCAAACTAAAGAAATCAGAGATGCTTTAGAATCCTTTAAAAAGTCTGGAAAATTCATCATGGCTTATGCTAATTCGTATTCGCAAAAAGAATATTATTTGAATTCGGTTGCCGATAAAATCTACTTAAATCCGGTTGGCGACATGGATTTTAAAGGTTTATCATCGGAAGTAATGTTTTTTAAAGATTTACAAGAAAAAACCGGAATTCATATGGAGGTTATTCGCCACGGTAAATACAAAAGTGCCGTTGAACCTTTTCTTCAAAACGAAATGAGCGAAGCCAATCGCGAGCAATTAACTGCACTTTTACGATCCGTTTGGGATGTTGTGGTGACCGATATTTCTAAAAGCAGAAAAATTCCGGTTGTGCATTTGAATGAAATTGCAAACGGACTTTTGGCAAGAACACCTGAAATGGCTAAAAGCGAAAAATTAGTTGATGTTGTGGCTTATGAAGACGTTTACCATAACGACATTAAAAAAGCGCTAAAAGTAGCTAACGATGAAGACTATAATAAAGTTTCGATTGACGATTACACGCAGAACCATGTTACTACTTCGGAAATAACTGAAAGTGACGACCAAATTGCGGTGATTTATGCCCAAGGCGAAATTGGCAGCGGCGAAGGCGATGTGAATACGATTGGAGAAGGCTCAATGCGTCGTTCACTACAAGAAGCAGCAAAAGACAAAAACATCAAGGCCATTGTTTTGCGAATAGACAGTCCAGGAGGGAGTGCTTTAACTTCTGACTTGATTTGGAGGGAAATTGAATTAACCAAAAAAGTAAAACCCGTAGTGGTTTCTATGGGTAACTATGCCGCTTCGGGCGGATATTATATTGCTTGCAACGCCAATACTATTTTTGCCGAAAAAAACACCATCACGGGTTCTATCGGAGTATTTGGTGTATTGCCTAACTTTTCGCCATTGGCTACCAAAATTGGCATTCATACCGAACAAGTAAAAACCCATGAAAATGCAGCCAATTACAGTCCGTTTGTACCATTAGACGATAAATTTGCTGCCGTAACGCTTGAGGGAGTCGAGCAAATTTACAAAACCTTTGTAACACATGTTGCGGAAGGAAGAAAAATGACTTTTGATCAAGTAGATGCAATTGCCCAAGGAAGAGTTTGGTCAGGCTCTGAAGCTTTAAAAATTGGCTTGGTTGATAAAATTGGTGGTTTAGATGACGCCTTAGCCGAAGCAGCTCGATTAGGAAAAATAAAAGAATACAGCACTCAAAATTTCCCGGTTTACAAAAAAGATTTAAACGAATTATTGAGTGGTTTACCATTTGTTAAATCAAAAGACGCTTTCATTAAAGAAGAAATTGGCGAAGCGAATTTCTTGTTATTGGAACAATTTAAAAAAACCAAAAAAACACAAGGCATTCAAGCATTAATGCCTTTCGAAATTTCTATTCAATAAGGAATATACAACTCTTATTTTACAAAAGCCGGTTCCAGTTTTACTGTTGAATCGGCTTTTTTGATATTCTAAAATTAACATTGCTAACATTAACTTGAAATACAGATAACCAAATAGTAATTTTTCAGTAACATCCTTTTCCTTGCTCCTGTAGTAATTTAGCCAAACCAAAAAACAAAATTTCTGCCTGGCGCTTTCTGCAACGGGAACACTATATCTTCACGTATAAAAAAATAAAAACGTGTTTATTTTTGGATAGCTTGCTTACTTCTGTCAAAAGAAAGTTCGGCGAGCTATCTTTTTTTTTGATTAAAACCTATTAAAAGAAATCGGCACTTTTGTGAAAATATTATAAAGCAGATTACCTCCAAAACCTTATTTTTGTTCAATTGACATTTAAAAGCAACCCCAAATTGATTATTATGTTTAAAAAAATTGCAATTGCTATCGGAATTATTTTGGCCCTTTTTACAGCCACCCTTTTTGGTATTCCCTACTTTTTTAGCGACACCATTAAACTCAAAATTACCGAAACCATTAACAAAAACCTTGATGCAAAGGTTCATTTTGCGGAGGCTGATTTGAGCTTGTTTTCCGATTTTCCAAATGCTACAGTTTCTATCGAAAAATTAGCTATTATCAACAAAGCTCCTTTTGAAGGTGATACGTTGGTGGCTTTAGGCGAATTGAATTTGCAAATGAGCATCAAAGAACTTTTTAAAGGTAAAAACGAACCGATTTCGATTCAAGGAATCGATTCGAAAGACGGTTACATAAACATTTTATTCAACAAAGATGGCATTGGCAATTACGATATTGCTTTAAAAGACCAACCCAAAGAAAACAATGATGCCGATAAAGATCCGATGGCGTTACAAATTCAGCATTATAAAATTGAGAATTTCAAATTCCGTTATTTTGATGAACGTTCAAAAATCAAAATGGTTATCGATAGTTTAAATCACGAAGGAACAGGCGATTTCACCAATTCAAAATTGGATTTAAAAACCAAATCAACGGCCTTGGTTTCTTTAGATTTGGATAAAATGAATTACATGAATAAAGTGGCCTTAACTCTCGATGCTGTTTTAGGAATTGACTTAGAACAAAGCAAATACAGTTTTAAAGAAAACAAAGCCCTTATAAACCAACTCCCTTTAGAGTTCAACGGATTTATCCAACTACTTGAAAAAGGCCAGCAATACGACCTAACCTTTAAAACACCTACCTCTTCGTTTACCAACTTTTTAGGATTAATTCCGTCGGCTTACACTTCTGGACTTAGCGAAATAAAAACAACAGGCGATTTTAGTATTATCGGTTTTGCCAAAGGACTTTATACCGATACCACCGTACCTAAATTTGATGTAGCGATTACGTCTAACAACGCGTCCTTTCAATATCCTAGATTGCCAAAATCGGTTCAAAACATTGTAATTAATACGAAAATAAGTAATGAAACCGGAATTTTAAACGACACCTACCTCAACATAAACCAATTGTCGTTTCGTATAGATCAAGATGTTTTTAATGCGAAAGGTAAAATTGAAAATGTGGTGGAAAATCCGATTGTAGATGCCGCTTTAAAAGGAACAATCAATTTAGCCAATTTGTCGCAAGCTTATCCAATCAAATTAGATAAACCTTTACGTGGGATTTTAAAAGCCGATGTTACCACACATTTTGACATGGCTTCGATAGAAAAAAGTCAGTACCAAAACATCCAAAATGCAGGAACTATGAGTTTATCTGATTTTAAATATACCGATGAAAACAACAAATCGATGGCCATTCAAACGGCAATGGTCGAATTTAATCCACATCGAATTAATTTAAAACAATTTAATGCCACGACCGGTAAAAGTGATTTAGCCATCAACGGGGTTTTAGAGAATTTCTACGGTTTTATGTTTAAAAAACAAGAGTTAAAAGGTAATTTCAACATGACATCGAACCAATTGGCAGTGGATGATTTTTTAACTTCGGGCGAATCAGATTCTGCAACTAAAGAAGCCAAACCAACCGAAGCCATGAAAATTCCGGCCTTTTTAAATTGCACCATTACAGCCAAAGCCAACACGGTTTTGTATGATAACTTGAAATTGAAAGACGTGTCTGGAAAACTAATCGTAAAAGATGAAAAAGCTACTTTAGAAAATTTCAACACGGCTATTTTTGGTGGTAAAATTGCTTTAACCGGCTCGGTTTCGACCAAAGGAAAAGTACCTACTTTTGATATGGATTTAGGCTTTAATCAGGTGGATATTGCACAATCGTTCACGCAATTAGACATGCTTAAAAAAATGGCACCACTTGCCGGAATTGTAAACGGAAAAATCAACTCGAACATCAAAGTAAACGGAAAATTAGATGCAATGGAACTTACTCCAAATTTGCAATCTATTTCGGGCGATTTATTAGGACAATTGCTTTCTACAACCATCAATCAAAAAAATTCAACTTTATTAACCGCACTCGATTCTAAAGTAAATTTTATCGATTTAAGCAAACTTAACTTAAACGATTTAAAAGTGGGACTTACTTTTGATAACGGAAAAGTAAACGTAAAACCATTTGATATAAAATACCAAGATATCAAAGCGACTATTGGCGGCACACACGGTTTTGATCAAACAATGAATTACAACATTACGTTTGATGTTCCGGCTAAATATTTAGGAAAAGAAGCCACTGCTTTTATCTCCAAATTATCGGTTGCCGATCAGGAAAAACTACAAAACATTCCGATAAAAGCCGTGGTTACTGGTAATTTTTCGGATCCTAAAATTGCGTTAGACATGAAAACGGCAATTACCAATTTGACTACGCAATTGTCCAACCAACAAAAAGACAAATTAAAAGAAAAAGGCAATGCTTTAGTAAACAACCTTTTAACTAAAAATTCGATAACAAAAGATTCGACCAAAACAACCGAACAAAAACAAAAAACCGAAGCGGTAAAAGAAAAAGCGAGCCAATTACTCAATGGCTTGTTCGGAAAGAAAAAATAATCCGGTGTAGCCTTCTAAAATAAAAAGCCTGAAATGTATCATTTCAGGCTTTTTATTTCTACTTATAAAGATAACGTTACCACATAACCTTCGTAGGAACGAATATTAAAAACCGTTCCGTCTTCAAAAAGCAGGTATTGCCCTTTAATTCCCATTAATTTTCCACGAAAATGAGGCGTTTTATCCAAATTTAAAGAAGTTACTTTTTTGGGATATTCTAAAACAGGATAATGCAGTTCGTATAAATCTTCTTTTTGAGAGTAAAAATACTCCTGAACTTCTTCAGGAAGCAAGGCAGCGATTTTGTGTTTTTCGGCAATCAAATCGAGCGTTTCCACTTCATTTTGCAACATTTTACGCCAATTGGTTTTATCCGAATAATGGCTTTTTAGAGCTACTTCGGTAATTCCAGCCAAATACCGATTCGGAACTTCAACAACAGCAATTGCTTGAGAGGCGCCTTGATCAATCCAACGAGTAGGCACTTGCGTTTTGCGCGTTACCCCTACTTTTATCTCGCTAGACCCAGCTAAATACACGATATGCGGTTGCAATTGCACCTTTTCCTCATAGGCCAAATCACGATCTTGAATACCCAAATGCGCAGTGCTCAATTCGGGTTTCATAATCCAATCGCCCACTGCTGGGCTACCGTAAAAACAATCGTAACAAAAACCTTGACGGTAAATTTTCTTCTTCTTATGGCAATTTAAACATTGATATCCTTCAAAATTAAGTTCAATATCGTTGTTTAACAATTGGTTCATATTGATAAAACCATCTTCGAAAACCAAATAATATTGAATAGGATTACCCCATTCTGTCTGCATTTTGGTAAGAACTCCTTGGTACTGCATTAAGTGTATTTTTAAATTTGAAATCTAACAAATTTTGTTATTTTTGGTAAAGTTATAATTCGTCACGCATAATTCATAACACTTTCACAAAAATGCCCTTACCAATAATCAACTCCTTTGCTTCGTGGGTTCTTAAACAAAGAATTCATCAAATTGAACTTTTCCTAAAATACCCCAATGAGGTTCAAGAAGAATTATTACTCAATTTGATACGAACTTCGGAACAAACGATTATTGGCAAACAATACGAATTTGCAACAATTAAATCGTACCAAACCTTTACCGAGCGTGTTCCGGTTTCGTCCTACGAAGATTTACAACCGCTTATTGAGCGTACGCGACAAGGCGAACAAAATGTATTTTGGGAAACGCCCATTAAATGGTTTGCAAAATCGAGTGGCACCACCAATGCCAAAAGCAAATTTATCCCTGTAAGCAACGAGGCGCTAGAAGATTGCCATTACAAAGGCAGTAAAGATTTACTTTGTTTGTACTTGAACAACAACGAAGATTCGGAATTATTCATTGGAAAAAGTTTGCGCTTGGGCGGCAGTTCTCAAATTTACGAGGACAACAATTCTTATTTTGGTGATTTATCGGCTATTTTAATTGAAAACATGCCTATGTGGGCCGAATTTAGCAGCACGCCGAGCAACAAAACCTCGTTAATGAGTGAATGGGAATCTAAAATGGCGGCTATTATTAGCGAAACGCGCAATGAAAACGTTACGAGCTTTGCGGGAGTTCCCTCTTGGATGCTGGTTTTACTCAATAAAGTTTTAGAAAGTGCGGGCAAAGAAAACCTACTCGAAATTTGGCCAAATTTAGAAGTGTATTTTCATGGTGGGGTAAGTTTTTCGCCTTATAAAGAACAGTATAAAAAAATCCTGCCTAAAAAAGACTTTCAGTATTACGAAATTTACAACGCTTCGGAAGGTTTTTTTGCCATTCAGGATTTGAATAATTCGTCAGATTTGTTGCTGATGCTGGATTATGGCATTTTTTACGAATTTATTCCGATGAATACTTTTGGAACTTTGGAACAAAAAACCATTCGTTTGGCCGAAGTAGAATTGCATAAAAACTACGCCATTGTCATTACCACCAATTCGGGATTGTGGCGCTATTTAATTGGTGATACTGTTCGATTTACCTCTTTAAATCCATACCGAATTCGAGTAACCGGAAGAACCAAACACCACATTAATGTCTTTGGCGAAGAACTGATGGTGGAAAATACCGATCAGGCTATTGCTAAGGCGTGTGAATTAACCAAAACAGAAGTTATTGATTATACCGTAGCACCGATTTTCATGGACGGCAAAGAAAAAGGCGCACACGAATGGATGATTGAGTTTAAGAAACAACCGCAAGATATTCGACTTTTTCAAAAAACCTTGGATCAAACCTTACAAACCCTTAACTCCGATTACGAAGCCAAACGCTACAACAACATGACGTTAAACCCATTAGTCATCAATATAGCACGAGAAAATTTATTTTACGACTGGCTCAAACAAAGTAACAAACTCGGTGGACAACATAAAATTCCGAGACTTTCTAACCAAAGAGATTATTTGGAGCAGTTGAAGGAGATGTAAGAATAAAAAAGCCCCATTTTTCGAAAAAAATGAGGCTACTATTTTTAAACCCAAAGAATATTATTCCATCATATCGATGTAGCGGTCGTGGTAACCCAAAAGGTACAAAACACCGTCTAATCCTAAACTAGAAATGGAGGTAGAAGCACTTTCTTTTACCGTTGGTTTGGCATGAAAAGCAATTCCTAATCCTGCTAAATTAATCATCGGTAAATCGTTGGCACCATCACCTACAGCAATTGTTTGGTTGATGTGAATGCCTTCTTTTTCGGCAATTGCTTTTAAATATTCGGCTTTCTTTTGTCCATCCACAATTTCTCCTACATAATTTCCGGTCAACTTACCGTCTTTTATCTCCAATTGATTGGCGTAGACATAATCAAAACCCAATTCTTTTTGCAGGTAATCGCCAAAATAGGTAAATCCTCCAGATAAAATAGCGGTTTTATATCCGTAATACTTCAAGGCTTTCATTAACCTGCGCGCTCCTTTGGTTATCGGTAAATTAACCGCAACATTTTGAAGCACATCTTCGCTTAAACCTTCTAACAAGGCCATGCGCTTTTTAAAACTTTCTTTAAAATCAATTTCGCCGTTCATAGCCGATTCGGTTATAGCACGAACTTGATCTCCTACTCCATTTAATTCGGCCAACTCGTCTATTACTTCTGTTTGAATTAAAGTGGAATCCATATCAAAACAAACCAAACGACGGTTGCGGCGGTAAATGGTATCTTCTTGAAACGAAATATCGACATCTAAATTTCGAGAAATGCCCATGAAACTAGCGGTTAAAACCGATTTATCGGTCACTACTCCCGAAACAGACAATTGAATACACGAACGCGGATATTCTTCGGTTTCTACAATAGAGGCGCGTCCGGTTAAACGTTTAATCGAATCAATATTCAAATGCTGATCGGACATGATTTTGGTAACGGCAGCCAATTGCGAAGCTGCTAAATTTTCGCCCAAAATATTTACTATGAAACGTTGTTTGGATTGGGCATTAACCCACTTTTCATAATCTTCGATGGTGATGGGAATAAATTTCACTTTTATTCCTAATTCATATCCTTTAAACAACAAGTCTTTTAAAACTGGAGCCGATGAGGAACCCGCTTCTATTTGGAATAAAATCCCTAATGAAAGGGTATCGTGAATATCGGCTTGTCCAATATCTAAAATAATGGCATTATAATTAGCTAAAACCGAGGTTAACCCAGCGGTAACTCCAGGCTTATCTTGACCCGAAACTTTCAATAAAATAATCTCTTTATCCTCTATTGCCATTTTGTTGTGTATTGATTTTGAAGGCGCAAAATTCGACAATCTATTTTTTATAAAAAAGAATATTTATTGTTTTTTTTGACTTTAAAATGAGGTATGCCGTATTAAAAATGAATAATTTTAACAGTTTTAAAGCATGTTTCTTGGCAAGAATTAAGATTGTGTTTCATCAAAATTCACCATCCAACTTACACCAAACTTATCGCGAAACATTCCAAAATAAGCTCCCCAAAAAGTTTTGCTCATCGGCATATGTACAATTCCTTCTGCGGATAGCCCATTAAAAATGCGATCGGCTTCTTCGGCACTTTCAACATTAATCGATACGGAAAAATTATCACCAAATTTCACCTCGCCAGATTGTGCATTGCTATCACTCCCCATCAACATCGTGTTCCCAATCGGCAAACAAACGTGCATGACTTTGTTAGCATCGGCTTCGGATAATTTGGGACTATTTTCATCAATGGGCATTTCGTTAAATTTTCCCATGTATGGAATTTCACCTCCAAAAACCGATTGGTAAAATAAAAAAGCGGCTTCGCATTCGCCGTTAAAAATCAAATACGGATTGATTGTTGTCATAAACTAATGTTTTTATAGGTTATTATTTTTAACACAAAATCGTGGTTTTTTGATTTAGAATAAAAATTATTTGGCAATTTTATCCAAATCCATATACAACATGTTCCAACGGTGACCATCCAAATCAGCGAAAGCACAACCGTACATCCAACCTTCAATTTCGGCCGGAGGGGCAAAAAGATTGCCTCCTGCTTTTGTAACCAAAAGGGCAAATTCGTCTACTTCTTTCCGACTTGACGCATCAATAGAAATCAACAATTCGGAACTTGATTTCGTATCGGGTAACGGAACTTGAGAAAAAGCAACAAATTGCGGTTCTTCAAAAAGCATAATCACAAATTGTTTTTCTCCTACCAACATACAAGCCGAATTGGGTGTGGTATGTTCTTCGATAAAGGAAAAACCAATCGCTGAAAAAAAGGTTTTAGAATCGTTTGCATTTTTCACGGGTAAATTGAGCCAGATTTGTTTCATCGTATTGGTGTTTTTTAGTTAATTAGATTCGGTATAGCGCTTGAAATTATCCAAAATAGCTTGCCATCCTTGCTGCTGCATACTTTCTGGATTTTGCTTTTCGGGATCAAAATGTTCGGTAATTTCAATACCAAGAGGCGTTTCTTGAAAAAAAACATGTACTTTTCGTCCATCGGACATCACGTACTCGAGTGCCGATTGCCATTCGACTTTAGTATAAACACCTTCAAAATCAAATTGCATGGAACCGTCTTTTGCAGCCATAGTTGATTTGAATTTACCATCGACTTTCAAATCATTGCTGGCAAAAGTAGTGTGCCAATCAGCCGAAGCCGCATTCCATTTTACAATATGTTCTGGTTGGGTCCAAAACTCCCAAACTTTTTCTAGAGTGGAATTAATAATAGTGTGTACGCGTATCATTTGTATGTATTTTATTTTTTATGGCTTATAAATTTACAAAATATTAAAAATGAACCAGTTAAAATTACATAAAAAAAACCTGCCCAAATTTGGAGCAGGTTTTAAATCCTTTCGTTTTTATACTAATTACGATGCGATTTCCATTCGCTTCAATAAGTTTTTGCTTAAAGTATGTTCGGCATATTGCTTATCAATTGTTAAAATTTTATCTTCCGAACTTGGCAATTCGTACATCGCATCGGTTAAAATAGCCTCGCATAACGAACGCAAACCACGAGCTCCTAATTTGTATTCTAATGCTTTATCCACAACAAAATCCAAAGCTTCATCGGTAATTTTAAATTCAACCTCATCCATCAAAAACAATTTTTTATATTGTTTGATTAAGGCATTTTTAGGCTGTGTTAAAATAGCACGTAAGGTTTCGCGATCTAACGGATCCATATGTGTTAACACCGGCAAACGACCGATAATTTCGGGTATCAAACCAAAATCTTTAATATCTTTCGGAATGATGTATTGCAACAAATTATCTTTATCAATATTGTCGGCATTTTTCGATGTTGAATAACCAACTGCTTGACGGTTCAAACGTTTTGAAATTATGCGTTCTACTCCATCAAAAGCTCCTCCGGCAATAAACAATATATTTTGCGTATTTACCTCGACAAACTTTTGGTCGGGGTGTTTACGACCTCCTTTTGGTGGCACATTAACAACGGTTCCTTCTAATAATTTCAATAAAGCTTGTTGTACCCCTTCGCCCGAAACATCTCGGGTAATAGATGGGTTATCGCTTTTACGAGCAATTTTATCAATTTCGTCTATAAATACAATTCCGCGTTCTGCTTTTGCTACATCGTAATCGGCTGCTTGCAACAAACGAGTTAAAATACTTTCCACATCTTCTCCCACATAACCTGCTTCGGTAAGCACGGTTGCATCCACAATGGCCAATGGCACATCTAACATTTTGGCAATGGTTTTGGCTACCAACGTTTTTCCGGTACCCGTTTGCCCTACCATAATGATGTTGCTTTTTTCAATTTCTACCTCGTCGTCTAATTGCTGCTGCATCAAACGTTTGTAGTGATTGTAAACCGCAACCGACATTACTTTTTTGGTTTGTTCTTGACCAATTACATATTGATCTAAAAAGGCTCTAATTTCTTTTGGCTTTTTTAAAACTAAATCACCAACTAAACTAGCATTTCCATTTGCTTTTAATTCTTCTACAACAATTCCGTGGGCTTGTTCAATACACTTATCACAAATGTGCGCATTAATCCCCGCAATTAATAAATTAGTTTCTGGCTTTTTTCTCCCACAAAACGAACATTCTAATACTACTTTTGCCATTCTTTTTAGTCTAAAGTCATAAAGTCAAAAGTCATAAAGCCTGCAAACTTGCATCTTTAAGACTTTTGACTTTACACTATTTTTTATCCTCTTCTCAATACTTCATCAATCATCCCGTATTCTTTAGCTTCATCAGCTTTCATCCAATAATCGCGCTCGCTGTCTGCGTGCACTTTATCGAAAGTTTGACCAGAATGATGTGAAATAATTTTATATAATTCATCTTTTAATTTCAACATTTCGCGCAAATTGATTTCCATATCAGTTGCTACTCCTTGCGCACCTCCTGATGGTTGGTGAATCATTACGCGTGAATGTGGTAATGCCGAACGTTTTCCTTCAGCACCTGCACACAATAAAACAGCTCCCATAGAAGCAGCCATTCCGGTACAGATAGTAGCCACATCCGGTTTAATATATTGCATGGTATCGTAAATTCCCAATCCAGCGTATACGCTACCTCCTGGTGAATTCAAATAAATTTGAATATCTTTTGAAGCATCAGCACTTTCTAAAAACAACAATTGCGCCTGAACAATATTCGCAATTTGATCGTCTATTCCGGTTCCTAAAAAAATGATTCTATCCATCATCAATCTAGAAAAAACGTCTAATTGCGAAACATTTAACTGACGTTCCTCAATAATATAAGGTGTCATGTTAGTCGGTGTCATTGCACCCACAATTTTATCGTAATACATTGCATTTACACCTTGGTGTTTTGTAGCAAATTTTTTAAATTCTTTACCGTAATTCATTTTTATAAGTTTGAAAGTGTTGAAAGTCTAAAGTTTTAAAATCATTTAAGCACAAGGCAAAGTTCATACCTTTTTGTACTAGATGCCAATTTGTCTTGTAAATTTAAAATTATCTGAATTAAAACCTAATTTTATTAAACAAAAGAGCGTCAAAAAAAATTTTCTGACGCTCAAATATAACTATTTTTAATTACTCTGTATTTGTAATAAAATCATAAAGTTCAAAAAACTACTTATCCTTTTGAACGTTCAACTTTACTACTTTTTACTTTATACTTAAAATTTATTCTCCGTAAGAAGCCGCTACAAACTCTTCGTAAGTAACTTCTTTAACCGTTGGATTTGCTTTTTCTTTAAACAATTCTAACATTTTAGATGCTACAACTTGTTCCGACAATCTCTTCACTTCGTCTTGGTTTGATAAAACTCTAGCAACAATTCCTTGTACTTCTTCATCGGTTGGATTGGTTTGTCCAAATTGAGCCATTTGTTGTTTGATAGCTCCCGTTGTAAATTCTTTCAAATCTTCAAAGGTAATTTGGATGTTGCTTTGCGCCATTGCTTTTCCTTCGATTAATTGAAAACGCAAACCTTTTTCCGATCTTGCATATTCAACTTCAGCTTCTTCGGCAGTCATTTTTTTCTCTCCAACTGTTTGCAACCATTTTTTCAAGAACGATTCAGGAAGATCAAATTTGGTGTTTTCGATTAAGAAATCTTGTACATCCATTAGTAATTTTTGATCCGCTTGTTGCGCAAATTGAGCCTCAGCATCTTCTTTAATTTTCGCTTTCAAATCTTCTAAAGTAGCAACTTTACCTTCTCCGAATAATTTATCAAATAATTCTTGATTCAATTCAGCAGGTTCTGAAACATTGATTGCCTCGATAGTAAAAGTAACATCAATTGCTAAATCGTGTACATTATCATGCCCCACTTTTAAATAATCCATCAATTGGTGATCGTCTTGAAACAATCCTTTTGTATTAACAGTTACCACATCACCAACTTCTTTTCCGATAAACAAATCGGCAGTGGCTTTATCTTTGAAAACCGACAAAGCAAAAGTAGTTTTGTTTTCGATTTCGTTAGCTTCGTTTACAAAAGTCCCAGTAATATCAGCATCAGCCTTTACTTTTTCAACTGGATTTGCTTTTCCGAATTGTTTTTGAATACGCTCTACTTGACCATCAATTAATTTATCATCAGCCGAAACTACATATTTTACAATATCATTTTTAGCTTCTAGATTAATATCAAAATTAGGCACTAAACCGATTTCATATTCAAAAGTCAATTCTTCTGCATCCCAATCAAAGTTTTCGTTTACTTTAGGTAGTGGAGTTCCTAAAAGGTTTAATCTTTCTGATTGAATATAGCGCTCTAAAGCCAAATCAACCACTTTTTTAACTTCCTCTATTTTAATGCTTTTCCCGTATTGTTTCGCTACAAGATCTTTAGGCACTTGTCCTTTACGAAAACCTTTTACTTGTGCTAAAGGCATTTTTTCGTTGATTCTTTTGGCTACCTGACCTTTGTAATCCATATGAACTACGTTCATCACAATTACCTCATTTACTGCGTCTATTGCTACTCTCTTAATATCCATCTGATTCTTTAATTTACATAATAAAATTGGGTCGCAAAATTATAAATTTTTTGCAACCCAACCAAGCTTTTTAATATATTGATAAGAAGGCGCTTTTGTAACGCTTCAGTTTGTCCTTTCCTTTGCCTATTCACCTACAATGCGGAAGAAAATTGACTGTAAAACAGACAAACAAACACTAAACAACATAGCAATCCAAAAGGAATCCACTGTAAAACCGCCTACAATTTTGGTACACACCAAAATAATAATAGCATTAATCACCAACAAAAACAACCCCAACGTTATGATAGTAACTGGTAACGTGAGTAACACCATAATGGGTTTAAAAAAAATGTTTAACAAACCTAACACAACTGCAACAATTAAAGCAATTGTAAAACTGGCAACATGCACTCCAGGTAAAAAATTAGCCAAAATAACTACTAAAATGGCGGTAATAAGTATTCTTAAAATTAATTTCATACGATTATTTTTTATACAATAAAAATACTACAATTTTAGATTAAACCTAACAAATGGAATTAAAATAAAGTCCCTACTCAGTAAAAAACATTTTGTGTAAGCACCTTATTTTACTCAAATGCAATTACAAACTATTTTTTTATGCATTCAAAAACGAAATAACCATTTCATAAAAAAGCTTTGGGTTTTCGGCATGAAGCCAATGCCCAGCGTTAGGAATGGTTTCTAATTTCAAATCAGGAAAATGTATTTTAATCGATTCGATATCGGCATCTAAAACATAATTGGAAGCTCCTCCACGAATAAACAAAGTTGGTTTTTCAAAAATTTTATCAGCTGCTAAGGGTTTTCCGATGGCATCCAAATTACCATTAAACACTTTCAAATTAAATCGAAAGCCTAATTGCCCCGGACTAACCCAATACAAACTTTTCATTAAAAACTGTCGCGTACCAAAATCCGGAATATAGGGTTTCAAAATTTCTTCCACTTCATTACGACTGGGTTGCACCGAAAAATCAACCGCATTTAAACCGCCCAAAATATCTTGATGGTGTTGCGGATAAAACTTAGGTCCAATATCGGCAACAATTAATTTTTCAACCAAATCAGGATAAGTGGTAGCCAAAAGCATAGCCACTTTCCCTCCCATAGAATGCCCTAAAACGGTAATAGCGCTCAATTGTTTGGCCTGACAATATTCGTAGACATCTTGCACCATGGCTTCATAACTCCATTCGTCTGAATGAAAACTACGGCCATGATTTCGTAAATCCAGCATATGGACTTCAAAACCATTTTCTGCAAATTGCAATCCTAAGGTTTTCCAATTGTCAGACATTCCTAAAAAACCGTGTAATACCAACAAAGGTTTCCCCTCTCCTTCAATTTTTGAATATACCATTTCTTCTTATTGTAATTTACGTTTGTACATATTCACTACATTCTCCAATCCTAAATACAACGATTCAGCAATTAAGGCGTGACCAATAGAAACTTCTAACAAACCGTGTATATTTTGTTTAAAAAACTGAATATTATCCAAACTCAAATCGTGGCCAGCATTAATTCCTAATCCTAATTCGTTGGCACGAACAGACGCTGCAATGTAGGGATCAATTCCTTTTAAATTTCCCAAACTATATTGATGGGCAAAACTTTCGGTATACAACTCAATTCGGTCGGTGCCCGTTTTTTTCGCACCTTCAATCATATTGAGCTCGGGGTCGACAAATATTGATGTACGGATGTTATTTCGTTGAAACTCCTGAATCATTTCGGTTAAATAATCCTGATGCTTAATGGTGTCCCAACCCGCATTGGAAGTCAACGCACCAATAGCATCGGGCACTAAAGTAACCTGATCGGGTTGGCATTCGAGTACCAAATCGATAAAATTGTGCTGCGGATTTCCTTCAATATTATATTCGGTATACACTATTGCCTTTAAATCTCTCGCATCTTGATAACGAATATGGCGTTCGTCTGGACGGGGATGAACGGTGATTCCCTCTCCCCCAAATTTCTGAATATCGGTAGCTACTTTTAGTAAATCGGGCACATTGCCACCACGCGCATTTCTTAAAGTGGCTATTTTGTTAATATTTACACTTAACTTTGTCATAATTTAAAATAATTACTGTAAAATAATACTTCTTAGCACAAAAATACAAAGTAAAACTTAGGAGAATTTGCTATTTTTTGATTATTTTGCAATAAATATAGCCGCTTGATTTATGACAGACCTTCACGACTACATCAGCAACGACTTTAAAGCTTTTAACAGCCAAGAAACCATTGCTTCGGTTCAAGACTTTTTGGCCGACTTGCATTTTTCGCATTTCCCTGTTATGGAAGAAGGCGTTTTCATAGGTAGCATTTCAGCAGATGACATTGAAACTTTTGACTCAGACAAAAAAATCATTGATTACAAATACACTTTGGATCATTTTTTTGCTCGTAAAAACATGATCTGGTTAGATGTGCTTGAAGTTTTTGCTAAAAACCACACCAATTTAATTCCGATTTTAGACGAAAAAAACACCTACATCGGTTATTATGAAATTGAAGACATCATGAAGTTTTTTCATGAAACACCCTTTTTAAAAGAACAAGGCGGTATTATAATCGTAAAAAAAGGATTGCTGGATTATACAATGAGCGAAATTACTCAAATTGTAGAAAGTAATAACGCCCGCATTTTAGGTCTTTTTATTTCGGAAGCCGATGCTGTTACCGTCGAAATTACAATTAAAATCAGCATGGGTTCTATCAATGAAATCATTCAAACTTTCAGACGCTACGATTACGAAATAATCTCAGAACATCAGGAAGACAATTACTTAAAAAACCTTCAGGAACGATCGGATTATTTAGACAAATATTTAAACATTTAAACCAAAAAAACAATCGATTTGGGTTAACTCAAGTCAACATCGCTTTTACACTACCTAACACAACCCAATGAAAGTAGCTATTTACGGACAATATTACCAAAACAGCACCGAACCTATCATAAAAGATATTTTTGTATTTTTTAACACCAACAACATCGAAATGGTGATTGAAGCCAACTTTCTGGACATGTTGTATGAAAAAGAACTCATCAAAAAACAATACCAAACCTTTACTGCCGAAGCCGGACTAGACGAATCCTACGAAATGTTAATTAGCATTGGTGGAGATGGTACTATTTTAAGAGCAGCTACTTTGGTTCGTAATTCGGGAGTACCTATTTTAGGAATCAACGCCGGTAGATTGGGTTTTTTAGCTAGCGTTTCTAAAGAAGATATTGCGTCATTTTTACAATTTGTAATCGATAAAAACTACAGCATCTCGCAAAGAACACTACTGAGTTTGCATTGCGAGCCAAAAAACGAAGCTATCGAAGCCATGAATTTTGCCATGAACGAAGTAACCGTTAGCCGAAAAGATTCCACTTCCATGATTACGGTTGACACCTATTTAAATAACGAATTTTTAAACTCATATTGGGCTGATGGTTTGATTATCGCCACACCCACCGGATCAACCGGATATTCATTAAGTTGTGGCGGTCCTATACTCACTCCAACAGTAGAAAGTTTAGTAGTAACTCCCATCGCACCACATAATCTCAATGCCAGACCTTTGGTTATTGCTGATAATACCGAAGTTAAATTAAGAGTCAGCGGCCGAGAAGACCAATATTTAGTTTCCTTAGATTCGAGAATTACTTCCGTACGAAACGAATCTATTTTAACCATCAAAAAAACCGATTTCAAAATCAACATGGTCGAAATTCCTGGAGAAACTTTCTTAAAAACCCTTCGAAAAAAATTACTTTGGGGAGAAGACAAAAGAAATTAATTCTGAATACTATTTCTGGTTTATACTATTCAACCTCATTTTTTCGTTTCGTAGATGTAAAACCTTTATTAATAGTGACAATATAAGGCATTCATCCATAAAATTTCCACATTTAGTGGAATTGGTATTGATTCGAAGTGATAATTATTATATTTGCACGCAACTAAGAATTAAATGAATAGATATTTTTATTTATTGTTATGTTTTAGCTCCCTCTTTTCATCTTCCGCTCAAATTCATGAGGTAGGTGTATTTTTAGGCGGAAGCAATTATATCGGCGACGTAGGAAACACGACCTATATTTCGCCCGATAAATTAGCATTTGGTATTTTGTACAAATGGAACCGCAGCACCCGTCATGCGTATCGGTTTTCTTACACCCAATCAACTTTAACCGCCAATGATTTCGATTCGAATGAAGGCGCTAGAAACCAAAGAGGATATCGTTTTGACAATACAGTGCGGGAGGTAGCTGCCGGAATTGAATTTAATTTTTTTGATTTCAATTTGCATTTATCCGAAAAACAAATCACACCGTATGTATATTCGGGATTAAGTTATTTTGGTTATAACGACCTATATATAATAAATGGCGATACTTTCAAAGAATCGAAAGCACATTCATTTGCCATCCCAATGACATTAGGAGTAAAAACAAACATCACGCCCAATTTTGTTTTAGGAGCCGAAATTAGTGCTCGTTATACCTTTACCGATAATGTAGACGGAAGTTTTCCAAATAGTAACAGTTTGAGCCAATACCGTTTTGGCAACTTAAATAATAATGATTGGTATGTGTTTACTGGAATGACACTAACGTATACTTTTGGAAACAAACCTTGCTTTTGCCCATATTAAGAATGAATTTATTAGAACAAATAGACCCGAACAAATTACCCGAACATTTGGCCATTATTATGGACGGGAATGGTCGTTGGGCCAAACAACAAGGTTTTTTGCGCGCATTTGGTCATGAAAACGGTACCAAATCAGTTAAAAAAACCATTGAAACGTGTACCAAACTCGGGATTAAAAATCTAACTCTTTATGCCTTTTCTACCGAAAACTGGAACAGACCCAAATTGGAAGTAGAAGCCTTGATGAAAATCCTAATCAATTCCTTGAAAAAAGAATTGGAAACTTTAGATAAAAACAACATCAAGTTAAACGCCATTGGAAATTTAGAAAAATTGCCAAAAAAAGCACAAAAAGAACTTTTTGACGTTATCGAAAAGACTAAAAACAATACCCGCTTAACCCTAACTTTAGCCCTAAGTTACGGGGCTAGAGAAGAATTGGTGCAAGCGGTGAAAGCCATTAGCAATAAAGTTAAAAATAATATAATTTCAATTGACAGTCTTGACGATTCAATTATTAATGAGCATCTTTACACGCAAAATTTACCCGATGTAGATTTGTTAATACGTACCAGCGGAGAACATAGAATCAGTAATTTCTTGCTATGGCAAATTGCTTATGCAGAATTGTATTTTACCGATGTGTTATGGCCAGACTTTAAAGAAGAAAATTTATATGAGGCTATCATTAGTTATCAAAAAAGAGAACGTCGATTTGGAAAAACAAGCGAACAAATTAAATAATCACTTAGTGTTACATAAAAGTTTAAAAAAATTACTAATTGCTGCGCTAGTTCTTGGAGGATTTTCGAAAGTTAAAGCACAAGAAAGACTACCTTTTGATTCAGGTAAAACCTACACACTTGCAGATGTAGCTATTGTAGGAAAAATTAGTTTCAATGCCCAAACCGTAGTGACCTTTTCTGGTTTGCAAAAAGGACAAAAAATTACCGTTCCGGGCGAAGAAATTAGTGGCGCCATCAAAAAGCTCGGTAAATTAGGACTCTTTGACGAGATTTCTTTTTATGTAAACCATATTCAAAACGACAGCATCTATCTTGATTTAGAAATAGTTGAATTACCCAAATTAAATGAGGTAAAATTTGTTGGCGTAAAAAAGAGCAAAGTCGACGGTTTGATTAAAGATAATAATTTGACCAAAAACAAAATTGTCAACGAAAATTTAATTACCACTTCTAAAAATTACATCGAAAACAAGTACAAAAAAGACGGTTATTTTAACACCAAAGTAACTATTACCACTACTCCAGCCGACTCGACAGATGGCAATCATGTGAATATGTTGGTGCGTTTGGATCGTGGCGAAAAAGTAAAAGTTAACGATATTGACTTTATCGGAAATACGCAATTAACAGACAAAGAGCTGAAAAGCGCTATGAAAAACACCAAAGAGCGAAACTTTTTACGTTTTTATAAAGCTTCCAAATTCATAAAAGACAAATACAAAGAAGACCTCGAAAAAGTTTTAGCCAAATACAAAGCCAAAGGATACCGTGATGCGCGAATCATTTCGGATTCGGTTACTTATGACAAAAAGAAAAACGGCTTGGCTATTAAAATAAAACTAGAAGAAGGAAACAAATACTACTTTGGTAATATTAAATTTTTAGGAAACACTATTTATCCTGATCAATCGCTTCAGCGTTTATTAGGTATTAAAAGAGGAGATACTTACAACGGTGTTTTGTTGCAAGAAAGAATTGCAGACAAATCAAAACCCGATGCGGAAGATATCACCAATTTATACCAAAATAACGGATACCTGTTCTCTAATATTAATGCAGTAGAAACCAGAACAGCAAACGACACCATTGATTTTGAAATTAGAATTACAGAAGGACCAATTGCTTATTTCAACAAAATTACCGTTGTTGGTAACGACAAAACCAACGATCATGTAATTTATCGTGAATTGCGTACCAAACCAGGTGACAAGTACAGCAAAGAGCAATTAGTACGTACCATTCGTGAGATTGGACAATTAGGATTTTTTGATCCAGAATCTATCGACCCTCAATTTAAAAATGTAGATGCTGCCGCAGGCACGGTAGATATTGAATACCACTTAGTTGAAAAAGGAGCCAGTCAAATAGAACTTCAAGGAGGTTATGGTGGCGGTGGTTTCATCGGTACATTAGGACTTTCGTTTAACAATTTTTCTACTCGAAATATATTCAATAAAGAATCGTACAAACCGCTTCCTATGGGAGATGGACAAAAAGTTTCGTTGCGTTTACAAGGAAGTACGTATTTCCAAACCTATAGTTTATCGTTTGCCGAACCATGGTTTGGTGGTAAAAAACCGGTACAATTTAACTCGTCTATTTCATACAGTAAACAATACAATAACAATTACATTACCCAAACAGTAGACCGAAGCCAAAGTTTCAACATCTTTACGGTTTCTATTGGTAAAGCGAAACGACTTTCATCACCAGATGATTATTTTGTACTATCACAAGCTTTAAGCTACCAGCACTACGATTTGAATAATTATTATACAGGACTGTTTACTTTTGGTAACGGTGCTTCTAGAAACTTATCGTACACGATTGGACTTACCCGAAACAACAAAGGAACCAACCCGATATTTCCAATGTATGGATCAGAGTTCTCTGTTTCGGCAAAATTTAGCCCACCGTATTCGCTATTCAATGGAGTTGATTATGCTGATTTAGGCAATCAAAAAGAGTACAAAAAAACAAGTTCTGATACGTACCAAGACAACAATGGTATCATTGTACAACCTGGCGATTATTTAGATGCTAGCGGAAATCATGTAGACAACTACCAAGATGCGGCGGCAGACCCAGCTAAAGTTGACCAGAAAAAATACAACTGGTTAGAGTACTACAAAGTAAAATTTAAAGCCGATTGGTATACAAAAGTGTACGGTAAATTGGTATTTAGATCATTGGCCGAATTTGGTTTCTTAGGAGCTTACAATCAAGATCGTGGTGTAATTCCGTTTGAGCGTTTTTATTTAGGAGGAGATGGAATGGCCAATTATTCGATGGATGGACGTGAGACGATTCAGTTAAGAGGATATCCAAACAATTCCTTAACCCCTATTAACAGTGCCGGACAACAAATTGGAGCAACCATTTACAATAAATTCTCGTTCGAATTACGTTATCCAATCACCTTAAAACAATCGGCATCGATTTATGCACTGACCTTTTTTGAAGCGGGAGCATCTTACCCTGAATTCAAAAACTACAACCCATTTGATTTGAATCGATCTGCGGGAGCTGGTTTACGTGTTTTCATGCCTGCATTTGGTTTATTAGGAATTGATTTCGGTTACGGATTTGATGGATTACCTACTGCACCAGGAACACGATCTCCTAAAGCCAACGGTTGGGAAACCCATTTCATTATCGGGCAACAATTTTAACAGTCTAATTGGTTAAAAATTTTCAAATAAAGTGATGTTGTTATGAGAAAACAGTTTTTATTTATATTTTTAGCCCTGATTTTTGCCAACAAGCATCAGGGGCAGACCAGAACTACGAAAGTAGGCTACATTGATATGGAATATATTTTACAAAATGTATCCGATTATACCGAAGCCAAAGCACAGTTAGAACTGAAAGCCCAAAAATGGAAACAAGATATCGAAGCAAAAAAAACGGATATCACCAATTTAAAAGAAACTCTTAAAGTAGAAAGAGCCCTATTAACGAAAGAATTAATAGAAGAAAGAGAAACCGAAATTAAGTTCTTAGAAAATGAAATGTTGGATTTTCAGCAAAAACAGTTTGGCGTAAACGGGATGCTAATGCAACAAAAAGCGGCGCTAGCAAAACCTATACAGGACCAAGTTTTTACTGCCGTTCAGGATATTGCCGAAGCAAAAAAATACGATTTTATTTTTGACCGTTCTTCCGATTTGACAATGCTATTTGCGGCGAAACGATTTGATATTAGCGATCAAGTATTACGCATCATCACCAGAGCAGATAAAAGAGAGCAAGTAACTAAAAAACAATTGGAACTTGAAGAGCAACAACAAGCTAAACTTGATGCTATTGAAGAGAATCCTGCTTTAAGCGAACGACAAAAAATTGCCGAAGAGAAAAAAGTACAACGTGAAAAAATACTAGCCGAAAGAAAATTAGCGCAAGACCAAAAACAAAAAGAATACGAAGAAAGACGAAACGCGATATTAGCCGAAAGAGAAGCTAAAAAAAATGGCACGGTTTCTGAAACAGCTAAAACGCAAGCGGCACCGGCAACTAACACAACAGCAAAATCGGTAGAAAGCGATGTTGAGGAGGAAATACCAACCAAAACCGCTGCCGAAACAAAAGCAGAAGAAAGACAACGTTTGTATGAAGAACGTAAAAAAGAATTAGAATTAAGAAGACAAAAAATATTAGAAGAACGAGAGGCTGCCAAAAAAGCAAAAGAAACAACAACTCCTAGCGAAACTTCGACTAAAAATTAAAAACAAATACGACCAATAATTAATTAATATTTAAAATGATGATGAAACAAATTAAAACATTACTAATTGCTGCTATACTTTTTGTAGGTGCTAATCAAACTATGTCAGCTCAAGCAAAAATAGCTCACGTTGATACTGGCGAAATCATGTCTAAAATGCCAGCGATGCTTGATGCACAAAAACAATTAGAAACATTGAGCAAAACGTATGATGCTGAATACAAAAAAATGGTAGACGAGTACCAAGCTAAACTTAAAAAATACGAAGCAGAATCAACTACGGTTACAGAAGCGGTTAACACAGATCGTTCGAAAGAAGTACAAGACATGCAAAAAAGAATTGTGGATTACAGAGATAATGCACAAAAAGAATTGCAACAAAAAGAAACGGATATCGTAAAACCATTAATGGATAAAGTGAAAGCTTCTATCCAAAAAGTAGGTAAAGCAAAAGGATACCAATATGTTGTTGACGGAAGCTCTTTATTACTTGCAGATGGTCCAAACTTGACTGCTGATGTAAAAAAAGATTTAGGATTTTAATCCATCCAAACCCTATACAAAACTGCTCCACTGAATCATCAGTTTGGAGCAGTTTTTTTTTTACAAAAGAAAGATTGCTTCTTTTATAATTTAAAAAAAGTATAAATTTGTTCTCATGACCAACAACCACCCTATAGGCATTTTTGATTCGGGAATTGGAGGCACTTCTATCTGGAAGGCCATTCATGCCTTGTTACCAAACGAAAAAACCATTTATTTGGCCGACAGTAAAAATGCCCCTTACGGTCAGAAATCAAAACAAGAAATCATCGATTTAAGTAAAAAAAATGTTGATTTTTTACTAAATCAAAACTGCAAATTGGTTGTGGTAGCTTGCAATACGGCTACGACAAATGCCATTTCAGAATTAAGAGCTACATATCCAATTCCGTTTATCGGAATTGAACCTGCCATTAAACCTGCTGCGTTAAACTCCAAAACTCAAACCATCGGTATTTTAGCAACACAAGGCACTTTAAACAGCGACTTGTTTCATAAAACGGCCGAAATGTTTCAACACACAAAAATCATGGAACAAGTTGGCCACGGATTGGTACAATTGATTGAAGCAGGCGATTTAAATTCGCCCGAAATGACCCAACTACTCCATTCGTATTTGGAGCCCATGATAGCGGCGAATATTGATTATTTGGTACTCGGTTGCAGTCATTATCCATATTTAATTCCGCAAATAAAAAAAATACTGCCCGAGCACATTCAAATTATTGATTCGGGCGAAGCAGTAGCACGTCAAACCCGAAACATCTTGCAAGAAAAAGTGGGATTAGCAACATTAGAAGCTCCCAAACCCATTTTTTACACAAACACCAATCCCCATGTATTGCAATCCATCATTGGGCAAGAGTATACAGTAGAAGAAAAAGAATTTTAAATTAGTCGATTTTACGCTTCAAAAACCAAATACCATCTAACGATATATTTAGGGATATTTTATGGTAATTTTCTTTGACCAAACCGTCGCCAATTCTACCTCTTTGGCCATACGAATACGATAGGTTGATCGCTGAAAAATTATTCTCTAAAGGAAAAGAAACTCCTAAAGACAAAGCGGCATCATTTACTTTATTGCCATTTATTTCTAAATAACCCGAATTGTAATTACCGCCAACCGAATACCGAAGTTGGTCCCAATAATTCCAGGAACGTTGCGCTTTTTGATAGGACAAACCTACCGCAAAATGATTTTGATTGACAAAATCGCCATAACTATCGGATTGATTCGTTGCAGTCCAAAAGGATCTTTGATAGTCGGCAGTTAAGTTGAATTTTTGCTTAAAAACTTTACTAATTCCGACACCGAATTCAAAGGGTAAAAAATAATCATCACTATCCGACGCTTCATCTGTTGCAACTGTACTATCTCCCGTTGAATTAGAAGTGGCTACCGATTGCACTTTGGAAACTTTTATTTGCGAAGGAACTTTTAGCGTAGCGGCAAGGGTTAAAGTGGAATCAATTTTAATCTGCGTTCCAACTGTCGCTCGAAATCCATTAAAATAACTTTCTTTAGCAATAGCGGTTACCGAGTTGGCTACGTAATATTCGCGGTTTTCCGTAGTAGTTCCAAACAAAAAAGTGCCTGTAAAACCTACCGCCCATTTTGAGCTTACTCGATAGCCATAACTGAAATCCAAATCATTTAAACCACCAGAACCCAAAACATTCAAAGTATAATAATTTTGGCTATCCAAAATAGGCAACTCCAGATTGGAAATTTTAAAACTCGAACTCGAATACGGTTTTAATGCCAAGGATAAGGCCGATTTTTTTGAAATGGGAAAGGCAAAAGCCAAATGCGAAAACTGCATGGTATTGCGACTTTCTTTGAGTTCATTATTTTGAAAAGTGGTAAAAATAGTCTTCCCTCCTACATAAAACAAAAAATGATTTTGATTCATAAATCCCAACGAAGCCGGATTTAAATTATTGATAAAATTTGATGAAGGTAAAGCCAAACCCGAAGAACCAATTCCAGGAATACCGCCAAAATCGGAATCATAAACACTCCCCAATCCGTACATAGAATAGGGCGAAGTGGAAATACTTTGCCCACAAACCAAACCCGAAAAACAAAAGCTCAACACAATATAAAAAAAACAATTCTTCATTAATAAGTCAGGTAAAAAATTTGCAATTCCATTTTGTTATCGTATAAATTTTGATCGCCTAAAACCACCCGGTTAATCTCTTTATTATAATTCGGAATAGTCAGAATTAAGCCTTTTCGGGAATCGGATTGTTTCAGCAATTCCTTCTGCAAAAAACCACCTAAAGGCAATGCGTAATAAACATTTTCATTGAATTCGTCTTTCTTCTGCGATAAGACAGCATATATCGGAATATCTTTAGAATCGTTTAAAGTACCGCTAATTCGATTGAGATTATCCGCTACATATACTTGCAACGAATCGGGCAAGGGATAGGCATCGGAATAGGAATTTTTAACCGGTTTGATTTTTAAAACGGCATCGACTACAGTGCCGTTTTCCGCTATATAATTCATTTCTTTGAGTGTCGGAAAATCAATTCGACAGGCCACACCCGAACCGGATTGAATAAAACCTTTATTACCACTCAAATTGCTGGATAAACTACTAGACGAAATGGGTAAATCCTGAATTAAAGTTCCCGTTTTGTCCGACGAAATAGCATTGTATTGTTTAGTAGCATCGGCAATGGTAAAACTCTTTACGATAGATTCTTCTGCATCCGATTGGTATTTCGAATAATACACGCGTAATTCGCTAGACAAATTAAACCCAACAATATTTGATGAATTGGTTGAGTTTGGTACAAGTACCATTCCTTTTAGGTATTCGGTAAATTCATCAAAATTGGTGATTTCTCTATTTTTTAAGCGTAAAAAAAGTGCCTCGCCAAACGCATCATCCAAACGAACATGAATGGAATCTTTTTCGGTTGGGCGTGGTTTATAAGAATAAGTCGCCAAACTTTTAGAATCGTAAGCCAAACTCGAATTGTTATAAAAACGAGAATCTTCGGAATTGGCGGGTTTTACTTTTTCTAAAATGCGATGTACATCAATGGTTTGCACTTTTGTCGTATCACCAAAATAATAATCATCGTATTTTAAAACCAAGGCTATCGAATCGTAAACATAATTCAAATATTCCGTATCCGAAGCCGAGGTATTTCCGACTGAATAATCACCCACCGAATTGGACAATTGAAAATAACTCACTGATTTTAGTCTCCCGAAAATGGGATCGTCATAGTTGCCAATCAAAATGCGATTTTGTTCCGATGTGACTAAAGAATCAAAGTTGATGGTTGCCATGTTTGCCGTTAACGTATCAATTTGAATCACTTTATTATTTACCGATAAATAATCCGATCCCACAACAAACACGCCTGCATCGGCAACGGTTTCGCAAGCTGCAAAGACACCTACTAAAAGCAGGAGTAAAATTATTTTGTACATACTTATTTTTTGGACAAATATAAATGACGCTTTACTGCACTACATTACAACATATACCGCCAAACGAAATTCATCTATTAAAGCAAGCATTTACTCGATAACTATAGAATGTTGTATTGAAATCCATTCAAAGAAAAAAACAGCAAATTGGTCTATGCAAAACCACCGCTTATATATCTTCTTTTTTTAAAAAGACGAATCAAGCTACTTTTGAAACCAATAAAATAAAAATGAAAATACCACCTTTAATTTACTTTTTACTGACTGCTCCTTTGGTTAGCATACAAGCACAAAATGGTTTTACCGCACAAGGAAACGTTCTAACAGCCGCAAGTGAACAAGTAAATTGGAATCAAGCTTCGATTGGTATTGGATTTAATTTTGCAAAAAACAAGGCAGTTGCTTTTGAAAATTCGTTGTCGTATACACATGCCAATGCTACTTATGACAACCGATATACCAATTGGCAAAACAACCAAAATGGTTTTAATGAAATTAAAAATACAATTGAAGCTACCTTAAAATTTTCAGCAAAAACGGCGGTAAAAGCCAACATTTTACCCAGTTTGAGCTTTCAAGAAAAAATCGGAATAGATAACGTAAGCATTTTGGGCGGACTTGAATTACATCAAATTATTGGTTCGAATTTGGTTTTAATGGCAGGAGTTTCTCGAAGTTCTTTTTTAGGATCGCCCAAAATGGTTCCGATTGGCGCTGTTGCTTATCAAGTTAACGAACAAATAAACGTAAAAGTGGGTTATCCCAATTCGGTAATCAGTTACTCAAACAACGAACGAAATCAGTTTAGATTATGGAACAGTTTTACGGGAAATTTCTACAATGTAGACTCTGAAAAGTATGCTGAAGAAAATACACAAAGGTTATCTATATCGCAAATTTCGACAGCACTAGAATACGAAAGAAATATAGACAACAATTGGATTATAAACCTTCGAGGCGGATACGATTCAAACCGAAAATACCAACTAATTCAAAACAACGGAACCGTAGTTTCTGATTTAAATGTCGGTAACGGCCCTTGTTTTTCATTCGGAATAAAATACAAACATTAAACAATTACAATAGATGAAGCAGAATTTGAAAAGAATAGTTTTAGCGCTAACCATTTTTACCTCCTTACTTACAACTGGCTGCAGCAATGACAACGATGACGATGATTTATTAGGGAACTGGATTAGAAAATCGGCTTTTGATGGCCCTGCCCGATCGAGTGCCGTAGCTTTTATTATAGATAATTATGTATATATCGCAACAGGTTATACAGGCGATGCGTATCTAAAAGATTTATGGGTTTACAACAGCGAAGGAGATTACTGGGAACAAAAAGCCGACTTTACCGGAATTGCGCGTAGTGCCGCTTCTGCCTTTGAACTAGATGGTAACGGTTATATTGGTTTGGGCTATGATGGCACCAATAAATTAAAAGATTTTTACCAATACAATCCCAACACGAATACTTGGACTCAAAAAGCAGATTTTGCTGGTACTGCCCGTTATTCGGCTGTCGGTTTCCAGGTAGGCGGAAAAGCATTTTTTGGTACGGGTTACGACGGAAATTATTTAAAAGATTTTTACCAATACAACCCAACTGCCGATAGCTGGAATATTGTAAGTGGTTTTAGCGGAAATAAAAGAAGAAACGCAACCGTTTTTATTATTGATGACAAAGCCTATTTAGGAACCGGAATTAACAACGGCGCCTACCAAACCGATTTTTGGATGTACGATCCTACTACCGAAGCATGGACGAAAAAAAGAGATTTAAACGACGACGAAGATGATCATGACGATTACAACATTGCGCGCTCTAATGCCGTAAGTTTTTCGATGGATGGATTGGGTTATGTTGGTACTGGAGAATCGTCGAAAACAATTTGGGAATACAACCCTAGCACCGATTTATGGAAAGAAAAAACAGCATTAGAAGGTTCTGGAAGAACTGATGCTCTCGGAATATCCATCAACAATAGGGGTTTCATTATTTTAGGCCGAAGCGGTTCATCTTATTATGATGATTGCTGGGAGTTTAAACCACAACAAGAACAAGATGATGATGACAATTAAATCATTTGATAAATTCTTCTGGAATAGTTTCCAGAAGAATTTATATGCTATAAAACTAGTCTTCTTTTTAGGGATTTGTTTGGTACTTTTTGCAACAGCACGCCAAAATCGTTCAGCATTTTTAGTAATTTCTTTTAAAACAGAAACCGGTTGGGGTTACAAAATAACCGACAATGAAAAAGTAATCATCAAACAAAGCATCATTCCGGTAATTAGTCAGAATAAAAGTTTTTCCTCTGAAGAAGAGGCCCTTAAAACAGGCGAATTCGTAAAAGAAAAACTCCAATCGCATCAGTCGCCAACCCTAACAAAAAATGATTTACTTTTATTAGGAATTAAAATTTAGCACGTTTTGGAAGCATTTAAGAATAAAAACAGACAAAAAATAATCATCCATACCACTATTTGGATATTTTTTATTTTCAGCTCTTGGGTACAGTTCTTCGGAACAATTTTTAGCGTGAATACCGACTTTTACGTACAATGGGCAACGGGAATCGTCTTGTTTTATCTGAATTATTTTTACCTAGTACCGCGTTTTTTATTGCAAAAAAAATACGGTTGGTACTTGGGTTGGACTATCGGGTTAATTGTCGTTTTTATGTCTTTTCGCATTGCCTATACCAAGCCTAAATTTCAGCACGAAAACCGAATGGCCATCGAAAAATTCGACCCAAAAAACAAACCCAATGAAATACCAAAAGGTTTTCCGCCACCCGATTTTAATAAAGAGCCGCACAAAGAGCCCTTTTTCTTTAAAATAGCACCTTCCATTTATTACATTTTAATCATTGCCATTAGTTCGGTTATTAAAATACTGGCGGAATATTATGATAACGAACAAAAAAAACTCATTGCCGAAAGTCACCGTACCACAACCGAATTGAATTTTTTACGCCAACAAACCAATCCGCATTTTTTGTTTAATTCGTTAAACAGCATTTATTCGCTTGCTTTTAAAAAATCGGATTTGGTGCCCAATGCCATCGTGACGCTTTCGGAATTACTGCGCTATATGTTATACGAAACCGACAACAAAACGGTAGCTCTAGAGAAAGAAATCAACTACATTCAAAATTATATCGAATTACAAAAATTACGACTAAACAACATCGAAAACATCAACATTAATGTTCACGGTGATGCTAAAAACAAATTTATCGAACCGCTTTTGTTAATCTCGTTTGTGGAAAATGCTTTCAAATACGGAACCGATTACAAAGGCGCTGCTTACATCAAAATTAAAATTACCATTGAAGGAAATAATCTGGTTTTTAAAATAGAAAATAAAATAGAAGATTACACCACCGACCCCGAAAATTCGGGCATTGGATTAAACAATATTAAAAATCGTTTAGACCTTATTTACCCAAATGCGCACGACCTCAAAATACAGCAAGACAATCAATTTTACAAAGTGTATTTGCTCTTGCAATTAGATAAAATAAAGACACATTTAAATTAACGAATACCATTATGGATCGCAAAAAATTTATTCGAAATGGATTATTAGGAATGGCTTCGCTAGCAGCTGCTAGTAAAGTAATGAGTTCCTGTTCTAAAGAGGAAACGAACAACAATTCGGAATCATCAGATGGTACTTGTATGGTTTCCCCTTCCGAAACTAAAGGCCCGTTTCCGATAAAAACGCCAAGTCAATTGGTGTTAGAAAACATCAAATCCGATCGCATCGGCATTCCGTTACTCATCAACCTCATCATCGAAAACCAAAATAACAATTGCGCCCCTTTGGCCGGGGTTTTGGTCGATTTATGGCATTGTGATAAAGATGGGAATTATTCGGAGTACGGCGGTACGCAAATGCAACAAACCGATTATACTTCGGTTCATTTTTTAAGAGGCAGACAAACTACGGATACTAATGGAAAAGTCGCTTTTATTTCAATTTATCCAGGTTGGTATCAAGGTCGCGCTCCACATCTTCACGTAGAAGTTTTAACTGACTCTGGCAATTCGGTATTGGTTACACAAATTGCTTTTCCGGAAACGATTTCTTCCGAAGTATACGCAAGTACCCATTATGTCGCTCATGGTCAAGCCGACACTTCGAATTCAAAAGACTCGATTTTTTCGGACAGTTTGAGTCAGGAATTGGCAACGGTAACCGGAAATTTAACCGACGGGTTTACCTTAACGCAAACCATTGTAGTAAAAGGCTAAAGGTATATTTATTTTATGATTTTTTTAAAACACTCCTTTACGTTTTACAAGTATTTTTGACAAAACTTTTTACAAATCAAGCTCTTCCTATGAAATGTGTAATTATTGACGACGAACCTTTAGCGGTAGATTTATTACAAGATTTTGTTTCAAAAGTAGATTCGCTCGAATTGGTTGCAACGTTTACCAATGCTATTGATGCTGTTTCGGCGCTTAACCAAATGACCGTTGATTTATTGTTTTTGGATATCGAAATGCCGCATTTTAACGGAATCGAATTTCTGAAAGTTTTAGAAAAAAAACCATTGGTGATTTTTACAACGGCTTATTCCGAATATGCTGTAGAAGGATTTGATTTGGGCGCCATTGATTATTTGGTTAAACCGATCCCGTTTCATCGTTTTTTAAAAGCGGTAGTTCGCGCACAACAAACTTTTCAAAACACACAAACGGCAACTTCTACCATTGCGCCAACTCTTGCAACACCAACTACTCCCGAAATTAATCCAGATTTTATGTTTGTTCGGGCAGAATACGAAAATGTAAAAATTAATTTTTCGGATATTTTATACATTGAAGGGCTAAAAGATTATGTAAAAATTGTCACCACCGATAACAAATTTACCTTAACACTTATAAGTTTAATCAAACTCGAAAATTTACTCGAAAGTAAAGGTTTTGCCCGCATTCATCGTTCGTATATTGTGAACATCAAACACATCAAATCAATTCAAAAAAGCAAAGTTTTAATTGCCGACAAGCGACTTCCGATAAGCGAAAGTTATAAAAACGAATTTTTCGAACGCTTGCAATTGTAGCAATTAAAAACGACTTAATACTTAATACTTTTAAAAAAATCACTCCTTAAACCAACTCGAATACAACATATAATTATTCGAAATTCGTTCAATTTCGCCGGCAAAATCAGATTGGTCTATCGATTTGACTTTTCTAGCAGGAACGCCAGCATAAATACTACCCGATTCAATTACGGTATTTTGGGTTACAACCGCACCGGCTGCTACAATCGAATTGCTTTCCACCACACAATTATCCATTACGATAGCGCCCATTCCAATTAAAACGTTGTCCTGAATTGTACAACCATGCACAATTGCATTATGCCCAATCGAAACATTATTCCCGATTATAGTGGGATGTTTTTGATAGGTACAATGAATAATGGCACCATCCTGAACGTTTACTTTATTGCCAATTTGAATAAAATGCACATCGCCACGAATTACGGCATTAAACCATACACTGCACGAATCGCCAAAAGTCACATCGCCCACAATAGTTGCATTTTCGGCCACATAACAATCGGCAGGAATTTGAGGCGATTTTCCGTTTACTGTTTTTATAAGCATAAGTTTACTTTTAAAATTGCGTTTAATTAATAGCAGGACAAGCGCAGTCGTAGCGTTCTTTTTTACAAAACAAATCGACACCCAACGTAATTTGATGATAACCACCATTATCAAAATTCACATTCCCGGTTACATTCGAATACGTGTAACCCAACATAAATTTATTAAAATTAACACCTACAAACGGCGTAATATATTGCATGCGTTGTACTGCAATTTCATTTCCATCAAAATATTGGGTTCCATCAAAATTACGACGGTACGATAATCCGCCCCACAAGCTACCAAAATCAAGCTTTTTATACACTTTTAAATTAGCGTCTATTATTTTTTCTTTGGTTTTATCCATCAATTGAAACAAAATTGAAGGCTCAAAATAGAAATCCTTTTTTTGCCCAAACACATAACCCACACTCAAGAGGTATTTTCGTAAATTATCACTTTCTAATTCCGAATACAAATCGCGACGAGTTTCCAACAAGCCCTGAATGGTAGCATGAGCATAAAAATTCAGATAATTATACGACATTCCTAAGTCGACATTGAAATAACTGTCTTTTTGAATATCACCAAAAATAATTGGATCGTAGCCGCTAAAAGTCGATTCATCAAGTTGATTTTGAATCAGTCCTCCGCTAATCCCGAATGAAAGCTGATTTAAATCAATTTCATCTCTCGAAAAAAGCAAATGATAGGCATAGGTTAATTTGACCCCTTTTTGCGAATGATATCCGTTTTTATCGTTAAACAAAATAATACCTGCACCGGTTTTCTCACCTACTCTACCATTGAAACTGAGGGTTTGTAAAGCAGGCGAATCATCTTGATTAATCCATTGTTTGCGAGCAGTAAGTCGAATTTTAGCACAATTGGCTGCTCCGGCCATCGAAGGGTGAATGAGGTAATAATTATCGGTTAAATAATCGGAATAAACCGGAATTCCTTCTTGTGAATATCCCCAGGAAAATATTCCCAAAAACAGGACAAAGAGTCTTAGTTGTAATGGCATTCGGTGGTTGATTGGTTGTGTTTTTTTAATTGGACTCTTCTTCAAAAGTAACCTATTGCATCTCCTATTATTTAATTCTAATTATGATAATAAAAACCAAATATAACTATTAGTAGAAAATATCTTTAGTAAATTTGCATAAAAATTAAAACAAGCCATGGCAAAAATCACGATAAAAGAAACACAAAATCCTACCATAATAAAATTTGAATTTCCTGATTTTATTACACGTCACCAAAGTTACGAATACAAAAACATAGACGAGGCTAAAGAATCGCCTTTGGCACAACAATTATTCTATTTGCCATTTGTAAAAACAGTTTACATTTCGGGAAATTTTATTGCTGTTGAACGCTACAGCATTGTAGAATGGGACGATGTTAAGGAAGCGGTTGCCGAACAAATTGAAAAATTTGTAGAAAACGGCGGTACCATTATAACAGAAAACGAAAACAAGCCTAAAAAAATGCCCATTACCGTTTACGCCGAAACAACGCCAAACCCATCGGCATTGAAATTTGTGGTGAATAAAATGCTAACCAAAACAGCCGTTGAATTTAAAAATATTGATCAAGCTGCGGCTTCACCTTTGGCTCAAGCCTTATTCAAATTTCCGTTTGTGAAAGAAATTTTCATGGACGAGAATTACATTTCGGTAACCAAATACGAAATTAACAGTTGGGATGAAATCACTTTAGAAGTAAGAACTTTTATTAAAGAATTCATGGAAAATGGCGGTACCGTGATAGACGAAAGTTTACTACCGGCAGCTACAAAAAATGACTCTCAAAAAGATGAAGCTTTTGACAAACTAGATGTTACCTCGCAGCAAATTATTAATATTTTAGAAGAATACGTAAAACCAGCCGTTGCTGCCGATGGTGGAAACATTGCTTTTGAATCCTATAACGAAGACAGCAAAACGGTAAATGTTATTTTGCAAGGTGCTTGTAGCGGTTGTCCTTCTTCGACTTTTACTTTAAAAAGCGGAATTGAAAACATGTTAAAAAGCATGTTAAACGACGAGCAAATAAAAGTAGAAGCTATTAACGGATAATTTTTATCTTTATATATCAACTAAACCTTCTTTTTAGAAGGTTTTTTTATTGCTTTTATGGAACAAGAACATCAAAAAATTGCGCTTTATATTCAAAAAATCATCGACATGATGATTGGGTATTCGCCCAAATTAATTTCGGCTTTTCTTATTTTATTCATCGGACTGTACCTCATTCGCATCATCAATCGATTGATACGAAAAATTATGATACGCCGTAATTTAGACCCCACTTTAACCAAGTTTTTAGCCGATTTGTTACTTTGGGCACTCCGCATTTTACTCTTCGTCACTTTCATTTCAAAACTCGGGATTGAAACTTCTTCTTTTGTCGCCATTTTGGGAGCTATTGGTTTGGCGGTTGGACTTTCGTTGCAAGGCTCGCTTTCTAATTTAGCAGGAGGCGTTTTGATAATTGTATTCAAACCATTTCGGGATGGCGATTTGATTGAAGCACAAGGGATAACGGGTACGGTGAGCGAAATTCAACTTTTTGTAACCAAACTTATTGCAGCCAACAACCAGACGGTTTTCATTCCAAACGGTCCGCTCTCTAACGGTAGCATTATCAATTACTCCATGCAAGGACATCGTAGAGCCGAATTTACCTTTACCATTGCCTATGATGCCGACATAAAAACAGTCAAACAGATTATATTAAATTTGCTTTTGAACGATCCGAATGTTTTAAAAACACCTGCGCCGCGCGTTTTTGTAAAAAGTTTAGCCGACAATGGAATTGTTTTGGCGGTTTATCCTTGGGCTAAAAATGAAGATTTTGATGCAGTCAGTACCAACACACTCGAAAATTGCAAATATGCACTAGAAAATGCTGGAATTAATATGCAGCCCTATGTTCAAGAGTTGAGTAAAACCAATCTGCAAGAATAAACAAACTTATTTTTTAGAAGTAGTGACCATAAAATCTTTTAAATAATACGGTTCAAAATAAGCCACATCTTCGAATTGTTTGTTTTGGAATTTTTCAAAGCTCCATTTTGCCATTTCTTTGGCAGACGGATATTGGATATTCTCTAAGAAAACAAAATTAGGTTTAGTTAAAACCGTTTGGCATTTGGGCAAACAATCGCCAACAAAATAAAGAGTTTCTGTATAGGAATCGAAGGAATATTCGGTTAAAATTTCGGCCTGAATAGCACGTGCTTTTTGCCAATTGGTATCAAAAACGGCACTGTAAACTTCCATTCTGCGGGCATCCAACATCGGCACGATTAAACCATCTGAAATAGTAACTTGCGAAGCCAACGATTGCAAAGTATCCACCGCTACTAGCGGAATAGACAACGCAAAACACAATCCTTTAGCCGCCGAAACGCCAATACGCAAACCCGTGTACGAACCAGGTCCTTGACTGACGGCGACTGCTTCTAAATCAGAAAAAGAAATGGAAGCTTCCTGTATACATTCCTCAATAAAAACATGTAATTGCTCCGCATGCGAATAGCCTTCGCCCGCGATTTCTTTACACAAAACGATTTGCCCGTTTTGAGCCAATGCTACCGAACAATTTTTAGTTGCTGTTTCAATATTTAAAATATAACCCACTTTTGCTTGATTTTTAGATAAAAAAAGAAAACCACATTTAGCAATAAAATGTGGCTTCAAAATTAGTTTATTTTTTAGGTTTATCCGTTTTAATTTTTACTTTATCTCCCGAATTCAACTCTTTAGAGACTACAGTGTAAGGACCCGTGATGACTTGATCGCCAGCTTTCAGTCCCGACGAAACTTCTATATTCATATCATCCTGAATACCTGTTTTAATGACGCGTATTTTGGCTTTATCGCCTACTTTTACAAAAACACATTCAAACTTTTTATCTTCTTTAGGAGCTTCTTTTTTGTCTTCGTTAGGATCTTCTACTTTAAAGTCTTTTGCTGCTGTAGCTGCTGTATCCGACTTAACTACAACCGAACTAATCGGCACTGCAAGGACATTCGTTTTTGTTTTAGTTATAATATCAACCGTAGCGGTCATACCGGGTCTAAAAGGAGAATATGCTGCGGGTTTACCTGCTGTTAAATCGGCGTACGAATCTTTTAAAATACGCACTTTTACTTTAAAATTAGTTACCTGATCGGCAGTTAAATCGCTGCTGGCCGAATTGGAAATACTAGTCACAACGCCTTTAAATTGTTTTTTCAAATAAGCATCGACCTCTACTTTTGCTTCATCGCCTACCTTAATTTTTACAATATCATTTTCGTTTACGTCTACTTCAACTTCCATATTATTCAAATTGGCCACACGCAAAAGCTCAGTTCCCGCCATTTGTTGGGTACCCAAAACGCGCTCGCCCAATTCTACATTCAAAACCGAAATGGTTCCATCGGCTGGCGCATAAATAGTGGTACGCCCTAAATTGTCTTTTGCCTCGTTTACCGAAGCCGAAGCACTTTGCACATTATAATACGCATTTTGTTTGTTGGCTTTAGCTACTTCAAAAGAAGCAATGGCTTTATCCCAATCCGATTTGGAAATAATGCCTTTATCAAAAAGGGTTTTGTTACGATCATAATTGGCTTTGGCTTCTTTGTAATTGGCCTCAGACTGACTCAAACCTGCTTTGGTTCCGGATAAATTAGAAATAGAACGATTGTAACTAGAGGTATATAAATCGGGATTGATTTTAACCAATAAGTCGCCTTTTTTAACCACTTGACCTTCTTTTACATTTAGCGAAATAATTTCGCCCGAAACTTCAGAAGAAATTTTCACTTCGATTTCAGGTTGAATTTTACCGGTTGCCGAAACGGTTTCAACAATAGTCGAATTAATAACTTTGGCAACTTCTACCTCTGTTCCTTCGTCTTTATTTCCTATTATTCCGGCTTTTGACAAACCGATTAAAGCGGCAATAGCGACCACTGTAACTCCAAGAATAATGTATAGTGTTTTTTTTGACATGGTTTATTAGTTTTGAATAATTGGAATTCCGAAATAAAACTCTAATATTTTGATTTTGAAAATATAATCGTATTTGGTACGCAATACTTCCGATTGTGCATTGGTAAATAAGGTTTGCGCCTGATTAAAATCGAAGGAATTCATCAAACCAACTTCGTATTTTTCGGTAGCATAATTAAAGGCTTCTTGTCGGGCTTCTAAAGCTACGATTGCCGATTCATGTGCTTTCAAGGCTCCCTTGGCATCGGTAAAAGCAGTGTACACATTACGTTGCAAATCCAATTCTTTTTGCTCCAAATCTATTTTAGAACGTTCCAAATCAACTTTGGTACGCTCTACATTGTTGCGAACCGAAAAACCATTTAAAACCGGAATACTCAACTGAAAACCAAACGCTTGTCCTTTATTATCTGCAAATTGATTCCAAAACGGTGGCGCTGGACTAGAAACAACTGTACCGTTTTCTATACTGATTTGATCGGCATAAGAAATCCTGGTATTAATATTATAAAACCCTTGCAAAGTGGGTTGAAAAGCACCTCTTGCAATTTTGACATTTTTTTCGGCAATTTCTAAGTTGGTTTGCGCAATTTTAAGTTCTGTACGCGTTTCTTTGGCTCTTGCATATACATCCATAGGTGTTTTTTCCAAAATATTATTTTCGTCCTGAAGTGTATTCTCATCTACAACATCAAAATTGGCAAACTCTTTTAATTGTAACAATTGCGCCAAGCTTAATTTAGAAATTAACAAAGTGTTTTCGGCATTAATTACATTTTGCTGACTAGTAGCTACAGTGGCTTTTACATCGAGTAAATCTCCTCTTGGAATACTTCCTGCTTTAACCATTTCATCCGAACGCTCGTATTGTTTTTGGTTAATTGCCAATTGCTCTTGTTGTACTTTTAAATTCTGTTTGTTAAACAACACTTGCAAAAAAGCATTGGCCACGTTTAAAGCCACATCTTCCTGCATTTTGGTTAATTGATATTGCGAGGCAATAAGCGCTAGTTTTTGCTTACGCATGGTATTTTGGTTTTGCAAACCTTTGTAAATATCAACACCCACTCCGGCTCCCATAGACGAGTATTGGGTTGTTGAAGTCGCCGCAATATTTGTTACGGGATTGACGTTCAAACCAACGTTCCAGGAATGAGATGCATTGGCATTAACCGAAGGCAAAAAATTTCCAAAAGCATCTTTTTTATTGATTTCGGCCGACTGCGTATCCAAGTCGGATAGTTTAATGGAGATATTGTGGTCAATCGCATATTTCACACACTCTTCTAAGGTCCATTGTTTGGTTTGTCCTTGCATCGAAAAGACCGATAATAAACCCAATAGTAAGCCAATAGTTTTTATACTTTTCATATACTTATCGTGAAGTGCAGCAAGCCTGCCACACAAATTTAACATTAATTTTAAAATCAAGATTCTACCTTTTAGGCTTTATTCTTTTTTATCTTCTGAAATCAAACCTTGGTTCCATATTTTGATTTTATCCGAAGCTTTTATTCCGTTTTTCACCTCTACATAAATACCGTCACTTACGCCTAAAGTCAAATCTTTACGAGTAAACTTTTGCGGAGCAGTTTCTACTTCTACAAAAGGTTTTTGCGTTTTTTTATCGAATTGCACTAACGATTCTTTGATAGCTAAAACCTTATCCGCTTTTTCCAAAATAATCGAGGCATTCGCACTTAAACCTGCTCTGATAAAAGTAGCATCATCATTTGTCAAATCGGCTTTAATTTCAAATTGAATAGCGCCATTTTCAGTTACTCCTTTTGGTGCAATGTAACGAAGGGAGGCATCAAATTTTTTATTTTCAATAGCGCCAATGGTAATTTCGATAGGCATTTTTTCTTTAATTTTCCCCACTTCCGACTCGTCGATTTTTCCAACAAAAATCATTCTGCCCACATCGGCAACACTTGCAATGGTAGTACCTTCATTAAAATTATTGCTTTCGATTACCTGATTTCCTACTTTTACCGGAACATCTAAAACCATCCCATTTACGGTGGAACGAATCAACGTATTAGCATATTTACCTAAGCCCGATGTAGTTCCCGTTTTTACAATATCCAAACTTTGCTTGGCAGCCGCATAATTTTGTTTGGCTTGTTTGTAAGCCAACAAAGCAGCATCGTAATCATTGGCCGAAATAACGCCTTTATCAAATAATGTTTTTTGACGTTGGTACATTTTTTCTTGATTATCTAATTCTATTTTACTGGTTTGCACTTGATTTTGAGAGTTACTCAAATTGGAAACATTGGCCACCACTTTTATTTTAGCAATCATATCCCCCGCTTTGATATTTTGACCGGCTTTGATATAAACAGCCTCAATAATTCCAGAAATATTGGGTTTAATAAGCACCTCTTCATCGGGTTGAATATTACCTGTAGCAATAGTGTTTTTTACAATGGTTTTCACTTCTGCTTTTTCGGTTTTGTATACAATGGCTGCTTCGTGATTTTTAGCATACAAATAATACAAGGCTCCAACAAAAACTAAAACGATGACAATTAAAATGGTTATGGTTACTCCTTTTTTCATTTTTTGGGTTTTATTCGATTATAATGATTGTAATTTTATTCGGTTCGTAAAGCATCTACAGGTTTCACATTTATTGCAATTTGGGCTGGAATAAATCCGGCTAATAAACCCGAACCTACCAAAATAAGCAAAGCAATAAACACAACACCCAAATCAACACTCGGATTCGCAAACATTGTATTGTTATCTGCTGGCATGCTATCTAAAACCATATTTAAAACAGCCAACACTCCGGTTGCAACTGCAATTCCTAACATTCCTGATATTATCGTTAAAAAGATGGATTCTGATAAAATTTGTCCTCGAATAGCCGCTGGAGTTGCCCCTAAAGCGCGTCGAATCCCGATTTCTTTAGTTCTTTCTTTTACCACGATTAACATAATGTTTGAAATACCGATTACGCCTGAAATTAAAACCAACGTACCCACAAAATAGGCGATGATTTTTAAAATGGTAAACAAACTTTGTATTTTACTAAATTGTTCGTACAAATCAAATTTTCCAACGGCGCGATCATCTTCTGGATGAATATAATGCAAGGCTTTTATTTTTTCTAAAATATGCGGTTTTAAGTCGGTTATCGAAGCATTGTCTTTTGCCGTTAGTGCCATCCATCCTACTTTATCGCCATAATTAAAGGCTTGTTGAAAAGTGGTAAACGGAATAAAAATATTTTTTTGCTCCTGCTCTGCATTTCCGCCTTGTTGTTTGGAATGGTAAACGCCCACCACCATAAAATTGATACCATTAATTTTTAGATAGGTTCCTAATGCTTCTTCTGTTTTTTGGTACAATTCTTTGATTACTCCTTCTCCCACTACCACAACTTTTCGTCTTTCCGAAATATCCTGATAATTGATAAAACGCCCTTTGATAATATCCATCGGTTGTTGTTTGATGAGTTCAGGATAATCGCCATATATAGAAAAAGCCGCTGTTTTAGTGCCACGTACTACGTTATTTGAACCACTAAACTCACCTAATTGATTTCGAGGCGAAACATACAACAAATCAGGAAAAGCTTGCTTTAATGCTGCTACGTCCGAATTTCGAAAATCATATCGTCTTGTTTTAGGCAACCCTTTATAGGCTTTTGAAGTGGTTTGACTCCACATGAACATGGTATTAGTAGCAATGCCATCAAAACCTTTTTTTACGCCATTTTCGAGTCCATTACCTGCAGCCAATAAAATCACCAAAATAAAAATACCCCAAAACACACCAAAAGCGGTTAAAACCGTTCTAAAAACATTGGCTGTTAAGGCCTGTAAAATTTCGTCCCAATTATCTTTTTTAAACATCGTTATTCGTCTCTAAGTGCTACAATGGGTTTAATTTTAGCGGCTCGGTAAGCAGGGAAAAAACCAGCCAAACCTCCTGCAAAAACCAGAATACCTAACGTGGTTAAAGCAACTCCAAAATCAACTTCGGGATTTCTAAAAAACTCACTTTGCACCATGGGGCCTACAAACTCCAGCAATAACAAACTTGCTAATAAACCCACAAAGCCAGCAATGGTGGTGATAAAAATAGACTCATGCAAAATCATTCCGATTATAGAAATGGGAGAGGCACCTAACGCTTTTCGAATTCCAATTTCTTTGGTTCTTTCTTTTACAATTATTAACATAATGTTACTTACTCCCACAACACCGGCAATGATGGTGCAAATACCAACCCACCAAAAAAAGAGGCGAATGTATAAATTAAGATCGTAAAATTGTTTGGCATCTTCAACCGAATTATACACTCCAATTGCCGCATCGTCATCGGGTGCAATAATGTTTTTGCTTTTTAATAATTCTTTTATACCATTAGTAAAATTTTCCGATTGCGCTAAAGCTTCCTCGTAATTAGCGGTTTTATTAAGCACAAACATCATCCCATTGATTTTATCTCCTGCACCATAAGCCCTTTGCACCGTAGTCATCGGCATGTAAACTCGAGATTCTTCTCGTTCTCCCGAAGGATCTGTAAAAACGCCTATCACTTTAAAATTAATACCATTTACCACAATGATTTTTCCCATAGGATCGGCATCCTTAAACAAATCTTGCTTTACTTTTAATCCGATGGCTGCGACTTTTTCGTTATTTTGTAAATCTTTCGCATTAACAAAACGTCCCTGTATGATAGTTCCGTTTTCAATAGCTAAATAATCCGGATTTACACCTCTAAATTGGTAGTTACCTGACTCTTTTCCGTAACTAATCAAGCCGCCCCAAGTAATGTTGGTCGCTGATTTTTTATCAATTTGATTTTCGAATTTTTGTACGGGAATTTCATAATCACTATTACGTAATTGAATTTCGCGACCTGGATTAAGTCCTTTGTATTGCTTTGTTGTCGAATTGGACCAAACTTCAATAATTCCTTCGGCATCATTTTCGAATTGTTTTTCAATTCCATTTTGAAGTCCTTTACCGGCTCCCAATAAAATCACCAAAATAAAAATACCCGATGCTACCGAAATCCCCGTTAAAAAAGTTCGAAGTTTGTTTTTGGCAATAGCCTCAAATATTTCTTGCCACCGCTCTATATTAAACATATTGCGAAGCTCTTACTTGTTCTACCATTTTATCATCGATAATCAAACCGTCTTTTAGCACTACATTGCGTTTGCACATGGCTGCAATATCGGGCTCGTGCGTAACTATGAGTATGGTTTTACCTTCGTCGTTAATGCCTTGAATCAACTCCATTACTTCGTAAGATGTTTTGGTATCCAAAGCACCTGTTGGTTCATCCGCCAATAAAACTTTAGGATTTGAAGCCAATGCGCGTGCAATTGCCACCCTTTGTTTTTGTCCGCCCGAAAGTTCATTAGGTAAATGATTGGCATGCGAACCCAATCCTACTTTCTCCAAATAACTCATGGCAATTTCGGTTCTGGCAGCTCGCTTTATGCCTTGATAATACAACGGAAGCGCCACATTATCCAACGCATTTTTGTAATTTATTAAATTAAACGATTGAAACACAAAACCCAAAAACTGGTTGCGATAACGAGAAGCGATCGTCTCATTCAGATTTTTAATAGGCACATTATCCAACGTATAGCTACCTTCATCTGCTTCATCCAAAATACCCAAAATGTTCAACAATGTCGATTTTCCAGAACCTGAAGACCCCATAATAGCTACCAATTCACCTTCTTTTATATTGAAATTAATTCCTTTCAATACATGTAGTTTAGAATTTCCCATTTTATAGGACTTATGCAAGTCTTTAATTTCGATCATAGTTCCTTAATTTTATAAAGCAATAATACCAAATTTGGTAGTTATCTCACAACAAATAAACGTTAATAGTTTTAAGAATTTTAACCATAAGTGTCTTATTTTGCGAAAACGTTACAAGATTTAACAGCGAATATTTACTTTTTTTACATTTGTTAAAAAATTCAGATATGCAACATTGCCCAAAATTAGTCGGTTTTATTTTATTTCTTTTTCTTTTATCAAGCTGTTCCACTACACAAAAATTAGCCACTTTAAAACCCGAACCCGATGATGCTGTTCCGCTAAGTTATCAAAACCAAGCTTCGTTTATAAATTTACCCGTTACAGTAAAAATAAAAGACATTGAAAATCAAACCAATACCTATTTGAGCGGTTTGATTTTTGAAGACAATACAATTGAAGATAACGACATCGAAATGAAAATTTGGAAAACAGCTCCTATCCAAATGCATAGCAAAACAACGCAAGCTTCCGACAAACTAGAAACCGTTTTGCCCCTTAAAGCAGTGATCAAATACCGAATTGGCACCGAAAAATTAGGCATCAAAATGTATGATACGAGAGAATTTCATTTAAACGGAATTTTAACATTAGAAAGTGATGTGGCGTTACAAAATTGGAAATTAAAAACCAAAACCAGTATTAAATCCCTGACTTGGAATGAAAGTCCAACCATGACTCTTTTAGGCAAAAACCTACCCATAACGTATCTTGCCAATCCAGCAATTGGACTTTTTAAAGATAAAATGGAGAAAAATATTGACGATGCTATAGAAAAAGCAATGGATTTTAAACCGAATGTAATGGCTGCATTAGCCCAAATTTGCACGCCTTTTTTAATGAACGAAGCGTACGAAAGTTGGCTTCGGATAAATCCTTCCGAAATATACTGTTCACCGGCCGTACTCAAGAAAGATCAATTTTCCATTCAAATGGGAATGAAATGCACAATGGAAACCATAATTGGCAAACAACCAGAAACAAATTTCAATTCGGCAAATATTGTTTTAAAACCGGTTACCAAAATCCCCAATCAAGTTAGCGCCACCATAGCTGCTATTTCGAGTTATAGCGAGGCTTCTAAAATTATGACCAAAAATTTTGGCGGACAAGTTTTTGAAAGTGGCAGTAAAAAAGTTACCGTCAACAAAGTAGACATTTGGCATAAAAATGGCAAAATGATTATTGCATTGGATGTATCGGGCTCTTTAAACGGGGTAGTTTATTTAAGTGGTTTTCCGCAATACAACGCACAAACCAAAGAGTTGTATTTTGACCAACTGGATTACGTTTTAGACACAAAAAACAAACTGACCAAAACAGCCAATTGGTTATTGCAAGGTTATATTGTAAGGAAAATACAAGAAACGTGTCGCTACTCTATTGCACCCAATTTAGAAGAAGGCAAAAAAACAATGCTGGGGTATTTAAATAATTATTCGCCCATGAAAGGCGTTTTTGTAAACGGCACTCTACAAGACATTGTATTTGAAAAAGTAACATTGAACAATCAAGCTATAATTGCCTTTTTAAAAGTGAAAGGCAGCCTAAATGTTGCAGTTGATGGCTTGTAAACTCAGTCGGCCTTTTTCTTTTTAGTTTGGTACATTTTGTAAATAATATAACCGATAACCACCACTAGCAAATACGGAATAACCATCAAATAGACAATTCCGTCGTTCACTGCTTCGGCTTGTTTCACATTGGCATCACCACCTAATGCCGCCCGACACATGGCGCATTGTGCGTTAGTTTCAAAAGTCAAAAACAAAGAAACCAAGATAAAAAACAGCTTTACCCAAACAGCACTTCCAACCTTTTTTGATTGATTTTCGATAGACGATATAATAGTTGTTTTAGGCATAATAAGGAGAAATCATAAGATACACTACAACTCCTGTAATGGCAACATACAACCAAATAGGAAATGTAATTTTGGCAATTTTTCTATGTCTATCAAATTGTTGCGATAAACCTCTAACAAAAGTTATTAAAACCATCGGAATGATCGCAATTGACAAAACAATATGGGTAACAAGAATAAAAAAGTATATTAATCTTGAAGCCCCTATTTGCGCCATTTCCAACTCATCTACCAAACCATTATGATCCAAATCACCATATTTAGTCGAATCGGCAGTCATGTGATACGCTACATACATCACCAAAAAAGCCAAAGAGAAAGCGATGGCCAATTTCATAAGGCGTTCGTGCAAAACCACATTCCCTTTTTTTATAGCCACTACAGCAATAACCAAAACCAAAGCAGTCAATCCATTTATAGTAGCATAGATTGGTGGCAAAAACGACAAAGGCGCCACATCGTAACCAAAGTCTTTTAATTTAACCCCAAATAAAATAGCCACCACAACCGGAATCACAATCGATACTGCGATGATAAGTTTGTTGTATTTTTTTTCTAAAGATCTTGTTTCCATTATTCGGCAAGTAATATTGTAATGTCTTTTTGTATGTCTCTAACTCCCTTTTTATCCAAACCGTCGTAATACAAAATCGGATTCCCAAATTCATCATGTCTACAACGAATATTGCCTTTTTTATCTACCAAGGCAAACAAACCCGAATGTTCAAAACCACCATTCACTTTAGCATTTTCACCTGCATACAAATTAAATCCTTTATTGGATAAATCATAAATTGTACTTTTATCACCAGTTAAAAAATTCCAGCTGGACGATTTAACTCCTAACATTTCAGCATGTTTTTTAAGCACTTCGGGTGTGTCATTTTCAGGATCGATCGTGATGGAAACAATTCCAAAATTAGGGTTACCAAAAAATTTCTTTTCAATTTCCAGCATGCTCATATTCATTTTCGGGCAAATAGACGGACAACGGGTAAAGAAAAACTCCAACACATACACTTTCCCTTTGTAATCTTCGTTGCTGATTTTGCTATTTTCCTGATTGGTCAAATTGAATTTTGGAGCTGGCCCGATAGTTTCCAATACCGAAGACATTTCACCGTCTTTACTCACATTATCTAATCGGGTTCCCTTAACCACATCACCATCTTTAATGCGATCTACAATTTTAGGAATCGCATAAATTCCAAAAATTAAAATGATAAATGATATTCCGATATAGGTTTTATTTTTAAACATCTGTATGTAATTTATAGTTGTTTAGTGGCATTATGATTCTTTTTTAAAGCTGCACGATATTCATACAAAATAATTTTAAAATCGTCCAACATTTCATTACTCAACTCTGAAGGGTGAAAAGTATCGTATCCTTCTTTATAGTCTTTTTCATCATTGCGACCACGTAAATTCCGATTTTTATCAATGATATACACATTCGAAGTCCCAAAATTACTATCTAATTTGCCTTTGAGTTTTAACCCCGCATAATAAGCTGTTATTTCATCCGTAGGAGCAAAAACAAAATGCCATTGTGAAATATCAGTAAAGTCATCTAAAGCGTCTAAAATCCCTTGTATGTCTTTTTCTGTACCCCTCGGACAAATCATGACAAACTGCAAATCCTCGAATTTATGGTAACGTTGGTAAATTTTTTCATTAAGATTAAAGAGATTACCGCGATTGTTAACAATATTAGTGCCTCCGAAACCCAGAATAGTAATTTTATTATTTAATGTAACGGTTTCGTTATGGAGGGATTTCCAATTGCCTAAATCAGGCACTTTTGGGGAAATAACAGGAAGTGTGGTAAAACTATTTACACCCGAAGCAAAAAACAGATAGGCTACAATGGGAAGTACAAACAAACTAAAAAGAACAATATTTTTTTTCATCTAACTGCGGTACTTTAAGAGAGTACAAAAATAAAAAAATCCCGATGTTATCGGGACTCTTTTTGAATTAATATGATGTTAAAAATTCCATTTGATAGTTGAATTTTTAAAAACCCCATAAACGTAATGTCCTTCTGTTAGGAGAATGAACAACAAATAAAGTACTAAGAAAACAACAGGTAAAACTACCGACCATCTTAGAGCACTTTTTTCTCCCTCCATGTGCATGAAAGCCCATACAATATAATATGCTTTTACCAAAGTAAGAATATAGAATATCCAATTTAACAAATTCAAACTTAAAAAATGATTGAATTCTAATGAAGCTGGTTTAATAATACCCAATATTACCTCTACTGTAGTGATTACAGAAAGTAATCCGAAAACAAACCAAATTCTTTTTGTATTAGAAACGTGATCGTGTGCCATAATGCAATAAATCTTAAATAAATTAAACTAAGTAGAAAACTGTAAATACGAATACCCAAACTAAATCAACAAAGTGCCAATAAAGCCCCACTTTTTCTACCATTTCGTAACTTCTTCTTTTTTCATATGTCCCTAACAATACATTAAAAAAGATAATAATATTAATAATAATACCTGAAATTACGTGAAAACCGTGAAAACCAGTAATAAAGAAAAAGAAATCAGCAAATAATTTATTTCCGTATTCGTTTCTTTTCAAATTAGCTCCCTCTACTACATATTTAGCATCGGCTAAACGTTGTACTGACTCTTCTCTTGAAAGAATTGTTTTTTTCTTTTTATCAGTTAATTGTTCTGTTCTTACCAACAAATCAGGATGCGCTTCAAAACCAGCCATAACATCTTCAACAGAATAAGCAGGCAAAGCATCAGCATCTGTTAAAAACCAAGTAGCAGCATTACCTTTTAACGCTTCTCTTCCACCTTCGTGTTTGATAGCAAAATCAGCCAAAGCAACTTGATGTCCTTCTTTATCTACAAATTGAAGAATACTTCCACCTTTAGTTTCGATTGCACCAAATTCTCCTTTAATGAAGTTTTTCCACTCCCAAGCTTGCGACCCTACGAAAATTAAACCACCAATGATCGTTAACAACATATAAACAGCCACTTTGGTTTTTTTCATTTGATGACCTGCATCTACAGCCAAAACCATAGTTACAGAAGAAAAAATCAAAATAAAAGTCATTAATGCCACATACAACATCGGTTGCGGACTACCGTGTAAAAAGGGAAAGTGTGTAAATACTTCGTCGGCTATTGGCCAAGTTTCAATAAACTTAAATCTTGAAAAACCATAAGCAGCCAAAAAGCCCGAAAATGTTAAAGCATCCGATACGATAAAAAACCACATCATCATCTTACCATAACTTGCTGCTAAAGGCTCATTTCCGCCTCCCCAAATTTTTTCATCATTGTTTGCAGTAGTAACTGTCGTGTCCATAAAAGTTATTCGTTAAAAAGTTCCCAAATTTACGTTTTTTTCTTATTTAAAGAAATATAAAAATAAAAATAAATAAACCCACAAGAAATCAAGAAAGTGCCAATACATCGCACCTAGTTCTATTCCAAGAGTTTGAGTTGAATTGTATTTTTGTTTAAAATGATTATAAATTATCACCAAAAGTGAAATAATTCCACCCGCAAGGTGCAAAAGATGCGTAACCGTAACAACATACAAAAAAGTTGTAGTAATTGAGCTACCAGCACCCGTAAAATAAAAACCTTGCTCAACAATTTGCCCAAAACCGGCAAATTGCAACACTATAAATAAAATACCTAAAACCAAAGTGGCCACTAAATAAAGTGTAGTTACCTGATGTTTATCTTTTTTGATTGCTTTTTTGGCTAAATAAAAAGTAACACTACACAACATAATTACCAAAGTGCTAGCATAAAAAGCAGAAGGCAATTCAAAGTTTTTCAACCAATCGGCACGGGATTTACTTACCACAAAAGCACTGGTTAAACCGGCAAACATCATGGTCATGCTTACCATAGCAAACAACAAAATCAATTTGTACGACTTATCGCTTCTAGCTTTATTTTCTTCTTTGTTCATAACAATATCCATAAACTATCTTAAAAATTTATCTATTATATATATTAACTGTAAAAGCGAAATATAAGAAACACTAACCAACATTAAGTTTCTAGCCGCTTTTGAAGTCCTGCTTTTATACAATTTGACCGCATAAAACAACATCCAAAGTCCTAACAAAAATACCAAAAGGGCTGCAAAAGGACTAATAAACAATTGACCGGTGTAACCCAACATAGGCAACAACGAAGCTATAATCAACCAAATGGTATACAATATAATTTGTAAAGCGGTCCCGTTGTCACGCTTTCCTGTTGGCAACATAAAAATACCTGCCTTTTCGTAATCTTCATATAAAAACCACCCGATGGCCCAAAAATGAGGGAATTGCCAAAAAAATTGTATCAAAAAAAGTGTACCTGCTTCAATTCCGAAATCACCTGTTGCAGCTACCCAACCCAACATAAACGGAATAGCGCCAGGAAATGCGCCAACAAAAACAGATAAGGAAGTCACTGTTTTTAAAGGTGTATACACACTTGTATATAAAAAGATGGATATCGCGCCAAACATTGCCGTTTTAGGATTGATAGCATACAATAAAATCAAACCAATAATGGTCAAAAGAGAGGCAATAAACAAAGCCATATTGGGCGACATTCTACCGGATGGAACAGGTCTATTTTTGGTTCTATCCATTAAAACATCAATATCTTTTTCGATTACTTGGTTATAAGCATTAGAAGCACCCACCATGCAATAGCCTCCAATACACAAAAACAACAGAACCCATAATTGAAAAGGATGTTCGGCATCAAAACCCAATAAATACCCCGCAATAGAAGAAAAAAGAACACTAATAGCCAATCCTGCTTTTGTAATTTCTTTAAAATCTCTAAAAATGGATTTAAGGGAAAGTGTATTTGAAGAATTAATCAAGGTCTTTTTATTTGATTATTTTTAAAAACTGGCGCAAATGTACAAATTAGATTGCGAAATGCAGAAGTTAAATTTTAGTTTTAAAGCAAAATCAAGATTATCAAATGCTATTTATTCCTCAAAAATCAATTCAAGTATGGAAAATCGTATTAATAATCAAAATACCAATTAAAAACGTCCGAGCGCAATCCTATTGTAAACCAATTGGTCGTTTCTTTAAATGTGGATACAGTATTCTGAGTGGGATCGAAATTTCTAAAAATATAACTGGCGTACAATTTCAAATTTGTTGCAGGATTAATCAAATACCCCCCTTGAATATCGGCTATAAAAATGCTAGTTTTGTTTCCTTGTCCAACTTTTACACCTTTGTCATACGGACGACTATCATCGTAACTTTTATACGGATTAGACCCATAATTAAAAGAATCTTCGGTAGTATCAAAATCCAAACCTCTTGTACCGTATGTAAGTTTAGCATCGGCAAAAATCCTGCCTTTATGATAACGCCCAATAGCAACTAATTCTTCGAAATTACCTCCCCATTGATGGCCAACACTTTGATTGTTGTGACCGTAATTGGTAATTACATTACTGTGTTGGTACACATAAGGTCGCACGTGGTTGTACTCCAATTGAAGCAACAAATCCGGAACAGCAAAGGCGTTAAAATACTTAGCCCCTACCTGATACCCAAATTTATTCTTCCAACTTTTTTCGCCGGCTGCCATATCCCCAATTGAAAATTCATCCAATAAAAACTGACCGTAAAGTGCAACCGAATTATTCCATTTGTATTTAGAGGTAATTCCTAACAAAGCATTTCCACTTCGAGAAGAAGACGCAAATTCAACTGCACGATAAAATATAATGGGATTTACAAAATTCACATCAAAACCACGATTGTTGCTATCGGTCCAAACTACCGATTCGAAGAAACCGAGATTCAATTTATTCGAAACATTCCAACTCAAATAATGATTAGCCATGAATTTGGTTGCATAAGTTCTATCCACTGTAACTTCTGGCCGTACATCTTTAAGCCACATATACGTATTGGTGTATTTTATTTTCCAAAAAGTAGTATTAATTTTGAAATACGGATACGGACTAACACCATCACTTTCTAATAAAGAGCGATAGCCATCTCCGATAAAATTGCGCCCATAACCCAACTGAAAATCAAAGAATTTACTTGGCGTAAAAGTCAAATTAGCATCGGCTAAAGGAAAATCATAACCACCTTCTCCAAAAGCCTTCCCAATTCCCATTCCAGGAATAATGGCTGGATTACCACCAGAAGGTTTTATCGATTCGGCATACCGATTGAAATAAGCTGCAAAACGACCTTGGCTTTCAAAAACAGTAGTCGTAAAATTAAGCTGTTTTCCGATTCCGCCTCTAAAATTAAGTGCTCTAGTATTCAAATACGTATACGAATCGTTATGCGAGGCCGAACCCAGCTGCAAATCCAAAATAGGATTAAGACTTAACCAATAGCCTTCTCCTTGAATTTGCACTAAATTTTCGTTCCATAATTTTCTTCCAAACCAAGTAGAGGTGTTTTTTTGAAGAGAAGCATTCACTTTTTTAAAATCATAATAACGCGCCACTTCCGAATACGTGTAGGGCTTTGATGCCGTATGATTATTACTTCCGACTTGATTTAATTGGGCATCAAATTGGGCATAATAACTATGAGAAAACGGAATATTTAAATGACTTTCAAATTCGGGATTTTGGTATTTTTTATAAACAATGCTATCCAACTCGGTCAAAGGTTGCTCTTTCGGAATTTCCAATTCGGATTGCAACAACGCTTGTGCAGCAGCCTCTTCGGGACTTTGCAGAGGTAAACTTATATTAATCGTGTATTTGGAATAAGTAGGGCGACCATCATACGAAGCTGGCTCGACTTTAGGAAATTGATTAAAAACCCGAATGGCTTCTTTTTGCAAATCATCTGCAACAGCATTCACGTACAAAACTTTGAATTCGCCAGAAGTATTGACTTCAAACAAAACCTTAACAACACCTTTAAAATTATTTTCTTTTAAAGAAGCCGGAACTTCAAAATGGGCATATACCAACTCTTGTACCTTTTCATAAAAACAAATTTCAAGAGAATCGTTGGCTACTTTTTGACAAGCTTCAAAAACAGGGAAACGTTCGTTTACACTGTTGGTAACGACTATTTTATTTTTAGTTTGCGCATTTAAAAAAAGAACATTCAATAATAAAAATAACGCGCTTAACCTTTTGTTCATGGTAATATGTAGAAATTTAATAATCGTTCCTGTTTTCTTGGCCTTCAGCTATTTTTTTGGCTCCTGATGTACCGATGCGTTTTACACCCAACTGAATCATCTCGAGTGCTTCTTCGAAAGTACGTACACCTCCAGCTGCTTTTATAGGCAAAGGCGAGGCATTTTCTAACATCATGGTAATTGTAGGTAAAGTAGCTCCGTTGGGTTTCCCATCAATTGTAGGATAAAAACCGGTGGAGGACTTTACAAAGACATTCCCATAAAGTTCTTCATCAAAATGCAACATTACAACATTTTTAATCAATGTCGACAATTGAATGATTTCTTTTTCGGATAAAGCAGCCACTTCGATAATCCATTTAATTGTTTTATGATTGGCTAACACTAGTCGAGTACCTTCTAGAATTTCCTGTCGCACTAAATCAATTTGACCTTCTTTAAATGCATTGTAATTGCAAACAAAATCCAATTCATCGGCCCCATTAGCAATCGCTTCTTGTGCTTGATCAATTTTAAATTTAAGCGAATTACGGCCTTCCGGAAAATCAATTACAGTCCCCACCAATAAGGGAGAGTCAGCCGCTGTAACTAAATCTTGCGCCATAGCCACATATTCGGGCCGAATCATAATTAATTTAAAATGTTCCCGAATCGCCTCATGAATAGCATGTTGCACTATTTGCTGATTGTCAGCTTCGGAAATACCTGCTTGGGCTGCCGTTTTTAAATAAGTCGAATCTAAATAACTTCTGATGTCCATCATAAAAATCGAATTCAATTACCTTACAAAAATACAGTTTACTTAAAAATGCCATTTACAAAACACAAAAAAAGCCCACTAAATAGTGAGCTTCTTATTTTTTGACCAAAACGTTTTGTAAAATACTATACTGATTATGGCCATTGTTCCGCCTAAACTATTGGCAAAAATATCGGTAACATCTTGCGCTCTAGTTGCAGTATACAAACCTTGAATAAGTTCGATCATGATTCCGAAAAAAACCGAAAACACAAAGGCCATTAAAAGCGATTTGTACGTATTCGGACTTTCGAATTGTTTTCTAAAATACAAAAACCAAACAGTAGTAAAGCCAAAATGAAATGCTATGTGCACCATTTTATCAACATACGGCAGGGTAATCGAAGGCAATTCTGAAGCCGGTACTAGACAGAAATAGGCTATAAAACCGGTCCATCCTAACGCTAGGCATAAATAGAATAATTTACGCACCAATCAATTCTTTATAAGCATCAGCCGAAAGTAATCCTTCAATTTCAGCATCATTACTTATTTTAACTTTGATCATCCAACCTGCTCCATAAGGATCTGAATTTACTGCTTCGGGCGTAGCTTCTAAAGAATCGTTAAAAGCAACGATTTCTCCAGATAAAGGCAAGAACAAATCCGAAACGGTTTTAACTGCTTCAACAGTACCAAAAACCTCATCTTTTTCTAAAGTTTGGTCTAATGTTTCAACCTCAACATATACAATGTCGCCTAATTCTTTTTGCGCAAAATGCGTAATTCCAACGGTAGCAATATCGCCATCAATACTAACCCACTCGTGATCTTTTGTATACTTTAAATTTGCTGGTATGCTCATACTACTAATTTAATTATTACTAATTTTAAAATTTAAGCCACAAATGTAACAATCTTCTAAGAAAGTATTGTTTTTATTCTGCAATTTAATTTCCAAAATTATAACGTAAAGTAAAGCCTGAACGAATATTTGTAATTGGAAATGAGGTTGAAATCACTGCCTTAGAAAACGAATGATCGTAATAAAATATGGCCGTAAGGTTTTTACTAAAAGCATAATCGGCAGTAAGTTTTAACGACCAAATATTTTGCCCCGCTGCCAATTGATTGTTATCATAATCCAAATAACGCACCAAAGTTTGGTTATTTCGATACGACAAATCGCCTTTTATATTGATATCACTCTTGATAATTCCGGTTGGATTATCGGCTAAACGCGACGACATGATGACATCTTTAAAACGATATCCTAACCCTACGATATACTCTACACCTTGCACTTCGGTCAATAAATTATTATCAAAACTCATCGAAAGTGCGCGGTCTTTTTTGACTTCTGTTAAAACTTTCAAGGAACTTTTTAATTCAAAATCCATACGAATAAGCGGACTAAATTGCTCAACCAAATTGACATTAGACATGATGGTTTGATTTAAGAAATTTCCGTTGGTATCCATTCCACCGGGGTTTTCATCATAAGCAAAATTGGAACGAAATTGACTCACCGTATACGAAGCGCGGTACCCATGTTGCAATGAAAAACGTCTGAATTTTTCCTTGAAGAAATTATAACGCATCAGTCCGTTGTATTTTACATTCCAGTTTGGAATAGGAAAACTTCTGAAAATACCCAACGATTCGCCCGAAGCATCTTTACCTGAATAAGCTGCCAAAAACGAAGGCAATAAAACCGCTTGATTGTTTTTAGAATAGCCAATTGGAAACCCTTCCGGATCTAAATTGGCTGGATTATTTATATCAATTCCTCTTTGAGTTGCCAAACGATTTGCAATGATTAAACGGTTGTTTCTGAAATCATCAAACGCCGCCGACTGGTTTTCGTCGCTTTTTCCAAACGAGGTTTTAATCAATACCGTCGAAATAGAGAAAAGTCCGTAACTATAAGGCGATCTCGAATTATAAAAACCATCTCCCGAAACATCGTATTGTTCGGAGAAATTTTCAGAATAAGAGCGATCAGCCGTTAAATCAATTTTAAAATCAGGGAACAAATCAATATTTGCGGTGGCTTTTAAAAGTTTGTTATTGACTTGTGTAAAATTTTGATTAAATCCGTCGTAATTAGTCAACCAACCGCGTTTGGCTGCTTCGTAACGTACGTCATCTTGACTTCCAAAAACGAATCCAAATGTTGGTTTTGTAGTACCAAAAAAGCCAATTCCTGGCAAATAACCTGGTAAGACAGTCCCGCTATTTTCGGTATAATTTACTTGGATATTTTTTACACTAGTCAACACACCGATTAAAGCATTTTTAAACGGACTGTTAATATCCAAAGTGGTTTTATTTGTGTTGACTACTTTTTCACCCGGTTTTGGGGCAACGGTTTTGGGCGCCGCTTTTTTAGCAGAAGTTCCCGTTAAACCTAAATATTTGTACAGCACATTCATATCCAAAGAAGTCGAAAAAGTACTCGAATTGGCATTCTGAATCGTATTTCCTAAATTATAGTTTACCCCTTCAATTTCGATGTTAGACAGAGCCGTAGAAGCTCGCTGCCAACTAAAATCACCGGTATACGAATAATTGGCTTTTAAAAATCCTAAAACCGGAATTTTATACAATGGCAACTCATAATTCAGCACTATTTGTTGCGAATGCTGATTGGACAATCCAATATCCCAATAATCTTCCCAAATGGTAAATTCTGGTATAGGCTCGTTATCCGAATTCATGTAATTTTTAACAATGTTTCCGGTGTTTACAGCATAATTAATTTTGAGTGATTTGGTAAGATTGTATGCAAAACCATATTGATAATTAAATTCAAAATTACGACGGTACAAAGGCTGCAAGCCTATACCCTGCACATCATCCACTTGTCGGAATTGCTGACGGTTGTATTGACGGTTAATATTCGTTGTAAAATTGATTGTCGAAGGCAAATAATTAAAATTAAAATCGCTCAACAATTTCCAATAATCGCTCTTTTTAAAATAAGCATTCTTTTTAAATGGCTCTACCAATTTGGGTTGAAAAGCATACGCATAGGTTACCGCTGTACTCGAAAGCTGGTCTTCGTAATCTTCAATTTCGTAGTCGTGTCTTTCGACTTCGTTGTACGATTGTGAAAAAGTCAAATTCTCTGGATCATAAAGGTGCTTTTTCTTTTCAGGATCTTTGTCTTTACGAACTCCGATAAAATTAATGCTTTTACGCTTGGTGTAATCTACCGCTCGTGTTCGGTACAATTCTTTCTGATTTTCATCCGTAGTTTCATCCAACAATTGCTTGAGTTTGATGTCTTCGTAAAAAGGATCGTATTCGGGTGTGATGACTTCTTCACCAATAGCATAATTAAACGGCAAATTAATACCCCATTTTTTAGGCATCAATTTACCTAAATTCATATTCGTAATAATATTGTATTGTTGGTAATCCTCGCGACTGCGTTGAATAGTAGTTTCCTCAATAGAGCCAAAACCAATAGTACTTTTGCGTCCGGTTGCCGAAACAGTGGCAAAATCGGCCATGTTGGTATCGACATTCAAAATAGCCGCCATACCGCCTTTGTTGTCTAAACCAGACAAACGCAACTCGTTGAACCAAACTTCTCCTTTGGCCACTTTTTGCAGACTATTATTTTTTACACCGACCATCAAACTTCGAATCATTCCGAAATTGGGATTTCCTTTAATCCCCAAACGCAAATTCGGATCACCATCACCACCACTTACATTTGGATCATCATCGGGATAATAAATACCATCTGCTGGTAAGGAATTGGGATCAATATTCAATGCCAATATTTTCATTCGCGTTAACAGTTCCAAACTAACATTCAAATTGTTTTCGGCGGGCCATACTTCTTCGGCACTCAACTTCGAACAATTGGTTCCCGAACCAGACGGAATGGTAACTTTAAGCGGTTTTTCAATTTGATAAAAAGCCTGAGTAAAGTCGTTTCCAATTCGCATAAAAGCCGTTAGTTGGTTATCGTCTAAAGAAGCTTCAAAAGGAAGCGACTCAGCATGCAAAAACATTTGTAAGTTTTTGTACTGACGCATATCGACACTTACGTTTTTAAAAACCCCTCTTAAATCATTTGGCTCTAAACCACTTCCTCCAACACGAACAGACAACGATTGTTCATTTTGATTTATAATCGTATTGTTGTTATACAATTGTTCGCGTTGCACACCTGGTGGAGTAATGTAATTTACAGGACAACGATCGCCGTTTTCTTCAATATTTACAGCTGCTACATCAAAATCGGTTCCATCGTCATCAGGCGTATCTTGATCACCTTGTAAGGTATAATCGTATTTACGCCATTCGCCTCGAACCAAATCCAAAGCACCAAAACGCACCGTAACCTGATCATTAAATCCGGTCATAAACATTCGCATAAAACGAATCGATCTGAAATCCGATATAGTCCCAATAGTGTTTTCAGGTTGTCTAACCGGAATCTTGAACTGAATCCAACGTGCTGTTGTGGTCTGACCATTGGCTAAGGTTACATTTGTAGTACGAATATCCGTAATGAAATTTTCTCCAATAGCCATTCCTTCTCTCATATCAATACTGTACTCATAATACGCATTGATGGTATTCATGGTATTGTCTTTGTTGATATCCTCCACATCGGGCAACGTGGTCGAGCCACGATTACGGTCGTTAATACTTACGGCGGAGTTTCCGTCTACTCCATTGTATTGTTTGTATCTATCAATTACACCCCCGGTTGTATTTAAATAATAAGTATAATCATCTCCTGCCGGATCGGGGTCTGTTGCATAATTGGTATATACGGCGGCCTCTTTACTATTTGGCAAACCGTCTAAACCAACATCCTGATTGGCGCGATTGCTTTCATTGGTATCAAAAGCATACACCAACGATTGCGAAGCAGGCACATCTCCCCAAATAGGTTGCGGATTTACCATAATTTGATCCGGACCTAATCCGTTTTCAAATTGCTTTCGGCCGTCTTTTAAAATATCTTCTGAAATTTCTCCTAAATTGAAATAAATCTTACCGGTATTGGTTGGGGAAATGGAACCCTCCCCTTCATACGGATCCAACATCCAAAACTGAATATACTCTACATTTCCTTGTTCAAAATTAGTAGCATTTAAAGAACGCATAATCCCTCCGAAATTTTCAGTTGGATTTAAACCTACATCGGTACTGTTGTTGTACGGACCTCTTTCGGATGGAAAATAAGTTAAATCTAAGGTGTTCACTACTAAAGATTGTCCTTGCGCCAAATTGGTCAACGGATACAATTCTTCGTTGTAAATGCGACGAGTTGCGTTTAACGACAAATCGTTATTACTAATACCATCCGGTTTTTGTACATAAAAAACAGGGTCAATAGTGTACCAAGCCAATTTGGCTCTTTTGAAACCGTAGCTCAAATCATTGGCATCGGCGTTAAAATTGAATGGACTGTTTGTATTTCGACTAGGTGTAGAAGCCAAACTCCAAGCATAAGCCGAGCGCATATCAATCGTTGTTTGCGTTCCTTCAAAATCATCTACATAGATAGTAGATTCGCCATCAAAATTATCAGCTTTTGGTGTTCCCGGTTTTAAGAAAGCTACTTCACCACGAACCGAAAGATTCGAAGGTACATCCGTATCAATATTCGGTAATTTATTCGCCAATCGGGTTAAAAAAGGAACTTCGGTAGAAAAACTGGTATTAAATCCAAACATGGTATTGTTTATCGATTCCTGCCCATAATTCGATTTTTGAGTAAAAGGTTTTTGAGTCATTTTTAAAAAAGTCCCGCCAACCAAAAACTTTTCGGAAATTTTATGCTCAACATTCACACCCATAAAACGAGTAGTTTGTTGCCCGAAAATAGAATTATTCTCTAACGAAATTTCGATAGGTGTATTGGATGCTTGTAATGACGGATCTAAAATTTGAACCCTTCCTAATTGATAGTTCACACTATAATCAACCCCTTCCATCAAAACCCTTCCACCCGCGGTAACTACTACCGAACCTTGTGGCACGTTAAAAGCACCAATTGGAATTCCGTCACTTCCAGTCGACTTGTATTTACCTCTCAATAAAAATTTGTTTTTATCACTGTCTTGTATAGCCGCAGCTTGTGTCGTACGGTACATGCTTCGAAACACATATTTTTGTTGATTGGCATTATAACTAGCCGTGTTGTTGTAATCTTGCGAAGTATTGTCGGATAATTTACGGAACAACAACTCACCAAATGGCTCTTTAGAGGTAAAAATGATTCGTCCGTTTTGTGCATCAACCGTTAAACCAGGTAAAAAATCGAAGAAACCATCACCTCCAATTTGCTTGTCGTTATTGTAATTCAATTTATCCAAATTGAAAACATTTAATAAAGGCGTATTTTCAATTTTATCCTCAGGAGCGGGGTTTGCCGGAAAGCTCGAATTAGGCACCGAAGTAATATAATTGATTGGCGAAGGATCGGAATATAAAATATTCAATCGAAAATCTTCTTGCTTGATTTGGTAAGCTCCCTGAATTTGATAGATGTTTTTCATCATCAAGTTCCAAACCGGATTTTGAACATTCGTTAAATTGCTTTTCAGCATTTTTAAAATCAAACTTTGTGTAATTACCGCCTGATTAGAATTAGAAGTTCCGGTTACCACTGTAGCATCAACCCCATCATTACCAAACTCTCCCACTCGATAGACTTGGTCGCCGATGGTATATTCATAAGCAACGGCCAAAACCTCGTCGTTTGACAATCGTTGTTGTAACGAAATATACCCTAATTGCGGATGAAAGGTAAATTCATTTGAAGTTAATTTTCGGGCATTTTCTAATTTCGAATAATCACGACCTTCGCTGACATTGGTCGTATTAAAACCCGAATTAGCCGTAGCAATTTCTCGGATATTCGAATTCAACAAACCTGTTCCCGCAGCAATTTGAGCAGGATCAAAGTCGTTATTGGAGTTATCCGCTGGAGAACCAATCGGATTATTAAACATTCCGGTGGAAGGATTCAAAACCACCACTTCGTTATCCGGAATTCCGGCCAATTGTCCTTCTCCTAAATCTTGCAGCGCAATGATATTCCTTAAATTATTACTCGTTGTATTAATTCGGTTTTGCTTATTGGTTACCCAAACCTCGATACGGGTAATTTGCACCCGGCTATCAATATACGGGTAGTTCAACAAAGCCGCATCGTATTTATTTCGGAAATATTGGGAGAGAAAAAAGTGCCTGTCATTATCATAATCCAAGGCAAACAAATCAAATTTTTCGATGGTACCACCACCCTCAGCCACCACACTTTTAGTTTGTGATTTTTGTTCCGAAAAAACGCCAGTTACCGTGGTTTTTCCAAATTGCAATTGGGTTTTAACACCAAATAAACTCTGAGCTCCTCGAATTAAAGTACTATTCAAAGGCATACTCACATTACCCACTTCTACTTTTTGAACAATATCGTCTTCATCGGGCGTATATTCTAATTTGATTAAGTTTTGAAAAGCAAAAGTCGATTGTGTATCATAATTGGCATTTACACCCAAACGAGTTCCCACTTTACCTTGCAAGCTCATGCTAATTCTTTGATCAAAATCAAAAGACAAATTGGAACGATTTCGGGGAGAAAAAGCGGGATTGTCTTGTTTGGTATAACGCAATCCCAAATCCATTTCAACGGATCCGGTGGGTTTTACATCAATAGTATTACTACCAAAAAGAGTTTCAAAAAAACCAGAATTCACATAATACCGTGGCAAAAGATCTTTTTTAGCTTCCTCGCTACCGTCTTTTCGGCCATCTATAGCATCCGATTTTTGCTTGAAATAATTGCGTCGCGATTCCTGAAGCATCAATTTTTCATACTCTGCCGGCGTTAACACCACAGGATAATCAATCGAAAAACCATCCACTTTTTTGGTGTAAATATAACGGTCGGTTACAGGGTCATAGGTGTAGGCAGAAAGAATACTGGGCGGATTTTCCAATTGAAGTTTCCCGGTAGCAAAGCCCGTTTTAACAGAATCTTGAGCTTGCTGATTTACCTGCGATTGAACCGAAAAACCACAAAACAACACTACCAAAAAAAACCAAATTTTAGGCATACAATTCGTTTCTTTTTAATGTTAAATTATAAATTTTTCAATGCTTTCTTGATTAACGTCTCCACTGTGGCATCGGGTTCTTCTTTTACGATTTTGTCCACTACTTTTTCAGCTGTTTTTCGAACAAAACCTAGAACCTCCAAAGCAGATAACGCTTCATCTCGATTTGTATTGTTTAACACTATAGAAACTTCTTCTAAATTGTATAATTTAAGCACTTTATCTTTTAAATCTAGAATAACACGTTGTGCTGTTTTATTCCCAATTCCTTTAATGGATTGAATGCTCGCCACATCGCCAGCGGCAATGGCGTTAATGATTTGTTTGGGTGCTATAGAGGAAAGCATGGTGCGGGCAATATTGGCTCCGATACCCGAAACAGAAAGCAACATTCTGAAAATTTCACGCTCTGATTTTTCGATAAAACCAAACAACGTATGGGCATCTTCTTTTATCTGAAGATGGGTAAAAAGTGTAATAAAATCGGTATTAGGAAGTAAGGAATAGGTATGAAGTGAAATATTAACCTGGTAACCAACTCCTCCGCAATCAATAACCACCTCAGTTGGCGTTTTTTCAACTAATTTTCCTTGCAAATGTGCAATCATAATTTCAAGTAATTTTTCAAATATAATAAAATTGAGTTAAAACCAACTCATTTTTATTGATACTTAATATCGTACTATTATTTTGTTAATTAATAAACGGTTTTCACGGATTATTTCAAAAAAATTAACAGTCAAACCCCAAAAAAAAAGTCCAGCGTATGCTGAACTTTTTTTTATTTTTTAGTAGTTACAATTATTGTGAAATATAGGAATTTAAATGTTCGATGGTGACTTTTTGCATTTCGATAATGGCTTTTACCACATCGCCTACCGAAACCAAACCGACAACTGTATCATCTCGCACAACCGGTAAATGTCGAATGCGTTTTCCGCTCATCATTCCCATACAGGTTTCCAAATCATCCGATTCCTTTACTGTAAAAACAGTCGATTCCATAATGGCACTCACGGGTGTTTCGCGCGAGGTTTTGTCTTTCAAAACAATTTTTCGAGCATAATCTCTTTCCGAAAAAATCCCTTTTAGCTCAGTACCATCAATTATTAAAATGGCACCAATGTTTTTTTCGCTCATTACTTGTAAAGCCTCATACACTGTGGTAGCTGAATGTACCGAAAAGACTTCGTGTCCTTTTTCGCTTAATATTTGATTTACTGTCATAACTAAAAATTTTTAAGGATTTTAAAGTTAGAAAAAAAAATCAAAAACGGCATCAGAATACACTACTTTTTAATTACAATTTACTAACAAACAACCAATTACAACACAAAACCGTAAACAAACCCAATAAAACCGAAACCTTTTAACTAAAGCGACGTAATAATAAATTCGCTTCTTCGATTTTGTTTGTGTTCTTTTTCGCTACATTTTACGCCATCGCCACATTGATTTACCAATTGCGATTCGCCATAACCTTTGGCCGTTAATCGCGTAGGGTCAATTCCATTTTGTACCAACCATTTTTTGGTAGCTTGAGCCCTTTTTTCGGACAAAATCAAATTGTATTTTTTGGTTTGACGACTATCCGTATGCGAACGGATATCGATTTTCATGGTTGGATTATCTTGGAGCACCGCTAAAACTTTTTCCAAATCGTAAGCTGCTTCTTTATTAATATTAAATTTATCCAACTCAAAATAAATAATAGGAATATGCAAGGTTTTAGCCAAGTCTGTTCCCACCATAACCGGTTTCCGGTTTTTAGCCAAACTAATATCAAAAGCAGTCATTCCTGAATATTTTTCGGTGGTCACCACTTTTTCAACCGTTTCGTAATCGGTTTTTTGAACCATTACAAAATAATTGGTTTTACAATCCAAATTCGAAAAGGTATATACACCCTTACCATTAGAAACCGTTTCGGCTATGAGCAAATGATTTTGATCAAACAACTGTACTTGCGCATTTAAAAGCAACTCATTGGTTTCGCTATCCGTGATTTTTCCAACCAAAACTTGCGAACATTGTAATTTTTGAGTCTCAGTAAATCGGTAAATATCATCATAACCGCTTGCATTATTTCGATTGGAAGAAAAGAAACCATTTCGGTTTTCGCCATTAATGATATAAGCGAAATCATCTTGCGGACTATTAATCGGTTCTCCTAAATTTTGAGGTGTTGCAAAAGTAGAATTACCCATTATTTTAGACACAAATACATCCAAACCTCCTAAACCGGGTCGCCCATCGGTGGCAAAATACAACTCGTTATCACTAGAAACAAAAGGAAATGTTTCCCTTCCTTCGGTATTGATTTCACTTCCTAAATTCTCGGGTTGTCCAAAATCACCATCATCAAAAATAGCCACTCTAAAAATATCCGATTGCCCTTTTGTTCCCGGCATATCAGATGCAAAATAAAGGTATTTTTCGTCGGGACTCAAAGCCGGATGCGCCACACTGTATTGCTCACTATTAAATGGAAGCGCCGTAATATTCGTCCATTGTTCATTCAACCAAGTTGCTTTATAAATTTTCAACAAAGTGGTTTGCTCGCTGCTTTTACCCTTTTTACCCGCTACATAATTATTGCGAGTAAAATAAATGGTTGTACCGTCTTTTGAAAAGACAGGAGTTGATTCGTTAAATTTTGAATTAATTTCTTTTTTAAATCGTTCCGGTTTGCCGATACTGCCATCGGCTAACAAATCGACTTGATACAAATTGCTAAAAGAACCGTTAGTCCATTTGAATGTTTTTTTGGCCACACCGCCGGTATCCCTTGTAGAAGCAAAAACCAATTTATCTTGGTAAAATGCCGCACCAAAATCGGAATAATCCGAATTAATTCCGGCATCGGCAATTTGGTATCGCCCCGAATTGGCTTTTATTTCTCGCAAATAATTGGTGTTTTCTTTTACTTTAAAACCGCGGCTATCTTGATCAAATTGCTGACGAAATTGTACCAATACAGAATCTGCTTTTTGATAATTCCCTCCCGCTTTCAAACACTGCGAATAACGGTAAAGATACTCTGCTTCTTGATTGGGATTCATTTCAAAAAGCTGATTGTAGGCTTTGTTCGCATCGAGTAATTGGCCATTAAAATAATGTGCGTTACCCAGCTTCTGAAACATTTCTTGGCTTTTATATCCTTTAGATGCTAGTTTTTCATAAATGGAAATAGCATCGACATAAGCCAGTTTTTCATATTTTTTATCAGCAGGAGTTTCGGAATTCGTTTGGGCTTTAAGCGATAAAAAAGAGCAAACAAGTAACATTAAAAAAACGTTTATTTTTACTTTCATACTGTTTCTTTATTTTAGAAAAATCGAGGTGAGGTCATGCGATTGTAACTCTTAAACAACTCAAAACGCAAATAAATTTCATGCGAACCCGAGTTGTAATTATTCAAATTAGTGGTCTCATGATCATAGGCATAACCCGCATACAAACCTTCTGTAATTTGAAATCCAGCCATGGCACTAACCGAAGCGCTCCATCGATAAGCTATTCCGATAGAAAAAACATCGTTGAATAAAAAACTACCCGAAACATCTACTTGTAAAGGGGCACCTTCGACCATCTTGGTTAAAAATGCCGGTTTAAATTTGATGGTTTCGTACGGGTTCAGATTAAAAACATAACCTCCTATTAAGTAATAATTGATTTTGTCTTTATAAATCACGACATCGTTATCATTGTAACGATCGGTCTGAATAAAATTAGGAATAGAAAATCCCAAATACGCTTTATCCGAATGCCAATAAACTCCTGCTCCAAAATTGGGTGTAAATTTGTTGTTGAAATTCTGAAGCTGTGCATCGCCTTGATGTTCTGGAGTTAATTTATCAACATCCAAACTAAACAAGTTAGCTGTGGCTTTAATACCAAAAGATAATGTAAAGGTTTCGGAAGTTTTGATACTGTACGATAAATCGGCAGAAAAAGCATTCTCTGTAGTAGGACCAATTTTATCATTGATTAAAGAAACACCTAATCCTAATTTACTTTCGTTTAACGGAGTATTTACCGAAATAGTAGCCGACTCGGGTGCACCATCCAAACCAATCCATTGGGTTCGATACAATCCAAAAATACTCATCACGCCTCTTGACCCAGCATAACCTGGATTAATATTAATAGTATTGTACATGTATTGCGTAAACTGCGCATCTTGTTGTGCCATCAAAACAGATGATAAAAACAGAAAAAACAATGTTATTTTATTCATAATTGTGTTTTTTATAGTAACTAAAAACAGAAGCAAAAACCCACTGGTTTTAGTTTGTTATATATAAATATCCTGCCTGTTGTTGTGTTTGAGCCGAGTTATCTTGGTATTTCAACACATAAAAATAGGTGCCTGTTGGTAATCCTCCTGTTTCTTTCACCGTAACACGGCCTTCGGAAAAACCTTTAAATACATGATCCACATTGTTATAATGCTCCGATTCGTAAACCAAAACACCCCAACGGTTGTAGATTTCGACTTTGTTTTCGGGATAACACTCGATTCCTTGAATATAAAAACGTTCGTTTTCTCCGTCACCATTCAAAGTCATAGCATTAAACACTTTGATGACACAACCTTCTAAAGAAACAATGGTTGGATTATCGGCTGTCAAACTACTAGCGTCCGACAAATCCTCAACTTCTATTCCGCTAGCCGTTGTGGCGTTAACTGTGGCTTGGTTGACTACTTTACCTGCATTAATATCGCTTTGCGTAACGGCATAAGTAGCTGTAAAAGTCGATTCATCCGTTTGATTTACGCCTAAAGTAATAGGACCTCCTTTTATTTGGATACCCGGCAATGGATCAGAAATGCTGATGTTTTCTAAAACCGTATTTCCGGTGTTGACCACTGTAAAGGAATACGTAATGGTTTCTCCTGCATTGGCATACCCACTTCCATTTTCATCGTTAAATACTGCGGTTTTTATCAAGGCTATTGAAGGCGATTCAACAAACAAATTCACAGTAGCTGTTTTACAATTGGTTGGATTTGCAATATCACAAACCTGATAATCAAAAACATAATTCCCACCTGCCGTATTAGGTGCTACATCTATGGTACCGTCTGGATTTAAGACAATTCCTTTTGGAAGATGCAATCCTTGTAAGCTAATTTGGGATGGATTAATTGAAGTTCCATCCAAACTATCATTTCCTAATACATTCAAAAAGGCAACAGAACCATTAATTCCATCTGCTGTAGCCGAATCATTAGCAACAACTAAAATCGGAATAATAACAGGATCCGGTATTGGTGCCGGCGCTGGAGGAACTACCACATCAATAGTTACGGTTGCCGTAGCACAATTAGAAGTACCACTTTCACATATTTGATAGGTAAAAGTATACGTTCCCTCGTCCGTATTTGGAGCAACATCAACTACACCATTAGGGTGTAATACAAAACCACTTGGTAGATTAATCCCCGTTACAATAACATCTGTAGGCTGAATAGCATTACCATCTTTAATATCATTTCGCAATAGATTCAACACCCCAAGAGCTCCTGAAGAACCATTTACATCTGAAATACTGTCATCTTTCGCTTCAAGGGTGGCGTAAGTTTTACAACTTATTCCAAAATCCAAATCCAAACGCACACGGTGTGTATCGTCAATAGTGGTAAACAAAACGGTATTGGTTGTAGAAGCACAATCTACAAAACGGTTGCTTTTTGCTGTTTGAGTATTTGCAGTCCTCTTTTTAGTAAAACCCGGTAGTACTTTTACCAATCCAGAAGCAGCCATAGCCTCTGAAGCAGATTCCATTAAAGATTCTTTAATAAATTCAACTCGGTATTCGCCGTAATTACCTTTATCAGCTCTAGCTCTCCAGTAACCTTGAATACCCATCGTTATACTACGGGAATAATCATTTGGTCCTGTTATAAATATATTAGGAACATTAGTACTACCGTTACCAAAACCTGCTGCATTGAGCTCGCCTGCATTTTCTTTTCCAAGGTAACTTCCATCACCATTGAAATCAATCCACTCCCATTTGCTGTAATCAATTACACCATTAACGTCCGGCATATTTTGCGTTACAAGACCATCATTATTGGCATCATACCATTCGTCCTGAATACCATTATTATTCAAATCATACCAAACAAAATCACCCATAACCGGTAAGTCGGTACTGGCATAACCAAAATTTCGTTCTAAATATTGGCAATTTTCAACTTCTAAAATCAAGAAACTCGGATTGGTATTAAACAGTTCTTGCGCGGTATTTAAGTTGGCATCTTGTACTTGCAGTACGTAATCACCCGGAATCATGCCGTCGAAAGAATAGGATCCATCGGTTTTGGTGATGCGAATTAAAGTTGCTCCTGTCGTTCCGTTAATTGGTTTTAATGTAATCGGAACATTAACAAGTGGCGTATTCGAATTTTCATTCATGATAACACCAGAAACTTTAGTACTGTTACAAATAATTGACACGGTAACTACTGCCGAACTACAATTTGTTGGATTTGAAGTTTCACATATTGTATACGGTATTTGATACGTTCCAGTTGGTGTATTGGGAGCAATCTCAAAAGTTCCATTTGAATTAAGCGTAAAAAACGGACTTGAAGGACTCGATAAAATCACATCAGATGGAGCAACTTCACTACCATTTAAAATATCATTTTTAAAAATACTAAAATCTGTAGTCGTATTTTTCGCAGTATCCATAACCCCAATATTATCATTAACCGCACATATTTGTGAACCCACTGTAAATGCGGTGGTCGGAGAACTACAACCATTAATCATAGCCTCTATAGTATAATTGCCAGTCGTAGCTTTTATAAGGTTGCCATCTCTCATGACTCCTGCGTTAGGAAGTATAATATAAGTATACTGAACATCATAATTAGAAATTTCAAAAACAGTTTCTTTTTCGATACAGGTACGTGGCAGTAAATCTAATACAGGTTGAACTGGTTGCGTACCTGTTACATCCCACTCGCAACTAGTAGTATTGAATGTTGCTGTTTCATAACATGCCATTACTGGTTGAATTGGTTGTGTACCTGTTACATCCCAATCGCAAGTAGTAGTATTGAACGTTGCTGTTTCATAACATGCGATTACTGGTTGAACTGGTTGCGTACCTGTTACATCCCACTCGCAACTAGTAGTATTGAACGTTGCTGTTTCATAACATGCAATTACAGGTTGAACTGGTTGCGTACCCGTTACATCCCACTCGCAACTAGTAGTATTGAATGTTGCTGTTTCATAACATGCCATTACTGGTTGAACTGGTTGTGTACCTGTTACATCCCACTCGCAAGTAGTAGTATTGAACGTTGCTGTTTCATAACATGCGATTACTGGTTGAACTGGTTGCGTACCTGTTACATCCCACTCGCAACTAGTAGTATTGAACGTTGCTGTTTCATAACATGCAATTACAGGTTGAACTGGTTGCGTACCCGTTACATCCCACTCGCAACTAGTAGTATTGAATGTTGCTGTTTCATAACATGC
>NZ_JAEHFV010000003.1 GCF_016522065.1 Flavobacterium agrisoli | reverse complement strand
ACGTTTCGCTGTTGCGGGTGCAAAAGTAGACACTTTATTCAATTAAACAAGCCTTTTTTTATTCTTTTTTTAATAGTAATTTAATATAATTACTTAACTCGCTATACCTGCATTACTTACATCCTAACTTTTTTTAAAAGTTTTTGTGTTACTTGGGGTTTTATAGTATTCTAGATTCTAAAAAGAAGGTTTTACTATGCTTGGATACTGTTTTTAGGCAGGAGAAAATTATCCATGCACTATTCATGCACTATCTATGCTTTATCTATGCTTTACTATTTTAGTTTTGTTTGTCAGGGTAAATGTCAAATTATTTCAAAAAGGCGTTATTCCTTTTTATCTGCTGCTTTTTTTTCGGCTAGGTCTTCCCAAAATTGGGTAAGTTTTTCGTAGTTGACTGGATTGGCTGGTTTTTGGTTTACTAATCGGCCGGTGGCAAATGCTTCCACTAAGATTGTTTCTATTAAGTAATCTTCATTTACTTCAAATGGTGCGTATTCTTCTTTTAAATTAATATCAAAAAGTTTGGCTGTTCCATTTGCCCAAAAAGCCTTCCACCCACTTTTTAGGTTTTTAATTAATTCATAAGTTGTTTTTCCAGTTTGCCTATGAATGAGCTTGACTAAAATTTGACCTTGCTTACGAGACAACTTTTTAAGCTTAGCCTCGAAACTATTCGTTAAATAATCTTCTACGATTTTTAAATATCGCTTTTTTTCTTTGTTTGAATTCAATCGTTCCATTCCTTTATTAAGGGCTACCAAACGCTCGGCCGCCAATTTAGCATAAGGATAGGTTTTGTAAACTCGATTTTGCAGAATCAAATACGCCTTTTGGGCTTCTTTATCCAATTTCCCTTTAGAAACAATAATTTCGGGTAATTCGATGGTATCATTCAAAATCGAATCGGTTTCGGTTAGCACATATCCCATTTGTTCATCTGGATTTTGCCCGATTTGTGCTTGAGCAGTCGAAACCATTAAAAAGAATGCCATTATATAAAAAATCAATCTCATTTAGACTTGAATTAAATTGTAAAATTATACATTATCCCTACAATTTTATTACCAAATTTATAATTTAGGAAAAAACTTCTACTTTACATCTATTCATCAACATCTTAAAAACTATTTGCTCGCTTCATTCTACTAATAATTTTATACCGGATTTAAAATACTTGACGGATAACTTATACATTTCAAAGATAACTTACGCAACCTTGAATTGCTAAAATTAAACATATTTGACTACTCCTTTCTAAAAACTAATTTTGAACGTTTAAATAATTAGAAAAAATTAGAATAGTTTACAATAACTTTGTTGTTCCTTACTAAACAATAACCTTTTAGCTTTTATGAATTATCAAGTCTATAACCTCTCGCTTGAAGAGCTTATAAATCAAGTCAAAACTGATTTAATTAATAAATAATTTATTGTTAGTTCTACAGATAAAAACAATAACAATCTTATATTAAATATTCCTCACAAAATGGACTTTTTTACTATACTTATAGTAGAGAAAGGACATTGCTGTTACACGGTAAATGATCAAAAAACATCTGTTTATGAAAAAAACGTTCACTGATATGGTTTTCTGAACTACTAAATCCTAAACGAATCAAATTAAAAAAGAATCAAAATTTCATAACTTAAAATAGTTACAATACGAGTTCCAAATCAACAATAATTGCCACAACAAATTTTACTGATATTGCCACAAATGCAATACATTACGCAGCAAATTTGGCAGAAATAACAGGATCAAAACTACTTCTTTTTCACGCCTTTTCACTTTCTATTCATAGTGCGAATTCCAGAATTTCAAGTAATGGATTTGATCAAGAATTAAACAGAGCCAAGTGGGAACTTAAAATCTTAGCATCAGAGCTTTCTAACTTATTTTCTATTGAAATAGACGTTCATTGTGTTTTTTCACCTTTAGAAGAAGAACTTAACTTATTAATCGCAAACAGAAAAATTGAACTAGTTGTGATGGGCATGGCCGAAAAATAATTTGAACAAGAAGTAATGGGTAATTCGACCACTTCTGTAATTAAAAACATTACTATTCCTGTATTAGCTGTACCTTTAGCAGCACATTTTTCTAACGTAAAAAAGATACTTTTTGCTCTAGACAATAGTAGTTTGTCAACAGTAAAAAGATTTAGATGGTTTACAAAAATAGTTTTAAAACTAAAGTCTGAAATAGAATTTTTTAGTGTTGATAAAAAAGTTGAAACATTACTTCAACAGCAGAAAGATGTTGATTCTACGATTGATCCGAATCTTACCTACATCAAATATCTTTACAAAAAGATTAAATCCAGCGATGTTGTGAATGAAATTCAGGCAGAAATTATAAATTATAACGCAGATATTTTGGTTATGGTTCCTCAAAAATATGGTTTTTGGGATTCTCTTTTACACATTAGTAAAACCAGAACTATGGCTGCTGGACTCGTAATACCACTTTTATCACTCCCTAATTAATACTTAACTTTAAAGGTTATTACATTCAAATTCAAAAAGGATTAAATCACAATCGATTTAATCCCTTTTACTGTTTTATACCATCTTTTATTTAAATATTTACTACAATTTTACCAACAGTTCTCCCTTTTTCTAAATATAAATGAGCTTCTTGCATCTCTTCAAAAGAAAATATTTTGGAGACGTGCGATTTGACTATTTCTTTTTCTAATAATTCTGAAAGCTGCAACATGTTTTCACCTGAAGACTGCACTAATAAAAATGATTAATTTATATTTTTCTCTTTTGATTTTTCAAGCTCTTCATCAGATAGATTGCTCTTGGTGATAGTAACAATTGTTGCACCTTCTTTTACAACATCTAATGACTTTATAACAGTATCTCCACCAACGGTATCAAACACAAAATCAACATCTGACACTTTTTCTTGAAAACTTTCTGTAGTATAATCGATGTGTTCATCTGCTCCATTTTGTAATATAAATTCTTTGTTTTTTGCTGATGAAGTACCAATTACATAGGTTCCAAGATATTTAGCAATTTGTGTGGCGTAATGTCCAACTCCACCCGATGCAGCATGAATCAATACTTTGTCTCCCTTTTTTACATTCCCTTTTTCAACTAAAGCTTGCCAAGCTGTAAGAGCAGCAAGTGCAGCCGATGCCGCTTCATCGTGAGAAATATTAGCAGGTTTTAGAGTTAAATGTGAAGCTGGTACTGCAACATATTAGGCATAAGCATTACCTTTTCCAGGGAAATTTGCCATACCGAAAACGGCATCACCAACTTTAAAATCAACCACTTCATCTCCTATTTCAACTATTGTTCCTGATAGATCCCAACCGATAATAGCAGGTCGATCTGGACCAATAATCCAATTTAATGCTCCTTTATTTGACCTTACTTTAAGATCTATCATATTGATACTTAATGAAATTGGTTTTACCAAAACTTCATTCCCCTTTATAGTTGGCTTTACAATATCTACAAATTGTAGATCATCAACACTCCCTACTTCGTTTAAAATTATTGCTTTCACTATTATTTATTTTTAATATTATTTTACTTTTACTATCACCTTACCTTTGGTTCTACCAGATTCTATATAAGTCATAGCATCATTAGTTTTTTCAAAAGGAAATACTTTATCAATTACAGGTTTTATGGCGCCCAACTCAATTAGAGCAGTAATTTCTTCTAATTGGCTTCCTTCTGCTCTCATAAACAAGAATTTATATTTTGTATTTCTTTTTTTTGCTTTTTTCTTAGCGCCAGAACTTATCAATTTTGTCACTAATTTTAAATACCAAGGCAAACCAATTTCTTCGGCAAACTCTGGAGTTGGTGGGCCAACTAGAGAAATTAATTGCCCGCCAGATTTTAGAATACGTAGTGACTTTTCAAGAATTTTAGGATCTTTATTACTATGCAAAACAAAATCATAGTCTTTTAGTTTGGTTTCAAAATCTTCTTTTTTGTAATCGATTATTAAATCGGCACCAAGACTTTTTACTAAATCAATATTAGTTGCACTAGTTGTTGTTGCTACAAAAGCTCCTAAATGTTTTGCTAATTGAATAGCAAATGTACCCACACCGCCAGAACCAGCTTGAATGAAAACTTTTTGTCCTCTTTTAACGTTACCCATTTCAACAAGAGCTTGCCAAGAAGTTAAACCTACTAAAGGAATAGATGCGGCTTCCTCCATTGTAAGGTTCTTTGGCTTTAAAGCCAAATCTTTTTCATTAACTGAAATGTATTCAGCAAAAGTACCTATTCGGTAATCTCCCACTCTTGAATAAACTTCATCTCCAACGTTAAAATTCGAAACAGCCGACCCAACTTTAACTACAGTTCCAGCCATATCGTGTCCGTTGATAATTGGTGTCTTGTATGGTAACAAGAGTTTAAACTCTCCCTTTTTTATCATTAAATCTAAAACATTGACTGCTGCTGCATGAATTTGAACTAAAACTTCATTTTCTTTAGCAACAGGATTTGCTACTTCGGAAAGTTGCAATTTGTCTTTTTTACTGTATTTTTTAATATAAAATGCTTTCATCTTAATTTAATTTTTATTTATTTTTTTGAGAATATTTTTTTCTAAAATACCATAAGAGAAATGTTGAAGATTAAGCAAAGTAGACGTACCCTTTCCAACAATGTTTCTGAATTTAGGATTTTTCGCTTGGACTACTTTAAGTACTTTTGCTGCTACCATTGCTGGATCTTCCGCCTGTTCTGCTAAGGCCTTATTAAATTTTTCGACCTTTCCTCTTAATAAATTGTAATCTTCAATTTTGGTTATTGAAGATGATGAATTATCTAAAATACTTGTTTTAAAAGCAGCAGGTTCAATCATGGCTACCTCAATATTAAACCCATTCAATTCGTAACGTAATGCTTTAAAATATCCTTCTAAAGCATGTTTAGATGCCGCATAGTATGCCGCATTAGGAAATGATATTAGTCCGATAATTGAACCTACGGTTATTATTTTACCCATTTTTTGTTTTCTAAAATGAGGTAATATCGCATTTGTAACCCTGATAGTTCCCCAAAAATTTGTATCTAACTGTTTTTTTCCAAGTTCAATGGGAGTTTCTTCAGCAATACCTGAAACTAAAAAACCTGCATTGTTGATAAGTATATCCAACCTAACACTTTCTTTGAAGAGTCTATCTGGCAAAGTGTTTATCGATTGTTCTGAATCTAGATCTAATGCAATTAATTTGAACGGTAACTTTGATGCATACTTTTCAGGGTTTCTACTGGTGCCAATCACATTGTATCCATTTTTGTGCAGTTCGTTTGCAATTAGCAATCCAAAACCTGATGATGCACCTGTTATTAAAATTGTTTGTTTCATGTTATTTTTTTTGTAAAATATTTATTGTTTTAACTTTTTAATATATCTAATGAACCGTTTTTTTAGCTATCTCTATTTATTAGCTGATTGTTTTTTATAGACTAAAAAATATTTTTAAATTCCTTCCTCTAACTCTTTTTAAACTTTTATAAACTTCTGACAAGCAATATTTTTTTTGATTAAAAAATTAAGATTGACTACAAATTACTTTAGCTGCTTTCTTAGCTAGTTTTATTGGTGCAGAACTTTGGATGGCTTTACTTCGTAAAATTGAACCCTCAAACAACATAATAACTTGAGTTGCTATTGCTTTACTATCTGTGATATTTGCTTCAAATAAATATTTCTCAACTAACATTTCTAGTTTATTGATATGCAAATCGCAAACTGCTTCTATTTCTGCAGCTTTATGTGCATACTCTGTTTTGGCATTCATTGCAAAACATCCATTCACATTACCAGCATCCACCAACTTTATAAGTAAGTCAAAAATCATTAAAACCTTATCTACCGGATTCTCAACTACAGCTTTTTCTATATAACCGGCTATTTCTTTGTATCTAGTTTCATGATAATAATTGAGTGTGGCGATAATTAGACCTTCTTTTGATAAAAAATGTTTATAAAGTGTTCTTTTTGATATTCCTGTACCATCAATTATAGTATCTACACCAGTGGCGTGAAAACCATTCTTATAAAAAATATCAAAAGCACTTTTAATCATTTCGTTTCTTTTTTGTGTTTTTGAAGTTGGAGTTATTTTTTTTTCCATGACTAAATTATTTTCTTGCAAATGTAAACCAAACAGTTTACACTTACAAGAAGTAAACAGAATAGTTTACATAAATAAATGTAAATTTTAAATATTAAAAAAATGAATAAAAAAAATGAAATGGGAACTGCAGTAATTACTGGTGCGTCTTCAGGTTTAGGTGAGATATTTGCCGATAGATTAGCAAAACGTGGTTATGATTTAAAATTAGTAGCACGTCGTAAGGATAGATTAGAGGTAATTGCAAAAAAATTAGAATCGAAATATGGAATTAAAGTAACCAACATAGTAGCGGATTTGGGTTCATTAACCGACCTAGAAAAAGTGGTTGAAGACCTAAAAAACGATAAAAGTATATCCTTACTAATCAACAACGCAGGAACCTCTACCCTTTCAGCATCTACCTCAATTAGTGTAAGTAAACAAAAAGAAATGGTAAATGTAAATGTAACAGCGCTTATGCTCTTATCGAATGCTGTTTTACCTTCATTTATAGAAAAAAATGAAGGCATTTTAATTAATATAGCTTCTGTACTTGGATTTTATGCCTTACCTATAAGCGCTATCTACAGCGGTACAAAGGGATTTGTTGTGCAATATACTCAAGGATTACAAGAAGAAGTTAAAGGAACAAATGTTCGTATTCAGTTAGTAAATCCTGCAACCACTGCAACTGAATTATGGGAAATTGGTGGCGTTCCATTATCTGCATTGGAACAATCAACCATAATGACTTCTGAAAATTGTGTAAATGCAATTCTTTCTGGACTTGACAAAGGTGAATTAACTACACATCCATCTGTAAACGACCAAAGTTTAATTGATGCTTATGAAACTGCTCGTATTCAATTGTTACAAGCTTCACAAACAGGTCAGCCTGCGGAACGCTATGCGCATTAACCAAAGAAAAGTAATTTACTTATTCTTGTTGAAAGCAAGTATCTGTTTAGTGATATGAGTTTTTTTCAGATTAGAATACTAGTCATTAAAACCTCAATCTGACTTGTCGAAGAGTGTCAACAATGACGCTTTTCGACAAGTTCACTTTGACAAAAAAATCATATTTCTTAAGTGAAATTTTTTTCAATGTGTTTACTTAAAAGTGAGCTATCAAAAATATTAATTTTCATAGGCAATTTTTTTTCATCTACATTTGAACATTCAAGAGGTATATTGTTTGTACTGATTTCTTCTAAAGTGACCGCCAAACATAAAGCATCTATGATGTCATCTTTAGCAAGATCCATTCGCTTATACTTTTGAAGCGTGTTTTTGTAAATAAAATCAATATTTGAAGAAAATTGCGACAAAAGAAATAAGCGTTCTTTTTGACCAGATTCCGTTTTCTTATTAAACTCCATTGAAACTTTCCGATTAAGATAATGAAATGCTAACTCGGGATGCGATTCTTTAAATCTGGCTTTAAGTTTTTCGTTTTGAAGCAATATTTGATCCAGTTCCTTAATTTTTGAACAGATAAACCAACTTTGTTTAGGGATTCCCTTTTGAAGAACTTTACGGTTAATTTGGTTTGCTTTTTCATAATTTTCGGCATATACAGCCTGACGACAAGGAACCGGAAAGAGGCTTGATTTCCGTTTTGAGTCTATTTCTCTTCTTGCGCTTTTTTCGCAGTTTCTTTCTATTTCCTCACTAGGTAATCCAATTGGCATATCGATCAGAAAAATAGTTTCATCATCATAAAAAGCAACCAAATCAGTCAAGTTTTTGAAAATTTTTGCACAATCGTCTTCTAAAGAAACCGCTACCCAACCAAACTTGCAACCGTCTATTCCTACTAATTTCATTCTTTAAAATCTAGTTATTTTTTTAGAAAATACTTTAAAACATCTGAAAATAATTTATAAAACAGCATTTCAATTTTTGATAATAACTCTTAAATAACTTTCTATTAAAACAGATCATCTTTTCTATAACTGGAAGGGCTTTTTCCGGTATGCTTTTTAAAAAATTTACTAAAAGAAGGCAGGTCTAAAAACTGAAGTTCTGTTATCACATCGTTAAGGGTGATTCCTGGTTTTCTTAAAAGAAGTTTAGCTTCTACTATCAAAAAATGATTAATTACATCTTTAGTAGACTTACCCATGGTTTTTCTTATAATTTTACTCAAATATTTGCGAGTGATACAGAGCTTGTCTGCGTAAAATTGAACTTCGTGATGCTCTTTAAAATTCTGGCGTAGCAATGTAAAAAACTGCATTGTTAGATCATCTCCCCTAACACTTTCGATACTTACTGGAAGTTCTGCTTTTTTAAAATAATTCTCTAGCTCATAAATAACAATTGAAAACCGATGCCAAATCATTTCATTAAAGTAATAATTAACATTATTTTTATCATTCAGTTCTTCTAATGCATTGATTTCGGAAGCAATTCTCTGATATAATTCCGTCTGCCCTTGTATTCTTCTTGACGGATGATTGAAAAAGCTTTTTAAGAAATCATTCGATTTATAAGTGAATGCTGAATTAATAATAAGTTTATCCGTTAAAAGAATTTTTTTAGCAACATAATCATGCGAAATCTCATTTATAAAAAATTTTTCTGCAATAGGGCTAAAATAAATATCTCCCTTTTTAAGTTCCATCGACTTACCGTTTTCAGCATAACCTATACTTCCTTGCTCTACTAAAATTATACATAAAAAATTGGGTAATGTAGGTGTATTAAGTTTGAAATAACTATTTTCTTTAGTAATGGTAACTACCATAAAATCATCTATTTGCAGGCGTACTTTAAATGATTTTATAATATCATCTAATTCTAGGGTTGATAGCAACTGGCTCATACAAATTTTTGAAGCGAAGTTACAAAATAGTACGTTTAGCTACTACAATATTTTACTTTCAACACAGTTTGTAATACTAAAAAATATAGTGAAATCGTTTTCATAACAATTTATAAATACATTTATTACTGACCGTTTTTCTCGATTAAATTTTTCCAATACCGCCTAGGCATGTGTTGTAAATGGAGTTTTACATTTTTTCGGGCTTCAATATTTGTACTTGAAAAATACCTACGCCATAATTCTTGAAAAAAATCTTCCTGCTCATCACAAATTTCAGTAAGATCTGCTGCAGTTCCTTTAGTATCATGAAAATGTAGCTGAACCGTACTAACGGTTTCTAAATCATAATAAATTCCGTATTTCCGTTTTGCATCGTAAATCAGCCAACGCTGATCAGCATAACGGGACCTAAAATGGCTTTTAATTAATGGTAGCACATTACAATCAGGTTCTATTAAAGCGTAATAAAGTTCATCTTTAGTTAACTTAAATCTGACAAATGCTTTCATTCTATAACTTTCCCTTTTTACAATTCTTGCGGCTTTTCGAAGATTCCACACATTAGAGTTACCAAAATCACCTTCAATATTAACTTTAGAATCAAAAACGTGGAGCACAAATTGCAGCATTATTTCCTCTGATTGGTCTACTTCAGATAAAAAAGTACGGTATAGCCTAAGTAACCCTTCCGTTGTAAGTTTTGCTTTTAGTCCGTTTAAAACTCTTGATGCTTTTTGCTGATCGGTAATCACCGTATGAGTACCCGTGAATAAACTTGTAGAAGGGCGGTCTTCTGTCCCAAAAGTAACGTCGTTAAATTTGAATTGGTAAATATCAAAAACTGCCGTGAGCCAACCCTCATAAGTTCCGTCATAAACCACTTGAATCATTGAAATAATGAAAGTTGGTTAGAAAAATCAGCTTTGTATTTACTATTTTGCTGCGACAAAATTTGATACTTGATTTGCGATCCCATCAAGTCTTTTTGCGTAGTAAATGATTTTGTAAAAGTTAAGAAAAACTTTGCTCTTGTATAAGCTACGCCCATCTTTTTAAGATGTTCTGGAAGAATCATTTTAAATTTCCTCGCAGCAACAATTTTAGAAGCACTCAAAAACCCAATCCCCGGAACCCTTTTTATCAGTTCAAGATCGGCTGTGTTAATATCAATCGGAAAAACATGCAAATTTCGTAATGCCCAGCCTAGTTTAGGGTCTATATCAAGATCTAGATTTGGATACTCTGTACCGACTATTTCATTTACATTAAATCCATAATAGCGTATCAACCAATCGGCTTGATAGAGTCTGTTTTCTCTAATTATTGGCACTGCTGTCCCTATTGTGGGAAGTCTATTATCATCATTGCTTATGGGAACATAACCCGAATAGTACACCCGTTTTAAGTTCATTTTTTCATAAAAATAATTTGCCATTCCTAAAATTTCGTGATCATTTTCTTTTGTAGCTCCAATAACCATTTGTGTGCTTTGTCCAGCAGGTGCAAAGAGTGGTGAATTTTTTATGAGTTTTTTCTCTTCTTTGTAACCTAAAATTTCTTCCCTAAGAAATTCCATTGGTCTGATAACATCTGCATGCTTTTTTTCTGGAGCCAGTAGTTTTAAACTAGTCTCGGTAGGCATCTCGATGTTTAAACTCAAACGATCTGCGTAAAGACCTGCTTCTCTTATCAAATCGTCACTTGACCCTGGTATCGCTTTTAGATGTATGTATCCATTAAAATTTTTTTCTGTTCTCAGTTTCTTAGCAATTTTAATTAAGCGTTCCATGGTAAAATCGGCACTATCAAATATTCCTGAACTTAAAAACAGACCTTCAATATAATTTCTACGGTAAAAATTAATCGTAAGTTCCACTACTTCATCCACAGTAAAAGCTGCTCGCTTTACATCGTTACTTTTTCGACTAACACAGTAACCACAATCAAAAATACAATAATTTGTAAGCAGAATCTTAAGCAAGGAAACACATCTTCCATCTTCGGTAAAGGCATGGCAAATGCCATAACCCTTTGAGTCTCCTATCCCTTTATCTTTATTTTTTCGGTTACTTTGGCCCGACGAACATGAAACATCATATTTAGCAGCATCTGCTAAAATTTCTAACTTCTCCATCACTCTTTGCTGAATCATAACTACTGTTTTTTTTTGCTAGATTACTTAAATATATTTTCTAAATTTTTAACATTTTCGTTAAGCTAATAATCTAAATTTATAGATCATAATATTTTGAAAATTACTATTCTTCTTTTTTTAAAAAATCCTTAAGATAGGTACAAACTTTAAAATCATTTAGGAGTATTGTCCAATTTTTCTCTTCTTGAAAGAAAGAATTATCAAGTTGTTTTTTGACTACAAATCCTTTCATTTTTAAATATTTTGCTGCTGGATTATCTTCATCATAACCTGCTGGCATTCGCTTGAGGGACTCATTGGCGATTACTCCATCGGGAAAAGAATTCAAAAGTTTTTGATCTTCTGCAATTTTTATCCATTCGTTATAGTCGTAATTAATTTTACTTCTTATCTCTTTAAGATGTGTGGGTTCAGGTTGCCATGCTCCAGAATAAATAAAAGAAGACTCTGGATCTATAAAAACACCATAGTTCACATCATTTACTTTTCGTCCTTTTCTACAAATAATTGAATATAAATAAGTTTTATAAGGTGCTTTGTTCTTACTAAAACGAAGATCTCTGTTTAGCCTAGGAATACAATCTTTTGCTTTCAAATCTGCCCTCCCAATTTCATTGTCAAACAAACTAATCTCATCGATTAGCCTCTGAGTAAAATTTGTAAAATCGGCCATTGCATCATCATACTTATCTCTATTCTCAATCATAAACTCTTTTGAATTATTCGCTCTTAAAGATTTTAAAAAAGTGTAAGTTGATTTCTTGATCATAATTTTCTAATATTACTATTCAAAATTACGACATTTTTCATTGGCTAAATTTGCCAAAAGACTCTAATATTTGTCCAAAAAGTAATGGTTGTAATTCTAAAAAAAAAAGCAACAAAAAAACAGTTTATTGTAAATTTAAAATAGAAAAACTACTTTTCTTAAAAAAGAGGTTTTATTCTGACTGAGATAGACATGAATAAAAAAATAAATATAAACGCTCAAGTGAGGAAAACAACTTATAGAAAAAAACATCAAAAACCTATTTTACTTAAAAATAAAAAAAAAATTGATAATCAGATGTTTAACAAATTAAAAGATTGAAGTTTCAATTTTCAGGGCGGGTTGAACTCACGTCCTCGCTACAAAACTAAATCTAAAATCTAATTTGTTTAAGTTCTTTCTTTTTATAAATCTAGTCCTAAACAATTAACTTAATTAGTAAAAATATTAAAATATGAGCAATAACAACCTAAATCTGGAATAAAGTGATATTATTTCATTTCTTATAAAAACAAAAACTTCTATAATACAAATTAAAGAATCTGAAATATTTATTTTTACAAACTGTTCATTGGATAACAATCATCATAATAAAGATTTTTAATATTACTGAAATCAATATTAAATAGTTGATTTCGAAGTATTTGAACCTCCTTTAACTGATCATAAAATCTATTTCCATTTACAAGTTCTATAGAAAACCTTTCTGCAATAGGATAAGTACCTCTTTGAAAATCTGAAGCACATACAAACAGACCTTTTTTATATCCATTTATAATTAATGAACCTAATAAAGATCTAATTTGCTGCACTTTAATTTTATTCTTTGATCTTTTAACCTGTACACCTATTGTTAAATTATTTTTCGACAAAATAACATCAATACCACCATCATTTGAATATCCAGTACAAATAGTATCATAGCCAAAATCTCTATAAACGTCAGCAACCAATTTTTCAAAAATTCTTGGATTTAAACTAAATCTATTTTGATAATTCCTTACTAAATAATTCCTCACTTCAGATAATGGTAAGTCCGATTTGTTTAAATCTAGATTCTTCAAAGTTCCATTTAATCCAAAAAAGACATCCCACATTTGCCACTCAGCTCCCATCCAATATCTTTCTAAAATTTTCCACCATCCACAAACAAGACATTTACCAAAAATTGTGCTCTCATAGTTTAATTCAGTCAAAATTTTAAAATAATTTTCATCAAAACATCCATTAATATTCTCCATAACTATTCGATGACCATGGAATCGTCTTTCAATATCAACAAAAGAGATATTTAAGATCTGATCTATTTTTTGAAGCGAAAGTTCAGCCTCACAGTAAATACAATTGCGATTATGTCCTCTGTCCGCGGTAAATTTTGGATTTATATAATCTTCGTACATATTACTTATCTATTTAAAACATAAATAACCAATTACTTTCTTTCATAAATATATTTTATAGATTTTAAACTCATATATCCAATCTATAACTTTTCTAAACGAATCAATCCAAAACTATCATTCTATTTATTTAAGAAAAATTTTCGAAAGCGTAAAAAGTGAAGTCAATATAATCAAAATCCCAACAGCTACCATCATGATTTTGGTAGGCAATTTTTTCGCAACATAAGCTCCAAATGGGGCTGCCAAAGTACCTCCCACAATAAGACCTAAAATAATTTCCCAACTTTGAATACCTGTAAAATAAATTAAAACTCCAGCACTAAAATAGGTTACAAAAAATTCTGCTGTATTAACAGTTCCAATTACTTCACCAGGTGAGTTTCTTTGGCTTATTAAATTTGAAGTTACAATTGGCCCCCAACCCCCTCCTCCAATAGCATCCAAAAAACCACCAAAAAGAGCATAAATCGGTGCATTTTTTAAATTAGCTTTTTCTTTTTCCTCTTTTTTTCTAAAAGCTTTATAAAGAATGATCCCTCCCAAAAAAAGCAAATACACATTTACGTAGGGTTTAATAAAATCTCCATTGACAACCGAACCTAATAAATAAGCTCCGACAACAGCACTTAAAACCCCTGGAATAATTAACTTCAAAAACAATGCTTTATTAAAATTACCAAATTTAATATGCGACAATCCTGAAACTCCTGTAGTAAAAACCTCTGCGGTATGTACTGCTGCTGAAGCTAATTTTGGAGAAAGTCCAAAACTTAACAAAACAGAATTTGAAGTCACTCCATAAGCCATTCCTAAAGCGCCATCTACAATTTGAGCCAAAAATCCGGCTAATAAAAACCAAAAAAAAGTTTGGTCGAATGTCAAATCTTCTGCTGTAGCTTCGGGTAGGTATTTAATAATTACAACTGAAATTAACAGCAATTTTAAAGCAACAATTACAATTGAAATATGTCTTAATCTAATTTTTTCCATTTTGATTTGTGTATTATTTATTTTTTAAAAACTTATGATTAAAGGGTTAATGATTTTTTTAATTAAGAAATATTGTATCCATTAATCGAACAGATACAATATCTCTTTCTAATTTTAATTTTGTTTGAAGTTAGTCTTTGGTACAATAACTTCTTTCACAGCTTGTCTTTCGGCTACTTTTTGCAAAGCAAGAATGTATGATGCGATACGTGGTGAAACCTTATATTTGTTGGCAGTTTTAAAAACAGTATCAAAACTTTTCTCCAAAATATTTTCAAGCTGTCGGTTTACTTGATTCACTCCCCATGTTTCGACCAAGGTATTTTGAACCCATTCGAAATAGGAAACCGTAACCCCACCTGCATTGGCCAAAATATCTGGAACTACCAACACTTTGTTCTCTTGCAAAATTTCATCGGCATCCGAAGAAACGGGACCGTTGGCACCTTCTACAATAATTTTAGCGCGAACATCATTGGCATTTAATTTCGTAATTACATCTTCTTTGGCAGCTGGAATCAAAACATCTACTTCTAAAAGCAATAATTCCTCGTGTTTTATCGAAATGGTATTCGGGTAACCTTTGATGCTTTTACCATTGAGGTTGTAATACAAAATCAGTTCTGGAATATTGATTCCTTCTGGATTGTACAAGGCTTCGGAAATATCACTCACGGCAAGTACTTTCAATCCTTTTTCGTAAAGAAACAAAGCCGAATGCAAGCCTACATTTCCAAAACCTTGAACGGCTACAGAAGATTTGGCTGGTTTCAATTTTAATTTTTCAAGTGCCAAAAGTGTGATGATGCTCACTCCTTTTCCCGTAGCTTCTACACGTCCTAAAGATCCTCCGGAATGCAAATGTTTGCCCGTTACTACTCCGTGAATTGTTTTGCCATGTACTAGCGAAAACTCGTCCATTAACCATCCCATTTCGTCGGGACCTGTTCCCATATCGGGTGCTGGAACATCTTTGTCGGGACCAAAAATATCTGCCAAACTCTTGGTGTAGGCTCTGGTTATTTTCTCTAATTCTCTTTTAGAAAGCGTGTTTGGATCGCAAATAATTCCGCCTTTGGCACCTCCAAAAGGAATTCCTGTTACTGCCGATTTCCAAGTCATCCAGGCGGCTAATGCTTTTACCTCTTCTAAATTCACCGCATTGTCGTAGCGGATACCCCCTTTTGAAGGACCCAAAGCCGTATTGTGTATAACGCGATAGCCTTCGAAATTTTGCTCATTTCCATTGTCCAACACAATAGAGAAGTTGACTAAAATTTGTTTTTCTGGACGTTGTAATTTTTGGCGAATGGGTCCTGCCAATTTTAAGATATCCGCAGCTATATTAAATCGATCAATCATAGATTGAAAGGAGTTCTGTTTTATAATTTCTGTACTCATGATGCTATTTTTTTTAAATTTTGTTTGATTGTTTTTTAAATAAATTCCATAAAAAAGCCCTTTTGAGTTGTTACAAAAGAGCTCTAATTATTTTACAAAAAAGATCGACTAGCAACAACATGGAGGGATTTTCATGTGACAGCAAGGCATCATTCTATTTTTGTTTCTATTGGTTCTCATGGTTTAGTTTTAAAAAATTTTAAAAAAGCATTTCACTTTGACATAAAAGGCTAAAAAAATTAAGAAGTAATCTTATTAAAAAAGTTTTTTATTTAAAAACAGATTCGTGCGATTTAAAAAAATACTCAGTGAAAACACACTAAATCTGCATTGTGAAATTTAATTTAGAATAAAGTATTTAGAAATCTATAATTCATGCTTGACAAGTTTAAAGAATATCACTTTTTAATGAGCGAAAGCCATATCAACTTCTTTTTTTAAATTGTTAAAACCTTCTTTTTTGAAAACAATTTTACCATTTTGGTAAAAAATCAATGTTGGAAAAATCTTTACTATTTTTAATTCAGCTATGAGTTGTGGGTTGTCTTCTAAATCAATTTCTAGAATTTTTAGATAAGCACCATGTTCGGCATTAATCGTTTCTAAAACAGATTTAACTTTTTTGCAAGCCCCACAATAATGAGAACCAATATCTACTAAAACAGTCTTATTCTCAGCAATGATTTTATTGTATTCTGTTAATGTCAATTTACTTTTTGAATTCGAATAAAATGGCTTTCCTGCTCCCATCCAAGCTGCAATTCCTCCTTGCAGATCATACACTTCTGAGAAACCATTTTTTAATAATTCATTTGCCAATTGTCCACTTCTACCCGATCTGATCGAATAAACAAAAACGGGTTTAGTTTTATCTAATCGTGCTATATTTTCAGCGCAACTCTTACTTTCAAGATTAAAATTAATTGCTCCATTAATATGGTTTGTAAGAAACTCTTCTGTACCTCTTGCATCTATAATTTGTGGACTTTTCTGCTCTTTAATTTTAGCATAAAAAGTTTCTAATTGTAATGTAAATGCATTATGACTTTGAGAAAAACCAGCAATTGCAAATAAGAATACAATTGCTGTTATACTATTTTTTAAGATTCTTTTTAGATTCATCTTTCTTTTCCTTGATTATACAAATACATTTCTTTTAAATAATATTTTTACTTTTTTGAAGCTGCACCAGGAATCAGTTCATTTTTCTGTTTGAATTTACTATACTCAACCACTCCTGTTTTATCAGCCCAATCGAAATATTTTGCAGAAAGGTCATTTACTACACCTGGATTTTGCTGAGCGACATTGTTGGTTTCACCTCTATCGCTTTCTAAATTATAAAGTTCCCATTGGTAAGAAGGATAAATCGAAACTAACTTCCATTTGCCTTCTCTTACAGCTCTGTTCCCTGCTCTTTCCCAGAATATCGGAGCACCACGGTTAACTTGTGGAGCGCCGTCAATTAATACAGGTAATAAACTTTTTCCAGGTAACGGATTTGAAATTATACCATTCAGTTCTTTTGGATACTGAATTCCCGCCAATTCATAAAAAGTAGGCGCAAGGTCTATTAAATGTCCAGTTCCTTTATCAATTCTTCCTGCTTTAATTTTTGATGGAAACCAAGCAATAAATGGAGAACTAAATCCTCCTTCATGCATATTATTTTTATAATCCTGCAAAGGCGTATTCGACAAATATGCCCAGTTTTGTTCCTGATAATCAAATGAACCCGAAGTTCCGATCGGTCCGTCATTTTTCACTAAACCTCTTCGTAAAGGATTGTACGTATTGAATCCGCCTTGCGCACCATTATCCGAAATAAAAACAATCAAAGTATTTTTATCTTTTTTCAGGGCTTTTAATTTGTCTAATACCTTACCAACATTTTGATCCATGTTGTCAACCATTGCGGCATAAACTTCCATTTTGGCTTTCCAAAACTGTTTTTCATCATAGGTTAATTTATTCCATTCCGGTACTTCGGGATCTCTTGGAGCAATAGTTTGGTCAACTAGAAGAATGCCATTTTCTTTTAATTTTTTAATTCTTTTTTCTCTTAAAACATCCCAGCCTTCATCAAATTTTCCACGGTATTTGGCAATATCAGCAGGTTTTGCCTGCAAAGGCCAATGAGGTGCTGTAAAAGCAATGTATAAGAAGAATGGTTTATTCTCTTTGTTCTGTTCATCCAAAAATTCTACTGCGTTATTACCAATCTCATCTGTAAAATAATAGGAATCAGCTTTCGGATGCAGTTCTTCATTATTTCTAATTAATGCTACTGGATAAGCTGTTTTTCCGAAAGGCAAACCATCCGTATTAAAATAATTGGCAGCACCTTTCAGGATTCCGTAAAATTTATCGAACCCTCTTTGGTTTGGCCATTGTGCTTTATCTTCAGAACCAACATGCCATTTCCCAGACATCAGCGTGCTGTAACCGCCTGAACGGAAAACTTCTCCAAGCGTTAAAGATTCTTTGTTTAAATATCCTTGATAAGCTGGTAAACCTAAATTTACATCAAAATATCCTACACCGGCTTTGTGCTGGTATTGTCCTGTTAATAATGAAGCTCTAGTTGGCGCACAGATAGAGTTGTTGTAAAACTCACGTAAACGCGTTCCTTCCTTTGCTAATCGGTCGAGGTTTGGCGTGTTAATTTCGGAACCATAATTTCCTAAGTCAGAATAGCCCATGTCATCTACCATAATCAGGATTACGTTAGGTTTTGATGTTCCTGCATTATTTTTATCCTGCGCATTAATCAATACTATTGATGAAAGCAGAATATTTAGTGTAATAAATGTTTTTTTCATTTCTTTTAAAATTAAAAATTGATTTTATCTCCAATCTGGAACTTGTTTTAAATTAGGATTCAAATCCAATTCTCGTTGTGGAATCGGGAAATGAATGTGCTTAGGCTGTGCATTATTTTTACCAGCAGCTTTTAATTTCGCTACAAAATAATCTGAACCTCTTCTGGCAAGATCAAACCAGCGTTGGTATTCGTAAACCAGCTCTTTTCTTCTTTCTTCAAAAACAGTTTCTCTAAAATCATCTTTACTGATTGATGGAGAAGTAACCGATAATAAATCTATTCCAGCTCTTTGTCTCACACGATCTATTCCTGCAAAAGCTTCAGCAGATGGCCCGTTAAGTTCATTTAAAGCTTCGGAATTAATCAATAACACTTCTGCAAAACGAATAATCGGTGTATTTTTTGAAGATTGTCCAGGCGAAGCTGGAGTTGCCGGATCAAAATATTTATTAAAATGTGGTGCTACTTTATACGTTTTCCCATCCGTCGGGCTTACAAATTCAACCGCAAAAGTGATGTATTTGCGAGTATCATTTTCTGCAAAAGCTTCAAAAAGCCCACCCTCTTTATGGAGAGCATCCGCCTGATCTCCGGCAATTCCTGGAACCGATGTTGGTGCAGCTGTAGAAGCAAGCATATTTCCGTTCCAGTTGGTAAAACCTTTAAATTGTGCAGAGTAAATATGTTCTTTGCCGTTTTTGGTAGCTACATTGAAAACATCAGCATAATTTTCGAATAAATCATACATTTTACTATCAATGACTTCTTTACTTTTTTCAGCCGCTTTTTGCCATTTTTTTTGAGTCAAATAAACCTTTGCCAAAAGACTTTTTGCTGCTCCGGAAGTTATTCTTCCTTTGATAGGCTGTGTAACAGGCAAAGATTCAGCATCAATTAAATCATTTTCAATTTGTGCATAAACTTCAGTTTCAGGAGTATTACTAATATTTATAGTTTCTGGTGACAGCGATTTGACTTCATGTAAAACCAAAGGAACATCACCAAACCATCTCACAATGTTGAAATAAAACACAGCTCTTAAAAACTTAGCCTCATTGATCAAATCTTTCGCTTTTTGAAAATCTAAATTTGGATTATTAGCAATATTATCAATTGCTACATTGGCTCGATTTATTCCATCATAACTTTGACGCCAAATTTCCAACATTCTATCATTTGAAGCATCGTGAGTTAAATTGGATAAGGCTCTAACATGTGCATTTCGTGCCCTTGGACCCGCTTCATAATCGTCTGTCGCCATTTCTGTAGAAATTTGAATTAAACGATTGTAAAGTGTATGTGTCGAACTGTTAATCGCATTATGAACAGCGATTACAGCTGCATCAGCATCTTCATCTGTTTTATAAAAATTATCTGTTGCAATAAATGCTTTTGGATTTTCATCCAAAGGATTACAAGCACTTATTATAAAAAGAAGTGATAAACTATATAGGATTGATTTTTTCATGATTGTTATTTTTAAAATGTTATAATTAAACCACCCGAAATTGTTTTTGTCGCAGGATAAATCCCTGTATCTGTTCCCGGAGAAATTGTGGTTCCATTGGTTACTTCAGGATCATATCCTGTATATTTGGTGAATGTGAAAAGGTTTTCTCCGATTACTCTAAATTTTACAGCGTTTAAAAGCAGCTTTTCTGAAAACTTTTTCGGTAGATTATAACTGAATGTGATATTTTTGATTCTTACGAAAGAACCATCTTCAACAAATCGGTCAGAAAAAACTGGAGCAGGATCTAATTTGGCTCGCGGAGTTGTTGTGCTTGGATTTGTAGGAGTCCAAGCATCTGATGCACTGGTAGAGGCATTTTGTTGTCCGTTATATAATTCTAAAGCTTGAGCATTTCCGTTTAGAATTTTATTCCCAACAGATCCATTGATTAGTGTTGATAATTCAAAACCTCTGTATGTGAAAGTATTTGTAAAACCAAATATAAAATCAGGCTGTGCGTCACCAATACTGGTTCTGTCTGCAGCAGTTGTAAAAGCACCATCTCCATTAATATCTTTATACAAACGATCACCTGCTTTAGGAGTTGCATTTCCGGTATAAGCTCCTTTTGTCGCGATATCAGCTGGCTGTAATATACCATCGGTTATTGCTCCATAAAAAGTTCCTAATGATTCTCCTTTTTTTAGAATATAATTTCCGAAAGTATAAAATTCGGCATCATTTCCTAGCGCAATAATTTTATTGTCATTAAATGCAATATTAAAATTTGAAGTCCATGAAAATGAAGTATTACCAAGAGAAGCATTTATTCCTAATTCAATTCCTTGATTTTGTACCGAACCATAGTTTTGTAAAGAAGATGTAAATCCAGTAGTATGTGGAATCTGAACGGCTAATAATAAATTTTCTGTTGTTTTTCGGTAAACATCTGCTGTCAAGTTCAATTTATCATCAAAAAAACCAACATCAATTCCTGCATCAAATTGTTTAGTTAATTCCCAACCTAAATCATCATTTGAGATTCTTGTTGGTGTAAAACCAGTAAATATCTGATCTCCAAAAAGATATTTCACGCTGCTTAATGTTGCTAATGATTGGTATTCGCCGATTTCTTGATTTCCAGTAGCTCCATAACTGCTTCTGATTTTTAAGCTATTAATCACATTTTTTAAAGATGAAAAGAAATCCTCATTGCTTATTTGCCATGCTAACGCAAAAGATGGAAAATATCCCCATTTATTATTTTGACCAAATCTTGACGATCCATCAGCTCTTAAACTTGCTGTCAAATAATATTTTGAATTGTAATTGTAATTTACCCTTGACAAATAGGAATTAAGAGCCCATGTACTTTCTCCCGAAGAAGGAATTAACGCTACATTTCCACTTTGTAAACTATAATAATAAGTGATATCATTTACAAATTGCTGAGATCCAGAAGTAACAAATTCTCTTGTTGAATGTTGTTGTGTATAACCTAATAAAACATTTAAGCTATGTTTTTCACCAAAAATCTTAGAATAAGTTAGTGTATTTTCGTTTAGCCATGTCTTAGAATCTGTAGTTCCAATTTTTGACTCACCATTAGTTATCAACCCTTCATAAATAGTCGAAGGGAGATAACTTTTTTCTTTATTGAAAATGAGGTCTGATCCAAAAGAAACTTTTAATACTAAATCTTTCAAAAGATCATATTCTCCATAGATGGTTCCCAAAACACGATCTGTGATTGCTTCATTTTTACGTTCATTAAGAGTGGCGATTGGATTTGCAAAAATATTTTCAAAAGGGTTTCGTAAAGTATAACTTCCATCTGGCTCATAAATTGTGGCAGTTGGAGGCATACTCAAAAGAGAGGTAATTAATCCTGCTGGAGCTACTTTTGCATTGGTTTCAGAAATGGTGAGATTAAGACCAAACCTTGCATTACTACTTATTTTTGAATCAAGATTTACACGAACACTTAATCTTTCGAAACCCGTATTTTTGATAACTCCTTCTTGATTATAATAATTTCCAGAAACTGCATACTTGGTTTGGTTGTTACCACCTAAAATACTCAATTGATGATTTTGTGTAATTCCTTTTTGAAAAGCTTCTTCCTGCCAATCAACTCCCTTACCCAATGCTGCAATTTGTGCATCGCTCAAATATTGATTGGTTCCTAATGTAGGATTCGTATCATAAAGAGCAGCATTTCTTAAATTAGCGAAGCCTTTAGCATCCAAAACATCAACTTTATTACGAACTTGTTGTTGACCAATAGTAAAATCATAATTCACTGTCATCGCCGTAGAAGACCCTTTTTTGGTTTTAATTATAATAACTCCATTCGCACCTCTAGATCCATAAATAGCAGTAGAAGAAGCATCTTTTAAAACCGTAATCGATTCTATATCCGAAGGATTTATAGAGGACAAAGGATTAGTTGGTGTGCCACTTAAAACTCCAGAAGTAATTTCTGAATTGTAAATAGGAAACCCATCAATAACATAAAGTGGTTCATTTCCTCCTTGAATAGAACTTCCACCACGAACACGAATACTTAATCCCGCACCAGGTTGACCAGAGGTCTGAGTTACATTTACTCCGGCCACTGATCCTTGAAGTGAACTCTCTAAAGATCTTTGTGTCGCTTTTAATGCTGTTGAAGAAACATTTTCAGCAGCACCTGTATAATCTTTTTTAGTAGTACTACCATAACCTATGATGACAAGCTCATCTAATTCCGTACGACTTTCTTTTAATGAAATTTGAACATAATCGGTATTCGCTATATATTCTTGGGTTTCATAACCGATATAAGAAACTATTAATGTATATGGAAATTTTTGACCGGTTTGAAAATAAAATTTCCCATCCATATCTGTCATGGCATTATGGGTAATACCTTTTATTTGAATATTTACACCTGGGATAGGTTGGTTAGTTACTTGATCTACTACAACTCCATTGAGTGTAGATTGTATAAGTGGTTTAGTATCTTGAGCATTAGCTCTTATTGAAATAAATAAAATAGTAATCCATATGAGAATATTGATATTTTTTTTCATTACTTTGCTTTGGTTTAATAAATAAGGAGCCCTGAAGGCCATTTTTTTTAGCTTTCTTTTCCTTTTGAGATGAACATTTCTTTTTTAAACTTCGCCATTTCTGTTGCCGCAGAAATGGCTTTTTTTTAACTACAACACATTCGTTTTTTCATTTTATTTATTTTGGATTATTATTCGTTTTGAGTTTATATGTATAGCTTTTAATCCCTAAATTCAGGATAATTTCTTTTTAAAATAAATGAGGGTTTTTAAGTGAAGGTCTTAACAGCAACAACACATTTGACATAAATTGCCTAATAAAAACGATTCTTTATTATTTAAAAATGAGAGGTATTTGAAAGTTTTCAATTTTTTAAAATTTTATACTCTATTAATTCTACTAATATAGTAGAACAAATATATGTTAAAAATATTAACCACCAAATTTTTATTTAATTTTTTTAAAAGCACACTCGTACTTTTATTGAATTAGATTAACTTTCAGATTATTGATGTTTCTATCTAAGACAAAATTATTCAAATATTGTATGATTATTAATGTGGTTATTTTAGAAAGAATCCTTGTTTTAAATCCAACAAAAGATTTAGCTTAAATTCGTTTAATCATAAACTGGTCACATAATTGAGAGAACAAAGTTTCTATTCTTTTTCTGAATTTTTTAAATTGATAGACTATGGTTTTTAGTTTTTTTGATTTATTCTTTTTGGGATTCTAATTGAATATTGACTTCATTAAACAAATCAAGCTGAATAGTTTGAGATAGGTAGCCTCTGTCTCCATACAACACACAATCTTCAAATTGTTATTTTATATCTTTTAAATAATGAATGACGTGAACAGAAGCGGGTGTTAAATCAAAACTTTGAAAACACCTTCTATTGAACATACTGCTTGTAATTTGTACATTAATAATGTAAATTTTTAGAAGCACAAAATCCTTTATTTGGCCTTGCATAATCTTCTTCTTTACATATTTTATTTCTTTAACAACGGGCTATTTTACCAACTTCTAAAGGAATACTATAGACCACAAAATAATTTTCAAACTTGTTAAATTTTTCAACCATTTTCATTCTAATTTCTTCAATAAAAGGAAATAGTTGTCGTTTTCTTCTATTATAAACACTGCGTTCGATTTTTGAATTAATTTCAAGACCTTGTATTTCTCTAAAGTAAGCTAATTAATTCAATATCAAATAATTTAGATTTTACGGTTTAAAATAGAAATTTTCGGTTTTGCTTAAATTTAGTAAGAATTAATTCTTAATTTACCTTTAAGTTGCTCATAGTTGTAATTAACTGATAATCATTACAAATCAACACATTTTGGTGTTTTGCGCAATTACTTTTATACTGCACTAAGGGTTTATAGTTTAGTACGTTTAAACACCTTCTCTTAATTCTTTTATTTTCAAAATAAGATCTAGATATATGTTTATACAAGTTGACCGCTTCTTTTATGTTCACATAAACAAAACCTAAATGCTCACGTTTGTCTTTCCTAAAATTAAGTTTATTTTTGTTCGCGCATAATTAGTATTATCAATAACCAATTTATCACAATTCATAATTAAAAAAACAAGTTAATTATAACAGTAAACCCAGTAAAATCGGACATATTAAACGAATATGATCCATATTTATAATTTAGTAAACAAAAAATTGTATGAGTACAGAGTCAATTTTAAATGAAAAATCAATGGCTTTTTTAGAAAGCTACCTCAATAACGCTTCGCCTACAGGTTACGAGAGTAGCGGGCAAAAACTTTGGATGAACTACTTAAAACCCTATGTAGATACTTTTATTACCGATACCTACGGAAGTGCAGTGGGCGTTATCAACCCAGACGCTCCTTATAAAGTAGTAATTGAAGGTCACGCAGACGAAATTTCTTGGTATGTCAATTACATCAACGAAGAAGGGTTAATCTATGTTATTCGAAATGGCGGATCAGACCATCAAATTGCACCTTCCAAACGCGTCAACATTCACACCAAAAAAGGTATTGTAAAAGGTGTTTTTGGTTGGCCAGCCATTCACACTCGCATGAGAGGAAAAGAAGAAACGGCTAAAATTGACAATTTGTTTATTGATATTGGGTGTTCGACCAAAGAAGAAGTTGAAAAACTGGGCGTGCACGTAGGTTGCGTGATTACCTACCCTGATGATTTTATGATCTTGAATGAAAACAAATTTGTATGTCGCGCTATTGACAATCGCGTAGGCGGTTTTATGATTGCAGAAGTCGCTCGTTTATTAAAAGAAAACAACAAAAATTTACCTTTTGGCTTGTATATTACCAATTCGGTTCAAGAAGAAGTTGGTTTACGTGGAGCTGAAATGATTACCAAAACCATTAAACCCAATGTAGCGATTGTAACCGATGTTTGCCATGACTCGACTACCCCAATGATAGACCGAAAAATTGAAGGCGAAACCAAAATTGGTGCTGGTCCTGTGATTACGTATGCTCCAGCGGTACAAAACAACTTAAGAGAACTCATCATCGACACAGCGGAACAAAACGAAATTCCGTTTCAACGTTTGGCTTCCTCTCGTGTAACCGGAACCGATACCGATGCTTTTGCTTATAGTAATGGTGGTGTTGCTTCGGCTTTGATTTCTCTGCCTTTGCGTTATATGCACACTACAGTCGAAATGGTACACCGCGATGATGTAGAAAATGTCATCAAATTGATTTACGAGACTTTACTCAAAATAGAAAACGAAGATACTTTTTCGTATTTCAAATAAAATTTATTTAAACCACCTCTTTTTTATTTGGTGGTTACTACTTTGAAGACTACAACCGAGAACTGTTTACTTTTTAGTACTACATTCTCGGTTTTCTTTTAAATTATAGCTGATCATTCCAAATTAGATTTACTAAACTTAACTTCATCATTTTTAGTTTGAATTCATCTTAGTCATCATTGAATTAATAGATAATTACATACTTGATGGATGATTTAATAAAACGACCTCGCTACTTTTAATAAAAAACTTTTGAAAACCGTACCTTAAAACTCTTTAATTTTTCTAATTTTACCCCATTCAACTTATTATTTACTCTATGAAACTATATATTTCTTTGCTTTTTACACTTTTTTCTATTGCTTTTTCATTTAGCCAAAATAAACCAGGAAAAGCCGTTATTCACACTACTATTTATTGTGATCACTGTAAAGCTTGCGAAACTTGCGGGCAAAATTTCAAATCGAAAATGTTAAAAATAAATGGCGTTCAAATGTATGAACTTGACGAAAAATCAATGACGATAACCGTTTATTATAATCCTAAAAAAACCAATTTAGAACTAATAAAAACCGGAATAACACAATTAGGTTATGATGCCGATGATTTTAAAGCAAATCCATTGGCGTATGAAAATTTAGATTCTTGCTGCAAGAAAAAATAAAGTATATAAAAACAAAAAAGCGAATTCGCATTGATTACAAATTCGCTTTTTTATTATCAATTTTAAAAGTTTAAAAGGCTTCTCCAATTCTGAAATAAATGCCCCAATCCTCTTTTCCTACGGCAGCATCCAAACCGATGTTGAATTTTACCGTTTTGAAAGCTCTGTAACGGTAACCTACACCAGCACCTGGATACGCTTTCCAGTTAAAATCTTCCGTATCCGAACCGTATAAAGTAGCTATTCCTGCAAAACCTACTAACCCCATTTTATCATTAAAATTGTAACGGTATTCCCCTTGCAAGTCAATTACGCCATCTCCTCTAAATTTTCCTTCCGAGTATCCTCGAATGTCTTTCCCTCCAATTGTAGATTGTTGTTGAAAAGCAATATCTCCTAAACCAAATTTTCCAGCAAAACGAGCCGCAATAATATCTCTTCCGTTTTTCATCGGGAAATATTGGTTGTATTCGGCTAAAATTTTATTTGCCGAAGCGTCATTTCCTATCCAAGTTGGGTAGCTAATGTACCGTAGTTGCGATTTGATTCCACTTGTTGGGTAATAAACAGCATTTCTTGAATCCCATAACATATTTAACTCCAAAGCATTGGTTTGGGTTACATCTTCTGGTTGCACTTCATCTTCGTAATTGGTATCATAATGGGCATAGGTATAGGTTAATCCACCAAACAAATGCGGTCTAATTTTTCGCTGTGCTCCTACACTAACAACGGTAGCTTTTGTTCCGTAATCATAAAATCCAGGAACTTCATTATCCGTTAAATAAAATTGATTGTTATAATCACCTGTTAAAGCAAATAATTTAAGACGCCAAGTATCTTCTTTAAAGTACCAACGGTTAAAAAAACTAAAAAAATACGATTTATTAGTGGTGTACACGCCCGAAATACCCGATAATGATTTTGGAGAAATCGTATCCTGCTGATTGGTTTTATACATCAACATCGGAATAGCACCAAACATAAACTCTAAATTTCGGTTATAGCTCAAAAAAGGCATGACACTTAGTTCAAATTTTTTATTCTTTTGGGGTTTAGCAGTGGTACTGTCTGCCGGAATCTTTTGTGCATGAGTAAATGAAACGAAACTCCCAAAAAGAAGTATAACCAACAAGCATTTTTTCATAGCAAAAGTATTATTTTTTAATCTGAGCAAGATACAAAAAATTCTTACACAGTTTATTGGATTAAAATGAAAGACTAGTCAAAACTGTAATTCATTGCCTTTTAGAAAAAAGAAGACCAAACAATCACAAAAACCGATATCAATGCCAAAAGCAATCCAAGATAGTTCCATTTAGAAAGTTTTTCTTTAAAAAAGACCACTCCCACTAAACTTCCTATGGTAATCACTCCCATATTCATTCCGGCAAAAACGGTAGATGGACTACTCGCAAAATAACTATGTGCATGGAGATAAAACCAAATATTTCCGAAATTTAGGAAGCCGACTAAAATACCAAATAAGACATTCATTACGTTAATTTTTTCCTTATTTCTTACGATTCGAATTGTGACTACCGCTACCATCATCAACAAAGCAATAGCAAAAACAATGGCTAAAGAAGTACTATATTTAACTTGAGTAAACAAAGCCACTTTTTTGAATAAAATATCAATAATACCATAACCTATAAAAACCAACAAAGGATATTTTATTTTAGTGGTGCCCGAAAGTTGTGGTTTTAAAAGAATACAAAACAAAGCCAAAAAACCAAGTGCAATTCCGAATAGGCGATAAAAAGTAAATTTTTCATCAAACCATAACCAAGCAGCCAAAATCGGAATACACAATGATAATCGCTGGGCAGCATCGGTTTTCACAATACCAATATTTTTAATCGCATAAAATAAAAAAATGAAAACCAATGGTAGCAAAATACCCAAAGCGATATAAATTCCGAAAGGAGCCTCGGAAGAAATCAACTCAAAATCTGGTTTAAAAACACCTATCGAAAGTAGCAAGGCCACCACATAATTTACCAGTACTATTTGAAAACTACTCACTTCATACCGACGACTTATTTTAAAGGCAATTCCTACTGCTACGCTACATATAATACTAAAAAAAAGATACCACATTTAGTGAAAAAATTAAGATCAATAAAAAAGCAAAAGCCACTCAATTTAATGAATGGCTTTTAAAAACTTATATTTGTTTGTATTAGATAAAAATACGCAATATAAAATAGAAAAAGGCCGCTAACAATGCTGAAATCGGAATGGTTAAAATCCAAGCCCAAACCAAACTAACGGTTACTCCCCAACGTACAGCCGATACACGTTTGGTTAATCCCACACCAATAATAGAACCCGTAATGGTATGGGTGGTACTTACTGGAATTTTTAAATGTTCGGTGAAATACAAGGTCAAAGCTCCAGCTGTTTCTGCAGCCACTCCTTCAAATGAAGTTACTTTAGTAATCTTGGAACCCATTGTTTTTACAATTTTCCAACCCCCACTCAAAGTTCCAGCCGCAATAGCAGAATAACACGCTAACGGAATCCACTCGGGCATAATTCCCGGTGTATCGCCATCAGGCAAAGCCACTTGTAACCAAGTTGGCATATCGGTTAAATGAACACCTTCGCTATTAATATAGACAATAACGGCAGCGGCAATAATACCCATTACTTTTTGCGAATCGTTGCCACCATGACCTAAACTAAAAGCTGCGGAAGATAATAACTGCATTCTTTTTAGCATTTTTTCAGATTGGTGGTGGCTCAAACTACTAAAAATCAAGCAAAAAAGACTCACAGCCAAAACAATAAATCCTACTAGAAACCATTTGATATTATGTGCATTTGTAGCAACATTCCAAAAATGAGATTCAAAACGAGATTCACCTACATCGTTGATAATCATGTGACTGATAAACCAAACGGTGCTAATCATTAACAAGATGGTGAAGATTTTGGGGTAAATGCTTTTTCGAGCCGAATGCAATAACCAAATGGAAATTAAATAAGAAGCTAAAGCACCTAAAAATGGAGCTAAAAAGATGAAAATAATAATAATAAATACACCCGATGGCATACCGCCTGGTTTACCTGGATCGTACCAATTTACGATATTGTACCAATGGCGCGTAATGGTTTCGCCTCCATCAATAACGGTATAATCGTTAAATCCGTGCATAAATATGGCGTGTGCCACGGCTGCGCCCGCAAATCCACCGATTAAAGTATGCGAGGAACTAGACGGAATACCGAGCCACCAAGTCATTAAATTCCAACAAATTGCGGCAATGACTCCCGCTAAAATAACAGCTAAATTAATGTCGATGGTGTGTGCTGTTTTGGCTACCGTATCGGCTACCCCAAATCCAAAAACCCAATAGGCCAAGAAATTAAAAAATGCAGCCCAAACCACCGCCTGAAAGGGCGTTAATACTTTGGTAGCGACTACGGTTGCTATAGCATTAGCCGCATCGTGAAAACCGTTGATGTAATCAAAAATTAGCGCTAATACTATAATTATGATAAGTAATGTCATAAGAAATACTTCAAGAGAATGAATTAAGTTTTAAGAATGTTTTACCGCAATAGACTCTAAAACGCTGGCTACACTTTTACATTTGTCGGTGGCCGATTCTAAAACTGATAATACTTCTTTATATTTAATGATGTTTTTGGCATCCGTCTCATTTTCAAAAATCTCGAAAACGGCCTTATTATAAACGTTATCCGATTTGTTTTCTAATTTGCTGATTCGCACACAAGCCGCTTTAATTTTATCGGCATTTTTAAAATCTCTTAATTCTTTTACTGCTGTTTGTATGTTTTGGCAAGCTTCCAAATTGATTTCGGTTAATTTTCGGATCGATTTGGTGATTTTATCTACTTGATACAAACGCATAATACTTGAGGCACCATGCAACCTATCGGCAACGTTATCAATAGAAGTTACTAAAGAGTGAATGTCTTCTCTATCGAAAGGCGTGATAAAATTTCGGCTTAATTCTAAATTGGTTTGACGTGTAATGTCCTCCCCTTTTTGTTCAAATTCATCAATTTTTTTAAAAAGAAGTTCTCTCTCTTTTAATGGTAAGTTTACTGCTTCGTGAAGATTTGAAGCCAATTCGATTAAATTACTTGATGCTTCTTCGAAAAGAGGAAAGAATTTTTTATCCTTAGGAACAAAAAATTGGAAAATACTGTTTATCGACATTTTATACAATTTAAGTCTACAAAATTACTTCAAAAATAAATTTCAATGTTAAGTCAATGTTAAGTCAGGGTTAATAAATCTGAATCTATTTCAACCGTTTTCAGGAATAAAATGGTTTTTTCTATATCGTGATGCAACACCCGATCGTTCGTAACCAAAGGCACTTCACAACGGTACATTTTGATAAAACTCTCAATAAAATCACTTGATTTTAAAGGACTTCTATAATAAATTGCTTGAGAAGCGTTCATCAATTCAATTGCCAAAATACGTTCTACATTATCTGCAATACGCAAGGTCTTTGTAGCTCCATTGGCTCCCATACTTACATGGTCTTCTTGACCGTTACTCGACACAATACTATCTACACTCGCTGGTGTAGCCAATTGTTTGTTTTGACTTGCAATACTTGCAGCCGTATATTGTGGAATCATAAAACCGGAATTCAATCCTGGATTATCTACTAAAAAAGCAGGCAAATTTCGTTGACCAGAAATTAATTGAAACGTTCTTCTTTCGGAAATACTACCCAATTCGGCCAAAGCAATTCCTAAAAAATCCAGCGCTAAAGCCAAAGGTTGACCGTGAAAATTACCTCCAGAAATAATTTGATCACTCTCAACAAAAATATTGGGGTTATCGGTAACCGAATTAATTTCAGTTTTAATCACTTTTTGCGCATATTCGATAGCATCTTTAGAGGCGCCATGAACCTGTGGTATACAACGGAACGAATATGGATCTTGCACGTGTTTTTTTTCCTGTGCCATAATCTCACTTCCTTCCAAAAATTCTTTTATTCGTTTTGCTGTGAGCAATTGCCCTTTATGTGGCCGCACAAAATGAATCAATTCGTCAAAAGGTTCGATACGCCCATCGAAAGCTTCTAATGAAATAGCCCCTATAAAATCCGACCAATAAGCTAATTTTTGGGCTTTAATAATAAGGTGTACCCCATAAGCGCTCATAAATTGGGTTCCGTTTAATAACGCTAAGCCTTCTTTGGATTGTAAAACTAGGGGTTCCCAATTTTTTTCTAGTAAAACTTGGGTTGCGGCTACTTTTTTTCCATCTTGCCACAGTTCGCCTTCACCAATCAAAGGCAAAGCCAAATGTGCTAAAGGAGCCAAATCGCCCGAAGCACCTAGCGATCCTTGCGTATAAATAACCGGGTATAATTCGTGATTAAAAAGCGCAACCAAACGCTCTACCGTTTGCAATTGAACACCCGAATGTCCATAACAAAGTGACTGAATTTTCAGTAACAACATGAGTTTGATAATCTCCACAGGAACTTCTTCTCCTGTACCGCAAGCATGCGATTTAACTAAATTTTCTTGCAGTTGGGATAAATTTTCATTTGAAATTTTAACATTACAAAGTGACCCGAAACCCGTGTTGATACCATAAATAGGTGTAGGATCGGAGGCCATTTTTTTATCTAAATAGTCACGGCATTTTTGAATATTTACTTTGGCCTCTTCCGATAATTCCAATTTCATTTGCCTGTTTATGATTTCATAAATCGTATGAAAGTGAAGGACTTCGGTAGTTATATAATGTATTGCATCCATTTTTTTAGCGTTTCGACGCCAAAATTCAACAAAAGGTAGGTGAAAAACAAATAAATATAACAGTATTTGAATTTATGTTATTACCACTTTTACTTCTTAATATTGCAGATTTACTATTTATGATATTATAAATACAATCTCGCTTATTATAAAAATGCCTTCAAAAAAAATAAAAGCCACTCTGGTTTTATATCCGAAGTATTGTATTTACAGCCGTTCTCTAGCATAAAACTCTAGTTAGAAGATAGATTTAATCTGTAAATTCGGATGAAAATTCAGCTACTAATTATACGAATATGACACTCAAAGCATCAATTAGAAACAAAATACTCAAAAATATTTTTTCTTAAGTACTTATAAATAAAATATTCACAAAAAAACAAGTATTACTTTCGGTAAATTCTAAAAAACTGTATTTTTGGAACTTCAAAATGAAAAATAATAGCATTACATATTCGATTACTTTGTCAGTTCCAAATGGGATTGCCGCTGCTATTATGACCACTACAACTACTACTACCCCTTAGGGGTATACTTTTTCACATATCATCTTTATTATTTATTGTCCTTTTTTCAAAAAGAAGAAAGTTCTTGGGTACGTATAAACTATTGCATTTATAAAATTATATTACAATGAGAGTATTAAAATTTGGTGGAACTTCGGTAGCCAATGCACAAAATATAAAACTAGTTCTGGATATTATTAATCAAAAATCACAAAAAGAACCTTTAGTGGTGGTGGTTTCTGCTTTGAGTAAAGTAACCGACTTGTTACAAATGGCGGCATCAAAAGCAGCAGCAAATGATGATAGTTTTAAAGAAATCGTTGCAGAAATAGAAAAAAAACATTTAGATATTTTAAAAGAATTTATTCCGGTTAGCGCGCAAAGCAGTTTGTTGAGTCACGTTAAACGCATTGTAAATCATTTAGAAACCTTGTTGGATGGCTGTTATTTGTTAGGTGAACTTTCGGACAGAACTGCAGATACTATTTTGAGTTTTGGCGAATTACTTTCCTCTTTTGTGATTGCCGAAGCCTTAAAACAATCCAATCCGAATAGCATGTACAAAGACAGTCGTGAATTGATCAAAACCAACAATCAATTTGGAAAAGCGGCCGTTAACTTTGACCTTAGCAACCAATTAATTCAAAGTTATTTTAGTCACCAAAATGCATCAGTGGTGGTGCTTCCTGGATTTATTGCTTCTTCTACCGAAGGAATTGCGACAACTTTAGGCCGCGGAGGTTCTGATTATACCGCAGCCATTTTAGCTAGTGCTTTGGATGCTTCTGAATTGGAAATTTGGACAGATGTAAACGGTATGTTCACAGCTAATCCAAAAATTGTAAAGCAAGCACAACCTATTTCGAATATCTCGTATCAAGAAGCAATGGAATTATCGCATTTTGGAGCAAAAGTTTTGTATCCGCCCACAATACAGCCTGTTTTACGCAAAAACATTCCGATAATTATAAAAAATACCTTTGAGCCTGAAGCGGAAGGAACATACATTTCCAACAAAGAAATGGCGCAAACGAATCCGGTAAAAGGAATAAGTTACATCGACAATATTGCTTTGTTAACTTTAGAAGGCTCGGGTATGATTGGCGTTACCGGCTCATCAAAACGCTTGTTTGAAGTATTGTCCTCCGAACACATCAATGTTATTTTTATTACCCAAGCTTCATCGGAGCATTCAATTTGTATTGGAATTTTAAATTCGGATGCCGAAAAAGCTGCAACTGCCATTAATAAGGTTTTTGAAGTTGAAATTTTACAAAACAAAATTGATCCATGCATTGTTGAAAGTAACTTATGCATTATTGCTTTGGTTGGTGAAAATATGAAAAACCATCAAGGTTTGAGCGGTAGAATGTTCAGCACCTTAGGTAAAAACAACGTTAATATTAGAGCCATTGCGCAAGGTGCTTCCGAGCGAAATATTTCGGCTGTGATTAATGAACGTGATGTTAAAAAAGCCTTGAATACACTTCACGAAAACTTTTTTGAAGAAAATACCGTACAGTTAAACCTTTTTGTAATGGGAGTTGGAAATGTGGGTGAAAAATTCATTGAGCAAATTCATACCCAACGCAAATTTTTAAAAGACAATTTAAAAATTAATGTTCGCGTAATTGCACTTTCAAATTCCAGAAAAATGCATTTTGACGAAGAGGGAATTTCATTAAAAGACTGGAAAGAAAGCTTGCAAAATGGAGAAACAGCACATATTCAAAACTTCATCAATAAAGCCAAAGAGTTGAATTTACGCAACAGCATTTTTGTAGATATTACCGCTAATGCTACCGTTTCAGACGTGTATGCCGACTTTTTAAAACAAAGTATTGCGGTGGTAACCTGTAACAAAATTGCTTGTTCCTCTGCATACAGCAATTATAAAAAACTCAAAAGTTTATCACGCCAATACAATGCGCCTTTTTTATTTGAAACTAATGTGGGTGCAGGATTACCAATTATCGATACTGTTAAAAACCTAATTGCCTCGGGGGATAAAGTACATAAAATACAAGCCGTTTTATCGGGAAGTTTGAATTTTATTTTCAATAATTTTGACGAACAAAATTCGTTTCACGATGTGGTTAAAGAAGCGGGCGTACAAGGTTTTACCGAACCCGATCCTAAAATTGATTTAAGTGGTGTCGATGTGGCTCGCAAAATATTGATTTTAATTCGTGAAAGTGGTTACGAAATGGATATTGAAGATATCGAAAACAATTCGTTCTTGCCAGCAGCCTGCATGGAAACTACCAATAACGAAGACTTTTTCAAATCCTTAATCACGCACAACAGTCATTTTGAAGGACTTTTAAAAGAAGCGCTAGAAAAAGACAGTCGTTTGAAATTTGTGGCTCAATTTGAAAATGGAAAAGCAAGCGTTGGTTTACAACTCATTCCGAAAGACCATCCTTTTTACAATTTAGAAGGAAAAGACAACATCGTTTTGTTTTATACTGATCGCTATGTTGACCAACCTTTATTGATTAAAGGTGCAGGAGCTGGAGCAGCAGTAACTGCTTCGGGAATTTTTGCCGATGTAATTCGAATTGGAAATATATAATTGGTCAGAAAGTCCAAAGTCCAAGGTCAAAAGAATTCCAATCTTTTGATTTTCGACTTTAAGACTTTCGACATTAAGACTCATTACAAATGAATGAAATAAAAGTATTTTGTCCGGCGACCATTGCCAATCTTTCTTGCGGATTTGACGTCTTGGGATTGTGCTTGGATAATGTTGGTGACGAAATGATTATCCGAAAAACGGAAGAAAAAGGAATTAAAATTACCAAAATTGAAGGCGCTACTTTGCCTTTAGAAACTGAAAAAAACGTGGCGGGTGTAGCACTTTTGGCTATGTTAGAGGCTACAAAGCCCGATTTTGGATTTGAAATTGAAATTTACAAACATATTAAAGCCGGAAGTGGAATTGGAAGTTCGGCGGCAAGTTCGGCGGGTGCTGTTTTTGGCGCTAATGAATTATTAAGAAACCCATTTACGCGCAAAGAATTGGTGCAATTTGCCATGCAAGGCGAAAAACTTGCCTCAGGAAATGCCCATGCCGATAACGTAGCCCCTGCCCTTTTAGGCGGTTTTACATTGGTTCGCAGTTCAAATCCTTTGGATATTATTAAAATTAAAAGTCCCGATTTGCTATACGCCACCGTTATTCATCCTCAAATTGAATTGAAAACTTCGGATGCCCGTTCGGTTTTAAAACAAAATGTTTCGCTTAAAAGTGCCATCACGCAATGGGGAAATGTGGGCGGATTAATTGCTGGGTTGTATACCGAAGATTATGATTTAATTGGACGTTCCTTACACGACGAAATTGTAGAACCGTTACGCAGTGTTTTGATTCCGGGATTTGATTTGATCAAAAAAGCAGCTTATGAAAGTGGTGCTTTAGGTTCGGGTATTTCGGGTTCTGGTCCTTCCATTTTTGCTTTGAGTAAAGGCAAAGAAAATGCCCAAAATATCGCCAAAGCCATGTGTGCTGTGTATGATGAAATTCATTTACCTTACGAAATTCACGTTTGTAAAGTGAATGATGAAGGAATGCGCGTTTTATAAGGTGAAAAATCTAAAGTTGTTAATGTTAAAAAAGAAAAATGAAATATTATAGTTTAAACCATAATGCTCCTAAGGCTTCTTTTAAAGAGGCTGTAATACAGGGGTTGGCCAGTGATCGCGGGTTGTATTTTCCAGAATCAATCCATCCGCTTGCACCCGAATTTTTTGAAAATATCGAAAATTTGAGTGACGAAGAAATTGCTTTTGCCGCTATTCAACAATTTGTAGGTGATGAAATTCCGGAAACTGAATTAAAAAACATCATTAACGAAACACTTTGTTTTGATTTTCCGGTGGTAAAAGTCGAAAAAGACATTTATTCATTAGAATTATTTCACGGACCAACCATGGCATTTAAAGATGTCGGTGCCCGTTTTATGTCGCGTTGTTTGGGTTATTTCAACAAAGACAATAAAGATGCCAAAAACACGGTATTGGTTGCTACCTCGGGCGATACTGGTGGTGCGGTTGCCAGTGGATTTTTAGGCGTAAAAGGCGTTGATGTGGTTATTTTATATCCTTCGGGAAAAGTAAGTGACATTCAGGAAAAACAGTTGACGACTTTGGGACAAAATGTAAAAGCCCTAGAAGTGGATGGTGTTTTTGATGATTGTCAGGATATGGTAAAAAAGGCTTTTTTGGATCCTTCGTTAACTCACAAAAACCTTACTTCTGCCAATTCGATTAATATTGCACGTTGGTTGCCCCAAATGTTTTATATTTTCTTTGCCTATAAAGCTTTGAAAAAAGAAAACAAACCGCTGGTAATTTCATGTCCGAGTGGTAATTTCGGGAATATTTGCGCAGGTATTATGGCAAAAAAATTAGGATTGCCTATCGCTCATTTTGTGGCTTCGACAAACGTAAACGATACGGTTCCACGATTTTTAGAAAAAGGACAATACGAGCCAAAACCTTCTATTGCCACTATTTCAAATGCGATGGATGTTGGAAATCCGAGTAATTTTATCCGAATTCAGGAATTGTACAACAACGATTTAAAAGCATTTGAAAAAGATTTTTCTTCCTATAGCTATACTGATGCAGACACTTTAGAAGCAATGAAAACCATTTACAAAACGGATGGCTACATAGCCGAACCTCATGGCGCTGTGGGTTATTTAGGTTTGAAAAAAGAGTTACAACGATTTGATGGAGGGGTAGGTGTGTTTTTAGAAACGGCTCATCCGATTAAATTTTTAGATGTGGTAGAACCTGCTTTAGATATTACGTTACCAATTCCGACACAAATAGAAAGCGTTTTAGGGAAAGAAAAAGAAAGTACCAAAATTGCTACATACGAGGAATTAAAAGCCTTTTTGAATTCGATAGCATAAAAAAAAGCCGGGGATTTAAAAATCTCCGGCTTTTTATAACCTAACCAAACCAAAATAATAAATAACCAGTTTATTACTCTACAAAGATACGTCAGTCATACGATTGAAGTTGGTAAGGATTCGTTATATATTTCTTTAACAAATGTTAAAATATTTTTGTTAAGCGGTATAATACAATCTAAAATCCAATGCTTTACAAGCCGTGTACCATTTTTGATGCATCAATTCCACAACTTCTATAACATCTTCTTCTTCTTGATACAAACTAAAAAAAACTTTATCTAAAGCCGTACTTTTCACTTTTGCAGGCAAGGCCAAACCGTAACCCGAAATTGCTTTAGCTCCCGTAACATCTAAAAAAAACTGCGCTTCTTCAGAAGTTAAATCTAAAATTTTCAAATTGGCAAAATGGATGATTTTCCCTTTTAATTTGCCTTCAAACAATTCGGCAATTTCTTCCAAACTATAAAAATAATCGTGTAAACAAATGGAATTGTGCTGTCCCGGCATTACCAAATAAATAATTTCGTAGTCCTTAAAATGGTGGTCATCATACACTAAGGCGCCTAAACTTTCTTCAAAACCTTCAATAGTATCACAGGTTTTGTGAATACTGGCAATTCCGAATTGCATGGCCAATTCTTCTAAACTCGTTTGAACAGCGGTCTGTATATTTTCATCAACATCGGAAACTGCTTCTAAACAATATATAAATTTCTCTTCCTCCATAAAACGCTTTTCAACTTTCGTTCAAAAATAAAACAAATGTTGGTTTTTTTATTTAAATCTATTTTAAAAAATAAATTTGTAATAGCATTTAGTATAGCTCATAAAACCATAATCAACCTCTTAATACAACAACAATTTATTTAAAAATACTCTTCCCTTTTCCATACAATCATCCCTTTTTTGTATATTTTTATAGAATGAAGTACCAAAAGGTTTTGCTTATTGACGATGACTTGGATGATCAAGAAATTTTTGTCTTGGCAGTGGAGGAAATTTCTAGTGAGTTGAAGTGTATTATTTGCCATAATTCGGATGAAGCTTTGAGGCAACTACAGGAAAATCAAACTGAAGTAGATGTCGTTTTTTTGGATTGGAATTTACCGGGAAGTAGCGGTTATGAAATCTTAATGCAGCTAAAATCAATTTCGGGAATGGAAAATGTTCCGATTATTATTTTTTCAACTTCATCAGACCAACAAACCATGCAAAAAGCATTCGATTTAGGTGCTTCTGATTTCATTACAAAACCCAACAGATTGCATCTTTTAGTAGCAAGCCTCACTCCAATATTGACCTAAAAAACGGCCTTACTCACATGATAGTTTCTCATCCTCACCTTGATTTATTACAATATCTACCGAATATGGTTTTTATTGCATTGCCTGATGGAAAGGTTCTTTTTTATAATAAAAAATGGAACCAATATACAGGTGCAAAATTGGTAGAAGGGAAAGAATGGCCACCCAAAGAAATTACACATCCTACAGATTTACGAAACTCTAACACGCAGTTTCTGAAACAAATTCATAAAGGAAAAATTTTTGAAATCGAAAACCGTTACCTTCAGTTAGATGGCACTTACCGCTGGTTTAGCAATTATTTTGAACCCGTTAAAGATGCTGCAGGCACAATATCCTTTTGGGTGGGTACTGCTATGGATATTGAGGATAGCAAACACTTAGCAACAGAAATAGCAAACAGAAACCAGCAACTCGAAGAAATAGAAATTAAGTTTACCAAATTAATTCTGAATTCTTCTTTTCCGATAGCGGTTTTTCGAGGTGAAAATTTGATCGCCGAAATTGCAAATGAAGCCTATTTTCCTATTGTTGGGAAAAGTAAAAATGAATTTTTGGGTAAACCTTTATTTGATTCGCTACCCGAAATAAAAGAAACAGTTGCTCCTATTATTGAAGAAGTAATACGAAGTGGAAATACTTTTACAAGCGATGAATTTGGTGTGAATCTAAATCCAACTGGTACTGCTAATTTTCGATATTTCAATTTTATTTACGAAGCGGTACGAGATTCCAACGGTAACATCAATGGAGTGATGACAACGGCTATGGATGTTACCGAACAAGTTTTAGCCCGGAAAGCACTTGAAGAAAGTGAAGCGCATTTGGAACTTTTGCGTGATACAGTACCCGCCATGATTTTTTATCTGGATAACCAACAGCGCTACCAATCCTACAACAGTACTTTTATGGAATGGTATAAAGTCGATTCGGAAACAGCCATTGGTAAAACGGTTTTAGAATTTATTGGTCCTGATGCTTATAAAAAAGTAATGCCTCAACTTAGAAAAGCCTATGCAGGGCAAAACGTGCAATATGAAATGACTGCGCCTTCTCGAATTGGTCCCCAACGATGGTTGAGCATTGTATACACGCCACATTTTAATACAAAAGGAGAAATTTTAGGTATTATCGTGCATGCCACTGATATTACCAAAAGTAAACAAATAGAAATTTCACTTCGAGAGAGTGAACACCGTTTTCGTTCGCTTATAGAAGAAGCTCCAGTAGCCACCTGTCTTTTTATGGGACCCGAAATGAAGGTGGTTATTGCCAATGATATGATGCTAAAAGAATGGGGCAAAGATGCCTCTGTAATAGGAAAACCATTTAAAGATGCCGTGCCTGAGTTGATAGGACAACCCTTTTTAGGACTTCTAGATCAGGTTTTCGCTACTGGTGAAGCCTATAGCGAGTCGGCAGCACCCGCCACTTTAGAAATTGATGGTGAATTACAAGTTTCGTATTACAATTACACTTACAAACCTTTGTTTGATGAAAATGGAGCGGTTTACGGCATCATGGATATGGCCTATAACGTTACTGAAAACGTGCTTGCTAACCAGAAATTAGAAGCCAGTGAAAAAGAACTACGTGATTTAATTAATGCTTCTCCTATCGGAATTTGTGTGGTGACAGGATCTCCTATTAAAGTTGTTGAAGTAAATGAACGCTTTTTACATATTTCGGGCAAAACAAGAGCACAATATGACGAGATGCCCTATTGGGAAACTTTAGAGGAAGTAGCACATTTATTCGAGTCGGAAATGAATCGTGTTTTTGAAACCGGAAATCGCTACACCACTGAGGAACATAAAATGATGCTTATTCGCGACGGAATTGAAGAAACTATTTTCTTGACTTTTGAATACATTCCGATTCTTAACGCTAGCCAAATGGTTTCTAAAGTTATCGTAATGGCTTTTGAAGTTACACATCAGGTCGAAATTAGAAAGAAAATTGAAGCTGCCGTTACTCAAAGAACCAAAGAATTAGCCGAGGCCAACAACAATTTGCAACGCTCTAACTCCGCCTTGGAACAATTTGCTCATATTGCTTCGCACGATTTACAAGAACCTGTACGGAAAATTAGTACCTATGCCAATATGTTGGAAATTAAAATCGGCGAAACTATCGATGGTAAAGCCAAAATGTATCTGGACAAAATTAGTATTTCGGCTGAACGAATGAGCGCTCTTATTCGCGATGTTTTGGCTTTTTCGGAAGTATCCCATCATTTGGATTCGATGGAAATGGTCGATTTACAGCAACTTCTCCAAGAAATTGAAATTGATTTCGAATTGCAGATTGAAAAAAAAGGTGCTATAATCACTTATAAAGGATTGCCTACTCTACCAGCAATTCCCACTCAAATGTTGCAATTGTTTAGTAATTTATTGTCCAATTCTTTAAAATACACGCAGACAAACACACATCCTCGAATAGACATTAGCAGCAGGATTTTATCTAAAAATGAAATTAAAGAAAAAGGATTGCTTGAAAATCAACACTATCACTGCATTACATTTGCCGATAACGGAATTGGTTTTGATGAGCATCAAGCCGAACGCATCTTCAAAATTTTCCAACGTTTGCATGGCAAAACCGAATATGAAGGTACCGGAATTGGGTTGGCCTTGTGTCGAAAAATTGTGTACAATCACCAAGGCGATATTTCTGCAAAACCCGGGCAAAATGGTGGTGCTGTTTTTACGATAATTTTGCCCATTTAAATCGTAAGTACAAGAATTATACTAAATAGGTTTTTATAGTCAGTTCCAAATCAGAACGTAATTGATTAAAAGAACTCTTTTTGGTCATGATTTTTTCTGCCATTTTAAGTACAGGCGATTTTTCGACTTGAGGTGCTGTAGAATAAATGATTACCGGAATATCTTTAAACGAACTATGGTTTTTGACCTCGGCTAAAAATTCCTCACCCGTCATTACAGGCATGTTCAAATCCAAAAAAATAAGGTCGGGGCGTTGTAATTTCGGGTCGTTCAGTTTTGCTAAGGCATCAGCTCCGTCTTTGGCTTCCATAAAATGCAATCCCATATCTAAAGACTCTAATCCTTCTTGAAATAGCTCTCTGTCGTCCTGATCGTCATCAATTATAAATACTGTCATTTATTTTCAAATATTTACAAATATAATACAATAATGGTAAATCGTTTTGAAATTATAGTGATTAAGGTACTCTTTAACGTAAGAAATTTTTAAAAAAGTAAAAAAATTTTATTCATTTACTTCTCCATAAGCACAATTTAATCTACTAAAAATTAAAAATGCTTATCTAATCCTTTTTTCCTGTTTGATAAAGAAAATTTAATTCCAATCGTATGTAATACGCTGCATAAATTTTGTAAATTTAAACCTATTTATTTTTCACAAAAGCAATATTAATCAACAAATTACTTAAAATGAAAGCAGCAGTAGTTACCCAATTTGGAGCCCCGTTAGAAATTCGTGAAGTGGAAAAACCCAAAATTGAAAGTGGAAAAATTATAGTCAAAATTGTAGCCTGTGGCGTTTGCCATACCGATTTACATGCTGCCCACGGCGATTGGCCTGTAAAACCCACTTTACCTTTTATTCCAGGGCACGAGGGTGTTGGCTATGTAGACGAGGTGGGCGAAGGTGTTACTTCGGTAAAAGTAGGCGATCGTGTTGGAGTTCCGTGGTTGTATACCGCTTGCGGCCATTGTAAATATTGCAAAAGCGGTTGGGAAACCCTTTGTGCCAAACAAGAAAATACTGGTTATAGTGTTAATGGCGGTTTTGCCGAATATGTTTTGGCAGATCCCGAATATGTGGGTAAAATTCCGGATAACTTAGGTTTTGAAGAAGTAGCTCCTATTTTGTGTGCAGGGGTTACTGTTTACAAAGGACTTAAAGAAACCGAAGTAAAACCGGGTCAACATGTCGTTATATCTGGAATTGGTGGATTAGGTCATTTGGCCGTTCAATACGCCATTGCTATGGGTATGATTGTCATTGCAGTAGATATTGATGATAAAAAATTAGAATTGGCTAAGTCGCTTGGCGCCTCTATTACAATTAATGCTAAAAATGAAGATCCTGCTGAAAAATTAAGCTCGTTAGGTGGTGCAGAAGGTGTTTTGATCACAGCGGTGGGTACTTCCTCTTTTTCTCAAGGTTTGAGTATGTTAGCCCGAAAAGGAACCATGAGTTTAGTAGGATTGCCTCCAGGTGATTTTCCGTTGCCTATTTTTGATACCGTTTTATCACGAAAAACCATTAGAGGTTCGATTGTAGGAACGCGTTTGGATCTGGAAGAAGCCCTTCAGTTTGCTGCTGATGGTAAAGTAAAGTCACATTATAGCATGGATAAAATTGAAAATATCAATGCCATTTTTGATAAAATGATTAAAGGTCAAATCGAAGGCCGCATTGTAATTAGTATTTAATCGCTTTCATTCCGCATAGTATTGAAAAGTCATTTTGGAAAGCCATTCTAAAATGACTTTTTTTCATAAATACTATCAAAACTTTTATTACCTTTTTTTAATCTACTTGGCAATTTGAAACTGCTTTTATGCATTTCTCAAAAAATTAAAATATTTTCGAACAGTTGGTTGCTTTACTCTATTCCGAAATATTCCCTCTAACTAGCCAATACCAACTTTAAAAGTTTTTGTACTTTTACTTTTCTCAAAAAAGTACACACCATTTATGGCATGCCTACAACTTCAAAATTACAAAGCAAATGAGTAATACTACTGAAACTTTGACTTGGTCTGAATTTATGAAAGTAGATATGCGAGTGGGCACCATTATTTCGGCAAACATTTTTAAAGAAGCTCGAAATCCAGCATACCAGTTAGTAATCGATTTTGGCCCTTTAGGTACTCGAAAAACATCGGCACAAATTACGAAAAAATACCAACCAGAACGTTTAATTGGCAAGCAAGTCGTAGCCGTTGTGAATTTTCCGCCCAAACAAATTGCCAATTTTATGAGCGAATGTTTGGTTTTGGGAGGAGTCGAAGAAAATAATGTCGTGACCCTGCTTGAACCCGGAACAAGTGTTGCCAACGGTACTCGAATTGGTTAAAATTTTATTGTTTCGTTTTCGAAATTCCGTTTACAATTAGCAGCTTTTACATTAACACCAACCTCTTATGGAAAACAATATTTTATTACAGCAAATTGCTTTCATCAAAGAAATTGACAAACTCAAATTCATTCAGCGAAAAACCAAATTATTAAACAGCGATCGTTGCGAAAACGATGCCGAACACAGTTGGCATTTGGCCGTAATGGCTTTGGTTTTAGCCCAACATGCTAACCAAGCTATTGATGTATTAAAAGTGGTTAAAATGGTTTTGATTCATGATATTGTAGAAATTGATGCGGGTGATGTTTTTTTGTATGACACCCAAAAAAACCATAGCAATACCGAAGAAGAATTGCAAGCTGCCAAACGAATTTTTGGTTTATTGCCCGAAGAACAAGCAACCGATTTTATAACTGTTTGGGAAGAATTTGAAGCTGGAATTACGCCAGAAGCCCAATTTGCAAGATCGATGGATCGTTTGGAACCGTTGCTGCAAAATTTCTCGAATGAGGGCGGAACTTGGAAGGAGTTTGATGTACCGTATCAAAAAGTATACGACAAGAAAAAAATCATAGCAAAAGGTTCCACCACAATTTGGGAATATGCCGAAGCGTTACTGAATGAAAGTGTTGAAAAAGGAATCCTGAAAAAATAAATACTTTCTTCAGGATTTTAATTTGGTATTTGAAAATAAACGAAAATTAGTCTTTCGCTTTACTGAAATATTTTTTTCGTAATCCTAATGAAACTCGCACCAAGATGATTAAGGCCGGTACTTCTACCAATGGTCCTACTACACCGGTGAACGCTTGACCCGAATTTAATCCGAATACGGCTATGGCAACAGCAATAGCCAATTCAAAGTTATTTCCTGCGGCTGTAAAAGCCACCGAAGCCGTTTTATCATACGTAGCCCCCATCGCTTTGGTAACAAAAAATCCGATGCAAAACATTACTATAAAATAAATTAGTAAAGGAATTGCAATAAGTACTACATCTTGCGGAATTTGCACAATGATACTTCCTTTTAACGAAAACATCACGACGATGGTAAATAACAAAGACAAAAGCGTTAAGGGCGAAATAGCCGGAATAAATTTTTCGTTATACCATTTTTCTCCTTTCATTTTTACTAAAATTACTCGACTTAAAATTCCGAGTAAAAAAGGAATTCCTAAATAAATAGCCACACTCTCGGCAATAGTTACAATAGGAATATCGACTACCGCTCCATCAAATCCGAAAAAAGGAGGTAAAACCGTAATGAAAATCCAAGCATAAAAACTATACAAAAAGACTTGAAAAATACTGTTTAATGCCACTAAACCCGCGCCGTATTCTTTACTCCCTTCGGCAAGATCGTTCCACACCAAAACCATCGCAATACATCGCGCTAAGCCTATTAAAATAAGTCCCATTCGGTAATCGGGATAATCTTGCAAAAAAATCAATGCCAAGAAAAACATTAAAAAAGGACCTACTATCCAATTTAAGAATAATGAAATTCCTAAAATTCGAGTATTCTTAAAGACGGTAGGCAACAAGCTGTAATTTACTTTTGCCAAAGGCGGATACATCATCACGATAAGTCCAATAGCAATAGGGATATTAGTGGTTCCATGATTAAAAGAATTGATAAAATCGGGCATGGTGGGAACAAAATAGCCCAACGCTACCCCTATTAACATGGCTAAAAAAATCCATAAGGTCAAATTCCGGTCTAGAAAACTTAATTTAGATTTTGCCATACTTATTTAATTTGAGAGAAAACATAAAACATTTCGGTTGCAATTTGCAGGCTTCTTTCTTGGTATTTTTCGGCTTGTTGTGGTGTGTTATCAAACGCTTTTGGGTCATCAAAAGTGAGCGGAATTCTTTTTTCGGCACCCGCTATAAACGGACAACCTTGATCGGCTTGTGAACACGTCATCACAGCGGCAAAGTCGGATTTTGGATTAAAGTCAGCATCAATTTTTTTTGAAAATCCTATTATGGCTGGTTCATTTTGCGCCAATTTGATACTGTAAATTGGATTTTGCGTTTCGGCTAGTACTTCAATTTGAAAACCAGTTTCTTGCAAGGTTTTAGCCACCATCGGAAAAAGAGCCGTTGCTTCGGTTCCGCCCGAGTAACAAAAAACATTCTCAACTTTAAAATAATGTGCCATTGTTTGTGCCCAAATTTGAGACAAATGGCTTCTGCGAGAATTGTGTGTGCAAATAAAACTAATTCGGATTGGTTGCTTAGCGGTATGTTTTTGTTGAATATAATCCGCAAGAGGTTGCAACAATGCTTTTCGTTCTTCTGAAATAGTTTCTATTTCTAATTTTAAAATTTGGTCTTTTAATTCTGTAAACATTTTTTTATAATTAGGTTAGGTATTTAGGTTATTTTTAGCAACAATTCCCATCAGGAGTACAACAAGGTTCATCGTTATTGTTTGAAAAAGTTGCTTTTGGTTCAGGAATACCGCATTTTTCTTTAGCCAAACAATCGGTTTTTTTGGAAATCAATGTAAACGTATTCCCTTCAAATTCAAGATCAAATTTTTGAATGGTTTCGCCTTGGTATTCTACTTCAACCTCTAAATCTTCTAATTGCAAGACTTTTTCGGCCAATTCGATTATGCTTATCAATTTTTCAGGATGCAGCCTATGATCGTAATCGTTTGCTTCCCAAAGTTGAAAATTCGCCTTATTTTCGGTGCGAACTGTTCCGCCACAATCAATAAAATGTTTGGTTATTTTACCCACTTCAGTAACATGAAAATGACTTGGAACCAAGGTTCCGTTAGGCAATTGAAACTGAATGGTACTTGCTTTTTGCAGTGCTAATTTTACATCAGATAATTTCATGGTAATTTTTTTTAAGGTTAAACTTTACTTTTAAAACTAGCAACAACTTCCGTTTGACTGAATATCTTGGTTTAAAAACTCCGACATCAATTCTTTCATTTTGCTCCAATTTTCTTGATCAATACAATAACAAACGCTCGTCCCTTCTACATTTCCCTTAATCAAACCCAAATTTTTAAGCTCTTTTAAATGTTGCGAAATGGTGGGTTGTGCCAATCCGATTTCCAGGACCAAATCGCCACACACACACGAATTGAGTTTGAATAGCTGCTGTAAAATGGCCACGCGAGCCGGATGCCCGATCACTTTGGCAAAAAGTGCAATGGTATTTTGTTGCGCTGTAAATATTTCTGTTTTAGATACACCCATAAGTTAATTTATATATTGCAATATTACGATTAATATTCTAAAAAAACAGCCTTTTCTCAAAAAAAATAGGTTTTACATTTTCAAATAGCGCATCATGGCTTCGACGAAATAATAATCTCCATAAGACAACGAACCGTCGATTTCGGTTTTTTTAGGATAATTACCCACCCCATGTTTCAATAAAAAACCACCGTTTGATTGGGGAGCAGAAAAATAAGCAGCTGAGCATAAGGTTTTCAAAATAATTTCTGCCGCTTTTTGGTATTCTTTTGCCCTTTTATCTGCAGAAAAAGTAGCCAATTCTAATAAAGCCGATGCTGTTATCGCCGCTGCAGAACTGTCTTTTAGCGCATCCGGAATACCCTCAGCCTGATAATCCCAATACGGAATTAAATCCTTTGACATGTTCGGATAATGCAAGATATATTGCGCAATGTGCTGCGCTTGTTTTAAATATGAAGTTTCTTTTGTTTCTCTGTACATCACCACAAATCCATACAATCCCCAAGCTTGTCCCCTAGCCCATGACGATTCATCGGCAGCACCTTGATTGGTTATTTTTTTAACAACTTTGCCATTCGTAAGACTATATACAATTTCGTGATACGAACTATAATCCGGACGAAAATGATTTTTCATCGTAGTATTGGCATGAGCAATAGCGATATTTCTGTACTGTGGATCACCCGAATACTTACTTGCCCAAAACAATAACTCTAAATTCATCATATTATCAATAATCACGGGAATTTCGTCTTTAGAAGCCTTATTCCAAGCAGCACTATCCCAAGATTGAATGCATTGTGCTACTGGTCGATAACGAGTGCTCAAACTTTTGGCACTTTGCAATAAAATAGCTTCATAGGATGGATTCGGAAACAAACGAAGCGCATTTCCAAAACTGCAATACATCATGAAACCCAAATCGTGCGTTGTAGTGTTGAATTGCTCTTTTTTCAAATCTTCTAAAAAAGATGTGGCTTCGATTTTTAAATTTGCTTGAGGATTGTATTCCTGCAAATACAGCAAGGTACCGGGATAAAAACCACTGCACCACCAACCCGACGAACTGGTTTCGAGCTTTTGTTGTTTTTCTTGCCAGGTTTTGGGATAGTGGCCAGGCTCAACTTGAGTGGCTAAATATTGATACTGTGTCACCGATTTTTGGAGAGTTGTCTCAATTAGTTGCACCAATTCTTTTTTCTTTTTTTGGGCTAAAACAGGGTTACCCATAACCATTAATAAAAAAGTTAGTATTCCAATTGCTTTCATTTTGGTAATTTTTTAAGCGTTATAATTTGTACATCAGTTGGTTCGGCAGAGCTGAGGCCTTCTCCATCTTTTTGTGCCACTTTTTGAGCAAAAACATATAATTTCGATTCTAATTCCCAGGCTTCTTTATCCCAATTCGGTTCCCACTGCCCTACACTTTCATTGGTTATATCTTTAATGTTCCAATTCGTAAATGGCTTTTTGGCATACGCCAAACTGATTTTATTACCTCTTTCTTCGGCTCTAAATAACAAGTAGATAAAATCGCCTTTAACCAAAATTTTTGGCCTCGAGATGGGAATACTTTTGGTACCGCCACCACCTAAAACAAAGCCCTTTTTTAAAAAATGGGTTTGAACCAATTTCCAACTATCTTTTTCGCGATATACAATTTGGAATTGCGGTATTTTATTGACATTCCAATACGAAGCAATATAGGGATTCCCGTTTACATCCACCGTCATAGCGGTTTGATTGATTAAATTGCTGTTTTGAGGAATTGCATGAATAACTTCGGCTGTTTTTTGCGTGATGTTTTCAGGATAAAGTTCGCCATTGGATTTTTGCCACGATTTTCCACCATCTGCAGAAAAAGCATAACACAAATCATGATTGGTGCTCACATCCCAACTTTCGCGCCAAACCCAACTCAAATAAAGACCTTTTGGTCCAACTGTCATTTGCCAATAGGCACTTCGTTTTCCTTCACCATCCAATAAATTATGTTGAATTTGTTCCCATTTTTGCGTTTCGGGCGCGTATTTATTTAAAACCATATTCCCGCGACCGCTTTGGCCACTTCGGTAACAAAAAAGCAAGCTACCATCGGGTAAATTATGAAATTCGGGATAGGTTACTTTTTCTTCTTGCAAACCTGTCATGTGTAAAAGTGGCGTAAATTCTAAACCTAAAGGCCGTAGACTTTTTGCATAATGCAACGGATTATCATGGTGGTCCCAAGCCATGTGCAAAAATCCTTCCGAATCAACTGCTATCGAAATACTGTTGTGCGCGTCGGTAGCTTTTCCTTTAAATGGAGTAACCACTACTTCCCATTTGGATGCTGTCCGTTTTCTTTTCGCAACGACCACATTGGCATTTTCATCGTAATAAGCCGTAAACTGAAATTCGTTAAAACTTGTAAGCGCCTTATTTCTAAAAATAACCGTATTGACCGAATTTTTAGCCCATCCTTTTCCAACCGTTGACGTACTTATTGGCTGAGAAAAGCACCTATTTAAAAAGAATATTTGCACTAGTAATATGAAAAATAGCTTTTGCATAGTTTATTTTTTTGGAGGTATATGTTTGTTGAAAAAGCTTCGTATTAAATTTTCCATTTATAAAAACAGTGTTTATTTTATTGTTAAAAAAAAGACATTTTTATACATATATCCTATTTTTTGGGTTAAAAATAAATTATATTTATATCACAATTGGCATATTCAATTTAAATCAATAAAAACCACTTCAAAATACAACTACTTTTGATAATACGATAACTAAAACGATATAGATTATGGACAACAGTAACGACATCAGCAAATGCCCTTTTCACAATGGAGCAAAATCACTAACTGCCGGAACGGGTACCACAAATAAAGATTGGTGGCCAAAAGCCTTAAATTTTGATATTCTCCATCAACACGATAGCAAAACCAATCCTTTAGGAGCTGATTTTTATTATGCAGCCGAATTTTCGAAGCTAAATTTACAGGAAGTTAAACAAGATTTACGTGATTTAATTGCTACCAATCAAGAATGGTGGCCAGGCGATTGGGGCAGTTATATTGGCATGATGGTTCGTACTGCTTGGCACTTGGCCGGAACGTACCGTAAGGCAGATGGCCGTGGAGGCGCAAATAGTGGTAACCAACGTTTTGCACCTTTAAGCTGTTGGCCAGACAACGTAAACACCGATAAAGGTCGACGCTTATTGTGGCCTATAAAAAAGAAATACGGTAATAAAATTTCGTGGGGCGATTTGATTGTTTTAGCCGGTAATGTAGCCTATGAAATGGCCGGATTACAAACTTTTGGATTTGCCGGCGGGCGAAAAGACATCTGGGAACCCGAAAAAGATGTGTATTGGGGCGAAGAGCGCGAATGGTTGGCAGAAACCAAAAATCGCTATGAAGATGTAGCCGATCGTACCACACTCGAAAATCCGTTAGCAGCCGTCCAAATGGGATTAATATATGTTAATCCCGAAGGAGTTGATGGCAATCCCGACCCGCTTAAAACTGCACAAGATATGCGCACGACTTTCTCCCGAATGGCCATGAATGATGAAGAAACAGTGGCACTTACAGCGGGTGGACATACCGTAGGGAAAGCACATGGAAACGGAAAAGCCGAAAATTTAGGAGGAGATCCGGAATTGGCACTTTTTGAAAATCAAGGTCTGGGATGGCACAATCCTGAAGGAACCGGAAATGCAGCTAATACTATGGTTAGTGGATTAGAAGGTGCTTGGACAACCAACCCAACCAAATGGGACAACGAATTTTTTAATATCCTTTTAAAACACGATTGGGAATTACGTAAAAGTCCAGCAGGTGCTTGGCAGTGGGAACCAACGAACATTCAAGAAGAAGACAAACCTTTGGATGCACACGATCCCACTGTACGCCGCAATCCGATTATGACTGATGCTGATATGGCATTAAAGATGGATCCTAAATACCGAAAAATTTCGGAGAAGTTTCATGCCGATCAAGCGTATTTTTCGGAACAATTTGCTAGAGCTTGGTTCAAATTGACCCATCGTGATTTAGGTCCGAAGTCGCGTTATTTGGGTTCCGAAATTCCACAAGAAGATTTGATATGGCAAGATCCTATTCCAACAGTCGATTATACTTTAAATGACAGTGAGATCGCCAATTTAAAAACCATTCTTTTAAATAGTGGTTTAACTCCATCCGAATTAATTAACACTGCTTGGGACAGTGCCCGTACCTACAGAGGTTCCGATTTTAGAGGTGGCGCTAATGGTTCCCGAATTCGTCTTGCTCCACAAAAAGACTGGCAAGGAAATGAACCGGAACGCTTGCAAAAAGTATTGAGTACGTTGGTTGAAATTCAGCAAAGTTTGCCTAAGAAAGTCAGCATTGCCGATTTGATTGTTTTAGGAGGAAGTGCTGCAATTGAGCAAGCCGCCGCCGCCGCCGGATATTCAGTTCCTGTACCGTTTATTGCCGGTCGAGGTGATGCTACGCAAGAACAAACCGATATTGAATCATTTGAAGATTTAGAACCAAAAGCCGATGGTTTCCGCAATTGGTTGAAACAAGAATACGTTGCCTCTCCCGAAGAAATGCTCTTAGATCGTGCCCAATTAATGGGACTTACAGCACCTGAAATGGTAGTTTTAATTGGAGGTATGCGTGTTTTAGATACCAATTACGGAGGAACGAAATTAGGTGTGCTAACCGATAGAGAAGGGGTATTAACAAATGACTTTTTTGTAAATATTACCGATATGAACTATTCTTGGAAACCTTCCGAAGAAAATCTGTATTATATCGTAGACCGTAAAACCGGAGCCCCTAAATGGAGTGCTAGCCGAATTGATGTCATCATTGGATCCAACTCTGTTTTAAGATCCTATGCCGAAGTATATGCACAAGATGACAACAAAGAAAAATTTGTCCGCGACTTCGTAAAAGCTTGGGTAAAAGTGATGAATGCCGATCGTTTTGATGTGAAATAACTCCTAAATAGTAGTAAAGTAAAGCCTCGTTTTTAGAAAAAAACGGGGCTTTGTTGTGAAAAATAGTAGGTACATCCAATAAAAAATAACAACTCATCTTTTTTTATCTAAAAAAAATGTACATTTCACTACCAAACTTTTTAAACCAAACTAATTCGATGAAAAAAGTAATTTCAAAAATCTTTTTATCATTTGTTTTTCTGCTGCTTTATCTCCAAAAAAACTACTCTCAAATTCAGTATAAACTCGAAAATTATTCTACTGAAAATGGACTTTCTCACGATGGTGTTCGTGATATTTTGAAAGGGAAAGAGGGTTTTATGTGGTTTGCAACTTGGGATGGAATTAACCGATTTGATGGCGAAAATTTTATTAGCTACAAAGCTACGGCGGGCGATAACAGTAGCTTAGGCAATAACCGAATTGATTTGATGAAGGAAGATTATTGGGGGCATATTTGGTTTAAAGCCTATGATGGTCAAATTTATCGATTTGATAAAAATACCGAAAAATTTATCTCTATTGCAACGCTTATTGGCTCGCATAAAAATGAATTTGAAAACATTATCCCTTTAAAAAATGGCAACGTTTGTTTGACCACAGCACAAAAAGGGCTTTATTTGGCCATTCAAAACAACAATCAAATAGAGGTAATTCATTTTGCTAAAGACGCTAGTAAAATGCAACAATTGCTTTCAAATGAACTTCATTTTGTATTTGAAGACTCCGATAAGAATATTTGGTTGGGGACTTCAAAAGGTTTAAATCAAATCGTTTCTTTACAAAATAATCACTTTCAATCAAATGCAATTATTACTCAAAAAAGTATTAACAGTTATGCTTACACCCAAAAAAAATATTGGTTTGGTACTGCTAACGGTGAGTTGTTTTCTTATGATTCTAAAAATAAAAAAACGGGGCAACATACACTTTCAAACTATTCCATTAATGCCATTTTAAAATCAAAAAAGGATTCTATATTATTTTTAACTACAGCTTCGGGGGAACTGCTTACGTGGGATATTGCTACTAAATCACTTATAGAAAAGAATAAAATTTCTCCTTTACCGCTTTTTTCTATTTATGAAGACCGAAGTAATCGATTATGGATAGAACCCAGTAAACACGGCGTTTATTTATTCAATCCTAAAACCGAAAAAGTACATTTTTTTACGCAGCAAACCGATGCGACATTTTTACAATTGGTTCATAGTTATACTATTTTTGAGGATAATTTTAATCGAGTTTGGATCAAATTAAAAGGAGGTGGTTTTGGCTTTTACAATCCAAAAACCAATACTGTGGATTATTTTTTGAATAAACCAGGTACAGAAAACCAACAATTTTCCAATATTGTTTCCTGCAATTATTTTGATTCCAATGGTATTTTATGGTTGAGTACTAATGATCGCGGCATCAATAAAATTATATTTCAAAATCCAATATTCAAACAAAACTTTGTCCAATCCAATACTAATAATAAGTCTGAAAATGAAATTAGAGCCCTTTATACCGATAAATTAAACCGATTATGGGTTGCCAACAAAGCAGGTAAACTCTCCGTTTTTGACCAAAATAAAACAATAAACAATGTTTTTACGAATCGTTCCTTGACTACTATCGGTTTGATTTATACCATTACCGGCGACTCAAAAGGGAATATTTGGTTGGGTACTAAGGGCAATGGCTTATTTAAAGCAACTCCAACAGATAAGCAACATAGTACCTATCATGTTACACAATATAAAAACATCCCTAATGACGCCAAAAGCCTCAGTAATGACAATATTTATTCTATTCTTGAGGATAAAAATGGACGTATTTGGATAGGAACTTACGGCAGTGGTTTGAATTTAGTTGAAGAAAAAGACGGCAACATTCAATTTATACATGAATTTAAAAATTATCCTTTATTAGAATCCAATCGAATTCGGAATTTAAAAAACGGATATGAAGGTAAAATTTGGGTAGCTTCAAGCAACGGGCTACTAACTTTTGACCCCGGAAATTACAATCCGAATCAAATTGAATTTTCGCGTTATACCAAAGTTTCAAAGGATAAAAATAGTTTAGGGAATAATGATGTCTTGTTTTTGTTTAAAGATTCCGAGAAAAAAATGTGGATAGGAACGGCAGGTGGCGGACTCAGTTTAGCTTATTTCAGCTCAAAAAAACAACTTCAATTTGATAATTTCACTAAGAAAAACGGATTACCAAACGATTTTATTTTAAGCATTATCGAAGACAATGATAAAAATTTATGGCTTGCTACCGAAAATGGACTTTCCGAATTCAATTTAAAAACGCATAAGTTCCGAAATTATGATTCTTCCGATGGATTAATGAAAACTGGATTTTCTGAATCTACCGTAATTAAACTTGCTAATGGCAATTTGGTTTTTGGCGGTCGAAACGGATATTTAACTTTTAATCCTAAAACTGTAAAAAATCAAAAAATAGCGGCTAAAATGGTATTGACCGATTTTGAAATCAATAATAAAAACTCCAATGTCAACTCTACTGACTTTCCTTTAAAAAAAGATATTAACTACGATGATGGTGTAGAATTGAAATATAACGAAAATACCATTGGAATTTATTATACCGTTTTGGATTATCGAACCACAACTAAACAGCACTATACGTATCGATTAAAAGGATTAGATGACGAGTGGCATGCGGTTAAAAACCAAAAAAAAGCCACATTTACCAACTTAGAACCAGGAACATACGAATTTGAAGTAAAATGCTTAAACACCGAATTGTATACAAATATTCCTAGTAAGAAAATAACCTTTATCATCAAACCACCGTTTTGGAGAACAACTTGGGCCTATTGTTTTTATGCACTTATTCTTTTGGGATTATTAGCATTAGCCCAACGCATCATTTTCACCATGATTAAGTTGAGAAATAATGTCATCATCGAACAAAAAATGACCGACTTAAAACTGAGTTTTTTCACTAATATTTCGCACGAATTACGCACGCCGCTAACTCTAATAGTCAATCCGATTGACGAAATTGCTAAACATGAAAAACTAAGTCCCTTGGGTCAAAATTATATCGAAACCGTTCAAAAAAACGCTAGTCGTTTAGTTCGTTTTGTAAACCAATTGCTCGATTTTAGAAAAGTACAAAGTGGGAATGAGGCATTACATCCTGAAAATTTTGATTTTGTACCCTTTTTAAATGATTTAATTTCACTCTTTGCTCAAATAAGTCTTGAAAAAAGCATTCAAATCAAATCCGAATTCAGTAATAAAACTATGATTGTCAATTTGGATAAAGAAAAAATGGATATAGTGGTTTATAACTTGCTTTCCAATGCCATTAAATTTTCGCCTGATTACAGTCTGATTACTGTAAAAACCGATTTAAAAGAAAATTCTCTTTTAGAAGTTCAGGTAATTGATCAAGGATGTGGAGTAGAGGAAAGTAAATTGGACTCGATTTTTAATCTTTATTATGAATCCGGAAATGATGCTACGAAAAATGTAGGAACCGGTATTGGATTGGCTTTGTGCAAAGAATATGTAAACTTGCATCGAGGTCATATTTCTGCCCACAACAATTCTTTCGGAGGGTTAACAGTTGCTATCGAAATTGATTTAAAAAATATGATTTTTCAATCCGAAATTAATTTAGTAACAACTCCAAAAGACAGAAAAAAAACGGATAATACGAGTTTCATGACTATAGAAACCAATTCAGATATTCCAATTGCAATTAACCCTGATTCTACTATTCTACTAGTAGAAGACAATTATGAATTGCGGCAATTTACCAAAAATCAGTTACAAAATTATTACCATGTAATTGAAGCCGAAAATGGAAAAGAAGGATTAAAACTAGCTATTTCTAAAATACCCGATTTAATTATAAGCGATGTTATGATGCCCGAAATGGACGGAATTTCTATGTTGGATGCTCTTAAAAACGCTACTGAAACCAGTCATATTCCGGTTATATTACTCACGGCAAAATCATCGGTTGAGAGTCAAATTGAAGGATTAAAGTACGGCGCCGATTATTATATTACCAAACCGTTTAGTACCGATTTTTTATTGGCATCTGCCGAAAATTTAATTAAAAGCAGAAAGAAGTTTTTTGAACAATTACAACAAACTCCAAAAACGATAGTTTTAGAACCCAATGAAATTATCATTACCTCCAAAGATGAAAAATTCTTAAAAGATATTATTGATCTGGTTGAAAAAAACCTTACCAATCCCGAATTTAATATTGATGTAATTGCGAATTCGTTAAATATGTCGCGTCCTACTTTTAACCGCAAATTCAAGAGTTTAACACATTTAAAACCAGTTGAATTTGTTAAAGAAATGCGCATCAAAAGAGCTCAACAGTATTTGGATGCAGGCGAAACAGATATTGCGGATATTGCTTATAAAGTGGGTTTTAATGGAGCAGCTTATTTTAGCACTTGCTTTAAAGAGATAATGAAAATAACTCCTACAGAATATATTAAAAATCGTCAGTAAAACAAGATTTAACCACAACGATATAAAGTTCATAAAAATTATATCGCAAAATATTTAGCGATAGAAAGGTAATTAACACCAAAAAGAAGCCAAGTTTTTTGGCTTCTTTTGTAGCTTGAATGGCAATATAAATTTCAGAATGATTCTGTTATTTTAAGGTGATTTCCTTTTTGTTTACATCGTTCCCGGTAATAATTGCCGTTTGAAAAGATGTTAGGTCTTTTTTAGAAAACTGAATGTTTTTGGATTTGACTCCCAGAACTTGTATTTGGGCTTGTTTTTTTTCATCTATTAAATACGACTCAAATTTAAGGTTACTGCTGTTGTAAATTGTTAGTGCCGTTTTGCTGGGAGTCACTACACTTACATTGCTAAATTGCAAGCCCTGTGAATCGATGATTTCAATTCCGTTTTCGGCATGAATAGTCGTGTTTTTAAGTTGAATGTTTTTTAAATTCATTTCTGGTAGTCCCATAAAAAAAGCGGCTTTTTTTGCACCCGAAACGGTAATAATATTCATAAAAATATTTCGGAAAGATGGTGTTTCTTCAGTTACTGAATAAGTAATTTGGTCAGTACTAGTGCTACTTTCCCCATTTTTAATTGCTTCAAAATCGGGTGCATTTCCTCCGTAAAACAAATTGAAACGAATTGCTTCGGTTGGAATATTGGTCATTTTAATATTTGATATGTAAATATTTTCGACTACACCGCCTCTTCCTCTATTGCTTTTAAAACGCAAACCCGTATCGGTACCAATAAAAGAACAATTGGATACATGGACATTTTTCACTCCTCCCGACATTTCGCTTCCAACAACAAAACCACCGTGCGCATGGTATACAATATTATTTTTTACAATTACATTTTCGGTAGGTATGTTGCGTGCTCTTCCCTCTTTATCTTTTCCTGATTTGATACAAATGGCATCATCTCCTACATCAAAACTAGTATTATAAACCAATACATTTTTACAAGATTCAATATCCAATCCATCTCCGTTTTGTGAATACCACGGATTTTTGATGGTTAAGTTACGCACGATAATGTCTTCGGAAAGCAATGGGTGAATGTTCCATGCTGGTGAATTTTGAAAAGTTGGCCCATCTAATAAAACTTGCTTGCAGTTTACCAAACTCACCATTACCGGACGCAAATAATCTTTTATGGATTGCAATTCGTCGTTATTATTAGAAAAATCAATTTTAGCTCCGTTTTCATGTCCTTTTAACGCTCCTGCCGTTGGAAACCACATTTTACCATCTCGAGATAAAACACCACCCGATTTCACCAATTCTGACCATTGCGTATCCGTCATCTTCATTTTTTTAACAGGACGCCAAGCATCACCATTGCCATCAACAATTCCGTTACCTGTAATGGCAATGTTGGTAGCGCCATTCGCATTTATAGGTGAAACACAACGATAGGTTTCGGCTCCTTCAAAATTTCCTTTTTGTAAAGGATAGTCAGAGAAATCACGGCTAAAAAGCAAGATTGCCCCTTGCTCCAAATGGATATTGACGTTGCTTTTTAACGTAATAGGCCCGCTTAACCAAATACCTTGCGGTATTTTTACTTTTCCACCTCCGTGTTGCGTAACCGCTGCAATAGCTTTAGCAAAAGCCGCTGTATTTTTATATACTCCATCACCGATGGCGCCAAATTGTGTAATATCGACTTCATAATTGGGAAAAGAGGTTTCTTTTACTTTGGGCATTGAAAATTCTATACCCGCATAGACATCAATTTTAGTAACAGAATCCTTTATAGAAGATTGCGCTATGCTAGTAAGCGAAAAAAAGAAACTAATTGCAACAGTTGTTGTTTTTTTAAATAATTTATACATTCTTCTACCTATTTAATTAGTTGCTGATTTTTCTTGTATTTTTTGCATTTCTTCAAAAACAAGCCTCGCCACCTCAACCGCTCCGGCTGTTTGAAAATGGGTATTGTCTTTTTGTCCTTCCGGATAGGCTTCGTATTTTCCGGCGGGTAAATTCATAAAGTAATTTTGGGTGACAAAATCTTTTCCTTTTTTTGTAAAAAAAGTTCTAGAAGCCTTGTTCAAATCGATTAACGACACGTTCATTTCGGCAGCTACTTCTTTTGGTGCTTTATCATAATCGCCATGCGTATCGTTTAAGATTCCGTTTTCCCAAGGGTAATTGCGTGCCACTGGCGTTACTATAATCGGGGTAGCTCCTTTTTCTCGAGTTTGGGTTACAAACAATCTTAAAAATTCTTTATACCCTTCAACATCTACATAGCGCTCTGTTTTGTCCTTTGCGGCATCATTATGACCAAATTGCATGATTACAATATCCCCTTTTTTAAGGTTTTCATACACGGCTCTCCATCTTCCTTCCTGAAAAAAAGTTCGGGTACTGCGTCCTCCTCTGGCTCTGTCATCTACGAAAACACTATCGGTTTTGATTAACTTTCTGACTTTAGGAAGACTATCTTTAACCAAAAAAGGTTGAAAAACTTGTCCCCATCCAGTAACTGGAAATCGGGTTTTCATGTAGTCTTTTCCTGGCTCGTAATTGTTAGCGTAATCGGCCATAGTCGAATCGCCAATTAAATAAACCGTGGTTATCTTTTTGGGTTTTAAATCAAATGCCCATAAACTAAAAAGTATGGTAAAAAGCGCTAAAACTTGGAGTGTTTTTATTTTCATTATCTGTAGGAATTGTTTTTTAATTTTTAAAAATGGCAGTCAAAAAATCGTCTATATAGGCAATGGTAGGATCAAACCAAGGATTGAATAGACAAAAAGTATGCGGCGAATTTTCAAATTCATGCACTTCATTGTAAATTTTATTTTCTTCTAAAACTCGAATAAAATCATTTCGACCAGCATGCATTCGGGTGATAGAACTGTTAATAAACAAGGTTGGTGGTGTATTTTTGCCCACATAACTTAAGGGCGATGCGGCTTCCCAAAGTATAGGCTGTTCTTTAATTCGATACCCCAGCCAATAAGTGGAAGCGCCGATTTTTTTATCCACATCCGAAGTTTGCATTTCACTGCTTTCTGGGTGAACAAAGGACAAGGTTCCATCGATGTCTATAATAGCATTGACCTGCGATTTGGAATCGGAATTGGCCATATTACCTTCAAAAAGAGGCATATTTCCGGTAACACCTACAAAAGCTGCCAATTCGCCACCAGCAGAAAATCCTAATGATACAATTTGATTGGGATTGACATTGTACTTTTCGGCATTTTCACGCACCCATCGAATAGCTGCTTTGAGATCATAAACTGCCGCTGGAAAAAGCGCTTCGGTAGATAACCGGTACTCTGGCGTAAAACAGACATAACCCAAACTCGCTAGTTTTTGTGCCATTTGATGATGTTGCTCCTTATTACCCGAACGCCATCCGCCTCCGTGAATGATGATAATTGCCGTTTGCTTTTCAACCTTATTTTTATCAAAAAAAACATCCAACCGCATTTTTCGTTTTCCATAACTGCAATATACCAGATTGTTTTTTTGGGTTACGTTTTTAAAATGTGGCAGTTGCACTTTTGTAATTGTTGGAAAGTTTTTGAGGGTTTTGCTAAAGGCACTTTCGTTGGTAAAAGAGGTATCGCGTACATTTGTAATGCCGTTTATATATTGGGCATGAGTACTTTGTAGACCTAATACTAAAAATAATAAGAGTAAATTCTTTACTTTTATTTTACTATTTAAATAGCTGCGTTCCATTCGTTTATTTTACTTCAAAAGTATACGTTTCACCTGCTTTTGTATCAAAATCATAACATTTTGTATTTGGAATTTCAAAACCCTTTAAAATTGCTTTATCTGACATAATCGGCTCTTTAATTGCATTAATTTGAAAAAACACATTGGGATTCTCACCCTTTGCTTCTGCTAGAGTGACCTTTCCTTTTAGATCAATTGCTGCTGGTAAGCGCAACCTACAATTTCCCCCTAAAGCAGAAACAATTTTTAATTGATTTAGTTTTCCTTTTTTCCACTCCATACTGACTTCAAAACCACCTCTAGCTTTCAGACCCGTAACTTTTCCTTCTTTAAAATCATTTGGTAAAGCGGGTAACAGATAAATCGCTCCATCATAACTTTGTAATAACATTTCGGCAATTCCGGCGGTACATCCAAAATTCCCATCAATTTGAAAAGGTGGATGAGCATCTAAAAGATTCGGATAAGTCCCCCCAGATTCTCCTTTATTATCAATAGGTGCTGGGCTTAACTGATCTTTAATTAATTTATATGCTCTATTTCCGTCGAGCAATCGTGCCCACCAGTTGACTTTCCACCCCATTGACCATCCTGTAGAAACATCCCCTCTAGAAATTAAAGTGTTTTTGGCAGCTTCAATTAATTTTGGTGTTCTAAACGGTGATAATTGCCCCGAAGGAAATAAACCGTATAAATGCGAAATATGTCGGTGGTGATCATTTGGCTTATCTACATCCTGAAGCCATTCTTGTAACTGTGTTTGCTTTCCAATTTGCATGGGCGGCAAGCGTTTTAAAGCTACAGTAACCGAGTCGGCAAAAGGTTTATCTATTTTTAAAATTTCTGAAGTTTTAAGAAAATTATTAAAAACATCCGCCACCAATTGATTGTCCATAGTTGTTCCTGCCGATATACTCACACTTTTTTCGTAGGTGTTTTCGGGAGACATTGAAGGAGCTACTACTAACCATTTGTGTTCGGGTTCTTCTTGAAGTACATCGAGATAAAATTGAGTTACGCCTTTTAGTACAGGATAATATTCTTCCAAAAAAGCTTGATCTCCGTTATACAAATAATGTTGCCACAAATGTTGGGTAAGCCATGCGCCGCCCATAGGCCAAAGCCCATAAAACCCTCCATCTACTACCCCGGTAATACGCCATAAATCTGTATTATGATGCATGTTCCAACCGCGAGCATGATACATTTCAGAAGCGCTTTCTTGCCCCGTTACAGCTAAATCTTTCAACATACTGAAAAGAGGCACATGCATTTCGCTCAAATTGGTAATTTCGGCAGGCCAATAATTCATTTCGGTATTAATATTTACCGTATACTTACTGTCCCACGATGGATTTAATTTATGATTCCATATTCCCTGTAAATTTGCAGGTTGATTTCCGGGTTGCGAACTCGAAATCAACAAATAACGACCAAATTGAAAATAAAGCGCTACCAATTGTGGGTCATAATGAGTGGCAAATTCTTTAATTCGAACATCTGTTGTTTTTTTAGATTGCGGTGAATCACCCAAATACAAAGACACACGGTTAAAATATTTTTGATATGCCTCAATATGATTTTTTAAAGATTGCTCATAATCCTTTTTGATCGCTTTATTTAAAATTGTATTGGCTTTTTCGGCAGCATTTTCACTAAGCTCTTTATAATTTTTAAAATTAGTTGCTATAGAAATACGAATAACCACCTCATCAGCCTTTTCAACAGTCAAGCTATTTGATGAAGCTGTTAATTTTCCACCTTTTAAACTACAGGATGCTTCTCCCACATATTTTATTTTGCCAGTTTTATTATCTGCATTACCTGTTGTTCCTTCAAAAACCAGTCTATTGTCTTTTATTTGTGTGCTATTTACTAGCTGTGGACTGGTTGCGTATAAAGAAAAACTAATACTTTTTTTTCTGTCGGCGCTTATTTTTAGAATTATTACATCATCCACAAAAGAAGTAAAAAGTTCTCTTTTGTAGTTAATTCCATTCGCCTTATAACTTACAGAAGCTACTGCCTTTTCAATATCCAAATCTCTTTTATAGTTGATAGCGCTTTCATGTTCAGGAAAATCAATCCATAAACTCCCTACCGTTTGATAAGGCATACCGTAATTTAATTCCTTGGGTACCACTCTGGGGAAGGTCTTGTTTGCTAAATCTTGCGCTTCTTTATTTTTTCCTGCAAATAGCAGTCTTCTTATTTCTTCTATTTTAGGAAAAGCATTTTTAGGAACATTGTTTCCCGGTTCTCCTGCCCAAACTGTTTCTTCGTTTAATTGCAGTTCTTCTTTTTGAGGATTACCATACAGCATAGCTCCTAAACGACCATTGCCAATTGGTAGCGCTTCATTCCAATTAGTAGCAGGTTTATCGTAGTGCAAAATCAAATTTTGCTGTGCAAATGTGCTACATACGGTTACTAAAGCAACTAAAAAGTTTAAAAAAAAATTGTTTTTGTTCATGTGAATTTTCTTCTTGTGCCTTTAATTTATTTTATTTGAAGCAGAGTTACAATCCATTTTTTGCTTTCCAGCTTGGGTAATCCTTATCTATTAAAGTTGATGGCCAATTGCCATACCAAGCATAACCTACTCTTCTTTCATTTTCAATTTCAGCCAATGTTTTTTTAGCAACTCCGTCTCGCCCACAAAAGAATGGTTGGTTGTTTTCTAAATCATAAAAACGAGCCCAAAGAACACTTCCTGGAGAAGCCACAACAACCAAATCTTGGCCAGAAGGTTGTGATGCATCACTTATTTTTTTGGTCGCGATATCAAATAATTTTGCTCCATTAAACCAATCTATCGCATCTTTAATAGCTTGTTTTACTTCGGCCGAAGGTTGCTCGACTAACATTAAAACTCGAACAATCCCTACCGATTCGGAACCGCTAAAACTTGGTAATTCATACGCTCTTGCTAAGGCCGGAAGCAAAGTCACTTCGTCATGTTGAGCGCACCAAACCGTTTTTTTGCCTTTGTAGGTAATTTGTGTTTTTAAAATAACTTCAATTCCTTTATTAAAAGCCGTTTGCGCTTTTTCTTTGTACTTCTCATTCACTAAGTCAAGATTATTTTTCGATTTAGTAATATCCCACATCAAATTCATTACGTTTGCAATTGCATTATCATTATAAGTAATTTGGTGTCGGTAGCCACTTTTATCCGGGTAGTATTGCGGCCAACCTCCGTTAGCATATTGTGCAGCAAATAACCAATCAATTGCTTTTTCGGCGGCAGCTAAATAATTTGGATTTTGAGTTGTTTTGTAATCTGCCAATAACCATCTGAGTTCGGTCACTACATGTCCGTTATCGATAGTAGTATCGGTTAAATTTTTAGAATTCAAAGCCGTTGTAATTTGTGCGGCTGTTTGTTGAGTGTTGTATAAATTGAGGTCGGCTACCGCTTTACCCCATCCTCCGTTGTTTCGTTGCCAAAGTAAAATGCTTTCGCCTCTAACCGTAGTTTGATACACTATAGTAACCCCAGAAATCACCAATTGCAATTGACCACTTTTTCCGCTTCCGTCTTTTGCTGTTGCCGTTACTATAATGGTTCCGTTGATTTTTGGAGTTATTATTCCCTCTGCGCTAATTGTTGCAATAGCATCATTCGAAACTGTCCAAACCAATTCTTTGTTCGTTGCCGTTGCTGGTAAAACCCCAGCAGTTAATTGTACAGGTTTACCGTCGGTAATTGAAACGTTGTTTATAGAAATACTTTCAACTAATACGACTGGGTCTTTTATTCCAGAAACGGTATAGTTTTTCTCAGATATTACTCCCGAGCCGTCTTTGGCTGTTGCCGTTACTTTTACAGAGCCGTTTTTAAGTCCTGTTAAAAGTCCCGTTTCAGTAATAACTGCTATATTTTTATCAGAAACATTCCAAGTTACTTCTTTATTGGTTGCAGAAGAAGGACTAACGGTAACCGAAAGCTGTTTGGATTCCGCTCCTACAACATTATCACCGTTTATGACAATCGAACTAACTTTTACTTCTTTTTCAACAGGATCAGAAGAACAAGAAAATACTAGTAAAACAAATAATGCTTTGACAACGGCAGTAATTTTTTTCATTTTTGGATTCATTTTATGGGATTGCGGATTTGAGTTTAACACAATTTTTAATTTAAAAAGCTATTTTTTGGATTTTTCCTATCATTTGAAAACGACTACTAGTGGTTTGAGTAGAAGCAGCATCAAGTCTGCCTTTAAATTTAGGTTGCTCACCTCCTACCGAAATAGTAAACCAACCCGGCTCTACCACCAACATTTCTTTTTTATTGATTAAGGCCAATTGGCGATTTGTTATCTCGAACTCGATTTCTTTTGTCTCGCCTGCTTTCAAAAATATTCTTTTAAAACCTACTAATTGTCGGATTGGTCTTGGTGTAGAAGCTTTTTCATCGGTAACATATACTTGTACGACTTCGTCTCCATCGGTTTTGCCGGAATTTTTGACTTTAACTTGGAATTTAATATTATCGGAAGTATTGATTTTATTGGGTAATTTTAAATCGGAATATTCAAAACTCGTATAGCTCAACCCAAATCCAAAAGGATATAAGGGCTCTTGGGTAAAATAACGATAGGTTCTGCCTTTCATATCATAATTTTCAAAGGCTGGTAACTGATTTACCGATTTATAATACGTAACTGGCAGTCTTCCTCCCGGATTGTAATCACCAAATAATACATCGGCAATAGCATTTCCTCCTTGTTGCCCAGGATAACCAGCCGCAACAATGGCAGCTGCATTGTCGGCTGCATAATTGATCGATAAAGCACTACCGTTTAACAACACCACTATTACTGGTTTTTGCGTTGCAATCATTTCTTTTAGTAAATTTTCTTGCGTTTTTGGTAAATCCAGACTGGTACGATCTCCACCTTCAAAACCTTCTAATTTCACGCCCATTTCTTCACCCTCTAAACGATCGTTTAAGCCCAAAGCTAGAATAATCACATCTGAAGATTTTGCCAACGCAACCGCTTTTTCTAACTGATTTGATTTAGGTGTACTCCAAAGTAACTGCGCGGTAGCATCTCCAAAATTGTTTTTATACTTAACCTCTACTGGATATTTTTTTCCTTTTTCGAGGTGTATTTTTTCAGCATTTACTTTTGGGTGGTGTTTGAATTTCCCACCTTCTTTTTCGTTTTCTCCAATAGTGAATTCCTGAAAAGGTTTAGCCCAATTACTGAAATAAAAATCACCTGTTTCCGGCGCAACTAAAAAACCTGACCAACGCACGCTGTAATTGCCCATTTTTAATTTAGGATGTGGTGTATTTACATCCCAATTGAAATTTACCTGATCATCGGTTTGGGTAAACAACGGCTGGCCTTCCCATTTGGTATTATCAAAATATTCAGCCTTTAAGCCTTGTTTTCCATTTGCGGTTTCAAAATAAACAGACGGAATCACTTCCATTGTAGGCAATCCTTCTGCTAAAGGACACCCCTCTTCGTAAACCACCTCTACTTTAGGCGACACTTTATTTTGAATTCCGCTTAATACTGTAATCGGATTTTTAGGATTGCCATTATAATTTCCTAAAAGCGATTGCACATTATTGGCATTGGGTCCAATCACGGCTATTTTTTTTAAACCTTTAGAAAGTGGTAAAACATTCTTTTCATTTTTCAATAAAATAATACTTTCTTGCGATGCTTTTCTAGCCAAATAATTGTGCGCTTCATTGGTATTAACTGAAAACGGAATTTGCGCAAAAGGTACAATGCTGTCTTCATCAAACATGCCCAATTTAAAACGAGCCAAATACAATCGTGTTAAAGCCAAATCAATTTTATCTTCGGTGATAATTCCTTCAGAAATAGCTGCTTTAAGTTCTTTATACGTACTTCCGCAGTTTAAATCGCAACCTTCCTCTAAGGCCAATGCGGCAGCTTCGGCAGCCGTTTTTTTAATCTTATGATCCTTGTAAATATCGGCTATGGCTCCACAGTCTGATACCACATAACCATCAAATTTCCATTTGTCTCTCAAAATATCAAACAATAACGGACTAGCACTTGCGGCCTCTCCTCGTACCCGGTTGTAAGCGGTCATTATAGAATACACTTTTCCCTCTTGCACTACAGTTCGAAAAGCAGGCAAATACGTTTCCCATAAATCACGTTGGCTCACGTTAACGTTGAATTCGTGGCGCAACGGTTCAGGTCCCGAGTGTACTGCATAATGCTTAGCGGTTGCCACTGCTTTTAGATATTTAGCATCATTCCCTTGAAGGCCTTTTACAAATTGCAACCCCATTTGGGCTGTTAAAAAAGGATCCTCCCCATAAGTTTCATGTCCACGTCCCCAACGAGGATCTCTAAAAATATTGATATTAGGCGACCAAATGGTTAAACCCTGGTAAATATCGTGTTGCCCGTTTCTTTTATATTCGTGGTGTTTGGCACGAACCTCATCCGAAATAGCATTGGCTACATCAAACATTAAATTTTCATTCCAAGAGCCAGCCATCGTTATGGACTGCGGAAAAACCGTTGCATAACCCGAACGAGCCACACCATGAATAGCTTCGTTCCACCAATCGTATTTCGGAATTCCCAATCGTTCAATTGCAGGTGCATCCGACATTAATTGGGCTATTTTTTCATCAATTGTAAGTTCAGCAATTAAACTTTTTACCCTTTCCTCTTGAGGCAAATTGGGATTTTGAAATTTATGCACATATTGTGCCGATAGTAAGTTTACCGTTAACAAACAAACCCAACTTATTTTTTTAAAATTTTGCATTTCTATCTATTTTTCAACTTTAAACCAATCAACATCGGCATATCCACCACGTTTCGACTCTTGTTCACTCACACTATACAAACCTACTTTGGCTCCTATCCATTTGCCAGGTGTTGCTGTAAATGGTTTTCCTATTTTTAGGAATTTTTTCCCATCTAAAGAATAGCTAAATTCACAGATGGCATTTTTATCTTTTTCTTTTACTTCCACTTTAAAATAAACTTCATTTTGATTTATTTTTTCGGAAGCGTTAATATTTTCAGATTGATTTTTAGATGCATTTTTAGCTTCTAACTGTTCAACAAAAAAGCCTTCATTTTTACGTATAATTCGGACTGAAGCATAATCGAGTCCCATAACGAGTAAGCCCGCGGATTTACCTGAAGTAGCTTCTTCTGGGACTAATTTTATTTTGGTTGTTGCCGAAAAATGAAGTGCTGGAAATTTTTGCAACAATAAATTTGGAACTAACCACAAATTTTTGGATTCCTCTGGCATTTTCATCGAAAACAACCGTAAGTTATCTGAATCCCTCATTTTTGCATACCAAACCATATTGGGATTAGCTTGCCATTGCCATTGCAAACCTATAGTATTATCGGTAAAATAATCGGTTTCTTGAGGTGTTTCTATGAGGTAATTCTTGCCTACATTTGGTTTTTTGTATTTCATAACGGGTTCGCCAATGCCATTGCCGTCGAGATCTTTTCCTATAATAGGCCAGCCATTTTGCCAAGACATAGGTTGCAAATGTACAATTCGGCCATAAGCATCAATATCCTGAAAATGATAAAACCACGATTCGCCTTGAGGGGTATCAACCCAAGCTCCCTGATGCGGCCCATTGATTGTTGATTTTCCTTGCTCTAAAACTATCTTTCGCTCGTAGGGACCATAGATATTTTTTGATCGTAATGCAATTTGCCAACCTGTAGACACCCCACCTGCAGGAGCAAAAATATAATAGTAACCGTCTTTTTTATACAATTTAGAGCCTTCAACCGTAGGATCGATTTCATGACCATCATATACGTGATGACCTTCATCAATTACTGCTGTTCCTTCGGCATTAAGTTCTTTCACCGTTAATAAACTCTTTACACCTGCTCTGCTTCCTGCCCAACCGTGCGAAAGGTAAACACGTCCGTCTTCATCCCAAAAGGGGCAAGTATCGATAATTCCTTTGGCTTCCATGACCAAAACTGGCGCTTCCCATTTCCCTAATGGATTTTTAGTTTTCACCATAAAAATGCCAAAATCTGGGTCTCCCCAATAAATATAAAACTCTTTATTATGGTAGCGAATACTCGGTGCCCAAACCGCATTTCCGTGTTGAACGCTATTATAATGCTCTAAAGGTGTTACTTTGGCTAAAGCATGGTTTACTAACTTCCAGTTTACCATATCTTTTGAATGCAAAATAGGTAAACCGGGGGTACAATTAAAACTAGAGGCTGTCATGTAATAATCATCGCCCACCCTAACAACATCGGGATCTGAATAATCGGCTTGTAAAATGGGATTTTGATAGTTGCCATTTCCTAAATCGGCTACCCAAACGTTCGAAACATACGGTTTTGCATTTTGATTGTTTTGTGCAACGGCAGCACTTAAAGTAAAAAGAGAAAAAAGATAAGGGTAAAATTTCATTGTGTATTTTTAATTGTGTTTTTGGTAAATGTTCCCTTCGGCAAGCTCCGGAAACGTATTTTTATTTATTATTTCCTACTAAACTATTGATATAAACTTCTATATTTTCGTAACCTGAGCTTAAATCGTGACCATTTGGATTATTTCTTGAAATATCTAATTTCATTTTGCGTTTCCATTCATCCGGGATTCCGTCTCCTGAACTATCTTTTGGGTATTCGGTAGTTTTTAATTCGGGCCAACCTCCTACATCGGCTTGTGAATCGATGATTCCTTTGCTACTTCCTTTTGAACCTTCAAAAGTATAATTTCCATTTTTTACTTCACTTACAATCCGAGTATCAACAGCATCACGAACTAAAGAAGCACCACCAAATTTAAGCACTCTTTCATAGGCTTCGAGAGCCGAATCCGTTTTTACGTTATTTTGGATATTATGAGGTGTTGTTAATTTCATTTTTTGCTTATCCTCATCAGAAACTGTACCATAACTGCCATGAAATTGATTAAAAACTCCATAAGTCCAATTATCGGTTGTAGCGGTTTCACTGCCCACGACAACATTTCCATCAATATAAAATTTGCCCCAAATATCGTATACTTCGGTTCCTACATTTTTATTTTTATCGATAGAAATTATTCGGGTTGTTTTAGAGGTAACTGGTCCAGGCTTGTAGTAACAATTAACAATATTCACATTCATGGCTTCTCCTCCGTAACAACTGTTTCCTCCCCAATTGTAAATGACATTATTTCGAAGATCGACTAAATCGGTAAGAGCAAATGCTTTGCCAGCTTCTTCTCCTAAACGAGGATTTCGGCTATCGTGGTGAGCTAATAAATTATGGTGAAAAGAAGCATTTCTTCCTCCCCAAATGCCACCGTAACCGTGTGATCCTTTTTCGTGTATAGAAGTTCTTAAACTTTCGGAAACAAAATTCCATTGAAAAGTAGTATTTTCATTAGCATAAAAAGTAGCCGTTTCATCAGATGACCAACTTAATGAACAATGATCAATGATGATGTTTTTATGAAAACGTGCCTCTAAAGCATCGGCTTGTTGTGCGGCTGCATCTCCCATTCTAAAACGCATATAACGAATGATTACATTATCAGCATTGATAACAAAAGGATAATCTTTAATGCAAATTCCGTCACCGGGCGCTGTTTGTCCTGCAATTGTTACATCGCTATTAGTAAGATTTAAACGAGACTTTAAAGCAATAGTTCCCGATATTTTAAATAAAATATATCGTTTTCCTGTAGTATTAATTGCATCACGAAAACTCCCGGGACCTGAATCGTTTAGATTGGTTACAAAAAGTACTTTTCCGCCGCGACCCCCTGTGGTATGACGTCCAAACCCTTCTGCAGTTGGAAATGCTAGTGCTTCCTCTTGCACTTGAACCGGTTTTTCTTGCTCTGGTTGAATTTCTTCGATAACTTCTGGAGTTCCCTCATTCGATGGGCTACAATTAAAGTATAGCGGCATACAGAATAAGAGCAGCCAATATTTCATTTTTATTTTCATACTTTTTAAAATATTAGGGTGCCTAAAATAGTAGAAACCGATTGCTATTTATTTTTGTTTATTTAAACCATTAAAACCAAACTAACAACAAAAAGTAAACATTAAATAGCCGATTTACTATATCTTAGACACCCATTAAAAACAACTTAAAGACGCTATAACTTATCTCTGAATTTAGGATCGCCGGCATCGTATTTACCGTTGAATCCTTTATCTTTTATATAAAAATTATTCTTACTTACATCTACCCACAAATCGTTTTGTGTATTGGTGTAATTGGCAATTGGAAATCCTGGAATTTCTGCTTTTGTAAAGAAGAAATTTTTGGTTGTATAATTGTTCAGCAATTGGAAACTGGTTTGTTCTAAGCCTGCTATTCCAACAATTCCAAAAGTATCTGGCGTAGCTCTATCCCACGAATGTCCAAAAATACAATTGGTGATATTGATTCCGTTGGCCACATTATTTTGCCCTGATTGCCTAAAGTTAATTAATGTTGCACCCGTATCTGGCGTGTTGGCCATGCTACAATCGCTAATTAATAAGGATTGGAAATTGTTTCGAGAAGTAATAACCGATATCGAATGATTTACAGAAGTATTGGTTAATTTCATGTTATTTAACTTAGCAGCAGCATTATCTACCGTTACGATTCCGTAGCCGTTAATACTGTCTATTACGCAGTTGTTGATAATATAATTGTTCAACACATTGGCTTTATCTTTTTGTCTTAAAATTCCACGGAAATTAGTAATGTAACAATCCTCAAAACTCATTTCGTCAAGAGTTGAAACTTGTCCCATATTCATGACATATTTTCCTCCCCAATCGGTTCCTCTTAATTCTAGTCCCACAAAGCGCAAATGACCTACATTGGCTCCGTTTGCAACATCAAAGTTTCCAGCAAAAATCAGTTTAGCTCTTTCTTCTCCAAAACCATATGCCGCTTGTATCGTAACCGATTTATCTATTGCCACCGAAGGAGCATTATAGGTTATACCTCGTTTTACTAAAATAATGGCATTGTTAGGAGCCGTACTTAAAGCATTGGCTACAGCATTTGGATTTTCGTCATTACGAAGATCAATTACACCTGCTGCATTAGGGTCTAAATCGGGCGTTCGGGTTGTAAAATTTACCCAACCTCTTAATTCTTCCCCGCTATAAATAGCAATTTGGTAGGTTGTAGAAGCACTTAATCCCTCTACAATAGCTTCGCCATTTTGATTTTCTTGAGCTGTAACGGCTCTTTCTGGAAACAACGGATTTTCTAAACGAAAATCATCGGCGGCAAACACTTTTATTCCGGTTACAGCAGTCCCAATTGGCAACCAAGTGACACGAGCAGCAATATCGGTTACGTCATACGGAGAAGGCGAATTTAAAATTGATTCAAAAACTTGTGTTCGTACGCTTCCAAAATCGGAAACATTACTATCATAAGCTGGATCATCGGCATGTGCTTTAGCACGTACTTGGTAAAGCATGTTCCAAAACAACTCCTGACCTACCGTTTGTTTATTTATCACGACATAATTGGTGTCTGATTGTATGGTATATTCTATGGTCTTAAAGGTATCTCTACTCACCTCAACAGTATAAGCAACAGCATCTTTAAACTTAGCGATATCCACAATAATGGTGTTTTTTTCAGAATGCAAGTCTTCATTTAAAACCGGACCAAAGAGTCTTGTTTTTTCGAAAACCTCATCGTCTGAACTGTTACAAGCAACTACTAGCAGCAAAGTAAACACTGCTAATATGAAGTTATTATAATTTAAAAACTGATAATTGTTTTTCATCCTTTTACTTTTTAAAGCATTAAAATCCATAGCCATCATTTTTTAGAGTTCCTTTACTATTTTCAATTGCTATGACTGGTATTGGAAAAATATATCGGGCTACACCCGGTTTAGGTCCTTTATCGATATAGTTTTCCCAATCGCGGTTAACCCAATCTTTATACATTCCTGCTGCGCTACCCAAGTCTCGTAAAAAGGGAACACGTGTCCAAGTATCATCGGGAGCAGCGGCAACTTTTGTATCAGGATTTAACACTATAAATTCGCCAGCAGCATCTAATTTCCAATACATATAATCCGGATATTGCGTAGTACCGTTGTAGGCATCGTCGTTCAATTTTTTCAAATCGGTAACCGTTTCTTGCATTTTTTGGGAATAAATTCCCCAACGAATTAACTCGTATTTTCTAATCATTTCACCTCCAAATTCCCATGCACGTTCATCTACAATGGCTTCAAAGAAAGAATCTTTTGATTGTGATACGCTTAGTACATATTGGTCAACATCTTGTGTCCAAGTCGTTTCATCAAAAGCTCTTTGACGTACTCGTTTTAAGGCATTTTGTGCTTCTGGAGTAGGGCCGTTTAATTCGTTTTCTGCTTCGGCAAACATCAAAACAACATCTGCATAGCGCATCATAGGCCAGTTAATTCCGGTACTTTTTGCTGATGAAGATCCAGGAGGCGTTGTTAAATCGGCTCTGTTCCATTTTCCTTGCGAAATATTTAAAGGCGAATTAACAAATTCTTTTTTGAAGCTGGTGTTGATTTTATACAAACCACAAGTTACATCGCGGCGTTTATCATTGCTATCAAAAGACAAATAATACGTTGGTGGCATGGCCATGTAATTGTTTCCAGATCCATAACTATGCGCTGCAGTAGCACCTCCATCAACGGTAATTCCGATATTCCACCCCACATCGCCACTATTCGTTGAAAAGGGTACTTCAAATAAAATTTCGCTGTTTACTGTATTTTGAAATTTTACCTGATCCATAAAAATCTTTCTGAAATCTTTAGGCAATTCACGGTCTTTTAGCGTCATTAATTTTGAGGTGTAGGTTTTGGCCAATTGGTAATAATCCAAATAATCGGCATCACGAACCATTCTCAAATCGGGTGTTAAATAATAACCGCCACGTTGTAACGACAATCGGGCAATCATTCCTAAAGTATATTCTCGGTTTACTTGCTCAGTTCCAAATCTTACTTGATCGGCCCATTGCATGTGTTCTTCGATATTAATTAGATTTTGTATTTCGCCGGTTAAAATTTTATTTCTATTTTCTTTTGGTAGATAAAAATCATCACCTGCTACTGGAGCATTTGTTACATACGGCACATCGCCAAAATAATAAATCAACATACTGTACCAATATGCTCTGAGCGTGTAAACTTCTCCTAACAACTGGTAAAAAGTAGCCTTAGTAGCGGCATCAGATGCTTCTAAATTACCACTATCGGTTATCCCTTTTATGGCAATGTTTGCATCGCGAATAGCTCTGTAAGCGTTACTCCAAACAATATCTAAATCACGGTTATTCGGATTTGCTTTTAAGTTCCAAATTTGGTGACGGTCTCCTTCGCTATTCCAACCTGTTTGATGTTCGATGTCGGTATTCCCACAAAAATTGTTAGACAACCTAGAGCGAAATGCATCTTGATTAAAATAGGAATAAGCGGCATTTACTCCATTTCTAGCGTCATCAACATTAGAATAAATGTATTTTAAATCAAAAGTTGATATCGAATCGGGTTCCATAAAATCGTCTCCACAGGAAACAAAAAGTACGGCTGAAAGCAATATTGCTATATTTTTAAATTTTATTTTTCTCATTTTTACCTTCATTAAAATGTTACGTTAAGTCCTACCGTATACGAACGGCTACGCGGATAAGAAGAGTCATCAACTCCCGGTGTTAATCCGTTTCCTCTTGAATTTACTTCGGGATCATAACCGCTGTATTTGGTCCAGAGGTGTAAATTTCTTCCGGTTGCAAATACTCTAAATTGCGATACCCCAATTTTAGAAATAAGGTTTGTAGGTAAACTATAACCCAGGGTTAAATTGTTTAATCGGATAAACGATCCGTCCTCTACTGCCCAAGAATGGATTAAAGCACCTGCACCTCCAAAACTAGCATGCGACCACATGTTTTTATTCGGATTCATTTCGGCTAATTGTGCCAAATCGGTTACCACTCCTCCCGGGGTTCCAGTGTATTGACCATCAACATCAATATAGGTGAATCGGTTACCCGAATTCATATTATCCAACATATTTCCGTTGGTTACCCTTCTAAGTTGGTTAAACTGAATTTTACCGGTATTATACACATCATTACCTGATTGGTAATTAAAGAAAATCGAAAAATCAAATGCTTTGTAACGCGCCGTTAAACCAAAACCACCTTGAAAATCGGGTAACGCATTCCCAATTACTTGTCGGTCGTCGGCATTAATTACGCCATCACCTGTATCTGCAATTCCATCACCATCGGTATCAATAGTTGGTAAATCTTTCAATTTTAAAAATCCTGGTCTGATATTGGTATTCCCAACCGTTCCACCTGCATTCGGAATTCCTGGTTTTAATTCGTATGTTTTAGTAGTAGCATTGTATTGGGTAAAATCATCTACGGTATACATTCCATCGGTTACATATCCATAAATATCACCTACTTTTCCTCCTACTCTCAAATAGTAATCGTTGATATTATTCAAATCGGTACTAGCCCAGTTGGAACGCTCAAAACGTTCGTTAGTACCATCTAAAGCGTCGATTCTAAAATCATTTTTACCGATATTAAAATTGGCAGATAACGTAAAATCTTTATTATCTACAATGTATCCTGTAACACCAAACTCAATTCCTTTGTTGGATGTAGCCCCAATGTTATTCCATTGCGTAGTAAAGCCAGTGTTATTTGGAATTGCCGATTGTAGTAACAAATTGGTGGTAGTATTTGAGTAAACGTCTAAAGTTCCGTTAATTCTTTTATTGAAAAGTAAAAAGTCTAAACCAAGGTTATTGGTTGAAGTGGTTTCCCATTTTAAATCTGGATTGTATAACGAATTGCTATCTGGTGCGTAATATACATTATCAATATTACCAAAACCGGGTCCGCGGTTGGTGGTAGCGCCAAATAAAAATTGAGTAGCGGTTGCCGGTACACGATCGTTACCCGTTTGACCGTAAGACAATCTTAATTTTAATTCGTTAACAAAATCTACATTTTTCATAAAACCTTCTTCGTGAATTTTCCATGCAAAAGCGAGTGCTGGAAAATAACCACGACGGTTGTTTTCTGAGAATCGACTTGATTCATCTGCTCTAAAACTTAAAGTAAAAATATACTTGTTATACAACTGAAAATCAAATCGCCCGAAAACGGATCTTCTGTTTGAATCGGTATAATCTTCGGTTTCTTTACGATCTACGCGACCAAAAGCCATGTTAGCAAACAATTCCTGAGGTGTGATAGAAGCTCTAAAATCTTCGGAACGGGTAAAATCTCTTTTTCCTCCGTTTGATGAAATTTCTTGTCCTAATAAGAAATCCATTTTATAATTATCACCCCATGATTTTTTGTAGTTTAAAGTATTCAACCAACGACGTGAAAAATTTTCGATATTGTCTTTTTGTCCAATTGGTAAGCTCCCTCCATTATTAAATGACTCGCCTGTAAGTGGACCATAAAAACGAAGTTCTTCTCTAAATTCTTGTTCGGTTGTAAAAATGGTTTTAAACACCAATCCGTTAATAATTTCCCAGTTTAAACCTGCATTTAAAACATAGGAATTATAGGTTCTTTTGCGCCAATCTTGCTCAACTAAATCTCTTGGATCAACCAAACTCAATAAAAACTGTTGGTAATCGTCATCCGAATTGGGTTGGTTTAAATCGATATCCAAATCATCGGCAATACCATTTACTGGTCGAGTTTGCACGGCATCTTTAATTTTAAGTTGGGCGTTGGTTGAAGTACCTGCTCCATCAATCACCGTATTGGTAATACGAGCTCCTCCTTCAAATTTTAATTTATCCGTAATTTTTTGATCCAATTTAAAATTGATAGCAGTTCTTCCGTACTCAGAACCTACTAATAAACCTTCTTCATCGTTACGCGATACACTTAAACGCATACTCGTCATTTCGGTACCGCCGCTAATGCTCAAGTTATGAAATTGCGATAAGCGTGAACCCCCAAACAATTCGTCCTGCCAGTCGGTCGGTTTTTTGCTTTTGTAAATATCAATATCACTAAAATTTCCAAAATACCTTACATGATCTTTTACAGCAGTTTCGCCACGTAACGCTTGGTATTCGTAATTGGCTAAAACAAATTCATAAGGCGATAAAACCTCATAACTTCTATCAGCAGGTAAACTGTTAAATTGAAAATAGTTGTTATAAGCAATGGAAACCTTTCCTTTTTTAGGACTTTTAGTCGTGATTACGATAACCCCGTTAGAAGCTCTTGCTCCATAGACTGCCGTGGCAGCTGCATCTTTTAATACATCTACACTTTCAATATCGCTACTTGGAATATCGTTAATAGTATTCACAATAAATCCATCTACTACATATAATGGTGCATTATCCTGTGTAATCGAGCCCCCTCCCCTCACACGAATTTGCACATCGGCTCCAGGCTCTCCATCAGCAGAGGTTACATTTACACCTGGTAATTTACCTGTAATAGCTTCGGAAACGGTAGCAACGGGTATTCGTTCTAGATCTTTACCCGAAATGGAAGACACTGCCCCTGTCATGTCTGATCTTTTTACTTTCCCGTATCCGTAATCAACAATGACTACTTCGTCTAATTGATTGGAATCGATCTCTAGCGTAACATTGATTACTTTTTGGCCGTTTACTACCACTTCTTTTGGTTTGTAACCCATATACGAAAAAACCAAAATTGGATTCGTCCCCGATAATGAAATGGAAAATTTACCATCAAAATCGGTTGATGTCCCCATAGTAGTTCCTTTTAAATTAATAGGAACACCTGGCAGCGGTTCACTGGTGTCTCCCCCTCTAACGACACCAGTTACTGTCTGCCCATAAAATGAAGTTGTACATAAAAATAATACCACTGTAAATACTCCTAGCGAAGTATGTTGTAGTGAAAACCTTTTTCTTTTTCTTATCTTGGATAAGAAAAACAAATAGTTAGAAAAAAAATGATTCAACATATAATAAAGTTTTGGTTAGTCGGTTTTGGTCTAAAAAAGAAAGATGTCGCTCTTTCAATCATCATATTCTCTATAAAATTTGGTTAAAATTATTAGTAGTAAATTTTAATGATTGATTTTTTATGAGATTCACAATTGCAATATTTCAAAAGTATTTTTTTAATAAAGGAGGGACTTTTAAATTTTGGTCATTTACTTTCAATTTTTTATCAAAAGTTGATTTATAAGGTTTTAAAAGCTTTGTAAAATCGAAAACGATTAAACTTTAAGACTCTTAAGTCAGATATTGTCTATAAGAGATTGAAAAAATTCAAACGGGATTTAATTAATTTTTTTTTCTTAAAATTACGATTATAGAAAAATTAGTTCTTCCAAAATTTAAATTTGAATTGGGTCAATTTAAATCTTACGATTAAAATGAATTTGTGGTAAAGTTTTAAAAAAAATATTTTAAAATTTCGAATTAATTTATACATTTGAAAAACTATTTAGCTGTAATTCTGCCCATTACCCCCTCCAAAAAAACAGCTAACAATATTCCCCTCTTTTTACAACCTTATAAACGGTAAGTGAACATTGCGCTTATACGTTTTTGTGCTTTCACTTTTAGCTCAACTTCACCAAAAATGTTTTTTAACTAACCTTTATTTACTAATCTAATTACATTATGAAACCAAAACTATTTTCAAAATTCAGCTTGTTGCTGTATTTTATTCTGAATTCGTTTTTATCACTTACAGCACAAACGCTTAATAACGAAACCACCACCATAAGTTGGCCATTAACTACAGGTAACGTCGGACAAACCGCTACTTATTCCGGAACCACTAACAACTATTTTTTACAGGATTATATTACCATAGGAACTAATTTAAATTATGCCGGAATTAAAACAGTTACTAGCTTACCCGGAACTGGATTTCAACCAACCACACAATCTTCAGCTGTAGATGCTAGCAATTTGATTGGATTTCATCTTATTCCTAAAAACGGACTTAGTTTTACTCCTACTCAAGTCTCTTTCCGCTCAACACGATACGGAACAGGTGGCGGATTGTTAGATGTTTATTGGGAATCTAGCGATGGAACCGCTCAATTACTTGTCGCCAATCTAAATCCAAATCGTGATAATAATACTACGGCTCCCAATTTACCTTATACATTAGGTGTTTACGATTTGAGTAACTTACCCATCCCTGCTTCGAATGCAAAGTGTACTTTAGCATTTTATCTTCATGATTTAGGTAACACCAAACAAGTGAGCTTGGCCGATGTAGTAGTCACAGGAACAGTAAACGGAACTATCAATAATTTACCTCAATACAACATTACAACAAGTGTAGTGCCTTCGGAAGGAGGAAGTATCACCTCATTTCCAGTAAGTAATGTACATTATCAAGGTACTGAAGTTACTTTAACCGCTACTAAAAATTTTGGCTACACTTTTCTGAACTGGACAGATGAGAGTGGAAATATCGTTTCTACTAACAATACTTACACTTTTACAGCAAATAGTGATGTGACTTTAAAAGCAAATTTCACTCAATTAAACACCTATTCTTTAACCATTCCTGTAAATGGTGGAGCTAAAGATTATATGATTGCTATTTCACCCGTTGGCACGATTGTAAATGGTTCTCGACTATACGAAGAGGGCACGACAGTATCGTTAACAGCTAATAACAATCCGATTTTGAATTTTTCAAATTGGGAAACAGGCGAAACCAATGCTACCATTTCTGTTGTCATGAATGCTACAAAAAACATATCCGCACAGTACAATGCTTCCGATTATATTGTAGGTTGGGATTTTTACAAAACCGGAAATAATAGTCGAATAGCCGATTTTTCATCCGATGTAAGCAATGAAACTGCAGCTTTAATTCTTCGTAATGAAAGTGGAACTCAAGTGGGATGGCTTGGAAAATCAGTCCTAGAAGGGGGCTACGAGGGTCGAGGAGCTGCCGTTAACTGGCAACCATTGACAAACAAAAACTACTATCAAATAAAATTTAATGCAGCAGATTATAAGGACATCAGTATAAAATCGGCCATGCTTTTTAATTACAATGCCTACTCCAAACAAATTTGCCAATACTCGACAGACGGTACCACTTTTACTACCTTGGGTACTTTTGATTTGGTCAATGCCAAGCAATATTATGAAGCTACTTTTAATTTACCAGTTGAAGCCAACAACAAAAGTGAAGTTTACATTCGATGGGTACCCGATTACACATCGGCTATTGTGGGTGCAACAGCTACAAACGACGGAACGACTCTTTCTGGAATTTATGTATTAGGAACTAAAAATGTTCTGAACGATGGCACACCTCCAATATTAGTTAGTTCTGTTCCTGCAATCAATGCTTTAGGAGCTTCTGCCACTGGAAAAGTAGTGCTTACTTTTGATGAGCGTATCAAAATAACGCCTAATGCTGTTGCAACTTTAAACGAAAAAAACATCAGTCCGGTTATTTTTGGAAAATCCATTTCGTTCGATTATTCAGGTTTACAATATAATACTACATATACTTTCACACTTCCAGCTAACATTATTTCAGATTTAGGAAACAACACTTATTCAAGTCCAATTTCTATCACTTTTACCACCCTTAATAAACCCATTGTATCCAAAAAAAAATATGATTTCGTAGTAGGTGTAGATGGTGACTTTTCTGCTGCTTTGGCCGCGGCGCAAGCCGCCTCATCTTCAGGAGAGCGATTTTATATTTTTTTCCCAAATGGCGAATATGATTTAGGAAAAATAACTGGAGATGCTACACAACAAACTTTTTTTAATTTACCTAATGTTTCTTTCATAGGACAAAGCATGGATGGTGTTATTCTTTTTAACGAACCACTTGCTTCAAATGAAGGAATAGGAACCACTCCTACCTTGAATTTTCAAACAAATGCTAAAAACATTTACATGCAGGATATTACTCTTTTAAACAAAATGGATTACAGAAAAGGTGCTTTTACTGGTAGAGCCGTAGCTTTACGAGATCAAGGCGATCGTAATATCTATAAAAATGTAAAATTGCTAAGCAATCAAGATACTTTTTACACGGGTGCTAACCGTATTTATTTGGAAAATAGCGAAATTCACGGAACTGTAGATTTTATTTTTGGTGGTGGTGATGTATTTTTCAACTCATGCTTGATTTATTTAGAAGACCGCTCTGGCAACCATGTTACTGCACCTGCTACTACCTCTAGTTGGGGTTATGTTTTTAGAGATTGTACTATTGATGGTTTTGCTATAAACAACGGAAGCTATAAATTAAGTCGTCCGTGGCAAGGCAGTCCGAAAGTTGCTTTTATCAATACTATAATGAAACAACTTCCTGCTAACGAGGGCTGGTCGGAATGGGGTGCTTTACCTTCAGTTTATGCCGAATTCAATAGCTTAACGGCCTCTGGTGTAGCGGTTGACTTATCTGGCAGAAGAAAAACTTACTCTAACGGAACTAACTCAGTAACTTTAAATCCTGTTTTAACCAAAACCCAAGCAGATGCTTATACAATCGAAAATGTATTAGGTGGTACCGATACTTGGCAACCTACATTGGCTACCGAACAAGCAAGCATTCCTGTTATTAGCAATAATAGTAAAAAATTAGAATGGGCTACAGACGATTACGTTCTAGGTTGGGCCATATTTAAAGATGATGTATTTATAAAATTCACCACTTCTAATCAATTTGATGCTTCTGCTTATACTACAGGAAAATTTACGGTAAGAGCTGCTAATGCAATGGGAGGATTAAGTGTTTCTTCAAATTTGATTGATTTATCGAGCTTAGGTTTGAGTGAAACTATAATACTTCACAATCAAATTACGCTTAGTCCAAATCCTACAAAAAACAGCACAAATGTTCAAATTGGGGGCTTTGTCGAAAACACAACTTTTAGTCTTTACGATTTGAATGGACAAGTATTATGGACTAAAAATACCGTTACTGGAAATAATGAATTGACACCTATTGATTTGCAAAAATACAGTAGCGGAATCTATATTTTAAAGGTAACCCGAGAATCCAACACGAAAAATTTTAAAATTATCAAAAACTAATCTTTTAATAAAAATTAAATATATAAGCAAAAAAACGCTACAACCCGAAAGTTGTAGCGTTTTTCAATAATCCGTTAAAATAAACTTTACTCGTTTTCGTAACGTTCCATTTCGCGGTCGTAAAAGCTATTGGCTTGTTCTATTAAACCTTCCATTTCGGCGTTCAATTCGGCTTCGTCCAAATCTTCGGCCTCTTCTAGAAATTCTACTTCGTCATCTTTTAAATTGATAATAAAGCGAGGATAATCCATGTGAATGATAAAAATATCATCCGGAAAATCGGTATTATCTCCAAGTAAAAATTTTGGTAATTCCATGTTATCACTATTAAATTTCCTATTTCAAATTTATTTCCGAAACAGATTGGGTTTGTATTAAATGTTTTGTTAGTCGATTAAATCTCCAAAATAAAAAAACGGCCGCAGTTGTGAGTCCAGCTAGTAATCCTATCCAAATTCCGGTCGCTTGCAAATGCGTGTATAATCCCAAATAAATCGAAATGGGAAAACCCACAATCCAGTAGGCTACAAAAGTAACATACATCGGAATTTTTACATCCTGCAAACCTCTCAATGCGCCCAACACCACCACTTGAATGCCATCGGAAATTTGAAAAATAGCGGCAACTAATAACAATTTAGCAGCTATTCCTATCACCTCTGTATTTTTAAGCAAATCTTCGGCATTGTTTAAATTGACAAATATTTTGGGTAATTGTGCGTGTAAAAGTACAAATAGAATTGCAAAAAACACTTCGAGAATGATTGCCAGTAAAAAAATAGAAAAAGCAATGCGTCGTAAAGCAACAAAATCGCCCAAGCCTTTTTGATTCCCCACGCGAATCATAGACGTTACACTCAATCCCATAGCAAACATAAACGTTAAAGACGCCAAACTCAACGCAATTTGATTAGCAGCCTGACTCGCCACACCCAGCATACCACTTAACCAAATAGCACCAGTAAACAAGGCCACTTCAAAAAACATTTGCATGGCCGATGGTGCCGCCAAATCAATGATTTTAGATGTCATTTGTTTGTTTATGTTTTTTAAACTAAAATGCTCAAAATACGGATGAAATTTAGCTTTATTTTTTAAAACAAAATGCATAAAAGCGAGCATGACAAAACGAGAAGCAATCGTACCAATGGCAGCGCCAATAATACCCATTTTTGGAAAAAACCAAATTCCGTAAATCAAAAAATAATTGATAATTACGTTGGTAAAATTGCTCAAAATAGTCGCCCACATGGCATATTTAGTTTCGCTTAAACCATCAGCAAATTGTTTGTAGGCTTGGTACATAATCATCGGAATTAAGGAAAAACCCACAATATCCAAGTACGGTTTTGCCATTTCGGCTACTGCTTCGGGCTGTCCCATAAACGAAATAAGCGGTTTCGAAACAAAAATCAGTAAAAACAAAGCCACTCCTAATACCGTACACAAATACAAACCATGGTGAAAAGCATTTCGGCCATTTTCGATGTCTTTTTTTCCATCAGCTTCGGCCACTAAGGGCGTAATGGCCGTCGAAAATCCAATTCCGATAGACATAGCTAAAAAAACAAAACTATTTCCTAAAGAAACCGCAGCTAATTCGGTTGGCCCTAATTTCCCGACCATAATATTATCCACGATTCCTACGATAGTATGTCCAATCATGCCTAAAATAATAGGATAAGCCAAGGTTAAATTATATCGAAATTCTTTGGTGTACTGTGCTAAATTCAATTTTCTAAATTTTAAAAGTAAGCAAAGATACTTAGAAGCACTTAAATGTATTTGCAGAAATGAATTTATATAGTATTTTTAATTTTTCAATATCAACAACCTTACTAACTAACCTAAATTAACATTGATGCTTAAAAATTACCAAAAAAATCTTTTTTATCTCTTGATTGGCCTCGGTTGTAGTCCACTGCTATGGGCGCAAAAAGCCACTTTTTTAGAAAATGAAGGCGAATTAAAAAAGTTTGAACCCCATTTTCGTTTTGAATATAGTGGGCAAATCGGAATTTCCACCAATAAAAACTTCAATTATCTGATGGGAGCCGAAGGAGGTTTGCTGTACTATTTCAATAAAAAAAATGCCATTACCATTAATTTTGGCTACCATTATGCTTTTGATGGAGATGCTAAAGATTTGGGCTATATACCTTTAAAGACGGGTTTTAAAACTTTTATTACCACAGGAAAAACATATCTTCAAGGCGAAGTCGGAATGGGCGTTTCGACAACCAGAGGGTATAATGGTTCGGGATTTTTATGGGCGCCATCGGTGGGATACATTACCAAAAGAGGCATCGATTTGAATTTGAAATACGAAAATTTATCTCGATTTAGCAGCCATCAAATTCTATTTCGAGTAGCCTATAGTTTTAAAATATAACTCCCAAAACCCAACTCATTCGTTACCAAGCACTTTACAGAAGTGATTTTTTTATTGCATTTTCTTTAGGCCAATATTATGTAAATTTTAAGAAGTATTCTATAAGAATGCAGCAAAATCATGCGTTTACATTTACATCATAGTATTAACTAAAATATAAGAAAATGAAATTTACAAGAAAAATCAAAGCTGCAACGGCAGCAATAATGGCATTATTTTTTGTCGCTAGCCTTCAAGCACAATCAACAAGTGAAATTAGAAATTATGATCAAGGCTTTCGTTTGGGCGTTGGTTTAAACGGTGGTATTCCGACTAACAGCAAATACGATTGGGCTTTAGGTGGCGATGTTCGTTTACAATACGATTTATCCAAAAAAACTTCTTTAACGTTAACAACAGGTTTTACCAATTTGTTTAATTACTCGGAAGTAAAAGACAATATGGAAGAAGTAAAAGACCTTGGATTTATTCCTGCTAAAGCTGGTTTTAAAGCGTTTATTTGGGAAGACCGCTTTTATTTGTTAGGCGAAGTAGGTGCTGCATTTGCTGTAACCAATGGTTATAATGACACTAGTTTTTTATGGGCACCTGGAATTGGATATGCCACCAAATTTATTGATGTGAGCGTGCGTTACGAAGATGTACCTAACTTTGATACCAACCAAGTGGCCTTGCGACTTGCATACGGATTTAAACTATAAAAACATTGGTTTAAACCATTAAAAAAAGCCGTCTTAAATTTTTAAGACGGCTTTTTTTGTATAACAAATTGAATTAATAATTATAGTAAGGCTATGAAACTTACTAAAAAATCAAATCTAAACAGGTAAATTATGATTTGCTTTATACGGTTTCAAATATATTTAAAGTTTGGTATAAAACTCTTAAAATTATCCTAATTTTTTTTAAATATTCTGATTATAAAGCTTTTAAAAAAAGAATATACTATTTCTGCTAAATCATAATGACAATTTGACATTTTAAATTTTTTGGCAGTACTTTTGCAATCCAACGAAAAGAAATAAAATGAAATTTAAAAATATATTTAAAAATAAAGCTGATATGAGTACGGAAAATACAGAAATCGATCAAGAATTAGATGATGCAACGATTGAGAATAATGCTAACGGTGAACAAATAATTGGAGAAGAATTAAGTGTTGAAGAGCAATTAACTCAAGATTTAGCCAAAGAAAAAGATAAATTTTTGCGCTTATTTGCCGAATTTGAAAATTACAAAAAAAGAACCTCTAAAGAGCGTATCGATTTGTTTAAAACAGCTAACCAAGATGTTTTACAGTCTATGTTGCCTGTTTTAGATGATTTTGACAGAGGACTTATCGAAATTACCAAATCAGAAGATGAGAACTTAGTTAAAGGAGTGGTTTTAATTTATGAAAAATTAAAAAGCACCTTAGTTTCTAAAGGATTAGAGCAAGTTGAAGTAAGAGCTGGTGATCCTTTTAATGCCGATTTTGCCGAAGCTATTACCCAAATTCCTGCGCCATCTGAAGATTTAAAAGGAAAAATTGTAGATGTAATTGAAAAAGGATACAAATTAGGAGATAAAATTATTCGTTTTCCTAAAGTAGTTATTGGGAACTAAAAATTTCAAATTACAAGTTCTAAACCAACACCTTTTGGATTTTTAAAATCCTAAAAAAGTGTTATCGAACAGGCAAAGCAATTTAATTAATTATGAAAAAAGATTTTTACGAAATATTAGGCCTTTCCAAAAATGCTGATGCTGCCGAAATTAAAAAGGCATATCGAAAATGTGCCTTAAAATACCATCCTGACAAAAATCCAGGAGACAAAGAGGCAGAAGAAAACTTCAAATTAGCGGCAGAGGCTTACGAAGTTTTAAGTGACCCACAAAAGAAAGCAAAATACGACCAATACGGACACCAAGCGTTTGATGGTTCTGGCGGATTTGGCGGACATGGTGGCATGAATATGGATGACATTTTCAGCCAATTTGGCGACATTTTTGGTGGCGGATTTGGTGGATTTGGTGGCGGAGGCGGTGGTCCTCGTCGTGCCAAAGGAAGCAATCTTCGTATTAAAGTAAAATTAACTTTGGAAGAAATTGCCAATGGAGTAGAGAAAAAAGTTAAAGTAAAACGCAAAGTACAAGCCAAAGGCGTTACGTACAAAACCTGTACAACTTGTAACGGTCAGGGGCAAGTAATGCGCGTTACCAATACTATTTTAGGCCGCATGCAATCGGCTTCTACCTGCCCTTCTTGCGGTGGATCGGGTCAAATTTTAGATAAAAAACCGTCTGAAGCAGATAGCCAAGGAATGGTTTTAGAAGACGAAACCGTGTCTATCAAAATACCAGCAGGTGTGGTTGATGGCATGCAATTAAAAGTTTCTAACAAAGGAAATGATGCGCCAGGTAATAGCATTCCGGGTGATTTAATTGTGGCTATTGAAGAATTAGAACACGAATTTTTAAAACGCGAAGGCGAAAATTTACATTATGATTTGTATGTGAGTTTCCCTGAAGCTGTTTTAGGTGTTTCAAAAGATATTGAAGCCATAAACGGTAAAGTGCGTATTAAATTAGAAGAAGGAATTCAGTCGGGTAAAATTTTACGATTAAAAGGAAAAGGAATTCCAAGCATCAACGGTTATGGTAGTGGTGATTTGTTAGTTCATGTAAACGTTTGGACACCAAAAACACTTAACAAAGAACAAAAACAATTCTTTGAAAATGCTTTAAACGATGAGCATTTCAACCCAAATCCCGAAAAATCGGATAAATCCTTTTTTGAAAAAGTAAAAGACATGTTTTCTTAATTTTTTTCAAAATCAAAATCAAGATAAAAGCCATTCTAAAGTTAATTTAGGATGGTTTTGTTTTTAAAATGAAAGTTTGAGTCCGAATTCCAACCAATATGCCCCGAATTCTTTACTTTTACAATCCTTTAAAAAGGATAAAATAATTCCAAAATAATATGAGCAACTTACTCGAAGTACATCAAGTCGTTAAAAAATACGGCCAATATGTTGCGCTGAACGAAGTTTCATTAAATGTTCCAAAAGGCAGTATTTACGGACTACTTGGTCCGAATGGAGCCGGAAAAACCTCGCTAATCCGAATCATCAATCAAATTACAATGCCCGATAGCGGAAGTGTTATTTTAGATGGCGAACCCTTACAACCCAAACACATTCAAACTATTGGTTATTTGCCCGAAGAGCGGGGCTTGTATAGCTCGATGAAAGTAGGCGAACAATGTTTGTATTTAGCTCAAATGAAAGGACTTAGCAAATCCGAAGCAAAAAAACAACTGGACTATTGGTTTGAACGCCTAAACATTCAAGGATGGTGGAACAAAAAAATCCAAGAATTATCCAAAGGAATGGCGCAAAAAATTCAGTTTGTAGTTTGCGTGTTACACCAACCTAAACTTTTGATTTTTGATGAACCTTTTTCTGGATTTGATCCGGTGAATGCCAATATTATTAAAGATGAAATTTTGGCTTTAAAAGAAAAAGGATCGACTATTATTTTTTCGACACACCGAATGGAAAGTGTAGAAGAATTGTGTGACCATATTGCTTTGATTCATAAATCGAATAAATTAATTGAAGGAAAATTAAACGACGTTAAAAGACAATACCGAACCAATACGTTTGAAGTAGGTATTTTATCTTCGAATGTAGAAGGTTTGATTTACGATATAACCCAACATTTTACGGTGGCTCCCGCTCAGTTTAAATCGTTAAATGACGACTTAAAGTTAGAAATTCAAATCGGAAATGCTAGTCCGAATGACTTGTTACAGGTTTTAACCCAACGTGGACAAGTAACCCATTTTGTAGAAAAAATTCCGAGTGTAAACGATATTTTCATACAAACGGTAACCGATACCCACAACATAACGCCCAATCAATTTTAAAAAAAGAACCCTCCTTAATTTAGCTTTAAGACACACCAAATGAGCATAGTTTCCTTAATTATAAAAAGAGAATTTCTTTCCAAAGTACGTAACAAATCCTTTATTGTAATGACTTTTTTGAGTCCGTTACTGTTTGTACTCGTAATGGGGTTTATTGGCTATTTGAGTTCCATGAAAGCCGACACCAAACGCATTGCTGTTCACGATGAAATGGGTTTATTTGCACCTTCTTTCACCAAACAAAATTCGGCCAAAAATGAATTTCGATACGTAGATGCATCCGTTTTTTCGGTTGCCGCTTTAAAAGACAGCCTTACTAAAGAAAATTTTGAAGGCATTTTGGTCATTCCTAAAACCAATTCGTTTAAAGATATTGAACACGAAGTAACTTTTATTTCAAATAGTAGTCCCAGTATTTCCTTTATCGAAAACACCCAACGCACCATTGCCAAAGAAATTACCAAACACAATTTTGAGGAAGCACATTTGGACACTTTAGCCATTAAAAAGGCGCAAAGTAAGGTAAGCATCAATTTGACAAAAGCCTCAGGAGAAGCCAGCTTAAAAGGCTTAAATGAGATTAAAATTGGTATTGGTGGAGCCTTTGGTTATTTGATTATGATGTTCATTATCATTTATGGTAACATGGTGATGCGTAGTGTTATTGAAGAAAAAACCAACCGAATTATCGAAATTATTATTTCTTCGGTAAAACCGTTTCAACTAATGATGGGAAAAATAATCGGTACTTCACTAGCCGGATTATTACAATTCATCATTTGGTCTGTAATTGGATTTGGATTGCTCTTAGCGGCTTCGGCATTTTTTGGGGTACAAATCAACCCAAGCACAAAACTTCCTCCCGAAGTTCTTGCCTCGGCACAGCACGAACTAGCTGGCACAGCCCAAATGTATTTGAACGAATTATGGAATTTACCTATTGCCAGCATTTTAATTGGTTTTGTAGTCTATTTTATTGGCGGTTACTTTTTGTATAGTTCCTTTTATGCAGCCATTGGTGCGGCAGTAGACAACCAAACCGACTCGCAACAATTTTTATTACCCATCATCATGCCGTTAGTTTTAAGCGTGTATATTGGCTTTTTTACGGTCATTAACGATCCGCATGGAACAATTGCAACGGTTTTCTCCATAATACCCCTCACCTCGCCCATTGTTATGTTAATGCGAATTCCGTTTGGAGTTCCTTTGTGGCAAATTCTAATTTCTGTAACTTTACTATTCGCCACCTTTTTGGCTGTAGTTTGGTTTGCAGCTAAAATTTATAGAGTCGGCATTTTAATGTATGGTAAAAAACCATCTTGGAAAGAATTGTATAAATGGCTTAAATACTAAAAATCTATGTGGAAGGATATAGTTAAATTTATATCGCATAATTTTATTAATGGCGAAAACATTAAAATTTCCTTATTGGATATTATTTTGGTTGTCATTGCTGTTTTGGTCACCCAATTTATCTTAAAAGCAGTACAAAGTTTTTTCAGAAAAAAACTCAGTGAAAATGAAATGAAACGTTTTGACAGCGTTTATCAAGTTTTCAAATATGTGGTTTACCTCTTTGTTATTGTCTTTTTATTGAAGGAAGTCGGTGTGAATGTTGGCGTATTCCTTACTGCATCGGCCGCGATTTTTGTGGGATTGGGTTTTGCTTTACAAACCTTTTTTCAAGATATTATTTCCGGAATATTAATCATTTTAGACAAATCCTTACATGTAGGCGATGTTATTGAAATAAACGATCATGTGGGAGAAGTAAAAGAAATTAAACTGCGTACCACCGTAATGATTACCCGAAACGACCGCGTGATGATTATTCCGAATCATAAGTTCATGGAAGATCCGCTTTTTAACTGGACACAAAATAAATCGAGTAATCGTGAGAAAGTCACCGTGGGTGTTGCCTACGGCAGCGATGTCAAATTGGTAGAAAAACTGTTAATGGAAGCAGCCGAATCGGTTGACCGCGTTTTAAAAACCGAACGTATTAATGTGACCTTCGATGATTTTGCCGATTCCTCGCTTACCTTCGCCATTCATTTTTACGTGCCAAACGGGTTAAACGCACCCGGAATACAAAGTGAAGTTCGTTTTAAAATTTACGAACTTTTTGAGGCCAATGCCATTTCCATCGCCTTTCCGCAATTGGATTTGCATTTGGTATCCACACCAAAAGATTTCGTTTTAAACAAACGAAACGATTAATTTATACACTATGAGCAAAATATTAATAATTGAAGACGAAGCCGCTATTCGTCGTGTACTTGCTAAAATTTTATCCGAAGAAAACGAAGCCTACGAAGTGGAAGAAGCCGAAGATGGTTTGGCAGGTTTGGAAAAAATCAAAAATAACGACTACGATTTGGTTTTATGCGACATCAAAATGCCCAAAATGGACGGGGTTGAAGTTTTAGAAGCTGTTAAAAAAATAAAACCCGAAATTCCGATGGTGATGATTTCCGGACACGGCGATATGGAAACTGCCATTCAAACCATGCGTTTGGGCGCTTTTGATTACATCTCGAAACCACCCGATTTAAACCGACTTTTAAATACCGTTCGCAATGCGTTGGATAAAAAGCAATTGGTAGTCGAAAATAAAATTCTGAAGAAAAAAGTTAGTAAAAACTACGAAATGATTGGCGAAAGCGAACCTATTAATCACATAAAATTGATGATTGATAAAGTCGCTCCTACCGATGCTCGCGTGCTCATTACAGGCCCAAACGGAACTGGAAAAGAATTAGTTGCACATCAACTTCACGAAAAAAGCGAAAGATCGGCTTATCCTTTAATTGAAGTAAACTGTGCTGCCATTCCGAGTGAATTGATTGAAAGTGAGCTTTTTGGACATGTAAAAGGTGCTTTTACTTCGGCGATTAAAGACCGTGCCGGTAAGTTTGAAGCAGCAGATAAAGGCACTATTTTTTTAGACGAAATTGGCGATATGAGTCTTTCGGCTCAAGCTAAGGTATTGCGTGCTTTGCAGGAAAATATGATTACCCGAGTGGGTGCCGATAAAGATATTAAGGTTGATGTGCGCGTTGTAGCGGCTACCAACAAAGATTTAAAAACCGAAATTGCCGAAGGTCGCTTTCGAGAAGATTTGTACCATCGTTTGGCCGTAATTTTAATTAAAGTGCCGCCTTTAAATGAACGGAGAACGGATATTCCGGCTTTGGTGAAACATTTTTCGGAAAAAATTGCCAGTGAACACGGTACTGCCGTAAAACGATTTTCAGAAAAAGCTTTGAAATTACTTCAAGAATACGATTGGACGGGTAATATTCGAGAACTTCGAAATGTGGTGGAACGCTTGATTATTTTAGGTGGTAGCGAAATTTCGGAAGCAGATGTTAAAATGTTCGCCTCAAAATAGGATAAATAAAACAAAATGAAACTAAAAAAAATCAACGAAATACTGCAACAAAATTTAGTAGCCAATGGTTTAACCGAAGCCAACGACTTGCAGCAGGAAACTTTTTCGGCTATTAAAAGCGGTGCCGATTGCATCATTAGCGCACCAGCAGGAAGCGGAAAAACCACCACTTTGGTACTCAATGTCATTCAGCAATTATCACGAGAAACCGAAGAATCGCCACGTGCCTTAATTTTTGTGGAAACCAAAGAAAAAGTTTTAGAAATGGAAGCTTTGTTCGAATTGTATGCAAAGGGTACATCACTCGAAATTTATGGCATACACGAAAAAGGCGATACTGATTACGATAAAAATTACATTTCAACCGGAATAGATGTTTTAATTGGAACGCCCGTTAAATTAAATGCCATGTTGAGTACGGCGGGTTACAATGTCAACCGGCTAAAAATGTTTATCGTTGATGATGCGGATTTGCTTTTAAAACAACGTCACGATTCGGCTATCATGCGAATTTCAAATAGTATTGCCAAAACACAACGCCTCTTTTTTACAGAAAACACAACCGAACGAATTGAAATTTTGGCCGACAAAATAATGATTGAACCGTATTTTTTTGAATTTGACGAGGAAGAAGAAGACGAGGAAACAAGCGATGAGGACGTTGAATCTTAAAAATTAAAATTATGCCATACAAAATGTTAGTCTTGGATATGGACGATACGTTATTAACCGATGATCATAAAATTTCGGATCTTAATAAAGAAATGCTTTTTAAGGCCAAAGAAAAAGGAGTGCATATTATTTTAGCATCGGGTCGCCCTACTCCTGCCATGTTGGCTTATGCCAAAGAACTCGGATTGGATCAATTGGATAATTATATGATTTCGTTTAACGGAGCCGTAATAACCAATTTAAAAGACAATTCGATACTTTTTGAACAAATGTTAACGCAAGAGCAAATTCATGCCTTGTACGATTATAGTTTTAAAAACAAAACACACATAATCACGTATTTAAACAACGAAATCATCAGCGAAACCGATTCGGAATATATCGAAGTTGAAAAAGTAATTACGGGATTGCCTCATAATAAAGTACCTAATTTTAAAGCACATATTACTTCGGCAGCAGTAAAATGTATTTTATTAGAAGAGCCTTCTTATTTGAAAAAAATAGAAGCCGATTTGCAAGCAGCCATGCCACATTTAAGCGTTTGCATGTCAAAACCATTCTTTTTAGAAGTGGCGCAAACCGGAATTGACAAAGGAGCTAGTTTAAAATTATTGGCCGAAAAATTAAACATTCTTCCTAGCGAAATTATAGCTGTTGGAAATGCCGGTAACGACGTTTCGATGATTCAGTATGCCGGATTGGGCGTTTGGGTAGACAATGTAACGCCCGAACTTCGCGATTTAGCCGATGTTATTGTCGCTTCTAACAATGATAATGGCGTAGCCGAAGTCATTCAGCGTTTCATACTCAACTAGCTTTTGCGGTTTATTTGGTTTCTTGTTCTATAATGGTTCTAAAAGTCAAGTTTATTCGGGGTTTTAGAACCTTTTTTGTGGGAGGCAAACGGTGTAGCCAAAAGGTTTGAGTGGTATCTTTCATCACTAAAAGACTGCCGTGACTTAAAATTACCTCTACTTTTGCTTTGGTCGTTTTATGCTTAAAAGCAAACTTTCGAGTTGCTCCAAAACTCAACGACGCAATAGCGCCATTTTTCTTCAAATCCGTTTCGGCATCGCTGTGCCAAGCCATTCCCTCTTCGCCACTGTGGTATAAATTGAGCAAACACGAATTATACGTTTCGCCTGTTTGTTTTTCGGTGATTTCTTTAAGAGCCAGCAATTCGGGTGTCCATGGCAAGGCTATTTTGGTAGTGTTGGAATAACGGTATTCAAAAGGAACGCTCCCATACCAAGCTACTTTTCGTTTGGTCACAATCAATTTCCCAAAAATAATCGCCTCATCATTTTTCCATTCAATTTCGTTGAATAATTTTTGGTAATACTCATCTGCGGCTTCTTTAGGAAAAATAACCCCGTAATCGATAACCGTACCATCGTAAGGCAATAAATTAGTGGTTTCTGATGATTCGGCTGAAAATAAATCCATAACGTCTTTTGCTTTTTAGGGTCTAAAATTACGCAAAATTGTTGGGAACAGTTTAAGATCAATTAAGTAGCAGCCTTTAGCAATAGCATCGGGTTTGGGATTAAATTAAGCCTATTCTTTGGGTAAAATAATGTCGGTATTTATAGACATCTAAATACAAAAACATCTTTTCATTAAGCTTGAAACTGGAATCTTTTCAAACGGCTCATATGTCGAACTTTTTTGTGGCAATTATTATTCCAGTTGACCAGTTCATTTTTGTTAATTGTAAATCTTCTCTGTTTTCCAAATATTCGATTAGTTTATTAACATTTTCTAGGTGTCCTGCAAGCCAATTTGGTTGTGGCAACATATCATCAATAATATAAAAGCCTCCTACTTTTAACAATTTAAGAGTTTCGTTTATTTCACTGTATTTCCCAGGCCAAGCGTCAGCAAAGATTAAATCAAATTTTTCATTGTTGTAGTTTTTAATCCATTCACTCCCATCTGCACAAATAATTTCGACTCTTTCGTCAGTTCCAAAATAATTTTGAGCTATAGCAGTTAATTTTGGATCATTGTCAATAGTAACTAATTTAGAATCCGAATCCAATCCGTCAATCATCCAAGAAAGCGACAGACCAATTCCTGTTCCAAGTTCTAATATTTTTGATTTTGGTTTGGAAGTAATTAATGTCTTTAATAATGTCCCAATATACAAATCCGAAGGCATAGTAAAACCGATTTCTTTTGATTTTGCCTCAATTTCAAAATGTAGTTTAGGTATATCTAATATATTGGAATCTTTCATAGTTTTAATTTTAGTCTGCATTTTTAAGTATTAAGCCTAATCTATATTGCTTGGCTAAACTAAAAGCTCGATACCTATTGATCTTAAATTTAACGAAAATACGATTAAAAAAACATAAATTCCACTAAATTCGCAAATCGCTTGTAACGGCGGTTACCAGCAGTTGTTTTTATCAAGGAATTTATCTTTTTTCAAGCGAGATAGCCTCTATGTTTATCTCTTGGTCGTCTTTTAACTTTTCTTTAGTGAAAGGTTCCGCAAAACTTTCTGAACCATAGAAACCTCTTTTATTAAGCATAAATCTATACCCACATGCACTATCAATTTTAATTTTAACCGACCCCATAGAATCTGTAACATATTCAGCAACTTTTGGAATTCGTCTCGTGAAGAATCCTATACCAACTTCTTTTCTAACTTCAATGGTATCAAACGTATTAATTCTACGCTGTTTGGTTTCGCTGTCTACTGAATTTATTGTTATAGTAATTTGGTTTTCTAAATCAGTTTTTCTACTGCAATTTGAAATTAACAAAGCTATTATAGAAATACTTGCCAATATTTTCGTTTTGGAAATCTTTGATTACATAATCTATTACATTTAACCACTTTGTGCCACAATTGCTTGTAACGTTTTGGGCACACGAGGTTTGGGATTAAAGATGCGAGGTTTTTCAGTTAAACACAAATTTTCCAAGTACAAAACCATTTTTAAATTCAGCCTAATGCCTAAATCTCGTGTAACGGCTGATTTATGAGCACTGCATAAAATTCACCGAAAAAAAAGTACAATTCGCGAATGGTATTCGAAACAACTTCGTCCACCAACTGGCCTGCAACCTAAACCGAAAAGGAATGCCAATGCAGGAAGCTTTATACTACATCCTAACCGATTTCGGCTACGACGAAAACGAAGTAACCCAATCCGTAAAAAGTGCCTACAATAATAACGAATTCGGTAAAGATCAATTTACTAACAATCCAAAAACTCCAACAACGAACAACCACCAACGAACAACTAAAAATACCGACCGCTCAAAGCCCACAGCCGATAGCGTCGCAGACGAGGACGACGAAGACAGACCTAAACCAACCCAAATAGACCGTTTAGAATTGTTCCTATCAACCCGATATGTCTTTCGTCATAACATCGTTTCGGGGAAATTAGAGTTCCAATATTTTGGCAAAAAGAAATGGAACGTGATGAATGATTTTATTGAAAACTCAATGCTTCGTGAATGTCTAAAAGGAAGAATCAAAACCAATTTATCATCCTTAAGAAACTTGCTGTATTCCGACTTTTGTGAGCTGTACAATCCTTTTGAAGATTACTTTTTCAATTTGCCTTCTTATGACGAAAAGACCGATTACATAACGGAATTAGCCAATACAATCACAACTACAAAACAAGACCTTTGGCAGCAATGTTTCAAGAAATGGCTAGTCGCAATGGTCGGTTGTGTATTGGATGATAAAGTCATAAATCACACCGTAATTGTATTTAGTGGTAAACAAGGACTAGGAAAAACAACTTGGGTAGAAAAACTCGTTCCCAAACAATTGAAAGAGTATTTATTTTCTGGAACCATCAACCCCAACAACAAAGATACGTTAGTTCAACTGGCAGAATGTATGTTAATCAACTTGGACGAACTCGAAAACCTAAACCGTTCCGAAATTGGATCACTCAAAGAAATCATCACCAAAACCCAAATCCGAATGCGAAGAGCCTACGGTCACAACAACGAAACAATGCCCAGACGGGCATCGTTTGCAGGAAGTGTAAACACAGCCCAGTTCTTAAACGACAGTACCGGAAGTCGCCGTTTTTTGTGTTTTGAAGTTGAAAATATCCAGTACCAACACCAAGTGGATATCAATTTGGTTTTTTCCCAAGCTTTATACCTTTTCAAAAGCGATTTTAGATTTTGGTTCGACCAAGAGGAAATCAAAGCCATCACCGAAAGTAACGAACAATACCAACTCCGAAGCCCCGAAGAAGAATTATTGTTAACCTGGTTTGAACCAGTGGAAAGAGAAAAAGCAAAACTTTTCCTCAATGCCTCACAAATCGCTGCATTCCTAGCCGAACGAACAAAATTAAACCTCAATGACGGCACCATCAACAAACTCGGTAAAGCCTTGAAAAAACACAATTTCCTCCGCCTCAAAAAGAACGGAATATTCGTTTATGCCGTTACCGAAAACACCTACGAAGACGTTGATAATGAAAATAAAAATCAATCCGTTTTAGAATGTCCTAGGGATTTGGAAGCGAGCGTCAATCAATCGAAATATCCGTAAAAAGAAAAGCTGTTTGAGTCCCGAAAAGCTTTCGGGACGAGTTCTTTTCTTTTAGGGTATGAGATTGAAATTGACCGCTGAAAATCCCAAGACTTGATTTTTTTGTTTCTTTTTTGATCAAGCAAAAAAGAAAATTAGAAAACTGTAATTTCAAATTCAATAAAAAAGTCATTGTTAGCACAATCTATAACCCAAATCACACAACACCAAATCACACTCAATAACACCAATTTCACAGGGTAAGCAGGGTAACCAAAAAACGCTGAAACTTTTAAACTTTTTTTTCAAAAATAAAAAACAGGAAACATCAGCCCAAAACAAGGCAAATCAAAACACAAACCGTTTCAATTTACTTTGTTTTCATCGAAAAAATCCAAAAGTTTAAACATCGAAAAAACTAAAAATCTTTTATCTCAAATTTGCTTACCCTCCTTACCCTATGTTAATAAGTTGCCTTTTACTTCAAATTGCTTTTCACTATGTTTGTACATTGTACGTAAAACATATTTTATTAGCTTAAAGCATGCTAGTATGAATAAAAAGAAATTATCAGAACGTGATATTTGTTCAAAATATATTACTCCTGCATTAATAAATTCTGGTTGGGATCTACATATACAAATCAGGGAAGAATTTCCGTTGACTAATGGGCGTATTATAGTTCGTGGTCAATTACATACACGTGCAAAAAACAAGCGTGCTGATTATGCTCTGTTTTATAAACCAGGTATCCCAATTGCTATTGTTGAAGCAAAAGATAATAATCATACGGTTAGTGATGGAATGCAACAAGGGCTTGCTTATGGCAACATGATTAATGTCCCTTTTGTATTTAGTTCTAATGGTGATGGTTTTTTATTTCATAACAGCATAGCTAAAGATGGTAAAATTGAAACAGAAATTTCATTAGAAGAATTCCCATCACCTGAAGCTTTATGGAAGATGTGGTGCGAACACAGAGAAATCACACCAGTTCAAGAAGCTATAATCACAGAAGATTATTATAGTGATGGAAGTAATAAAATTCCAAGATATTACCAGTTATTAGCAATTAATAAAACTATTGAAGCTGTTGCAAGAGGAGATAATAGGATCCTTTTAGTAATGGCAACCGGTACAGGAAAAACATATACTGCTTTTCAAATCATTTGGAGATTATGGAAGTCAAAAACTAAAAAAAGAATTCTATTTCTTGCAGATAGAAATATTTTAGTTGACCAAACAATGACTAATGATTTCAAGCCTTTTGGCTCCGCAATGACAAAAATATCCAAAAGACAAGCAAATAAATCGTATGAAATTTATTTGTCATTATATCAAGCGGTAACTGGTACTGAAGAAGAACAAAATGTTTATAAACAGTTTTCTCCTGAATTCTTTGATTTAATAGTTATAGACGAGTGCCATCGAGGCAGTGCAGCTGATGATTCTAATTGGAGGAGAATTTTAGAATACTTCTCAGATGCAACCCAAATTGGATTAACAGCTACACCAAAAGAAACTCAAGAAGTATCGAATACAGATTATTTTGGTAAACCAATTTATACTTATTCATTAAGACAAGGTATTGATGACGGTTTTTTGGCGCCATATAAGGTAGTTAGAATTGATTTAGATAAAGATGTTACGGGTTGGCGTCCTGATAAAGATATGACCGACAAATATGGTAATCTTATAGATGATAGAATTTACAATCAAAAGGATTTTGATAAATCGTTAGTACTCGATAAACGAACCCAATTAGTTGCTAAAAAAATATCTGATTTTTTAAAACAAACCAATCGTTACGATAAAACTATTGTTTTTTGTGATAACATTGACCATGCCGAACGAATGAGACAGGCTTTGGTTAATGAAAATAGTGATATTACATCAACAAATAATAAATATGTTGTTAGAATTACTGGGGATAATGAAGAAGGAAAAATGGAATTGGATAATTTTATCTTTCCTGAATCTAAATTTCCTGTTATTGCAACTACTTCAAAACTAATGCCTACTGGTGTTGATGCTCAAACTTGTAAATTAATTGTACTTGACCAGCGAATTCAATCTATGACCGAGTTCAAACAAATTATAGGTCGTGGTACAAGAATAAATGAAGATTACAACAAATTCTTCTTTACCATTATGGACTTCAAAAAAGCAACCGAATTATTTGCTGATCCAGATTTTGATGGAGAACCAGTTGTTATCTACGACCCAAAACCGGGTGGTTCTCCTGTACCTCCTGATGAAATTGACGGCGGAACTAATACTCCTCCAGATAATGGTGGTAATGGAAATACTGGTGGCGATGGTGGTGATACATCAATAATTAAAAAATTCTATGTTGCCAATGTGCCTGTTTCAGTAATTGCTGAAAGAGTACAATATTTTGATGCAAATGGCAAACTAATTACAGAATCATTAAAAGATTACACAAAAAAAGCACTTGAAAAAGAATTCACCTCATTAGACGATTTTTTAACTAAGTGGTCAGATGCTGATAAAAAGAAAATAATTATCGACGAATTAGCGAACGAAGGTGTTTTCTTTGAGGCGCTAGCGGAAGAAATTGGAAAAGACCTCGACCCTTTTGATATCATTTGTCATGTGGCTTGGGACAAACCTCCATTATCAAGAAAAGAGCGTGCAGAACAAGTCAAAAAAAGAAATTACTTTACTAAATACGGTGAACAAGCCCAAAAAGTAATTAATGCGTTACTAGATAAATATGCTGATGAAGGCGTTGAACCTATAGAAGAAACCAAAATCTTAACCATTCAACCCTTTACCGATTATGGTACTCCAATCGAAATTATTAAAATCTTTGGTGGTAAAGTACAATACGAAGAAGCAGTAAAAGAATTAGAACAAGCAATATATTCATCTTAAATAATAAATCCTAAATATGTCATTAAGTACATTAATAAAAACCATTCAAGATATAATGCGAAAAGACGTTGGTGTCGATGGAGACGCACAACGTATTAGCCAAATGGTTTGGTTACTTTTCCTGAAAATATTTGACGATAAGGAAAAAGAATGGGAAATAATTATTGACAATTACAAATCGCCACTACAAAGTCGTTTCAAATGGTCTAATTGGGCTGCTAATGATGAAGGAATGACTGGAGAAGAATTAATTGATTTTGTTAACAATGATTTATTTCCTTCTCTTAAAAAACTTTCAACTACTGCCGGAGTTTCTCCTCATGGAAAAATTGTTGGAAGTGTTTTTGAAGATGCTTATAACTACATGAAATCGGGAACGCTATTACGTCAGGTAATCAATACTATTCAAGGCGATGTGGATTTTAATTCATCCAATGACCGACATGTATTTAACGATATTTATGAAAAAATATTATAAGATTTACAATCAGCAGGTAATGCAGGTGAATACTATACACCTCGTGCTGTAACTCAATTCATGGTTGATATTTTAAACCCACAATTAGGAGAAAGAGTTTTTGACCCTGCATGTGGAACTGGTGGTTTTTTGGTAAATGTTATTGAACATAAGAAGAAGTTATTCAAAACTCCAAAAGATATCGAAAAGTTACAAGACAATATCCACGGTATAGAAAAAAAACCCCTGCCTCACATGTTAGCCATGACCAATATGATGTTGCATGGTATAGATGTACCAAGCAATATCAGACATGATAATACGTTGAGCAAGCCACTTAAAGATTACGGCCCAAAAGACCGGATGGATGTGATTATTACCAATCCACCATTTGGAGGTATCGAGGAAGATGGTATTGAAAAAAACTTTCCGAAAAAATATCAAACCCGAGAAACAGCCGATCTATTTATGGCTTTAATCATGCATTTGTTAAGAGCTGATACTGGAAGAGCTGGTGTAGTTTTACCTGATGGGTTTTTATTTGGTGAAGGTGTAAAAACAAATTTAAAACGCGAACTTTTAAAAGAATTCAATCTTCATACTATCGTTCGTTTACCAAAAGGTGTTTTTAGCCCTTATACTGGAATTAGCACTAATATTTTATTTTTTGATAAGGGTGAGCCAACAAAACACGTTTGGTTCTTTGATCATCCCTACCCTGAAGGTTACAAATCCTATTCAAGAAGTAAGCCTTTACGAATTGAAGAATTTGATTTAGAAAAAAAATGGTGGAATAATCGTAAACAAAATGAATATGCTTGGAAAGTTTCATTAAAAGAAATAGAAGATAAAAAGTACAATTTAGATTTCAAAAATCCTCACAGTGTGGATATAATCCATACTGATCCCGACATATTAATGCAGGACTATGAGATCATACGCAAAGAACTTATTGCTACAAGAGATTTATTGAAAAAAGAATTAATGTCAGCATTAGGAAATAATTGAAAATGAAATTACTAGAAAAACATTTTGAAATTGCATTAGAAACTCCTGATGGCATTACCAGATTGCGTGAACTAATATTAAAATTAGCAATGCAAGGAAAATTAGTTCCTCAAAATTTAAAGGAGCAACCTGCTCATGAACTTTTAGAAGAAATCGAAAAAGAAAAAGAAAAACTAATTAATAATAAGCTAATTAAAAAGCAAAGTCCTTTATCTAAATTAACAAATAATGAAATACCTTTTTCTATTCCCGAAAATTGGAAATGGGTAAAATTAAATACTTTTTTAGATGTTAGAGATGGTACGCATGATACCCCAAAATATGTTGATTCTGGATTTCCTTTAATTACGAGTAAAAATTTATATTCAGGTAAACTAACTTTTGATAATGTTAAGCATATATCAGAACTAGATCATTATAAAATAAGTGAAAGATCAAAAGTTGATAAAGAAGATATTTTATTTGCAATGATAGGAAGTATTGGTAATCCTGTACTAGTTGATACAGATGTTGATTTTTCAATAAAGAATGTAGCACTTATAAAATATTTCAATAAAAAAAAAAATACAATGTTTATTTTATACTTTATTATTTAATATATGCCCAAAACATAATTAAGTCTCAAGCTAGTGGCGCTGTTCAGAGTTTCGTTTCATTAGGCTTTCTAAGAAATTATCCCTTTCCTCTTCCACCACTTGAGGAACAAAAAAGAATAGTAGAAAAAATAGACCAACTCATGCTTTTATGTGATAAGTTGGAAGCAAAAAGAAACCAAAAAAACAAATTACAACTTCAAATTAATTCAGCAGCTATTAACAATCTTATCAAAGCTAATGATGGAATTTCTTTTAATAATGCTTGGAGTTTTATTGTTAATCAATTTGATAGTTTATATACAGTAAAAGAAAATGTCACGGTTTTAAAAGATGCAATTTTAAACCTAGCAATAAAAGGAAAACTTATATCTGAAAATTTAAAAAATAAAGTAGTAAATAATACTGAAATAGATATAATTTCAAGTATCAAATTTAAGATTAATGAAAAAGAATATCCATTTTTATTACCAAAAGGATGGAAATGGTTAGCATTAAATGATCTTGGTTTAACACAAACAGGAACGACACCAGCAACTAAAAATTCAGAATACTACGGAGATTATATACCTTTTATAGGGCCAGGTGATATAAAAAAACAAGTAATAAATTATACTAATTTATCACTTTCCGAATTAGGACTTGAAAAAGCAAGGCTAATATCTCGTGATTCTATTATGATGGTTTGTATAGGTGGCAGTATTGGTAAACTTGCAATTAATGATCGTGATGTAGCTTGTAATCAACAAATCAATACCATTACGCCTTATTCTAATATTGATTTGAAATATTTATTCGCCGTATTACAATCCTCCTATTTTCAAAATCAAGTATTATCAAATTCTAGTGGTTCGGCAACTCCAATTATTAATAAACAAAAATGGATTTCAATACCTATTCCTGTTCCTCCTTATGAAGTTCAAAAAGTAATTTCAAATAAAGTTGATGAATTATTTAAATTATGCGATATGTTAGAAAAAAATATTGATCAATCTTCAAAAAAACAATCACAACTCCTAAATGCAGTTTTAGCACAAGTATAGTATAATGAGATTAAAACATTTACACATTGTAGGCGAATACAAAAACCTAAAAGATTTCAAATTAGATTTTGATGGCACAAGTCTTATAGATGTTTTTGTTGGTAAAAATGGTACAGGGAAATCTAATTTGTTTGAGGCTTTTTTAGAAATATTCAAACACCTTTATAATAACAATTACCCAATAGGATTTAATTATAAGCTTCATTATGAAATTGGAGGAAAAACTATCGAGTTACATTGGGATGACCCAAAATGGCAAAATAAGCTAGACAATAATGAGAAAGTTCCTGCGCCTATTGCACCTAATTTATTACCTTCAAATTTGTTGATTTATTACTCAGGTCATAACGATACGATTGGAAATTTTATTGAGGATTTCAACGAAACACATCGTGATAGGTTAAATCGTAATCGAAATAATGAAAATTTTAATAGTGATGATGCAAGATTGTTCTTTGGTATTGGTAAAGAATACAAAACCATATTGTTAGCCACCACATTATTACAATCAGATGATCTACATTTAAAACAGATTATTAAACAAAAGTTAAGCATTGATTCTGTTGGGTCTGAAATTAAGTTAGTTTTTGAAAAACCTTTTTTTGCATCAAAAGATTCTACTTTTGATGAATTTGACCCTGATGCAAGATTTTGGGGAGCACAAGGTTATTTTAGAGGTATTCTGAACGAAATTTGGGATGTAAATAAAATAGAAAATACTCCTGTTAGAGATGAAGGAAGAATAGAAAAGGAAGATTCTGAAGAGTACATATTATACCGTTCGTTTGAAGATTTCAAAAATAAGTTTGCTGCCAAGTCTATTTTTGAGGTATTCATCACACTGGATAACCTTAAAACTATTGGTTTATTAAAAGAGATTGACATTGAAGTTACATTAAGTTCCGGCAAGAAAATTAGTCTTGGTCAGTTTAGCGACGGTCAATTTCAATCTGTTTATATTTTATCCATAACCGAAATTTTTAAAGAGCATAACTGTATTTCCCTATTAGATGAGCCAGATGCCTTTTTACATCCGGAATGGCAGTTCACATTTTTTGATCAATTAACTAATATTTCTTCTGCTTCAAGTGAAAGTAATCATTTATTGATTAGTAGCCATAGTGCTATTACACTTATAAAATTCATAAAAGACAAAGTGAATTACTTTGAATTACATGAAACAAAAGGATTGGTTTCAAATAAAATTCCAAAAAAGATTGCAGTTAATAAATTGAGTAAGAATATTATAAAGCTGCATGAACAGGAACAATTGTTAAGTATCATTAATACAATACAAATAGAAAACAAACCTCTTCTTTTTACAGAAGGTAAAACAGACCCTTTGATTTTAAAGGAAGCGTATAATCGATTGTTCTCTGACGAGGAGATACCATTTATCCCTTTTTATTGTTTTGGTCATAAATCAGTTGCTCAAATTATGCGTGATCAGGATATTCAAAATGATATGAATGGGTTACCAATATTTGGGTTATTTGATTTTGATAAGGCATTCAATACTTTCAATGGTTTTAGTGATGAATTTTTTATAAATAATCTCGGTGAGGGCACAGTGAAACAATTGGTAGGAAAAGAGGTTTACGCTATGATGTTACCAGTTCCAGAAAATGGTATAAAAAAGCAAGTGATAAATCCAACCACATACCAGTGCTATAATGATCGTTCAGTTATGACTATTGAACATTTGTTTTTTGATTATGTTGATGCTACTAATTTTATAGAGGATACATCGATACCTGGTAATCCTCATAGGTTTGTCGGTGATAAAGTAAATTTTGCAAAAAACATTGTTCCTGGTTTAAATAATGATGCTTTCGAGATTTTCAGACCAATGTTTGAATTTATTAAAAGTAAAATTCCAAATCCTTAGACTATAAATATAAAGTAAAACTAGCTTAAAATGATTGTTACAAATTTAAAATCAGATTTTGAAGAATTATTAGTTAAAGCTAATGAAATTTGGTTTGCAGTTGCTTTAGTAAAAGAAAGTACATTAGCTTTCATTCAAGAAAGTATTACCGATAATTGCAAGCAAAACTATCTTGTAGGTATAGATTTACCCACAAACCCAAAAGTATTACGGAATATGCAGTCACAACTCAAAAATGATTTATTTAATGCTGCTATCTATAAAACAGAATATAATTTCCATCCAAAAGTATATTTGTTCAACGTTAATAATAATTATACTGCTTTCGTGGGTTCATCCAATTTAACAGATGGTGGATTTGAGGATAATGTTGAATTAAACTACAAAACAACTTACCAAGAAGATTGTTTATCTATCCTTAAGTGGTTTAATGCATTATATAAAGACTCCTATCCTTTAACGGAAGAAAATATCTTAGCTTATGAGGAGCAGTTTAATTCGTTAGAAGAATTTGAGAAAGAACTTAAGAAAAAAAGAAAAAGCTTTAAACTAAAAAAACCAGTATCTATTACTAGTCCATTAGATGCAATTGATTTTTCGGATAGATACTTCAAAAAAGAGCATCACTTAGCTTTTAAGAAAGAACTGCATTATTCTGATAGTAAAGAAGCTATTGCTGAACGAGAATTAGCAAAGAACAGATGTATTGAATTACACGACACTATTTTTCCATTGTTCAAGGATTATGGCATTGGCATTTTACATCCTAACCCAATGCCAGATCATTTAATTTCAATGATAAGACAAATGGATCCTACTAAGCCGAGACCTATTAATGCTATGTGGCTGAGTTATGGTAAAAGTGGTGATGAAATAAAACAGTATCAAAAAGAAGTTGGTGCTGACCAAAAAGCCAAGCATACATTTATACATCATGCTCGATTACAATTGAAAATCGATTTTAATAACATAGGACTCTATTTATTGTTCGCTAAAGAAAATGAAGGAGGAATTTTTGACCGTGATTTCTTTAAAACAAGTATGCGAAATAAAGAATATAGAAATAATTTCTATCAAATGCTAAATTCATTACCTAATGAATATTTTATTTCAGTAGGTAGCAACAAAGAGTTTTGTCATAATTTCAGTTCAGCTGAAGATTTACATAACTTCTGTAAAAAAGATGACATTCAAAAATATTTCATTATTGGAAGAGACTATCAAATTACTGATGATGAGATGTCGGAAGTAAAATTACCTAATGAAACGCTAAAAGTTTTTAAATTACTTTTCCCATTCTATGAAATGATGCGACATAGGCTGTAAGCTTCAAAAAAAATATTAAATAATAATTAGTTGTGAATTTATACCAATTTAAAAACACCAATAGTCTCAGTATATTAAAAGAAAAACCTTTTAAACTAGAAAAAGAAATTCAAACCTTATTTGAAAAGAACCTCTTGGAATTAATGGGTTTAGAAATGGTGAATTCAGAGTTTGTAATAAAAGGGAAACGTATTGATACTTTGGGCTATGACCCACAATCGAAAGCTTTTGTTATTATTGAATACAAACGGGATAAAAATGTAAGTGTAGTAGATCAAGGTTTTACGTATTTAAGTTTAATGCTGGAAAACAAAGCCGATTTTGTTCTGACATATAACGAAACTTTGCAAAAAGCAATTCACAGTACTTCAGTAGATTGGTCACAAACACGAGTTGTTTTCGTATCTCCTAGTTTTACTGAAAACCAAAGATTAGCAACTAATTTCAAAGATATTGCTATAGAATTGTGGGAAATTAAAAGATATGAGAATGATTTAATTAGCATCAATCCTATTAAGAAAACTAAATCAGCCGAAAGTATAAAACCGCTAACGCAACAAAACAGTGTGATGAAATCGGTAACCGATGAAATCAAAGTTTATACAGAAGAAGACCATCTAAATAGAAGATCAGAAGAAATTATTGAATTGTATGAAAGTTTCAAACAAGGAATTCTAAACTTAAAACCTGATTTTGAAATTGTTCCTAAAAAATGGTATATAGCCTTTAAAGTCAATAAAAATGTTGTTGATATAGAATTACAAGCCAAATCATTAAAAATTTGGATAAATTTGAAAAAAAGCCAATTAGATGATCCTAAAAATTTGATGCGAGATGTTTCAACAACTGGACATAATGGGAATGGAGATTATGAAGTAACTGTAAAAGATACGGAAAATTTAGAGTACATTATGAGTTTAATCAAACAAGCTATAGCATAAAGAACACCTGCCTTTTAAGCAGGCGGTCGAAGTTTTACGTCACTATTCCAGAAAGAAGAAGTTGTAAAATTTTATTTAGTATATTTACAATATGAATGTAGAAAGTATCATAGCAATCCTAGCAAATTTAGTAACCATTTTAGTGGCTACTAAAAATGGTACACCTATATTTTCCTTTTTTAAAAAACCTTTTTTGTAAAAAATTTGACCCACTACTTTTAAGTGGGGAGTAATAAAGCTATAAAATACAGATACTTGAGGGCTATAGGGATTCGAACCTGTGACCTCCTTTTGAAAAATTAAAATAAAAAACGGCTTAAATTGAATAGCAATTTTGAGGATAAATGCATTAGCCATTAAAATCAAAGTATTGAAATTTGTTCTAGTTTACCACTTATAGTCTCCAATTCAATAATTTTAAAAGTAAAGCGATCAATAAACATAGCGACAATTTTTCCCAAACATTTATTTTGGGATATGGATTATGATAAATTGAGTCTCTCAAGAGATAAGGATATTATTATTCCAAGGGCTTTGTATGCTACTACTCCAGATACTTTTGAAGAGGATATAAAAAAATTAGAAAATTTATATTCATCCAAAACGATTGTAAAATACCTAAAACAAACTACCGAAAAAATTAGTAACAAGGTATGTTTGTTAGTAGCAAAACGCTACAATGTAGAACCATTTGTTCGTTTCTCTTTATAATGTATGCAAGCAGTCTCTCCAGCAATTTGCAAAATCATTTCGCAATTACAAAACATTCCATCACTCTCTGAATTTCCTTTTGCCATAGCTTTAAAAAACAACTAACTCCAATTACTGGAAAATTTTTGCGTAAAATAGATATTTATTGGAAAATAAGGCTTGGTTTTCTAGGGAAAGTTATTTTTAGTGGAAATTCAAATCAATTACCAATTCATTTATAATGGAAATTTTTTGCGTAAAATTACTTTTTAATGGAAAATAGTAGCTAATTTTGAGTTTAAAAAGCAATTATAATGGAAAACAACATCCCTATTCACCTTCAAGAAATCATTTTTGCAACAAGTGATAGTGCTTTAAACAGGCAATTAGGTAAACTGGAAGAGGAAGGACAAATAAAAAAAATTGCACCCCGTATTTATACTTCAAATTTTAACGAATCGGAGGGAACAATTATTCGAAGAAATATCTTTACTATTTTAGGAAAACTGTACCCCGGAGCAGTATTAAGTCATCGATCTGCAATAGAATTCAAACCAACTAAGGCAAATCAAATATTTGTAACCTATACCTATACCAAGAAAATTGAACTGCCGGGAATAACCATACGTTTTATGGAAGGAATGCCGGCAATTGAAGGTGACAATCCGTTTTCGGGCGAATTATTTGTATCGCAGCAAGAAAGAGCTTTTTTAGAGAATTTACAATCTTCACGTCAAGTAGGACCAACTTCCAAAACCATTACCTTACCTGAAATAGAAAACAAACTGGAACAAATAGTACAGGTAAAAGGGGAAGAAGGATTAAACCAATTCAGAGACAAAGCAAAAGATATAGCGGAGAAATTAAAGATGCAGTCCGAGTTTGAAAAGCTAAACAAACTGATAAGCGCTTTACTTTCTACAAAACCTTCCAAAATACTGACTTCACCAATAGCAGTAGCCAGAGCTTTAGGAAATCCTTACGATAAACATCGCTTGGAATTATTTGAAAAATTATTTATAGAATTACAGCAACAACCCTATAAAAACAGACAAGATGTAAATATTGACGTCAATGCTTTTAGAAACTTCGCTTTCTTTGAAGCTTATTTTTCTAACTATATCGAAGGAACTATTTTTGAAATCGAAGAAGCCAAAAGCATCATTCAAACCGAAACACCAATTCCAAATCGTGACGAAGATTCACACGACATTTTAGGAACCTATAAATTAGTAAGCAATCAAAAGGAAATGTGCACAACACCTTCAAATCCTAACGAATTACTAAATATATTGCAATACAGACATCAAATACTATTGGCAGCCAGAACCTCAAAAAAACCAGGACAATTCAAGGACAAAAACAACCGGGCAGGAGAAACACATTTTGTTGAACACACTTTGGTTAGAGGTACTTTAATAAAAGGATTTGATTACTACCAAGCATTACAAGAACCATTCGCCAAAGCAGCTTACATAATGTTTATGATAAGTGAAATACATCCATTTTTAGACGGAAACGGTAGAATTGCAAGAGTAATGATGAATGCCGAATTAGTAAAAGCAAGCCAAACACGAATCATAATTCCTACAGTATATCGCGATGATTATTTGGGAGCATTAAGAAGACTTACAAGAAACGATGATCCAGCAGTCTACATAAGAATGTTACAAAGAGCACAAGAATTCACTGCAACTTTGCTAGCAAATGATATGGAAGCATTAGAAAATCATCTTACTCAAAGCAATGCCTTCAAAGAACACGATGAAGCTAAATTGAAAATAATTACAAATGGGTAAATATTATAGGTCAATGCTATTTTTGTATAAGTTTATCACATTGAAAATTTGAAAGTTGACTTTATTAAATCAAAAGTTTAGTTTAAACTAAGTATTCCAAAACTACATAAAGATTGATTTACAACAAAACTTCACTTTGAATTTAACCAAAGTACAAAATAGTAACAAAAAAAAGAAATAGGAACGCTATCGCTGACCTTTTTGCTCCCACCCGGCCAACGCTCTGCCAACGCTCCTGTGGTTTTGGGCTTCTGCCAACGCTCTAGTAGCACATTGCAGCTTGCTCCGTAAACTCCACAACTGCAATAAGCTACTTCCCAACGCTCGAAAGCCCAAAACCACCCCCAAGCTATGTTACATAATAAGCCATTATGGTTCAGTATGGCTGAACACCAGCCACACCGAAACCATAAGCTTATTATGTAAAATAGCCGCACCCCAACGCACCCGCCCTGAATAGGATAGTATTTGCATTGTTTTTTGAAGATGCCACAACGTCTCACAACAAATTTTCTACTGAATACTAACACCTGCTTTCTGAACACATTTTCAGGCATCCTCAAAAAACAAATTTGCCCACAAGAGTATTTTTATTTGCAAGAAACCCTCTGCTAAAAATGAAGTTTACGAAAGCAAATAAAAATACCCTTGTTTCGCTACTGCCACCGCACTCGGTAAGTACAGTTGGGGCAATCTTCCATTTCCCCAACCCCCTATGGATGCAATTTTTTTTGAAAGAATGCCACAACATCCGATTCCAAATGAAAGTTCCCGATAAGCATTCTCTCAAAAAAAACAGCGCTGATTCCCCCTTATCCGATTGACAGCTCCCAAATTTGATGATTGAGGCTTCCTTGGATTTTTCTCTCGTTAAACCGATGTTTATTCTACCCTTAAAAGCACTATAAGCCCTATATAATTGCACATTATAGGTAAATAAGTGTAAAGCAAAAAGCCCTCTCGTTAGAAAGGGCTTAATTTGCAACATTGCAAACTTTGCAGTCTTACAAACTGATGGTTTTTTTTAGAAAGTCTCTTGGATTTTTAAAGCATTACCCGCATTGAATAAATAATAATTAGATCCTACCATTTGATAAAATTCTATTCCAATACTACCCAAAACAGCAACATTGATTGTCATTGTTGGCGCACCTGGTAAAGCAGCAGTAACATCAATTATCGGAGTTACAGCATCTACCGGAGTATAATCTGAATAAGCTATGTTTGACATTTCATTTAGAGCAGGCTCGGCAGGTTCGTAAGCTCCCGTAATTGGATTAAAAATAGTGTCCGAAACAACAGATATTGCATTGATAAATCTAAAGTGAGTTGCTCCTGATGGAATGTTCAAAAAATTAAGCGGATTAAACTCTGGAATACTTAATGTACTCTCGTTCCTTCCAACTGTAGCGGTCAATGTAAATGGAGCTCTGAAAACACCATTAAAAGAAATGTTGCGATTGAAATCCAAACCTTTTAAATATTGTGGTTGTTGTGAAACCAAAACGGCTCTTTGTCCTCTCGCTTCAGAACCATCTTCAATATTGATTTTTTTCATAATCGCGGTTAGTCTTCCTGTTAGTTGACTATCGGACATTTGTTTCATTAAAGCCGACAAACCAACTCTTAATGATTTACCTGCGTTTGCACAAGCAGTAAATTCACTCATATTTTCACGAGTACGTATAAAACCAGGATCATTTTTTACTTGTTCTGCAGTTGGTCCACCTTTTAGACCAGCAAAATAACCTTCGTTACCTTTAATTTTGAAGTGTCTCACTTCGCCTAATGTTCCGACATATTTTATATGCCCTTTTTGTCTTGCCATTTCTTAATATGTATTTAATTAAACTTTTTTTTAAATTTACAAAGTACATATCTAACAATCAATCACTTAACAAATGCTATTTAAGGCATTTTAACGCTAATAAACGTATGACAAGAAATATTATTCGGAAAGTAAAGGGATTCGTCGATGGAGACGGTCTAATTGCAGAAGATTTTTTAACTAAAAAGCAGTTTGAAATTCGATTATATGGCATTGATGCCCCCGAAATGAATTATTGTAATAAAATAAAAAAGGATGAAAAAGAGCTGCATATTCCTGCTGCATTTTTAATTAAGCTTGGTTATATGTCTTTTGAATTTTTAAAAAGTAATATTTCAATAGGGGATAAATGCACATTAATTCAAGAAGAAAATAACCTTCAAGACAAATACGGTAGAAGTCTTGGTTATCTTATTTTAAATGATGGCAGAGTTTTAAATGAGATTATGATAAAAGAAGGGTATGCAAAGCCGTATAACGATGTTTTTTGCGAAATGCTCCTCAATGTATCAAGAATGGAATTTACAAGCTAAAATCGAATCAAAAGGATTATATAGTATTGTAAATAAGTTTTAAAATCGTTTTTGAATGGTTGTGGGCTAAATGTGGACTAAAAGTAAAAACAAAAAAAACCTAACTCCTTCATTTACAAGGGTTAGGGTTTTAATTCTGCGGAGAAAGAGGGATTCGAACCCCCGGACCTGTTACAGTCAACAGTTTTCAAGACTGCCGCAATCGACCACTCTGCCATTTCTCCAGTATGTTGCTATCATTTCCTGATTGCGAGTGCAAATATAAGAGGTTTTTCTAGATAAAAAAACAAAAATTCAAAAAAAAATCAGCTAATTTTTTATAGTTGATTTAATCATTTCATTTCGTATACGTTAGCAAAAAAATATTTTCAAAATTATTTTTTAATACTTTACATATTCGGTAATTTCAAGACCATAACCAATCATTCCAACCCTTTTTGTTTGCTCTGTATTGGATACCAATCGAATTTTTGAAATATCGATGTCATGTAATATTTGAGCTCCAATACCGTAATCTTTGGTATCTATCACCACTTTTGGCGCTTTCATCGTGCCCGTTGCTTGTAATTCTTTTAACTCGGTAATTCGATTTAATAAATTCACAGCCGACATATCTTGATTTACAAAAATTACGGCTCCTCGCCCATTTTCATTAATCACTTTAAACATATCATCTAATTGCTGGTCGGCATTGTTAGTTAACGTGCCCAACAAATCATTATTTACTTGCGAAGAGTGGATACGCGTTAAAATAGCATCTCCCAAAGACCATGTGCCTTTGGTAAGTGCAATGTGGATTTGCTTATTAGTGGTTTGTTCGTAGGCGCGCAATCTAAACGTTCCAAATCGTGTTTCAATATCAAAGTCTTCTTTTTTTACAATTAAGCTGTCGTGTTGCATACGGTAAGCTACTAAATCTTCGATAGAGACTAATTTTAAATCGAATTTTTTAGCTACTTCTACCAATTGTGGTAAACGCGCCATTGTGCCGTCTTCATTTAATATCTCACAAATCACTCCAGCAGACTTAAATCCGGCCAAACGAGCAAAATCAATTGCCGCTTCGGTATGACCTGTTCTTCTTAAAACCCCGCCTTGTTTGGCCACTAAAGGAAAAATATGCCCCGGACGAGCCAATTCGTGTGGTTTGGTATTAGCATCAACTAAGGCTAAAACCGTTTTGGCACGATCTGAAGCTGAAATTCCTGTCGTAACACCATTCCCTTTTAAATCTACAGAAACGGTAAAAGCGGTTTCCATATGATCGGTATTATTGGTCACCATCGGTTTTAAATCGAGTTCTCGGCAGCGACTTTCGGTAAGTGGAGCACAAATTAATCCACGTCCATGTGTGGCCATAAAGTTCATCATTTCTGGGGTAATCTTTTCTGCTGCCGCCAAAAAATCACCTTCATTTTCTCTGTCTTCATCGTCTACTACAATAATAACTTTACCTTGTCGGATGTCTTCTATTGCTTCCTCAATAGTATTGAGTTGTATTTTTGTTGTCGCCATAGCGTGTATTAAGTTTGTTTTGGAAAAAACCGTTGTGTCAGTTTTTGAATTGTTTTTTGAATTGGAGTAAAAATGACATCAAAATTAATTAAACCGATATCATTAGTAGCTCTATAAGTAAGCAAAACTGCTAGAGGAGTTAATATAAAAGAGGACATCCAGGCACCCATAAATGGTGTCATACCGCCTTCTTGTGATAATCTTTTACCAAATGTATTTATAAAGTGAAACGTAATAAAAATAAGAACTGCAAACACAATAGGCAAACCTATACCACCTTTTCGAATAATGGCGCCTAAAGGAGCTCCAATAAAAAACATTAAAAAACAGGCATAGGCAATTACGAATTTTTCGTATAATGCCATCCAGTGTTTATTAATGTTACGCTCTTTGTTTTTAAGTTCATTTTTAGAAGCTTCTATAGAAAATAAAGTGCTGCTTATATTATTTTGTACTGTTTTAAGTAAACCTGATTTTTGTGTATCATCCAAAACCGATAAAATATTTTTTGGAAGCGCTTTGAATTTCTGAGGTTTATCACTTTTTATTGTACGGTGATTTAATCCTACACGTTGGTTGATATTTTCCGAAAAGGAAACCACATCGTTATCATAATTGGTATTCAACGAATCTAAAGTGTACCTAAGCTCACTAACATTCAACATGTTATTGGTATTGGTAATACTCGAATCGTTTAAATCTACATTATTGAGTTCTGAAAGATCAATATTTACCACTTGCTTTTTATAAAAACTCTTTACAAATGGCAATTTATTTCGCTCTTCGTATTTTTTCGGAATTACATCTTCGTAGTAATAACCATCGTTTAAAACCATTTTTAAAATACTCGATTTTTCGCTGCTAATCAATTTCCCATCTTTGGCTTTTATAACTATTCGAGCACCGTTTCCGCTATTCGATTTTTTATGAATGGTAATACCTGTCAAAATATTTCCGTTTTCACCCGATTTCTTATTCACTTTAATATTGTATTCCCCAATATCGCTAAATTGTCCTTCGGCTATAGCCATTGCAGGCTTAGCTTGCGCAATATTTTTACGGAAATTAATGAATTTATATTCGGCAAACGGAATAACATTATTAGCAAAAAAGAATGCTACAATAGCCAAAATAGTAATGAAAAAAATCAAACTTCGCATGGCTCTTTGTAGCGAAATACCAGATGATTTCATAGCAGCAAACTCGTAGTTTTCAGATAAGGAACCGAATGTCATGATCGAAGCCAACAAAACCGAAAGGGGTAACACTAACGGAATAATTCGCGGCATAGAAAACAAAAGGAATTTAATTACCAAAACAAAATCCAAATCTTTCCCGGCCAATTCGGCAATAAACAACCAAACGGTTTGCAGTATGAATATAAAAAACAAGATTACAAATACCGTAGTAAATGTAATCAGGAATGATTTTAATAAATATTTATCTAAGATTTTCAATCTTGCAGTTAATCTAATTTATTGATGTAGTAATTTGGGTATTTACTTTTTGCAAAGGTAAATTGATTTTTTGATAATGGTTGATTCGTTTTAAAAGAATTAACGGTTAAGGTTGTTTTTGTCCCATTTTTACCCATTTCAATTAAATTATAAATGTGCTTGGTTTGACTGTCAATACCTAAAAGAATTTCTTTACGAGCATCTTTTGTATTGGTCGGAGTGAGTTTGATGTACTGAATTTTGCGACCTTTTACATTTTGAACAATGTCCATTTTGTACTTATAACCCGAATTAAAAAAAGTTAGCATTTTAGAAGGTGTAATAGCACTATCGTCTTTTTCATCCACTTTTGCTATTGTAATTTCTTCATCTTCAGGAACAATCGTGTAGGTTTTCTGACCATCAAAAATCTTGGTAACTCCCATAAAATTCAATACATATTGATTGCCTTTCATGATCACATTTCCTTTACTATCTTGGTTGATGTTTTCTTTGGCGTTATTTAGCGAATATTTGAAATCTATCGAAATGTTATTGTAGCTTTTTACTTTAGCTGTTACTTGATCTAACAAAGCTTTCGCATTTTTATCTTGAGCATTTGCCGAAAACGCAACCAAAAATAAAGCTAAAATTGTTAAAAATGTAAAACCAATAGCCTTAGAGAAAAAAGTAGTTTTGAGATTCATTTCTTGCTGAATTGCTTTCATGATGTTTGTTTAATTTTGTTCATTATTAAAAAAGTGATCAAGAGCAGCCATATCTGGAATATTTACATTTCGTGCTTTACTACCTTCAAAAGGACCTACAATTCCTGCAGCTTCCAATTGATCGATTAAGCGACCCGCACGATTGTAACCTAATTTTAACTTTCGTTGTAACAAGGAAGCCGAGCCTTGTTGCGAATTCACAATAATTTCGGCAGCTTCTCTAAATAAGGTGTCTCTCTCTGAAATATCTACATCAAGATTAATGCCATTTTCTTCTCCAACAAATTCTGGAAGCAAATAAGCTGTTGCATAAGCTTTTTGGGAACCGATAAAATCGACAATTTTTTCTACCTCTGGGGTATCAACGAAAGCACATTGTACACGTACTACATCGTTTCCATTTGAATATAATAAATCTCCACGACCAATTAACTGATCGGCTCCTTGAGTATCTAAAATAGTTCGAGAATCTATTTTTGAGGATACTCTAAAAGCAATTCTCGCAGGGAAATTGGCTTTGATTAAACCTGTAATTACGTTTACAGATGGTCTTTGTGTAGCGATAATTAAGTGAATTCCGATAGCCCTGGCTAATTGTGCTAGTCTTGCAATTGGCATTTCAACTTCTTTTCCAGCAGTCATAATCAAATCGGCAAACTCATCGACTACTAAAATGATATAGGGTAAAAAACGGTGTCCGTTTTCAGGATTCAATTTTCGAGACTTAAATTTTTCGTTGTATTCTTTGATGTTACGAACCATAGCATCTTTTAGCAAATTGTAACGGTTGTCCATTTCGACACACAATGAATTCAATGTATTGACTACTTTGGCATTGTCTGTAATAATAGCGTCGTCAGAATCTGGCAACATGGCTAAATAATGTCTTTCAATTTTATTAAAAAGTGTCAGTTCGACTTTTTTAGGGTCAACCATCACAAATTTAATTTCAGCTGGGTGTTTTTTGTAAAGCAATGATGTAATCACAGCGTTCAAACCAACTGATTTTCCTTGTCCAGTGGCACCTGCCATCAAAAGGTGAGGCATTTTGGCTAAATCGACAACAAATGTTTCATTTGAAATTGTTTTTCCTAACGCAATAGGCAATTCCATTTCGGCTTCTTGAAATTTTGCCGCACCAATCACACTTTTCATCGAAACCATCGTTGGATTTTTGTTCGGAACCTCAATTCCAATAGTTCCTTTTCCAGGAATAGGTGCAATAATACGAATACCTAATGCCGATAACGATAAGGCAATATCGTCTTCTAAACTTTTAATTTTAGAAATACGAATACCCGCCTCGGGCACAATTTCGTATAAGGTTACCGATGGCCCAACGGTTGCCTTGATTTGTGCAATTTCGATTTTGTAATTGCGTAAGGTATCTACAATTTTGTTTTTGTTTTCTTCTAATTCCTCCTGATTGATGGTAATCCCGCCAGTAGAATATTCTTTGAGTAAATCAATAGTAGGAAATTTATAGTTTGACAAATCCAAAGTAGGATCAAACAAACCAAAATCGGCCACCAAACGCGAAGCCAAATTCTCTTCTATAATATCTTCTTCAGGAGCTTGCTCAATTACAAAAGCCTCTTCAGGAGCTGCAGGTTTGATAGGAAGGGATGTTGGGTTCACCTCCATTTCTAATGGTTTCGATGGTTGTTTAGGTAATTCGGAAGTGTGCGCAATTGTAGGCTTTAAAGCCGCTTTGTTAATCTCGAATTTAGAAACATCCGATTTTAAATGAATCGAATCTTCTTCTTCCAGTTCTTCATTATCAAGAGCAAATTCTTCTAAATTATAAGCATCACCTGCATTATCTGCAACTGCTGGTGTCGTTGTTTTTACAGGTCGTTTGCTAACATCAAAAATTGACTGAATTTTATCGGGAGAGACTTTAATTTTAAAAATCAAGTACACAATTAATCCGAAAAACAACACCAATAAGGTTCCTGTTTTTCCGATATAATCTTGTAAAAACAAATTTAGCTCAAACCCTATTGTGCCACCTAATTCGGGAGCCGAAGTGGCAAAAAAACCAAATAAAATGGCGATGATGATAATGGCAAACATATCCCAAAACCAACTGTTTTTTAATTTTTTAAGAGACAACTCTAAAAAAAGAAACATGCCCGTTAAAAAGAACAATCGAACAAACAAAAACGAAGCCAACCCAAATCCTCTGTAAATAAACAAATCAGCCAAATACGCGCCAAATTTGCCCAACCAATTTTGCACTGGCTCAGTTCGATCCCCAAAAGAATTGATGGCGCTTTGATCGGCTTGACCCGTAACAAAAAAGGATACAAAGGCAACACCTAAAGCAACCGAAAATAATACCAAAAGCACACCCAAAACTATTTTGTTTTGTTTGCCCAATTTCCAAGGTCGTTTTGTCTCGGACTTTGGTTTTTCAATTTTACCCGAAGTTTCTTTTTTTGTTGATTTTGCCATTCTTAATATTAAAAACTAAATAAATTTTGGAATGTAAATTATTAATCCAATTGAAATTGCTGTTAGTGCCGCAAAAAACACGGCACCAGCAGCAATATCTTTAATAAAACCTATTTTTTTATGATAATCCGGATGAATAAAATCGGCCACTTTTTCGATAGCTGTATTCAATCCTTCTATACTGAGAACCAAACCAATTGCTAAGGTTTGAAAAAGCCACTCTGTTTGAGAAATTTTCAAATAAAACCCTAAAACAGTCATCAAAATTCCAAGCGAAATTTGAACCATTATACTATGCTCGGTACGAATGAGTTTAAACATTCCTTTACAAGCATAGGTAACGCTTTTTAACCTTCCTTTTATGAAAGTGTTTTCCTTTTGAAATTCCACTAAAAAAGAATTAAAGTGCCGCTAATGCAGCCTCATAGTTAGGTTCGTCTGCAATTTCGGCTACTTGCTCGGTATGCGTAATTTTACCGTTTTCATCAGTAACAATAATAGCACGCGAATGCAATCCTGCCAAAGGACCATCAACAATATCCAAACCGTTACTTTTTCCAAATGAATTATCAACAAAATCAGATAAACTCACTACATTTTCAATTCCTTCAGCTCCACAAAAACGTTTTTGCGCAAAAGGTAAATCTCTAGAAATACACAATACTACGGTATTATCTAAAGCACTCGCTTTTTCATTAAATTTTCGAACAGAAGCAGCGCAAGTTCCGGTATCTACACTAGGAAAAATATTCAAAACTATTTTTTTTCCTGCAAACGAATTTAATGTTGCAATTCCTAAATCGGTTTGAACTAATTTAAAATCTGCTAATTGCGAACCTACCGCTGGTAAATTTCCCGAAGTATGCACTGGATTACCTCCTAATGTTATTGAAGCCATAATTTTTTTTTAAATGTGAGCTTCAAAAGTATAAAATTTATTTAAGAATAGCTTTTAAAAAAACTAAGATTTTGGGAGATTATACGCAATCGTTTATTAAAATTCAACTCCATTTTTACCAAAAAGTTAAGGCGGTATTTCGTTATTATTAAATACCAAATAGTGCTTTGTTTTAGCTTTTATTCTTTAAAAAAACAAATAAATAGTATTTTTATACACTAATTTTAAAATTTAAAAGTATATTTACATACTAATTTTAATTAAATAGTGTTCAAATGAAATACAATTTGGTAAAAGACCTAATAAACCTTGTGGAAGAATTTGAATTATCCAAAATCAATACATTTAGCAAGGACATTGAGGGATTTAAAAAGTGGATTTGTTCCGAAAAGAAAAAGGCAAAACCAAACGCAGAAGAACCTTATTGGGAAGGAAAAGAAAAAGGAAGAAGTGCCGAAAGTATTATTAATACGCTCATCGTGCACTTAAACCGCTATGCCAAAACGTATTCTAAAGCTGCTATACATGACTCTGATTTTTCTACACAAGAAGAGTTTATTTACCTCATCAATTTAAAAGCATTGGGAGCTATGACTAAAATGGAATTGATTAAAAAAAATATTCAAGAAAAATCGGCTGGAATTCAAATTATCAATCGGTTGTTGCAACAAGGTTGGGTTGAACAACATGATTCGGCATTAGATAAAAGAAGTAAAATCATCGGAATTTCTGAAAAAGGAATAATCGCGCTAGAAAAGCAAATGGATAAAATTAGACTGGCAACCAAAGTGGTTACAGGAAATTTAACCGAAACTGAAAAAGTAGAATTGATACGATTACTCAGCAAATTAGAAGATTTCCACCAACCCATATTTGCTGAAAATTTAGCAAGTTCAGAATTATTAGATAAAGTGGTAACGCAATATTTACCCTAAAAAAAATCAAAATGAAAAAGAAAATTGCCATAATAGGTTCGGGTATATCAGGACTTGCTGCAGCGGCTTATGCATCAAAAGCAGGTCACGACGTACATGTTTTTGAAAAAAACAGTATTCCAGGTGGAAGAGCCAGACAATTCAAAACCGAAAATGGTTACACCTTTGATATGGGGCCAAGTTGGTATTGGATGCCCGACATTATCAATGATTTCTTTAACGATTTTGGTTATGAGGCCAGTGATTTTTATCAATTAATTGCACTTAATCCACAGTTTGAAATGATTTTTGCAGATAGCCAATTAGCTGTTCCAAAAGAATATTCTGAACTGAAAGTTTTGTTTGAATCTTTAGAAAAAGGTGCGGGCAAAAAATTAGATGCTTTTATGAAGGCAGCCCAATATAAATACGAGGTTGGCATGAAAGAATTTGTACAAAAACCTTGTCATTCTTGGCTGGAATTTGTTTCACCAAAAATAGCAATGAGTGCCTTTAAATTGGATTTACTTTCTGACTTTAGAAGTTATGTGAAAAAATACTTTTCGGATGCTCGGTTGCAAACTTTAATGGAATTTCCAGTGATTTTCCTAGGGGCTGCACCTCAACACATTCCGGCTTTGTATAGCCTGATGAATTACGGTGGCTATGCGTTAGGAACTTGGTATCCGATGGGTGGCTTTTACCAACTCATTCTGGCTATGAAAAAAATCGGAGAACAACAAGGCGTTCAGTTTCATTTTAATCAAGCAGTTGAAAAAATAGTAGCAAAAGACAAAAAAGTAACTTCGATAATCAGTAACGAAACAGAACATTTTTTTGATGCCGTAATTGCTTCTTCCGACTACCATCATACCGAAACCTTACTCGAAAAAAACAAACAAAATTATGATGAAAATTACTGGAAGAGCCGAACTTTCGCCCCCTCCTGTCTTATTTATTATTTGGGTTTTACAGAGCAAATTCCGAACTTAAAACACCACACTTTATTTTTTGAAAACGAATTAGACGACCATATTGATGCCATTTACAAAGATAAAAAATGGCCGAAGAAACCTTTGTTTTACGCTTGTTGTCCATCGAAAACAGATGCTGGTGTAGCGCCAAAAGGGCACGAAAATGTTTTTTTACTGATGCCCGTAGCTACTGGAATTGAAGATGACGAGGCAATTCGGGAACAGTATTTTTTAGAAATGATAAAGCGTTTAGAAAAACACACCGGTAGCCGCCATTTAATCGATAAAATTGATTACAAAAAAAGTTATTGCGTTCGCGATTTCGTTCAAGATTACAATGCTTATCAAGGAAATGCGTATGGTTTGGCTAATACTTTATCGCAAACGGCTGTTTTAAAACCGAGTATCAAAAATAAAAAACTAAACAATCTATTTTATACAGGGCAATTAACCGTACCAGGACCTGGAGTTCCGCCCTCCATTATTTCTGGAAAAATTGCTGCCAACGAAATCAATACAATAATCTAAAAAAACATTGCTTTATGAAAATACTATTTGACGAAGTATCACACCAAGTGAGCAAAGCCATTACTAAAAAATACAGCACTAGTTTTTCTTTAGGAATATTAGCGCTAAGTCCAACCATCCGACCTGCTATTTATGCCATTTATGGTTATGTCCGATTAGCGGATGAAATTGTAGATAGTTTTCACGATTATAACAAAGAAGTTTTGTTGGAAAAACTCAAAGAAGAAACTTGGCAGGCGCTCGAAGAAGGCATTTCTATAAATCCAATTTTGCACTCTTTTCAATGGGCTGTCAACAAATATAAAATTGACAAAACGCTGATAGAACAGTTTTTAAAAAGCATGCAAATGGATTTAAAACCTGTTGATTATAATACCGACCGCTATCAAGAATATATTTTAGGTTCTGCCGAAGTGGTGGGTTTGATGTGTTTACAAGTTTTTGTCGATGGAAATAAAACCACCTATCAATCCTTAAAACCGTTTGCCATGAAATTGGGTTCGGCTTTTCAAAAAGTCAATTTTTTAAGGGATTTAAAAGAGGACTATCACATTTTAGGAAGAACCTATTTCCCTAATATCGATTTGCAACTTTTTGACAATAAGAGCAAAATTGCTATTGAAAAAGAAATTGAAAATGAATTTCAAGAAGCTTTAATTGGAATAAAAAAACTACCTGTTTCTTCAAGATTTGGTGTTTACTTGGCTTATAAATATTATTTGTCTTTATTTCATAAAATCAAGAAAACCACCGCACAACAAATATTACAAGAGCGCGTGCGTATTCCAAATGGACAAAAAATCTCTTTGATGATGAGTAGTTATTTACAATATAAAATATCTGCTATATGAAAGGATTAGTGACTGTTTTTTTAATCTGTATAAATGGTTTTCAATTAACAAGTCAGTCGTTTGATTTGGAAGTTGTACGGCAACAATACAGCCAATCGGTTACAGACAAAACGGTTTGTCAAAACATGATAACCGAATTAAGCAAAAAAACAGAAACCGATGTGCATTTGGCTTATTTAGGGGCTTATCAAACCATTTGGGCGAACCATATTTTTAATCCGATAAGTAAACTTGCCACTTTTAAAAAAGGAAAAGCGAATATTGAAAAAGCAGTTCAACAAGCTTCTGAAAATGTCGAAATTCGTTTTATTCGATTATCTGTACAGCAAAATTGTCCAAAATTTTTAGGATATTACCAGAACATTTCGGAAGACAGAGATTATCTTATTCGATATAAAAATACAGTTACTTCGGTAATTTTGCAGAAACAAATTAAAACACTTTTAAATAAGTTAGAATAAAACAAATCGTGATTTTTTAAACTACAATATAGAATAAAAAACCGTCGAAATTTTTAATATGAACATACTAATAATTGCTATAACTTTTTTCCTAATGGAAGGAGCCACCTGGATTATCCATAAGTACATCATGCATGGTCTTTTGTGGATGCTTCATAAAGACCATCATGACCATAGCCATACAGGCGATTTTGAAAGAAATGATTTGTTTTTTGTCATTTTTGCTTTGCCTACGATTGCCTTATTGTATTTTGGTGCCGAGCAAAATTTTAATTACTTATTTTTCATCGGAATTGGCATCTTTTTATACGGGATGGCCTATTTTTTCGTACACGACATTTTTATTCACCAACGCATCAAATTCTTTCGAAATACTTCCAATTGGTATTTGTTAGCAATCCGAAGAGCGCACAAACAACATCATAAACACGTTGGCAAAGAAGAAGGCGAATGTTTTGGTTTTCTTTGGGTTCCTATAAAATATTTTAAAATGCAATTAGCTAAAAAAAATGGATAAATCATACACCTACTTATTCGTAAACTTTTTCGCTTTTATAGTTTGTTTTCTTTTTTCATTCGATAAACGCATTCAATTTTACAAACATTTTGGCTCCTTTTTAAAAGCAGCTGCAATCGTGGGTATTCCTTTTATTTTGTGGGATGTTTGCTTTACCCAAATGGGCGTTTGGTGGTTTAATTATGACTACGTTATTGGTATTCACTTTTTAGGTTTACCACTCGAAGAATGGCTTTTTTTTATCTGTATTCCGTTTTCTTGTTTGTTCACCTATTATTGTTTGAATCGGTTTTTCGATCTTACTTGGGCCAATGCATTCAACAATATGATTGTTTTTGGAAGTAGTATTATCACACTAGTTATAGCGCTTTTACATTATGACAAATGGTATACCTTGGTAACCGCAGTAACCACATTTTGTACCTTGATTTACTTACATTTTATTGCTAAAGCAGATTGGATAGGACAAGCTTCGTTAGTGTTTTTGATACTGATGTTGGGATTTTTTCCAGTAAATGGTGTTCTTACGGGAACCGGTATTGAAGAGCCAATTGTAAATTACAATCCGAATGAATTTTTAAATATTCGAATGCTCACTATTCCTATTGAAGATGCGGTGTATGGCTATACCCAATTTTTACTAACCTTATATTTTTTTAAGATTTTCGATAAAAAACAACCTTCAGTAGGTTTTCAAAACTAGATTTTATAAAACATAAAAGCCCTCAAGTGGTACGAGAGCCATTATTTATTTCGATAATACGTATTGAATTATTTGTCAATAGAACCCATGACACGCTTCATAAAAGCATTCAAGGCTTCTTTTTTATCGGTACCTTCTTTTAACATTTTATGTACTTCAAGTGCACCGTACATATTCGAAATTAATTCGCCAATTACATCCAATTCCTCATCTTTTAAAGACGGAATTTCAGTCATAGCTTCTAAAACTTCGATGGTTTCGATGATATAATCTTGATCGTTTTCTTCGATAAATTGGGTAAGCTGTTTGATTACAGGTAATTTCATATTTTATTTCGGAATTATAGTCGTTTTAGAAGAATTTGTATGAACAACTGTTGTAAAATGGATTGGCCAATCCTTGAAAATTACTATATAAAAAAATTATTTAAGCGATTTCGTTCACAAGTTCAATTAAAACTTCTTGTTTGTTTGTTTGTGTTTCGCCTACCAATTTTCCGTTTACAAAAGTGGCAAAAGTAGGTAAATTGGTCACATTCGCTAATTTTCTTGATTCTGGCGAATTTTCTGCATCAACTAAAACAAAAGTGATGTCTTCTTTTTCAGTAGCTAATTTTTTGAATTTGGGTTTCATAATACGGCAATTACCGCACCATGAAGCCGAATATTGTACTACTACTTTTTCGTTTTTAGCTACTAAATCAGCTAAAGTATCTTCGGTTAAATCGATTAACATTTATTTGTTTTTTTGAGGTTCAAAGAGACAAAGGTTCAAAGGGACAAAGGTTTTAAACCTTTGTAAATATTTATAGCAAAAAACCTTTGCTACTCTCTGCCTATGAACCTTTGTACCTTTATAAAAATTTAGTTTGCACTCAAGTAAGCTGCTGTACTGTTTCTATCGGCTGACATAGCTTCTTTACCAGCTTCCCAGTTAGCAGGACAAACTTCTCCTTTAACTTGAATGTGCGTATAAGCATCAACCAAACGCAAGTATTCGTTTACGTTACGACCTAATGGCATATCGTTTACACTTTCGTGGAAGATTTTTCCAGTTTCGTCAATTAAATAAGTAGCTCTGTAAGGAACGTTAGATCCTTCGATGATAACAGAATCTGTTTCTTCGCTGTACTCAGTTGACTCAATATCTAAAATTCCAAGAATGTTAGCTAAGTTACGGTTTGTATCCGCCAAAATTGGGTACGTAACACCTTCAATTCCTCCGTTGTTTTTTGGAGTGTTCAACCAAGCGAAGTGTACTTCGTTAGTATCACAAGAAGCACCAATTACGATTGTATTTCTTTTTTCAAATTCAGGCAAAGCAGCTTGAAAAGCATGTAATTCGGTTGGACAAACAAAAGTAAAATCTTTTGGATACCAGAACAATAATACTTTTTTGTTGTTGTTTACCGCTTCTTCGAAGATGTTGATTTTTAAATTATCTCCCATTTCAGAAATGGCGTCTACTGCAATGCTAGGGAATTTTTTTCCTACTAATGACATATTATTTGTTTTTAAAGTTGTTGTTTTTTTACTAATGCAAAAATAATACTTAAAAAACGGTTATCAGAATAATGTTTGATTATTAATATTTATTTAATAATAAGTTTTAGCTATGGATTGAAAAAAGTTTCATTTAAATTATTGATACTCAATTTTAACGGGTAAATTTCCTTCACATTCATAATGTCCTAAAAAATGCATGGCGGCATTTTTTTGAAATTCTGAAAAATCTTGGTAGACTTGAATAACTCTTTTTGCGTGGCTTAAATTCGGAATTAAAGGCAAAACGTACGGGTTTCCGAACACGTAAAGCAAGCATTTTTTGGTTTGAAGTAATTCGGAAAGTAATTCAAACATACCATCTTCCACTTCAAAATTATGCAAAGGTTTGGCTTTGGGTACAAACAAGACTATCACTACATAATCCAAAGTTTCTAAATTGGATTTTAGTTCCTTAAATTCAAAATCAGTTGTTGTTGCTATCTCGAAATTAGTCGTTTTAAACTCTGAATTTATGTGAGTAACAAATTCATTTTCTGCCGATTTATAAATACTCAAGGTACCTACAGTATTTTTTTGAAGATCTGTAAAATGTACCTTATCGAAAATAGTGGTTAGGCTATAACGCGCGATTTGAGTGTTGATTTCATGCGCTTTTTCAAAATTCAAATTCGGAATTTCTGTTTTATTTTCTGTAAATAAACCCGCTTTTTCTTTGCATTTCCAAATCCGATTAAAACTTTCTTTAATTCGATCTTCGGTTCCTTTTTGTAAAATGGCCTGAATGCCTTCGGGAATATTTTCGGCAAAACACAATACATCATTTCCTGCCTGAAAAGCTTCCCATTCTAAGTGACCTTTTTCTGCATACAAATCGGATACAGAACGCATGTTGAGTGCATCCGAAATCACCAACCCATCGTATCCCAATTCTTTTCGCAATAAATCTTTAATAATTGCTTTTGATAAAGTTGCCGAAGTATTTTTACCATTATTTAACGCCGGAACAGCCAAATGTCCGATCATAATCGAATCGACATCATTTTCAATTCCTTTGATAAACGGATACAATTCATTTTCTAATAATTCTTCGAGAGTTTCTTCTAAAACAGGCAATCCCAAATGCGAATCAACATTCGTATTTCCGTGTCCAGGAAAATGTTTCAAGCAACCTAAAACACCCACTTCCGACATTCCGCGTAGGTATTCAAGAGCAAAATCAGCTACCTTTTGTTTGTCTTCCCCAAAAGAACGATACCCTATAACCGGATTATTTGGGTTGTTATTGATATCAGCCAAAGGTGCCAAATTGTAGTTTATCCCAGCCGATTTTAAATCAAGACCAATTTGTTTACCTACTTCGTAAACCCATTGTTTTTGCGAATCGGGCATGGCACCCAAAGTGAGCGCATACGGATATTGAGGTGTTTTTTCAACACGCATTGCCAAACCCCATTCGGCGTCAATACTAATTAATAAAGGAATTTTAGCGCACTTTTGGTAACGCGCCACTAGTTCTTTTAAACGCAAATAACTGTCGTCATGAAACTCGACTTTTTTCTTGGCTTCATAATTGGTCGCCGCACTGGCACGCGAATGAAAAAAAGTCAATCCGCCAATATGGTATTTTTTTATAAGTTTTTCTGTAGCTTGAATGTTTTCTTCGGTGTCGTTAATAAAAACGGCCGGAAAAAAGAATTGTCCAACTTTTTCTTGAATACTTAAAGTACTTGTTTTCATTACTTTGTAAATTACTTTCAGAAATTGGATTTACTCCGAGATTTTCTTCCCAAAATCTTTTGGAAAAATTAAAAATCGCGATAAAATCAATCCTGGAATTGTGGCTAAAAATACCCAAATAAAGAAATTGCCATAACCTAAATATTGCTGAATGTAACCACTCAGCATTCCAGGCAACATCATCCCTAAAGCCATAAAGCCAGTAGCAATAGCATAATGCGATGTTTTCGATTCGCCTTCGGCTACGTAAATTAAATACATCATAAAGGCTGCAAAACCAAATCCGTAGCCAAATTGCTCTAAAATAACCACCACATAGACGTAATATATAGAAGCAGGATGAAAATGAGCCAATAATACAAAGCCTAAAATAGGCAAATGCATGGTTAAAATCATGGGTAACATCCATTTTCCTAATCCATTTTTAGAGATAGCAATACCGCCTAAAATACCCCCAATTGTTAAGGCTACTAATCCAAAAGTACCGTAAATAATGCCGACATCTTCTGTAACTAGTCCTAACCCTCCTACTTCGGTTTTATCGACCAAAAAAGGCGTTAACATTTTTAATAATTGCGATTCTCCCAATCGGAACAACAGAATAAAAGCTAATACTAATCCGATTTGTTTCTTTTTGAAAAAACTAGCAAATACGGTAGCAAAATTTTTCTCTTCGGATTCGCCTTCTTTTAGCGGAATTTCGGCTTTTGGAGTAGCAAAATAATTATAAACCGTTAAAAACGTCATTACCAAACCTACAAAAATCATCGTATACGACCATGCCTTTTGATTGTCTCCATATTTATTTTCCAGATAACCTGCCAATAAAATGATCAATCCGTTACCCGTTAACATAGAGGCACGATAAAACGTACTTCTAATTCCCAGAAAAAGTGATTGTTGTTCCTTTTCTAAGGCCAATAAATAAAAGCCATCGGTAGCTACATCGTTGGATGCCGAAGCAAAAGCCGCTACCCAAAAAATGGCCAAACTCATGATGAAAAACCCATTAAATGGAATAATAAAACCAACGAGCAAAAAAGCGATGGAAATAAGCAATTGCATGCTCAAAAACCACTTTCTTTTGGTTCCATGCAAATCGATAAAAGGACTCCAAAGCGGTTTAATAACCCAAGGCAAGTACAACAAACTAGTATACATACCAATATCTTCGTTGCTAATACCTAGGTTTTTGTACATTAAAACCGAAACCGAAATGATAATTACGTATGGAAATCCCGAAGCAAAATTGAGTAACGGAATCCAAAACCATGGTTGATTATTTGCTTTCATTACTTGCTTGTGGTATTTTAATTTTGATAATGGTATTTAAATCAAGTGGAGTTGCCTTGCTTTCGTTTGCCGCAAAATCAACAAAAGAAAGTGCGCAACCTTTTAAATTGTTCATTTTAGCAACTGGAATGGTAACGTAAATGTTTCCATATTTTTCGTTTACCACAAATTTATCTATAATTTGACTCGGGTTGTTGGTGTCTATTTTTTGAAGATTTTCAGCACCATATAAAACCATGTATCTGACTTTGGTATTCAGCGGACTTTTTATCGTAAAATAATACGATTGCGCATCTTTAATAAACTCCGTTATTACGGGAATATCAGTAATTGTCTTTTTTAAATTGGGAACCGCAGGAGGTAAAGCGGGATATTTGAATTGCTTTTCTTCTAACATACGCACCACATCCAAATTTTTATTTACAAACATTTTGGCGCTGTAAAAAGCATTTCCGCCTACGTTTTTAAAATTTCTTGAGAAATCAATTTGAGTTGGAATTTCGGTGGCAAAATTCCAGCTTTTATCACTATCGGCTTTAATTTTATAAGTGGCATGACCAATGTAAATGGCTGTATTATTAGCATTTTCGGACCACCATTTTACTAACTTAGAATACGAAGCACGCGGATTATTCATGCTCCAATACAGTTGCGGTACAATGTAATCAATCCATTTTTCATCCATCCAAAGTAAAGGATCGGCATACAAATCATCATAATTAGAAGTCGACTGCGTATCAGAACCTTTTGGATCAACCGATTTATTTCGCCAAACTCCGAACGGACTAATTCCGAATTGCACCCAGGGTTTACAAGTTTTAATGGCCACCGAAATATTTCGAACAAAATCATTAACATTTTCCCTTCTCCAATCGGCTAAGCTTCTTCCGTTGCCATATTTCGCATACGATTTAGAATCGTTAAAATCTTTTCCAGGAACACGATATGGATAAAAATAATCATCAAAATGAATGGCATCAACATCATACTTTTCTACCACTTCTTCTACGATTGTAGTTAAATGCGATTGTACTTCGGGCAAAGCAGGATCGTAATACATTTTGCCGCCATACTCAATCATCCATTCAGGATGTTTGAAAATATCATGGTTGGGACTTAATTGTGCTTTATTCAAATCAAAAGTTGCACGATAAGGATTCATCCAAGCATGAAATTCGAATCCCCGTTGGTGTGCTTGATCAATCATCCACTCCAGTGTATCGTAATACGGATTTGGTTCTACCCCTTCTTTACCCGTTAAAAAACGCGACCATGGCGATAAATTACTCGGATAAAAAGCATCTCCTACGCTTCGAATTTGTACAATTACGGCGTTAAAATTTAATTTTTTATACGTATCTAAAATTTCCAGATAATCCGCTTTTTCCTTTTCAACCCAATCGGTACTTGCTTTTGGCCAATCGATGTTTACAACGGTTGCAATCCATACTCCTCTAAATTCATTTTTAGGATGTACTTCTCTTTTTTGTGCCTTGGATTGCCATCCAAAACAACTAAAAAACAATAAAAAAAATAAAGGAAACGACTGGTTTTTATACATTTTAATTGAATTTAATCGGAGACCAAAAATAGCGTTTTTACAAATGTCTCATATAAAACAACTAATAAAATTTAAAGAAAGTATACCAATCTGAAATTTCTTTGAAATCTTTTATAAATAATGCAATTAGCTACAAATTGAATACATGAAATTAACGAAATGATGCCTCTCTAAAGCCCTTAATATTTTCTATATTTGCAGCTGCTTTCAAAAAAATAAAGTACCGAAAACAAACACATCCTATGGTATCAACATCTGATTTACAACAGCTTGCCACATCGTTACAAGGCAAACTCTATTTTGATGATTTGCACAAAACATTGTATGCAACAGATGCTTCTGTTTACCGAATGAAACCGGTAGCCGTTGCGATACCGGAAACCAAATTGGATATTCAAACATTGATACATTTTGTGGCGCAGCATCAAATTTCGCTAACGCCAAGAACCGCAGGAACCTCATTGGCTGGTCAAACCGTGGGAACAGGAATTATTGTGGATGTATCTAAATATTTCACCAAGATTATTGGCTACAATACAACCGAAAAAACCGTAACGGTACAACCGGGAGTTGTTCGCGATGAACTCAATTTGTTTTTAAAACCGTATGGCGTTTTTTTTGGCCCCATCACTTCTACTTCCAACCGCTGTATGATTGGCGGAATGGTCGGCAATAATTCGTCGGGCACTACTTCTATTCGTTATGGGGTGACTCGTGATAAAATTGTTTCGATTACTGCTTTTTTGAGCGATGGTTCAGAAGTCGTTTTTTCAGAATTGACCTCTGCCGAATTTCTTCAAAAAACCAAAGGCAATTCGTTAGAAAACCAAATTTACCGTTCAGTTTACGAAGAACTTTCGAATAAAGCCATTCAAGATGAAATCAAAAATGAATTTCCAAAACCCGAAATTCACCGAAGAAATACCGGCTATGCAGTCGATGTTTTATTAAAATCGGAACTTTTTGGAGGAACTGAACCTACTATCAATCTCGGAAAATTACTTTGTGGAAGTGAAGGAACTTTGGCTTTTACGACTGAAGTAACCTTAAAAGTTGATGATTTACCGCCGCCACACAACATCATGGTAGTGGCACATTACGACAATATTCAAGAATCACTTGAGTCGGTTGTGGTGGCTATGAAACATCATTTGTACACCTGCGAAATGATTGACGATGTGATTTTGGAGTGTACCAAAACCAATCGCGAACAATCTAAAAATCGTTTCTTTTTGGTGGGAGAACCCAAAGCCATTATGATGTTTGAGTTGGCCGCCCATTCTGTTGAAGAAGTTGAAAGACAAGCCGAAGCCTTGATTACTGATTTAGAAAAAAATAATTTTGGTTATGCATCGGTTAAAATTTATGGCGATGATATAAACAAAGTGGTTGATTTGCGTAAAGCCGGTTTGGGACTTTTAGGAAGCATTGTGGGCGATGATAAAGCCGCCGACTCTATTGAAGATACCGCGGTTGAGTTAAGTGATTTGCCCAATTATATTGCCGATTTTACGGCGATGATGGAACGTTACGGTCAAAAAGCCATTTATTATGCACACGCTGGAGCCGGCGAATTGCACTTGCGCCCCGAACTCAATTTGAAGAAAAAAGAAGATTTGGTACTTTTTAGAACTATCGCTACAGAAGTAGCACATTTGGTTAAAAAATACCGTGGTTCTTTAAGTGGTGAGCATGGCGATGGAATCGTTCGCGGCGAATTCATACCATTTATGATTGGCGAAAAAAACTACGAACTACTCAAACGACTTAAAAAAGCATTTGATCCGTACTCGGTAATGAATATGGGAAAAATTGTAGATACTCCTAAAATGGACGAAAACCATCGTGTAATTTCTGGTCGAAAAGAACCCAATATCAAAACCTTTCAAGATTTCTCGGATAGTTTAGGTATTGTTCGTGCTGCCGAAAAATGTAACGGTTCAGGTGATTGCCGCAAATTACCCTCTGCCGGTGGCGCTATGTGTCCGAGTTACCGAGCAACCCGAAATGAAAAAGAAACTACACGAGCAAGAGCAAATGCTTTACGCGAATATTTAACCTATTCTGAAAAAGAAAATAAATTCGATTCGGAAGAATTGTACAAAGTTTTTGAATTGTGTGTGAGTTGCAAAGCTTGTGCCAGCGAATGCCCGAGTAATGTGGATGTGGCAACATTAAAAGCCGAATTTTTATACCAATATCAAAAAGCAAATGGTTTTACTAAACGCAATAAAATTTTTGCTAATAATGCCAAATTAAACCAATTAGGAAGTAAATTTCCAACCATCACCAACTTTGTTTCCAATCATCCGCTGATGAAAAAAAACATGGGCATTGCACCCGAGCGCAATGTGCCTAAATTAGCCAAACAAACTTTTAGAAAATGGCTTGCTAAAAATGCTAAAACGCCTCATAATTCAAAAGGCGAATTGTACCTTTTTGTTGATGAATTCACCAATTTCTATGATGTGCAAATCGGAATTGATGCCTACGAATTGTTGTTATCATTGGGTTATATAGTAAAAACAATAGAACACCCCGAAAGCGGCCGCTCCTATTTATCCAAAGGTTTTTTAGAAGAAGCTAAAGAAATTGCTAACAAAAATGTTTCTATTTTTAAAGATATTATTTCCGAAAACACACCCTTAATTGGACTTGAACCTTCGGCAATTTTAACGTTTAGAGATGAATATATTCGTTTGGCAAATGACAAAAAAGCAGCTGAAGAATTGGCTAAAAATGTTTTCACCATAGAAGAATTTTTCAAAAATAAAATTGAATTAAATGAGATTACTTCCGAGGCCTTTTCTACCGAAAAACGCGAAATAAAAATTCACGGCCATTGCCATCAAAAATCCCTTAGCAGCGTTGAAGCAACTTTTGCCATGCTCAATTTACCCGAGAATACGATCGTAACTATATACAATTCGGGTTGTTGCGGGATGGCGGGTTCATTTGGTTATGAAAAAGAACATTACGAAATAAGCATGCAAATGGGAGAAGACACGCTTTTTCCAAAAATCAGAAAAACGGATTCCACAACCAGTATTTCGGCTGCAGGAACAAGCTGCAGGCATCAAATTTATGATGGTACCAAAAGAGAAGCCCAACACCCTGTTTCCATTTTAAGAAGTTCTTTGAAATAAGGAGCTAGCTGTATTTATTTTTGTTTTTCGCAATTAAAAGAAGTTTTGGAAACCTATTTTTTTGTTAAAAATAAAAAACACGGTTTTAATCTACGAGAGAATAAGGAACTTTGCATTCAAATCTAAACTCAAAAATGCATGAAAATTTCAACCTTTAATTCTTTTAAAAACAGAAATTTTAGGTTGTTTTTTGCAGGGCAGTCGCTCTCTCTAATTGGCACTTGGATGCAAAAAACCGCAGTAAGTTGGGTTATTTACAGCATTACACAATCAAAATTCATGTTGGGTGTTTCGGTTTTCGCCACACTTTTCCCTACTGCCGTTTTCTCGATTTTTGGAGGTATTACAGCCGATAGACACAGCCGCTATCGCATCTTATTAATTACACAAGTTCTTTCCTTAATTCAGGCCATTTTAATGACGTTGGCTATCATCTTTTTCAAACAAAATGCGGTTGTTTTAATTATAGCACTCAGTGTTTTACTCGGAATCATTAATAGTTTTGACGTACCAGCTCGGCAATCCTTAGTGCGTGAAATGATTGAAGACCCATTAGATTTACCCAATGCCTTGGCTTTAAACTCTTCTATGGTCAATCTTTCTAAATTAATTGGCCCGGCTTTGGCTGGATTTATCTTAGAACATTTTGGTGATCAAATTAGTTTTGGCCTCAATGCTCTTAGTTTTATTCCCGTAATTATTTCGTTGTTATACATGAAACTACCGAAATATGTAAAAAAGGAACGCCCGAAAACAAGCATTACTACCGAATTAAAACAAGCTTTTGTTTATCTTAAAAGCAATACTACAATCAATTCGGTTATTATTTTTACTGGATTAATGAGCTTTTTTGTTCTTCCGTTTACCACTTTGACTCCGGTTTATGCAAAAGATATTTTTAACGGTTCGGCTTCAACATTAGGCATTTTAGATGGAATTATTGGTTTTGGCGCGTTTTTGGGCGCAATTTATCTGGCTTCGCTAAAAAAAGAAACCAATTTAAATTTGATTTTAGTGCGCAATAGTTTGGTTTTTGGTTTAGGATTGATGTTGTTTTCGTATATGACTTCTTTTAATTTTGCGATGCTTTTTATAGCAATTGCTTCTTTCGGAATGATGGCGATTCGGACGCTTACCAATACCATAATTCAGGTAAATGTACCAAATGAATTTAGAGGTCGGGTTATAAGTATTTATTTGATGGTTTTAACCAGCATGATGCCACTTGGCAGTTTGTTAGTAGGCGGAATTTCGCATTATATCGGTGTACAATTAACTGTTTTAATTCAAGGAGTTATTGCCATAATTATTGCTTTTTTGTATTACAATTATTTAAAATCGAAAAAACAGATTAAAGTCTAAACAAGTCTATAACTAACTCATCTTTTAAAATTCGGCTAAATACCATACTTTTGCAAGGCATTCTGTCCGCAGTTTGCTTATTAAAATTGCCTATGAAACGTATTTTACCTTTCCTCCTTCTCTGTTCTTTTTCTTCCCTTTTTGGTCAATCAATAGACGATTATTTAAACAAAATTAGAACCAATGAAGCGCAATTGACTGCTTTTTTTCAGCAAATGCCAAAAGGAGGCGATTTACACCATCATTTTTTAGGTTCAATTTATGCCGAGCCCATTTTAGAAAGAGCCATTAAAGAAGATTTTTTTCTGAATACAAAAACGATGGAAGTCAGCCGAATAAACCCGAATTCAGGAAATTGGGTTTCATTTTCCAGTTTACAAAAAGAAGGTAAATTAAAAGAATTCCAACAACGAATATTAGAAACGTGGTCGGTTAAAGATTATAATGGAATTGCCGCTTCCGACGATTTGTTTTTTGATGCTTTTGACAAATACATAGCCGCTGTTGATGGTCATTTTGCCGAAGGTTTACTAGAATTAAAACAAAGAGCCAAAGCCGAAAATGTTAGTTATATCGAAACACAACTCACCACCATTCCATGTGACATGGACGTTTCGGATTTGAATTCATTTAACCAAGAATTGCGAAAGGCCGCAGCAAAAAAAGATGAAAAACTAACTTCTGAATTGCTTCAAAAATTGTTTTCTGCTCTCGAAAAAAGAAATATTCAAAAATATTCTGAAACGTACAACCAGAATATAATTGCAAAATTACATCAGGATTTAAAAATAGATGACAAGCAATTTACCATGCGCTACCAAAATTTTGTATTGCGTTTTATGGAACCGGTTGATTTATTTAAAAATCTTGTTATTGCGTTTACCTCGGCCAATTCAAGTGATTTGATTGCGGGAGTAAATATCGTTTCGCCCGAAGACGGTCAAATTTCAATGCAGGATTATTGGTTACACATGCAATTTTTTAAATTTTGCCACGACCAATTTCCTAAAGTGAAATACAGTATGCATGCTGGCGAATTAAAATTAGGTTTGGTTCAGCCCGAAGAACTCACTTGGCATATAAACGCAGCGGTGCGCACGGCAGGAGCTAACCGAATTGGTCATGGAGTTGCCGTAGCATACGAACAAAATGCTTATGACTTGTTGCAATATATGGCTAAAAATACCATTCCTATAGAAATTAATTTGGTGAGTAATGAGTTTATTTTGAAAGTAAAAAACGACGAACATCCTTTTACTTCATACAAGCAATTTGGAGTTCCTATCGTGATTAGCACCGATGACGCCGGAATTTTACGAACCAACATGACCCAACAGTTTGTTTTATTAGCAAAACGGTATCCAGAAGTATCGTATGCCGACATCAAAAAATACGTTTACAACAGTATTGCCTATAGTTTTATAAAAGATAGCAAAGTAAAAAAACAACTTCAAGAGGATTTAGATACTCGATTTAAAACTTTTGAAACCCTAATCGAAAAATTGTAATTATGATTTTAGAAGCCGCCATTTTATACGTTAAAGCAGATTTAAAACTTCATTTTGAATCCGATTTTGAAAAAGCAAGCGCGTATATTAGTTCGATTGAAGGTTATATTTCGCATTCTTTGCAAAAATGTATTGAAGTTGAAAATAAATATTTACTGCTTGTAGAATGGCAGGATTTAGAATCGCATACTGTAGGTTTTAGAACTTCAGAAGCCTATTTGGAATGGAAAAAAATACTGCATCATTATTACAATCCTTTTCCGATTGTAGAACATTTTGAAACGGTTTATTCGAATACAAAATAAAAAATCATGAACATCAAGTTATTAGCAATAGGAAAAACCGACAATAAAGCGTTGCAAACCTTAATTGATGATTATACCAAACGATTGTCTTTTTATATCAAATTTGATTTGGAAATTATTCCGGATATAAAAAACGTTAAAAATCTTTCTGAAAGTCAGCAAAAAGAAAAAGAAGGCGAACTTATTTTATCTAAAATTAGCACGAGTGACCAATTGATTTTATTAGATGAAAATGGTAAAAACTTTTCGAGCGTTGGCTTTTCGGAAGAATTACAAAAAAAAATGAATTCGGGTGTTAAAACTTTGGTTTTTGTAATTGGTGGGCCTTATGGATTCTCGGAAACCGTTTACCAAAAAGCCCACGGAAAAATTTCGTTATCGCTCATGACATTTTCGCACCAAATGGTTCGATTGTTTTTTATTGAGCAACTTTATCGCGGTTTTACTATTTTAAGAAACGAACCCTATCACCATCAATAATGATAGTTATTTTTTAATCTTTCCAACCGAACCATGTTCAGAAGGACACAATTCAAAAATAGCTTTCGGATGTAAGTCGGGTTCAATTCGGTGCGAAACATAAACTATAGCCATTTTGCTTTCGTCTACCAACAAATTAATCAATTGGATAACCATTGCCGTATTTTCATCGTCCAAGCCTTCTACAGGTTCATCCAAAATAAGTAAAGGCGGGTGTTTTAAAACAGCTCTTATAATTAACGCCACTCGTTGTTGCCCTAAAGAAAGCTGAGTAAAAATCTTGTTGCGCAAATGACTCATTTCGATTACTTCAAGCCATTGATTAACCATCAATTTTTGATGTGTTGTTGGCTGCGTATACAAGCCAATTGAATCAAAAAACCCTGATAAAATCATTTGTTCGAAAGTGTGACTTTTTTGAAACAAATCCATCATTGCAGTCGAAAAATAGCCGATGTTTTTTTTAATGTCCCAAACACTTTCGCCACTTCCTTTTTTACGACCAAATAAATACAACTCTTGTCCGTATCCTTTTGGATTGTCGCCAGTAATTAATGATAAAATGGTGCTTTTTCCCGAACCATTAGGTCCAATTAATTGCCAAAAATCGCCTTTTGTTATGGTCCAAGAAATGTCATTAATGATTTTTCGGTCCTCGTAACTTACCGAAACATTTTTCAATTCGATTAAAGTTTCACCTTCAAAACCCTGATTTTCTGCAGGAAAAGGCAAGCTCTTTTTTTGAATATCTTTGGTATGCGTTTGGTGCGCTTCAATAGGAAAAAACTGAAACGTATTGTCCTTTACTTCGGCCGAATTGGTTATAAAAGGAAACAAATCATTTTTTCTATTGACCAATTGAATTACGGTAATTTCCTTTGATAAGTTTTCAATTTCTTGCGCTATAAGCAATCTGGATGCTTGGTCCAAATGATCCAAAGGATTATCAAAAATGATGTAATCGGGCTTTTGATGGATGCAATATTTTAGAAATTCTTTTTTTCGCTCGCCAGATGAAAAAGTGCGTAATTTTCGATTCGACGTTGGAGAAGCCACAATATCGTATTGAAATTCTTTTTCGATAAAAGCTTCAATCGCTAAATCGGAAAATAATATTCCGTTTAAATTCGAAAAGGCTGCCATTTCTGGGATATCATTTCCCGAAAAAAGAGCATCAATAAACTTTTTTTTATCCACCTGATTGGATAAAAGTAGTTCCCAATGGGAAGTTGAATACATAAATTTGATTTTGTATTAAACGGGTATTTTTTCTATTAAAATGCTGTTTTCGTGACTATCAAAATAAGTGCAAGTCATTTCGATAATATCAACTCTCCATTTAAAAATACCACATTGTGCTGCATGATTGCAAAAAGTTGCATAATTGGTTTGCCCGTCTTGATGCATCACTAAAAATTCTATAAATAGTTCTTTGTTAACTGAATTTGCAATTGTAATTGGTTCGTATTTTGCTTCGGTAGTTACCGAAAAATTATTTACTCCGTAATATTCGGCATGCCCGTCGTTTACAAAAGTATCGTAACCTTTTACGCCTAAAATAATTAAATCTTGAATATAATTTGGAAAATCTGCTCCCGATTTTACTTTGCTGTGAGCATCTTGTATTTGTTCTATCGTAAACATAAACTTGTTTTTTATTTAAAATTACATGGATTCAAAATCATCTGTTTTCGGAAAAACAGAAAAAGCATCCGTTATAATGCTTGGCGTTGGAACTGCCAACTTGCGCAATTGTGTGTCCATCCACGCCCCTTCAACTGTAATAATAGCACAAAATTTATCTTCGGCATATAATTCGTGTACAATAGTCCAACGAGAAGCATCGGGTTTCATTTTTGCGAGTTTGGTATGCATGATTATGGTATACGAAAGTTTAATTTCCTTTCTAAAAACACACTCTTCACGAAATAAAACAGGCCCAAAATGTTGTGCTTGCATTACCTTTAAAGTAAGTCCCAAATTTTCTAAAATTTCAATTCGGTGTTGTGCTCCAAAATCGTAATAGGCACTGTGACGTAAATGAAAATTAGGATCTAAATCGGACCAACGAATGGATAATTGCTTGCTGAATAATGTCATTAGTAAAAAATGTATATTTGAATTTGTTTTAGAAATTGAAAATTACAAATAATATTTCTTAATGAAGTCCTAAAATTTGAATTTACGGCTTTCTATCGAAACAAAAATAAGTCTTAAAAAACCCATTCAGCACTAAATCCGAAGCTATGAATTTAAAAAACAGTGCCTTGCTCGTTATCGATATGCAATACGATTTTATGGAAAAAGGCAGTTTAGCCGTTGCAAATGCCAACCAACTTATCCCAATCATTAACTACCTTTTATCCTTAAATTGGGGATTGATTGTGGCTTCACAAGATTGGCATCCTTCAAATCATGTTTCGTTTGCATCCAATCATAAAAACAAAAACAGCTTTGAAAAAATCGAATTAAAAGACGGAACGATGCAAGTTTTGTGGCCCGATCACTGTGTGCAAAATAGTTACGGAGCGAAAATACACGATGAGATTCTGATTTCAAAAATTCAAAATATTATCAAAAAAGGCGAAAATCCTACTGTAGACAGTTATTCTGCTTTTTTTGATAACAACCACCAAATTAAAACCGAATTGGATGCACTTTTAAAAAAACAAAGGATAACAGCACTTTACATCACCGGTTTAGCCGCAGATTATTGCGTAAAATTTACCGCTATTGATGGAGTACAATTGGGTTATAAAACTCACATCGTTTTAGATGCTACCCAGTTTATTGATAATGCTATAGAACCAAAATACATTGCCGAACTTGAACAACAAGGAATTGTTTTTGTAAACAGCCAATCGCTTTTACAGAAAAGATCATAATTCACTCATTAACAGTTATTCTCAATAAAATATGTTAAAATAACGCTCAATTTTAAAATATTGACAAAAATTAAAAAAAATTAACGCTATCGATTTTATTTTTGACTAAATATTTTTAACTTGCTCAAAATTAACGTCCCAAATGTTAATTTACTTGTTAAAATCAACCTTAATTTTGATTACATCATGAAAATAACCTACCTGTTTTTAACACTTCTTTTTGGTAATTTCATTGCTGAAAGTTCATTCATGACGGAACAAAAAAAGTTCAATAGAGTTAAAGCCGCTATCATCGAGAAACAAAATATTGTAGAAAGTAAATTACAGGAGCATAATTTATCCATTGATGATTTTAACTTACTTTTTGTAGCTTATAAAGATTGCAGCGAATTGGAAGTGTATGCTAAGAAAACTTCTGAAACAACTTACAAAAAAATTGATACTTACAAAATTAAAGCCCGTTCTGGTAAATTAGGACCAAAAAGAATGGAAGGCGATTTTCAAACTCCCGAAGGCTTTTATTACATTAATACTTACAATCCAAACAGTCAATACCACCTTTCGATGGGAATTAATTACCCTAATCAATCCGATCGTATCAAAAGTAATGCACCAAAACTAGGTGGCGATATTTACATTCACGGTTCGCACATGACGGTTGGTTGTTTGCCTATGACAGATGATAAAATCAAAGAATTGTATTTATATGCCATTCATGCGAAAAACGATGGACAAGATCGCATTCCGGTTTATATTTTTCCATACAAAATGAATGACGTTTTCTTTGAATTGTACAAAAAGAAATATGCATCCTCTCCTGAATTAGTTGATTTCTGGACTAATTTAAAAACAGGTTACGATAAATTCATGACCGAAAAACAAGAACTATCTTATAACATTGACGCTAACGGAAATTATAACTTCTAAATAATTTTTAATAAAAATCAGCATAACAAACTTTTACTGCTTCTCCATCTTTTTTTTAACAGTAAAATCCGTAAAAAAATTGTAATTTTAAGAACCTTTTTTAAAATTACAATCAGATGTATAACCTTGTTGCTATTTTTCAAGCTTTAAAAAAGCCAATACTCAAATCGCTTTTAGCAATTAGCACGCCCTCTTTTTGTTTTATTTTTCCTCTCTTCAAAATTGATTTCTTTTTTAAAAGTTATAAAATTTACGCTACTGATAAAATTATAATTCCTTTATTTCCTTCTATTTTTTCTGATCCAAAAGAAAAAATAATTAAAACCTATTTCAAAAACATTCTGTTTTCAATAGAAATTCCGCTCGCCCATAACCCAGTAACTTACAACAATACTAACAAACTAAACCGCTAACGATTATGCCAAACGAAACTAAAATCAGTAAATACCTGGTTATCAACCCTCCCGTTTTTATCACTACTTTGGTTTTAATTGTATTGAGTTTGGTGCTCTGTCTGATTTATATCGATCAAGTAGACGAATGGTTTGCAGCTTTGCAATATCAAATAACCAGTAATTTTGGTTGGTTTTTAATTTGCACAGTTAATTTTATACTGTTTTTTTGTTTGTATTTGGCGTTTAGCAGCTATGGAAAAATCAAACTGGGCGGAGAAGAAGCCGAACCCGAATTTTCGAATCTCTCGTGGTTTGCCATGCTTTTTAGTGCCGGAATGGGAATAGGAATTATGTTTTACAGTGTAGCCGAGCCGGTATCGCATTTTGCCAATCCTCCGAGAGAAACAGCCACACCTTATTTACAAGCTGCTCAAGCAATGAATTTTACCAGTTTGCATTGGGGTTTACACGCTTGGTCTATTTATGCCATTGTAGGTTTAGCACTCGCTTTTTTTGCATACAATCGCAATTTACCCATGACATTTCGGTCTTTATTTTATCCTTTTTTTGGCGAAAAAATTCACGGTTGGTTAGGCCATTCTATCGATATTTTATCCGCTTTAGCTACCATCTTCGGACTTGCCACATCCTTAGGATTTGGTGTTACGCAAATCAGTTCTGGTTTGCATTTTTTATTAGGTTGGGAAATAACTTCTTTGTACCAATCCCTTATTATTTTAATCGTCATAAGTATTGCAACCATTTCTGTTTTTTCTGGATTAGATAAAGGCGTAAAAATATTAAGTTCGGCCAACATGTTCATTGCTTTTGGATTAATGTTGTTGGTTTTATTTCTTGGTCCTACCCTATTTATATTTAAAAGTTTCATTCAAAACACTGGAGATTATTTAGCTTCGTTTATAGAAATTAGCACTTGGAACGATGCTTTTCAAGATAAAGGTTGGCAAAATGCATGGACCATTTTTTATTGGGCTTGGTGGATTGCTTGGTCGCCATTTGTGGGTAGCTTTATTGCCCGAATTTCGAAAGGACGTACTCTCAAAGAATTCATATTAGGCGTACTTATTATTCCATCCTTAATTACCTTATTATGGATGAATGTATTTGGAGGAAGCGCTTTGCATGAAATTTTAAATGGAAATACTACCATTATTGAAGCCGTAAATACGGATATTTCAACTGCTTTATTTGTGTTTTTTGAAGACTTTCCATTTACAAATGTTATTTCTACTGTGGCGGTTATTTTGGTTTTCTCTTTTTTCATTACCTCTTCCGATTCGGGTTCGTTGGTTATTGATAATATCACCTCAGGAAATGCTATCGACTCTCCGGTTTGGCAACGCGTCTTTTGGTCTTATTCACAAGGGATTATTGCGGTTATTTTGTTATGGGGAGGTAGTTTAAATGCGTTACAAACTGCTGTAATTATTACAGGGATTCCGTTTGCGGTAATCATTTTAATTATGTGCTACAGTTTAAAAAAAGGTTTAGACGACGAATTAAAAAAACTGAACAAAAAGCAAAAATTAAAACAAGAGAAAAGTTATAAAGACATTATCTCCGAACTAATTGACGACCAACAATCTTAAATCAAAAAAGCCATGACTTTATCTCAAACAGATGCCATTTCAATACTTGTTGGACTTGATTTATCAGAAATTGACGAATCGATCATCATATATACAAACGAAATCAGCAAAATAGTAGCGCCTATAAAAATTACTTTTTTGCACAATATTCGGGTTAGCGAATTGCCTAAAGATTTTTTAACGTTAGAAAAAATGGAGCGCTTAAAACAAAAAATAACAGCCAAAATTGAATCGGATATAAAAAAAATAGGTTGTGATTTTGAGCATACTGTTGTGATAGAAACAGCTTCTTTTAGTGAAATTGCTTTTAAAAATCTCATAAAAAAAGACCCTCACAATTTGTTGATTTTAGGAAACAAACAATTTTTAGAAGGAAGCGGTGGACTCAGTCAAAAACTAATCAGATTATTACCTTGCACAACGCTTTTAGTGCCCGAAACTGCAACGCATCCTATTGAAAAAATTCTTTATGGATTTGATTTTTCCAAACATACTGATGCACTAATTCGTTGGGGGAAAAAATTGAATGTAAACGAACAAAATCAAACTATAAAACATCAAGCCATTTACGTTTCTAAATACGACGGCAACTTTTCACCTTTTATCAGCGATAAAGAAATTCAGCACGCTTTACAAAAAGAAGAACAAAAAAAAGTAGCCGTTTGGAACAATCAATTTGAAGGCATTTTTGATTTTAAAATCATCAAATCGGATGACAAAAGTATTGCAACTGTCCTACTTTTAGAAGCGCAAAAACAAAAAGCCAATTTATTGATTATAGGCAAACAAGGCACGAGCAGTATTACCGATTTGTTTTTAGGAAGCACGGCAAATAACCTCATTCAAAAACCGACAAATACGGCCTTACTATTTATAAAAACAAAATAGTTTTAATTGTTTTGAAAAGAAAAACATATAAATCCGAAATGTTTCTCTATCTAAAAATGAAGCAAACAAAGCGTTAAAACGAATATAAAGCTGTAGTTTTCATGCTCGATAATTGGTAACTTAGAAAGTATAATTTAAAAACAATACTTATGAGTTTACTATCTGAAAACATTATACCCGGAAATCACGGCAAAATATTTACAACCAATGCGACAAAAGAAAGCGATATAAATGCTATCACCAAAGAACTTCTTAAAATTGAAGGTGTTATGGATGTGGTATTTGATCAAGATTCCTACCCAAAAGAATTTACTATTCATACATCTAAAATAATCGAAGTAGAAACTATTGAAGACCATGTAAAAAATACGGGGTTCAATGCAATTCCCAAAGGATATTTTGCATTATAATCGCAAAAAAACTTACTTTGAAAAGTGAGTGCTTCAGCTGAAAAAGTAGTATTTCAGCAGAAGTACTCCTTTAATTTTACAATTAAACAGAATCACCTTACATTATCAGATTCTTTGTTATCATTCCATTTCACTATTAAAAATTCATAAAACAAGTCTAAATTACTGTAATTTATACAGGTATTCTACTATCTTTGTTTGCATTAAAATCATATTAATGGAAGAATGTATATCGGTTTTTGACATGTTAAAAATTGGCGTTGGCCCTTCGAGTTCGCATACTTTGGGACCTTGGCGTGCTGCAGAACGTTTTTTAAAAGAGTTACCAGAAGAATTTTCTTTTAACCAAATTACCAACGTCCAAGTGGATTTGTACGGATCTTTATCTCTCACTGGGAAAGGACATGCAACTGATTTAGCGGTCATGTTAGGCTTAAGCGGACAAGATCCCGAATACATTCCGATTGAGCAAATTAGCAGCATTATTCAAGAAATCAAGAGCACTAATAAAATTATTTTGGGCAACCAAGTTCCAATTCCATTTGATTGTAACTTGGATATTCGATTTAATAAAGAATTTTTACCTTTTCATGCTAACGGAATTTCATTTACCGCTTTAAATACAAAAAATCTAAAACACGAAGCTACTTTTTACTCTATTGGAGGTGGTTTTGTAGTGAAAGAAGATCGCGTGAATGCTTTATTAAACGAAAAAATAAAATGTGCTTTTCCGTTTATGATTGACAATGCGAACGATTTATTGAAGTACACCCAATCCGAAGAAAAGAAAATTTCGGAAATAGTGTATGAAAATGAAAAATCGATGCGTACAGAAACTGAAATCCATTCTGAATTACTTCGAATTTGGAATACGATGTTAGAGTGTATGTATATTGGTTGCCATACTGAAGGAATTTTGCCAGGAGGATTAAATGTACGTCGCAGGGCTTTTGATATGCATCAAAATTTAATTGGATTATCGAATTACGATTCTCCTCAAACTTGGCTAGAAGAAATTCGAAAAACAGAAGTGAAATTCCGTCAAATTCTCAAATGGGTAAGTTGTTTTGCATTAGCAGTTAACGAAGTAAACGCCTCGTTAGGCAGAGTAGTAACGGCTCCCACCAACGGAAGTGCAGGAGTTATTCCGGCGGTTTTAATGTATTATTTAGTGATTGAAAATCACGAAGCAGGAGAAAATCAAATTAAGCAATTTTTAATGGTTGCAGGCGAAATAGGTAGTTTATTCAAACAAGGCTCGACCATTTCTGCTGCAATGGGTGGTTGTCAAGCCGAAATTGGCGTTTCTTCTGCAATGGCCGCGGCAGCTTTGTGCGAAGTTATGGGTGGAACTCCTGCTCAGGTTTTAATGGCCGCCGAAATTGCGATGGAACATCATTTGGGATTAACATGCGATCCTATTGGCGGTTTGGTACAAATTCCGTGTATTGAAAGAAATACGATGGGCGCTATAAAAGCCATCAATGCGGCCGAATTAGCTTTGGCGACCGACTCAAAAAATGCCAAGGTTCCACTCGATAAAGTCATCAATACCATGTGGGAAACCGCTAAAGACATGAATTCTAAATACAAAGAAACATCCGAAGGCGGATTAGCAATTGCTGTAAATATGGCCGATTGTTAGCTTTATTTACTTAATTTTGCATACCAAAAAAAAAAAAATCGGCATAAGCCAAAAAACATAATACTACATTAAAATGTCTGTAGCTAAAAAAGATTACAAAAGAATCACCACCAAATCGTTAATTGAAATGAAAGCGAATGGTGAAAAAATTTCGATGTTAACGGCTTACGATTTTACCATGGCAAAAATAGTCGACACTGCTGGGGTGGATGTTATTTTAGTGGGCGATTCTGCTTCAAACGTTATGGCGGGACACGAAACTACTTTGCCCATTACATTAGATCAAATGATTTATCACGCTTCCTCGGTAGTTCGTGCTATCGAAAGAGCTTTGGTTGTGGTCGATTTGCCTTTTGGAAGCTACCAATCTGATTCGAAAGAAGCACTTCGCTCAGCTATCAGAATAATGAAAGAAAGTGGGGCTCATGCAGTTAAATTAGAAGGTGGTAAAGAAATAAAAGATTCCATAAAAAAAATATTGAATGCGGGCGTTCCTGTAATGGGACATTTAGGTTTAACACCGCAATCTATTTATAAATTTGGTACCTATACCGTTCGTGCCAAAGAAGATGCAGAGGCCGAAAAGTTAATTGAAGATGCCAAAATGCTTGAATCTGTAGGCTGTTTTGCTGTAGTTTTAGAAAAAATTCCGGCACATTTGGCTCAAAAAGTTGCCGAAAGCATTTCAATTCCGGTAATCGGAATTGGAGCTGGTGGTCATGTCGATGGTCAGGTTTTAGTGATTCATGATATGTTGGGCATGAATAATGAGTTTAGCCCTCGATTCTTACGTCGCTATCTAAATCTTTATGAATCGATGACAACTGCCATTGGACAATATGTAACCGATGTAAAATCAAAAGATTTTCCAAACGAAAAAGAACAATACTAACCTTGTTCTTTTTCTAAATTGGGCACTTTCGGCATGAAAATACTTTCTAATAAACAAAATTTGCAAATTCTTCACGAAGACAATCATTTAATTGTGGTTAACAAACGTGTAGGCGATTTGGTACAAGGCGATAAAACGGGAGACAAACCTTTATCTGATATTGTAAAAGAATATATTAAAGATAAATACAACAAACCCGGCGATGTGTTTTTAGGAGTAATTCATCGTTTAGACAGACCCACTTCGGGCATTGTTGTTTTTGCCAGAACAAGCAAAGCTTTAACGCGAATGAACGAACTTTTTAGCAACAGAGAAACTCAAAAAACGTATTGGGCGGTTGTAAAAAACAAACCTTCAAAAAAAGAAGAGGAGCTCGTTCACTACTTAAAAAGAAATGAAAAAAACAATACTTCAAAAGCATATCTAAAAGAAGTTCCCGATAGTAAATTAGCCCGTTTGGATTATAAAGTTATTAAAGAACTTGACCATTATTCTGTTCTCGAAATAAATTTACACACCGGAAGGCATCATCAAATTAGAGCACAATTAACCGCTATTGGTTGTCCAATCAAAGGCGATTTAAAATATGGTTTTGACCGAAGTAATGCTAACGGAGGTATCCATTTACATGCGAGAAAACTTAGTTTTATACACCCTGTAAGTAAAGAAAACATCACTATCATAGCCCCAACTCCAGATGACGCTATCTGGAATGCAGTATAATTTTAAGAAGAATTTATAGCTATTTTGATTTTTAAAAATTAACTTGCATAGAGACATAAGCTAATTTTTAAAATGGATTACAAAAATGACATCCGCTACCGAAAAGAAACTTTAAAAAAGTTACTTTTTATCATCCAACAAAACGAAGAGGCTATTATAAAAGCCTTATACGATGATTTTAAAAAACCTGCTTTTGAATCGGTTATTACCGAAACCAGTTTTGTCATAACCGAATTAAAATATACGATTAAAAACCTTCGCTCTTGGGCAAAGCCGGAACGCGTAAAATCATCGTTACTCAATTTTCCTTCTTCCGATTATATTTACAAAGAACCTTACGGAAAAGTTTTAATTATTGCTCCTTGGAATTATCCTTTTCATTTGGCTCTCGTTCCTTTAATTTCGGCGGTCGCAGCAGGAAATCAGGTCATTTTAAAACCTTCGGAATTAACACCACATACTTCTGAAATTATTGCTGGCATAATTAAAGAAACATTTCACGTTAACCATGTTGAAGTAATAGAAGGTGATGCTAAAATAGCCGAATCTTTATTACAAAAACGTTGGGATTACATATTCTTTACCGGAAGTGTGGCCGTGGGAAAAATTGTGGCCGAAGCAGCAGCAAAAAATTTAACCCCTGTTACGTTGGAATTGGGAGGGAAAAATCCTTGTATTATTGACGAAACGGCCAATTTAAAATTAGCCGCCAAAAGAATTGTTTGGGGAAAATTTGTTAATGCAGGTCAAACCTGTGTGGCACCCGATTATTTGTTGGTACAAGCCGATATGAAAATGCATTTGATTGGTTTTTTAAAAGAAGAAATAACCAAAGCTTACGGCAGTGAACCTAAAAAATCACCCGATTATGCGCGTATTATCAATACCAAAAACTTCTTGCGTTTGGTAGAAATGATTGATGAAAATAAAGTAATTTTTGGAGGAGATAACGATGCCAATACCAACTACCTTGCTCCTACTTTGATTGAAGAAAACAGCACCGACACTTTAATCATGAAAGATGAAATTTTTGGCCCTTTATTACCCATTTTGACCTATCAGAATGAAAATGAAATTCAGCAAATTATTTCGAAATATGAAAAACCATTGGCGCTGTATGTTTTTAGCGAAAACGATGATTTTATTTCTAAAGTAATACAAAAATTCAGTTTTGGCGGAGGCTGTGTTAACGACACTGTTATTCATTTGGCTAATCAACGATTGCCTTTTGGAGGAGTTGGCAATAGCGGCATCGGTGCCTATCACGGAAAACTAAGCTTTGATATTTTTACACATCATAAAGCTGTGGTGAAAAAAGGAAATTGGCTTGATATTCCGTTACGCTACGCCCCTTACAAAGACAAACTTGATGCAGTTAAAAAGTTTTTTGAATGGTTTTAAAAACATCCTTTTTGTTTCATTTTTTGAAGATTTTGTTTTTACAATAAAAAGCAATAACGAATAAATGTTAACGCTTTCTTTCTATAAAAAAATAGTATATTTACCACAAAATATAGTTCCTTCAAAAAAATATACATGCAACCTACCACAAAAAGCCAAATTAAAACCATAAAAGAACATGGATTTGAACTCTATTTTTCAACAGTCTTCACACATGCTCTCGAAAATTATAAAAAAATAGCCGCTTACGCAGGATTAATTATCATAGTATTTTCAATTATAGCGGGATTTATCGGAATCGGAATTTTATTTGCTTTCTACGGTGCAGTTGCTTTGAGCGAAAATTTTTTACCCCAATTACTACAAACTCGCTTAACAGGTATTCATTTACTGTTTTCGTTAATCGCACAACTATTTTTGGGTGCCGTAATCAGTCCACTGATGGCTGGATTTTATAAAATGGCAGACAGTGCCGAAAAAGACGAAACATTTAAAGTTTCCTCTATGTTTTATTATTATAAAGCGCCTTATTTTTCAAAAATAGTGAGCACAACTATTATAATAAGTGCTATTAGTATTTTAATAAGCTCTTTGACCGAACAAATTGGACTTACTGTTTTGGGTTTAGGAATTACCTTAATCATATCTTTTATTAGCTATTTGGCAATTCCGTTGGTTATTTTCGGAGAATTAGAACCTATTGAAGCAATAAAAGGAAGTTATACAATTATGACTAAAGAGCCTATCGTACTTGCAGGTTTAATTATCACGGCCTTTTTAGCTTCTATGTTAGGTTTTATTGGTTGTTGCATCGGGGTCTTTTTTACAATACCATTAAATTATTCAATGACCTATGCCATATATCATGCTATCCTTTCTAGAGAAAATCTCGACCCGATTGACAGCATAGGAACAATTGAATAATTCAATTTAAAAAAAATAGATTAAATGGCAATGCTAGCCCCCATATTACAACTCAAAACTTTAACCAATAAATCATTGATTTTGTTTGATTTACTCAATATTGATAATCTTAATGATTTTATAAATAAGTACGGTTATGATATTCCTAGAATTTCCATTCTTTTCTTAGCCATTATAAGTTTATCCCTTTTCGTTTTTTATAGATTTATTTCGCTAAACCACGAATTAAAACAAAATTATTACGAAAAATATAAAGAACGAGAAAGCACTAAAAAAGAATACCATTTGTATTTTTTATTTATTGGTTATGCCATAATTATTTCTGAACTCATTTTCGAGATAATGAGTTTAAGAAGTAAAACTGTTCTGGTTTCTAACCTTTTAATCGGAGTTACCATCACCTTATTTTATTATCTCTTTAAAAAGTTTTCATTTTTATACAATAAAATTTATTATATCTTTATAGGACTTTTTTTAGTTTACTTCAGTTACGTTAGTTATCATATAGTTACTTTAAAAGATACTGTCATACCTTCAATCGGTTTCTTAATTTTTTTATTTTTTTCGTATAATGTTATCAAACCAGTACGTTTTTATTACTGCTTTATTGGAGCTACTGTTCTGTTTCTAATAAGCATTTTTGCTTTTCAAATTATTCCAATAAAAGCTGCTATAATCTTGATTAATTTCAGTATAATCATCATTGTAATTAATCAAATTCGCCATATAATTCTGATGAATGTTAAAGATAAATTACGTTTTACGAATGAAATTGTTCAGAAAGGAAATTCATTAATTGTTGCTTGTAATAAAAGAGGCGAATGTTTGTATTGCAGTGATTCCATCGAAACAATTTTGGGATATACACCAGAAGAAGTAATGGGAATGGAATATTGGCGATTAACAGAAGATGCCGAATTTGTAGGTCAAAAATATTTTGAAGAACACGATGAAGATAAATTATATACCCGAAAATTAAAATGTAAAAACGGCGATTACAAATACATACAATGGAAAGACAAACGTTTAGAAACGGATTTAATAATTGGTGTGGGTCAAGATATTACAGAACAATACATCATTCGAGATCAATTTCAAAACCTTATCCAGACCGCATCGGATTTAATTTTCGAAATGGACAATAAAGGTCATTTTACTTTTGTCAACAATTTTGCTTTAAAAACTTTAAATTATAGAGAGTCGGATGTAATTGGAAAACATTATACTTTTTATATAAGTAAAAAATACCAAAATATTGCTGCCGATTTTTACGAGAATTTAGAAAATATACAACTTGATTTTCCCATAATCGAATTGCCCTTACTTAAAAAAAATGGTCAAGAAGTTTGGGTGTCACAAAAAGTTATTGTACGAAAAAATGAATTTGGTAAAATTATTGGATTTTCGGGAATTGCACGAGATATCACAACTCAAAAAACAGCAGAGCAACAGAAAAATTTGCAGTTAGAGAAAAAAATAAAATATACCGAAATCATAAAAAGATTAACCACTACCGATTTCACCATTTTTAAAAACGCAAATGAATCAATTGCGTATATCCTCAATGAAACCGCCATTAATAATGATATTTGTGGCACTACGTATTGGTCCTACAAACCCGAAGAAATTAGATGCAAACTGGGCTGTAGCAAAGATCCTTCATTTAAAATTGATTTAAAAGCAGTCATTAAAAGAATTGATTTTCCCGTATATTTTGAAGCAATCGAAAATAAAACCCAAATCATCGTTTCGGATGTACTAAGCAAATACGAAACCTCCGAATTCAGTCACGATTATTTAGACCAAACTGGAGTACGTTCTTTAATTGATTCGGCCGTTTATGTCAATGGACAGCTGTACGGAATTCTTTGTTTTGAAAGCAAAACAGAAAGAAAATGGGATACTGATGATGCCTATTTTTCAAAAACTATTGCTGATATTATTTCGTTAGGAATTGCAACTCACAAACGACTAAAACAACAAAAAAAATTAAAAGACAAAACCCGATTGCTTGCTGCAGTAGCAAAATGTACCGAAAACTTTTTATCTAACGAAAGTGTTGATGACATGTTCAATCTCACCTTTCAAACCATTGGAAAAGCAAGTCGTGCTGACCGGATGACGTATTATGAGAAAGACAATGAAGGTTTGTTTGTGGGACGCTTTTTATGGACGCTAGAAAAAGGAACCGAGACGAAAGTGCTTGAAACAAAGTTTACCGAAGGAGAGTGTTCCGAAATTATTAAAAATATTAACAACAGTTCTTACTTTCAAGCTAAAACTAAAGATTTGGACGATTCTGTTTTAAAGAAATATTACATTCAAAAAAACATCTTGTGCATGGTTTTGCTACCGATTTACGAAAACGACCACATTAAAGGATTTTTAGGTCTCAGCAATTGCACTTCTGAAAAAAAATTAAGCAAAGACCAATTGCTTATTTTACAAACATTGGCAAATAATATTTCAAACTTTCTAGAACGGACCCGAAACCAACAACGTGTGATTGAAAGCGAACAAAGATTTAAGCTGATTGTGAATAACATTCCTGGAACCGCTTACTTATCTAAATTTGATCAAAACGCTAGTAAAGTTTATTTAAATGATACGATTGAAGCACTTACAGGTTACTCAAAAGAAGAATTTTTAAAAAATAAAATTTCCTTTTTAGACTTAATACATCCTATTCAAAAAGCAAAAATCATCAACCAACAAATGATGAGTATTCGGAAAGGTAAATCAATACATTCTAAATATCAGATTAAAAGAAAATCGGGCGAATACATTTGGATTGAAGAATATGCCGATGTAATTAAAAACGATGAAATCATAGAATATGTAGGAGGAATTTATTTCGAATTGGATAAAAGTCAGCAATTTTTATCAAACATTAATTCCTCATTTGAAAGTGAAAACTTGGTGAAAAAATTCGACACCTTTTAAAAGAAACAAAACTTATAAAATTTAAGCTATGAAATGGCAAGGCAGAAGACAAAGTAACAACGTAGACGACCGAAGAAGTATTTCGGGAGGTAAAGTCGCTGTTGGTGGCGGAATTATTGGTATCATTATTTTATTACTAAATGTATTTGGTGGCGAAAATGCACAGTTGCTTACGCCTGTTTTAGAGCAAATGCAGGAACAACCTGCACAAACCCAAAGTGCAGTTCCTTTAAGTAAAGAAGATGAAGAAATGGGGCAATTTGTGCGAGTAGTCTTAGCCGATAATGAAGATATTTGGGGTAAAATTTTTCAAGAAAATGGTATGACCTACAAACAACCTAAATTGGTTTTGTTTAGAGGTTCGGTACAAACAGCCTGCGGGGGAGCTTCCTCTGCGTCGGGTCCTTTTTATTGCCCTGGCGATCAAATGGTGTATATGGATTTAGGTTTTTTTGATGAATTACAAAGCCGTTTTGGAGCTAAAGGAGGTGATTTTGCGATTGCATATGTTATCTCGCACGAAATTGGCCATCATATTCAAACCTTGTTGGGTACATCGGATCAAATGCGTAAAATGCAACAAGGCAAATCACAAGCAGAAGCCAATAAACTTTCTGTTGCTTTAGAATTACAGGCAGATTTTTATGCTGGAGTTTGGGCACATTATAACAAAGAAAATCTAGATGTTGGTGATATTGACGAAGCTTTGAGTGCCGCAAATGCTGTAGGTGACGATGCTATTCAGAAAAAAATGCAAGGACAAGTCGTTCCCGATTCGTTTACACATGGAACCTCAGAACAACGTATGTATTGGTTTAAAAAAGGTTTCAATACTGGTGACATTCGCCAAGGAACTACTTTTGAAGAAATTCGATAATAGCTAAAAAACAAAAAATGATTTCTAAAGCTACTTTAGCAGATGTTCCAGCTTTAAATGAATTAATCAACGGCGCTTACCGAGGTGAAAATGCTAAAAAAGGTTGGACTACCGAAGCGAATATTTTGGCCGGATTGCGAACTACCGAAGCTGAGTTACAAGAAATTTTAACTACTGAAAAAAATACACTTTTAAAATTTACACAAAACAATCAAATTTTGGGAACCGTTTTGTTAGTGGAAGAAGAAACAAAATTGTATTTAGGAATGCTTACCGTTTCTCCCGACATACAAAATAGCGGAATTGGAAAAAAATTACTAAAAGAAGCTGAAAAAGTCGCTTTGCAATTGCAACTTACAACCATTGTTATGACTGTAATTTCGGTACGAACAGAATTAATTGATTGGTATAAACGCCACGGATACGTAGAAACTGGAAAAAGAGAACCCTTTCCTGAAAGTCCACTACATCAATCCACGACAAATGAACCGCTAGAATTTATTTACCTCGAAAAAATCTGTTTTAGAAGGTTATAAAACCAATTCTGTAAACAAACGTTGTATGGTATCTTCTAAATTTAACGTCAAACCAGGATGTGGTCTTGATGTTTGAATAGAAGAGCTTCTTACAGCAGTTAACCAACGAAAACGCGAGGGAACATCCATCTCGGCAATAGGCCCCGCTCCTTTTAACCCTGAAGCTATTTGTTGCATGGCTTTTAAATTGCACAACAATTGTTCACAATCCAATTCGGAAGCCAATACTTTTAATTTCGTTTCGTTAACCTCAAAAACAACTTGAATAAATTTGGCTCTTTTGCAAAACAAAATAATGCCTACATTTAAAAACTCTTCGCGTTCTACTCTGGGTACTACACGAATTACAGCATATTCATATAAAAAATTATCTTGCATTTTTAGCCTCGTTTACAAAAATTTCAGAATGATTTAATCGTGTAATTAAAAACTGCAAATACACATTTCGAAGCTCTGCTTCTGTTTGCTCGCTTTCCTCCCATTGCAACCATTCGTCTGGAATTGTGTTAACAATTTCTTGCAAAACATCGGGATTTAAACGTTTTTTAAAATCGGCATTTACTTCATCCAAAAGTGAAGCCTGCGGTAATAAAACATGATCTTTAATTAGTTTAAACGAACTCATAGCATGTTGCTCCCAATTGTTCCAAGAATGATGAAAATACAAGCAAGCACCATGATCAATAAGCCACAATTCTTTATGCCAAATGAGCATATTGGTGTTTCTAAAAGTTCTGTCAACATTAGTAATAAACGCATCCAACCAAACAATTTGCGAAGCCAAAAGTTCGTTCACAACGGTTACAGCAGGATCAAAAGTAATGGCTCCCGATAAAAAATGAAGGCCTAAATTGAGCCCTTGACTAAACTGTAGCAAATCCTGAATTTCTTCATCAGCTTCCGTTCTACCAAATGCTTCGTCTAAATGCGCAAAAACCAATTCAGGCAAAGGCAAACCTAACGCTTTAGCTATTTGTCCACCTATTAATTCGGCAATCAAAGCTTTTACACCATGACCAGCACCTTTAAATTTTAAAACATATTTAAAATCATCGTCAGCTTCGGCCAAGGCAGGCAGCGATCCTCCTTCGCGCAAAGGCGTAATGTAGCGCATAACGGTAACTGTTCTTAAATCAAAAATTTTATCCATTTTAAAATTTGTTGCTTTACTGAATTGGATCATTTTCTTTTTAAAAAACCCATTTCACAAACTTAGTTTATTTGATTGAGTTATTCGGCTTCTAAAAACAAAAAGGCTTTACCCAAATAGGCAATACAATCCGAAGCTATAAAAGCATGTGTTCCGATATCAGAGATAGCTAAATCGGCTGTTAATCCGTGTAAAAAAACACCCATTTGAGCCGCCTCTAACGGCGAATAACCTTGCGCTAAAAGTCCAGTAATAATTCCGGTTAGCGTGTCTCCACTTCCAGCAGTTGCCAAAGCCGCATTGCCAGATGTATTTTTATAAATTTCATCTTGGTAAATAATAAAAGTTGGAGCACCTTTCATAACCATTACCACATCAAATTTTTTTGAAAACAGAATGGTTTTTTGGAATTTGTCTTCGTCCGATTCCCATTTTCCTATTAAACGTTCCAATTCTTTGGGATGTGGTGTAAAAATTGTTTTAGGCTGTAAAAAAGACAACCTATCTTGATTTTGTGGTAAAATGGTGATGGCATCGGCATCAATAACCAATGGAATTCGATTGTTTTTTAAAAAATCCAAAACGGCATTTTGGGTAATATTGGCTAATCCGATTCCAGGTCCCAAACCAATAGCTTGGTACTTATTATGAGTACTAATCTTTGTTATTTCCTTTTCAGCTTCATCCGTAATAGTCATCACTTCTGGATTGGCAATTTGCAAAATTGTATACCCGCATTGAGGCACAAAAGCAGTGACCAAACCACAGCCCGATTTTAAAGCAGCTTTAGAAGCTAAAACCGCCGCTCCCATTTTACCATAACTTCCCGCAATAACCAAAGCATGGCCTTGCAAACCTTTATGCGTTTGCGGATTTGTTTTTTTATAAAACCGAAGTATTTCCTTTTTATCAAGTAAAACAGCCGTTTTCATACTTTAATTTTTAGCGATAAAGATTCCCGTTTGGTGATTGTATTTTACTATAAAAGAATTTATTTTAAGTCCTTTTTAATTACTAAATATTTTAAAATTGTCTCACCGGCATTGCTAATTCCGTGTTCTTTATTCGACGGGCAATACAAACTTGTTTGGGGTCCGGCAATTATTTTTTTTCCATCCAAATAAAATTCGGCAGAACCTTCTAAAATATAAAACAATTCTTCTTCAATATGCCGATGAGGCGCATGTGTGGATTGATGCGGATTGACAATACTCATTTTCAACGTAATTTCATCGGTAAAATTTTTATCAGCAAACCAATATTGATATCCAACTTTGGTTTGTTTGGCTTTATCAACTTCAAAATGATTGACACAATCTTCAATTGTATAGGTTTCTTTGTTTTTCTCGCTCTCTTTTGTTTGCTGTGCCATCATGAATTGAGGGGCAAAAATCGCAACTAGTATAACTTTTATTATATCGAAATTTTTCATTTTATTTTTTTTGTAATAATACAAAAAATAGAAATATCAAAAATTCACTACCCTACAAATATTCCGATTTTTGAAATTTGAACTACGTATTTCTCTTATTTTTTGAATAAATTTGCCTTTCAAAACTAACATTTCAAGAAAATGAAAAATACTGCACTTACACACATACACGAAAATTTAGGCGCAAAAATGTTGCCCTTTGCGGGATATAACATGCCAATTACTTACGAAGGCGTAAATGCCGAACACGAAGCAGTTCGTAATCATGTAGGTGTTTTTGATGTTTCACACATGGGCGAGTTTTTGCTTTCAGGTCCAAATGCCTTGGCTTTAATTCAAAAAGTGACCTCAAATGATGCTGCCAATTTAACCGTAGGAAAGGCACAATATTCTTGTTTACCGAATAATGATGGCGGAATTGTAGATGATTTGATTATCTACAAAATGAAAGAAGAAGAGTATTTATTAGTTGTAAATGCATCGAATATTGAGAAAGATTGGAATTGGATTAGTTCGTTTAATGATTTGGGCGTAAACATGCAAAACCTTTCGGATGAATATGCTTTGTTAGCCATTCAAGGACCAAAAGCTGTTGAAGCCATGCAATCGTTATCTTCAATCGATTTGGGTGCTATTAATTATTACCATTTTAAAGTAGGTGATTTTGCTGGATTTGAAAATGTAATCATATCGGCCACCGGCTATACGGGTTCGGGCGGTTTTGAAATTTATTGTAAAAACGAAGACGCCGAAGCTATTTGGAACAAAGTTTTTGAAGCTGGTGCTACTTACGGAATTAAACCAATAGGTTTGGCGGCGCGTGATACCTTGCGTTTAGAAATGGGATTTTGTTTGTACGGAAACGATATCAACGACACTACTTCTCCACTCGAAGCTGGTTTAGGTTGGATTACCAAATTCACCAAAGAATTCACCAATTCTGAAGCTTTAAAAAAACAAAAAGAGGAAGGTGTTACAAAAAAATTAGTTGCTTTTGAAATGAAAGAACGAGCAGTTCCTAGACATGATTATGTGATTGTAGATGCTAATGGCAACGAAATAGGAATTGTAACCTCTGGAACCATGTCACCTTCATTGAATATCGGAATTGGTTTGGGCTATGTTAACGTTAAAAACAGCGAGGTCGATACACCAATTTTTATTCGAATTCGTAAAAATGATGTGCCTGCCAAAGTAGTAAAATTGCCTTTTTACAAAAAATAACACAATACAAATTAAAATGACACTCCATAAAAGGTAGCCTTTCCAAGAATAAGGCTACCTTTTTTTTGATTTTATTCGAAATATTATCATATGTTGATCGGTTTTAATTAAAAATAGTGTAATTTTAGTACAAATGCTCATCACTTTTTTATGAAAATACATTACTTATTTTTCCTTTTAATTTTCAACCTATTACAAGCACAAACTCAAAAAAACACTTGCGTTGTTTTAAACAAAATCAATCAATTAATAAAACGAGAACACGTAATGCCAAAGCCTGTAGACGATAGTTTATCGGTATATGTTTTTGATAATTTATTTGATGCACTTGATCCTTCCCGAAACATTTTCCTCAAATCCGAATACGATGTATTGGCTCAAAAGTACCGCTTGCATTTGGACGATTATATTTTAAAAAATGACTGTTCTTTTTTAACAGAAATGTATGCCGTTCATAAAACGGGTTTAGAACGCAAAAAAGCTGTTTTAGAAAAAATTAAACTAACACCAATTGATTATTCAAAACCCGATACCATTCGTTTTTTTAAAAAATCTTTTCCGGTTTATATGAAAGCAGATGAAGTGGAAAAAGTATGGCGCAAAAAAATTCGGTTTGAAATACTAGACGAAATTGCTGTTTTGAGTAAAAATACCGACTCGCTAAAAACCCATTTCGAAACAATAGAACCTTCTATTAAAGAGAAAACTATTGCAAACGAAATTTGCCATGTTAATACCTTACTTAGCACCGATGCAAAACCTGAAGAATTATTATACAATTATTTCTGTACCTATTTTGATCCACATACCGCCTATTTTAGCGACGATTCCAAATCAACTTTCGAAGCTTCGTTATCCAAAGAGCACTTATCAATGGGATTAACGGTAAGTTTAAACGAAAAAAACGAAATTATTGTTGCCGAAATTGATCCGAATGGTCCCGCTTTTCAAACCGGACAAATAAAAAAAGGCGATCAAATTGTAGCGGTCTCCAATCAAAAAGAAAAGCTAGAGGTTTCCTGCGCGTCGTTAGAAGCGATTTCAAATTTAATTTCGTCCGAAACCAATAAAAACATTACCTTGACTTTACAACGAAATTCGAAAAAAAACTTTGATGTTTATATCGAAAAAAAAGTGATGAAAGATGAAGAAAATTCGGTATTCAGTTTTATAATCGGTAAAGAAAGTAAGGTAGGTTATATTAAAATTCCGAGTTTTTATGCCGACTTAGAAGGAAAAGGCGGCGCAGGTTGTGCCGAAGATGTGGCAAAAGAAATTTACAAATTAGATAAAGACCACATTAAAGGATTGGTTATCGACCTGATAGACAATGGCGGTGGTTCGATGGAAGAAGCCATTAAATTAGCCGGAATGTTCATTAACACTGGAGCTATTTCGATTGTGATAGATAAAACCCACACACAAATGTTAATTGATGATCCTTATAAAGGCATGTTGTACAAAGGACCAATTGTAATTTTAGTAAATGGCAATACGGCATCGGCTAGCGAATTTTTTTCGGCCATTATGCAGGATTACAACCGGGCCTTACTCTTAGGAAATACAACTTTAGGAAAGGCAACCATGCAAACCATTTTACCTTTGGATGAAACTAGTGCTACCGATTTTGTTAAACTAACCATTAATAAATTTTACCGTATAACTGGAAAAAGTCACCAATATATTGGCGTAACTCCCGATGTGGTTTTACCCGAATTTTACGAGAACATGTTTCAAAAAGAGCGTGATTTTCCAACAGCTATCAAAAACGATAGTATTGTACCCTCGGTAAAATTCAAACCTTTTGTAAAAAGAGATTTAATTAATAAACTAGCAGAAAATAGCAAAAAGCGAATTGCACAAAACGAGTATTTCAACAACATGAAAACCGTTAATAAAAGCATAAATGAATTGGTAGAGCAATCCAAAACCGAAGTTCCGATGACGTTAGATTCGGTTATCAAACTGAATGAAGTTTCACAAGATTTATGGGAAAAAATCACCAAATACGATGCAACAAGTAATCCTTTAGATGTTTACAATTCGACTTTAAATCAATTTTTACTTGGAATTTATCCTAATGAAAAAACCATCAATCAATACCAAATTGACAACTTAAAAAACAATCCCTATTTAAGTGAAGCCGTTACTATTATCAACGATTTTAATCATTATAAGTAATATATTCGATTCCCTTTTTTTAAATTAAAAAGAATAAATTTTGTTTTTGGATAAATAACTAATAACTGTATTTTTGCAACTCAATTTAATACAATAGAAATGGGAAGAGCGTTTGAATTTAGAAAAGGTAGAAAAATGAAACGTTGGGCTGCAATGGCCAAAACATTTACTCGAATTGGTAAAGATATTGTAATGGCCGTTAAAGAAGGCGGACCAAACCCTGAATCCAATTCAAGATTGAGAGCGGTTATCCAGAATGCGAAAGCAGCCAATATGCCCAAAGACAATGTGGAGCGTGCTATTAAAAATGCAACCAATAAAGATACTGCCAATTACAAAGAAATACTTTTTGAAGGCTATGCCCCACACGGAATTGCCATTTTAATTGAAACAGCATCTGATAACAACAATCGTACGGTTGCCAATATTCGTAGTTATTTTAACAAATGCAATGGAACATTAGGAACACAAGGTTCGGTTGAATTTATGTTTGACCATACTTGTAATTTTAGAATTCCGAAAGAAGGAATAGACGCCGAAGAATTAGAATTAGAATTAATTGATTTTGGCGCCGAAGAAATTTTTGAAGACGAAGATGGTATTTTAATTTATGCGCCTTTTGGTAGTTTTGGTGCTATTCAAAAAGAATTAGAATCGAGAGGTTTAGAAATTTTATCTTCTGGATTTGAACGTATTCCTCAAATAACAAAAGAATTGACCGCAGAGCAAATTGCTGATGTTGAAAAATTAATCGAAAAAATTGAAGAAGACGATGATGTAATGAATGTTTATCATACCATGCAAGAATCGGAATAACATTTTATAACATAAAATTCAGAAAAAAGTTTGGCTTCGAGTCAAACTTTTTTTTGCAATAATCTTACTACTACAATATTACCCGAGAACTTTCGTTTAATAAAGACTTAAAATTGCTTTTTGGGATTTTATTTTAAAAATTCCTTATAAAAATTTACTTCTTCCTAAAATACTCCTTTTTTTAAAAACCCAACGAAAACAATACTTTACTACGAATTTCATAATTGTAATTTTTACATTTTATGTTATAAAAAAATATTGTTTTCATTTTTTTTGTGAGTTTTAATAACAATTTGATAATATTAAATTTTTTTAAAGAGTAATTTACTTACATTTGTGCAATCGATTACATCTCTAATCGATTAAAAATCATTTTATTAACTAATAACCCCAAATCAAATGTTAAAAAAACTAATGATTTTGGTAACTGTTTTGATGACAAGTCATTACTCAATTGGACAAACAGTTACTATTAACGAATCGGCAGGTTGGCTTGAATCTGCTTATGTTAAATGGCAACCCGTTTCGGGTGCTCAAAGCTATAATGTGTATTATAGTGGAAATGGTGTCACCAATAAAAAAATTGACGACCCATTAATTCGGAGTTACGGCTCGTACTTCAGAGCCGATGTATTAGGCCTTAAAGCCGGTACATACACTCTAAAAGTTGCCCCTGTTATTTCTGGAACCGAAGGCACGGCAGCAACAACAGGAAATTTAACCGTTAAAGCACACGATCGTTCTGGATTTGCATTTGCAAATGGTCGTGTTCCTGGTGCATATAATGCAGACGGAACTCCAAAATCGGGAGCCGTTATCTTGTATGTAACCGAAAAAACCAAAAACACCATTTCGTTGGATGTTACAGGAGCATCGGCAAATCCTTGCGTAGGCTTGCAAACCATTTTGGATGCCTTTAAAAAAGGAAAAGACACACGCCCTTTAATTATCCGAATGGTAGGACAAATTACCGATTTGTCATACATGATGGCGGGTGATATTGTTATTGAAAACTCCAATAATGCCGCAAGTTTTATTACACTTGAGGGTGTTGGTGAAGATGCAGTAGCTGATGGATGGGGTGTTCGAATTAAAAATGCTTCCAATATTGAAATCCGCAATATTGCAACCATGAACTGTAATAGTGGTGAAGGCGATAATGTAGGCTTACAACAAGGTAATGATTATGTTTGGGTTCACAATGTAGATTTATTTTATGGCGATGCAGGAAGTGATGCCGATCAGGCAAAAGGTGATGGCGCCTTAGATTGTAAAAAATCGACTTATGTAACATTTGCCTATAATCACTTTTGGGATACTGGAAAATCAAATTTATTAGGTTTAAGTGAAGGAACTACGTCTGGATTGTACGTAACCTATCACCATAACTGGTATGATCACTCCGATTCGCGTCATCCACGTGTTCGTTATTATTCGGCACACATCTATAACAATTATTACGATGGAAATTCGAAATACGGTGTAGGTTCTACCTTAGGCTCTTCTTTATTAGTAGAGGGAAATTATTTCAGAAATTGTAAATATCCTATTTTAACTTCAATGCAAGGTTCGGATATTTTTGACGAAAGTTCACAAAGCAATAATGCAGGAGAAATGGCCACTTTTTCTAAAGAAGCTGGTGGATCTATTAAAGCCTTTAATAACTATATGATTGGACAAAAACGATTTGTACCCTATGGTGCAAGTGGCTATCCAAATTCTACGGTCGATTTTGATGCCTTTGTTGCAACTAGCAGAAATCAAACTATGGCAAGCAACATCAAATCTTCGTCTGGTGGAAATACACACAATAATTTTGACACTAATTCTAGCATTATGTACAGTTATACTGCCGATAGTCCCGAAGTGGCCATGGCAAATGTAAAACAATATGCAGGAAGACAAAATGGCGGTGACTTTAAATGGACTTTTAACAATTCGGTTGACGATGCTTCATACGATTTAAATGTCCCTCTAAAAAGTGCCCTTACCAGTTACAAAACCAAATTGGTGTACATTCAAGGAGAAGGACAAGTTGTGGTACCAACACCAGATCCTGTAGTAAATCTTACTACAACAGCTGGTCAAAATTCGGTAACTTTAAATTGGACTGTTAGCAACCTTACTGCCACTGGTTACGAAGTATATCGTGATACCGACTCCGACCCAAGTGGGCGAGTTAAACTTTCGAATGTATCAGCTTCTACAACAACCTATAACGATGCTACTGCTGTCGGAGGAACTACCTATTACTATTGGATTAAAGCAAATGGTTCAGTAGATTCGAATGCTATGGCTGCAACTCCAACTGCTGCAACTTCAAATGGAACTATTACATTAAACGCTACAGCAGGAAATGCTACAGTTAATTTGAGTTGGACAACTTCTAACTTAACTGTTACAGCATTAGAAGTGTACCGAGATACCGATGCTGACCCAGCAGGAAGAACTAAATTGGCTACTTTAGCCACTAACGCAACCACTTATGCTGATACAACCGTTAGCAATGGCACTACTTATTATTATTGGATTAAAGCCAATACAAACTTAGACTCTAATAGCGTAACAGCTACACCTGCAGGTAGTACTACACCAGGAAACGGCGCTACAATTTATGTAGCAACAAATGGATCTGCCAACAATCCAGGCACACAAGCTTTGCCAACTACTTTTGAAAAAGCATTAACTACCGTGACTGCAGGAGGAACTATCTTTGTAAAAGGAGGAACTTATAACTTTTCTTCTACAATCTTAATTACAGCAAATGGTTCATCAGCTTTAAACAAAGTCTTTGCTTATGATGGTACGCCAATTTTAAATTTCTCGGCAATGGTAGAAAGCACTTCTAACCGAGGAATTGTTTTGGATGGAGATTACTGGCATTTTAAAGGAATCATCATAGAAAATGCAGGTGATAATGGTATGTTACTATCAGGAAATAATAACAAAATTGAAAACTGTATTTTCAGAAAAAATAAAGATACTGGTTTACAATTGAGTCGCTACAACACTTCTGCTACCAGCATTAGCCAATGGCCTTCAAACAATTTAATTTTAAACTGTGAAGCATACGACAATCATGATTCGACCAACGAAAACGCCGATGGTTTTGCAGCGAAATTAACTTGTGGAACCGGTAACATTTTCCGCGGATGTGTTTCTCACCATAATATTGATGACGGTTGGGATTTATATACCAAAAGCGATACGGGACCAATTGGAGCTATTTTATTTGAAGATTGTATTGCCCATGATAACGGAATTTTAACCACTGGAGGAACTACTGGTAGTGGTGATAAAAACGGATTTAAATTAGGTTCTTCATCGGATAAAGTAAACCACATTGTACGTCGTTGTATAGCGTACAACAATGGAAAACATGGATTTACCGATAACGGAAATATCGGTTCGATTGAATTTACAAACAACACTTCGTATAATAATGCCGAATATAATATTCACACTCGTGATGGTGCTACACACGTTTGGAAAAACAATTTATCTTTTGGTAATTCAACCAATGACAGAATCATCGGTACCAAAACAGCTCCAAATTCCTTTATAGGCGCTAATGGTGGTTTTTCAGTAAGCAGTTCTGATTTTGAAACCTTAACTCCTGGTCCAAATGCAACGCCAACCGCTAACGGATTTTTAAAACTAAAAGCAGGAAGTAGTTTGATTGATGCAGGTGTTACCAGTACAGGTATTACCTACAACGGAAGCAAACCAGATTTAGGAGCTATTGAATACGGATCTACGGTTGTAGTGCCAACTGGAACTGTTACTTTAACTGCAACAGCTGGAGATGCAATTGTTACTTTAAACTGGACTATTGCAGACCTAACAGCTACGAGCTTTGAAGTCTATCGTGATACCGATGCTGACCCAAGCGGAAGAGTAAAATTAGCTAATTTAACCGCTACAGCTAATAACTATACTGATGCTACCGCTTTAAACGGAACTACTTATTACTATTGGATTAAAGCAAATGGAGTTATCGACTCTAATTCGGCTTCGGCTACTCCTCAAGCAGCAGTAGTAGGAACTGTAACTTTATCAGCAACAGCAGGTAATGCTTCAGTAAATTTAAATTGGACAACCACAAACTTAACTGCTACTAGTTTCGAAGTATATCGTGATACGGATGCTGATCCTGCTGGAAGAACTAAATTAACTGCCATTTCTACCTCAACCACAAGTTATACTGATGCTACCGCTGTAAATGGAACTACTTATTACTATTGGATTAAAGCGAATGGTTCAATTAACTCAAATGCTGCTTCGGCTACGCCACAAGCACCAGTGTCGGGAACGATTAACTTGACTGCTACTGCCGGAAATGCATCTGTTGCTTTAAATTGGACGATAAACAACCTTACTATTACAGGTTTAGAAGTGTATCGTGATACCGACGCTGATCCAGCAGGAAGAACTAAATTAACCGCTGTTTCTACTTCAACAACTAGTTATACCGATGCTACTGCAGTTAACGGAACCACTTATTATTATTGGATAAAAGCCAATGCTTCTATCAATTCGAATGCTGCTTCGGCTACTCCAGCAGGCAGCACAACACCTAGTACTCCTACTCGAATTGAAAACTCGGATGCTGGAACCATTTCTTATGATGGCGCTTTAAAATCATATCCAAATGCAGATAATGGCATCACGATCAATTTATCAAATGATAGTGGAAAAGAAATTGTATGGAATTATAATGCCAACACAGCAGGAAGTTACCAAGTATCTTTTAGATATACCCGTAAAGCCAGCATGAATCCAAGTGCCATTATTTTGATTAATGGCGTTTCTCAAACTTTATCCTTGAGCGAAACAGCTAGTGGTGAATTTACTACTTCAGCTATAAACGCCAATTTGGTTAGCGGAAATAACACCATTATTTTACGATCAAATGCTACTGGAGAAAGCGCTGATATCGATTGGATTGAAATTAAAAAATCGGGAACTACCAGTAAAATGGTAGCCGAGATTATAACTGAAGAAATAAAAAATGTTGAAATTTCAGTTTATCCAAATCCAACTACTGATTATGTAACAGTTCAAACTCCTGAAAACACTACGACAAACATTGCCGTTTATAACACTTCAGGACAATTGATTTTCTCAAAAGAACAAGCTAAAGGAGATCAAATAGTAGATTTAACACAACAAAGTAATGGAATCTATTTTGTGAGAATCTTAAATGGTAAAAAAGAAATAATCAAAAAGATTATTAAAAAATAATCCAAAAACCCCTTTTAATCCAAATCTATCTCGGCTAGTGCAAAATCTACTAGCCGAGATTTTTTTTATTTTATGTTTTATAAACTGAACTTTTTAATTAAATTTCTTTAAAAAATTCATCTTTAAAACCAATCAAATACAATTTGTTTTTAGCTCGGGTAATGGCGGTATACAACCATCTTACATAATCTTGATCGATGCCATTTGGCAAATAAGGTTGCTCTATAAAAACGGTATTCCACTGCCCACCTTGTGATTTATGACAAGTCATGGCGTATGAAAATTTCACCTGTAAGGCATTAAAAAATTCGTTGGATTTGACTTTTTGAAGTTTCCTATATTTGGTAGTTTCCTCTTCATAATCCTTCATAACTTCTTCGTATAATCGGTTGGATTCTTCAAAAGTTAAAGAAGCTGATTCGCTTTTTATCGTATCCAAAAGTAAAATAGTTTCAAACGGCTTTTGATTCGGATAATCAATAAGTCGAATTTTTACTTTAGCAAATTTGAAACTGTATAACTCTTGTATCGAAAAAATTTCTAAAACCTCAATTATATCACCATTTGCAATAAATCCAACTTCATTCGAATCTTTTAACCAAAAGTAATTGTTCTTTACCACCATCAAAAAATCTCCGGCAGAAAGCTCACTTTCCTTATCCAAAATTTTAGTTCGAATTTGTTCATTGTACAAATTGGCCCGTTTGTTGGATCTTACAATGAAAGCAGTATCCTCAATACTATAATTACTGTAAGATTGATTGATTGCATCTTGAATATCATACCCATCCTGCAACCGTACTATATCTGCAAAAGGTTTGAGTTGAAATTTAAATTCGGTTATAAAATGATCTTGAAGTAACTCGCGTAATTCGGTTGCATTAAACAAAATCCCCGAATTTTCCTCTTGACGCATTACCTCATCCAATTCAATTGATTCGATTTCTTTGTTATAATGTAGCGCCAAAGATTGCGTATCCAAAGCCGGACTAATATCTAAATTTACAGGTGGTAACTGAGCGGTATCACCTAAAAAAATCAATTTGCAATTGATCCCCGAATACACATAACTAATCAGATCATCTAACAAAGAACCATTTTCGTATAATTTTGAATCGGAATTGGTATCCGAAATCATCGAAGCTTCATCAACAATAAAAATGGTATTTTTATGCTTATTGGGTTGTAAAGTAAAAGCCACTCCGCCACCCGATGCTTTTTTAGGAAAATAAATTTTCTTGTGAATCGTAAAAGCTGGTTTTTCGGCATAATTAGCAATTACTTTTGCAGCCCTTCCGGTTGGAGCTAGCAAAACATATTTTTTATTAATTTCGGATAAATTATTCACAATCGTCGAAATAACCGAGGTTTTTCCCGTTCCGGCATATCCCTTTAAAACAAAAAGCGATTCATTCGAGTTTTCCGTTAAAAAAATAGCTATTTTCTGAAAAAAAATATCCTGCTTCATTGTGGGAGCGTATGGAAATTTTTTGTTCAATAAACTATAAAATAAGGAGGAGCTCATAGGTGATAATTTGCTTGCAAAGTAAGGGCTTTTTAAAAGAAGTTAAACGGATTACTTCCTTAAAATTTAAAAACTATCACAATACAAAACCTTTTATTTACTCATAATTAACCTGTTATTAAAAATGAACTAACATACAAAATAGTAAAAAATAGTAGATTGAACTTTTTAAAAGAATAAAAAAACCAAGCTTTTGCATGGACTTTAATTTTGTCTGAGTTATTAAAATTGATTTTGTAAGTTTGTGTACGCATTCTATGCACTTGCCCCAAAACAAGTAACGCATTGTAAATTCAACTATGTCAGCATCTCATACCAATATCATCAGCAAACAATACAAAAAATTAGCACTTCAAGTTTCGTTAAACGGACTCTCTTTTTGTTGTTTTGATACTTTAAACAACAAAATTAGTTCGCTGAATGAAATTCATTTCGAAAACATACACAAAACCACTCCAATTGAAGATTTATTTGCCGATGCTTTTAGTCGCTATCCCGAATTAAAAGACCACTATGATGACATTATAATTGTACACAACAACAACTTGTCTACATTTGTACCGACGGCTTTGTTTGATGAAAATTATTTAGGCAGTTATTTGCAATACAATACCAAAGTTTTTCAAACTGATTTTTTTGCGTTTGATGAAATTCAAAATTACCACATGAACTCGGTTTACATTCCTTATGTAAATATTAATAATTTCTTTATCGATCAATTTGGCAGTTTTGATTACAAACACGCTTCGAGTATTTTGGTCGAAAAATTATTAGATGCATCCAAAAATAACGACGAGAAAAAAATGGTGGTGCATTTTAACCCAGGCCATTTTGAAATTGTAGTGGTGCAAAACCAACAATTGCTTTTATTCAATTCATTTGAATACCAAACGCCCGAAGATTTTATTTATTACTTGCTTTTTACAGCCGAACAGTTGCAACTTAATCCTGAATTTTTTAAATTAGAATTGTTAGGAACCATTTCAGAAAACGATGCTTATTTTAAACTAGCATACAAATACATTCGCAATGTAAGTTTGTTTGATACTACCGATTTACAATCTAAAAACTACTACTCAAAAGCTCAGAATCAACAACATTTTATCTTATTTCAATCATGAGAATTATATCTGGTAAATACAAAGGTAGACGCCTTAGCCCACCGAAAAATCTCCCGGTAAGACCAACAACCGATATGAGCAAAGAAGCATTGTTTAATATTTTAAATAATACTTTCAATTTTGATCAGTTAAAAGTGCTTGATTTATTTGCAGGAACTGGCAACATCAGTTACGAATTTGCTTCGAGAGGAAGTAAACCTGTAACAGCAGTTGATGCCGATTTTGGATGTGTAAAATACATTAAACAAATAGCGGCCGAATTTGATTTTGATATTGCCGCTACCAAAAGTGATGTTTTTAAATATTTAGAAAATTGCAAATCATCCTTTGATATTATTTTTGCCGATCCGCCTTACGGATTGGATCAGGCAACTTTCGAAAAAATTATTTTAACTGTTTTTGATAAAGAATTACTTCACGAAGACGGAATGATGATTATCGAACATTCTAAATATACCAAATTAGAGCATTTGAGTAATTTTTCGTTTCAAAAAAATTATGGTGGTTCATTTTTCTCTTTTTTCGAATTCAATTCGACGGATGAAGATGAAGAACTTACAGAAGAAAATGCTACTTTACGATTGGTAGAAGATGATGAAGATTAAAGCTTTAATTGAACAAAAACAATTGTAAAAACCATTGTTTAGTTACTTCTTGTCATTTTGCACATACCAAATAGGTTCTGTTGGAAATGCTTGTGTACGGGCATCTACAACTAATCCTTTAGCATTGCCACTAACCGCTTTAAAGACATTGGGTAAACTAACAGGGCTATAATGTTTTTTTAAAATCCAATTGTAGATTTTAGTGGGTTCGTACAACGAAAGAGATTCGTAGGATTCGGTATTTGTGCTTTCATCGGCCCATTTTTGAGCAAAAAACAACTTGTAAAAAGGCACTTTTTTATTATCACAATACGGTCCTCCAATAAATTCATCTGGAACCAAAACATTTACTTTCCACTCCTCAATAGGTAACAAATCCTCTATACCAGCCACTTCTAAAAAGCTAATAGCAAAGGCAGAACAACCGCAACCAGCACCTTCTCTAGGACGATTGCCTCCGTTGTAAAATTGATCATAACCTTTATATTGGTAATCAACCAAATACAACCACAACCGATCAAAAACAGCTTGATTAATCTTATAATTTACAAATGCAATATCTCCATTTTTAACACGCTCTTCTACTTGAGGCACATTAATTTCTTTGCGCTCTAATTTACCATCAATAACAGCAAATAAAACGCCTAAACCATAACCTTCTTTAGTGATTTTATTCATGGGCAGCAAACTCGTTTCGGGCGCCATTCCAACCATTTCGTAGCGGGTGCTATCTTTCAATTCAATCACCATGTGCCCAATCGGATGTCTGTTTTCTCCATAAGGCGATTTAACAATCTTATTTAACAAACAACTTTTAATTAATTTTTTAGGCGATTCCCAATCCATCTTTTTGGGGGCAGGCATGGTATAAATAGTCAATTCCTGCGATTGAACAGTGCCAATGCAGAACAGATAAAAACCCAACTCAAAAATTAAAAAAAAACGCATTGTTAACTTCTTTTTAAATACAAAAGGAATTCATTTATTTTACTGAAAGAGAATAGTATAAATATACGCTTTTAAAATTAAATCGAAATGAGCTAAAACACTTTTGGATAGACTTCCTCATTTAAAACCAAAACTTAATCTCTTTATACATAAAAAAAAGAGAAAACCGCTCTATAAAGCCGTTTTCTCTTTTAAATAATTTATTGATTTTATTAAAATAACATTTTAGCTAAAGGCGAAACAGAACTTGCTGATTTTGGCAAAATTCCCAATAAACTGGTATACTGAGAAGCATTTACCAAACCTTTCATTTTTGAAGTAAACGTATCATTGATTCCTTTCATACCGGCAGCATAACCTGCTTTATCAGTAACCGCTTTAGGTAAAATACTTTTCTTTTTGTTCAACAAATCATTTACCAACGAATTCACCATCGGTTTTTGTGCCTCGGTTAATTTTAATTTCGGATTCAAAACGCCCATGATTTGATTGGAAATTCCGGCAACATCAAATGAACTGGTTGCCGAAGAAGCCGCTTTGCTAGCAGATGCGCTAGCCGATTTACTTAAATCTCCTAAATTTTGTGCTTGTGAGAACGAAACCATTCCCAAAAACAATGCTGTAAATACAATTTTTTTCATCATTATAATTCTAATATTTTAATGTAAATGTATTAAAAAACCGACAATGATTATGGTTTCCTTCGTTTATTTAAAGGTTAAAAAAGCATTTTTCTGCGCTACAATCCTATAAAACGAAATCAAAATTATATAAGGCGAAATGAAACTCTTCCCATTAAATTTGATTTAAATATAAAACAAATTATCATGAACCTGAAACGTATTTTTGGCACATTGCTTACCACATTAGGAATTGCCGGACTAATTTATGCAGCTTTTGTTTTTGCAGATACTACTGGCGAAACGAAAGACATCAAATCACTAATTATTTTTGGAATATTAGGAATGGTATTTTTTATATCAGGAATAGGATTGGTGCGAACTACCAAAGACGAATCGTAGTGTTTTTATTTGAAAAAATAGCAGACCTGTAAGCCGGATTCTGTTCTTTTTGAATTGCTTTTCAACATTCAAAAATACCTTATCATTTATCTAGTCCCGATATTACTAACGGGATCCATCTATCTACCCTTCAGCAACGAACGAGAAATCCTTAAATGCTGATATACTTGATATTTCACCGCATAGAGTTTACCTGGTTTCACTACAGCATTACCTGTACATACTTTCTGTTGCACTTGTCCTAATCCCAATCGATATGAGACCGACGGGTGTTACCCGCTATGCTTCTCTGTGGTGTCCGGACTTTCCTCCCTCTCTTTCTGATAGCAATCAGAAGAAACGGCGATAAGGCGGTCTGCGAGGCAAATTTACTACTTTTAAATTGCCAAATCGAAATTTGCCCCGTTACTTTAACAATCCTTTTACAAGCAAATCATTTTAAATTAGTTACATTTAAGATTCAACTTAAACTTTACTATTATGGCCAAAATGTATCACTACAGCACCATTGCTAAAGCACTCGATCAATTGCATGAAAAAGGGTTTACTTACGATTTCAATCTCAACGAAGAATCTATTATAAAAAATCCTGCCAAATTTGAAATTGTGCACATTTACAGGTACGAAGGAAATTCGGATCCAGGTGATGAGGCTATTGTGTATGGAATCAAATCTAGTTCAGGAAAAAAAGGTGTTTTTGTGGATGGATTTGCTGCAAATAGCCAAACCGAAGCCGCTAAAATCTTAATCGATTTAAGCATTAAAGGTCGCATATAAGGCTTAGCAAATTCTTGATTTTTCCGAAGTCAAACTTTTTTATCTTTTAAATAAAAAACTATCTTTGCTACTCGCTTAAAAAAAATCTATGGAACAATTTATCGTGTCGGCTCGCAAATACCGTCCGCAAACATTTAAAGATGTTGTGGGGCAAAAGGCCATAACCAACACCTTACTAAATGCCATAGAAAACAACCATTTGGCCTCAGCACTTTTGTTTACAGGACCAAGAGGAGTAGGAAAAACCACTTGTGCTCGTATTTTAGCCCGAAAAATAAACCAACCCGGATACGACGACCCCAGCGAAGATTTTGCCTTTAATGTTTTTGAATTAGATGCTGCTTCAAACAACTCGGTCGACGACATTCGAAATTTAATCGATCAGGTTCGTATCCCTCCGCAAACCGGACAATATAAAGTCTATATTATTGATGAGGTGCACATGCTTTCTTCGGCTGCTTTTAATGCTTTTTTGAAAACATTAGAAGAACCGCCTAAGCACGCTATTTTTATTTTAGCTACTACCGAAAAGCACAAAATCATCCCGACCATTTTATCACGTTGCCAAATTTTTGATTTTAAACGAATCACGGTAAAAGATGCTAAAGAACATTTGGCAGAAGTAGCCCAAAGTCAAGGAATCGCTTTTGAAGACGATGCTTTACACATTATTGCCCAAAAAGCTGATGGTGCCATGCGCGATGCTCTATCTATTTTTGATAGGGTTGTTTCGTATTGTGGAACAAATTTAACGCGACAAGCTGTTACGGAGAACTTAAACGTCTTGGACTACGAAACTTACATTGCCGTAACCGATTTAATTTTAGAAAATAAAATACCCGATTTGCTATTGGCTTATAACGATATTTTAGCAAAAGGGTTTGATGGACACCATTTTATAGCTGGATTGGCTTCGCATTTTAGAGATTTATTGGTTTGCCAAAACCCAATAACATTGTCGCTTTTAGAAACAGGCGAACAGGCGCAAAAAATGTACGGATTGCAAGCGCAAAAATGCACACAAGATTTCCTTTTAAAAGGAATTGAAATTGCCAATGATTGCGATTTAAAATACAAATTAAGTCAAAATCAACGTTTGTTAGTTGAATTAGCGCTTATGCAGTTAGCCTCCATCACTTTCGATGGAGAAAAAAAAAAGCTGAGTCCTTTATAATTCCACCTACATATTACCGTAATACAGCTTATTCTATAATAGAGGATAAAAAAACGCAAGCTCCAGATTTGGAACCAAAAACAATAGTTTCTGAATCCGAAGAGTCCAGCAAAGTCAATCCTCAAAAACCAGAAAGTCCTCAAAAAGAAGATAACGCTCCTAAAATTTCGGCCTTATCGCTTTCTAGTATTCGAGCTAAAAAAGTATTAGAAGAAAGCAGCAAAAACTATAGCAAGCCCACAACGGTATTGCCCACAGAAGCCTTTACCGAAACCGAAATGTTATTGCAGTGGAATAAATATGCACAACGTTTGGGAGAAAAAGGGCAAAAAATAATGGAATCATTACTTTTAATAAATGATCCAAAGTTAGATGGTACGAAGATTACTTTAGAACTACCAAACGAAGGTTCTAAAATCGATTTTGAAAGTCAATTACATGGATTATTAGGACATTTAAGAGGGCATTTGCACAATCACGATATCACTATTGAAATCATTGTTAACGAAAGTTTTGAGGCCAAACGCAGTTTTAATGACCAAGACCGTTACAATCGTTTATTAGAAATAAATCCAAACATAGAACTGTTACGTGCTACATTTGGATTGGATTTACATTCTTAAAAAGTCAAACAGTTTTAGATTTTACCAAAATACATCGCTTTTACAATTCCGTCCGAAAGTCCAATTTTCGGAACATAAATTTGACGGGCACCACTCCACTTCATAGCATTTAAGTAAATTCGGGTTGCAGGGATAATTACATCGGCACGATCGGGATTCAGGCTCAATTCCGAAATTCGTTGTTCGTATGTCAAAGAATTCAAAAACGCATATTGCGAATTAATATAAATATACGAAAGCGGTTTTTCCTGAGGTTTACCCGACATTTTGAATAATTTATTGATATTTCCACCCGAACCAATCAAGGTTACTTCTTCATAATCTTCGGTATTGGTTTTAATCCATTTTTCAATTTCGCTCCACACAACATCACAAACCATATTGTTCAACAAACGAACCGTACCTGCTTTAAAAGATCTGGAATTAATCATTCTACCGTTTGAAAATAACGTAAATTCGGTACTTCCTCCTCCAACATCTACAAAAAGATAAGTTTGATCTGTTTTTAGCAGGTGATGTAAATCGGTTGAAGCAATAATGGCGGCTTCTTTTTTACCATCAATTATTTCAATTTTTACATCAGCTTTTTTCTTAATATGTGCTACAACTTCTTTCCCATTATAAGCTTCTCGCATTGCCGAAGTGGCAAAGGCCATATACCGTTCTACTTTATGAACCTTCATCAGTAAATTAAATGCTTTCATGGCGTCGGTCATCCTATCGATATTCTCGGGAGAAATTTCACCAACCGTAAAAGCATCTTGACCCAAACGAATGGGAACACGCACAAGGGAACTTTTATTAAATTGAGGATCTTTTCCTTCTTGTTCCACAATATTGGTAATGAGCAATCGCATGGCATTCGAGCCAATATCAATTGCTGCATATTTTTTCATTTTAATCATGCTCATATATGATGTAAAAGAGTTTTATGAAGAAATTAAATTAAAGAATTTCCTCAATTACCTCAACTTTGTTTTGGTAGTATTTGTACGTTTCTAATTGGGCTCTAAAAATAGGATGATGGTTACGAACTTTGTATTTATTATCTAGTTTATACGAATGATAACGCACTTTTACGTTTCCTTTCCAAGCAATATCAAAATTATCAATCAATTCGTTTTTGATGGATTGATCGTAAATCGGGCAGGTTACTTCTACTCTACCATCTAAATTTCGGGTCATGAAATCGGCTGAAGAAATGTAAACCTCAGTTAATCCGGCATTTCCAAAAATATAAACTCTAGAATGCTCCAAATAATTATCAACAATACTAATAGCTTGAATATTTTCGCTCATACCAGGAATACCAGGAATTAATGAACAAATTCCGCGCACTTGCAACTGAATTTTAACACCTGCATTACTGGCTTCGTATAATTTATCTATCATTTTAAAATCAGACAAACTATTCATTTTCAGTTTTATATGTGTTTTCCTTCCAGCCAAAGCGTGTAAAATTTCACGATCTATAAGTTTGATGAATTTTGAGCGGGTATAATGCGGTGAAACAATCAAATGTTTGTAACGATGTACACGATAGTTGATATCAAAAAACTCAAAAATCTTAGCAATATCCTTTAAAATTTGCTGATGACTGGTAAAAAGAGTCACATCGGTATAGACTTTAGCCGTAGATTCGTTAAAATTTCCTGTTGAAATAAAACCGTATCTTTTTATTTTTTGATCCTCCAAACGTTCGATCACACAAATTTTACTGTGCACTTTTAGTCCTTTAATTCCAAAAATCAAATTTATACCTTCGGTCTGCATTTGTTCGGCATACATGATATTAGAGGCTTCATCAAAACGGGCTTGTAACTCTATTTGAACGGTTACTTTTTTACCGTTTTTAGCTGCATTAATTAACGAAGAAATAATCTGCGAATTCTTAGCCAAACGGTACAATGTGATTTTTATTGAAATTACTTTTGGATCGAGTGCAGCTTCTCTTAAAAATTTGGTTAAATACGAAAAAGATTGATACGGTGCATTAAGCAAATAATCCCTTTTACCGATTCGTTCTAAGATACTTCCTTCTAAACTCAAACCTGGAATAGGTAAAGGCACGTTGGTTTTATAAAGCAAATCGAATCTTCCTAAATTTGGGAAATTCATATAATCCCTTCTGTTGTGATATCTTCCACCCGGAATTATACTATCGGAAGATACAATTTTCATTTTTTCTAAGAAAAACTGTAGCGTATCTTCTTCTATTAACTGATCGTAAATAAAACGTACTGGTTCTCCAATTCGTCTGTCTTTAACACTCGTTGAAATTTTTTCGAGCATACTTTTACTCAAATCACTATCGATTTCCAATTGGGCATCTCGTGTAATTTTGATCATGTGCGCCGATACATTTTCGTAATCAAAAATATTGAAGATACCGCCCAAATTATGACGGATAACATCATCAATTAAAATTACATACTGTTTTTCGTTATTGGAAGGCAAAACCACAAAACGGTTGATGGTCATCGGAATTTCGATAACCGCATACCGAACTTGATCGGAATCTTTTATTTGCAAACGAACAGCTAAATATCCCACTGTATCTTTAAGCACGGGAAATTCGGCCAAATCATTCAAAATTATCGTCACCAATTCGGGACTTAATTTTTGAATAAAAAAGTCTTTTAAAAAATCTTCTTGTTCGTTAGTAATGTCATTTTCATTGATAATAAAAATGTTTTGCTTTTCGAGTTCATTTTCGATGTTACTTAATATTCGTAAACTTTCCGATTGTTGTTGGATTACAATTTCGGTAATTTCTTTGATTAAATCGGTAGCCGAAATGCCCCCTAAATATTTTTCTCCCGAAATTCCAGACAAACTCAACCTGCGAATTGCGGCAAAACGTACTCTGAAAAATTCATCTAAATTATTGGAAAAAATTCCTAAAAAACGCAATCTTTCGAGTAAAGGAACCGATTCATCTGCTGCTTCTTGCAAAACTCTTGCATTAAACGACAACCAGCTTTTTTCTCTATCTATATATCTTTGTTCGTACACTATACTTTTTTTAAATCTTTAGGAAACAGTACTTTATGGGTTTTTCCTTTTTTAATTTCATCCCAACTTGAGGCTTCAAATTGTAAGGAAACAAAACCCGAAGTCGGAACATTTTCTATGAAAACATCTCCAAATTTATTAACAAAATTCGTAATAGCCTCGTTATGTCCGAAAAGAATAACACTATCAAAATCATTATCACACGATTTGATTACATTTTCCAATTCCTTACGATCAAAAGTGTACAATTCATTTTTAAAAACAATGCTTTCGAGCGGATAGGACATATTTTGAGCGAAAATAAAAGCTGTTTCTTTTGCCCTAGCTGCGGGACTACTCCAAATAATGTATGTTTTTGGTAAAAATTCGCTTACAGCGGCAGAAACCATATGAGCATTAACTATTCCTTTCATTTGTAAGGGTCTATCAAAATCCTGCAAAGGAGCTTCCCAACTGGATTTAGCATGACGTATTAAAATTAAATTTTTCATAGGAAACTACATTATCTAAAGATTATTAATACAAAAATTGTTATAGTCTAATTTACAAAAGAAAAGTTTAGAAACATTTTTTTTAAGACAAAATTGAGATGAAAAATGCTTTTTTAAAATCCAGTTACTGTAAAAAACGGCCATTTTTAAAATTGAATTTTATAACGTATGAAGATGATATTTAAAAACAATAATGTAGTTTATCTAAGATTTTTGCACTTGGTCGAAAGCTATAATATTTGAATAATTTACATTTTAACAATTTGAATATCAAATATTTAAAAAAACAAATCAATTTTAAAAATGGGTTATTGTTAATTCATTTTTTTAAGAACAATGCATCAAAATCAAACAAATTAATCTCCTTGAATGATGAATTTTAACATAAAAATAGCATTTTAACGATTTTTCAGGTTAGTTGTAGAACAAAATCGGCAATTTTAAAATTCTCCCTATACATTTGAATGTCTTTCAATTGAAATAAATTTCATTAACAACTTCCTTATTTCCCCAAAATAAGTTTAATGAAAGCCACCTACTCCTTTGTGACAAATTTTGGATCTATACTGTCCTTTTTTAGGTTATTAAAATTAAAAACAACTTAAAAAAATAGCTCCAAACAATACAATTACAATTTAAAATACCTCAATAATTAAAAAAGTTATGCGTATGCTTTCAAAAACTACCCTTCATTTACTTGTTTTCTTTGTTTGTTTTGGAAGTCTTTTTGCTCAAAATGACCCCGATCGTGTTGGTGGAACTGTTGAAATTGGAAAAGTAATTCCGTTTAGCATTACTACAGCTACTTCAAAAATGGCAAGCACTATGACTAATTCGATTACTGCTAAAACACAAAATACAAATTTGGAATGGCCGAATCCAGGTGCTGTTCATATTGAAAAAACGGCCGAAGCTACATCTGATTTAGACAAATGGAAAATTAATATTTTAGTACAAGGAAAAAATATCCCGAAAACAACTGATGTAGTTTTAATCATTGATAATTCGGGTAGTATGTCGGGAACCAAGATAGAAAGTACAAAAAATGCCGCAAAAACCTTTGTAACCCAACTTCTGAATAATTCATCTGAAATTCGAGTAGCAATTGTTACCATAAACTCTAAACTCACAGCAGGCTCTCCTGATTTAATTCAAAATTTTACCACTAATTCTAATTCTTTACATAGTGCTATTGATGGTATTTTGGCTCGTGGAGGAACAAATTTACAAGGTGGTTTTCATGCTGCTCGCATTTTATTGCAAAGTAGTAATGCAACAAACAAAACCGCTATCTTACTATCTGATGGTGACCCTACATATAGTTACGCATCAACTGTTAAAACTGACTTTGATTTAAATTGCGGAAATAAAAGCGGTTTTAATATATTAAAAAGTGATTTTGAAAATATTCATTTACAAATAACCCAAAGTGATTATAGCCAAGTTGTAGGAAATGCAAATGATTATAATCATACTTTATTTTCAAAAACTTTGAATTGTAACGGTAATAAAACTTTTGTAGCGGGAAACCATGGAATTCCTACCCAATACGAAGCAAATCTTTTACAAAATGAAGGCGTTGGCGTGTATACAATTGGTTTCCAGGTTGCCGCTGGAGAAAATGCCGAAAAAATATTAAAAGGATCCCAAAATAAAGGCTATTTTCCTGCGACTGAAACCAATATCGAAAGTGTTTATTCGCAAATTCGATCTAATATTGCGTATGCGGCAACTAATGCAGTTTTTACAGATCCGATGAGTACTTACATTGTTTTAGAAAGCGGTTCTACTCCTTCGTATTCCGTTTTACCTGATACCAGCGGCAATGTTGTGATTTCAAAAGGAAGTGTAACTTTTACACCAAACGGTTTCGTTTTAAATGATCCCAAAGACCCAACTAGCGGCAATAGCAATTTGGTTAAATGGAAAATTACATGGCATATTGGTACGGTTTCCGAATTAGGCGATAAAATGTACTATCCAGTTACCATGTCTCCAAATGTGAATCCTACCGTTTTATACGATGCGAACGAACAAACCTACATGGATTATACTGATGTTAACGGAAATACACATGCGCGCCAACAAACTCCCGATGATTTTACCATTCCTAAAGTAAGTGGCGGTAAAGGTTCCATCGAAATAATTTATTATACCGTTAACCAAAACGGCGAACCAATAAATAGTGCCGGCACAGTGGTTTCTCAAGAAAATGCGGTAAAATTAATTCCGGGAAACAGTTTTTACTTTACTTATACTAATTCAACCGCGTTAAATATCAATCAGACTTACCAAGTAATTCCAGATCCAACCTATAGTTATAACAATAAAAACTATCAATTGTATTGGGATTTAGGAAATCTTAATATTATGCCAACTGCAACCGAACCCAATAAAAAGGTATGGTTTGGTTACAGAGCAGATGCTAAACCTACCGCTTGCAATATGGAGTATTGTTTAAATGAAGTAGCGTCTCCCTTATCGGCCTCGCTTTCAAATGTCTCAAACAATTCGAAATTATTTTACTTTGATTCTTTAAACGGAGTTCCACAAACTAGCATTACACCACAAACGAATGAAGTAGGAGAAAAAACCTATTATGTTGCCGAAGGGCCATCGAGTGCTTTTTTAGGATCAAAAGTACCAATCAAAGTACTAGTCAATTCGGCTCCCACTATCGAATTGATTAAAAAAAACGACCTACTTTGCCATAGCAGTAATACAGGTAATATTGATATTGAAGTATGCAGCGGAACAGCTCCTTACACGTATAGTTGGACGAAAGACAATTTACCATTTAATGCCAGCGCACAAGATATTTCAAATTTAGCAGCTGGAAATTATGAAGTAAGGGTTACAGACAGTAAAGGTTGTTGTAGCACAAAATCGTTTATGATATGCCAGCCAAGCGAACCGCTTACCACAACTTTTACGCAGCAGAATGTGAGTTGTTTTAACGGTAGCGATGGCTCAGCAACTGTTGCTCCTAAAGGTGGAACAGGACATTATACTTACAATTGGTTTCCTTCAGGCGGATCGGCTTGTACCGCTAGCAATCTAAAATCTGGAACCTATACCGTAACCATTACCGATGAAAATGCTTGCAATATTAAACAAGAAATCATTATTCTAGATGGAGATAATACTAAGCCTGTTATTTCGCCTTTACCAGCTCCGATCACTATTTCTTGTAAGGATGTACCCCATTTTACAACAGCCACTGCAACTGATGAAAAGGGCACTATCGTTTCCTTAAATTATGTTGAAAAAACCATACCAGCTAATTGCGCCAACTCGTATTCCATAACCCGAACATGGACTGCTATAGATAATTGTGGAAATGAATCATTACCTGTTTGTCAAACCATTCATGTGGAAGATACTACAGCGCCAATTTGGTCAACCACTCTTCATTCTTTAGATAAAACCATCAAATGTTGCGATACAAATGCATTAACTGAAGCACAAGATGTAGCTCCAAAGGCTGTTGATGATTGTTCAGAAAATGCTATTACCATTCAAAAAACATGTGGCAAATTTATAACAGCAACAAATTGCGCCAATTCAGGAACCATCACCAATACTTGGATAGCAATCGATGCATGCGGAAAAACTTCGGAAGTTTTCACTCAAATTATAACCATCGAAGATACTACTGCACCAAAATTTGATACCGATTCATTGCCAACGGACATTATCGTTTCCTGCGATGCTATTCCTAGTCCCGCGAATGTATTGGCAAAAGACGATTGTAATACGAATGTAACGGTAGATTTTAAAGAAATGAAAACTCTTGTGGATAATAGTTGTAGCAGTAATTATACTTTAACGCGCACTTGGAAGGCATCAGATTGCTCAGGAAATACCTCTTGTTTTACCCAAACAATACTAGTAAAAGATACTACTGCTCCAACTGGAACTGCTCCAGAAAGCATTGCAAATTTGACAAGTATAAATCAAATTCCAACTCCATGTGTACATGCGATTACTGATGCAACCGACAATTGTGATGGAAATGTGAATATTGAAATTGCAGACCAAAATAATGGTGGTAGCGGTTGTTTGGGCAATCCGTATATTTTGACTAGAACTTATACTTTAAGTGACTGTTCGGGAAATAAAACCGAATTAAAACAAACTTTTACGGTTGAAAACAAATTATTTGTTCAAGGAATTGCTAGTCCTGTAAGCTGCTTTAATGGTAATGACGGTGCAATTGCTATTTCAAAAAGTGAAAATACAACAGTCGCGATTACTAACGAAAAAGGAGATAGAGTTTCTAACACCAATTTACCAGCAGGAACGTATACTTTAACCGCAACTTCTAGTGTAGGCAATACAAATAAGACTTGTAGCGTCTCAGAAACAGTAGTCATCACTCAACCTTTAAGTAAAGTAGGAATAGCTGGAAAAGTAATAAATATTACTACCAATTTACCACTTGCAAATGTACCCGTAACGCTCATTCCGCAAGGAAATACTCAAGGTAACATTCTTTTAAAAATAACAGATCAGAACGGTAATTATCAATTTACGAATGTACTGCCTGGTGATTATTTAGTGCAAGTTCAAGATGCTAATTTAAATAATGCGCAAGGGCTCTATCCTGCAAACTCCAGTTTGTATTTTACTAAATTAGAAGAATGTGCTTTTCAAATTCACGATTTTGAATATGAAAAATCTGCACTGCCAGTGTTAGGCGATTTTGTTTGGTATGATGTAAACAACAACGGAATTCAAGACGAATGGTATGATGCTAACAATGACGGGAAAGTAACTCAAAATATTCCTGATGAAAACGGCTATATTGATTACAGCAATTGGGAATGGATAGATTACAATGGTGACGGAAGTTATGCAGGCGCGCAAAATATTGGCGAACTAAATGCTGCTGGTTTTGGAAATGCAAAAAGTGTCAATATTATCATTACAGGACCAAATAATTATTATGATGAAGTAATAGTAGGAATTCAAGGATTTTGGCGAAACAGACCCGAACAATCCAATCCGTATGGAGCATATAAAATCGAATTAAAACAAGATGCAAATCTCAATAGCGTTTCCGAAGCTTTAGGTGCTACTGGATTGGTTAAAGTACTTCCAACTGCAAAACGCAGTACTAAATCAATATCAGGTAAATCGGCTAAAATTTCGTATCATACAGAATGTAATTCCACCAATACCTCTTTCTATAATGTTGTGATATCGGCTCAAGATTTAGTTCATTTAGACAATGATTTTGGTATAAGTTGTAAAACCGTTACAGATGTTATCGCCATCGATGATAATGCTGGTACTTGGGTCGGGATCAATAAAATTACTCCCAATGTAATTAACGTATTGACAAATGACAAGTGGAACGATGTACCTGCTACTTTATCCAATATTACGTTAACAACCCTAACGCCAAATCCTTTTTTACAATTAAATCCAGATGGAAGTATCGCTATTTTAGCAAATGCACCAAAAGGGATTCAGACTTTGGTTTATCAAATTTGTGATTTAAATGACAACTCCATTTGTGCTACCGCTACAGTAACCGTAACTATTGAAGCTCCTAAAATGGATGTTATAGCCAACGGAATTTGCGTAAATGATGTTCCTTATTTAGAATATACTGTAACACCAACAAATTTTACTTCAACAGAAGGCGTAACAATTACTTGGAAAGATGCATCTAATAAGACCATTAGCACTATGACTAACCTTTCTTTAAGTGGTCGCATATTGTGGCCGGGTGCGGTAGTTGATTCTACCGGAAAAGGAATGGATTGGCCTGGATGGGTTAAACAAGATGATCAATGGGTTCAAACTGCAGATGGTTTTGAAGGTTTACGACCTACTGCTACCCTAGTATTTTCGGTAAATCCAGAACAAACAGTAGTAGTTAATTATCCTCCATCCGATCCGATGTGTACAGCTCGTCCAACTTTTGCAATTGATGCCGTAAACGACAAACCCTCGCCAGTTAGCAGTTTATTAGGAGGAACAAATATTAGTAATATTTTTAATAATGATACGCTAAATGGTCAACTAGTTCTTTCTACGACTGTGGATTTAACTGTACTTTCAGCACCTATTAACGGTATTAAAGTAAATCCAAATGGAACTGTTGATGTAGCTCCAGAAACTCCACCGGGAATTTATATTATAACCTATCAAATTTGCGAAAAATCCGATAATGGCAACTGCGACCAAGCAACAGTGACTATCACCGTAATTGACAATCAAACCCAAACAATTTCTCTAAAGGCTTGTAACGACGATAGCACCGTATTGGATTTGTTAACGCTTCTTCCAAATAATACACCGACTAATGGTACGTGGAGGGATAAAAGCACTTCTAATTCTTTAGAAGGATCCTTATTTTCATCTCTCGGTTTAAGTGTAAGAACGTATGTGTTTGAGTATACAATTTCTAATGAAAATTATAACCAAATCTATATTATCAATATGGAAATTAATGATGATTGTAAAGTTTTACCTGCTCCACCAATCTGTGCTGATTTAGTGCCTCATAATGCGATTTCACCTAATGGTGACCATAAAAATGATTTGTTTATTATTGATAATATTGACGAAATAGGCTGTTATCCAGAAAATAACGTTCAAATTTTTAACCGTTGGGGAATATTAGTTTTTGAAACAACAAATTACAATAATACCACTAATTATTTTGATGGAAAGTCCCGAGGAAGGTCAACCATAAACAAATCTGATGATTTGCCAACAGGTACTTATTTCTACCTCATTCAGTATTCCACAACCGATTCTGATGGGAAACTTATTCCAAAAAAACAAGATGGCTTTTTATATCTTTCTAAATAAATGAACTTTTATACAAGCAGGTAAAAGGCTTAAAAATTCATTTTTTGGCTTATAATTAATAAAAAAAAACCTATTTTTGGGATTACATTCACTATTTAAATGTGATGACCAAAAAATAGCCTCAATACTAATTTAATAATAGATATCTCACATGAAAGCAAAAATATTTTCTCTATTGCTGATATTTACCGCCTTATACAGTTTTGCACAACAAGATTCACAATTTACACAATACATGTACAACACCATAACTATAAATCCCGCTTATGCAGGATCGCGTGGTGCAATGAGTGTTTTTGGAATGTACCGTGCACAATGGGTTGGTTTAGATGGAGCACCTAAAACAAGTGCTTTTTCTCTTCATACACCGTTAAACAACAACAGACTCGGAATAGGTGTTTCGATTATAAACGATAAAATTGGTCCAACAAACCAAACCGATATTGCGGCAGATTTATCGTATACTGTTCCCACTTCTGAAACTTTTAAATTATCATTCGGAATTAAAGCATCTGCTAATATTTTCAATTTAGATATTAATAAATTAAATCCAGCCGATCAAAATGACCCTCAATTTCAAAATTTTGATAGCGATTTCAAACCCAATATCGGGGCAGGAGTTTATTGGCATTCTGATCGTTTTTATTTGGGATTATCGGTACCAAATTTTATTCAAACAGATCATTACAGCGATAACGATGTTGCCATTTATACCGAAAAAATGAACTTTTATTTGATTTCAGGTTATGTGTTTGATTTGAGTCGGGAAATTAAGTTTAAACCGGCCGTATTAAGCAAAATGGTTGCTGGAGCACCTTTGCAAGTCGATGTATCTGCAAACTTTATGTTTAATGAAAAATTTGTTTTAGGGATGGCCTACAGATGGAGTGCTGCCTTTAGTGCTATGGCTGGTTTTCAAATTTCGGATGGATTATATATTGGCTATGCTTATGATAACGAAACGACCGATTTAAATCGCTACAGTTATGGCTCACACGAAGTCTTTTTGCGATATGATTTCATTAAAAACAATAGTAGAATGACTACTCCACGTTTCTTCTAAAAATTCAATTTTATGAAAAATTCTATACTCTTTTATTTTGCCTTAATAAGTGTTTTTTCATTTCATTGTACCGCTCAGCAAAATCAAATTGCAACCGCAGACAAACAATACCGAAACTATGCTTATGTAGATGCAATCAAAACTTATGAAAGAATTGCTAATAAAGGTTATAAATCAGATGATGTGTTTAAAAAACTAGGAAATGCCTACTACTTTAATTCGCAATATGAAGATGCTGCCAAATGGTACCAACAACTTTTTGCAATGACGAAAAACGTAGAACCCGAATATTTCTACCGTTATGCACAATCCTTAAAAGCTACCGGAAACACCGATAAAGCCACCGAAATTTTAGAAGAATTCAACCATCGAACTCACGGCGATCTTAGAGCCAAACTTCTAACCGAAGACCGTGATTATCTGAGTCAGATTAAAGCCAACTCAGGAAGATACAACATCAACAACACCGATATCAACAGCAAATATTCTGATTATGGTACCGCATTTTATCTAAACAAAATTGTTTTTACTTCAGCACGAGATACAGGCAATTTTATGCAGCGCAAACACAAATGGACGGGCGAGTATTTTACTAATTTATACACAGCCGATTTGGATGAAAATTTTAATCCAGCCAATGTTAAAAAATTCGATAAAAAAATCAACACTAAATTCCACGAAGCCACTCCTGTATTCACAAAAGATGGCTCGACAGTATATTTTACAAGAAACAATTACAATCACGGAAAAAAAAGAAAAGATGCCAATAACACTACTTTAGTTAAAATTTACAAAGCAACTTTAAAAGACAACAAATGGAATGATGTAACCGAATTGCCTTTTAATAGCGATAGTTACAGCACAGCTCATCCTACCTTGAGTGCAGATGAAAAAACATTGTATTTCGCATCGGATATGCCAGGCGGAAAAGGCCAATCAGATTTGTATAAAGTGGCTCTAAACTATGATGGTACTTTTGGAAAACCAATCAATTTAGGAAAAGAAATCAATACCGAAGGAAAAGAAACTTTCCCCTACATAACCAATGAAAATGAATTGTATTTTGCCTCCGATGGTCATCCTGGATTAGGCGGACTGGATGTTTTTGTGGCTAAACTTGATGAAAACGGGAATCCAAAAGACGTACAAAATGTAGGTGCAGATATAAACTCCCCAAAGGATGATTTTGCCTATATTATTGATACCCCTTCTCGAAATGGATTTTACAGTTCAAACAAAGAAGGAGGTAATGGAAATGATGATATTTATAAATTTCTTGAAACCAAAAAATTACTTTGTAAGCAAGAACTCTACGGCGTTATCACCGATCAAGAAACCGGAATTATTTTACCAAAAACCAAAGTTTCTCTTTTTAATAGTGAAGCTGAGTTTATAACCTCAACTGTTTCGGACACACTTGGAAATTATTCCTTAGAAATTGAATGCGGAAAAGACTATAACGTACGAGCCGAAAAAACAGATTATCACACTAAAGAATTATTGGTCACAGTAGGCGAATTTACAGGACGAACTAATTTACCTATTGCTTTGGAATCTTCTAAATGCAAAGTAGTTGTTGGTGACGATTTAGGAAAATGTTTTGGCATTAAAATGATTTATTTTGATTTAGACAAATCGAATATTACGGAGGCTGCAGCATTGGATTTAGAAAAAATATTAGATGTTTTAAATGAAAATCCAAACATGAAACTGGATATTCGCTCCCATACCGACAGTCGTGCCACCAAAGAATACAATTTAAATTTATCCGAACGCAGAGCAGAATCTACCATCAAATGGTTGGTGAAAAACGGAATTAACAAATCGCGTTTAACTGGAAAAGGGTATGGCGAAAGTGAATTGGTCAATGGTTGTTCAGATGGCGTAAAATGTTCAGAAGCTGAACATCAAATGAATAGAAGAAGCGAATTTATTGTAACTGCGCTCTAACTCATGAAAATGTTAAATAATAAAATCTTAAACTATTTTTAAAATTTTAATAATATTCTTCTAAAAATTACTATTAACTTAGTACTATTATCTTTACAATTAATATAAAACAAATCTTAAAACTTTCTTTGTATTAATTGTAAATGTTAAAAAAACTCTACTTTATTTATAATTAATTAGCTGCATTATGACAAAAAAATTCACAAAATTACTGTATGTGTGCCTGTTGCTTCCTGTGATGGTAACTGCACAGAAAAAACCCAATATCTTAGTTATTTGGGGGGATGACATTGGTCAATCTAACATTAGTGCATATACGATGGGAATGGTTGGTTACAAAACGCCTAATATCGATCGTATTGCCAAAGAAGGAGCTATTTTTACTGACTATTATGCAGAACAAAGTTGTACTGCTGGTCGTTCTTCTTTTATTTTAGGACAAAGTGTTTTTAGATCGGGGCTCAGTAAAGTGGGAATGCCTGGTGCAAAAGAAGGAATTAGCGAAAAGGATCCAACTATTGCAGAAATGCTTAAGCCGTTAGGTTATGCAACAGGACAATTTGGTAAAAATCACTTAGGTGATCGTGACGAACATTTACCAACTAATCATGGTTTTGATGAATTTTTTGGTAACCTGTATCATTTAAATGCAGAAGAAGAACCAGAATTGCGTGATTATCCAGATCCAAAAAAATATCCTGATTTCCGAAAAAAATATGGACCAAGAGGTGTAATTCATTCTTATTCAGATGGTAAAATAGAAGACACAGGACCATTAACTAAAAAAAGAATGGAAACCATTGACGATGAAAGTGTGGCTGCTGCAGAAAAATTCATTCGTGCTACGGTTAAATCTGGAAAACCGTTTTTTGTTTGGTGGAACGGAACTCGTATGCACTTTAGAACGCATGTAAAAGCAGAACTTACTGGAATTTCTGGACAAAATGAATACGGAGACGGTATGGTGGAGCACGATATGCATGTAGGTAAATTACTAGCTTTGTTAGATGAACTTGGTGTAGCAGATAATACCATTGTACAATATTCTACTGACAACGGACCTCATAAAAATTCATGGCCAGATGCAGCTGTAAACCCTTTTAGAGGAGAGAAAAACACCAACTGGGAAGGTGGATGGAGAGTTCCTGCTATGTTAAGATGGCCAGGTCATATTAAACCAGGACTAATAGTAAATGATATGATGTCTGGGATGGATTGGTTTCCAACATTTGTAGCGGCTGCTGGAAATAAAAATGTAACTAGCGAATTATTAAAAGGAAAAACAGCTAACGGACGTTCTTATAAAGTACATTTAGACGGATATAACTTTTTACCGCTTTTAACAGGTGAAACGAAAGAAGGACCTAGACATGAATTGTTTTATTTCTCAGATGATGGAGATTTAACCGCGTTACGTTATGATGATTGGAAATTAATCTTTATGGAACAAAGAATGGCAGGTACTTTAGGTGTATGGGCAAATCCATTTACTCCTTTAAGAGTTCCGTTAATTTTTAATCTAAGAAGAGATCCTTACGAACAAGCGAGTATAACTTCAAATACCTATTATGATTGGGTATTAGATCATGTCTTCTTATTAGTACCAGCACAAGACATTGTGGGTGAGTTCTTAGGTACTTTTAAAGATTATCCTCCTAGAATGAAAGCGGCTAGCTTTAGTTTAGATAAAGTAATGGACCAACTTTCAACTCCAGTAAGTAAATAATACATCAATAAGGAAAAGCTGATAAAATGGTGACGTTTTATCAGCTTTTTTTATTTAAAACTAAAAAATTCACTACTAATTTCCATCATTAAACGCATTGTTATGACACCATATGAATCTATTAGTAAGCTACAATCCGCAATGTCAGCTTCTATAATTGGCCAAGAAAATTTGGTTAATCGCTTAATCTTAGTACTGCTTGCCGATGGTAATATGCTTTTAGAAGGTCTTCCTGGTTTGGCCAAAACAAGGGCTATTAAAACATTATCAAAACATTTGGATTGTGAGTTAAGTCGTATTCAATTTACCCCCGATTTATTGCCAACCGATATTACTGGTACCGAAATTTACCAACCTTCGGAAAATGAAAAATTCATTTTTCAACAAGGGCCAATTTTCAGTAATCTAATTTTAGCGGATGAGATAAATCGTGCTCCTGCCAAAGTACAATCAGCACTTTTGGAAGCGATGGAAGAACGCCAAGTTACGGTTGCAGGAAAAACGTATAAAATGGACAATTTATTCATGGTCATGGCAACCCAAAACCCCATTGAACAAGAGGGAACTTATCCGTTACCCGAAGCACAAATGGACCGTTTTCTGATGCATGTAATTATTGATTATCCTGACGATAAAGCCGAATTAAGCATTTTACGTTTGAATAAAAAAGAACAACAAAATACTTTAAAAGAGTCTAAATCGGTTCCAGAAACCATTCCGCAACAAGCCGTTTTTGATGCTCGTGCAGAAATTAATCAAGTAAAAGTAAGCGAAGAAATTGAAAAATATATGGTGAGTTTGGTATCCGCTACCCGATATCCCGATCGTTTTGACAAAGAATTAGCTCAATGGATTGACTTTGGAGCGAGTCCTCGTGGAACGATTGCTTTAGATCGTTGTAGTCGTGTAAATGCTTGGATGGAAGGAAAAGATTTTGTTTCTCCAGATAATGTTCATGCCATTATTAAAGATGTGTTGCGCCACCGAATAGCCTTAACTTATAAAGCGAGAGCCGAAGGAATTTCTGTGAATCAAGTCATTGACAAAATTTTAGAAGTAGTAGCTGTTGTAGCTTAATTTAGAAAAAAGACTTATGGATTCTAGCAACAAATCAGAAAATATTTTTTTGACATTGGAACACTTGTTAAAATTTGAGTGGCTCAAAACGGTGCTGAATTTTAATGTGGGGCAACAAAAATCAAAAAGTGTTTTTTCAGGTCGTTATGCTTCTCGCTTGCGCGGAAGAGGTTTGGACTTTGAAGAAGCTAGACCATACGTTATTGGAGATGATATTCGAAATATTGATTGGAAAGTAACCGCCAAAACCGGTAGCACGCACACCAAAGTTTTTACAGAAGAAAAAGAAAAACCGGCTTTTATATTTGTCGACCAATCAGAAACCATGGGATTTGGTTCCGTTCTTAAAACAAAAGCGGTAGTTGCGGGCGAATTGGCTGCCATTGCGGCCTATAAAATTCTAAAAGGTGGCGACCGAATTGGAGGTATGGTTTCCAGCGGTGCTACTTATGACATCATCACACCCAAAAGAGGTCAACGCAATATGCTGCAATTCTTTGAAAAAATTGTAAATGCCAACCAAGAAATTTACAACCAAAAACCTTTTGATTATGGTGCTTCTTTAAAAGAAATGATTGCTAAACTAGAAAACGTGATTACCCACGATTTTTTAGTTATTGTCATAAGCGATTTTCACAATTACCACCCTACTACACTTCAATATTTAAGTTTTCTTTCTCAACATAATGATGTTGTTTTAATTAAAATTTTTGACCCGATGGAAGAGCATATTCCTGACGAAAAAATTTCATTAACCAACCGTAACAAACAAATTACTGTGGGCACAAAAAACACACCTATTGCAACAAAATTAAAAGATGATTTTAAAAGTAATTACGAACGTTTTCGCGAAGAAGTAGAAAAATATGGTATTACGCTTTTTAAAATAAATACAGTAGATACTATAGAAGAACAATTAATTAATTGGTTTAGCCAATACAAACCAAGATAAAATGATGTTTTTAACTTTATATAATAGCATTTTCATCCAAGAGACGCCTTTGGACGATGATTTGGTTTTGGGAGAAATCATAGAGCCTACTCCTATTCCCTTTTCTTTTGATACCATCGGTTGGAAAGTGGTATTTTTTTGTATTGCTGTTCTTTTCGCTTATATCATTTATCGTATTTATATCAATTATAAAAAGAAAAGTTATTTGCGGGAAGCGGTTGCTGCTGTGCAAAATCTTTCTAATAAAGAATTAGAAACCGTCACCTTTATAGAAGGGATTTTATTTATTTTAAAAGATACTGCCATTCAAACATTTGGCAGACAAGAAGTAGCCGCTTTACATGGTGAAAAATGGCTGAGCTTCTTAGATGCTAAAGTGGCAAATTCCAATTTCAAAGCCCAAGAGAATGTTATTTTCGATGTGCTTTACAAAAATGAAATACAGCCAAATGTTACTTTTAATAAAGAAGAATTTAGTAATAAAAGTATAAATTGGATTAAACAACATGCCAGATAATTTTCAATTTGCCTATCCGTTAGTAATCCTTCTACTGCCATTACCTTTGTTGGTTTATTGGCTGTTACCTGCTATAAAAAATAGAAATACGGCCTTACGTTTTCCGTATTTTGATAGAGCTGCGGCACTTTCTAAACAAAAACCCAAAAAAGCCTCTTTTATCAAAAAAAGAAGTTGGTTCTCTTGGATTGTCATGTACGCTATTTGGATGTTACTTTTATTAGCTTTGGCTTCTCCTCAATTGGTTGGCAAACCCGAAAAGAAAATAAAAACGGCTCGTAATTTCTTAATTGCTGCCGATATTTCTTTTAGTATGGCCAATACTGATTGGTTTATCGACGGTAGACGCACCACTAGATGGAATGCTGTTAAGGATATTATGAAAGATTTTGTAACCGAACGAAAAAGTGATCGCATGGGATTGGTTTTCTTTGGTTCAAATGCTTATATCCAAGCGCCTTTTACTTCCGATTTAAAAACCGTTGAAACCTTATTGGATGAAACCGAAGTGGGAATGGCAGGTCAAATGACCAATATTGGGAAAGCTGTCGTTAAAGGAATGGACTTGTTTCAGCGTGATACCATTAAACAAAAAGTAATTTTATTACTCACCGATGGTGTCGATAGCGGTACCGAAATTTTACCTCTCGACGCTGCCAATTTAGCCAAAAATGATTCGATTGTTATTTATACTGTAGGGATTGGGGACCCAAATAGTTCTGGTTCCGACTTGGACGAACGCACTCTCCAAGAAATTGCCAGCATGACCGATGGTAAATATTTTAGAGCAAAAGACACCAAAGCTTTACAAAATATTTACAAGGAATTGGATACGCTAGAACCTATTGAATATGAAGAAGATTCGTTTACACCCAAAACACTTTTGTATTATATCCCGTTAGGAATCGCATTAGCACTGGCTATTTTTTCGGTTTTAATAACGAATTTAATTGTACTTATCAAACGTTTAAAAAATAGGTAGTTTATGGAGGTTTGGAAAAACATAGATTGGAAAGAATTTCATTTCTTACGTCCCGAATATCTTTGGATGGGTATTCCTATGCTCCTAATTATTGTACTTGGAATTTTATTGTATGGAAGAACGAATCCTTGGAAAAAAAAGATTGCCAAACATTTACAGCCCTACGTTATTCAAAAAGGAACGACTTGGAAATCGCGATTCATTCATTTTTCACTTTTGATTTTATTTGCGATTGGTTTTGTTGCTTTTTTGGGTCCAACATGGAATAAAGAAAAATCTCCAGCCAAAAAAGTGGCTACTAAATTGGTCATCGCCTTGGATTTATCTCAAAGTATGTTGGCTACCGATATCTCGCCAAATCGTTTGGAATATGCAAAATTTAAAATAACCGATTTTTTAAAAGCCAATCCGCGAGCAGAAACCGCTTTGATTGTTTTTTCGGCCTCATCACACACCGTTGTGCCTTTTACTACCGATTATAAAATCATAACCGATAATTTAGATGGCTTACAGCCGCACATGATGCCAAGAAGAGGAACTGGTTTTAAAGCCTTATTTTCAAAAGTTCAAAGTGTTTTAACCTCTACGGAAGTGCCTAGTACTTTATTATTAATTACCGATGATTTAGACGGTGTTAGTATTCCAGAAGTGACTGCTTTTCTCGAAAATCAAAACTGTAAGATTAATTTTTACCCTTTTGCTAGTGAAAGCGGTGCCAATGTACCTTCTTTCAGCAATCACAAAGTGGCTTTGCGAAGTGGGGGAAAAATAGTGCATTCCGCTTTGATAATGGATAAGGTTAAACAATTAGAAGCCATAGAAAAAGTTAGCGTAATGCAACCCACTTTAGATAAAAGTGATGTCAAAAAAATGGCTACAGACATTAGCGATCATCTTATGTTTGACAAAAATTCGGATAAGAAAGATGAAAATTGGCAAGACAACGGCTATTGGTTACTCATTCCGCTAATGGCATTGTTTCTTTTTTGCTTCCGAAAAGGATGGAGTTTAATGGCGGTTTTATTGCTCGTTTCCTTGAGTTCTTGTAATGGTATTGAGGATAAAACCAAAGCAAAGTTTAAAAATTTTCAATTTGCCGATTTGTGGTACACCAAAGAATATCAAGCCCAACAAGAATATGACAAAAAAAATTATTTGAAAGCGGCCAAAAACTTCAAAGACCCGATGCACAAAGGAGTTGCCTATTATAAAGCCGGAAATCTTATTCAGGCTCGAAATGCATTTCGAAAAGATACAACTGCTGAAGGACAATACAATTTGGGACTTACCTATGCTAAACTTGGTGATTTGGAGCGAGCTGAAAGTGTTTTTAAAACCTTAGTAGCGGAAAATCCATCAATAACACAAGCCCAACAGAATTTGCAAAAAATTCAAGAAGCAATGTTAAAAGTAGATAAAATGTCGGTTGATGAAAAGAAAGTGGGAAAGGTAAAACCCAATGTTAAAAATAAACAAAACGATTCTAACGAAGATTTAGGTGGTGGTGGGCAGAAAGCAACCAAAAAAGACATGCAAACCAAGCGCCAAGAAGAAGAGGTGGCTACAGGAAAAAGAAAAGGCAAGGAATTAGACGAGCTTCCGGATGACTTTAAATCAGGAAAAGGTTCAATTCCAAAAAATATTTTAATGCGAAAAGTAGACGATGATCCTGCCTTATTTTTAAAGAAAAAATTCAATTATCAAGTTAAGAAACGACAAGTAGAGGTCGAAAAAACGCCAACAGCATGGTAAAGAAACTCAAAATAGTACTTTTTCTATTTTTGATCGGCCACTCTTTTGGATACGGTCAAAAGATGATGAGTTATGTCACCATAAACCATCAGCAAGCCTATATGGGACAACCGATCGAAATGACGGTTTCTGCTTATACGAGCACCTGGTTTACAGCAGGTGTTGATGTTGGAAATATTCAAATTGAAGGGGCTTTAAACGTGTATTTTAGATCCGTTTCTAATTCGAAAGACATTAACGGTACCCATTATGCAGGTGTCGATTTGATTTTTCATATTTTTCCAACAAAAGAAGGAAAAATTACTATTCCAAAAATTGGTATCCATGTTGAGTCGCCAAAAGACGGCGATTATAAAGGCATAAAACACATACTATATACACGTCCAAAAACCATTACTGTAAAACCCGTACCATTGGGTTACGACCCTACAAATTGGTTAGCGGCAGGAAACTTAAGCATTAATCAACAATGGAGTCGTTCGTTACAAGGCATTAAAGTTGGTGATGTCGTTATCCGAAAAATAACAAGAAGTGCAGCGGGAACCGTAGGCGAATTTATTCCTGCTGTGAAATGGGATTCGGTGGCAGGAGTTAGTATTTATCCAAAACGCCCGTACATCAATACGAATAAAAGTAAGTTGGCCGTTTCGGCAAGTAGAACAGAAAGTGCCAATTATTTATTTGAAAAAGAAGGAAAAGTAACCCTACCCCGTATTGAATTTGTGTATTGGAATTATGCCAACCGCCGATTTTACAAAAGATATATTGATGCCGTAACAATTACTGTAGCGCCAAATCCTGATTTAAAAATGCTATCGACACTCAAAAAGCAGCTGAGTGCTGAAAGCGGTATTGAAGAAAAAGAAAAGCCTTTTTTAATACTCGGAATGACCGTAGAAGAGTTTTTAAAATTAGTAGCTTTAGTTGTAATCGTGCTATATGTGGTTTATAAAATAGCTCAAAAAACCATTCCGATTATAAAAGAAAAATATACTGATTTCATTCAATCGGAAAAATATGCATTCAGAAAAGCCTTAAAATCTGTAAATTCAAAAAATGAGTATACTATTTTTCAAAAACTCAAAATTTGGATTGGAAAGCTAAATCCAGAAATAGAAAATTTCAGTGCTTTTGTAGCGCAATATGGTACAGAAGAATTACAACAACAATTTATCCTATTTGAACAACAGTTTGAAACTAAAGTAGCGAAAACGTCCACCTTTGATGCATCCCTTTTCAAAAAAGAACTAAAAAAATCACGAAAAAACTATTTTGAGGAAACGAAAAAAATTCATGATGCTAAAAATAAAATAGCGGAAAAAAAATGGATTAATCCGATAAAATAAAATTAAAAACAATGTATAAAAAAGTTGCAAATATTTCTAAATTAAAGATTTGCAACTTTTTTTTTGAAATTGTATTGATTATTTTAAAGTAGCCATATCAATAACAAAACGATATTTAACATCACTTTTTAGCATTCTTTCATACGCCTCATTGATATCTTGCATTTTGATTATTTCAATTTCTGAAACAATATTATGTTCTCCACAAAAATCTAACATTTCCTGTGTTTCGGCAATGCCACCAATCAAAGAACCTGCTACAGATTTTCTTCCCATAATCATTGGAGCGCTATTTAAAAATGGATCTAACGGTCCTAAATAACCCACTAAAACAAGTGTTCCGCTAGTGTTTAAAGTAGTAACATACGGATTGATATCATGAATATTGGGTACTGTATCGATAATTAAATCAAATTTTCCGCCAACTTTATTCATCTGATTTTCATCAGTAGAAATAACAACATTGTGCGCTCCTAAATCTTTTGCATCTTGAATTTTATCTGGCGTTCTTGAAAACAAAGTAACTTCGGCGCCTAAACCTTTAGCCAGTTTTACAGCCATGTGTCCCAAACCTCCTAAACCAACCACAGCAACTTTACTTCCTTTTCCAACTTTCCAATGACGAAGTGGTGACCAAGTAGTGATTCCGGCACAAAGTAGTGGAGCTACTGCAGCCAAATCAAGATTTGCTGGAACTTTTAACACAAAATCTTCCTTCACTACAATTTTTTCAGAATAGCCACCAAAAGTTTGTCCGCCAAGGTGTTTATCTTCTCCATTATAAGTTCCAACCCAGCCATTCAAACAATATTGTTCTAAATCGTTTTTACAACTTTCACAAGTCTTACAAGAATCAACCAAACAGCCCACTCCGGCTAAATCGCCTATTTTAAATTTGGTTACATTACTTCCTGTTTTAGTGATTTTACCCACAATTTCGTGACCAGGAACAGCCGGATACATTGTGCCTCCCCAATCATTTCTTGCCGTGTGCAAATCAGAGTGACAAACACCACAATACAGAATTTCTATTTCAATATCGTTTTCGGTTACAACTCTACGCTCTATATTTAATCCTTTCAAAGGTGTCTCAGCAGCCTCTGTTCCAAATGCTTTTGTACTTGTAGTTTCCATGTTTTTATTTTTATTAATCTGTTATAATTTCGCTATTGTATTCCTTTTCGGTTACGGGAGCCAACCATTCCGTTTTATCGGTTGCACTATCTGGAATCATGGCAAAATGTCGCATCGCAGTCTTATGCGAAGCTCCGTGCCAATGTTCTACATTTTCTGGAATTTGAACAACATCTCCGACCTTAATAATTTGAATCTCTTTTCCTTTTTCTTGATAATACCCAATTCCTTCTGAAACAATCAATATTTGTCCGTTGGTGTGCGTATGCCAATTAGTTCTTGCTCCGGCATCAAAAGATACGATTGCCATTATGGTATTGTAATCTGCTACGTCAAGCAACATATTCACATTAACATCGCCAACAAAATAATCTGCTGGTACTGGATTTCCTTTTTCTATGAACGAACTTTTTTTCATTTTTTATATTTTTAATTCGAGAGATAAAATTGTATCAAACCTAAATTCACAACTACAAATTTCTTGCATTTAAAATCTCTTTCAGTTATATAAATTACTGTTGTTAGTACCATTATTACTGATTTCAACCAAACACCTAATTACTTCATAATTTGAGTATTATATTTGTATAAATAAATTTAAGAAAAGAATATGGAACAGTTTATAAAACTCGAAAAGGTTTCTGAATATAATTCTTTAATCGGAATTGAAACTAAACATCCATTAATCAGTGTGTTTAACAATTCTACCACTAAATCATTACCTAATCGTTGTAAAATACATTTTGGTTTTATGCCATTTATTTAAAAAGGGGGAATTGTGGCGAATTAAAATACGGTAGAAACAAATACGATTACGATGATGGAACACTTGTTTTTATTGCTCCCGGTCAAGTCATAGAAATTAATAATGACGAGGATTACCAACCAACAGGATTGGCACTTCTTTTTCATCCTGATTTAATTAAAGGAAGAACTTTAGGAAAACAAATGAGTCAATATTCGTTCTTCTCTTATGATTCACACGAAGCACTTCACTTGTCATTGAAGGAGCAACAAATAATCAAAGATTTATTCGAAAAATTAGAATATGAACTCAATCAATCGATTGATAAGCATAGTAAAAATATAATCACCAATAATATCGAATTACTTTTGAATTACTGTGTTCGTTTCTATGACAGGCAATTTATAACGCGTGAAAATATTAATACAGATATTTTATCAAAATTTGAGAACCTGTTAAATACTTATTTTACAAATACTGCAAAAGAAATTGGATTGCCATCTGTTGGATATTTTGCAGATCAATTGCATCTTTCTCCCAATTATTTTGGTGATTTAATTAAGAAAGAAACAGGGAAAACGGCTCAAGAACACATTCAATTAAAACTGATTGATTTTGCTAAAGAGCGAATTTTTGATACAGACAAATCCGTTAGTCAAATAGCATTTGAATTGGGTTTTAAATATCCACAGCATTTTAATCGCATGTTTAAAAAAAATACGGGATATACACCAATTGAGTATAGAAGTTTGAACTAATATTTCGAATTAAAATCAATTATTAGTTTAAACTTCTAATTACAAAAATTAATCGAGAATTTTACCAATCAAATCATATCTATAAAAATACAGCGTAACCAGTAGGATAGTTTTGTTCCCTACCCACTTTTCGAGATACCGACCGAAATTCAAACACTAAGATTTATTCCCTTATTATCAAATTCTTAGAGTAACTTTTTCCTAAATTAGTTTTGAAAACTATTAAATAAACTCCTTCAGCTAAACCGGTAATATTAAATTTAAGACTCCCGGATCCTATAGTAATATCTATTGCCTTATGCTTAGTCATCAACCTTCCATTTATATCAAATAATTCAATTGAGTCAATTTCAAAATCATTTGTTCCATACAAAATATGAACATCGGAATTAGTTGGATTTGGAAATAATTTTATCCCCTTAGTTGTGTTCACTTTAAAATCATCAATTAGATTATCTGAACTCTGTATAGATCCATTAAATTTTGTTTCGGAAGAATTTACTGTTTTATTAGCTATCGAATTTGACGCCAAACCAATTATTTCTAAAGCAGAAAGTTTAGCTTGGTCTACTCCTCCTACCGACGCTAGTGCAGAAAAAGACAAGTTCAATACTCCATCTACCACCGTCACAGGGTAACTTTTGGTTACTACTGTCTGAGCACCAACTTCTGCAAATATATCATAGTTATCAAGTACAAGTACTCCTTCCATTGTAACATCAAATATTCGTCTGCCTGATCCACCAGGTCCTCTACCAGGAACCCCCCAATAAAGTTCAGCAAAATGAAGTATTACGGTATAATCTCCATTAGGTACAGGTAAATTGTAGCTAAAAACTTTCGATAAGCCACTTCTTTCGGTTTTATAGAGATCCGGAACCAATGCCGAATTGTTGTTATATGTACTTCCTCCTGTAAAGTTTTTATCAGCTTCATATAAAATACCATTATGGGTTATTGTAGGACCTCCTGCATTGAGGCGTAAAACAAAATCTTTTGCTGGTGGTGTTACCTCTATAATTATACTCTTAGTGTCCTGTAATCCTTCAGCATCCGTAACGGTAAGAACTGCTGTATAAGTTCCTGAATCATCATAGATGTGTGTAGGGTTTGCTGTTGTTTCACTGATACTTCCATCTCCAAAGTCCCATAAATAGCTTGTTATACCAACATCGTCTGTTGAATTGGCACTTGAAAAATTAACTGTTAAAGGAGCACTACCGTTGAGTGATGTTGCACTAATTACAGCAACAGGGGGTGTGTTTTCTGGTGTGTATGCGCTTCCTAATATTTCTAAAGCTGATATTTTGGGTTGGTCTATACCTCCTATGGCTGCAAGTGCCGAAAAAGATAAGTTTAAAACTCCATCTACAACTGTGACAGCAAAACTTTTAGTTGCGATTGTTTGGGCACCAACTTCTGCAAATATATCATAATTATCAAGTAATAGTTGCCCCTCTATTGTAACATCAAATATTCGTCTGCCTGATCCACCAGGTCCTCTTCCAGGAACCCCCCAATAAAGTTCAGCAAAATGAAGTATTACGGTATAATCTCCATTAGGTACAGGTAAATTGTAACCAAAAACTTTCGATAAGCCACTTCTTTCTGTTTTATAGAGATTGGGAACCAATGCCGAATTGTTGTTATATGTACTTCCTCCTGTAAAGTTTTTATCGGCTTCAAATAAAATTCCGTTATGGTTTATTGTAGAGCCTCCTGCATTGAGGCGCAAAACAAAATTATTTACAGAGGGTGTTACCTCTATAAGTATGTTCTTTGTATCCTGAATTCCTTCGGCATCGGTAACGGTAAGAACAGCCGTATAAGTTCCTGGATCATCATAAATGTGGGTTGGGTTTGCCATTGTTTCGTTGATACTTCCATCTCCAAAGTCCCATAAATAGCTTGTTATACCAACATCGTCTGTTGAATTGGCACTTGAAAAATTAACGGTTAAAGGAGCGCTACCCTTGAGTGGTGTTGCACTAATTACAGCAACGGGAGTCCCGTTTTCAGATGTGTATGCACTTCCTAATATTTCCAAAGCAGAGAGTTTAGGTTGATTTACCCCTCCTACAGCTGCAAGTGTAGAAAAGGATAAATTCACTACTCCGTCTGTTACCGTCACAGTATAGCTTTTAGTTACACCTGTTTGAGCTCCAACCTCTGCAAATATATCATAATTATCAAGTACTAATTGTCCTTCCATAGTAACATCAAATATTCGTCTGCCTAATCCACCAGGTCCTCTTCCAGGAACCCCCCAATAAATCTCTGCAAAATGAAGTATTATCGTATAATCTCCATTGGGGACAGGTATATTGTAGCCGAAAACTTGTGATAAGGAACTTCTTTCTGTTTTATAAAGATCAGGCACCGAAGCTGAGTTATTGTCATAAGACCTTCCTCCGGTAAAGTTTTTATCAGCTTCAAACAGCAATCCTTCATGAGTTACCTCTGAACCACCTGCATTGAGACGTAGAAGAAAATATTTTGATGTAGGACTTACATTTACAGTAAAACTTTGCTCAATAAAATTATCGTCTGCATCGGTAGCTCTTATGGTTATATTTGATGAGGCTGGAATTGTTTCTGGAAAAGTTAGATTTAATGCATTATTGGTTATAACTGTTCCTACTGAATTATTACTATTCTGTACTATAGAAAATGTCAAATCTTCAGATCCTTGGTCATCCGTAAAATAGGGTCTAAGATCTAATGATTCAGGATCCGCTCCTGTAAATTTGTCAACATCAGGTATTTCTGAAATTATTGAAGGCTTTTGGCTTATAACATTCAAAAAATCCCAAGATCCTTCTAATTCTACTCCACTTGCACCTGAAGTCCCTATAAACCCTACAGCTAAGTCTTTATTACTAGATTGAATTGCATTTAAAATTGCTCCTTGAGCTGTAACGGTTGTGATAGGTATTCTCGGATTTGAATCTATACGGTATTCTAGTTTGACTTCGCCAGTTTGCGGATTCACAACAAAATAAAAACGGATGTTATTTAAGGGTCTGTCTTCTACTGCAAGTGGAACATTGATTGGTGTTTGTGGTATATCTTCAATTTCTTGTAAAACGGTAAAACCATTTACAGTAACTACAAATTTTATATAATTACTCTGTGTACCATCTCCAATAAAAAACCCTAGTTCTCCATTGTTAGCTGCTGTATTACCGTATAACCTGTAGGAACCACCACTAAAACCATTCATCCCTCCAATTACCGTAAAAGGATCTGTGTCTGAATCTACCCGAACTCCATATTGATAACCTTTTTCTTGATTGTTTGAAAGTCCGAGAGCAGTACCTGATGTCATATGTGATGTCATGATTCCAGGGGCTCCTCCCAAAACATCATTGGGATTGGGATCGTGAGGGTCATCCCTTCGATCAAGCCAATTCAACCAATTTAGTCCTGTATCTCCATTATTCATAAGGCCTGTCATTCCTAATCCAAAAATTCCCCCTAGATAATTTGGATTGTTAAATAAATCATTTAGAACAGGAATTGTGAAGGCTTGATTTAGCGGTTGTTGAGGATTTCCTAATTGAAAAGGATCTTCTGAGTCAGGAATACCATCTGCATCGTCATCAGGATCATTATAATCTGAAATATACGGTGGACCAACAATTTTATCAAAATCGTTACTAGGTTGAGAGCCTCCATTGCAAATATCAGTTCCATTATCAATCTCATCTTGATTGGTATAACCATCACTATCATAGTCTGCTTCAGGATCATAATCAATACGATCAGGCTGTAGGCATACCAAGCCATTTTCTTGAGGCTCCAATACTACAATCCGCCCTCCAGTGGTACCTGCCCATACTGTTCCAGGGAAAATCTCGTTATCTCCATTGCAAACTAAGCCTAGAATATAACCTCCAATACCCGATAAAAAATTAGGTTGTAAGATGCTCGAAGTACCGTCTTCGGAAACTATAACACGTTTAATTTTTCCACCACTGTGACCAGCTAAAAGGTTGCCTTTTAACACTCCGCCAAAATTACTAGCTGTGTATTCGTCTATAGGATTGGTATTTGTTTCCCAAATAGTTACTGGGTTGTCATCTGGTCCATCTGGGTTGTCAATACCAGGGCCACGCCAGTCTCCTTCTACTGGGTTTGCAACTTGCACAGGTGGCCAATTAGCAGGAAGCCCCTCATTGGGATTTGTAGTTGAATTGGGTTTTGAACCATCTGGGTCATAAATTTTAGTTCTCCAAATGGGTGAGCCAGCAACTCCCAATACACTTGAATTGTCTGTATAAAGACCCGCTCCTTGAGGATTGGCTCTCAAGGGATTGGGATGACCTCCATAAAAACTATTAAATTGATAGGTATCCAAATTGGTAGTAATTAACTGTAAATGATCTTGATTGTTAATATACTCACCTCCAGAGGCTGATGTATCACCTGGTTGCACGGGATTGTAATTGTTGGTAACATTTCCTGTCCCTTCATTTTCAGGAAAACCTCCCCAGCCCGGGTTAGCACCATTGTCGGTAACATATAAAGCACCACTTTCAGTTACAATTGCACCATATGCATTTCGATAGCCTGGCGACAAAATTTGCACAGGACCATCAGGTACTATTATAGCCATATTAAGACCATCATTACCTCCAAAGGGGTCATTTATATCCTTACCGTTATAACCAATGTCATCTGGATCATCAATACCATTACTATTTGGACGCGTCGGATCATCTAATGTGGGAAGATCATAAATATAATTTCTTCCATTATCATTTGAGATAGGAAGTTGATTTAACTTATCTAAATCTATAGCGAGAACAGCTGCCGAAAGTGCAAATTCACAAGAATATACAAAATTAGTAGAGGGTGCGCCACCATTAGTAAAGCCACCACTACAACCTAATAGATAATGAATACCTTTTATAGTAGCGAGTTGTAATCCACTAACCATATGACTTTCTTCAGAACGAGGAAGACCTCTTACAATGTCAACTGCATCCCAAGTAATTCCGTTCCAAGAATATCTTGTAATAACCCCCGAATTAGTATCTAACCCTGTATCTAATCCTGAATCCCCATTTCCCGCATTTCCCGCGCCTATTCTTATATCACTTGAACTTACATAAAAGACTGGACTTGTAGCTGTGCCTCCAACAGCAATACCTGTAGTTTCTCTTTCACTTCTGTTGTACATTGATCCGTCATCATTATGATCTTGTATGGTAAAGATATCTTCAATTATCTCCATGTTAGTAACATTGTAATTTGTAGCACTATTTCGCTGGATAGTTAAAATTTTTATAGAACCATCAATTTCAATAACATACAGTCGCCCATCTGGACCAAAACTCATTCCGGTTATGAAACCAGGAACATTAAAATTTTGGCTGAAATTTAAATTACTTTGACTAAAATTTATTTGTGAGTGCGAAGATTGTACAATAGATACAAAAAATATAAAAAACAAAACTATTTGCTTTACCAAGTAAGTATTATTAAAAGTCTTCATTTTATCAAATTTTAAAATTATAACATAAATTTATGGTAAAATCAATAAAATAATCACTTTTTACACATATATCGGGTGAAAAGTACAATTAAATCGTTAAACATAATATTTTAACTTTTTTTTTACTTTTGAGATCTAAAATTTTCTGTTTTTGGTATTAGTAACCTTTATTCGTCTTAACTAACATATAAAAAAATTCATTATTTAAGCTTTTAAATCTCAATTTAGAGGTGTCAGAAATATCGAATTCTTCCTTTTTAGACTAACTAATATTTATGCGTAATTTTTGCTACTCCACAGGTTTTGGGATTGATCCTAGAAAAGTAGATTTTTTCAGGAAGAAAAAAAAACAAAAAAACTCCAAAATCAAATGACTTTGGAGTTTAAAATTTTGTGGGCGATGAGGGGTTCGAACCCCCGACCCCCTCGGTGTAAACGAGGTGCTCTGAACCAGCTGAGCTAATCGCCCTTTCTTAATGGTGTGCAAATATACAGCTAGAAATGGGAATTGCAAACTATTTACCAAAAAAATAAAATCTTTTTTTAATCCATTTCATTTTTAAACTAGAAATCAAAAAGTTAACTCGATAATCGAAAACTACTTTTTCTTTGTAGTGAACTGCTATAGTTATACCTTTGCAACTATAAAATTGAAATAATGGCACGATTTAAAGAAAACGACCTACCTAAAGCGAAATTAAACTCGAGTTCGCTTCACAAAGCATTGAGAATCTTTAATTACTCCCAAAATCACAAATGGAAATTCTTTTTAGGCCTCCTTTTTTTGCTACTTACAAGCGCTACCGCATTGGCTTTTCCAAAATTAATGGGAATGTTAGTCGATTGTGTCACAGGAAAAGACATTGCTAAAGCCAACGAAATAGCCCTAATGTTAATGGGAATTTTGGTATTACAAGCCATTTTTTCTTTTTTCCGAATTTCTTTATTTGTCAACTTTACCGAAAATTCACTTTCTAATATTCGTTTTGCCTTATACGAAAATTTAGTAAAATTACCCATGACTTTTTATTCGCAAAAAAGAGTTGGCGAATTAAATAGTCGAATCAGTGCTGATATTGCCCAATTGCAAGATACTTTTACTACTACCATTGCCGAATTCTTGCGCCAATTTATTTTAATCATTGGCGGATTTATTATTTTGGGTAGCATTAGTCCCAAACTTACCCTCATGATGTTGGCAATTGTGCCTTTGGTTGCGATAGCGGCGGTTATTTTTGGCCGTTTTATTCGTAAATACGGAAAAAAAACACAAGATAAAGTAGCCGAAAGTCAAGTAATTGTAGAAGAAACATTGCAAGGAATCACCAATGTAAAAGCTTTTGCTAACGAATGGTACGAAATTGAACGTTATAAAAACAAAATTAGAGAAATTGTAAAAATTGCCATAAAAGGTGGGAAATACCGAGGTTATTTTGCTTCATTTATTATTTTATGCCTTTTTGGATGCGTGGTTGCTGTGGTTTGGTACGGCATTACGCTAACCATAAAAGGGGAAGTAGAAGGTATTGGCGACTTAATTTCGTTTGTTTTATATACGACTTTTATCGGTGCTTCTTTTGGAGGAATTGCCGAAATGTATGCGCAAATTCAGAAAGCTGTTGGTGCAACTGAACGAGTTTTTGAATTATTAGATGAAACACCTGAGAAAATCAACACGAATTCTTCAGTGGTTGTCGAAAAAATTTCAGGTAATGTTGCCTTTCAAAATGTATCCTTTTCTTATCCCTCTCGAAACGAAATTCAGGTTTTAAAAGATGTTACTTTTACTGCCACTTCGGGACAAAAAATAGCCATTGTAGGACCAAGTGGTGCCGGAAAATCTACCATTGCCTCTCTCCTATTGCGTTTTTACAATATTGATAATGGCGAAATTATAATCGACCATAAAAACATTAATGCTTATGATTTAGAAACCTTAAGAGGAAATATGAGCATTGTACCACAAGATGTTATTCTGTTTGGTGGAACCATTAAAGAAAATATTGCTTATGGTAAACCTGATGCAACGGAGGCCGAAATTTTACAAGCTGCCCAACAAGCCAATGCACTTCATTTTATTGAAAGTTTTCCCGAAAAAATGGAAACCTTGGTGGGCGAACGCGGAATCAAACTTTCTGGAGGACAACGACAACGCATTGCTATTGCAAGGGCTTTACTGAAAAACCCGAGTATTTTAATTTTAGATGAAGCCACTTCATCGTTGGATAGCGAAAGTGAAAAATTGGTTCAAGAAGCTTTAGAAGTTTTGATGGAAGGTAGAACCAGCATCATCATTGCGCATCGATTGGCAACCATTCGAAATGCGGATCAAATTTTAGTTTTGGATAACGGCAAAATTACGGAGAAAGGTACTCATCACGAGTTACTGAATTTAGAAAATGGAATTTACAAAAACCTTAGTCTTTTGCAGTTTAACCATAATTAAATGGATATAACTTTTATAAAATGAAACAAAGCCTTGCAGAAATTGCGGGGCTTTGTTTTTTTTGTAAAATAGCTTCTTCTACAACCTATATTTTTTTAGCGAGTTCAAATCAACTTCCTAAAATAATAGAACGCTTTACTAAAATTATATAAGTAGCAGCTATTATTATTCGCTAATTTTAACATACACAACAAGATAGTATAAAAGTTATTTAGAAGTTGTCTTATTTACCAACAAAGTATAGTAAATGTACCGAACCCATTTAAACGAAGATCACGGGTTGTCAGGTTACCGAAGTAGCTGTAAGGATGTAAGCGCTTTCCACCCGTTCGTGCTTATTTAAAAGTCTACGTCTTCATTTTTAGGAGATCAGCCACACAGTAACAAAATGGGTTTCGGTTCATTTTTTAATCCATAAACGTAAAAATTATGAATACAAATAATTTATTAGCAGGTCTAGGCGGCGCATTAGTACTTACATTATTAAATGAATCACTTAAAAAAGTCAACGAGGATATGCCCCGAATTGATTTAGTAGGAGAACAAGCCATACAAAAAGCAGCCACCCATTTAGGGTATGAAATAGATGATGTCGATTCGTTAATTGGTACCGCCTTAGTTGGCGATATTATTAGCAACGCCACTTATTACAGTTTGATTAATGGCGAAGGAAAAGAATTATGGACCAAAGCAGTATCATCGGGTTTATTAGCTGGCTTAGGAGCCATTAATTTACCAAGTAAACTCGAATTGAATGATGCGCCCGTTGCCAAATCAATGACAACAAAAGTGTGGACCATGGGCTACTATATGATTGGCGCTCTCACTACTGCAACCGTATTGCAGTTTTTGAAAAAATATTGAGTTAGAAGGTAATTTAAAAATGGGATTAGTACCTTATTGAGTTTGTAAATTCATTTAGTGTTCGGACTTCTAATGAATTTCCACTCATTTTGGACGTTTTGGGATTCCATTTGTTATATTCTACAAATTTTGATGTTGATAGTTCTATTCGCTTTCCATCAACGGTAATTCTAGTATAAATTGGCACTAACCCATTTTTATTACTTTTTTGATTCTTTGCATAAAAAAGAATATTCACTTTAGTGTTCATATTTCCATCAATTTTTTATTACTTAATTTACGCTTTTTCAGGTTCAGTAACAACATGTCCATTTGCTGTACTCCTTGTGTTTACAGGCTTTGACAAAGATTCTGGTGACCCTATTTTGAAATTAGTTTGGGTAACCGAATTTATCACCTGACATTTGCGATTTATTGAATAAAAATGCTGAAATAAGGTTCTTATCTGAATTACAAAAAAATGGCTTATATCTCTTGATTTTATACATAAACGAGACTGAATAAACCCCTAAAGTCAATAATAATAATAAGGGTTTTAACTGTTTTATCTTATAAAACATTAATAAATACAAGTCAAAAAAAAATCCATCAAATCATACGATTTAATGGATTTTAGAAGAAATAACTTTTTAAAAGTGGAGTCGATGAGATTTCAATCGAAAACCTTATTCCTATTTTAACATTCTTAGAGAAGCTAAAAAAACAAGAATAAATAACTGATATTCAATTGTTTACAAAACCAAAAAAGAGTAATACTATTTTTTAATGAAAGCTAATTTACAAAAAATATTAAGTTTACAATTTTACTTATTATATAAATTTATTTTTAGTTTTTTAAAATTATTTTCCTAGTTAACAAAGTGGTTCGGAGTACAATCGAACTCAATTTTCATCCACCTTTTAACTCTAATTGGGTACTGCAAAGTATTAAATTTTAATTTCAAAAAAGTTGGAATATTTCAAACAAAGTTTAGAATATTATATCAACTGCTATAATCTTATTTTGTTATTAGACGTCGTACAAATGAAATATTATTAACATCTAAAAAAACCTAAAAACACAGTAAAGTTCAAAATTAAGTACAAACTACATCCGATTTCGGATAATAGTTTTAAATTACATTTAGTAGAAGAAAAAACAAAACGTATAGCCGAAAACCAAAAAAATAGATGCACAATTTGTATATAATCATTAAAAAATCTTTTAAGTTAAATTGTCACTAACTCAGAAAATTTCTTTTTTTGAAATGATATTCAATTATCCATTTGATTTTCAATAAGTTTCTTATATGGGAGCGATTTTTATAAAAGATTCGCGGGAATAGCAGCCCTGTATTTGTTAGGATAATATTTATTCTTAGTTTTTTTGAAGTTATTCACTTCATTAAGAAGTGAATAACTTCAAAAAAACCTTTATATATTTCAATTTTGAACCCTTTTATGTCGGAACTGCTCTCAGTATATTTTATGGACTGGATCGTTTCTCAGAAGACCTTGATTTTTCATTATTGAAGGAAGATCCGGATTTTTCTTTGGAGCCCTATTTTGAATTCATAATAAATGAATTTAAAGCCGCTGGTATGCAGGTAAGCATACGGGAAAAAGAAAAGACAAAAAAAAACCAATGTTGATTCCGCCTTTCTTAAATCCGAAACTGAATGGAAGGAACTAGTGCTTAAAAGTATCATCAAACAAGAAGGAATAAAAACAACCAATAAAACTATAAAAATTAAAATTGAAGTAGACCGCCTTCCTCCTCTAGGATTTGAAACCGAAAACAAACTTTTGACCCGCCCATTTTCCTTTTATGTAAACTGCTTTGACAAGCCGAGTTTATTTGCTGGTAAAATGCATGCACTCCTATTCCGAAAATGGAAAAATAGAGTAAAAGGTCGGGACTGGTATGATTTCGAATGGTACATAAAAAAAGGCATTCCCTTAGATCTGCATCATTTTACGCAACGAGCCAAAGATACTGGAGACTGGACAGAAGCTGAACTTGCCAAAGAAGACATCCTTATACTGTTACGTGAAAAATTTAAAGCAGCCTCTTTTGATCAAATAAAAGCTGACGTTATTTCCTTTATCAAAAACGAAAACGTGCTTGCAATCTGGTCAGAGCAGTATTTCAATGATCTATTGGAAAAGCTACAATTTAAATAGATATTAGAATAGAATCTATCTTACGACTGTTTTAGTTATTTATTTCAATCATCAGATATCTAGCAATATAACCCCTTAAACCTTTTTGCTACAATGGAAGCAACGGAATTCATGGAGTGCTACATTATAGCAAAGTGGTTGTACCGCTTTCATGCAAAAATGCGTTTGCGACCGTAGGGAGGAATGGCATTTTTGCCACGCTATATATAAACAATAGGATAATGACAAGGCAACTTTTTGACGAATAGTAAAAAGAAACTTCTATGATTTTGGTGCTTACATAACGGAACATATTCAATAATAAGGACTCCCCTCTTTTGAGCCAAATTTTTATTATTAATTCACATTAATATTCAAATGTTGCTGTAACAATTTCAAAAAATATTTTATTCCTTTTTAAAATACGTCTTACTATTTTTATTTCTTTTATTATAATTCCTGTGTCATTCAAAGAAATTTCACTGATAAAAAACTCGCCCCGTATTAACTGAAACGTTCCCAGATATTTTTTTTAATTATATTTCCCTTGAAATTCCTAAAATGCAATTAATGATAAAATGGTGCATGAACAGCTGGAATAAACCAATCCAATAAATGTTGGTAGACAGTTAGTATAGAAAATGCTAATCCTAATAGAACCACTCCTTTTATTAAGAAATAGGTAAAATTATCGTTGGTCATTTCTACCGCTTCTAAACGCTTACCAAAAACCGAAATAAGAATACCGTTGGATATGAAGTAGGTTGAAAATGTAAATAAAAAGGTAAATCCAACAAATACGATAATCTTCTGCATCACTTCCCAAAAGGTATTATCGACAGTTTTTGAATAAATAAGTATTTCGATGGTATTTTCAATAGCTTCTAAAGCAGGTTTTAGGAAGATGAAAAAAGCAATAAGAATTGCCATTAACCAAATCGTATACGAGGTATTTACTTTAGGCTCATTATTGACTAGTGCAAATCGTTTACGGCTAATAAAAGAGATGGTGTAAAATAGTAAAACAATAGCGCAAATTGCTACAATTGATGTAAAAAATAAACTTTGTTTGTCCATAATATTATTTTGATTTAAGAGATATTCTCCAGTTATTTAAATTAGCTATTTCATTTGGAATTCTTCCAGGTTTCGCATTGGGTGTTGTAGTTTCCCACATTACATATCGCTTTTGATTGTAGGCATACACTGTTCCATTTAACGGCAGATTAATTCCTATGATAGAATGGCTGTAAAACTCACTGCTTAATACGACTACATCATAGTTGTAATGTGAGAAAATCGTATACAACAATAGGCTTCGCGTATCACAGTCACCTTTTAAATTGGTCAAAAATTCGACTGGTGTATTGATCCCAAATTTCTGGTATCCATCACACTCCCCTTTATTATTTTGCAGGTATTGTTTGGTGAACCAGTCCTCATATAACCTGGAGTCGCATCCGTTTTCCAAAACAATAGCATAAGGAATATCTTGAATAAAAGTAACTACCATTTCGGCAAACTTAATCCTGTCTAATTTATTTGCGTCACCGATACTATCAAAAAGCCTGTATAAACTTGGTATATTGTTTTTATCGTATTCCTTTAAATTGTGAATAATTGCATCGTAATCCTGCTTCGTTCCTTGTGTAGCTTTTAAGCCGTCTTTATGATAGTGTGCTCTTCTAAAATCACTTAACTTAATACTATACTTTCCTTCATAGGTATTACCACCATAGTCATTCCAGCTTCTGAACCGCGTAATAAGACTATCATGAAGAATATTATTGTTTGTATTATCATTATCATCAATATGATCAGGAATGGGTGCTAGCACCGGAACAGGGACATTTCTTTCTCTAGGTAAATCTACTACTGGTGATGGTTGATAGGGTAGGCGACTTCTTGAAAAGTCATTGATCAACAAGCCTATGAAACCCAATATCATTAGCACTCCAAGTATTCTAAAAATCCATTTGAATAAAGTAGGTAGTATTCCGAGTAATAGTATGAATAAATAATAACCTACAAGTATGAGTAAAATTGGCCATAGTTTGATCAGGAAAAAGGCTGCTATAACTACTGCTAGAATTCCTAAAACTTGACCTAAACATCCTCCATAGTCAAAAGAATCGTTGTATTTAGCACTACCGGTATAGGGATTAGAAATCGAGTTCGAAGTACTTGTGTACTTCCAATTCCCCCAAACTTTATCGGGATGATTTGCACAGAGGTATTCTTCTCTGGTATAATTTCCTTTGGTTTCTACCTTCCCTGTTTTTACCTTACTAGGCACACAAAGTAAAGGATTCTTTCCATTAGGTTCCTCAATGTTATCTACTTCTTCTACAGCAGGGATGTATTCAATTTGTTCGATTCGTTCGTAATCAAACACATAACCTGTAATGAAAGCGTTGAAGGTTCCAAACACTTCTTCACCTTCAGTTTGATGGTATTTTCGATTAATTTCAAATTCAAACAGTTGTGGTTCTAGGATATTAACTCCAAAGTTTCGGTTGTCAGCTTTTACTTTTACGGGTAAGGTGTGTGGTAGCTTTTGTTTTGGAAAAACAATTCCCTTAATTGTATTACTACTTAGAACATTGGTAAAATCATTAGGAAACCTAAAAGCAATGTCTTTTCTAAAATCATCTTTTGAATTACATAAAACCTCAGCTTCATAAATTTCAAATTCATACAAATAGGAAATATCCGAATCACTCGGGATCTTATCCCCTCGATATTTACCACTAACCACACCTTTGATGTATGTTTTTCTAGGAGTTAAGATTTCTTTCGTGCATTTAATGTACGACTGCCCATCCTCCCCCACGAACGGTTCTTGCTTAATAATATTAATTATCTGATTTTGCATTTGGTATTTAGAACACTATTTAATTACCGTTTTGGTTATAAATAAAATCGAGTAAGTCGCTTTCTGTATTTTTAATCTTAATTGTTTGTATACGCTTTGTCCTAAAAGGCATATCTAACCAATACTCATACTTTACGATGGTTTCGTCTTTATATTCAGAACTAATTTGCGATACATACTCTTTACATAAATTTACATCTACCTCTCTCATTTTTTCAATAAACAGATACAATCTTGACCACGAAGCCTGATTGTAGTTAAAATTTTTATCCGTTAAAATTTCTGAAAACTTACTTTTGGTTTGCTCATATTCTTCTAGAATAATTCGGTGCTCTATCAACATTCGATGGAAGTAATAATCTGATGTTTTAATATTGTTTATAGCAATTGTTTTAATTTTTCGCTCTAGCCAATTAAAATCTCGTGTATTAATTAATTCTTCACGTAGCCTCACAATTTCAGAATTTGTACTATTTTCCCTTTTAAATATTGCAGAGGACACGTCACGTACTTTGTACTTAAAATAAATTGGTAATAAAAACAACAGACAAACCAAGCTACTAATTATCCAAGAAGCTTGATTATGCATCAAGAGTAGCTGAATTGTTTTGATGTAAAAATTACTTTTTTCTAACAATTGGGAAAGCGAATTGTAATTATCGAGTTTCTTTTGTACCAAGTCGGCTAAATTGGCTTGGAATATTTTATAATCATCTCCAATACTCCCATTAATTTGAAAGGCTGTTAATTGCTGCATAAAATACTGATCAGAACCTAGTTCCAGATTCAGTTGACTTTCAATATCTTTTAAAAGTCTTTGCTTTTTCCGTGATTCTTTTTCATTCAAATACCAATTTTCTTCCATTACCTCCAATTGCTTAATCCTATTTGAAACAAATGCGATAAAAGCTTGGTCAGCGACAATTTTATTATTTACAAAAAGTAGGTTCCTATGGATATTCGGTGCATCCTCAGGAGTTACTTTTTGAATGATTCTTTGATTGAATTCGCTTAATCCTTGCAATTCCTGTTGAATCAACGTTTCATTAGAAAGCGTGTATAACTTAACTCTTTCCAAAATTTTATGTTTTTCTAATTCAAGTTCAACCGAGGAAGAAAGAAAAGCAACATTTAAAGGCTGGGCTGTTATTACTGCCAACAATGACATAAAAGCTAATCTTAAGCACATAGATACCGTTAAGAATTGCGTTTTTTCACTAGAAATTTTCTCTCCCATTCCCTTTTTCTTTTTTGAAGATAGCGGAATAATTGTTGGTGATATGGTGTGTAACAATAAAAGATAAAGATTTACAATAACGGCACCCCAAATAAGTCCCATCGGTAAACTTACCCATTTGGCACTATCAAATAATGATTTAGTAAAAAATGTCGCACTTAGAAAACACCCTATAAAGATGCATACTACAAAAAATCCTAACAAAGCAAACCTAGCCTGAATTTTTGTACTGCACTTTTTTAAGATGTAATTATCTTCTCCGGAACATGTAAAAAGAAAGCGTCTGATGTCATTAGTTGTTTTGGACATTTTCTTGAGCTGAATTAATATAATGATCTAGATTCTCATCAATTTTTTTCATTTCTCTCTCCTTGTATTTCATTACGGCATACTCGGTGAGCTCTTTTTGGATTTCGGTAACTTTAATCTTTTCAAAGATGAGCTTTTCAGCTTCATGGTTAATCGTTAAATGCTTTTCAACACCTTGTTTGTCTTTGTAGTAATCGTATTTTACTTCTATACCATAATCTGCCTTTATTAATTCATCTCGATTTTCAGCTAAATAATCATAGGTTGTCTTTGTAAGCATCAACTTGAAGAAAATTGGAGTTAACTCGATAGCCATAAACAACAAGGTAATGAACAATGAAATGGTGAATCCAGCTACTTCATGAGCAATTTTAATACGTTCTAGTAAACCGTCAAGTCCATTTGCTATTTTCTCATTATTCCCTCTTTCATTATCCTTCTCTAAGCGTAATTGCTTTTTCTTAGCATTAAGTTCATCTAATTCGGCTTTATTGGTTTGGTCAAATCGAGCTAATTCGGCTTCTAATTTTTCTTGTTGCGCTTTTAAAGCTCTCGCCACTGGACCTTCACCTTGTCCTCTACCTCCTAAACCTTCGGCGGTTTCTTTACGGTATTGCAATTCGTAATTTTTGATACGATTTAATAAATCTGCCCTTTGGGTTTCAATTTTACCAAAATCGGCAACTAATAATTTTTCACGATCGGCATAAGTTTTATCTACTTTAGCCTGATATTCTGCCTGTTGTTCTAACTGCTTTTCACGTAATTTAATATCAATTTCGGTTTTAAACATTCGTATTTCAACGGGTTTTGAAATAGTCATCGCAATAATCGCCCCCATTATGATACGGGGTAAAGCACTTTTTAATTCACCGATGGTAATTGCTTCCGTACCATCTCCTTTACCGGTACTGGTAACTATAAATCTATCTATATTGAAAATCATTAACCCCCAGATCACGCCAAAAAACAATGAAATTAAAAGGGTTTGTAAATCAACAGGATTATCAATTGCCGAACCACGAGGTTCAAAAATGGTATAAAAGGCATATCCTCCTGCGATCCCTGCTAATCCACCGGTAGCAAATACTATACCCCCTAGACACATGTATTTAATTTGATCGGAATAGGTAGCTCTCTCTAGTAAATACCTATCACCACCTGCACATTTCCAAAGAAAACGCATTAAAGGACTCGCCTTAGGTGTTTCATAATAATCTCTTTGTTTCATAGAAAATCTTGGTTTTTAAATGGTTCGAAATTTATATTAATTGATGCTCTTTTGATAGTGATATCCGTTAAATTACAGCTAGGCTGCTTATGAACAACTTTAATTTTTTTTTGTTTTACGGACAACTCTGGCGGAATTAATTCAATAAAAGAAAGATCCTTAAACTCAGTTTTGAATAAGGATGAATTAATTGATCCAACTTTATCCAAATTAATTGTAATGGTCTCCTTTTGAGAATACCCAAAAACTTCTATCTCGATTTGATGGTATGGAGTATCTTCTAAATTTAAAATTATTGGTTTAGCGAAATGATAACTTTTAGTATTATCAATTTTATACCAAATCGCATTTTTAAAATTTAACTCGAGAAAGAAATAAGCATTGTCAAAATGCCACTTTTTATAGTAGTTAATTTCTAATTGTACAAGCGCACGGTCTTTTTTAAAAAACAATTTAGTGGTTCGTAACAACTTTATCCAGTAGAACTTTAGCGGAATTCTAATTTTCTGTTTATTAATTCTATGTACTCTTTCTTTGACCATTATTTTAACAACGATTTAAATACCTTTTCAATAATTCCTTTTCGTTAATGATTTTTAATCTCTTTATAAAAAAATGACATTATTAATTTACCGTACCCTTAAATTCAAAGTATCACCTTCTATGTTAACTGCTTGTAACCTTCCCTGACCTACCCATTCCAATTTAACAGAAAATTCGGTCCCATTTGGCGTTAAAATGATACCTATACCATATTTACCTTGCATACTAACATTACCTGTCACCTCTTCATCTTTATTATTTTTACCAATAACATCATAATTGTATTGATATTCACCTGATGTACCGGTGCGATATTCATACTTATATTGTTTATCCTCATGATAGGTTGGATCATCTACAGGATTATCATATTTTACAGCTTTTGTTGAAACAAAAGATTGTATTTCCTGCGTAGGTTGAGAATCTTCTCGAGGATAAGAATTAGAAGACTTCTTTTCTTGACAAGCAAGAAGGCTTAAAAAAAGAAATGATAATGAAAAAAGTAAAGTTTTATTCATAGGCTATTTTAGTTTAAATTCTACCCAAATGGGAATATGGTCTGATATCTCCCTTGTTTTCTTCATCGAGGGGAAATCTTTATAAAAATGAATTACACCAGATTTCTGAACCTCCACTTTTAAGCTATCAAAGAAAATATTATCAAATTCAGACGCTAAACATTCCGAATCTTTACATTCCCTTTTCAACGAAGTCTTTTGTTTTTGGAAAACAGATCTATAACCGCTTTTCTTTAATGGGATAAACACAGTATGGGTTTCAGGACAATTGAAATCCCCCAAAAATATAAGATTATGCGTTAGGTACTGATTGGGTAAAAATTTAAAATACTTGATTTCAGTCTCGGGCTGCATGTTTTTGGTTATAGCATGAAAATTCGACAGGGTAAAATCTTTACCTTTGTAAAGAAAAGTACAATAAAAGGGTTCCCTATCTATTTCCTGCTGAAACTTTTGCTCCAACCAAGCCTTACCCTTATGATTTACAGTATATGTATTCCATATAAAAGCATAACGCTCTGTTTTATAACTACTCCCTGTAGTTGGTTGACTAACCAGATACTTCCAATGACCTTTATTACTATTTAAAATAGCAGTCAGGTTGACAATACTTGCTACTCCTGAAGCACTCGGCACTACCTCCTGAATAGCTATAACATCAAAATCTCTTATTATAGAAGCAATATATTCTAGATTCTCCTTTGATTTTGACCCGCCTATATTCTCAATATTCCAACTACATATTTTAACTTGGGAATAGACTAAATCGCGACTAAACAAAAGACTTAGCACTAATAAAGTTCTCAAAAAGCAAAACTGTACCATATTAATCTTCCCAACCATAAAGAGTTAAACCATACCCTTGTGCTTCTTTTAAGGTCACTTTTTTAACTTCGTGGCTACAGGCACTTAAGCCTCTACAACGCTCTGAGTAGTGGTACTTGTTAGCTCCTTTCGCTCCACAGATATAAACCTCTGAAGCTCTATAATTGGGGATGTAAAAAATAAAAAGTAGTGAGAGTAAAACTGATTTCATGGTATTAAGTTAGATTCTAAATATATTGTTTTTCTTATATTACTTATAAAATAAAAAAAATCTAGGGAGCAAACCTATCCCTTTAATTCTTCTATTTTAGACTTTGCACCATTTAAAGAGTTGTCTAATGATTCTATATCATTTATAAATAAAGTATTGTCAGATCCATACTTTTCCAATTTCAGATACCATGAAGCCTTTCCTTTACTCACATAATAACCTATCTGAAAACCATCAACCGTAGTAAATTTATTCTCTAAATAATCAGAATTCATTTGAATATCTTTATCCAGATCTCCTTTAAGACTATTTAAGGCGTTGATGACTTCAACTAAATCAACATACTCGATCGAAGCTGTAACACTAGTATATTTACCCTGTTTTTCAATTTGATAAAAGTAAAGGGAGGTATTTCCACTAATAAGCTTCCTAACACGAGCTTCAGACACTGTTGAGAATCCAGACTTAATTTGTGGTAAATTATAGTCAATGAACTTGGTTAACACACCCGTTTTTGAAGTAAAAACATCCATTTTTGTTTTTACCAATTGTGCATCTTTAACTGTTTCCTGTCCCAAAACAAATGAACTACATAAAACTAGCCCTAAAACAAAATACTTTCTCATTTGTTAAATGTTTATATTATACTATTGATTATAATCACTATAATTCCCATAAAAACAAGTAGCGCCATACACCCGCTATTTTTTGATCGGCTAAACCTGTTATTATAAGAAACTCCAGAAACTCCTGTTTTCACCGAGTACCCCTTTTTACTTATTGTTCCTACTTTAGTCCGTAAACTTGGAGAAATACCAGAACCACTTATATTCAATCCTAGTCCTCCTCCAAGATTAACCCTTTTTCTCACACGAAATCCCATGTATAATCACTAGCTCGTATGACAACTATTAGAACATATCTTACAACCATTAGATTGAGAATACGTTTTCTTTGCTTCTACCACTGCATCTTTACAATTCGAAAACTCTCCTAAATACTTTCTATTGAAAATACTAGGCAAGTAGGTACAGTATTCTGTATGAACTTCATGATCTCCATTTGATTGCTTTTTTGTGTTAACATAATATTTCATAAATCAAGTTTTTAATTAATAATCGTTCTGCTATTTCATTTGTATTTATTACTTTTTTAGAAGGAAGAAGTACCTAAAATTCGTCGGTAAAAAGGTATTTTTTTAAATACTACCATTTTCCAGTAGTGTTTATCTTGGTTTGACATTAAATCCAAAGCATCGACTTTCTGGTTCTACATAGATTGAGACGCTCTCCAGTCTCACATCTCCCCATCATCCTTGCGTTGCTTAAGCTGGTTCTACTAATTGCATTGGTAACGTCTGCTGAGATTCCTTTTACTGCTTTTTATAGATTTCACAAACGGTACTACTTTACATTCCATATTATTTTTATAAAATTTATATTGTTTTCAATTAATAACAATGAGTCTTATTGAAAGGATTACATTTTTATGGTGTTAATTGCATTAATTACTAATAAATACACCTTTACCACTAAAATTCAAATTTAAATGGTTATCTCAATTCTATTTTACGGTTTGCCGTAATGCAATAAAATTATTTCAGTAAAAAAAGCACTCATTTACGAGTGCTTTTAATTGAAGTTTATATTTATTTAAATTATACCTAAATCTTTTGCAATAGCAACCAAATGAATGGTGTTATTAGCCTTAAGACAATCTTTAAGTTTCGCTATCCTTTTTTCAACGGTGCTTTTACTATTGGGGGTAATTCCTTCACTCTTCAGTGTGGCTTCCATAGCTTCTTGGGCGATACCATTGGACAGATAACCTAATAATTTAATATCAAAATCATCGATTACATTGGGCGAATTTTCCTTTAAGACATGCTCTACCTCAGGAGAAATAAAAGTAGTATTATCATATACTTTTTTAATTGCAACTCTTAATTCCTCTATACTACGTCTTCCTTTCAATACAAAACCATCCACTGCATATCGCTCAAATAAAGCCTTTATACGAAATGATTTATCTTCAATAGAAAATGCAATAATCTTTATCGAAGTATTCAGCTTTTTTGTAACAGCTATAAGTTCTTCCCCTGAAGCCAAAACACTGTTTTTATAATCGCTTTTAAATGACAAATCGGTAATCAATAACTCATAGGGTTCACCATCATGTATTCCTTTTTTAATCTTTAAAATAGCATCATCACAATATTTCGCATATTCAATTGTTGTAATTCCAAGTTCTTTCATCACTTGGACTACTGCTATATCATTCAAATCAACATCATCTGCAACTAAAGCTTTTTTATACATACGCTTTTATTTAGGTATTGAAAAATTAAAACGGAATCCTTTTCCTTCATTGGAGCCAAAAGTAAAGGTTCCTTTTACAGTTTGAATACGGTTTTCCACATTCTTCAATCCATTTTTTTTGGGTTCTTTATTTGCAATACCTTTTCCATTATCAGAATAAAAGATCTCAATTAATTTTCCATTATCTTTAAAACCTACTACCACTATTTCTGCATTACTATGTTTTTTCATATTCACCATTAATTCTTGCAAAACACGATAAATAGTAATCTTACTTCGTTTATTAACTCCGTCCCAATTGATTTGATCATTGTCCCTAAAAACCACATTTATACTTTCATTTCCATAATCTCCAATCATCTGTTTTAATTCCATTTTAAAGCTAGAACCTGTATCAATATCAGCCATTTCTCTAGAGAGGTTTCTTGCCTTATTATAAATATGATCGAGCTTATTTAATAACTTATCCTCTTGTAGATTAATCTCTCCTGAAAGTTGCACATAGGAAATGGTTTGAAACACATCATTTGCTAATTCATCATGCAATTGCTTTGATATTCGTGTTTCTGTTTCATAGATAGCTTTTACTTTTTCTTTTTGATTTCTACGTTTGAAATATACTATGATATAAAATAAGCCTAAACCAAATAAAACAGTACCTATGGCAAAACCTAATCGCTCCGTTTTAGCACGCTCTAATTTAAGTAAATTTGAAGCCTTTTCTAACTTTAGCTGTTGATTTTCTTCCTTCTCTTTTTGAGAATCATACCTGATTTTAGCAAATTGGTTTTTTGCGCTATTGCGTACTTTTTGAATACTATCACTAAGATTCAAATACTGCTTAACATAAATTGATTGCGTTCCATTTTCCATCAGTATCGATAACGATTCTAATCTTTCATCTACACTTTTATAAACGGTTGCATTACTATAGGCTTTTAAAGCCCAGCCATTTGACTTTTGAAGATTTTCTACTTGATAAAATTTAGCTAAATGCAGGTAACTTTCTATCAAATCGTATCCATAATGTATACTTTCTTTTCTGATTTCGAGGGCTAAATCAAGATTTAAAATAGCTTCTTTTCTGTTTCCTGCTTTAAAATAGGCGTAGCCCAAATTATCTAAAATTTTAGCTTTTTTTAATATAAGCACACTATCATTTAAAACTTCTGATTTTAAAATACTTTCTAAGATTTGAATTGCCTTAGAAGGTCGGTTCATTTCGATGTAAACCGTTGCCATATTATTCAGTGGAGAAATTCTGTCTACCTCATTTTTAGCATTTTTTAATGTTAATTTATAATACTTAATTGCATCATTATAATACCCATGCTCTTTTGCAATTATACCTAGTAAATTATTTATCGGTGATTGGTAATTTATATTATCAAAACCCAAAAGTTCAGTTAACGTCTCCTCGCTACCAATATAATCTCCTGATGTTTGTTGGGATACCGCCATTTGATACAGACAATATTCAACATTAGCCGTATCTTTAGAAATAGTATAGAATTCCTTAGCTTTATTAAAATAAATAAAGGCTTTACCATGCTGACCACTAGAAAAATTTCTAATAGCTTTCTCTCTTAAAATATTTGCCTTTTGTTTATAGACTGCCAATTGAGATTTTTTTTCAAAATCTCTATTACATGACATTAATATTAAAATCAATAATAAAACCAAAAACGGGGAACGTATCATAAAGCTACTTTCCCCGAAAATAATAATAATTTACTAACCTCGTATTTTTTATTAATTTTTTGTTGGTGGTGGTGGAACAATAATAATATCATCTCCAGGACCATCTCCTTCTGAAACTTTTATATCCAATGGAGCATTTTGTTGTTCCACAGTCATACCTTGAATTGAACTTCCATCGCCTTGTTCTATTTCATCTGTTGAACAAGAAACCATAACTATTCCACATATTGCGATAAGGGCAGCTAAAACTTTTTTTTTCATCTTACTTTCTTATTTAAAATTTAGACATAGGTATTGCCTGCCAGTCTATATCTGGATTTTAGAAAGGACAATACATTTACATTGGGAAGTGTAATGTTGCCTAAACCACCAAGGAAGAATTATACTTCCCGAACAATTTTCCAAAGTGATTTTGGACAACACTTTATAGAACTAGTTTTGTACATTTGTCCGTATCGCGAAATCGAACAAGAACTAATTCTGAGGCAAAGTAAAAGCCTTTGTCACAAGACTTTTATACGGAATTCCGGTAATTCCTGCTATTCCAAAGGAATCCGAAAAAATCCGAAAAAATCCGAAAATCAAAAGTGCGTATGATAAACAATACTCTTAACGATTACAAAAAAACTATACGAGAGAAATTTGAGTTGGAGAAAAATGGCAGTCATGCCGATACGTTTCTAAGTCTTTCAAGAGCCAAATTGCGAAAACTTTGCTTTGAACTTTTTCAAAACATCTCCAATACCGATGACCTCAAAATATTTGAAACTTTCCTTGGTTTCCCCTTCACCCTAGACTGTAAAAAGAAACTAAATGATGAAACTGATAAGTTCCGTCCTATTGAAAAGTTTCTAAAAGGAGAAAGTGATCCGACTGATATCACCACTTTAAATATGGCAGCTATCTTGGTTGATTCTACTCCTAGACCTTATTTGAAATTTTCAAAGACTCCAAAAGTGTTCACAAAACCGGAGAACATAGTAATTGATACAATAATAGACAACAATGCAGAAATTCCAGAGACTCTAAAAAAATGGAAAGAGACTTCTAGGAAGATTAAAATCGAAAAAGAAAGCTCAGGAAAAGACAAAAAGAAATTGAAATTAATTATAATGGTTAGTATCATTATTTTCATCATAGTAAGCCTTGCATTTATCTATTTACCAAAAAAAAGATGCATGGAATGGCAAGAAGATCATTATGAAATTGTAGATTGTCAATTAGAAAACAATGGTTTAGTACGAGTACCTTATGATCAATCACAAATTGACCTCAGAAGAATATGGCCCTGTGATACTACCACTTTTTTTAAAGATGGAAAAGCAATTTTATGGTACTGCAAATCTGGAAAAGAAATAGAACTTTACAACAAACCTGGATTTGACCCTGTTTTTGACAAACCTCTAAAAGCGGTTACGCATTATATTTTAACTACCCATTTTAGTCATTTGAATAACCCTCAAGCTACAAATTAACACAAGTCAAATTCAATTATCGTTAAAATGATTCTTCTAAAAATTGTTATTTTCGTGATTCGTCACAACAATACGACGTTATCTTCATCGATGGCGATGTTGTGAATTGCTTTCAAAAATTGTTATTTTCGTGATTCGTCACAACTGAATTGCAGTCCTTTATTCACCCAGAAGCGTTGTGAATTGCTTTCAAAAATTGTTATTTTCGTGATTCGTCACAACCTACCGTAACGGTAGCCGTAGGATCATTAAGTTGTGAATTGCTTTCAAAAATTGTTATTTTCGTGATTCGTCACAACCCGGATTACCATCGTGCAAAATTTTTCCTTGTTGTGAATTGCTTTCAAAAATTGTTATTTTCGTGATTCGTCACAACGTGATCGAAAGCGTGCAAGTAATGCTGGTAGTTGTGAATTGCTTTCAAAAATTGTTATTTTCGTGATTCGTCACAACCACAGAATTAGGACACACAGGTACTGAACGGTTGTGAATTGCTTTCAAAAATTGTTATTTTCGTGATTCGTCACAACATATAAACAAAATCAAATAAGAAAAAGTACGTTGTGAATTGCTTTCAAAAATTGTTATTTTCGTGATTCGTCACAACTATCAAAGGTTTGGGTACAAGCGTCGCACAGTTGTGAATTGCTTTCAAAAATTGTTATTTTCGTGATTCGTCACAACGAAGTGGTAATTTAGTATCAAAAGATATTCGTTGTGAATTGCTTTCAAAAATTGTTATTTTCGTGATTCGTCACAACCTACTTCCGTTTTATCATAATAATTATCCTGTTGTGAATTGCTTTCAAAAATTGTTATTTTCGTGATTCGTCACAACCTGTTGTGAATTTGAAAGATCCTATTTACAGTTGTGAATTGCTTTCAAAAATTGTTATTTTCGTGATTCGTCACAACAGCCAAAAATATTGTAAATGGTAAATTGCTGTTGTGAATTGCTTTCAAAAATTGTTATTTTCGTGATTCGTCACAACATTTGAAGTTTTCATCATCACGAAGTGTTTGTTGTGAATTGCTTTCAAAAATTGTTATTTTCGTGATTCGTCACAACCGTTGGACGCAATAAAAGAGGCTTTTTTGAGTTGTGAATTGCTTTCAAAAATTGTTATTTTCGTGATTCGTCACAACATTTGAATAAAACAACAAAGAGAGTATAAAGTTGTGAATTGCTTTCAAAAATTGTTATTTTCGTGATTCGTCACAACTTTAAAGGTATTGAAACGATACCCGACTATGTTGTGAATTGCTTTCAAAAATTGTTATTTTCGTGATTCGTCACAACTTTTCGGGTTTGTAAGGCCTTGAAGCCCTCGTTGTGAATTGCTTTCAAAAATTGTTATTTTCGTGATTCGTCACAACGCAGAGGAGCTAGCTTCGGCTAATACAGAAGTTGTGAATTGCTTTCAAAAATTGTTATTTTCGTGATTCGTCACAACCTCCTTCATTAACTACATCACCAAATAATAGTTGTGAATTGCTTTCAAAAATTGTTATTTTCGTGATTCGTCACAACCGGTAATGGTAGTAGCCCAATTTTTAGCCAGTTGTGAATTGCTTTCAAAAATTGTTATTTTCGTGATTCGTCACAACAACGGAACTTTTATAAAGGATTAGAGTTATGTTGTGAATTGCTTTCAAAAATTGTTATTTTCGTGATTCGTCACAACCTCAAAAAGCAATCCCTTGTATTTAAAGGGATTGCTTTTTGTTTTTAGGAATGTAAAATTTAAAATAATTCAAGCTGTTGGGAGGTTGGTCGTGGTTCTTCTTTATTTCTAGCAAAAAAGATTTCAATGTCCCCAAACTGTTTATCGGTTATGCACATTATGGCTACTTTACCAGCTTTGGGCAGCATTTGCTTTACTCTTTTAATATGTACCTCTGCATTTTCACGACTAGGACAATGGCGAACATACATGGAGAATTGAAAAAGCGTAAAGCCATCATCCAAAAGTCCTTTGCGAAATTTATTGGCATCACGCATATTGGTTTTGGTCTCGGTAGGAAGATCATAGAATACTAAAACCCACATAATTCGATAAGCGTTAAACCTTTCGGCATCCATGGAAATATTTTTAATTCATGTAATACAAAACTTTAAAAAAAGTCTTTGATGATGTAATTCTTAAGCTTTTGATTTACCGAAAAAGTTCTCGATTAGCTTCGCTCCACTCGGCGTAAGCCTCGGGGCATTTTCCTTCCAGTCGTTATAGAAAAAAACTCGAACTCACGTTTCAGATTTTAAAAACGTTTTCACTAAATCAATTCCGGGTAAGAGATGAGTCTTTTTTCCCCAGTGTAGCATTTATACAATGATGAAGCAGTCATTTTTACAGCTATCAACAATGGTCGTGTTTTATCATCAATTTTTACATCCCTTGTTGCAATTTGTAAAATATGCGCTTTAAATTCTTTTGTTAGTTCTTCTGTATTCGGATTCATTTCCAGCCATTGCATTACAAGCAAATCAATAAATGGACGATAAGGTTCCATTAAATCATCGGCTAAGCAGTATGGATTGTATTTATTTTTATGAAAAATTCCAAGTACCGGTAACAGTCCGGTTTCTACAATGGCTCGTGCGACAATACTTCTGAGTACTGCATAACCGAAATTAAAAAACGGATTGGGAGAATCGCCATAACGCTGCCTCAGAAAATCCAGGCTGATGAGGTGTTTCCAATAATGTTGGGCTGCAATTCCTTCCATGTTGGTCACATCGCCACTTTTTACATTTTTTTGATATTCCAGCATCGGATCAAAATAGTTTCCTAATCGCAGTAAGACTTCTTTTTGATTCTCAATTTTGCACTCAACAGTCTGTTTCCAAAGTTGTTTTTTCAAGGGTTCGCTGGCTTCCAATTGGTCTTTTACTCTTTCAGAATGTTCAGTATGACCATATAATGGCAACATAATACCGTGTGGCAGATGATGCGCATCACAACTGATCATCACCACATTATTTCCCATCATCTTTTGGAGCAATTGATGGGAAACAGTAATCTGAAAATGATCCAACATCAGTAATCCTAAATCTTCAATAGGGACTTTTCCTTTCACTTCGTTAGTTGAAGCATCAACTATGTACATTTGTTCATCTTTGAGCTTGAGATAAGCGGGATTGCCGATGTATATGGAGCGGGTTATCATATGTTAGAATTCTCCTATTTTTGTCATTTCACCTAAATGATTTAATTTGACTTTCACCGGATACATATCCATTAATCCTTTTAAACTTAATCTAAAATATCTCTTACTCTCTTTTGCTCCTTCTGTTTTCTTTAATTCTGTATTTTTGGTTTCCAAATGATGTCTAAAGAAATAATCCCCATCAGTAATACTCCAAACTAAATACAGATGTTTACTTAAGGTCGATTTATCATTATTTCTAATAGCATCATTAAATTCATCTTGAGTTAAACCAAGAATAAACATCTCATTTTGTTGCATACTGAATTCTAAGGTTAAGCCATCTTCAGGCAACAAACTTAAAAATGATTGAGGTAATTCTCTTTCAGAAATATTATTCCATAAATCTGTAGTATTTTTAACAATTACAGGAAGGTTATTCTTTTTTCTCTCTACCGCATTCCAAAATGTACAAGAATGTTGAATTTGTTTGCCTTCTTTGTTTCTATAAATTGCGATATGATGATTATTTCCTTGTACAACGAAACCTATCTCTTTTCCATTTTCGTCTTTTTTAATTGGCTGTAATGAATTAGCATCCGGACGAGCAAACAATCTAACAGTTTTAATGGGAATTTGTTTTTTTTCATTAAACCACAAAATATCTTTAAAAGCCTCTTTTTCTTTATTTCCAAATTGTTTTAGTCGCTCTTTTACTAATTCTTTTACTTTTTCATCTACAATATCTCCGACTTGTTTTGAAGAAAGTGACAGTAAATCATATTTCTTAACCGTTACATCTTTATAACAAGAAGCTTTTTCTAAAACCACCTCTTTACTTTCATCTAAAAAGATTGGATCTTTTTTTATAGAAGCCAGAGCTCTCTTTATATTATTATCATTTTGAATTAATCTTTCATTGATTAATTTCCTTATCTTTTGATGAACAATTTTCTCAGGGTTTTCAAACAAATATTTAATAGGTTTATCGAAATCCTCAACTTTAATTTTACCATAGACAGAATCTTCATGTAAAGCTCCCCTTGGTACAATTACACCTTTATCATTATTAATTCCTTTTGCCTTCAATTTTGATGTTGTTGCAACTTTCTTTCCTGCTTTAAATGATATTAAAATTTTATCTGCCTCTTTTTCAACTTCAGAAGTCGTGAAAGGTTTTTGATTGATAAGATATTTGTCAAGAAGTGTTAGCTTTTCGCTATATTGAGTTTTTGCATCTTCAACTTCTTTCAGCATTTCATTTCTAACATAACTTGCATTTAATGTATTTATTCTTTGAATATATCCTTGCTGAGTACAAGCAATTACCAATGCATCTACAGCGTGATGTCTATGATCGTCTCGCTTAGTCCAATTGGTAATCTCTTCTTTTCTATGTTTTCTTTTTCCATGTTCGCTAGTCCATTCTTTCATTTCAGTTTGTCCGAGTTTTCGATATTTTGACATTTGAAGATTCATCAAAACATCATCCCACCCCCAAACTTTTCTTAATCTAGCGGTTACTGTACCTTCTGTAACAGTCACTTTGTGACAAATCTCATCTAGAATTTGCTTTGATTTTCTAGCGATATATTGAGATTCTCTTAATTGTCTATCGATAAAACTTTCCCAAAGTTTCTTATCAGCATCTGTTTCTTTTTTAAGTTTTTTACGCTCTTGATATTCAATAAATGAAACTTTTAAGCGTTGCATCTTTCCATAAGACAATACTCCTCTTGCAAACCAATCATCAACCCGCTGTAGATATTCGTTTAGTTTAACATCGCCTTTTTGAGCGATGTAATCATATGCTGTTTTATCTAATTTATTAGAATTACAATTTCGGTGAACTAAGACTTTATTGGTTTGAGAATCATCAAACAATAATGCCTTTGGTACAATATGGTCTATATCAAAATTATCTCCTCTTAAAGCTTCAGTTAAATTAAAAGTTTCTCCACAATAGATACATTGATTTACGACATCTGCTTCTTTCCACTTTTTATCTTTCGTAGGAAATATGAATTTATATTTATGTATATACTTTTTTGTCGCAGGTAGCCCCATTGCTTCCAATCGGGTTGCTATTAAATCATTTTGTTTTTTATTATTTATATTTGATTTATCTGCTGCATCACGCTCATCTTTACTTTGCTTTAATTCTCTGGCAAGTTCTAATCTTATTTCGTGAGGTTTTCCGTGAGCGTCAATAATGGCATTAACAACATTAATCATTTGATTGATGATTTTCTCAACTATTGGCTGTCGAAGACTATTCTTAGGTAATAATTCGAGTTTATCTTTAACTTCCCTTTCTAAGTTTTCTTGTTTAGTTAAACTATTAGAATGATTGTAACCAGCCAAACTGCACGATTGAGAATAATCAAACCCCTCCATCAAATAAGGTAGTATTTTACGAATTGCTTTGGTTGATTTATTCCCAAAGGCTTGTTTGTTAAAATCAATTCTGGAAAGTTTTTCAGCAATTTCTTCATCAAATGAAAAACGTTTCATCAAGGCACTTTTACATTCATCCATATCCTTTATAGAATATATGGTATGCCATAATTGAAATAAAGGTTCACTTTCAAAAGAAGAAGCAACAATCAATCTATTGCGCTCTTCTAAAATTTCTCCGGTTTTTTTATCTACCAAAAGAGCTTGCTCATTAGGTTCTATTATTTGAGTTTTAAATCTTAACAGCTCACTTTCACCTATTATTTTATGAATCTCCTGAAAAGTAGTATTTCCTTGGATGCCTTTTAAGATTTGCTTATTAGCATAAACATCATCTTTTTTAAGGTTTAGAATTTTGATTAATTCAGTAAAAGAAAGCTGTGCATTTACTGAAAGATAGTCTGCAATCTGCTTCTTTTCTTCAATAGTTGGGAACTTATCCCCCCATTTAAATTTACTACCCTCAGGATTTTTAACCTTTAGTGATATATTATTTACCGTCTCCCATATTTTACATAACTGAAAAATCGGAGAAGCTTTTGGAGCTACTTTTGGACCTACAAAAACTGTTTTTTCCTTATCAGTTGTTTTATTTTGTATTACTTTATCAAAACCTTCAAATTCACATACACTTACAAGTCCTTTCTGAGATTTTAATTTTCTTTGATAATAGATAATTTCATTTTTTAATCTGTCAACTACTTCATCTGTCAAAAATGTATGATGCTGTTTTTGAGTATTAATAATTGTTTCAAATTCTTCAATATAAGCTTCTCTAGGATAAACTTGCTCCTTAACTCTGTAATAAGAGTTATTTGAAAATGCAGTAGAAAGTTCTTTGTAAAAATGTTGACCAATAGTTTGATTAGCATCTTTGAGTTGTGCATATCTACCCTTAACTTCTGCTACATAATCTGTATCTTTTTTATCAGCATTCGCTTCACTTCTTGCAGATTTATACCCTCGTTTTTGATTGAGCATGTATAAAATCCTTCCTAATTGTTTAGCATCAATTGGTTCTGAAGTTGCATCACTACGCAATTTCCACAAATCTAACATTGGGAGATTTAGTAATTCTTTATCAGGATATATATCAAATTTTTCTAATTCTTTTTTTAGGCTATACTTAAAATCATCACTTTTTTTAAGTTGTTTACGATCGTAACCCTTTCTTTGAGTTCTTGTTTTAGTTCTATCCTGATTTTTTGTAATGGATTGTCCCTTTTCGAATTGAGTTCGATCGTCTGTAGAAAGAGGAATGATGCGAGAACCCATTCTTATTATTCTTACAGGTTTATAAGTAAACTCATCAACTTCTATTAAAGCCCAACCGATACTGCTTATACCTAAATCTAATCCTAATATTGTAATCATTTAAATTGCTTTTCGATAGTTGATATAAACATACAATTTTATTTTTTGAAACATTTGAGGAAAACCGTAATTACGGTATAAAAAAAAGTAGTAATATTGTATTACAATTTTTGAAAGCAATTCACAATAAGGATTATTCCGTTGTGAAAACATTTAGTGCCTCGACTACCTTCGGGGCTTTTTTGTGGCCCTTAAAAGAATAATATTTTCTATCAATTGCATTGCTAAAACGATTTAAAATATAACCTTAACCGCTTGGTCTTCATCTTAGCCCAAATCCTTTAGAATCATTCTTACTCTTTGGAGATTCAGAAACAATTAGAAAAACTCCTTCCTTCAACGTTGAAACCGACCGGACAATAACCTCATTTAATTTCTTTTTTGAAGTGACTCTCCATAATCCATTTGAAATTCAAAAAGTTTCTTATCTGGAATTGGTTTTTATAAAAGTCTTATTGGAATTTCAGGTAGAGAAATGAATTTATAGGTTTTATAAAAAATGAAAACAATCCTAAAATACAAATTATAGAGGTAAAATAGGGAGATTTTTTTAATTTTTAAAGTTTTATATTAAAGATTAAATGATTATTCTTTGTCAAATTTATATTAACTAAACTTATAAAGAACACTATAAGCAATAGTATTAATACAAGCTAAGGAAGAATTTGATGTTAACTTTAGGCAATTATATTCAAATCTTTTATTCTTTATTACGTTCTATTTGATAACAGTTGAAATATTTTTTCAATTAAATATTTCATCTGCTTAAGAGTATTCGTTAATGAATAAATCAGATACATTAAGTAATATGAAATCAGCCTATTTATACGTTCGTGTAAGTACAGACGAACAAAAAAGAAAAGGTTACTCTTTGCCGGAGCAGGAAGACAGACTATTGAAATATTGTAAATACTATAATATCGAAGTCAAAGGAATTTATCGCGAAGATTATTCTGCGAAGAATTTCAATAGACCAGAATGGAATCGATTATTTTCAGAAATTAAAAAGAAATCATCAGGAGAAGATAAAAATATTCTTTTTATCAAATGGGATAGATTCAGCCGTAATATTGAATACGCTTACGAAATGATTGGAAAGCTTCGGAAATACAAGACAACTGCAAAAGCTATTGACCAGCCAATTGATTTCTCTGTGCCAGAAAGCACAGTTATGTTGGCTGTATATTTGGCTGTACCAGAAGCAGAAAATGCAAGGAGAGCGCAAAATACTTCGAACGGTATTCGTCGAGCAAAGCTAATGGGGAGATATCCTAGTAAGGCACCTTTAGGATTTATCAATTTGATATCAATAGACGGCAAAAAAGGCATCGCTCCTAAGGAGCCTGAAGCAGAAATTATAAAATGGATTTTTAAGCAGGTTGCGAAAAATGATCATAAAATATCTGAAATCATGAAAATAGCTAAAGATAAAGGATTGTTATGTTCACGATCACACTTTTTCAGGATTTTGCATAATTCAGTTTATTGCGGGCTTATACCGGTCAAACTTGACTCTGGTGAAGAGCAAGTGATAAAAGGATTACATGAACCATTGATATCTGAGGCTTTATTTAATCAGGTCCAGTCTGTTATTAATACTAAAAGAAAAATCACTTCTAAAAATTATGATTTGCAATCAATGTTTTTTCTTAAGGGGTTTATAATCTGTCCAGTTTGTGATCGAAAACTTCTCGGAAGTTTTTCAGCAGGGAGATTAAAAAAATATCCATATTACCATTGTCGCAATCGCTGTAAAACAAGAATAAATGCAATTTTTCTTAATGATTGCTATCAAAAGAAACTTCAACAATTGATGCTCTCAAATAATACAATTGAATTATTTAAAAATATTTTGGAAGACCAGAATATAAAGACACAGAAAGCAAGTTATTTATCTGCAAAGAAAGTATTAGAGAGAAAAATAAATGACGAGAGTTTAACACTCTCTCAAGGCAGAAAATTATTTATTTCCGGAATATTAAAACTCGATGACTACAACGAATTAAAAAAAGAGAATCAAGTGAACACCAAAAATCTTAAAAAGGAAGTACGTGATATTTTAATTAAATTAAAAGCTATTGATAAGAAAAGTCAAATAGAAGAGAAAGCGTTAGTCGCAATCTTTCAAAGATTTTCTGAATTTGAGGTCTCAGACAAAAGACATCTTGTAAATCTTATCCCACCCACTAATGTTGATTATAAAACTGGAGATCTATCTTTAGATTTGAATCAAGCATTTTTAAAAATACTATCAAAAAAAGATAACCGAAAAACTGAAAAAAGATGAACTTTATTGAGAAGAATGTTTCAGTAGAAAAAGCAATTGCTATTCTTTCTAAGAACGGCATTCAGATAAACGAAGATGAAGCCAAAATGATATTGGAATTGTTATATTTAGTATCAAAAAATTACGATAAACCCAGAGAGAAGAAAATACTATATCCTTAACGGGACTTCGAACCATTATTCAGCCCCGATCATATCTCTAATAAAACTGCTTCGAGACTGTTTATCTTAAACAGACTAAGGATTCCTCATGAAAAAATCGAACCTAACACATAAGTCTGTAAAGCCTGAGAAATGTGGACTTATAGGCATAAAAAAAGAGACAACTATTAACTAGTTGTCTCCTTAAGTGGAGTCGCCGGGAATCGAACCCGGGTCCAAACAAGCAACTAAAGAGCTTTCTACACGTTTAGTTCCTGATTGATTCTTCGATGTTGAGCTAGGCCAGAAACCGCCACACAACACTTATCTTCTTAATTTTCGAAAACCACCCGAAGCTCATGGTCATCTAGGTTTATTTTTACGGTTCCCCTTGATGGAACGCCACAAACCAAGGCTTTCCAGGAGAATCCAGCTTCCCTACCTTGTAGAGACGTGGCGCAATCGTACTATAATTCGGATTATGCAGCTAAAGCGTAATTATTTTCGCCGTGTAAAAGTTTGAGATCTTATATTTACGAGCAAGGTCTCAATGCTCGACGTGCTTACTGTTCAATTCGACTCGCTGTCAAAACCAGTCGACCCCTTTTTTGCAAGGGTGCAAACTTACAAAATTTTCATGAATTAATGCGCAAAAATAATACCAGTTTAATTATTCCTCATCGTGAAATCCAAAAGGATAATCTCCAAAAATAGGGACTAACTTCCGAACCGCATAAGTAGTTCTCGTAAATTTATTGGAAAGCGCAATTATGGTTACATTTTCTTTTTGCAAGGTTATATAAGACGACGTGTTACCATGCCACCAACCGTTATGGAAATAAAAGTTTTGACCTGTTTCCCAATTAATCATTCGAATGCCCAATCCGTAATTTTTTCTTCCTTTATGTTCATTACTGTAGCCTACATAAATTTGTTTGCGTAAGTTTTTATTTAAAAATTCAGGCGAATTACGTGCGCGATCAAACTTCAATAAATCACGTGGAGTAGAATAAATATTCTTATCACCGTAAACAGAATCCAAATAATCCCAACCTATTTGCACATTATTACCTTTATAAGAAGGTACAGCTGTTTTTTTATCTTTTTCAAAATCAAAAACATAGGTGTTTTTCATTCCCAAAGGTTTAAAAATCATTTCTTTCATCGCAACAGGATAAGTTAAACCTGTAGTTTTTTCGATAATTAAAGCTAACATCGCATAATTGGTATTGCAATACATAAAACGTGTTCCGGTTTTGTACTCCAAACCAATATCTTTAGTAGCCATAATATTTAAAATATCGGCATTGGTCAATTGGTTATGTCGGTCCCAAATTTCTTTATTCCTATCCGTAAAATATGAATATTGTCGCATTCCACTTCGGTGATTTAACAACATTCTAACCGTAACTTCTGGATAAGGAAAAGTTTTTAAAATGGTATTTACTTTTTGATCCAATTGAATTTTATTAGCATCGACCAATTTTAACACGGCAGTTGCTGTAAGGACTTTACTCACCGAAGCAATGTGCAACGGAGTATCTTTTGTAATATCGGTTTTTTTACTTCTATTGGCATAACCATTGTATTTTTCGAAAATAACTTGCCCATTTTTAGCTACCAAAAAACCGCCATTCATTGTATTATTTGGCCAAAGTTTATTGTAAAAATGTGCAATTCTGGGTTTAACCGAATTGACATAACTAGCAGTAAGTTTTTTTTCGTGTAGCAAAGGCTTCATTTTAGGAAGGGTATCTTCAACTACAACTTTTTCATCAGATTTTTTACTTTTATCTTTACCACAAGATCCTAAAACTAAAAGAAGGAACAGTAAATGTGGTATATTTGTACTTTTAAGAAAATTCATTTTTGTCATGCTTATAATGGCAAATATATCAAATTGAATAAAGATGAACCGGCAGAAAATGTAGTGTAAAAGACTGATTTTAACAATCTAAGTCTACTATATTGTTGTCTATCAGCGCATGTGCTATTTGCTTGTTTTATTTTCTTAAAATAACAACAAAAAATTAACTCAATTTGTTATAAATGTAACAAATTTTAATTCATAAGTTATAAATGAAATTCGGAATTTGTAGAGAACGAAAAAATCCACCTGATAAAAGAGTCGTTTTACCTCCTAATGCAGCTAAAAAAATAATAGAAATGTACCCCAACGTCGAAATTGTTGTGGAACATTCGGATGAGCGAGCCTTCTCAGATGCCGAATATGAAAGTATTTCTATTCCGGTAGTTGAAAATTTACAAAATTGTGATGTCATTTTTGGTGTGAAAGAAATTCCTGTTGACTATTTACTCCCTAATACAGCTTATTTTTTGTTTTCGCATACCATAAAAAAACAACTCCATAACCGTGATTTATTGCGCGCTATTTTGACTAAAAAATGTACATTGTATGATTATGAAACCGTAGTAGATGCTCAAAACAAGCGCTTAATTGGTTTTGGTTATTATGCCGGATTAGTAGGAGCTTATAATGCCATTAGAGCCTTCGGAATTAAATTTGAACTTTTTAAATTACCAAAAGCGGAAACACTAAATTCAAAAGATAATGTAATTTCGGCTTTAAAACGGATAACGCTTCCACCGATAAAAATTGTCATAACCGGGAAAGGACGAGTAGGAAGCGGCGTTCAGGAACTTTTAAAAGCTATTAAAGTAAAAGAAGTTACACCCGAAAATTTCTTGACCAAAAAATACGCGCAGCCAGTGTTTGTTCAACTTAGTTCTTCAGATTATAATACGATTAAAGAAAATCAAAATTCCGAAGAAACTACTTTCCATAACCATCCAGAAGCTTACGAATCTGCTTTTGAATCGTATACTAAAGTTTCGGATATTTACATTACAGCTCATTTTCATCATCCAAAAGCTCCCAAAATTTTAACGCAAGAAATGCTTAAATCAAATGATTGCAACATTCGGGTAATTGCCGATATTTCGTGCGATTTAAAAGGCAGTTTAGAAAGTACTTTACGGATTTCAACTATAAAAGAACCGTACTATGGCTATTTGCCCGCGACTAATTCTGAAGTTGATATTTTTCATCCAGCGGCAATTGTTGTGATGGCAGTCGATAATTTGCCTTGTAGTCTGCCCGTTGACGCCAGCAATGGTTTTGCTGAACAGATTTTAGAACATGTTTTTCCTGCTTTTTTTAATAACGATAAAGATGGTATTTTAGAACGTGCCAAAATTGCAGAAAATGGCAAACTCACACCTCGTTTTGCTTATTTACAAGATTATGTAGAGTGAAAATTAAAGAAACGAACTTGAATCCTTACACAAATAAATCAATCAAATTCTTATGGAAGTCATAAAACACAACGAAAATTTTGAAGCCGTTAATGGCAATATGTCGTTACAACGCAAAATCATACACTTAGAACAATTGATGGTAACTGTAATCGAGATAACAGATGGACCGATGAAAAATCCAGATCCATTTCACAGTCATCCTCACGAGCAAATTTCGTATATCGCGGAAGGTTCTTTGAAATTATTTATTGAAGATAGAGAATATTTACTTCAAAAAGGAGATGTTTTTAAGGTAGCTTCTAATTTAAAACACGCCATTCAAACCCTAACCGAAAAAGTAACTTTAGTGGATGGATTTTCGCCGATTAGAGAAGACTTTCTTAATTTAACGCATTAAATCATGAATTTTAAATCTTTATATGTAGCACTAGCTTGTAGTGCAACCCTTTTGGTCGCGGCTCAAAAAAAAACATGTCTGTTTAATCAGAAAAACTTAAAAGGTTGGTATGCTTACCAAAGTGAAACGGGTAAAAACGAAAAAGCCGATGCTGTTTTTTCTGTTTCCGACAAAATGATTCGCATGTATGGCGCCAATGCAGGTTATTTAATGAGTAATAAAAGTTATGATAATTTTGTTCTTTCGGTTAATTTTCGTTGGAATACTGATACTCAATTTGTTCGAAAATCAGATAAAAAAAACAGTGGTGTGATGTATTGGGTTCCAGAAAATACATCCGATGAATTATGGCCAAAAGGTATTCAATACCAAATAAAAGAAAATGCCACAGGTGATTTTGTTTTTTTGCAAGAAGTAACCGCCACAATCAACGGTGTCCAAAATACACCTGGAAAAAGTGTTGTTTCAAAATTCTTTAAAAATAACGAAAAACCTGCTGGCGAATGGAATACTTTAACTGTAACTTGTTCAGAAGGAAAAATTACACAAATTTTAAACGGTGAAATTGTCAATGAAGCATCGAATGCCTCGGTAAATAAAGGTCGAATTTTATTACAATACGAAGGATATCCTATTGATTTTAAAAACATTACTATTCAAAAATTAAAAAAATAATTGGTAATGTTTTTTCAAATTCGGGCGTATTTACATTTTTTATGGCATTCAAAAAACGAGCATAGTGTGCATTCGCCTTTTGTTTTTTTGCTATTAACCCGATGTTGGTATGACAAAAAGGCGAAACCTGAATATCAAATTCTACAAGAAATTCGAAATTCGGTTTTGCAAAATAAAACTCACATTACGATTACGGATTTTGGAGCAGGTTCTAAAGTTTTTAAAAGCAATACACGCTCCGTTGCTGCTATTGCCAAAAATGCTGGAATTTCTGTTAAAAGAGCGCAATTGTTATTTCGAATAGTACGTTTTTACCAACCCAAAACGATTTTGGAACTTGGTACTTCCCTTGGCTTGGCAACTTCAGCTATGGCTTTAGCCAATTCTTCCTGTAAAGTAACCACTTTGGAAGGATGCCCTGAAACTTCCCAAATAGCGCAAAACCTATTTGATACTTTTCAACTACAAAACATTTCGTTGCACAACACGGCTTTCGAAACTTATTTAAATCAATTACCGCTAGATTCAAAAATCGATATGATTTATTTTGATGGCAACCATTCCGAAAAAGCGACTTTGTTATATTTTGAAAAATTACTTTCCACCGCAACAAATGATTCAGTTTGGATTTTCGATGACATTCATTGGTCGGCCGAAATGGAATCGGCTTGGGAACAAATTAAAAATCATCCGAAAGTTACTGTAACGATTGATAGTTTTCAGTGGGGATTTGTTTTTTTTAGAAGAGAACAATCCAAGCAACATTTTATATTAAGAACGTGAAAAGGCAGCCTTTTACGACTGCCTTTTTACAAACCTAAACTAATCTAACCTATTTTTTATTCTTTAGCATCAGCGTTTTCTTCCGATTTTGCTGTGGTTCTGTTAACCGTATACATTGAAGAAAATTTCACTTTCAAGCCTGCAATTTTACGATTGTCTTCCGAAGTTAATCCTTCTTTTTCAACTGTATTTTTTCGGCTATCCAAAGCTTCATACATCAATTTAATTTCATCCCAATCTTCACGAGAATAAGCATCTTTATTGTTCTCTACCGTATGAACAAAATTTTGATATACTTCGTGAATGTTTTTAGCATTTACCCAATCAAAATTCATATCCTCACCTAAATTACCAGCGCCAAACAATGCATCACGCATTTCCTGTTTTTTGCTAGTGGTATTAAGCGCCACAAATTCCGATTTAAAGGTTTCATATTTTGCCTTTGCCTCATTTACTTTTTCCTCTGCGGCTGTTTTATCTTTTAGATCAGCTAATGCCATTTCGGCCTCGTTCACTCTCATGTCGTAGTTAGACTCTACCGATTCCCAATTTGCTTTCAAATCGGCTGCGGCAACATTTTTCACCGAATCTACATAACTTACATAGTGATCTACTTTTGCTTGTGCTTGCGCTTCTTTTTCATCTTTACAAGAAGTAAAAACCAATCCTGCAAGCGCTATTCCTAAAAATAATTTCGTGTTTTTCATAATTATATCTGATTAATATTACTTGAACAAATATAGTATTTTTTTATTAAAAAATGAATTTTTAATACTTTTTTGATAAATTTTTAAAATAAAAATCAAAAAATAAAACATTTTTATGGTAATTATGCAAAACAAAAAAATAATTATATAAAACTTTTTTGCTCCAAAATACACTCTTTCTTTTTTACTTTATTTTAATACCAATAAAATGATGCATTGTAACAAATATTTAAAAACAGCAACCAATAGAGCCAAAACAAAATCATTTTGTACTTTTAAAAACAAAATCTAAACTTATTTTTCCGATACCAATATGGCAAATCCGTTAATAAAAATTACCGACATAAAAAGAAACTTTACTTTAGGTAACGAAATAGTCTATGTACTAAAAGGAATCGATTTACAAATTAATAAAGGAGAGTATGTTGCTTTGATGGGACCTTCGGGATCTGGAAAATCGACTTTAATGAATTTGCTTGGTTGTTTGGATACGCCCACTTCGGGAAATTACATTTTAAATGGCAAAGATGTAAGTAAAATGCGGGATGACGAATTAGCTGAAATTCGCAACAAAGAAATAGGATTTGTTTTTCAAACTTTTAATTTATTGCCCAGAACTACTGCTTTAGATAATGTTGCATTGCCGATGATTTATGCCGGTTATTCCAAATCGGAACGAAAAGAACGTGCTATCGATGTTCTCAAACAAGTGAATTTGGCCGACCGAATGGACCACCAACCCAACCAACTATCAGGGGGACAGCGGCAGAGGGTTGCTATAGCTCGAGCTTTGGTTAACAAACCTTCTATCATTTTGGCTGATGAACCTACTGGAAATTTAGATTCGAAAACTTCGGTAGAAATTATGGCTCTTTTTGATGAAATTCATGCGCAAGGCAATACTGTTATTTTGGTAACCCACGAAGAAGATATTGCCGAACATGCACACCGCATTATCCGTTTACGAGATGGCGTGATTGAAAGTGATACTATTAAATAAGTTACAAGTTTACAGTAATGTTGTGTGAGTTTAATTAAGTTTTCCATTTTAAGAAATTTTCTTTTTAAAGCTGAGCTACCTCTGAACTCTTTAATCCTAAAAAAAAATGAAAATATATACCAAAACCGGAGACAAAGGCACTACTTCTCTTTTTGGAGGCGATCGGGTAAGCAAAGATCATATTCGTATTGAGAGTTATGGCACGATTGACGAACTTAACTCCTATATAGGCTTGATTCGTGATCAAGAAATTCATTCCTCATATAAAACTGCTTTAATAGAAATTCAAGATCGTTTGTTTACGATTGGTGCTATTTTGGCTACTCCAGCCGAGAAAGAAGTCTTAAAAAACGGTCAATTACGATTGCAAGGTTTAGGAATCTTAAATTCGGATATTGAATTTCTGGAAAAGCAAATTGACAGCATGGAAGAAAATTTGAGTCCGATGACGCATTTTGTATTGCCCGGTGGTCATCAAACGGTGTCATATTGTCATATTACACGCTGTGTTTGTCGCAGAGCCGAACGTTTAACGGTACATTTAAGTCAAATAGAAGCAGTTCCAGAAATCGTAATTCAGTATTTAAACCGACTTTCTGACTATCTTTTTGTGTTGGCACGAAAGTTGACTTTTGACCTCAATGCCGATGAAGTAAAGTGGATTCCAAGAAAATAACATTCTTATGAATTAGCTAAAAAAATAACAAAAAATTAAAACTTTTTGATAAGAACTTCGGTAAATTCGGCCTTTTTAAAACAAAAACGTTCTTAATTTTTTATTTATAAAAATAAACCCTTTTTTACTTGTTTTTTTCAGTAAAAAAATTATTTTTGCACAAACTAAATCGACAAACAGATGTATTGGACATTAGAATTAGCATCTTATTTAAGTGATGCACCGTGGCCTGCTAACAAAGATGAACTTATCGACTACGCCATTAGAGCTGGAGCTCCATTAGAGGTAGTAGAAAACCTACAGTCGATTGAAGACGAAGGGGAGATATACGAATCGATGGAAGAAATATGGCCGGATTATCCAACAGACGAAGATTATCTTTGGAACGAGGATGAATACTAAAAAATAATCAAAGAAAAAGTCTCAAGTCGGAGACTTTTTTTTTGTATTACATAAACAAATAAATACCAACAAATTATGAGCTTCATAAACAGTATAATAAAAATCTTTGTAGGTGATAAATCACAAAAAGACGTCAAAGCTTTACAACCTTATTTAAATAAAATAAAAACTTTTGAAACTAGCCTTCAAGCACTTTCACACGATGAGTTGCGCGCTAGAACTACTTATTTTAAAGAAAAAATTAAAGAAGCAAGAGCTGAAAAAGATGCTAAAATTGCCTCGTTAAAAGAAGAAGTTGAAGCCATAACCGACATCGACAAACGCGAAGATATTTATGATGCTATTGATGCTTTAGAAAAAGAAGCTTACGAAATTTCGGAAAAAACCTTGTTGGAAATTCTTCCGGAAGCTTTTGCTGTTGTGAAAGAAACTGCTAGAAGATTTAAAGATAATACGCAAATTGCCGTAACAGCTACTCCAAAAGATCGCGAATTATCAGCAACTAAACCATACATCACCATCGATGGTGAGCACTCTATCTGGGCTAATACATGGAATGCTGCTGGTAAACAAATTACGTGGGACATGATACACTACGATGTGCAGTTGATCGGTGGAATGGTTTTACACGAAGGTAAAGTGGCCGAAATGCAAACTGGTGAAGGAAAAACATTGGTAGCAACACTTCCGTTGTATCTGAATGCCTTAACCGGAAACGGCGTTCACTTGGTAACTGTGAATGATTACTTGGCCAAACGTGATAGCACTTGGAAAGCGCCTTTATTCGAATTTCACGGTTTAACCGTTGATTGTATCGACAACCACCAACCTAGTACCGATGCGCGTAGAAAAGCATACGAAGCCGATATTACGTACGGAACTAATAACGAATTTGGTTTTGATTATTTGCGTGATAATATGGCACATTCGCCAAACGATTTAGTTCAAAGAAAACACAACTACGCCATTGTCGATGAGGTTGACTCGGTTTTGATTGATGATGCTCGTACCCCCTTGATTATTTCTGGACCTGTTCCGCAAGGAGACCGTCACGAATTTAACGAGTTGAAACCAAAAATTGAAAATTTAGTAGGTTTACAACGTCAGTTGGCAACTGGTTTTTTAACCGAGGCTAAAAAATTAATTAAAGAAGGTAATACCAAAGAAGGTGGTTTTTATTTATTAAGAGCTTACCGTAGCTTGCCTAAAAACAAAGCCTTGATTAAGTTTTTAAGTGAGGACGGAATCAAGCAATTATTGCAAAAAACTGAAAATCAATACATGCAAGACAACAACCGCGAAATGCCAAAAGTAGATGAAGCGTTGTATTTTGTAATTGAAGAAAAAAACAATCAGGTAGAATTAACCGATAACGGAATCAAATTCCTTTCTGGTGATACCGATGCCGACTTTTTCGTATTGCCAGACATTGGAACCGAAATTGCGGCTATCGAAAAACAAAAATTAGATAAAGATGCCGAAGCCGAAGCGAAAGAACGTTTGTTTCAAGATTTTGGTGTAAAAAGCGAGCGTATCCACACTTTAACGCAACTTTTAAAAGCGTATGCCTTATTCGAAAAAGATGTAGAATACGTGATCATGGACAACAAAATTATGATTGTTGATGAGCAAACGGGTCGTATCATGGATGGTCGTCGTTATTCTGATGGATTACACCAAGCTATCGAAGCCAAAGAAAATGTAAAAATTGAAGCGGCTACTCAAACTTTTGCTACCATTACGTTACAAAACTACTTCAGAATGTACAACAAACTCGGTGGTATGACCGGAACAGCTGTTACCGAAGCGGGTGAGTTATGGCAGATTTACAAATTGGATGTAGTTGAAATTCCAACCAACCGTCCAATTGCAAGACAAGACAAAGAAGATTACATTTATAAAACAACTCGCGAAAAATTCAATGCGGTAATTGAAGACGTAACCGAATTATCTAAAGCAGGAAGACCGGTTCTTATCGGAACAACTTCAGTAGAGATTTCAGAATTATTAAGCCGTATGCTTAAAATGAGAGGCGTTGCACATAACGTTTTGAATGCTAAAATGCACAAGCAAGAAGCACAAATTGTTGAAGAAGCAGGTAAACCTGGTGTAGTAACTATTGCTACCAATATGGCGGGTCGTGGTACGGATATTAAATTATCGCCAGAAGTAAAAGCCGCTGGTGGTTTAGCGATTGTAGGTACCGAGCGTCACGATTCGCGTCGTGTAGACCGCCAGTTACGTGGTCGTGCAGGTCGTCAAGGAGACCCTGGTAGTTCTCAATTTTATGTTTCTCTTGAAGACAACTTAATGCGTTTATTTGGTTCGGAAAGAGTGGCCAAAGTAATGGATAAAATGGGATTACAAGAAGGCGAAGTTATTCAGCATTCTATGATGACCAAATCTATTGAACGTGCGCAGAAAAAAGTAGAAGAAAACAACTTTGGTGTTCGTAAACGTTTATTAGAGTATGATGATGTAATGAACTCGCAACGTGAAGTAGTGTACAAACGTCGTCGTCATGCCTTGTTTGGTGAGCGTTTAAAATTGGATATTGCCAATATGTTGTACGATACGTGCGAATTAATTGTTACCGAAAATAAAGCAACTAACGATTTTAAGAATTTCGAATTTGAATTAATTCGTTACTTCTCTATCACTTCTCCTATTTCAGAAGCTGATTTTATCAAAGGTACCGAAATGGAGATTACGGGTAAAATTTACAAAGCTACTTCGGCCTTTTATGCAGAGAAAACAGAACGCAGTGCAAGAGAAGCCTTCCCTATTATCAAAAATGTTTTTGAAGAGCCAAACAATCGTTTTGAGCGTATTGTAGTTCCTTTTACAGACGGAATTAAAACCTTGAATGTGGTAACCGATTTGAAAAAAGCCTACGAAACCGAAGGAGCTCAATTAATTGCTGATTTTGAAAAAAACATTACCCTTTCTATTGTGGATGAAGCTTGGAAAAAACATTTGCGCAAAATGGACGAATTGAAACAATCGGTTCAATTGGCCGTACACGAGCAAAAAGATCCTTTGTTGATTTATAAATTAGAAGCTTTCAATTTATTTAGAGCCACTTTAGACAATGTGAATAAAGAAGTGATTTCATTTTTATTTAAAGGTGATTTGCCTGCGCAAAACAACCCTGAAATTCAGGAAGCTGTCGAAATTCCACAACAAGAAAACTACACCGCTAGTAAAGATGAGGTTTTGAATACCGAAACAAGCAACCGCGAAGCCATGCAAACGCAAGAGCGCCAGGTTACCGAAACGATTGTTCGCGATCAACCGAAAATCAATCGTAATGATAATGTTACCGTTCAAAATGTAGCAACTGGACAAGTAGAATCCATGAAGTTTAAAAAAGCTGAAATTTTGATTGCCTCAGGTGAATGGGTTTTAGTTAAATAATCAACCTCTCTATTTTTAAATAAAAAACCTCGATTTCCATTTGAAATCGAGGTTTTTTATTTAAAACTTACAGTAAACTTATTTGCTCATTTCTAAAATATACCCTGATTCTGTTGTAATTGTTTTTAAATATTCCGAAGGAGTTGCTCCGGTGATTTCTTTAAAATAACGATTAAACGACGATTTTGATTTAAATCCAGCTTCGAAAGCCAAATCAAGTATTGAAATTTTAGCAGCTATTTGCAATTGATTTTCCAGTTTATCTTTTACAAATTGAATACGGTATTCGTTAACAAAGGCATAAAACGATTTCTGAACAAAGTGATTCAGTGTTTCGCTGATGTGATACTTATTCAAATGGGTAATTTCGGATAATTTATCCAAAGTCAAATCGCAATCAGTGTAATATCGCTCTTTTTCCATTCCATTTTCTAACTTCAGCAAAATTTTAAACATCTGACTTTGAGTTAAAATTTCTCGTCTTTTCTCAGCTATTGCTTCTGCGCTCGACGATTCTTCAAAAACGGGAACTTTGGTTTCAGGTTCTTTATTAGCAATTATTTCGGTTTTAAAATCATCTTTAGAAATTCTACTATCTTCATTTTCAATAGATTTCATATCCTTTTCTAATATTGCTTCTGAAGGCCATTTTACAGTAACAGCTTCCTTCGTTTCTTCCAAAACAGTGTTTCGGTATAACATGATTCTAATCGAAATAAGAATTAAGAACAAATAACTCATTACCCGAACAACAGAAATTTCGTTTTCCAATTCAAAATTTGTCCAATTAAAAACAGGAAAAACAAAAGCAATAACAGGCATTATCGAAAACAAAACTACCAATTGCACAATCAGTTTTTTAGTAGCCGCATCAATTTTATATATTTTCAATTGATACCCAATTAATACAGAAAAAAACAAATTCAGATAGGTAATTCCGTAACCCGAAAACGAATTGTATTTTTTTAGAAAATGGTGCGCATGAGGTGAATTTTCGAGTAATATTATTGCTGTGGCAAAATAGCCAATAGCTCCCAAAATTAAAGGAAGAAAAACATACCATTTAGAGGCCGGTATGAACTGCTTGTTGATGGTTTTTAAAGTAAACAAATACAACAACGGCAAGTACGAAAACCCAATAAAAGTATTCATCATGTGCAACACTTCGGGATCGTAAACAAAAGTGTAAATAAAAAATTTTATTGAAAGATGCAACGCAATGCAAGTGGATAACGAAACCAATAAATAATCGGCATTGGTTTTAATCCGACTTCTAAAAAGTAGCAATGCTGCCAAAAGCCCTTGAAAAATTCCGATAGCAATTATATACTTCATAAAATGATTTTGATTGGTTTTCAAATGTAAGCTTATCGCTCCTTTTGCGTGTTACCTAAAAGTTTGCTTTTTGTTAAGTATTAAACCTTAATTGTTTGTTAACATAAATTAACGTATTGAAATAAAAGCAATTAAACATAATTACAAATGATTGACACGTGTAAAAAGTAGTTTTAAATTGATGCGGTCGTATAGGTTTTTGTTGTGACTAATATTTGCAAAAAAATTAATCTAACAAATGAAACAAATTCAAAACTTAACCACTTGGTTTGCCCAAAATCAAGTTTTTAAAAAATTGACATTTATGACTCTATTTGCGGTGGGTTGCCAAACTTCGGTATCGGCACAAACTATTAAAGGAGTTATTACAAGTGATGTAGGCACCTTGCCTGGAGCGAATGTTTTGGGAGTAAATTTTCCTAATACAGCCGTTTCCGACTTTGATGGTTCGTTCACCGTAGCGGCCTCGCAAGCGGGTCAAGCCACCATCGAAATTTCCTATATTGGTTTTGCTAAAAAAGTGCTAAATCTAGATGTAAAAAACGGTATTAACGACATAGGACAAGTAAAACTAGAAGCCAACGAATCGAGTGCTTTAAACGAAGTCGTGATTCAAGGAACTTTGGCTCCATCGCAAGCAAAAGCCTATAGTATTAAAAAGAATTCGTTAGGAATCATGGATGTAATTGCTTCGGATGCTATTGGTAAATTACCAGACCGTAATGCTGCCGAGGCGGTTCAACGTATGCAAGGTGTGGCCGTAGCCCGTTATCATGGTGAAGCCGATCAGGCGACAGTTCGTGGAACTCCTTTTGCTTGGACTTCAACTTTATTCAACGGAAATCGTTTGCCTAGTTCGAATGTTATGGGAAACCGTTCTTCCGTTTTGGATGTGGTTCCTTCCGAAATGATTCAATACGTACAAGTTTCAAAAGCCATTACGCCCGATATTGAAGGCGATGCAATCGGAGGTTCTATTAATTTCATTACCCGAACTGCACCTGCCAAACGTACTTTGAGCATGAGCGCCGCAGGTGGTTACAACAACTTTAGCGAAAACGGAACCTATAATGCATCGTTGGTTTATGGCGATCGTTTTTTTAATGACAAACTGGGCATTATTGTGTCGGGAGCTATTTGGAGCAGACAATGGGGATCGGATGAATTTGCTGCAACGTACAACACGGGACTTGCCGATGTAGCTCAAAAAAACTCTCTAAACACCGTATTATTTAAACGATATATGGGGGAACGCGAAACCAAAGGAATCAATCTTGGAACCGAATACAAATTGACTCCAGGAAGTAAAATTTTCTTTAGAGGAATGTTCAATAAATTTGATGATGTACGTCCGGTTTACGAATCGTATATTGATTATACCAGCACTCGCTTTCAGTACAATTACCGCTACTCGCATTACCAAACAGAATTATATGGTGGCGAATTGGGAGGTGAACATCATATAAACGAAAAAATAAAATTAGATTGGAGTTACAGCAATCATAAATCGGAATATTTTTTAGATACGCCATCTACAACTGATCAAAAAGGATTGCCTATTGCTACTTTTCGCCAACGAATTACTGGTGGTTTCAACAATCTTTCGAGCGATGGAAAACGTTATTGGATTTTTGACTCTCCTAACGGAGTTGGAGGCACTGTAGATCATTTTGAAACTGGATTAGCTAGTGCAACCGATGTAATGAGTCCCGATAAATTACTATTGAGTCAAACCGTAATTGCTCAGTTAGACAACAGCGAACGTGATCAAGTAGGGCAAATTAACCTTAAAATTGATGCTTCAGAAAAAATAAAAATCAAATTCGGTAGCAAATTCCGTCATAAAGATCGAGTGAGCACCTATGGTTCCAACTTTGTTTATTTACCAGGAGCCGCAGTAGGAATTCCGAATTCGCCTGCATTGGTGCCGATGGCTGATTTAGAAACGACTAATTTTCCGAAAGGAGCTCCTTTTTTTGGTAACATGAATGGCAATTTTGACCAATTCATTGTCAATCCTATTACAAAAAATCAGTTATTTGACATGTTTGGAAAACCATTTCAAGAAGCTAACGGATTTAGAAACTTTACCTCAGCTACCAATGCAACCGCTTTATATAATGGTACCGAAGATGTTTTTGCTACCTATGCTATGGCCGAAATTGATGCTACAGAACGTTTAAAAGTGATTGGTGGACTTCGAAATGAATATACCGATATGCAATTAAATGGTACAAAAGCAACAACCGAAAACGGACAAGTCGTTTTAAGTCCGTCGGTGGTTAACAACGAATACAATGCATTGTTACCTATGTTGCTTTTGAAATACAAATTGACCGAAAAATCGAATTTAAGAGCCGCATATACCCGCACTTTTGTACGTCCGAATTTTGGTGATATGACTCCTGGAAGTTCTACAAACACCACAACATCGCCAATGACTATTACGCAAGGAAATCCTGACTTGCGTCCAACATTCAGTAACAATTTTGATATTATGGGCGAATATTATTTTGACAATGTGGGAATTGTTTCGGGAGGTGCCTTTTACAAATCCATTTCGGATGTCGTTTTTACCGATGTGAGCATGCAAAATATAAACGGAACCGATTATATGGTTACCCAAGCGCGTAACTTAAACAATGCTACTTTGGTTGGTTTTGAAGCCGGAATTAACAAACGTTTTGATTTCTTAAACGGATTCTGGAGTGGCTTTGGTGCCGAAGTTAACTACACGTATATTAATTCTAAAACCGAAGTGCCACGTCTTGGAACCAATACAAATCCAGCGGCCAATTCAGTTGCTATTGTAGACAAAACTAGTTTACCGAATCAATCAAAACACTTATTCAATACCATTTTATTTTACGAAAGAAATGGCGTAATGGTTCGTTTAGCGGGGAATTACAGAGGAGCTTCTGTAGAAAATATCAACCAACAATTAGGTTCTGGGTTTTACATTTGGTCCGATTCCAACTTTACCATCGATGCATCGGCAACAGTTAATATCAGCAAAAAATTAAAAGTTTTTGTTGAATTAAATAACCTAAGCGATGCTCCTGTAAAAATGTACATGGGAGACAACAAAAAACGTGTAACCTCACAAGAATGGTACGGAAGCCGTGGTCAAGCGGGACTTCGTTACGAAATTTTTTAATAACATAAATCAATACATACTTATCATGAAAAAAATAGTTTTTGCATTAGCCTTTATCGCTCCAATATTAGCAACAGCGCAAGTTACCGATAGCATCAAACGTTTAGTACCTGTAAAAGGCGGGATGAATTTTAGAGACGTTGGCGGGTACAAAACCGCTGATGGGAAAGAAGTTGTTTGGGGAAAAATTTACCGAAGCACCGCTGTGGATAAATTAACTGATTCCGATATTTCGTTATTAGACAAGAAAAAAATTCATACTGTAATTGATTTTAGAGGAAAGCAAGAAGCAGCCGCTGCACCAGATAAATTACCTAAAAATGCAAGTTATACCTTGTGTCCCGCAGGCAGTGACAGTTTACCGAGTGCGGCTCAAATGACGGCCATGTTGAAAAACGTTAACAACGACTTTTTATTGGACTTTTACGGTAAATCGGCTGTGGCTCATTCGGGTGATCGTTTTCGTTCGTTATTTGTAAAGTTGTTAACTCTAGATCAAAATGAAGCTTTAATGTACCACTGTACTGGTGGGCGCGATAGAACCGGAATGGCTACTGCCTTATTTTTGTACAGCTTGCAAGTTCCGATGGAAACCATTGAAGCCGACTATGTTGCATCGAATGTTTATTTGAAAAAATCGAATAAAAAAATGATGTCGGGATTGGCTCAACTATCAGGTTTGTCTGAAAGCGAAATTGAACAAAAAATGGCCTTGAAACCGGAATATTTACAAGTATTTTTCAGCGGAATCAAACAACAATACGGCAGTGTCGAAAATTTTATGGAAAAAGAATTAGGCGTTGGCAATAACGAAATTGCATTACTTCGTAAAAAATATACGCACTAAGAATTTATTTCTTTTTAAAAAGGTTTTTTCAGTGTTATGCTGGAAAGGCCTTTTTTTATTTAAATTCAAAAAAGTAAGAATTATAATACTAATTAAAAGAATGATTAATCTGCATATTATAAAACATTAAAATGAAATTATATAAAATACATACGATTTTTCTGTTTTTTTACTTAATTTTAAACAGAATTTCGTCACGAATTGACTAAAAGTATAATTAACATCGCAATAATATATAAAATCTTAAACAATAAATTACTATAAATATGAAAAATCGAATATCAAGAACTGCTATCGGGATGGTTTTATTGACCACCTCTTTACTTACAGTAAGCTGTAATAAAAACAAGAAAGAAGAAGCTACCGAGGAAACACCGACACAAACGGAAAATACGCTGACTCCAGTAACCGCAAAAAATTTTGTTGAAGCAGAAACCGATCATTATTTTGCCAATTTAATGAAAGAAGTTCCTGTAAACACCTACAATCATCACCGAAAATATTCGGATATTGATTCTCAAGTCGTAATTCGTGAAAACCAAGATTGTTTGTACAGTCATGCTGTGGTGGATTGCTCAGAAGGCGCTACGATTATCAACCCAAAATGGGACAAATATTCGGTAGTACAAATATTTGATGAAAATCAATATACTTTTGCGGTTTTATATCCAGGCGATAGTATTCACATTACTCCAAAAATGCTAACCAAAGGAAATTATGTTTGGCTTAATACCCGTACCGAAGTGCGACCAGAAAACGAAGCTGGATATGCCGATGCTCACAAACACCAAGATGCTTATATTATAAAAGCAAAATCAAACAAACCTTATCAAGCTAAAGGATTCGACAAAACCTCTTTAGACCGAGTGAGAGATTCGTTGTTATTACAATCGCCTAAAGTTCGTTCTTGGAGAGCATTTGGAACACCAAAAGATGTAGCACCAGAAGATTTTGTAATAGCATCTGCAGGAGGTTGGGCTGGTTTACCAAAAGAGCATGCTGTGTATTGGCCAAAAATTGTTCCACAAGGAGAAGCTAAAAAAAGCAGTGTATGTTCTAAAATAACGCTTCCAAAAGCACCATTGCAATATGATAAAGGCGGATTTTTGTCGGTAACCGTTTACGATGCCAGAGGATGGATTGCAACTAAAAAATATGCCTTGAGAGATCGAAATGCTGTTAAAAATGCAGATGGATCAATCACCTTTTATTTCAACTGTCCAAAAGAAAAAAACAATATTGAAACAGTTGACAATTGGTCTATGGTTATTCGTCTGTATGTTCCTGAAACCCCAGAAAAAGGAATTGAATATCTTGAAAACTTAGACAAAAATAATGTCCAAATTGAAGTTCTAAAATAAAGACAATTAATTTAAATAGTAAAAAATCCTTCGAGGTTTCAATCTATTAAAATCAATTTATTGCTAAGAATTCCCAAACAAATAAAGGTTACTAATTTAAATAAATGCATTATGAAAAGAATTATCTCACATTTGCTATTTTTTATAGCTTGTATTTTTACGGCATCCAGCCTTCATGCCCAGAAGAAGCCAAATATTTTGATCATTATGGCCGATGATATAGGTTGGTTTAATACTAGTGCCTATAACAATGGTATGATGGGATATAAAACACCAAATATTGATCGAATTGCGAAAGAAGGTATGCGTTTTACAGATGCTTATGGCCAACAAAGTTGTACGGCAGGAAGAGCTGCTTTTATTACAGGGCAATCACCTAAACGTACGGGCTTATTAAAAATTGGTATGCCTGGAGATCCTATCGGTTTGCAAAAAGAAGATCCAACTATTGCTGAAATGTTAAAACCCCATGGCTATGTTTCTGGTCAATTTGGTAAAAATCACTTGGGCGATTTGGATAAATTCTTACCAACTAATCACGGCTTTGACGAATTTTTTGGAAACTTATACCATTTAAATGCAGAAGAAGAACCTGAAAATGCCGATTATCCTAAAGGTGAAAACTTTAAGAAACAATACGGACCTAGAGGAGTTCTTAAATCAACTGCCGATGGAAAAGTGGAAGATACGGGACCTTTGACTAAAAAACGTATGGAAACTATCGACCAAGAATTTTTAGATGCCACAATCAATTTCATAGAAAAACAAAGTAAAGCAGGAAAACCATTTTTTTGCTGGTTCAACACTACTAGAATGCACATTTTCACTCATTTACCAAAAGAATACGATGGTAAAACAGGATTGGGTATCAACGCAGATGGATATACTCAACACGACCAACAAATTGGACAATTATTAGATAAATTGGAAGAACTTGGTTTAACAGAAAATACAATAGTAATTTATACGACTGATAATGGTGCTGAAAAATTCTCATGGCCAGATGGAGGTACTAGTCCCTTTAGAGGAGAAAAAGCCACTACTTGGGAAGGAGGAGTTCGAATTCCGTTTACTATTAGATGGCCTGGTAAAATTGAGGCAGGAACTGTATCGAATGAAATTATTTCGTTAGAAGATTGTTTACCGACTTTAGTAGCTGCAGCTGGAGAAAGTGATGTTAAAGGAAAATTATTAAACGGTTACCAAGGTTTTAAAGTTCACATTGATGGTTACAACTTCTTACCCTACCTAACTGGTAAAGAACAGAAAGGTCCTAGAAACGAATTTTTTGCTTTTGTGGATGATGGTAGTTTGGGAGCTGTTCGAATTGGACGTTGGAAATTTCATTTTTCTACACAAGAACACGAAGGACTTGGCGCTTGGATAGAAAATCAAACAGCGCATAAAGCTCCTCTATTAGTTGATTTATATGCCGATCCTTTTGAATTAGCTATGACCAATTCTTCATATTATGACGATTGGGTAGTAAGACGTATGTATGCTTTTGAACCACTGAAAAATGTGGTTGGAAAATTCATGGCTACATTTAAAGATTTCCCTACAAGGCAAGAACCAGGTAGTTTTACTCCTAAACAATAAACTAAAAATTAGAAAGCTGTGGTAACAAACAGCTTTCTGATTTTTAAAACTATTATTATCTCCAAAAAAAATACAATAAAAATGAGAAAATCAATAATAGCAGCCTCTATTCTGGCAGCCTCTTATGGCAGTTATGCCCAAAAAGGAGGACAAGTTTTACAACCTACAAAATCTTCAGAAGTACAAGCGCCAATTCCAGGTGCGCCGCTGTCTAAAGAATATGTACAAGCGGTCGGTAAAATGGCTTATATATGGGGATGGCCATTGGTCAATATGCACAATCGTGAAGCACAAATTGGAGGAATGGCTCCTTACCGTGGTTATATGGGAGGCGTTTTACCTGTTGCCCCAAGTAATCAAAATACCATGTTGCACGATTACCTTGCACCAGAACAGCGTTTTATTACCAGTCCGAACCAAGATGTGGTGTATGGACTTGGTTTCTTGAACTTCAAAAAAGACCCAGCAGTTATTATTCAAATTCCAGATTTCGGTAATCGTTTTTGGGTGTATCAAATTGTTGACCAACGTTCTAATTCTTTTGCAACGGTAGGAAGCATGTACAATACCAAACCTGGTTTTTATATGTTTGTAGGACCCGATTGGAAAGGTGAAAAACCGGCTGGTGTGGAAGCTGTTTACAAATCGCCAACCAATATTGGGGCTATTTTCCCTCGTGTGTTTATGGACGATACCCCACAAGATAAAAAAGACATTCAAAAGCTAATCAATCAAATCGTACAATATCCTGCTACCGATTTCACAGGTAAAATGCAAACGATAAACTGGACAGAAGCCAAAACCATTCCAGATCCAAATGCAGGAAGCAAAGGAGAAACGGCTTGGGTGGTTCCAGAAAAATTCTTTGAACAATTACCTGTTGTAATGGAAGAAGTTCCTGCACTTCCGGGAGAAGAAGCCATGTATGCTTGGATCAAACAAATTTTGGATGCTACAAAAGACAATCCAGAATTGCAAAAAGCCTTAGTAGATGTTGCGGTAGAAACCGAAAAAGAAATCATCAACCCGATGTTCGAATTTAGAAACAATGGTGTAGAGGCTGGTAACGGATGGCGCACTCAAAAAAATGCTGCCGAATTCGGTTACGGTTATTTCCAACGCACCGCAACTGCCAAAGGAAATATGTTCTCTAACATTCCTTTCGAAACTATGTATTTCGGAAACGATTTTGATTCCAGCACAGGACGACTTACTGGAGGAAAAAGTTATGAAGTAACCTTCAAAAAAGGAGAAACACCACCCGTAAACGGATTCTGGTCGTTAACCCTTTATAACGAACAGCATTTCTTTTATCCGAACGAGATTAATCGTTTTTCATTAGGAACCAAAAACAAAGATTTGGTTTATAATACCGATGGCAGTTTAACTATTTATGTACAGCCAGATGCCCCAAAAGGAAAATTAAAAAACAACTGGCTGCCTTCTCCAAAAAGTGGTGTATTCTCATTATACATTAGAGCTTATGGTCCTAAAGAAGCCATTTACAAAGGCACTTGGACTCCGCCGTTAATTAAAAAAACGAATTAATTTAACAAAGGAAGATTATGAAATTAGCAAACAAAAAATTTTGTGCAATGAGTTTAGCAGCACTTACTTTTATGAGTTGTGAACAGAAAAAAACAGATACCGTTGCTACTGAAACTACAAGTGATAAACCAGCAAATGATACTTTACCGCCCTCTCATTTAAAAAATGGTCAGCATACACCAGCCGATTTTAATACTGCCGAATATGTTTATAAAGTATCGGAAGGAGATTTTAACTTTTTAAGAAGTTTAAAAACAGCTCCTGTCAACCAGTGGTCACATAAACCAGATCTCAGTAATGTAAAAACACAACAGGTTATTCGAGAAAACCTAGATGTGGTGTATTCTAGTGCGGTGGTAGATGCCAGTCAAGGGGCTACTATTTCGGTTCCAAAAGGCGATTTTTATCATGTGATTCAAATTTTGGACATGCAAAATTATACCGTAAAAACATTATATCCAGGTGAAACCTTTACTGTTACACCAGCGCATTTAACCTACGGTACGCATGTGTATCTGAATATGAGAATTCGTAAAAAAACCAATGACGAAGCTGGTTTAAAAGAATTACAAGAAAAACAACGATTGTCAACTATTAATGCAAAATCGAGCAATCCCTATAAAACACCGGATATTGTTATTCCTTTAAAACAAACAGAAGCAATCCGTTTGGCATTATTGGATGATTTATCAAAAAGCCTTTTAAAAAATACTTCAAATATAATGGGAACACCTTTTGATACGGATCCTCAAGGTCATTTGTATGCCACGGCTTATGGTTGGGGTGGTTTGCCTCTTGAAGATGCTCGTTACTTGGATTTGGTAAACCATTCGAAAGTAGAAAATGGAAAAGCAGTTCCTTCCAGCATTACTTTTATGCCTCCAAAAATTGATTTGAAAAGAGGTGGTTTTTGGTCTATTACCACTTATACCGCAGATGGATGGTTAGGTAAAGATGAAGCTGCTATCTCGAATACAACGGCTAAACCAAATGCTGATGGTACCTATACTATTTATTTTAATAGTCCTGGTAAGCAAAATAATTTGGATACTCCAGCTCCATTTACTGCTTTACTCCGTGCTTATGTTCCAGAAAGCAAAGAGTCAATTGATACTTATTTAAAAGAAAACAATGGAAAGTTAATTATTCAATAATTGATGTAAAATTTTGAACACAAAAACAATACGCTGCCAATTAAACTTGTCAGCGTATTTTTAAATTAGTAAATATGAAAAAAGTAACATTTCTTATAATAACTTGTTTTTGTTTTGTAACCGATGTAATAATAGCCCAAACAAACAGTAATGAAGGTCTTACGGTCGAGGAAATGGCTAAAAAGCGTCAAGATCCTGTATCAGGACTACGAAGTGTTTTTTTACAGGAAGTCCTATTACCTGTGGCCGACGGAACCGCCCAATCATTTTCAATTCAACCCGTATGGCCGTTTCGGCTTGCTAAAAATTTGAAATTAATTACGTATACCATTATTCCTTTTCAATCGGTGCCCATTACCAATAATGTGGGGCAGGTTCCAGTTCATCCTATAACACTTCAATCGAGCAATTCTGATTGTTCTGGCGGTTTAGGAAATATTTTATTTAATGGTTATTTTTCTTCTATAGAGAAAAAAGGAAAAATAAGTTGGGGAGCTGGTCCGGCTATACAATTACCTACTCGAACAAATGCTATTTTAGGGAGTAATCGGGTAAGCTTGGGACCTTCTGTTTTGTTTAATCGAGCAGGTGATATTTTTTCAATAGGTTTTGTGGCACAAAATTATTGGTCTTTAGGAGGTGAAGGGGCTAATAAAGTTAATTCATTTAGTTTACAGTATATGAGTTATTACAATTTACCGAAAGGGTGGTTTTTAGAAAGCAATGCCACGATTGTGAATAATTGGCTAGCCGAAAAAGATCAAAAAATGCTATTGCCTCTTGGTGGTGGCGCAGGAAAAACATTCAAAATTGGGCAATCAAAATTATTTTATTGTGGTGCTGCTCAAATTTTCTACAATGCCGTTCGACCTGATATTGTAGGGAGTTGGCAAGCCATGTTTCAGTTGCAGGTCATTATGTAATATTTAATTTATTTTGGATTTTCTTGATAATAACGCGCTTCTATCCGTTTAATATCTCGAATGGAATTGTGTGCCCAATCCAATCGTTTTTCCAAAATTTCATCGGCAGTTAATTGCCAATTAATATCCGAACGACGCAATCTATTGGTCAAATCCTGAATGATGATAGCAGCCGATACCGAAATATTTAAACTCTCAGTAAAACCCACCATCGGAATTTTTAAAAATCCATCGGCTTGCTGCATCACTTCTTCTGACAAACCTTCCTTTTCTGTTCCAAAAAACAAAGCGCTCGGTTTAGAAATATCAAATTTTTCGACCGTACAATCTTTTTCATGTGGGGTTGTGGCAATAATTTGATAGCCTTTTTCACGTAAAGTAGCAATACAACCCGAAACCGTATCATGCCGGATAATGTCGACCCATTTTTGAGCACCCATTGCAATTTGCTTATCAATTCTTTTGCCAAAACGCTGTTCAATAACATTCAATTCTTGTACGCCGAAAACCTCGCAACTGCGCATCACGGCACTGGTATTGTGCAATTGAAATACATCTTCAACCGCTACGGTAAAATGTTTAGTTCGGTTTTGTAAAACTTCTAAAAAACGTTCTTTTCTATTTTCGGTTAAAATATTTTCTAAAAATTGGAGGTAGTGCAAGTCAATCATTATGCTAAAATTTCGGGCAAAATTAAGAAAAAAAGAAATGACTCACTTTTGAAGGCTTTTTAATACATTTAATTGCAAATTAATTCAAATTAAATTTAATAGTGTATTTCGATGAAAAAGAAATTAGTTGTTTTAACTGGGGCTGGAATTAGTGCCGAAAGTGGCATCAAAACCTTTAGAGATAGTGACGGATTATGGGAAGGCCATGACGTTATGGAAGTAGCTACTCCCCAAGGTTTTCGGAAAAATCCTGAACTAGTACTTGATTTTTACAACAAAAGAAGAGCACAATTGAAAGATGTTAGCCCCAATTTGGGTCATCAAATTTTAGCCGATTTGGAAAATGATTTTGATGTAAACATCATTACACAAAATGTGGACGATTTACACGAACGAGCCGGAAGCTCAAAAGTATTGCATTTACACGGTGAGTTGTTAAAAGTTCGAAGCACAAGATTTGAGAATGACATTCAAAACTGGAAAGAGGATTTATTTTTAGGTGATTTATGTACAAAAGGACATCAATTGCGTCCGCATATAGTTTGGTTTGGCGAGGCCGTTCCGGCATTAGATGAAGCCATAAGCCTCACCGAAAAAGCTGATTATTTTGCCGTAATTGGCACCTCCTTGCAAGTGTACCCTGCTGCGGGACTTATTTCATATACACAACCCAAAACGCCTGTATTTTATATTGATCCAAAGCCCATTGCTATTCCTAATTTACGAAATCCATTAACTGTTATTTCCGATAAAGCCTCAACTGGAATGGTTATATTTAAAGAAAAACTACTCGAAATACTTATGAATGGGTAATAAGGTAATTTTTTTAATCTGAATAACCTTTTGCAATTCGGCTACAACGCATCCAAAAGTAAATATGAGACAAGTTTTGCAATTTTTTATAATTATGATGTACTAATTTTTATAAGTTTCTACAATAGTTTACATTTGCAACTTTCTAATTAACTACGCAACAATGACAACTTTAAACGAATTAAACGCTATATCGCCAATTGACGGAAGATACAGAAGCAAAACGCAATCGTTAGCTCCTTTTTTCTCAGAAGAAGCCCTAATTAAATACCGAGTATTAGTTGAAATTGAATATTTCATTGCTTTATGCGAAGTTCCTTTACCACAATTACAAAACGTAAATCCGACTGTTTTTGAGAGTTTACGCGATATTTATAGAAATTTTTCGACGGAAGATGCGCTTTGGATAAAAGAAACCGAAAAAGTAACCAACCACGATGTAAAAGCCGTTGAGTATTTTGTAAAAAAAGCTTTTGAACAATTGGGTTTAGAGGCGCACCGTGAATTCATTCATTTTGGGCTAACTTCTCAAGACATCAACAACACCTCGATTCCGCTTTCTACTAAAGAAGCTTTTGAGCAAGTTTATATGCCTTCGTTAATTGCTTTGATTTCTAAATTAAAAGAATTAGCTGTTGAATGGAAAAATATTCCGATGTTGGCTCGCACGCACGGGCAACCGGCCTCTCCTACTCGTTTAGGGAAAGAAATTTTGGTTTTTGTAGAGCGGTTAGAAGAACAAATGCGTTTGTTATTTAATATTCCGTTTGCGGCCAAATTTGGTGGTGCTACCGGAAATTATAATGCGCATCATGTAGCGTATCCAACTATCGATTGGAAACAATTTGGAACTACTTTTGTTGAAAATACGTTGGGATTACACCATTCGTTCCCAACCACTCAAATTGAGCATTACGACCATTTTGCTGCCTTTTTTGATGCTTTAAAACGAATTAATACCATCATTATTGATTTAGATCGTGATATTTGGACGTATGTTTCTATGGATTATTTCAAGCAAAAAATTAAAGCAGGAGAAATCGGTTCATCGGCTATGCCACATAAAGTAAATCCAATTGATTTTGAAAATTCGGAAGGAAATTTAGGAATCGCGAATGCTATTTTCGAACATTTATCAGCTAAATTGCCTATTTCAAGATTGCAACGTGACTTAACCGACAGTACGGTTTTACGAAATGTAGGTGTTCCGATGGGGCATACTATTATTGCTTTTGAAGCTACTTTAAAAGGTTTAAATAAATTGCTTTTGAACGAAGCTAAATTTGAAGAAGATTTAGAGAAAAACTGGGCCGTAGTCGCCGAAGCAATTCAAACTATCTTAAGAAGAGAAGCTTACCCAAATCCGTATGAAGCTTTAAAAGGATTAACCCGTACAAATGAAGCTATTAACAAAAATGCTATTCACAATTTCATCAATACACTAGATGTTTCTGAAGAAATTAAAGCCGAATTGTTGCAAATAACACCTAGTAATTACTTGGGAATTTAGTTTTGTCTAAAAAATATTTCAGAAAAAAAGCTATCTTTAACGGGTAGCTTTTTTTTTTACCTACAACCCCTATATTTATGATTACATTATACGCAGCGGCTGAAGCCACACACCATTTAAAACCTTTAATTACCGACTTAGGTTTAATTTTAATGACCGCAGGGATTGCCGTTTTAATCTTTAAGATAATGAAACAGCCCTTGGTTTTAGGATATTTGATTGCCGGATTTTTAGCCGGAAATCATTTTGATTTTTTCCCTTCGGTTTCTGACATTAAAAGTGTAGAAGTTTGGGCCGAAATAGGTGTCATCATTTTACTTTTTAGTTTAGGACTCGAATTTAGTTTCAAGAAATTAATGAAAGTCGGCGGAACAGCTTCGATTACTGCCATTACCCAAATTATCACGATGATTTTAATTGGATATTTGGTCGGACAATGGATGGATTGGTCGTCTATGGATAGTATTTTTTTAGGGGTAATTTTATCCATATCCTCTACCACAATTATTCTGAAAACATTTGATGAATTGGGTGTTAAAGCCCAAAAATTTGCCGGAATTGTAATTGGTTCCTTAATTGTGCAGGACATCGTGGCCATCTTGTTAATGGTATTGTTATCGACAGTCGCGGTAAGTCAACAATTCTCGGGGGGCGAACTTTTATTTTCGGTTTTAAAACTCATCTTTTTCCTTACGGTTTGGTTTGTTGGTGGCATCTTTTTTATTCCTACGCTGCTTAAAAAAACAAAACATTTACTCACCGATGAAATGCTCTTGATTATTTCGTTAGCGCTTTGTTTAACTATGGTTACTTTGGCTGCAAACGTTGGCTTTTCGCCTGCATTGGGCGCTTTTATAATGGGTTCTATCATTGCCGAAACTACTCAAGCAGAACACATTGAACATTTGGTAAAACCAGTTAAAGATTTATTTGGCGCTATCTTTTTTGTATCGGTAGGAATGTTAATTGATCCTAAAATGTTGGCAACACATTGGCTTCCGGTGCTTATTTTAACTTTTGTAACCATTGTTGGTCAATCTTTTAGCTCTACTATCGGTGCTTTAATTTCTGGACAACCTTTAAAACAATCGGTTCAAACCGGAATGAGTTTATCGCAAATTGGTGAATTCTCTTTCATCATAGCGACTTTAGGAATGACATTGAATGTTACCAGTTCCTTTTTATATCCGATTGTGGTAGCAGTATCTGCCATAACTACTTTTACTACACCCTTTATGGTCAAAGCGGCCGAACCTTTTTCGGAATATTTAGAAAAAAAACTACCGCGACGCTGGGTTAAAAATATAAGTCGTTATAGCACCAATAGTCAAGCCATAAAATCGGTTAGTACTTGGCAAATTGTAATTCGAAATTACCTCATCCAGATTGTTTTACACACCATTATCATTATGGCCATTATTTTATTGAGTTCTAAATATATCATTCCGTTGGTGTCCAATATTCGTTTTGCCAACACTATTGCTGCAATTATAACTATTGTTATTATTTCGCCATTTTTATGGGCACTTTCTTTACAACGAGTAGCCAAAAATGAAGTCGAATTGTTATGGCAAGAACGCAAATACCGAGGCCCAATTACAATGATGTTTTTGTTCCGAATTGGATTAGCACTTTTCTACATCGGCTTTCTTTTAAATATTTTCTTTTCACCCGTAGTGGCCTTTGTGGCTTTATTATTGGCAATTGTGGCGTATCAGGTTTTTCCAAAAAAACTAAACGAATTGTATCATCGTATTGAACATCATTTTCTTAAGAATTTTAACGACAGAGAAACCACAAAAATTGACCGTCGTTATGCTAATCTAACCCCTTGGGATGGCCACATGTCAACTTTTGAAATTGCAAAAGAATCCAACTTGGCTGGAAAAACGTTAGAAGAATTAAAAATAAGAGAGCAAATAGGAATTAATATTGCCTTTATTAAAAGAGGAGATATTACTATTCAGATTCCGAGCAAAAACGAACGTGTTTTTCCAGGTGATGAAATTTGTATTATTGGAACCGATAAACAAGTGCAAGAATTTAAAAATTACTTGGATAAAAATGAAATTGAAGTCCCTCCAAAAAAACAAGAAACTGAAATTGTTTTGCGACAATTAGAGTTGGATGAAGTCGAATTTGTAGGCCGAAGCATCAGCCAATTACGTTCCAAAACAAACGGTTTAGTGGTAGGATTAGAGCGAAACGGAAAACGTTTGCTAAATCCCGAATCAGACTTAATTTTAGAAAAAAACGACATTCTCTGGATTGTAGGCGACAAAAAGCGTATTGCTCAATTTACTAAAAAAGTGTAATGCGAAACTATAAACCCATTCTCGATTCTTCTAAAAAAATAGAATTCTAAAATAACTTTTTTAGGCTGTGCATTTTGTACAGCCTATTTTTTTATTATTTCATTTAAAATAACAGGTTAAAAATAGGTTCATCCCAATTCTTAATTAATTCAAAAACTATTCGCATTTTTTAAAGATGACAATTTTATAAAATCCTAAAAGAAAAGCATAAGGATTTTTTTACTATCTTATACTACTTTTAAAAACCTCGTGATACAACCCGTTAAGTCTATTTTCAAGATTGTTATAACACAATTTTAGACTCCATTCACGACGTAGAATTTTCATTAAATTAAAAGAAAAAAACAATGCACAAAACTATCATCGTTTCCAACCGATTGCCCGTAGATTTAAAATATATCGATAACAAATTACATGTAAAATCTAGTTCCGGCGGATTGGCAACCGGAATGAAATCGGTTCATTCAGAAGGAAATGGCATTTGGATTGGTTGGTCGGGCTTGGCTGAAGACACTATGAATTCGGAACAAAAAAACGAAGTAGACCAAGCTATAGCTCAAGAAAAATGCGTTCAAGTTCCGCTAACAGAATACGATATAGACAATTATTATTATGGTTTTAGCAACAAGGCGCTTTGGCCTTTATTTCATTATTTTCAGGCTTATACAGAATTTGAGCGAGAGCATTGGGAATCCTACGTAGCCGTTAACCAAAAATTTTCGGAGGTAATTTTGCAACACGCCAACGATGGCGATACTATTTGGGTTCACGATTATCAATTGCTACTGTTGCCCGAACTTTTAAGGAAAAAAAATCCAACCCTTACCATCGGTTTTTTTCTGCATATACCCTACCCTTCATACGAATTATTCCGAACTTGTCCCTGGCGATACGAATTGCTTCAAGGAATGTTAGGTGCCGACTTAATCGGATTTCATACGTATGATTATGTGCGCCATTTTTTAAGTTCGACTTCGCGAATTAAAGAAGTGGAAGTCAATTTTAATCAAATTTCATATAACAACCGAATAATAAAAGTCGATTCATTCCCAATGGGGATTGATTACAACCGCTATCACAATGCGGCTTTGGAGCATGATACTAATCCGGAACATACTAAAAGTGAATTGATGAAAAACATCGATTTACACAACCAATCTAACGAAGAAAGCAAATTGATTTTGTGTATTGACCGAATGGATTACACAAAAGGTATTCCGAACCGAATTAAGTCTTTTGAATATTTTTTAAACAAATATCCTGAGTTCAAAGGAAAAGTAAGGCTGGTTATGTTGGCCGTTCCTTCGAGAGAAAATGTAGAGCAATACCAACTTTTAAAACGTGAAACAGATGAATTAGTCGGGCGAATTAACGGCGATTTATCTACCGTAAGCTGGACTCCCGTTTGGTATTTTTACCGTTCCTTGCCCTTTAACGAATTGATTGATTTGTATGTTTCGTCAGACATTGCTATGGTTACGCCTATAAGAGATGGTATGAATTTAGTAGCCAAAGAATATATTGCCACCCGAACAAAAGATACAGGAGTTCTTATTTTGAGTGAAATGGCTGGCGCGGCTAAAGAAATGCACGAAGCTTTAATTGTAAATCCGAATAATTTTGACCAAACAGCCGATAACATCAAAGCAGCGCTTGAAATGCCAAAAGAAGAGCAAAAAAGACGTTTGGATGCCCTTCAAAAAAGAATTTCGCGTTATGATGTAGAACGTTGGGCTACAGAATTTTTAAAATCGCTTGAAGCAGCCAAAAACAATAAACCACCACAAGCGGCAACCAAATTATCGTCTGATAAAATTCAGGAAATAGCCTCGCATTACCAAAAGTCCTCTCGTCGACTTTTACTTTTAGATTACGATGGCACACTCGCTGGATTTAAAAAGAATCCCGAAGAAGCTATTCCTACTAACGAAATCTATTCATTACTAGACACCATTAATGAAGATCCAAATACCGAAATTGCGATTATTAGCGGCCGCGATCGAAATACTTTCGAAAAATGGTTTGGACCAAAAAATTATACATTGGTAACCGATCATGGTGCTTGGCTTCGAAAAAACAATTCAGAATGGGAGGCTCTAGATCGCTTAAAATCGGATTGGAAGGAAAATATCCGCCCCGTTATGGAAGCTTTTACCGATAGTACGCCCGGTGCCTTAATTGAAGAAAAAGAATTTTCTTTAGCCTGGCATTATCGAAAAGCAGATGCCGAAATGGCCGCTTTGCGAACCATGGAACTAAAACATGTACTTAATGGATTGCTTTTTAACAACAACCTTTCGGTTTTAGATGGCAACAAAGTTTTAGAAGTTAAAAACAGTAACATTAACAAAGGTCGAGCCGCAGCTTCTATCATTACCAAAGCCAATTACGATTTTATTTTAGCTATTGGCGACGACTGGACCGATGAATTTATGTTTGAAGAACTTCCGGAAAGCGCTTACAGCATTAAAGTTGGAAATGTAAAAACAGTCGCTAAATATTATATCGAAGATCAAATAACCGTTTTGGATTTATTAAATACTATTACAAGCAAATAAAGTCAGTAGACTCTATTTGCTTGTGTATTAAATTAATTTTTCATGGCTCCGATAACTGCTTCTTCCTCGGTAATATTTGATAAATTAATGGCGGTTTCAATTAAGGCCAAATGCGAATAAGCTTGTGGGAAATTACCCAACAAACGTTTGGTTTCAAAATCAATATCTTCGCTAAATAAACCTAAATGGTTGCTGTACGAAAGTAATTTTTTAAAGAGTTTTTCGGCTTTTTTGGTTTCACCAATTTTATACAAACTATTGATAAACCAAAAAGTACAAATAGTAAATGAAGAAGACGGCAAACCAAAATCATCTTGATTTTTATAACGATACAAAAGTCCATCGTTGCTCAAATCGCGTTCAATTGCTTTAACCGTTGCTACAAATTTTGGATCAAGCGCCTCAATAAAGCCATAACTCTCCATCAAAAGCACCGAAGCATCCAAATCGTTAGATCCATACGATTGGGTAAAAGCCTGCACGTTTTCGTTCCAAGCGTTGTTAATAATATCTTCTTTTATCGTCTGTGCCAGCGGTTCCCATTTGGCAACATTATTCTTTTTACCTAAAATTTTCGCCACTTTTATGGCACGATCAATAGCCGTCCAACACAGTATTTTAGAAAAAGTAAAATGCCTGTCTTCGGTTCTAAATTCCCAAATTCCTTTATCAGGTTCTTGCCAGTGGTTGGATACCACCCAAACAATCCCTTTTGTAATGTTCCAAAGTTCTTCACCATTTTCAATATCGTTAGAGAATTTATCCAATTGTTGGTGAATTACATCCATTAAAATACCATAAATATCATTTTGTCTTTGCGAATAGGCTGCATTTCCTATTCGGACTGGCTTACTGCCCATGTACCCGCTTAAATGATCCAAGGTTTCTTCGGTTAATCTTTTTTCCTTATTAATACCGTACATGATTTGAAGTTTTTCGTCTTTATCGGGCACCAAGTCAACGATAAATTGCAAATAATTTCGAGCCATTTTTTTATGACCTAATTCGGTAATTACTTTTACCACCATAGACGCATCTCGAATCCAACAAAAACGGTAATCCCAATTTCGAACCTCTCCAATAGTTTCGGGCAACGAAGTGGTAGCGGCAGCCAAAACAGCACCGGTTTTTTGGTAACTCAATAATTTTAAGGTAATTGCACTTCGTAAAATCTCTTTATTAAATTTTTTGTATTCGGTATTTTTATCGGCCCAACCCAACCAATACGATTTGGTCCGTTCAAACTCTAAATTGATTTTAGCCAATGTCGGAATTAAAATTTTTTCGTTGTAAGCCAATAAAACATAACCATCTGAAGTCAATTCGATAGTTTCGCTATGTTTAATGGCATCCAGATTAAAACTGCTATACAGAAAAAGCGAATCGAATTTATCCGAATCACTTAAACTGATGATGTGATCGTCTTTCACAAAATCAAGCGTTGTACCCGAAGCATATTCCAATTGTGGGTCGTATTTTATTTTAAATTTAGGAATCCCACTAATTTTTTTGAAATAACGAATTATTTCGGGCGGAATCATATAATGCCCGTTTTCTTTAAAGTAACGCGGCATAAAATCATTGATTTCGAAAGCATCTACTCCGTTGCTGAAAGTAGTTACCAATATGCTGGTGTTTTCTAAATATTTTTGAGTAATGGTATATGATTCGTCACAAATAATATCAAAACTTCCGCCTATTTTTTCATCCAACAATTTTGCAAATATCGAAGAAGAATCAAACTCTGGTAAACAACACCACTCAATGTTGCCTGTATCCGAAATTAATGCTGCACTTCTACAATTTCCTATGATTCCATAATTCAAGTTCTTCATAAATGATATTTTTACATTTTTAATTGCTAATCATCTAAAATTAATAAAAGATTGCAAGAGAACCAAGAATTTAACTAGAGTTTTTGAAAATAATACTGTCGGAAACAATTTCAAATTGTATAAAATGGAAACCCTTTTTGTAAAAGTTTTTAAAACAAAAACAGGACTCGACAAAAAGAAATGTTTTTTCCTATTTTTACAAAAATTCTTATTCAATGCGCCACCTATATACTTTGCTGATCCTTGCTTTTTTAACCGTATTGAGTGCTTGCCGCACCGATTTTGAAACCGTAGCGAGTTCAGGCGACTTGATTTTTTCTAAAGACACGGTTTATTTGGACACTGTTTTTAAGAACATCAGCTCCAGCACCTACCAATTGAAAGTCTACAATCAAAGTAAAAAAGATATTTCGATACCAAATATTCAATTTGAAAACGGATTGAATTCAAAATACCGCATGTCTGTGGACGGAAATACCGGTACAAACGGCAAACTTTTTAACAATATTACCTTATTGGCAAAAGACAGTTTGTACATTTTTATTGAAGTGACAGCCGATGTTACGGATACAAATACAGATGATTTTTTATATACCGATAAAATTGTATTCGATTCGGGCGAAAACCAACAAACAGTCGAATTGGTCACATTGGTAAAAGATGCTGTGTTTTTGTATCCGCAAAAAAACAGTGATGGCTCTAAAGAAAAAATCACAGTGGAAGGTCAAGAAATCGAAGGTTTTTATTTAGACGAAAACGATGCACAAAACGGGAACGAATTGATTTTCAACAACCAAAAACCGTATGTTATTTATGGTTATGCGGCAGTTCCAGAAAATAAGACAGTCGAATTTCAAGCGGGAACACGAGTTCACTTTCATTCGAATTCGGGGTTGATTGTAGGCAAAAATGCTGCTCTAAACATAAACGGTACCATTTCGAGTACAAAGGCGTTAGAAAACGAAGTTGTTTTTCAAGGGGATCGTTTGCAACCCGATTATTCGGATCTTGCCGGGCAATGGGGCAAAATATGGCTTACTACTGAAAGTAAAACACACCATATAAACCATTTAACTTTAAAAAACGCTACAGAAGGTTTGCAAATTGAAAACCAACCTCAAAATGTAAATGCCATTCAAAATACCCAAATTTACAATTGCGTCAATTACGGCATACTCGCATCTAACTCCAATATCAAAGCTGAAAATATCGTAATTAACAATTCAGGAAAAGCCAATTTAGCCTGTTATGGTGGCAGCTATACTTTTACCCATTGCACCTTCAATAACAATTGGAACAATGCTTCGCAAACGAGTGTTTTACTTAGTAATACTGACTTTCAAAATCCTTCTACTAACCTCGCTTTAAATCATGCTAATTTTTACAATTGCATTGTTTACGGAACTTACAGCAACGAATTAACCTTAATAAAACAAGAAAAAACTGTTTTCAATTACAAATTCGATAGTGTTTTAATCAAATCCAACAACAAAGACATTGCGGCAGATTCGGAACATTTTGAAAACGTTATTTTGAACGAAAATCCAAAATTTTACAACAGTGCAAACAACCAACTTACGATTGATAAAACTTCGAGCGCTGTAGCCAAAGGAAACACAAACTATCTTATTCCAATTGATATTTTGGGAAATAATAGAACTACTCCACCAGATTTAGGTGCGTATCAAAATCAAGATTTTCCCGAAAAAAAATAATTTAATTTACTGAAAAATGCAGAAACTGCTTTTCGCCTTGGGATTGTGTTTGCTTATAAGTTGCGCGCAACATACTGAAAACAACACCGAATATTACCGTGCCATTCACCAACAAGACACCGCATATTTAACAATTAGTCGCGTTGAAAACCAATTTTACGGACAATATGAAATTCACTATAACGGCCAAGCGTTTATCGATTCGGGTGCTGTTTCTGGAATTATTAAAAAAGATACGCTAAGAGGTAATTTTGAATATTTTCCTTATGGAGGCGGGCAAAAGAAACGAAAACCCGTTATCTTTTTAGAAAAAAACAACCAATTACTTTTAGGAAAAGGACTTACTTATACACTTTTTCAAATTACCTATTTTGATGAATCGGTACCGTTTGATTTTAGCAAACCCGAATTTGTTTTTGAAAGAGTATCAAAATAGTCGAATTGACTCAGAAATGACATCCATTTTTTTTATAAAAAACCTTTTCTTGTTTTATTGAAACTCGTTAAAGATTGCCATTTATGCACTTTGCGGGATTGAAAAAATAACCTAAATTTGCATTCGAAATACAACAAACTTCACAACGATGATTCATTTCTTTGAAAACCAAAGCAAAACTGTTTTTGCAGTACAAACGCAGAACGAAATTTCGGCTCAAGATATTTCAAAACTGAACTGGCTTTTTGCCGACGCACATAAAATAGAGAAATCCGTGTTGACGGATTTTTTTGTTGGTCCCCGAGCCACCATGATTACACCATGGAGTACCAATGCGGTTGAAATTACGCAAAACATGGGTATTAATGGAATTATCCGAATTGAAGAATTTTATTATGTGCCGGAGGATTTTACCGAGTTTGATCCTATGTTATCGCAAAAATACCCTGCTTTAACACAAGATATTTTCACCATCCATATTGAACCAGAAGATATTTTAGAAATTGAAGATATTGCAGCTTACAACAAAGAAGAAGGTTTGGCTTTGAGCTCAGAAGAAGTAGATTACCTAAACAATTTATCTACTAAATTAGGTCGAAAATTAACCGATTCGGAAATTTTTGCCTTCTCGCAAGCCAACTCAGAACACTGTCGTCATAAAATTTTCAACGGAACCTTTGTTATTGACGGTGTAGAAAAAGAAACGTCTCTTTTCAAATTAATCAAAAAAACATCACAAGAAAATCCGAACGATATTGTTTCGGCATATAAAGATAACGTTGCTTTTGTAAAAGGACCTACAGTAGCTCAATTTGCGCCAAAATCGGCAGACAAACCCGATTTTTATGAAGTAAAAGAGTTTGATTCGGTAATTTCTTTAAAAGCAGAAACACATAACTTCCCGACCACAGTAGAACCTTTTAATGGTGCTGCAACTGGATCTGGAGGTGAAATTCGAGATCGTTTAGCAGGTGGCCAAGGGTCTTTGCCATTAGCTGGAACTGCGGTTTACATGACCTCTTATTCGCGTTTAACTAACGATAGAAATTGGGAAAATGCCATGGCAGAGCGCAAATGGTTGTACCAAACCCCAATGGATATTTTAATAAAAGCCTCTAACGGAGCTTCGGATTTTGGAAATAAATTTGGACAACCCTTAATTACTGGTTCGGTTTTAACTTTTGAACACGAAGAAAACAACCGTAAATTGGGTTACGATAAAGTAATCATGCAAGCGGGTGGAATTGGATACGGGAAGTTAGACCAATCGATTAAAAACAAACCACAAGAAGGTGATAAAATTGTTATCCTTGGTGGTGAAAATTATAGAATCGGAATGGGTGGTGCTGCTGTTTCTTCCGCAGATACCGGTGCTTTTGGTTCTGGAATCGAATTAAATGCTATTCAACGTTCGAATCCCGAAATGCAAAAACGTGCTGCCAATGCCATTCGCGGTTTGGTAGAAAGCGATCATAATCCAATTGTTTCTATTCACGATCACGGAGCTGGCGGACACTTGAACTGTCTTTCGGAATTAGTTGAAGAAACAGGTGGTTTAATCGATTTAGACAAATTACCTGTTGGAGATCCAACGCTTTCGGCTAAAGAGATTATCGGTAACGAATCACAAGAAAGAATGGGATTGGTTATTGGGCAAAAAGACCTCGATATTTTGCATAAAATTGCCGAAAGAGAGCGCGCTCCAATGTATGAAGTTGGTGATGTTACGGGCGACCATCGTTTTACGTTTGAATCGAAAACTACAGGAAAAAAACCAATGGATTATGCGTTGGAAGATTTCTTCGGTAGCTCGCCAAAAACCATCATGACCGATCAAACAATTGATAGAAAATATACAACCCTCCATTATAACTTTGAACATTTTGAAACCTATTTGCAAGCGGTTTTACGTTTGGAAGCGGTTGCCTCTAAAGATTGGTTAACAAATAAAGTCGACCGTTGTGTGGGTGGTCGTGTGGCCAAACAACAATGTGCTGGTCCATTACAATTGCCTTTAAACAATGTAGGTGTAATGGCTTTGGATTTTAATGGAAAAGAAGGAATTGCCACTTCTATCGGACATGCACCAATTGCCGCTTTAATTGACCCTGTTGCAGGAAGCCGAAATGCCATTGCAGAATCCTTATCCAATATTGTTTGGGCTCCGATTAAAGACGGAATCAAAGGAATATCCTTATCCGCCAACTGGATGTGGGCTTGTAAAAATGAAGGCGAAGATGCTCGTTTGTACGCTGCAGTTGAAGGTTGTTCAGAATTTGCAATTGAATTGGGAATTAACATTCCAACTGGGAAAGATTCACTTTCCATGAAACAAAAATATCCAAATGACGAGGTAATTGCACCAGGAACGGTTATTATTTCGGCAGCTGGAAATTGCACCGATATTAAAAAAGTCGTGGAACCAGTTCTTCAAAAAAATGCAGGATCTATTTATTACCTGAATTTATCGCAAGATGATTTCAAATTAGGAGGTTCCTCATTTGCACAAGTTTTAAATACAATCGGAACGGAAACTTCTACGATTAAAGATGCCGTTTTCTTTAAAAATGCATTTAATACCATTCAGGATTTAATTAACGAAGGCCAAATTGTAGCAGGACACGATATTGGTAGTGGTGGATTAATAACAACTTTATTAGAATTGTGTTTTGCCGATGTTAATTTAGGAGCAAAAATTGATTTATCTGTTCTAACCGAAAAAGACCTAGTTAAAGTTTTGTTTGCCGAAAACATCGGATTGGTTTTCCAAGCGAAAGAAGATACCGTTTTAGAAAGTAAATTAAATGCAAACAATATCGAATTTTTCAAATTAGGGAAAGCGACAACTACTGAAACTTTAGACCTTGGATTTTCGACTTTAGACATCAAAGCGTACCGCGATATTTGGTTTGAAACTTCTTATTTATTAGATGAAAAACAATCTAAAAACGGAACAGCTAAAGAACGTTTTGACAATTATAAAAACCAACCGTTACACTACGATTTCCCAAGTCATTTCAATGGAAAAAAACCAGTTGTAAACGAAGGAACGCCTAGACCAAAAGCCGCTATCATTCGCGAAAAAGGAAGTAATTCAGAACGTGAAATGGCCAACGCCATGTATTTAGCTGGTTTTGATGTAAAAGATGTACACATGACCGATTTAATTTCGGGCCGCGAAACCTTAGAAGACATTCAGTTTATCGGAGCCGTGGGTGGTTTTTCTAATTCGGATGTATTAGGTTCGGCTAAAGGTTGGGCGGGTGCATTCAAATACAACGAAAAAGCCAATACTGCTTTGAAAAATTTCTTTGATCGAAAAGATACATTATCTGTCGGAATTTGCAACGGTTGCCAATTGTTAATGGAGTTAGAATTAATAAATCCAGAACACGAAGTGCATGGAAAAATGCTTCACAATAACAGTCACAAACACGAAAGTATTTTTACTTCGGTAACAATCCAAGAAAACAAATCGGTGATGTTATCGACTTTAGAAGGAAGCACTCTAGGTGTTTGGGTTTCGCATGGAGAAGGTAAATTTAACCTCCCAATGTCCGAAGAGCATTATAATATTGTAGCAAAATATGGTTACGAAGGTTATCCTGCAAATCCAAACGGTTCAGCTTACAATACGGCCATGATGTGCGACAACACAGGACGCCATTTGGTCATGATGCCGCATATTGAACGTTCTATTTTTCAATGGAACTGGGCCAACTACCCAACAGACAGAAACGACGAGGTTACTCCTTGGATGGAAGCTTTTGTAAATGCCCGAAAATGGATTGAGAATTTATAATATTTTCTATATAAAACAATTAATACCCGACCTAGTTCGGGTATTTTTTTTACAAAACACTCTTAATCAAAGTTTTTCAAAAAACTTAAAAACCAAACTTTAATTACATTTTTTTTCTTCCCTATTTTAGTAGATTTGCCACCGAAAACCTTTTTATTGCCCAATTCAAAACGGTTTCAAAACATTTTAAATACCACTTAACCTACACACATGAAAACAAAATTACTCTTGTGCTATTTTTTCGTAGCCTTTACCTCTTTTTCGTTTGCTCAAATTAAAGTTACCGAAATCACAGCCAACAACCGCACCCATTATATCACAACCATCATCAATTATCCGGTAACGGGAACCTATCTTTTTGAAGGTAAATCGGAACCTATTGTACAATTAAACCCAAACGGAAGCGGTATATTTCAATTACATGAAAAGCCCAAAAGTAATATGACTTGGGGTTTTGAATGTTCGCAAATCGGAATACCAAAATTTAAAGAAGGTTTTAATAGTGCTGTTTATTCACTTTGGTACAAAAACGATAATGAAGAAAACTGGAATGAAGTGCAATTCTCTATTCACTTTAATAAATTAAAAATGTTTATTCTTGGAGAACGCATAAAATCCTTCACAGAAGAGGAATTAAATGCGAATAATAGCAATGGTCAAGACAAGCTAAAATAGCAACTTAAAATTTTAAAGCCTATTAACTTAAATTTTTCTTATTTAATTATAGAAAAATAACAATTATCGGTAATTTTAATTAATTTGCAACGAACTTAATACTATTTAATCATGGTTACCATTACTAGACTTTTTGATTTACCTTACTATCAAAAAGAAAAATATAACAAATCTGATGCTTTAGTAACCAAACAAAATGGTGTTTGGGAAAAAACTTCTATAGACGAATATATTGCAAAAGCCAATTCTATTTCGCGCGCTTTATTGCGAATGGGAGTTAAAAAAGACGATAAAATTGCCTTAATTACCTCAAACAACCGTACCGAATGGCATATTATGGATATTGGGATATTACAAATTGGAGCGCAAAACGTTCCAATTTACCCTACTATATCGGCCGAAGACTACCAATATGTATTAAATCATAGCGAAAGTGTTTACTGTTTTGTTTCGGATGAAGAAGTGCTAGCCAAAGTAAATGAAATTAAGGCGAATGTGCCTACATTGAAAGAAATCTATTCGTTTAATGACCTTGCTTCTTGTAAAAATTGGTCGGAATTACTCGAATTGGGCGCCGATGAAAGTAACCAACAAGAAGTTGAAAACCTAAAAAACAGCATTCAAGCAAGCGATTTAGCAACTTTAATTTATACTTCGGGAACTACAGGAAGACCAAAAGGCGTAATGTTATCGCATGAAAATATTGTATCGAATGTATTGAATAGCGCTTGCCGCATTCCGTTTGAAGAAGGCAAAAGCGTGGCTTTAAGCTTTTTACCTATTTGCCATATTTTTGAGCGAATGGTGGTGTACATTTACCAATATTATGGTGTTTCTATCTATTTTGGAGAATCGACCGATAAAATTAGTGAAAACTTACAAGAAGTTAAACCAACGGTAATGACTGCGGTACCAAGACTTCTTGAAAAAGTTTACGATAAAATTTACGCAAAAGGAACCGAATTAACCGGAATTAAGAAAAAACTTTTCTTTTGGGCTATCGACTTAGGTTTGCGTTACGAACCTTACGGAGCCAATGGATTTTGGTATGAAATGCAATTGAAAATAGCTCGAAAACTCATATTTAGTAAATGGCAAGAAGCTTTAGGCAACCGTTTGGAGTTAATTGTTTCGGGGAGTGCCGCTTTGCAAAACCGATTAACACGCATTTTTGCAGCAGCTAATATTCCGGTTGTTGAAGGATATGGATTAACCGAAACATCGCCTGTAATTGCAGTAAACGATTTGCGTAATCATGGTTTTAAAATTGGAACTGTTGGAAAATTGATTCCTAATTTAGAGGTGAAAATTGCCGAAGATGGCGAAATTTTATGCAAAGGTCCCAACGTAATGATGGGGTATTACAAAGAACCTGAAAAAACAGCAGAGGCTTTACAAGATGGCTATTTCCACACCGGAGATATCGGCGAAATTGACAGCGAAGGTTTCTTAAAAATTACCGATCGTAAAAAAGAAATGTTCAAAACATCGGGCGGAAAGTACATAGCACCACAAAGCATCGAAAACCTGATGAAACAATCGCGTTTTATTGAGCAAATTATGGTGATTGGCGAAGGAGAAAAAATGCCTGCTGCATTTATACAACCTAATTTTGATTTTGTAAAAGAGTGGGCTAAAATTCATAAAATCAGTTTAGGTAAAAGTAACGAAGAAATCATAGAAAATCCCGAGGTAAAAAAACGCTTTAAAGAAGAAATCGATTCTTTAAATCAAAAATTCGGACATTGGGAGCAAATCAAACGTTTTGAACTTACACCAGATGTTTGGTCTATCGAAGGTGGGCAACTTACACCTACTCTGAAATTAAAACGAAAAGTCGTTAAAGAAATCTATAAAGACCTGTATGCCAAAATATACGGTTAAATAACAGTTAAACTCCTCTAATCAGAGGAGTTTTTTTTTACATTTTTTTACCTTTAATACGGTTCTTTCAAAAAACATAAAAAAACGTAAAAATACTATGCATGCATATTATTTTTTCTTATATTTGGAATCCTTACAAGTATAACAACTTGTTTTTTGATATATAATTTCAACGTGATTTTTACTTAATAGTAAGCCGATGATGAAAGATAAAACGATCGATTATGTTTTAAGAGCCACTTGGCAAGCTGTTTCCAGAATGTACAATGAGGAAGCTGCCAAATACGATGCAACTATGGCAACCGGTTTTGCCTTGCTAAGTATCGATAAAGAAGAGGGAACTCCTTCAACTGCTTTAGGCCCTAGGATGGGAATGGAAGCTACCAGCCTCACCCGAACATTAAAATCGATGGAAGACAGAGGGTTTATTGTTCGAAAAAAAAACCCAGAAGACGGACGCGGTGTACTTATATACTTAACCGAAGCAGGAAAAGAAAAACGAGAACTATCAAAATCTACAGTTTTAAAATTTAACGAAACCATAAAACAACATGTATCAGAAGAACAACTGACACATTTTTTTGAGGTTGTTGAAATTATAAACGAATTAATTCAAGAAAAAAACATATTTAATTCTTCAGAGAAAAAAGAAAATGAAATTAAATTCTGAATGAATCAAAATCCTTCAGAAACATTTCGCCAAAAAATATATTTATGAAACGTACCATTAAAAAAGTCGCTGTAATTGGGTCTGGAATCATGGGCTCAGGAATTGCTTGTCATTTTGCTAATATTGGTGTCGAAGTTTTACTACTAGACATTGTACCCAATCAATTAACAGAAGCCGAAACCAAAAAAGGCTTAACTCTTGAAAGTCCAATTGTTCGGAACCGAATTGTAAACGATCACTTGGCCACCGCTTTAAAATCGAAACCCTCTCCTATTTACAGTCAAAAATTTGCTAGCCGAATTACCACCGGAAATACAACCGATGATATGGCCAAAATTGCAAAAGTAGATTGGATTATTGAAGTAGTAGTGGAACGTTTGGATATCAAAAAATTGGTTTTTGAACAAATTGAAAAATACAGAACTCCAGGTACGTTGATTACGTCGAATACTTCGGGAATTCCGATTCATTTTATGAGCGAAGGAAGAAGCGAAGATTTTCAACAACACTTTTGTGGCACACACTTTTTTAACCCAGCACGTTACTTAAAATTATTTGAAATTATTCCGGGACCAAAAACCTCAAATGAAGTATTGGATTTCTTGAATAATTACGGAGAAAAATTTCTAGGAAAAACTTCAGTTGTTGCTAAAGATACTCCGGCTTTTATTGGGAACCGAATTGGTATTTACGGAATCCAGAGTTTATTCCACTTGGTAAAAGAAATGGGATTGACGATTGAAGAAGTTGATAAATTGACAGGACCAGTTATCGGTCGTCCAAAATCAGCTACTTTCCGCACGGTAGACGTTGTTGGATTGGATACTTTGGTTCATGTTGCCAACGGAATTTATGAAAATTGCCCTACCGACGAACAACACGAGCTCTTTAAACTTCCGGATTTTGTAAACAAAATGATGGAAAATAAATGGTTGGGAAGCAAAACCAAACAAGGTTTTTACAAAAAAGTCGACAAAGATATTCTTTCTTTAGATTTGGATACGTTAGAATATCGTCCGGCCAAAAAAGCTTCTTTTGCCACTTTAGAATTGACCAAAACGATTGATAAACCAATTAATCGTTTTAAAGTGTTGGTAAAAGGAAAAGACAAAGCAGGCGAATTTTACCGAAAAAGTTTTGCTGGTTTATTTGCGTATGTTTCGAACCGAATTCCGGAAATCTCAGAAGAATTATATAAAATTGACGATGCCATGAAAGCTGGTTTTGGCTGGGAAAATGGACCGTTTGAAATATGGGATGCGATTGGAATTGCCGAAGGAATTGAAATGATGAAAACCGAAGGTGTTGCACCTGCAAACTGGGTAACCGAAATGTTAGCTTCGGGCAACACTACTTTTTATACCATAAAAGACGGCGCCACGTATTACTATGATATCCAATCCAAATCGCAAGTAAAAGTTCCAGGACAAGATGCCTTTATCATCTTAAATAACATTCGCGAAAGCAAAAAAGTTTGGAGCAATTCAGGAGGTATTATTCAGGATTTAGGTGATGGCATTTTAAACTTAGAATTCCAATCTAAAATGAATACTATTGGGGGTGATGTCTTAACCGCCATTAACAAAGCTATTGATTTGGCCGAAAAAGAGCAACAAGGTTTGGTTATTGGAAATCAAGCCGCTAATTTTTCTGTTGGCGCCAATATCGGAATGATTTTTATGATGGCTGTAGAACAGGAATACGACGAATTGAACATGGCGATCAAAATGTTCCAAGATACCATGATGCGCGTTCGTTACTCTTCTATTCCAGTTGTAGTGGCGCCTCACGGAATGACGTTTGGTGGTGGATGCGAAATGAGCTTACACGCAGATAAAGTGGTTGCTGCGGCAGAAACGTATATGGGATTAGTTGAATTTGGAGTTGGAGTTATCCCCGGTGGTGGTGGATCTAAAGAATTGACTTTAAGAGCTTCCGATTTATTCCGCAAAAACGATGTGGAATTGAATGTGCTTCAAGAGTATTTCTTAACCATTGCTATGGCAAAAGTATCTACTTCGGGTTACGAAGCCTTTGACACGGGACTTCTGCAACATGGAAAAGATATTATCGTAGTGAATAAAGACCGTCAGATTGCCGAAGCTAAAAAACACGCTTTGTTGATGGCTGAAGCCGGGTATACACAGCCCATCAGAAGAAATGATATTAAAGTGCTAGGGAAACAAGCTTTGGGGATGTTCTTAGTAGGAACAGATCAAATGGAAGCTGGAAAATACATTTCGGAACACGACAAAAAAATTGCCAACAAACTGGCTTATGTGATGGCCGGTGGTGATTTATCCGAAGCTTCTTTAGTATCCGAACAATATTTACTCGATTTGGAACGTGAAGCTTTCTTATCGCTTTGCACCGAACGCAAAACATTAGAACGCATTCAATACATGTTAACCAAAGGTAAACCACTTAGAAATTAGAACAAAGAAAATAGAATATAGATGTAAGACTTTGTAAAGTCTATTTTCTATACTCTATCTTCTATACTCTTAAAAAACAAAACAAATGAAAACAGCCTATATAGTAAAAGCATATCGAACTGCAGTTGGAAAAGCACCAAAAGGAGTATTCCGTTTTAAAAGACCCGATGAATTAGCAGCCGAAACTATTCAGTTTTTAATGAATGAATTGCCTGATTTTAATAAAAAACGAATAGATGACGTCATGGTTGGTAATGCCATGCCCGAAGCCGAACAAGGTTTAAACATGGGGCGTTTGATTTCGTTAATGGGATTAAAAATTGAAGATGTTCCTGGAGTTACTGTGAATCGTTACTGTGCTTCTGGTCTGGAAACAATTGGAATGGCAACAGCAAAAATTCAGTCGGGAATGGCCGATTGTATCATTGCTGGTGGTGCCGAAAGCATGAGTTATATTCCGATGGGAGGTTATAAACCCACACCCGACTACAAAATTGCCGCTGCAGGTCACGAGGATTATTATTGGGGAATGGGTCTAACGGCCGAAGCAGTTGCCAATAAATACAATGTTTCACGCGAAGATCAAGACGAGTTTGCTTATAATTCGCACATGAAAGCCTTAAAAGCGCAAGCAGAAGGAAAATTCGACAATCAAATTGTACCGATTTCCGTTGAACAAACTTTTATTAACGAAAAAGGTAAAAAAGAAACCAAATCGTATGTAGTAAATAAAGATGAAGGACCAAGAGCTGGTACGTCTTTAGAAGCATTGGCTGGGTTGCGCCCTGTTTTTGCTGATGGCGGAAGTGTCACAGCCGGAAATTCTTCGCAAATGAGTGATGGCGCTGCTTTTGTGATGATTATGAGTGAAGAAATGGTAAAAGAGCTCAACCTTCAACCGATTGCTCGTTTGGTCAACTATGCCTCATCAGGCGTTGAACCACGTATTATGGGAATCGGCCCTATTAAAGCTGTCCCAAAAGCGTTAAAACAAGCCGGAATGTCTTTAAACGATATCGAATTGATTGAATTAAATGAGGCCTTTGCTTCTCAATCTTTAGCTGTTATCCGAGAATTAGGATTGAATCCAGATATTGTAAATGTAAATGGTGGAGCCATCGCATTAGGGCATCCGCTAGGTTGCACAGGAGCCAAACTTTCGGTTCAATTGTTTGACGAAATGAAACGCAGAGGTAACAAATACGGTATTGTTACCATGTGTGTAGGAACAGGACAAGGAACAGCAGGGATTTTTGAGGTATTGTAGTTTTTTTAAGAGGAAAGAAGCAAGAAGCAAGACTTGATTTTGTAATGAATATTTTCTGAAAACAAAATCTTAAAAGTAGCCAAAAACTTACTTTTAATTTTTCTTCTTATCTTACCTCAAAAAACATGAGACACAATTTTAAGAATTTGAAAATTTGGATTTTAGCTATGGAAATTGCTAATGATATCTATAAGCTGACTGCCACTTTTCCAAAGTCAGAAACTTATAGTTCAATAAGTCAAATGAATAGATGTTCTGTTTCAATGCCTTCTAATATTGCTGAAGGCTCTAACAGAGGAAATAAACACTTTCAGCATTATTTGAATATTAGTTTAGGTTCGTCATTTGAATTACAAACACAATTACTGATAGCTTTTCAAAATGAATATCTAACTAAGACAAAAACAGAAGAAATAGAGAACAAAATAATTGAATTTCAAAAGATGACTACTGGATTCATAACTAAGTTAGATTAAATCTTTCTTCTTGACTCTTTCATCTTTCATAAAATAAAACAAAACAAAATGACAGATACAATCGAAAAAAACATAACCCGTGGTGGTCAGTTTTTAGTTAAAGAAACAAAAAGCGAAGATATCTTCACACCAGAAGATTTCTCGGAAGAGCAATTGATGATGCGCGATTCGGTAAAAGAATTTGTTGACAAAGAATTGTGGGCTAACAAAGATCGTTTTGAGAAAAAAGATTATGCCTACACCGAAGAAGCCATGAAAAAAGCAGGTGAACTCGGTTTTTTAGGTGTTGCCGTTCCCGAAGCTTATGGCGGATTGGGCATGGGTTTTGTGAACACCATGCTCACTTGCGATTATATTTCTGGTGCAACAGGTTCTTTTTCTACTGCATTTGGTGCTCATACCGGAATTGGAACTATGCCAATTACATTGTATGGAACCGAAGAACAAAAACTAAAATACGTTCCGAAATTGGCAAGTGGCGAATGGTTTGGGTCTTATTGCTTAACGGAACCAGGTGCTGGATCCGACGCTAACTCGGGTAAAACCAAAGCCGAACTTTCTGCAGATGGCAAAACATACACAATTAACGGTCAAAAAATGTGGATTTCCAATGCTGGATTTTGTCACTTAATGATTGTTTTTGCTCGCATTGAAGACGATAAAAATATTACGGGATTTATTGTAGAATATGATCCTGCTAATCCAAATGGGATTACACTGGGTGAGGAAGAACATAAATTAGGAATTCGTGCCTCTTCTACCCGCCAAGTATTTTTTAACGATACTATTGTCCCAGTAGAAAATATGTTGGCTGGTCGTGGTGAAGGATTTAAAATTGCCATGAATGCCTTAAATGTGGGTCGAATTAAATTGGCAGCCGCTTGTTTGGATGCGCAACGCCGTACCATTACGGGTGCTGTGAACTATGCTAACGAAAGAATGCAATTCAACACTCCGATTGCACAATTTGGTGCTATTCGTTCAAAATTGGCCGAAATGGCTACATCTTGTTATGCTGGTGAAAGTGCTTCGTATCGTGCGGCAGGAAGTATCGAAAACCGAATTAACGCTCGTGTTTCAGAAGGAAATTCGCATCAAGATGCTGAACTAAAAGGCGTAGAAGAATTTGCAATCGAATGTTCTATCTTAAAAGTAGCGGTTTCAGAAGACGTACAAAATTGTACAGATGAAGGTATTCAGATTTTTGGAGGAATGGGATTCTCCGAAGATACTCCAATGGAAAGTGCATGGCGTGATGCTCGTATCGCTCGTATTTACGAAGGTACAAACGAAATTAACCGAATGCTTTCGGTAGGAATGTTAATTAAAAAAGCCATGAAAGGCCACGTTGATTTGTTAGGCCCAGCAATGAAAGTAGCCGAAGAATTAATGGGAATTCCATCATTTGACACTCCTGATTATTCGGAATTATTTGCAGAAGAAAAAGAAATGATTGTCAAATTGAAAAAAGCCTTTTTAATGGTGGCTGGATCGGCCGTTCAAAAATATGGTCCCGATTTAGACAAACACCAACAATTATTAATGGCCGCTGCAGACATGTTGATTGAAATTTATATGGCCGAATCGACTATTTTACGTACTGAAAAATTAGCCAAATCAAAAGGTCAAGAAAACATAAAAGAGCAAATTGCCATGGCACAATTGTACTTGTATCATGCTACCGACATTATCAATACCAAAGGTAAAGAAGGTATCGTTTCCTTTGCTGAAGGCGATGAACAACGCATGATGTTAATGGGTTTAAAACGTTTTACCAAATACACTAATATGCCAAATGTGATTGGTTTACGTGAAATTATTACTTCTAAATTAGTAGCAGAAAATCAATACTGCTATTAAAATCACGATAGTTTTTAGCTAATTTTAATTTGTTTGTAAAGCCGCACTTGTCCCGAAAACAAGGCGGTTTTTTTTATTAAAAATAATTACTTTTTAAAAACTGGTTTAAAATAGTACATTTAGCTTTCTAAAACTCAAAAACATACAAAATGAAAAAATGTACAATGCTAGTAACAGCACTTTGTTGTTTACTACTTGGGCAAGTGCATGCCCAAAAAAACAAACCGCTTGACATAATTGCTTATTATGTAGGTGATTCGGAACAAATAAAAAATTACGACACTACTAAACTCAGTCACATCATCTTTAGTTTTTGTCATTTAAAAGACGGAAAACTGAGTGTTGATTCTCCTAAAGATTCCTTGACTATTAAACATTTAGTTGGCTTAAAAACGAAACAACCGCATTTAAAAATTATGCTTTCCTTAGGTGGTTGGGGAGGTTGTGCACCTTGTTCCGAAGCATTTTCTACTGCTGCGGGACGCCAAAAATTTGCTACCTCTGTAAAAGAAATAAACGATTATTTTAAAACCGATGGTATCGATTTGGATTGGGAATACCCCACTATTGAAGGGCATCCGGGACATTTGTATCAAGATTCTGATAAACAAAATTTTTCAGAGCTCATTAAAATTTTACGCAAAACTTTAGGTAAAAAACCCGAATTGAGTTTTGCTGCTGGCGGTTTTCAACTTTACTTAGATAAATCGGTAAATTGGAAAGAGATTATGCCTTTAGTTAATCGAGTAAATATCATGAGCTACGATTTGGTAAATGGTTATGCCACTATTACAGGCCATCAAACGCCTTTATATAGCGGAATTGAATCGGCAGAGTCTACAAATAGAGCGGTAGAGTACCTTTTAAAATTAGGTATTCCTGCTGAAAAATTAGTAATTGGTTGCGCTTTTTATACTCGAATTTGGGAAAATGTAAGTAACAATAATAATGGATTGTATCAGTCAGGTCATCATATTGCTGGTGTCAATTTTAAGGAATACGCCTCGATATTTACCAAAGAAAAAGGATGGAACTATTTTTGGGATGAAAAAGCCAAAGCCGCTTATTGGTACAATGCAAAAGAGAAAAAATTTGCTACAGGAGATGATGTTGCTTCTGTAATTGAAAAAACAAAATATGCAAAGAAGCAAAAATTGGGTGGCATCATGTTTTGGGAATTAACACTTGACACTCCTCAAAATGGACTTTTAGACCAAATTTATAAAGAAAGCAAAAAACAATAACCCAAAAAAAGCCGAATCAGGATTTTGATTCGGCTTTCGTTTTTTTTAGATTTTTTTCTCATCCAATTCCCCTATTAACGGGATATTTTCTTGTAAAGTACTTTTAATTATCGTTTGCAGATATTCTTCAAGTTGAATAAATTTAGCAGCATTGGTAGCACCAATAGCCGATTTAGCTTTCGAATAGGTTTTAGAATACAACTTATCTAAGTCGCTGTTCGCCTTTAAGGCAGCTTTTGCCAATTCATTAGCTTTTTCATCGGTAAGATTGGCATAATTATCTGCATAATCGTTGATTAAATTCATTTTGGTTAGTCCAATTTCTTTTCTTTTAGTTTCATAGTCATCATACACTTTTTGAAAAGCCGTTTTTTGAGTATCAGATAATTTTAGATATTCGTTTACTAAATCTGTTTTAGATTTCCCGTAAACACTTTGCAAAATTGCCATATCATCATTAGCCGATGTTTCTTGTGCCATCATACCCATTGCCATAAAACCAAAAATGGCAGATAAAATCATTTTTTTCATTGTTATTTATTTAAAATTTATAATTGGTTCGTTTTTAAATTGACTGTAAATAAAACCTTTACAACATTCATTAAAGAAAATTATTCTTTTGTTTTTAAAACTTCAATCGTTCCGGTATAACTAATTGCATCACGTTGATTACTGGTTACCGTGAGGGTGGCACTACCTTGAAAATAGACCGATAAAGACAAATTAAAAACATCATTTTCACCTTTTACGGTAGTCTTAATTAAATAATATTTTTTCTTTTTTTCTATGGTAAAATTTTCCGGTTTTCCAGTAAACTTCAAGCCAGTATCACCACCATAACCCACATTATAGCCCCTTCCAAAATAGGGTAAATAACTTTTAATTTCTGCAGGTTTATATTCAACAACATATTGCTCACCCTGAATATTAAGATCTCTTCGCCCTAAAGGTTGCACAAAATTGGCATCAAACTCAAATGTTTTGGATTGTACCAAAGTTTCAATTTCTTTTTGTTTTTGAAGTTCTTTTTCGGCTTTAATTTCTTTTTTAGATTTTTCCTGAGCCATATTCATTTGCACACACAAAAAAAAGAGGGTACAAACAATTAAAAAAGGTTTATTCTTCATGATCATTTTCTACTAAATTATTGCTTTTCAAAACGCATCATCGCCACATCATCTACTAAAAAAGTCAATGTTTTTCCATCTTCCGAAACCGAGTAATGATTTATTTTAGGTAACGTACTCATATACACTTGTTCGCCTTGTTGCCCATTAAGGCACATTTTTTTAGTTGCTACCATGGGTTGGGTAAAATCAATTGTATTTCCCGAAACATTTAAACTCCCAGAATACGAATTACATCCGTTGTTACCCGAAACTCGGTTTTCTTTGGTGTTAAAAACGATAGTAGGTTTTGCATCGGGATACAAACGATCAAAAGCGATTCGAGGTCCAGAAATATAATTTAACTGCCACGAACCTTCTAAATTCGACAAACTTTTATCCTCATTATTTTTGGTAGCACTACATGAAAACATTACTACAGATACTACGAATAACATACATTTTTTGAACATAATTGGAATTTTAAATTAAATTGTAGCTTCAATGCTACTAAATTACCTACTAAAATACGCATTTTTCCTCGCAAATATTTTAATTTTAAGATAAACTTAGAATTTAAAAAAGCACTAATTTTCGTTTTTCAAGGCAATTTTTTGCATTTTTTAGCCTAACTTTACGTAATTCTTTAACATAAAATCATAAATTATGAAAAAAATTCTTTTTTCTCTAGCTATAATAGCTTCACTCGTAAGTAGTTGTAAAACCAATACAAAATCGAATGATTCTAAAAAATTAACTATTGCATTAGAACCAAAAAGTAATAGTACGGTAACTGGAACTGCCACTTTTGTAGAAAAAGAAGGTAAAGTGACTTTTGAAGCTAAAATTGCAGGATTAAAACCTGGTGTACATGCCATTCATATTCATGAAAAATCAGATTGTTCGGCGGCAGATGGAAGTTCGGCTGGAGGGCACTGGAATCCGACTTTTCAAAAACACGGAAAATGGGGATCTGATTCGTATCATAAAGGAGATATAGGTAATTTTACTGCCGATAAAGATGGAAAAGGAACTGTTACCTTAACTACTGATGAATGGTGCATTGGTTGTGGTGATGATAAAAAAGATATTTTAGGAAAAGGTCTTATTGTACATCAAGAAGCCGATGATTATACCTCACAACCAGCCGGAAATGCTGGAGCTAGAGTTGCTTGCTCTGCCATAATCAAATAAATTATTACAAATAAATAACCGCCACTTTCACAAAATAATGGCGGTTATTTATTTTAATTTAAGTAGCAAATGATAAAAAATCCTAGCTTTGTATTTTCAAATTAAGATTGAATGATCAACCCTTCTGCTTTTGGCTGGATAGATAAGTTTTTTAGTGAACAAAAGTTTACCGAAGACGCTTTAAACGATACCTCGCTTTCTTATTATTTAAAAGTTAGAAATACGGGTTTCATTTACGGCCACATTATCGGATTTGACACGCCTTCACCTATTTTAAGCAAAAATTGGTTTCCTACCGAAATTTCTAAACTCGCGCTTTTAAACACCTTGTTCGGGATGTATAGACTTACCGAAAAAAGCATCAATACCGACGATTTTGTAAATAAAGCCGTTATCTTTTATAAGGAAATGAATCCGGAAGGATTTAATTTGTTCAAACTTATTTTACCTAAAAACTCCAATTCACTTACGTTAGAAAATATCATTGACGAACGTGTTCAAACCAATGATAGCTTAATAAACAAAAGTTTTTCGCATTTAGTAACCAATGCTTTATTGTTTATTGATGTTTTGGCTTTTCGTCAATATTTAATTCATGGCGAAATTCCAGAGAAATATTTCAAAAAAATAGAGCAAATGGTCATGAGTATTGTGGCCATAGCATTAAAAACCAAAACGGTAAAATCCATACACGACGATTTATTAATCAAACTTTTTGAATCCTCTATTCGGTATAGTAAATTTTCTAAAGCGACTATTGAAACTATCGAAACCTTGCAGTTTGATTATTTTGAGTACGAATTGGAACATTATTATTTTATTGACATGGCCGGAATGGCGTTGTGGAGTGATGGAAAAATTGAAAATGAAGAAGCTTACTTTTTATATTCCTTATCAAAATTAATGAACGTAAGCGATGATTTTACGCGCGAAAGCATTACCGACATTAATAGCTTTATAAACAAGCACCGAAAAAAAATTCCGTATTTTAATTATTCAAATCCGGTTAAACATTTTTACGATCAAACGACCAATAACGTGATTACATTGGTAACACGAAATAAAAACCGATTGGTTAAAGAAATTCTACAAAGTAAGGAATTGATGAAACTTCTGGCTTATTCAACCGTTCGAGATTTAGATGCCAAAGAAAAGAAAAAAGTCAAAAAACATTTGTTAGACATTTGTAAAACCATTCCTTCTCTCACCATCTTTTTATTGCCTGGTGGCGGATTATTATTACCCATTTTAATCAAATTTATCCCGAAATTATTACCCTCGGCGTTTAATGAAAATTTAGACGAAACAGAATAAAAAAAATCGCCTTTCGGCGATTTTTTTATAAACTCAATTGATCTCCTTCTGGTAAATCTTGGTTCGAACTTAAGTTTACTCCCAAATCGGTTACATAACCCGAATTTAATCCGTAAACCCAAGCATGCAATTGTAAATCTTGTCCGTTTTTCCAAGCATTTTGTACAATCGAAGTTTTAGCCAAGTCCAATACATTTTCTTTCGCATTTACCTCAACAAAAGCATTAAAACGTTCGGTTTCGTCTTCGATACTATCCAAATACGTTTTATGCAAGCGGTAAACATTTTTAATATGTCTAATCCAATTGTCTATTATTCCAATTGATTGATTACCCATTGCCGCTTTTACCCCTCCGCAGCCATAATGACCACAAACAATAATATGTTTCACTTTCAAGACATTAACCGAATAGTCCAACACACTCAACATATTCATATCGGAATGAATTACCATGTTAGCAATGTTACGGTGCACAAAAACTTCACCTGGTTTTGCTCCAATAATTTGGTTTGCTGGCACACGACTATCCGAACAGCCAATCCATAAAAGTGGTGGTTGTTGGCCTTTTGCTAAATCTTCAAAAAAATGAGGATCTTGCTCTAACGTTTCGGCAACCCATTCTTTATTATTATCTAATATTTGTTTATAAAAATCTTTCATTAGTATATAGTAGTTAAAATTAAAATTTAGTTAGCGTCTTCTATTATTTTTTCTCGTTTGATTACTTTGTTTTTAGTGGCATCAAAATAATGTTCAAAAGTAACATGATTGTTCACTTCGGGAGAATTTTCCAAATCATAAGCTTCTTTAAATCCTGTTAAATCAACTTTTATATTTTGATCAAGAGCTCTTGTTTCTTTAAATTCTTTAATCAAATCCAACACATCGTGCGCAATATAAACCGTATCTTGGGCATTAATGATGACTCTCGAATTCTCTGGAATTTGGTTCAAAGTTAATTTAATTGCCGCTTTATTCAAAAAAGAAACTTCTTGAGCCAAATCAATATGAATAATGTCTCCATCTTCATATTCTTCTTTTTTAAAGATATACGCACGCTTCAAATTACCTCTTAATACAAAAATAACACTAATTACAATTCCGATGCAAACGCCTTTTAACAAATCGGTCAAAACTACTCCTGCCAAAGTAGCAATAAACGGAATAAATTGGTATTTTCCTTGATTCCAAAAGTGACGAAAAGTAGCCGGTTTTGCTAATTTATAACCCACTAAAATTAAAATCGTTGCCAAGGTAGCTAGCGGAATTTTATTTAAAATCGCTGGAATTGTTAACACACAAATAACCAACAATACACCATGAATAATAGTGGATAATTTTGATTTAGCGCCGGCATTGTTATTAGCAGATGAACGAACCACTACCGAAGTCATGGGCAAACCACCTAATAAAGAACTGATTATATTACCCACGCCTTGCGCTTTTAATTCGACATTAGTATTGGTATATCGTTTTTGAACATCCATTCTGTCGGTCGCTTCTATGCACAATAAGGTTTCGATAGAAGCCACAATAGCAATAGTAGCACCCACAATCCAAACCTGTGGATTGGTAATGGCTGAAAAATTAGGGAGAATTAAAATACGCTTCAAATCATCAAAAGACTCAGGAACAGGCAAGGAAACCAAATGTGATTTAGAAATTGCAAGTGAACTTCCCGATTGTATAAAAAATTCGTTTAACAAAACGCCTATAATTACCGCAACTAAAGCTCCTGGAATTAATTTTAAATTTTTTAAAAATGGAACTTTTAACCACATGATTAAAATGACCAATGAAATTAGCGAAACGACTATTGCTCCTAATTGTACATGATTGAAAACATCAAAAAGGGCTGTAAAACTATTATTTCCATCATTTTCTACAAAAGCTAAATCACCTTCGTAATCGGAATCATACCCAAAAGCATGCGGTATTTGTTTCAGAATAATGATAATTCCGATACCGCCCAACATTCCTTCTATCACATTTGTGGGAAAATAATTGGAAATGCTTCCTGCTTTTAAAAACCCTAATAGCAATTGAATGATTCCAGCAATTAGTACCGCCATTAAAAAAATATCAAAAGCACCAAAATCGGTAATGGCTTTTAAAACAATTGCAGTTAAACCCGCAGCAGGTCCCGAAACGCTAATATGAGATTGGCTCAAAACCCCAACTACAATTCCGCCCACTACACCAGCGATAATTCCTGAAAACAAGGGAGCTCCCGAAGCCATTGCAATTCCTAAACAAAGCGGCAATGCTACTAAAAAAACAACTAATCCTGAAGCAAAATCTGTCTTTAGGTTAGCAAAAAGGTTGACTTTATTTGACATAACTTTTAAAATAAATAAATTAAAAACACATTCACTTAATCCTAGATTAGTGAATGTCTATTATTATTTCTAAAAAATTAAAGTCGGTTGGGTGGTGGCGAAAAAATAGTAGCCGCTACGTTATCGTGACGGGATAAATTTTCGTAAAGAATTATTTTTGAAATTTCATGCAAACAAAAGGACAAAAAATCAGTAGTTACTGCGTTGTTATGAGAAGTCAAAACTTTACAGTCTTTGTGTTTTTGCTCCTCTTCGGAAAGGTTGAAAGAAATCGTTCGGGGATAGTCCTTTTTTATAATCGTAACAATAGTAGGCGCTGTTAACGACATCACAAAAACGATTAATAATATTTGAGCAAAACCTTTCATAACCGTAAAATTATAACTTTAAAACGCTACAAAAAAAATAATCTTATTTAAAATTTCTTAAAATAGTAACAATTTAAATTTAATTTGGGGCAAAATTTCATAAAAAAAGGTTAGACAATAGCCCAACCTTACTTTTTTTTGAATGCAATAAATGCTTATACATTAAATCTGAAATGCATTACATCGCCATCTTTAACAATGTATTCTTTTCCTTCCACACGTAATTTTCCTGCTTCTTTTACTTTTGATTCTGATCCAAAAGCAACATAATCGTCATAGGCAATTACCTCGGCACGAATAAATCCTTTTTCAAAATCGGTATGAATTACTCCTGCTGCTTGTGGCGCAGTTGCTCCAATTGGAACAGTCCATGCGCGAACTTCTTTTACACCAGCTGTAAAATACGTTTGTTGTTTTAATAATTTGTAAGCGGCGCGAATTAAAACAGAAGCACCCGGCTCTTCAAGTCCCATATCGGCTAAGAAAATCTGACGTTCTTCGTAACTTTCTAATTCGGTAATATCAGCTTCTGCTCCTACCGAAAGTACAATTACTTCAGCATCTTCATCTTTTACTAATTCACGAACCTGATCTACATATTTATTACCCGAAACGGCCGAACTTTCATCCACATTACAAACATATAAAACCGGTTTAGCTGTAATTAACTGAAATGCCTCTAGTAAAACCACTTCATCGTTATTTTGTGGTTCAACGGTTCTGGCCGATTTTGCCTGTAACAAAGCCTCTTTTATTCGGTCTAATAGTGCTTTTTCTGCTTGCGCTTCTTTATTTCCTGTTTTGGCAGCGCGATTTACTTTTTCCAAACGTTTTTCAACTGTTTCTAAATCCTTTAACTGCAATTCGATATCAATCGTTTCTTTATCACGAATTGGATTTACATTACCATCTACGTGTACAATATTGTCGTTATCAAAACAACGCAATACGTGGATAATTGCATTACACTCGCGAATATTGCCTAAGAATTGATTTCCTAAACCTTCACCTTTACTAGCTCCTTTTACCAACCCGGCAATATCTACAATATCAACCGTTGCCATTTGCACACGTTCTGGTTTTACCAATTCTTCTAATTTATTGATACGCGGATCGGGTACGTTTACAACTCCAATATTTGGTTCGATAGTACAAAACGGAAAATTGGCACTTTGCGCTTTTGCGTTAGACAAACAATTAAATAAAGTTGATTTTCCAACATTTGGTAATCCTACAATTCCTGCTTTCATCTGTAGTTAAGTTTATTTTATGTAAAACATCCATCTCTAAGGAGCCTATGTTTTATAATTATTTTATTGAAAAGTGTGCAAATATAAGATTTAAAACGAGCTTAAGGAACTATTTTTTAGCTCACTCAACAAAAAATCCCGAGCAAAACTCGGGATTTTTAAAAATATATTGCAATATTATACTATTCGTTATGTAAAAACGCTTGGCGATTTAATAACGTTTCTTCGTCTTCTACATAATTATCATCTGGCACGCAACAATCTACGGGGCAAACTGCCGCACATTGAGGTTCATCATGAAAACCTTTACACTCGGTACATTTTCCTGGAACGATATAATAAATTTCGTCAGATATAGGTGTTTGTGCTTCATCCGCATCCACCTCAGTTCCATCTGGCAAAATTACGGTTCCAGCCAATGCAGTTCCATCTTTATACCTCCAATCATCTGCACCTTCATAAATTGCTGTATTTGGGCACTCTGGTTCGCAAGCACCACAATTAATACATTCGTCGGTTATTATAATAGCCATTTTATTGTTAGTTACTGGTTAAAAGTTATAAATAAAAACGAAAAATGAATCGTATTTTTGTATTTTGACTTATAACTTAGATATCTTTATTTTTGTGCAAAATTACAATCAAAACAATTCATAAACAAATTACTTATGCTACAAAACAAAAAAATTCAATCTTTTATAGCTCTTGGCCAGTTTTTAAGCCAATTTGACGAGCATAATAGTATCAAAAAGCCAGAAGTTTTGTGCAACGAATCCTTTTATGAAGAATTTGAAAAATTAATTTACTTATCGCAATCACACAATGGTTGGTATACGCCAGAGCAGGTTTTTTTTGCCGTTCAATCTTGGGCAAATGCTCTAACAGAAGCTAATTTGACCAAATGGCTCGACCACTATCCCGAAGTAAATAAGGAAAATAGAAGTCCTAAAACCATTGCATTGATTTTAGCTGGCAATATTCCGTTAGTGGGTTTTCATGATTTTTTATGTGTTTTGGTAACTGGTCATCGTGTCGTGGTCAAAACATCTTCTAACGACCAACATCTACTTCCTTTTTTAGCTCAATATTTAATTGCACTTGATGCTGAATGGAAAGAATTCATCACTTTTTCTGAAGGAAAATTAGACCATTTTGATGCCGTTATTGCCACCGGAAGCAACAATACCGCTCGTTATTTTGAATATTACTTTAAAGACAAACCAGCTATCATCCGAAAAAACAGAAATTCGGTTGCTGTCTTAAATGGAAAAGAAACACCCGAACAACTCACTGCCTTAGGCGAAGATATTTTTCGCTACTTCGGATTAGGTTGTCGCAATGTTTCCAAACTTTTAATTCCAAAAGGATATTCATTTGATGCCTTTTTCAATGCTATTTTCAAGTACCAAGATGTCATTCAGTACGAAAAATACGCCAACAATTACGACTATAACAAAGCTGTGTTTTTAATGAGTAATTTTAAACTTTTAGATAATGGTTTTTTAACATTAAAAGAAGATACTAGTTACGCCTCTCCTATTTCGAGTGTTTTTTATGAATATTACGAAAGTTTGGAAGAAGTTCAAGCCAAATTAACGGCAGAATCTGATCAAGTTCAGTGTATTGTAAGCAATAATTTAGTTGAAAACAGCATTGCTTTTGGCCAAACACAACAGCCTCAATTATGGGATTATGCCGACAATGTGGATACTATATCGTTTTTGTTAATAACATAAGTAAAAAGTTTACAATTATTGCGAAATTTTTAACGCTTTTTCGCTACCTATTACCGAAATTTGCGTTTTTAAAAATTTTCGCATTAACTATAACCATGAAAAAACACAATTACAGCGCAGGTCCTTGTATTTTACCACAAGAAGTTTTTGACAAATCAGCTCAGGCTATTTTAGATTTTAACAATTCCGGTTTATCAATTTTGGAAATTTCGCACCGAAGCAAAGATTTCGTTGCTGTTATGGATGAAGCGAGAGCACTTGTATTAAATTTATTAGGATTAGAAGGCAAAGGATATCAAGCATTATTTCTTGCTGGTGGAGCCAGTTTAGAATTTTTAATGGTTCCTTACAACTTAATGAAAGAAAATGGTAAAGCCGCATATTTAGATTCTGGGACATGGGCTTCAGCAGCTATTAAAGAAGCTAAATTATTTGGAGAAACCGTTATTGTAGCTTCCTCAAAAGAAGACAATTATACGTACATACCAAAAGGATATGAAATTCCGGCTGATGCTGATTATTTTCACTGTACAAGTAACAATACCATTTTTGGTACTCAAATGAAAACATTTCCTAAAACCAATGTTCCTTTGGTTTGCGACATGAGTTCGGATATTTTTTCACGTGATATTGACTTTTCTCAATTTGACATTATATATGCCGGAGCCCAAAAAAATATGGGTCCTGCAGGAACTACTTTGGTGGTTATTAAAGAAGAAATCTTAGGAAAAAACGGTCGTACTATTCCTAGTATGTTGGATTATGCTAAGCACATTAAAGCAGAGAGTATGTTTAACACACCTCCTGTTTTCTCGGTATACGCTTCTCTTTTAACTTTAAAATGGATTAAAGAAAAAGGCGGAATTCCTGCTGTTGAAAAACTAAATAATGCAAAAGCCGAATTGTTATACAACGAAATAGACCGTAATCCATTATTTAAAGGTGCTGCCAATGTAGAAGACCGTTCGAACATGAACGTAACTTTCTTACTAACTAACCCCGAGCATGCGGAAACATTTGACAAAATGTGGAAAGAAGCTGGTGTTTCTGGATTACCAGGACATCGTTCTGTGGGTGGTTACAGAGCTTCAATTTACAATGCTATGCCTATCGAAAGTGTTCAGGTATTGGTTGATGTAATGCAAGCTTTAGAAAAAGCAATCTAAATTTTTAAGAATTAAAGACTTTTCATTTGAATTAATTTCAAGAAAAACTTAAACTTCTTCGCTAGCAGAGGCTCTAGCCCCGATAGAAGTGGAAAACCTTGTGGAAGCAGACATCTACGCCGACGCAAGATTGAAACTGATAGCGGGAAACAGCTTCTAAAACATTCAATTAATTTGAGGGAAACCTCGTAATTTAATAAAAACATGAAAGTATTAGCAAACGACGGAATTTCAAAAAGTGGAATTGAGGCCTTGGAAAAAGGTGGTTTTGAAGTAATTACTTCAAAAGTAGCACAAGAGCAAGTAGCCAATTACATTAACGAAAACAACGTAGCAGTATTATTAGTTCGTAGTGCAACCAAAGTTCGTAAAGACATTATTGACGCTTGTCCAGGCTTAAAAGTAATTGGTCGTGGTGGTGTTGGTATGGATAACATCGATGTTGATTACGCAAAAAGCAAAGGAATTCATGTAATCAACACGCCGGCTTCTTCTTCAGAATCTGTGGCTGAGCTGGTTTTTGGACATTTATTAAATGGTGTTCGTTTTTTACATGATTCTAACCGAAACATGCCTTTAGAAGGAGATTCTAATTTTGATGGTTTGAAAAAAGCCTACGCAAACGGAAGAGAACTAAGAGGAAAAACTTTAGGAATTGTAGGTATTGGACGTATTGGTCAAGCTACCGCTAAAATGGCTCTTGGTTTAGGTATGAAAGTAATTGCTGCCGATAGCTTTATCCCTGAAGTAGATGTTAAAGTGGAATTTTTTGACGGACAATCTATTACTACCACTATTAAAACACAATCGTTAGAATCGCTTTTTCAAGAGGCTGACTTTATTTCCTTACACGTTCCAGCTCAAAACGGTTATATTTTAGGAGAAAAAGAATTTGAACTTTTAAAAGATGGTGTTGGAATTGTAAACTGTGCTCGCGGTGGTGTAATTGATGAAGTTGCACTTGTAAAAGCATTGGATTCAGGGAAAGTATCTTTTGCTGGATTGGATGTTTTCGAAAACGAGCCAAAACCAGAAATGGCACTTTTGATGCATTCAAAAATATCGTTGACACCTCATATCGGAGCGGCAACAGGAGAAGCTCAAGACCGAATTGGAACTGAGTTAGCATCTCAAATCATTAGTTTATTAAGTTAATCAGCTAACTTAAAATAATTTAGAAAAGGATTTAGTAACGTATTTTACTAAATCCTTTTTCTTTTTTAATTAACTTTGAGTATTAACTAAAACGTAAAAAACATGTTGGAGCAATTAACCCAAATAATACAGCAATACGGAAGTGATGCTGTTGTTAAAAACAACGCAATTCCGAACGAGCATAATGATGCAGTTTTAAACGAAACCGGAAATTCTATTTTTGAGAGTTTAAAAAATTTAGCTTCTCAAAATGATATGTCGCAAATTGCGGGTTTGTTACAAGCAAAAAACCTTGATCAAAACAATCCTTTAGTTCAACAAATCACACAAAACGTTTCGGGTTCTTTAAGCGAAAAATTCGGATTATCACAAGACGTTTCCAACGGAGCCGCAAGCAGTATGATTCCGCAAATTTTAAGTTCCTTAATTGGAAAAGCCAATGATCCAAAAGACGGTAGCTTTTCTATATCAGATTTACTTGGCGCTTTAGCCGGTGGAAATACGGCTCAAAATAACGGTATTATGGAAGCGATATCTACTTACGGCGTTCATTTTGGATTGGATCAAAATGCCGACGGAAAAGTAGATTTAGAAGATGCCGCCGAACTCTCTAAAAAAGGAGGTTTAGCAGGTATTTTTGGTAAATTATTCGGGAAATAAATCTTTAAAAACGAGTCGGTTGTAATTTTTTATAAACGACTCGTTGTATATTTTATGATGAAAAAGCAAACTCTTATTTTATGAAAAAAATCGGCTTCATTATAATCGTATTGATTTTCATTATAGGATGTGCTACTTCACAAAAAAACATCACTTTAACTACCCAGACAAAAGCTGTAAACGATACCATTCGGATAGCAAATGACTCTTTAGAATACGAAGTAATTATCATTGATAATGGTTTTGCCACTTGGTTGGCTTCGAGAGCGTATCCGAGAGGATATTATTCGCAACCTTATTTAGAAACCAAAAACCAACTTTACGTTTTAGAATGGAATAATCGGGTTTTACAACCGCAGCGATATGACCCTAATTTATACGAATTAAGCATTAATTACAACCCTAATATTAATTATGGGTATGAAGTAAATTACTTGATTTACAACTACATGGTTTATTTTCAAAATACGTACAAACAAAAGTTAGCCGGCAACGTGCCTTTGCGGTAATTGTTCTTATATTTGTAATCATTACAAATAAAAATGAAGCGATTAAAAGAACGTTGGGGCGTAACTTCAAACCTACAACTAACCATCATATTTATAGTTTTTGCCCTTACCGGATCGGCCTCAGCTTGGTTATCTAAACCATTTTGTGTTTGGCTGGGTATTAGCAAAGAAAATGTGGGCTTTTGGTTTACACCGCTTCGCTTACTCCTTATTTTTCCCATTTATCAAGTTTTACTAGTAGCTATTGGTACTCTTTTTGGCCAGTTTACTTTTTTTTGGGCTTTCGAAAAAAAAATGCTAAAAGCAATGGGATTTGGTTTCCTTTTTAAAAGATAAGAAAACAACTGCCTTTTTTAACTATTCCTTCATTAGTTGTAATTCCTCTTTCTTTTCAATCCTCTCCCATTCCGAAAAACCAATTCAGAATTACCAGCTTCTTATTTAAGAACTGTTCTGTATGACATTCAGAACAGCACAGGATACTGCAGGATACTATTGTTTTTAGTATTGCACAATTTTACTGTTAACTTACTAACCTTAACCACAATACAATGCTAATTCAATTTTCAAAAAAAGTACTCTTCGGGGTACTGAGTTGGTGGTGCATGCCACTGTTAGCACAAAATCCAATTGTAAAGATCGACTTTGATCAATCAGGTAGACAAGCGGCTGAAGTCAATGAACCCGAATACACGCCATGGGTAATTGTCTCTGTCACTACGGCAACTAAAACAATAAATGGTGTAACCTTTACCCTCAGCAAAGCTGGCGATAAAGGCGATGTATTGGGTACAAATTGGTACAAAACCGGTATTCAATCGCCTTCATATGCGCGACTCATATCCGATGGCGTAACCGTTAAAGATGGCACAGCCAATCAAGGCGCTCAAATTCAATTAAAAATAAGCGGTTTGGCAACAGGAACACATTCCTTAATGGCCTTTTTTAATGCAGTTGATAGCCCAACTAACAATACATTTAGCCCAATTGACATCTACGTGAATAGTAATCTAGTTATCGATAATTTGGCTCCGACTGTAAGAGCATTAAAAACTGCGGATGCTGCAAATGCCTATTTAAAATTTGAGGCTACCGAAGGAACAGATGTCATCATTTTATTTGCCGCCGAAACATCCGGTACTGAAACTATTAAAAACTTCATGCTAAACGGTATCGAATTAAATACACCTAATATTTTCAATCAGGCTGTAAATCCTATTCCATCACATAATAACGAACATGTCGAACTAAATTCTGGTTCTATTAATTTACAATGGACGGCTGCAACAAAGGCAGTATCCCACAATGTCTATTTTGGAACGAGTCTTTCTGCTGTAGAGCAAGCCACTACCAGCTCTTCTGAATTTAAAGGAAATCAAAATTTAGCAACAGCCAATTTTAACGTGACTGCTTTATATACTGGAGCAACCTATTATTGGAGAATTGACGAAGTTTTAGCTAATGGCATCATCGAAAAAGGAAATACTTGGCGATTTAGACCCGCACAATTGGCTTTTCCAGGAGCGGAAGGTTACGGCCGTTTTGCGCGTGGCGGTAGAGGTGGAAAAATAGTTACCGTTACCAATTTAAACGATAGCGGCCCTGGCAGTTTGAGAGAGGCTGTTACGAATGATATTGGCCCAAGAACCATTGTTTTTAATGTATCGGGAATCATACCATTGCAGTCGCGGTTGGTATTGAGTCAACCTTATGTTACAATAGCGGGTCAAACTGCACCTGGAAAAGGAATTACCATCAAATCGGCTCCTTTTGGCATTACAGGAAACGATGCTATAGTACAAAATTTACGTGTTAGAATTGGCGGAGGTCCTACTTTTGACGGAATGGGATTAACAGGTGCTGATAATAGTATAATAGATCATTGTTCGATTAGCTGGACAATTGACGAAGCCTTTAGTTCGCGTTCAGGAAAAAACATTACTTTACAAAAAACATTAATATCCGAAGCGCTAAATGCTGCGGGGCATCAAAATTATCCTGATGGAACTGAGCACGGTTATGCCGCAACAATTGGTGGCGATATTGGTAGTTTTCACCATAATTTACTTGCACATTGTTATGGCCGCAATTGGAGTTTAGGAGGAGGTCTTGATGGCAGTGGCGCTTATACTGGACGAATGGACATTACCAACAATGTGGTGTATAACTGGGGAAGTCGTACCACAGATGGAGGAACAAAAGAAGTCAATTTTGTAAACAATTACTACAAACCGGGAGCAGGGTCTAAAATATTTGTTGCATTTAGTGCCGACAACGAAAATGTCGGAACAGGCACTCAGAAATGTTATTTTAAAGGAAATGTAATGCCTGGATATTTTGACGAAAGCAACCAAGCTATTGGGAGAAGAGCAACCTATAAAAATGGAGCAACTAATACCTATGACAACTTTGTAGACAGCCCGTTTTTCCCATCGTATGTTTCAACTCAATCAGCCAAAACGGCTTATAAAATTGTCCTTTCAGATGTAGGTTGTACGCAACCTGAGTTTGACGATCACGACCAGCGAATTATTACCGAAACGTTAAACGGAACGTATACGTATTCGGGTAGCAAAACCGGAAAACCTGGATTTCCTGATAACGAATCAGATGTTGGTGGATTTGAAATTTATCCCGTTATTTCTCGTGATGCCAATTGGGATACCGACCAAGACGGACTTCCAAATTGGTGGGAAAGCATCATAGGAACCAATACTAATTCGGCTATTGGCGATTTTTCAGATTCGAATGCAGACAACGACAATGACGGATATACCAATTTAGATCTGTATTTACAGTGGATGTCTTTACCACACTACAATTCGGAAAACGGAGAAAAAATCACAATTGATATACAGAAACTTTCAAGAGGATTTACCAACAATCCTGTTTATACCCTTTCTAATACAGTTAATGGAAGCACCAAATTAGAATCCAACCAGGTTGATTTTACTCCAAATACCACTGGTTTAGGTTCGTTTGAATTTACCGTAACCGATGCCGAAGGAGCGACTATGACAAGAAAAGTGAACATTCTTAGTGGCTATGTAGCTTCGTTATCCGTTGAAAAACCAGAAGCCAATTCAGCATCTTATACTTTATGGCCGGTACCCAATTACGGTAATTTTACCATTTCGTTTAAAAATCCAATTCAAAATGCCGAATTAAGCATTATTGATTTGACCGGAAAAACTATTTTGAAGAGAAAAATTGAAAATCAAACCACCGAGAATATCAGTTTGCATTCAAAAGGAATTTTCGTTGTAAAATTAACAGACAACAGCTCTAAAAAAGTAATTCAAACTCAAAAAATAATAGTCCGTTAATTGGAGTTGCAACATTATATTTTACAAAAAAGGCAACTTAAACAGTTGCCTTTTTTTTACACTTTACTAAAATAATAGGTATAAAACCAAGTTAAAGTAAAAGACGGAATGACATCGGTAAATGGAATTATTTCTTCTAAAAAAGTCAAGATACCTGCAATTTTACCTACTCTTCCTTTATACATTCGGTTCATCAAAAAACCGGCTAGAGGTGCCCAAATAATATCGGTAAACTCACCCAAACCAAAAACCGAAAAAGACAACATCCCGATCAAGTCAAACAATAAACCCAACCATAATTTGTTTCTTTTTTCTTTTCTAAACGATACATCTGATTGTATTTCATTCATTGTTTCCTAATTTATTTAAAGATAGTCATTTTGTAATTATTTCAACAAAACCCAGTTAAAGCTAAATTTATGCCAAAGCCGTTTTAAAATCGCATTAAACTTTTGTTTCTTTGTAAAAACAGTTTTACCAAATGATACAAGCAAAAAACATTCGCAAATTTTACGACCAGTTAGAAGTTTTAAAAGGAGTTGATTTACATATTAAAAAAGGAGAAATTGTATCAATTGTAGGTGCTTCGGGAGCCGGTAAAACAACACTTTTGCAAATTTTAGGCACCTTAGACAAACCTTCAAAAAGCGAAAACACTTCGTTGATTATCAATCAAGAAAACATATTAAAACTAAATGATAAAGAATTATCTAAGTTTCGAAATTTAAATTTAGGATTCATATTTCAGTTCCATCAACTTTTACCCGAATTCACAGCTCTTGAAAATGTTTGTATTCCGGCTTATATTGCGGGAAAAAAAAATACGGAGACCGAAGTCGAGGCTAAAAAACTCCTCTCCTACTTGGGTTTATCGCACCGAATTCATCACAAACCAAGCGAACTTTCGGGAGGAGAACAACAACGAGTGGCAGTAGCCCGCGCTTTAATTAACAAACCCGATGTTATTTTTGCCGATGAGCCTTCGGGAAATTTAGACACCGCTTCGGCCGAAAATCTACACCAATTGTTTTTTAAATTGCGAGATGAATTTGGTCAAACTTTTGTGATTGTAACCCATAATGAAGAATTAGCCAATATGGCCGACCGAAAATTAATAATGGTAGACGGACAAATTAGTAATCCATAAAAAAACTGACGTTTTAGTTTTTCGTAAACAAATAATTCCGTTTCATTCACCTAAATCTTATATGAATCCATCCGAACTTCAAGATTTTCTTGATGCAAAAGTACTGCAATACAATACACTAGATTTCATAGAAAGTGACCCCGTACAAATTCCACATTTGTTTTCACAAAAGGAAGACATTGAAATTGCTGGTTTTTTGAGTGCAACGATAGCTTGGGGCAACCGAAAAATGATTATTAAGAATTCGCATAAAATGATGGAATTTATGGGAAATTCGCCTTATGACTTTGTAATGTCGCATTCCGAAAATCATTTGGAAGGTTTAGCTTCTTTTGTCCACCGAACATTTAATGGTCAAGATTTGATTGGTTTTATCAAAGGATTGCAGCATATTTACAAAAACCACAACGGTTTAGAAGCCGTTTTTGCTAAAAATTTAGAAGCCAATTCAACACAAAAAAGCATCTCGGAATTTAAAAAAATATTTTTCGAAATAGACCATTTACCCCGAACTCAAAAACACATTTCAGACCCAATGAATAACTCCGCAGCAAAAAGGATTAACATGTACCTAAGGTGGATGTGTCGACAAGATAATATGGGGGTTGATTTAGGTATTTGGAAAACTATTGCACCATCAAAACTTTCTTGCCCTTTAGATGTACATTCTGGAAATGTATCACGCAAACTGGGGCTTTTACATAGGAAACAAAATGACGCTAAAGCTCTAGCCGAACTGGACAATGCGCTTAGAAAACTAGACCCAAACGATCCTGTTAAATACGATTTTGCTTTATTTGGATTGGGCGTTTTTGAAGGACTTTAAATATAACATAATCAAGGAATTTGCTCTTTTAATCTCAAACTTAAATAGCCTTTTAAACAAAACGGGGTGATTTTACAACTTTATTTTGTTATATTTAGGTTGAAAAAGTCTTTCCAAATGCCTCCATTTCTTTTTTATATTAAGCACTATTTTTTACCTATTTTAGTTTTTGGGTTGGTTTTGCTTATGGCATTTATTGCTTTTAAACGGTATCTTTTTAGTTTTCATAACAAAAAAAAGCAACACGTAACGGAGCGTATCCATTCGTTTTTAACTTCTTTAATTTTTATTTCTAAAAACGAAATTAAAGTCAACGAGCAAATAGTTTTGCTTAAAAATCAAATTCCGTTTCATAAAAATTGGTGCAAAAAAATGCTAATCAACGAAATGATTTGGTTTAAAGAAAATTTAAAAGGAGATGCTAGTTTAATAGTAATTGAGCTCTATAAAAAACTCGACTTGCATTTATTTTCGATAAAATTACTAACCAATTTTCGCTTTTTTCAAAAACTAGAAGGATTATACCAATTACAACACATTGATTATAAACCTGCTAAAAAAGTAGTAAAACCGTATTTGAAACACAAAAATGACATCATACGATCCAATGCCTATGCTTGTTATTTGTCTTTATCGGAAGGAAAAGTAGAGCAATTAGCCACAATTCCTCGGGAAATTTCACTATTAAACATCATTAAATTGATGGAATTATTACATGAGAAAAAAATAATAATTCCGACCAATATTGACGAATGGTTGTACTCACCTAACAAATCGGTGGTTCGATTAGGAATCAAAACAATGGTATTCTACAATTATAAAAATCAGGAAGATATGATTGTTACGCTGTTACATTCGGAGGAAGAAATAGTACGTAGCGAAGCCATTTTAGCCTGCAAAGAATTATTCATACCCCAATCCGAAAATCCTTTAATTTCACTCTATTTGCATGAATCGGATAAAAATAGGAAAGAAATACTTAGAGCCTTAAAACAAATTGGCTCCGAAAAAACCATTGCTTTTTTAAAACAACTTATTTTGTACGAAACCAATTCGGTTTTAAAATTATTGGCCGTTGACACTTTACAAAGTTTAAGTCCCGAAACCATGACCGAAGTGAGTATCTTAAATCCTGATGCTAAAAAAATTTTAGAACACGTAACCGATATTTATATTGTATGATGGAGCAAATTATTAGCTATATTTTTAAAGGCTACGAAATTTTTATACTGTATTTTTCTAGTACTTATATCTTGGTGTATCTTTTGCTAGCTATTTTTTCGTATGCGGCAATTCTAAAACACATTCGATTTCAAAAATACCTCGAAGAACGAACGCTTTTTAAATCCAATCATTTAATGGGGGTTTCGGTGGTGGCACCGGCCTTTAACGAAGGCTTAAATATTGTATATAATGTACACTCACTTTTATCATTAACCTATCCCAAATTTGAAGTCATCATCGTAAATGACGGCAGCACCGATGATTCACTTAGTAAATTGATTACCGAATTTGATTTGGTTAAAGTCAATTTTTATTATAGAGAAGAGATTCCAACCGCTAAAGTCAGGGGACATTACAAATCTAAAAATCCAATTTACGCCAAACTTTTAGTAGTGGATAAGGAAAACAGAAAGAGTAAAGCCGATGCTTTAAATGCCGGCATAAACTCCTCCAAATATCCCTTGTTTTTATGTACCGATGTAGATTGTATTTTAAAACAAGACACTATTTTAAAACTGGCCAAACCCTTTATGGAACACAACCGACGTGTTATTGCAACGGGAGCTGGTATTCGAATATCCAACTCGTGCGAAGTTAAAGATGGTTTTTTGATAAAAGTGCATTATCCAAAAGAATGGTTGCCACGTTTTCAAGAATTGGAATATGTCAGAGCCTTTTTATTTGGCAGAATGGCTTGGAGTAAAATTAACGGTTTGCTATTAGTGTCGGGAGCCTTAGGGATGTTTGATAAAGAAATTGCCGTAAAATCAGGCGGTTATTGGCACAAATCTTTAGGCGAAGATATGGAATTAATTACCCGAATGCGTAAATACATGTACGATAGCAATCAGAAGTTTTTGATACGTTATATCCCAGAATCACTTTGTTGGACCGAAGTGCCTTCAACAAAAACCATTTTAATACGACAACGTGTACGTTGGGCTCGTGGGTTAATTCAAACGCTCTATTTACACCGAAAAATGTTTTTTAATCCACATTATGAGAAAACGGGTTTCTTAATTTTACCTTACTTTTTCTTTTTCGAATTTTTAGTCCCAATTCTAGAAGTTACAGGCATTTTGGTTATCCTAATTTCACTCGTTTTCAATTTACTTAATATCGAAAATTTATTATGGATGTCGTTAACCGTATATTTGTTCTATTTATTAATCACATTCATATCTATTGCAATTGATGAAATTTTATATAAAACATACGCTTCGGCTTCAGAACTTATAAAATTAATTGGTGTAGCCATTATAGAACCTTTAGTTTATCATCCGTTATGTTTATTTGCTGCCCTTAAAGGTTATTGGCATTTTTTTAATCAAAAAGAACAAAATTGGGGCGTTATGACCCGCAAAGGTTTTGAAAATCCTACTACTAAAAAATGAAAAACGGTTTAATTTACATCTCAATACTTCTATTAACGCCTTATTTCGGAGTACAAAATTTGCATGCCCAAAGTATTAATACCGATAGTTTGATAGTAGCATTAGTAGCCGATACGAGAGACCAAAAAAATCCGCAAGAAATAATTAATAAAGCACATCAAGCTCTAAAAATAGCGCCCGAATATTGGGATTATTATGTGGTTATGGGACAAAATTTCGAACGAATTCCCGTTGTTGATAGTGCTCAGTTTTACTTCAAAAAAGTAATCGAAAATACCGATAAATATCCCGAAGTTTACAATTACCTCATCAATTCGGAAATAACCAACCAACAATATGAAGCTGCTTTTTCGACTATAGAAAAGGCCAAAACTACGTATCCCGAAAAAGCGAGCTACTACGACGAAAAAAAATTACGTATTTACAATGCTCAAGGAGATGAAAAGGCCGAAATTGAGCTTTTAGAAAAACTCTTAAACTCGGGTTCTGAAGATAAATTCATGAAAGACCGCTACATTTTATTGGCGAATAAAATCAAAAATGATCGAATTGGTTTTCAGTACTTCAATACCAGTTTTAATCGAGACGGTTATGGCCCTTGGAACCAATTTGTGTTGCAGTATATTCGGTCTAGAAAATGGGGAACATTGGTTACAAACATCAATACCATGAATCGAAAATCGGCTAACGAAGCCGATGTAAACGGTATGCAATTTGAAGCCTCGGCCTATATTTTTACCACCAAAACCAATTATGTTTTTGTCAATTCTGCCTTTAGCAATAACAAAGTTTATCCTAAATACCGTTTGGGTGGTAGTTATTATTTTAACTTAAGCTCTAAATGGGAAATGAATGCGGGTGTACGATTTACGCAAACTACCAACGAAAACTTTACCTCAATCGCCCTAGGAACAGGCGTATATTACAAAGCATTTTGGTTTAATTTGAGTTCTTTTTATCAAATAGATCAAGACAAAGTTAACCCAGCTTTTAACTTAACCACCCGCTATTATTTTGGTTCTCGATTCGATTATTTGTACAGCATTTTGGGTTACGGAACCTCGCCCGATGACGATGCCACTGCAGGTCTTTACGAAAATAGGGTGAGTTTATCCTCCTATAGAATGGGTGTCGGAATTAGCAAAACCATACAAACACATTATATTGTTGGCTGTCAATTTTTATATAACAATCAAGAATATGTAGCCGATAAAAGACAAAACGAATACGAATTGATGCTGTCACTTCAATATAAATTTTAAAGTATGTCAAAAGGTCTAAAAGTAATCGGATTTCTCCTTTTAATCAGTTGTAAAATAATGGCACAAACAATCGTTTTTGATAAAGCCCATGCGCAAATTAGTTATACCGATTCCAATTGTTTGCCCGCTGTGCAACTCTTGAAAAAACATTTAGACCCAATTTCGACAGCTCCTTTTGAAGTACAAACAACCCAGAAAAGCAACGGAATATTTTTAGAAATTATAGAAAAAAAATCGGAAGATTATTTCGAAATTCTCTCAAACGACAATCAAATCACTCTTAAAGCCACTTCAGGATTGTATTTAGAATACGCTGCTACATCTTTATTAGAACAATTCGGAATTCGAAAATTAACTTCCACTTACACTTTTTTCCCAGAGCCGAAAACGATTCAATTTCCAAAAAACACCAGCAAGCACGAGCAAGCGGCTTTTGAATTTCGAGGGCTTTTATATCCGGGTTCATACGATGAATCGTTTCGGAAATGGCATAAATTAAACTGGTATTTGGATGATTTTGGCATTTGGGGACATTCGTTTTACAAATTAGTTCCGGCCAAAGAATGGTTTAAGCCTCATCCCGAAATGTTTGCTTTGTACAATCACAACCGAAATCCAGAATCAATTTGTTATTCAAACGATACTGTTTTTGCGGTTTTAAAAGATAATCTTTCTAAAATAATAGCTACTAAACCCGAAGCCATTTATTTTTCGGTTAGTCAAAATGACGATGTAATCTATTGCGAATGTGCAGATTGTCAAAAACTAAATCAAAAATACGGAAGTCCACAAGGAGCGCATTATTATTTTATAAACAAAGTAGCGCATGCTTTTCCGGAAACCAAAATAGTCTCGCTGGCGTATTTGTTTAGTTATCAACCGCCTCAAAATTTAAAATTGGCTCCCAATTTATATCCCATGTTTTGCCCAATTGAAGCCAACCGAGCCAAAGCATTTAATGAAGGAAGAAACAAACCCATAGAAAAGACCCTCGACAGATGGACAGCAATTTCGAAAAACATTCTTTTTTGGGATTACACAGTCGAGTTTACCAATTATATGGCTCCGTTTCCAAATTGGCAAAGTTTTGAATCGAATTATACTATTTTTCAAAAAAAGGGAATCAAAGGCATATTTAGTCAGGGTTATGCCGATGTTCCCGGAAGTTTTAGCGAATTAAAGCAATATCTTTTAGCGAAACTTTTATGGAACTCGCAAACGAGCGTAGAGGCAACCACAGCCGAATTTGTTACTTTATATTATGGCAATGCAGCTCCTTTTGTTTTGGATTACCTTCATCTATTGGTGAAAAATCAAATGGAAAAAAACCAATATTTAGATATTTATGATAATCCGATTATGCAAATTAGTTCGTTTTTATCGCCCGAAAACATGAGCCAATATGATATTTTACTTTCAAAAGCAGAAAAGTCAGTAGCTAACGATTTGGTTGTAAAACCACGAATTCAGAAATTACGATTGGACTTGGAATACGTTTATTTTGAACAAGCCAAATTTTACGGAAAAGAGCCTCATGGAATGTACGAAAAAGTCAACGGAAAATTTGTAGTTAAAAAAAATCTTGAACCTCGTGTGCGCCATTTTGTAGAAATTTGCAATAAAAACGGCATTTACGAACTAAGTGAAGGCGGATTGAGTCCCGATGATTATCTTAAACAATGGCTAGAAATTGCTCAAAACAATGTAATAGAACACCAAGGCGAAAAAATGGATTTTCATTTTAACACGCAACCGGCTCCCGAATACAATTTTAAAAAAGAAAAAGGCTTGCAAGATGGCATCTTAGGAAGCAACAATTTCAATTTTAACTGGACAGGCTGGTACGGCAATACGGCCGAAATTGTGATAAAAACCAATAAAGCAATTTTTAATTCAATCGAATTTAATTGTTTAGAAGACCAACGTCATTGGATTTTCCTGCCCACAAAAATCGAAATTTGGGGAGAACATAATCAAAAATGGGAAAAATTGCACGAACAAAAATCTAAGGAATTAACAGAAAATTACGAAAAAAATATAATAAAATTCAAATACAACCGTTCTGATTTTAGTAAATTTGAGAATATAAAAATTATCCTAATTCCAGAACTGAAACTTCCTGTCTGGCGTGCAAGAAAGAACAAAAAACACATGCTGATGATAGATGAAATTTGTTTCAACTAACTAGTTCTCCCTAAAACTACTGTTAATGAATTCAAAAAAAATTTTTATTATCGAAGACGACAACATGACCATTGAAATTTTAAAATTCATATTCACCAAAGAAAAATATGATGTTTATGTTTCTAAAGATGGTCTAGATGCCATTGAAAAAATACCTGAAATTCTGCCCGACCTTGTTGTTACGGATATTCTTTTACCCATGAAATCGGGATTGGAAATCATACAATTTATAAAAACCAATTATCCTACTATGCCCGTAATGGCACTATCTTCGTTGGGAGAAGAAGAAGCTACCGTTGCCGATGCTTTTAATTTGGGTGTAGATGACTTTATTGCAAAACCCTTCAATCCAAAAGAATTGTTATTACGCGCGAAACGCTACCTAAAATAACTAATTGAAAATCAAAAGACTGAAACTTGTTTAGTTGTTGCAGTTTTTCCTTATTTTTAATGTTATCTTTGCACAAAATTTAATGCAATGAGCACATTCGAAAAATTCAATCTTCCAAAATCTTTACAAAAAGCAATTGATGAATTAGGATTGGTAACCCCAACTCCTATTCAAGAAAAATCATTTTCTGTAATTATGTCCGGAAGAGATATGATGGGAATTGCGCAAACAGGTACTGGTAAAACCTTTGCCTACTTGTTGCCGTTGCTTAAACAATACAAATTTACACCGACCAACACACCCAAAATCGTGATTTTAGTTCCCACGCGCGAATTGGTTGTACAAGTAGTCGATGAAATTGAAAAATTGACCAAATACATGTCGGTTAGCATTTTGGGGATTTTTGGGGGTGTAAACATTAATACACAAAAAAAAGCCGTTTACGAAGGAGTTGATATTTTGGTAGGAACGCCTGGCCGAATGATGGATTTGGCATTGGATGCTGTTGTTCGTTTTGATGAAACACAAAAATTGGTTATCGACGAATTTGATGAAATGCTGAATTTAGGTTTTAGACCTCAGCTCACTTCACTTTTAGCCATGATGCGCAACAAACGCCAGAATATTTTATTTTCGGCTACCATGACCGAAGAGGTTGATGGCGTATTAAATGACTATTTTGATTTTCCGGAAGAAGTAACTTTAGCCGCATCGGGGACACCTCTTGAAAACATTACACAAATTACTTATAATGTTCCTAATTTTAATACAAAAGTCAATCTTTTAGCCCATTTATTACAGGAAAACAGCGACATGGAGCGGGTATTGATTTTTGTAAACAACAAAAAGATTTCGGATATGTTGCATAACCGAATGGAAGACCTTTTTGAAGGCGAATTTGGCGTAATTCACTCCAATAAATCACAAAATTTCCGTTTGAGTACAATGGCCGAATTTCAGGAAGGAAATCTCCGTGGACTAATAACGACCGATATTATGGCCAGAGGTCTTGATATTTCGAATATTTCGCATGTTATTAATTTCGAAATGCCTGAACTTCCTGAATTGTATATGCACCGTATTGGTAGAACGGGACGAGCCGATGCTAAAGGAACGGCTATTAGTTTTGTAGCACCTCGAGAAGAAGAGCGCAAAATTGAAACCGAACTTTTAATGAATACCGAGTTAGAAATTGCTCCTTTTCCGGAAGAAGTAGAAATTTCGTCCAAATTAATTGAACCTGAAAAAGACAGGCAAGCGATAAAGTTTTTGACCAAAAAACCAAAAATGGAAACGCAAGGCGCTTTTCACGAAAAGGCCAAGAAAAATACCAAAGTGAATTTAGGTGGACCTTCTAAAACAAAGAAAAAAACACACGGCTCTGTCAACCGAAATATGCTAAAAAACAGAGCAGCGAAGAAAAAAAAGAAATAAAGTAAAAGCCTTCAAAACTCAAATTTGAAGGCTTTTTTTTTAAAAATTTATTCGTTTAAGAAAACCAAACACACTGGCGAACACAAAGGTGTTTTTTTATCCCGTTGTTTTAATTTCCCTGATTTTTTATCTCGTTCAAAAAGCACAATATCATTGGTATATTGATGTCCGACCAACAAAAAATTTCCTGTTGGATCAATTGTAAAATTACGTGGCCCTTTACCTCCCGTACTAACTCGCTGTACAAATTGCAATTTGCCATTATTTTCAATCTTAAAAGCCGTAACATCGTTTGCTTCTCCCCTGTTGGTTGCGTATAAAAATTTCCCATCGGGTGAAATGTGAATATCTGCTGCACTTACCTCTCCTTTAAAATCAGGACTTACAACAGTGGTTTCTTGAATAAGTTGTAACTCTCCATTTTGATAATCAAAGACAAACAAACTACCGTTCAACTCATTTAATAAATAAACATTTTTGCCATTTTTACCAAACATTAAATGTCTTGGCCCACTACCTGCTTTAACCGAAACTTCCTTTTTTAAAGTTAAAATTTCTTTCTCCGCTTTAGGATGATACTCATAAATGAAAATTTTATCCAAACCTAAATCGTTAGATAAAACGTATTTTTTATCAGGCGAAAAATACACCATATGAACATGAGGCGCTTCCTGACGTTCGGGATTACTTCCTTTGCCAACATGCTGAAGTACTTGCTTAGTCTCCGAAATTCCGGTAGCTGTCTTTTTAAAAACAGCCAAACTTCCACCAGTATAATTGGCGGTAATAACATTTTCATCGTCGGTAATAATATAACAAGGGTTGGCTCCGCCAGAATTTTGTTTGTTCAAAAACTTAAATTTTCCCGTTTTTACATCATAATCAAAAGCGCTAATGTAACTTTCCATTCCGCCTTCGTTAACCGAATAAATACGTTTGTTAACCGAATATACTCTTTTGTGATCTTCCGACACGGCTAGATAACTCGGATTAATTACTTTTTCTGATTCACTTTTAAAGGATAATTCTCCTGTTTCTGTATCAAAAAGATAGTTGTAAATACCGCTACTTTCGCAACTTGTGGTGTAGGTACCAATTAATAAATTCAATTTGTTTTTTTGAGCTTTTAAACTCCAGATACTTAGCATAACAGCTAAAATGGTCATTTTTTTCATTCGATTTATTATGTTTTTTAGTTTTTTAGAAATGCTAAAATACAATTTAATACCGTTGGCTCCTTTCTTTCAAAAAAAACTAAAACTACAGCAAAAACTGCCTGCAAATTTGTATTTTTGACAAATTCAACTCAAGAATGCACTTTAAAAACCCGGCGATTTTATACTTTTTATTGGTTATACTCGTGCCTATATTGGTGCATTTATTTCAATTCCGAAGGTTTAAAAAGTCGTACTTCACCAATGTTCGGTTTTTACAACAACTTGTTATTCAAACCCGAAAAAGCTCTAAAATAAAAAAGTGGCTTTTATTAGCTACTCGAATTTTACTTTTAATTTGTATCGTTTTGGCCTTTGCGCAACCTTATTTTGAAGCAAAAGACAATCAAAATGCTGCAAATGCCACGTATATCATTTTAGACAATTCGTTTAGTATGCAGGCGCAGGGAAAAAAAGGTGAATTACTTAAAAGAGCCATTCAAGAATTATTAGAAAATGTTCCTGAAAACCTAACTTTTTCACTTTTAACCAACTCCGAAAATTATTGGAATACCGACATTAAATCGATTAGAAACGAATTACAAAATTTAAAATACAGCAGTTCTGCTTTTGAAATAGAGAGTTGTATGGCCAAATTAAGCGCACACCAACCACAATCGCAAAAAGATATTATCGTGATTACCGATGCGGTTGGCTTGACTCAAAAACAATTGGATCAAGCCAATTTAGATTCCAAAACCTACTTTTTAATTCCGGAGGCCGAGCAAAAAAATAACATTTCAATAGATACTGTTTTCATCAGCCAAACGCTCGATCATTTCTATGACATCGGAATTCAATTTAGTGCGTTTGGAAATGATTTTGATGCTATTCCGGTGGCTTTATACAATAATGATAAATTAATTGCCAAAACGGTATCGAATTTCAATTCGAATAAAAAAGAACTGCATTTTACTATTCCGAAAGCGAAATTTCATGGTTATGTAAGCCTCGAAGATAAAAGTTTACCATACGACAAGCGCCTTTATTTTAGCATTTCGGAAATGCCAAAAACCAATGTAATAAGTATTGGACAAGCGGAAAAGGCAACTTTTTTAAGTCGAATTTATACCTCAACCGAGTTTAATTATTCTAATTTTCTGCTCGAAAATTTGAACTACAACTTACTTGAATTACAGGACGCCGTAGTATTAAATGAGTTAGATGAAATTCCGCAAGCATTACAAACTACTTTAAAATCGTTTGTAAATAAAGGGGGGAATCTTATTGTGATCCCCTCTGAAAAAATTGGGATTCAAAATTTAAATTCTTTTTTAGGGAACTTTGGAAAAATGCAATTCAAAACAGCCAATTCATCCGAAAAATTAATTACCAAAATCAATTTTGATCACCCGCTTTTTAAAGGTGTTTTTGAAAGTAAAATTGCTAATTTTCAATACCCAAAAACCAAACTTACTTATACAGTTCAAAATCCTTACCCGTCGGTTTTACGTTTTGAAGACCAAACGTCATTTTTAACTATAATTCAAAAAGCAAATACCAATTTGGCTGTTTTTACAGCGCCAATTAATACCAAAAATGCCAATTTTCAGCAATCCCCTTTAATTGTACCTGTTTTTTATCAATTGGCACAATTCGGAAAAAAATCATCGATTTCGGCTTTGACCATCGGAGCTAATGACGCATTTTCGGTTAAAACGCAACTTAGTAAAGAAGGTATTTTAGAAGTAAAAGGAACCGAAGAGCAATTTATTCCGGAGCAACAAATATTGTACAATAAGGTACAAATGCATTTTCATGATTCGCCCGAAATAGCGGGCAATTACACTATTTTTAATCAAAAAGAACGTCTCGAAAATATTAGTTTTAACTATCCGAGAACCGAGAGCAACCTAACGCAAGTCAGCACCGATTTATTACGCAAATACAACACCGAGCATACTATTTCGACACTATTTAACACCTTGCAAACCGAACGAACCGATAATCAAATTTGGAAATGGTTTGTTATCTTTGCACTGTTGTTTTTATTGGTAGAAATGGCCATTATAAAACTGGTAAAATAAAGTTACCGCAATTCTTAAAACGTTACGTTATGAACATGATCATCAGAGATGCTAAAATTATTGACTCAACTAGTACTTTTCACAATCAAACCGTTGATTTATTAATTGAAGATGGTTTCATAGCCCAAATAGGAAATGCTATTCCCAATAATTCAGAAATTCAAGAAATTACCCTTCCCAATTTACACCTTTCGCAAGGTTGGTTTGACAGCAGTGTGTCATTTGGCGAACCTGGTTATGAAGAACGCGAGACCATAAGCAACGGACTTATGGTGGCCGCCAAAAGTGGCTTTACAGCAATTGCATTACAACCCCATTCTAATCCGGTTATTGATAACCAATCGCAGGTGAATTTTGTAAAAAACAAAGCGTTAGGTTTTGCTACCGAATTGTTTCCGATTGGAGCTTTAACCAAAAGTAGCGAAGGAAAAGATTTAGCCGAATTATTCGACATGAAAAACGCTGGAGCTGTTGCTTTTGGCGATTTCAACAAAACAATTGAAAATGCCAATTTGTTGAAAATTGGTTTGCAATACACACAAGATTTTGACGGTTTGGTTATTGCATACTCGCAAGACGCCACAATTAAAGGAAACGGAGTAGTAAATGAAGGTATTGTTTCGACACGATTGGGATTGAAAGGAATTCCGAATTTATCAGAAGAATTACAAGTGGCTCGAAATTTATTTTTATTAGAATATACGGGAGGTAAACTGCATATCCCGACTATTTCTACTGCAAAATCTGTCGCTTTAATTCGTGAAGCAAAAGCAAAAGGATTAAATATAACGTGCAGTGTAGCCGTGCATCACTTGGTTTTAACCGATGCCGTTTTAGAAGGATTTGATACCCGATACAAAGTAACACCACCTTTAAGAACCGAAACCGACCGACAAGCCTTAGTAGAAGCCGTTTTGGACAACACTATCGATTTGATAACTTCCGATCATAATCCGATTGATATTGAATTCAAAAAAATGGAATTTGATAATGCTAAAAATGGAACCATTGGTCTCGAAAGTGCTTTTGGTGCTTTACTTTCGGTTTTGCCTTTGGAAACCGTTATCGCTAAATTGACTTCAGGAAAAAATCTTTTTTCTATCGAAAATCATATTATTGAAAAAGGAGCGAAAGCCAATTTAACTCTTTTTAATCCAGAAGGAAGCACCACTTTTTCAAAAGAAAACATTCTTTCAAAGTCGAAAAATTCGGCCTTTTTAGGCACTTTACAAAACGGAACAGTTTACGGAATTTACAATCAAAAACAATTGATTTTAAAATAATTAAAAATGAACACTCCCACCGAAAACGGTAAAACAGCTGCCATAACAGCGTACATTTTAATCATTGGCGTATTAATTGCGATGTCGATGAATTCAGAAGATAAAAATAAATTTGCGGCATTTCATATTCGTCAGGCATTGGGTTTATCGCTCACCTTTATTTCGTTAGGCGCAATCATTAGTAATTTTGATAGTTTTTTTATCACTTTCCCCATGTGGATTGGAATTTCGGTTTTATGGGTTTTCGGAATAACTTCAGCCATTAAGGGCGAAACTACTCCTATTCCAATTTTGGGAAATTTATTTCAAAAATGGTTTAAAAATATCGGTTAATTCCGAAAAAATGCCTTCTTAATATTACATTACAAAAAGCAACCTCCACATGAATTTATCACTTGAATATAAAATACAAGAACCTAAAGTTATTTTAGATAAAAATCCGCTTTTACTTTTACTGCATGGTTACGGAAGCAACGAGGCCGATTTATTTTCTTTTGCGAGCGAACTTCCCGATACATATTACATCGTTTCTGCACGAGCGCCCTACGATTTGCAATTTGGTAGTTACGCTTGGTATGCCATAAATTTTGATGCCAACCAAAACAAATTTTCGGATAACGAACAAGCCAAAAATTCTAGAGAAACCATTGTGCAATTTATTGACGAATTAGTAGCAAATTATCCTATAGATGCTTCAAATATTACCCTCATCGGATTTAGTCAAGGCGCTATTTTGAGTTATGCGGTAGCCCTTTCGTATCCGGAAAAAGTACAAAAAATAATTGCGTTAAGCGGTTATTTCAATTCCGATATTATTAAAGAAAACTTTGAAAGTAATAATTTCCATAACTTGAAAATATTTGCGTCACATGGTACAGTCGATCAAGTAATTCCGGTAGAATGGGCTAGAAAAACACCTCCTATTTTAGAGCAACTTGCTATCCCTATTACGTATAAAGAATATCCTGTTGGGCATGGTGTAGCTCCTCAGAATTTTTACGATTTTAAAAATTGGTTATTACAATAAAATGAAAGCCGTTTCTGAAAAAGGAACGGCTTTTAAATTTTAATTGGCTGTGTAAATGATGCTTCCCTTTTTTTTCAAAACATATCCTTTCCAAGTAAATAATTCATACTCTTTATTAACCCAAGCTTGACCTTCCGATTTTCTTTCTAAAAGAATTGAATTTGGTTCCGACTCCAAAAAAAGTTCTGCTTTATTCCCTTTAAACAAAACATAACCTAGAGTGGTATTCGATTGGCTGTTTTCGAATGGTTGCAAAGGTTTCGCTTCCTCAAAGAGTCGAATGCATTTTTGTTCTAATTCCGACCAAGTGTAACCTGCAGAAGTTTTACAATCATGTTTATCGAGATCGGCTCCAACTTTTTGCTCTTTATCCTTAGGTATTTCTGGAGTGGATTTTTCAGGTTTATGACCACATGAAAGAAGTTGTAAACCCAAAACGGTACAGAAAATAAATGTTTTTTTCATGGCATTACATTTTTAAATACCACTAAAAATACCCTTTATTTTTGATACAACAAGGTTTGATTTACTTCAAAAGCAATACTTTCATCTTCATTTACAAAATATTTTAATAGTACTTCTCCCCAAAGTTCACCGTTACTATAATCGGCAATAATCCAACGGTGATTGAGTATTTTTACTTTGTTAATCACAAATTTATTTGGCCCGATTTGATCTTGACCTGTATACGGATTGCCTTTTGGATTGGCATTAAAATCGAGTAATTTTTCGGTTACCACCGGAATTAATTTTTCGTAAGCAATGAATTTTTCGCCATCGCCTGAGTCAAAATAATTTTGCGCATTTTGGTTATTTTGTAACGAAAAATAATCAGCTTCGGATAATTTATTGGTTACCAAAGCAATACTGTCACGTAATTTTTTAGTCGTTTTTTCGTAACGATTTTGCTCAAATTGTACTTCTTTACTCAAAAACATATACGTAAAAACGTTCATTAACAAAGCCAAAATAAACAAATACAGCATTAAAGATTTTTTCATGGGGTAAAAAAATTATAGGGTAATTTCTAAATTATCATAAGCCAAAAAAACATTCTCAGGAAGTCGTTTTTCGACTTCTTCATGAAAACCGAGAACATGACTAATGTGCGTTAAATACGCTTTTTCTGGTTGCACCAAAGTTATAAAATCAAGTGCTTCTTGCAAATTAAAGTGCGTATTGTGTGGCTCTACGCGTAAAGCATTCACAACCAAAACTTTTAGATTTTTTAGTTTCGCTATTTCTTCTTCGGCAATGGTTTTCACATCGGTTAAATAGGCAAAATCATCAATACGGTAACCAAAAACTTGTAAATCGCCGTGCATGACATTTACCGGGATAATTTTCTTATTTCCCAACAAAATCGGTTGATTATTGACAACTTCAATGGTAGCAACGGTAGGAGCGCCAGGATATTTATTTACGGTTTCAAAAACATAATCAAACCGTTTTTTTAAATTGGCAATGACACGTTGGTGAGCATAAACCGGAATAGCTCCTTGACGAAAATTAAAAGGCCTAATATCATCTAAACCAGCCGTGTGATCGGCATGTTCGTGGGTAAACAAAATAGAATCGATATGAGTGCAACCACAGCGCAACATTTGTTGTCTGAAATCGGGACCGCAATCAATCACGCAAGAATAGTCCTCCCAAGTTATCCAAACTGCCACTCTGAGTCTCTTATCTTTAGCATCAGTGCTTTTGCAAACAGGATGATCAACCCCTATAATTGGTATGCCTTGCGAAGTTCCTGTTCCTAAAAAATATACCTTCAATTTAACTTTGTTTTTTTACAAAAATAGCATTAATTCTCTTTCATTAGAAGGCGAATTTATTAACTTTGTAACAAATAAGCCATATTTGACCAAATGGGTACAGAAATAAAACTTAAGGGTGATCGCGTTATCGAAACCATCCCTTCTATAAAAGATAAAGCACTACGCATCAATTTAAATGAAAACATTTACGGAACATTTGCCGAAATTGGTGCAGGACAAGAAACTGTTAGACATTTTTTTAGATCGGGAGGTTCATCGGGAACTATTGCAAAAGCGATGTCCGCTTACGATAAAGATTTTAGCGATGCCGTTTATGGTGTTGAAATTGATGGCCGTTATGTAACCGAAAGTCGCTTAAAAAAAATGCTTTCGCACGAAGTTAATCTGATTGAACAACGTTTGAGTCGCGAAAAGCATCCCAACAAAATGTTTTTTAGTTATGCCAATACTGTAGCAACTATCGATTTTGCGAAACAATATAAAGGGCACGGTTGGGTTGGAATTAGCTATCAAATTGAACCCGACGAAGCGTATAACGAAATCATTCTTCATATTCGTTTTAAAGAAACAGATGCCCGATTGCAACAAGAAACATTGGGGATTTTAGGAGTAAATCTTATTTATGGCGCCTATTATAAATACAACGATCCCAAACGTTTATTGCGATATTTATACGATCACTTAGACAAGGATCAGCTTGAAATTGATACCATTAACTTTTCGGGTCCTCGTTTTGCTGATGTTGACAACCGATTAATGAGTTTGCAATTGGTTAAAAACGGCATGACCGATGCGGTGATGTTTAATCCTGAAGGTAAAAATATTTTGCCTGCGTCTATTTTATATAAGAAAAACTTATTGGCTTTGCGCGGTAGTTTTAGACCCGTAACCAAAGTAAACATGGACATGTACGAGAAATCGCTACGCATGTTTGAAGAAGAAAACAAAGTAGATAAAGACAATACCTTAGTTATTTTTGAAATAACCTTATCCAATTTACGTTCGGATGGTGAAATCGATGAGCGTGATTTTATGGATCGCGCCGAATTATTATGCTCACTTGGTCAAACGGTAATGATTTCGAATTTTCAGGAATATTACAAAGTAGTCGAATATTTCTCCAATTACACCAAAGCCCGAATGGGATTGGCCATGGGGGTAAACAATTTAGTCGATATTTTTGACGAAAAGTACTACCGCCATTTAAGTGGTGGCATTTTAGAAGCTTTTGGAAAATTATTTTACCGTGACATGAAAGTCTTTTTATACCCCATGTTGGATGAAGATGGCACTTTAATGGATTCAAACAATTTGAAAGTACACCCTCGAATGAAAGAATTGTATAAATTCTTTAAATTCAACGGAAAAGTATTAGATATCACCGATTACGATCCTGAAAACTTAACTGTCTTTTCGCGCGAAGTACTCAAAATGATTAGTCAAGGACAACCAGGTTGGGAACCGATGTTGCCTTCTGGAATTGCCGAAATTATCAAAGAACACCACTTATTTGGTTACACTCCTGACAAAGTGATTAGCTAAAAAACACTAATACCAATTAAAAAGCCAAGTTTGATTTATAACTTGGCTTTTTAATTGAATTTATTTTAAAAGTTGATTACTGTGTTCTTTGGTTTTTACTTTTTCGATTATATCTTCAATAATTCCTTTTTCATCGATTACAAAAGTAGTTCTGTGAATGCCATCATATTCCCGACCCATAAACTTTTTAGGTCCCCAAACACCAAAAGCAGTAATAACTGATTTATCTTCATCAGCAATCAAATCATAGGGTAATTTTTGTTTGGTTTTAAAATTAGATTGCGCTTTTTGGCTATCGGCACTTACTCCTAACAACTCATAATTCAATGCTTTAAAACGTTCAAAATTATCTCGTAGATCACAGGCTTCAGCTGTACAACCAGGCGTACTGGCTTTCGGATAAAAAAATACTACCAATTTTTTTCCTGCATAATCACTTAATTGGTGCAACTTCCCATCTTGATCTACTCCTGAAAACGCAGGTGCTTTATCTCCAATTTGTAAATTTTTCATATATCTTTACTTTCCTTTTTTAGAAAACATTCATTTTAGAACATCCTAAATTTAATTCTTATTTTTACTGCCTAAAATTACAGAAATGAATAAAGAACAACGTGTCACATTTGTTATAAATACGTTAAAAGAACTCTACCCTACTATTCCAGTTCCACTAGATCATAAAGACCCTTATACTTTACTTATCGCCGTTTTGCTCTCGGCACAGTGCACCGATGTACGTGTTAACCAAATTACACCCTTATTGTTCGCTAAGGCCGATAATCCGCATGACATGGTTAAAATGTCGATAGAAGAAATAAAAGAAATTATTCGTCCTTGCGGTTTGTCACCCATGAAATCAAAAGGAATTCACGGTTTATCTGAAATTTTAATCGAAAAACACAATGGAGAAGTGCCACAAAGTTTTGAAGCCTTAGAAGCTCTGCCCGCTGTAGGCCACAAAACTGCTAGCGTGGTGATGTCGCAAGCATTCGGAGTACCTGCCTTTCCGGTTGACACCCATATTCATCGATTGATGTACCGATGGAATTTAACCAATGGCAAAAATGTTCAGCAAACTGAAAAAGACGCGAAAAGACTTTTTCCGAGAGAATTATGGAATGACTTGCATCTACAAATTATTTGGTATGGTCGTGACTATTCGCCTGCTCGAGGGTGGAATTTAGAACGGGATATTATAACCAACACTATTGGTCGACAATCGGTAATTGACGACTACCGTAAAAAGCAAGGTTTAAAATAAAAAAATCACTAATTCGTATGGAAAATTAGTGATTTTTATCACCAAATCAATTGAATTAATTTGGTTTTCGTTCTTTAATAAGTTAAAATTTGTACTTATTAATTAGCTATCATTTCGAAAGTTTTATCAGCTGTTTTAACAACAGTTAAGGCTTTTGAATAATTTAATAAAAAGGAAACCACTTCTTTTTTAGGTTTCAAATTTTTAGTAACTACTGTTTTTTTTGAGTAAATTTTTGCCATGCTTCCCTATTTTTATAATAGTATAACGCACATGAACTAGTTTTAGTATTAGTTGGTTAAAACAATTTGATGTTTTTCGATTATTTTTCTCAAATTCATCAAGGCATAACGCATTCTACCCAAAGCGGTATTAATACTAACTCCCGTCAATTCAGATATTTCTTTAAAACTCATATCTTGATACATTCGCATTATTAAAACCTCTTTTTGATCTTCGGGTAATTCGGCTACCAATTTTTTTAAATCCACTTCAACCTGATCCAAAATCATTTGGTTCTCAATGGTCAACGAATTATCGCTCATTATCGAAAAAATTGAGAATTCTTCGGTCTCACGATGCATGGGCATTTTTTTGTTTTTGCGGTAGTAATCCACTATTAAATTATGAGAAATTCGCATTACCCAAGGTAAAAATTTACCTTCTTCATTATAGGAATTGCTTTTTAAAGTTCGAATTACTTTTATAAATGTATCTTGAAAAATATCATCCGATACATCTCTATCATTTACTTTAGAATAAATAAATCCGTAGATTTTGGATTCGTGCCTTTTAATTAATGAAGCCAAAGCATTTTCGTCGCCTTCGACGTAATTTTTGACTAATAAAGCGTCTGGAATATTCAGATGAGCCATAATACTTACTTTTTAGTTTAATTTTAAAATTTGGGGTTTCTAAAAAAGTAATTTTGATGTATAGGCTTCTTGTTTTTAAAGGTTAACTGGTCAAATTTAACAAAATTTTATTCTAATAAACAAATTAATATGGTATAAAAATTTAAAAAATAGGTTTTTTTCTTAAATGTTACACAATAAAATTAAATTTTACACGATTACCACCTGCTTACAGGAAAAATATAAGAGGTTTTGTTAGTGGATTGTTAAAACACAAAAAAGTGATTTTTTCTTCTTAATTACGGTAAAGAGATTTAAATACACTCCCCTTTTGAGCTAACAAAACTTAGCAAAAATGCGTACTTTTGTAAAAATTGATTTTTTTATGCAAGTTGACTTTTCGAAAATAGATCCTAAACAAAATATTATTATCAAGGGTGCTCAAGTACACAATTTAAAAAATGTTGATGTGGTTATTCCGCGCAACAAATTGGTAGTAATTACAGGCTTGTCGGGTTCTGGAAAATCAAGCCTTGCATTTGATACGCTATATGCCGAAGGGCAACGCCGTTATGTGGAAAGTTTGTCTTCGTATGCACGTCAATTTTTAGGGAGATTAGACAAACCAAAAGTAGAATATATCAAAGGAATTGCGCCTGCGATAGCCATTGAACAAAAAGTCAACAACACTAATGCTCGTTCTACCGTAGGTACTTCCACCGAAATTTACGACTACATGAAACTTTTATTTGCTCGAATTGGCCGCACTTTTTCGCCCATTTCGGGTCAAGAAGTTAAAAAAAACACGGTAACCGATGTAGTCAATGACGTTAAAAATTTCGAATTGAACAGCCGCTGGTTACTTTTAGCTCCCATACATATTGAAAAAGGAAGAAAAACGGAAGAAAAACTCAATATTCTTTTGCAACAAGGTTTTTCCAGAATTTTATTAGACAACGAAACCATTCGTATTGATGATTTTTTACAAAATCCTACGAAAGGCAAAGAAATGTTGTTGATCATTGATCGAATTGTAGTTAAAAACGAAGAAGATTTTTACAATCGTTTAGCCGATGCGGTTCAAACTGCTTTTTTTGAAGGTAAAGGTTTGTGCTATTTACAAGAAGCAAACTCTAACAAGCGTTTTAGTTATTCTAATAATTTCGAATTGGATGGTATCACTTTTTTAGAACCCAATGTACATCTTTTTAGTTTTAATAATCCGTATGGAGCTTGCCCTTCTTGTGAAGGTTACGGAAATATCATCGGAATTGATGCCGATTTGGTAGTACCAAACACCTCCTTGTCTGTATTTGAAAATGCTATTTATCCCTGGAAAGGAGAAAGCATGAGTTGGTATCGCGACCAATTGGTTAACAGTGCTTATAAATTTGATTTTCCTATTCATAAACCCTATTTTGAACTAACTGATGCGCAAAAAGAACTTATATGGACGGGTAATCAATACTTTGAAGGTTTAAATGATTTTTTCAAAGAATTAGAAGCTAAAAATTATAAAATTCAAAACCGAGTGATGTTGTCTCGTTACAGAGGCAAAACCAAATGCAATACCTGCAAAGGTAAACGCTTACGGGTGGAAGCATCTTATGTTAAAATTAACGGCAAAACGGTTTCGGATTTAGTCGATTTACCAATTAAAAATTTAGCCGATTTTTTTAAAGACCTCGAACTTAATGAATACGAGAGACAAGTAGCCAAACGTTTGTTAATCGAGATAAACAATCGCTTGGCCTTTTTAAGTCAGGTCGGTTTGGATTATTTAACACTTAATCGAAATTCGGCGACCTTATCAGGAGGTGAATCGCAACGTATAAACTTGGCCACATCCTTAGGAAGTAGTTTAGTAGGTTCCATGTATATTTTAGATGAACCCAGTATTGGTCTTCACCCAAAAGATTCGGAGCGATTGATTACTGTTTTGCTTTCATTACGCGATTTGGGCAATACAGTAATAGTTGTGGAGCACGACGAAGATATCATGAAAGCAGCTGATATGATTATTGATATTGGCCCCGAAGCAGGAAGTTATGGAGGAGAATTGGTAGCTCAAGGAACGTATGCCGAAATTTTGAAAGCAACTTCTTTAACTTCGAAATACCTTAACCATACACTTCAAATAGAAGTTCCGAAAACACGCCGAAAATTCAAAAATCATATCGAAATAATTGGGGCACGCGAAAACAATTTAAAGAACATAAATGTAACATTTCCGTTAGATATTTTAACGGTTATTACCGGTGTTTCTGGAAGTGGTAAGAGTACTTTAATCAAGAAATTATTGTTTCCCGCAGTTCAGAAAAAACTAGATTTGGCTTCGGAAAAAATAGGTCAATTAACCGACGTAAAGGGTTCATTTTCGCATATCAAACACATTGAATATGTCGACCAAAATCCGATTGGAAGAAGTTCCCGCTCAAATCCGGTTACTTATATTAAAGCCTACGACGATATCCGTGATGTTTTTGCTAAAGAAAAACTCTCAAAAGTGAGAGGCTATCAAGCCAAACATTTTTCGTTTAATGTGGATGGTGGTCGTTGCGAAACTTGCAAAGGAGAAGGAACCATCAATGTAGAAATGGTTTTCATGGCCGATGTACAATTACCTTGTGAAACCTGTAATGGCAAACGATTTAAAAAGGAAATTTTGGAGGTTTATTTTAACGGAAAAAACATAAATGATGTTTTAACCTTGACTATTGATGATGCCATTTCGTTTTTTAAAGATACTAATCAAGCTAAAATAGTGCAAAAATTACAACCCTTACAAGATGTTGGTTTGGGTTATGTGCAACTTGGGCAGTCATCCTCTACACTTTCTGGAGGGGAAGCGCAGCGCATCAAATTGGCCTCTTTTTTAGTAAAAGGAACGACCAAAGACAAAGCACTTTTTATATTTGATGAACCTACAACTGGTTTGCATTTTCATGATATTAAAAAATTGCTCAAATCATTTGATGCTTTAATAGAAAAAGGCCATTCCATAATTGTAATTGAACACAATTTAGACCTCATAAAATGTGCCGATTGGATTATTGATTTAGGTCCTGAAGGAGGAGAAAACGGAGGTTACTTACTAGCTGAAGGAACCCCCGAAGAAATTGTTAAAATAAAAAAATCCGTTACCGGAAAATATTTGAAAGAGAAACTTTAAAAAAGTTACGCTACGCTACAAAACATTTTTCTTCAAACGGAATTCCATCTTCATCGATAGCCACTAAAATCTTCTTTGGTTTTGAATATTCTAAGGTGAGGTATAGCCAAGCTATAGACCACAAACCTAAAGTAAAAATAAAAATGACAAAATTAAAACTATGATCAATTACTTTTCCGCCTTTGGATAAAACGGCAAAAAACAATTCATCATTACGCTCTTCTAATACAAAACCATTATTCAATTTATTTGAAATAAGATTTGAAAACACCTGTAAGTTATCGGTTTGGGCCAGTTGATGGGTACTCATAAACAGTTTATTTAATGTAAGTTAAACCTTGTTTTAAAAAATTTAATCAACAACTCAAATTTACTGAAACTTCTTACTTACAGCAATACCTACATTTAGTGATATTTTGACTCTATCTAAAAAATATTAACTCAAAAACGCAAAACACTGAAAATTAATCAGTAAACCATTAAATTGCTTGAAAAAAATTACGAATTAGACAACTGTTAAAATTCGACATTTTTCTTTTATAATCCCAATAAACTAAGAATTCAGGAATAATTGGGCGGAATGGTAATCTGACTACCATCACGTGTAGCACGATAATGAGGCGACATAATTTCGATACCCGCTTCGTTAAAACAATCCTGAATATTTTGATGCAGTGAAGAATAAATACGAGGTTGCTTATTGGGTTCGCGCGTATAAGCATTTATTTGATAAGCCACATAAAAATCATCTAAACTGGTCTGAAGCACAAAGGGTTCGGGTAATTTTTGAACAAAATCGGTTCTGTTTGCTGCGGCAATTAAAGCTTTATGCACGTCTTTCCAAGGAACGTCATACCCAATTGTAATGGTCGTATGAATGACTAATCCTCCAATATTATTTTGTGTATTGGCCGAATAATTGGTAGAAGTACTCGATAAAACCGTAGCATTTGGAATGGTTACATCTTCAAATTTTGTTGTTCGAACACGAGTTACTAAGGCCGTTTTTTCAATAACTTCGCCACTCACATCGCCAATTTTAATAAAATCACCAATTTTAAAAGGACGCATATAGGTAATGACCAGACCTGCGACCATATTTGCAATCGCATTCGATGACCCTAACGAAAATAAAATTCCGATAAAAACCGAAACCCCTTGAAAAATAGGTGAATCTGAACCAGGTAAATAGGGAAAAATAATAACCACCATAAACGCATACAACAATACGCGTACTATATTAAATGTTGGCAATGCCCAATCACTATAAAAACCGTCAATATGAATGTTTCCTCGTTTTATTTCATCTACAAAAAACTTCAAAATCTTAATGGCATATCTAAAAATGACCACAATGACAATAATGGAAAATAAGTTTGGAAGAAAGCTTACAAAGCCCATAAAAACCGATTTAGCCGGAGTAAAAACCCAATTTAACAACGTATCCGCATACGCTTCGGTTGAAGGGAAAAAGCTAAACATAATGGGTAAAGAAAAGTAGATAATCATAAATGATAAAATCCACTTTATGACTGTGACGATTCTTCGGGCTAAAATTTCTTGTTTTAAGGGGGAAAGAATTTCTACATTTTTTATTCTAAACCCTTTAAAAAAACCAGGATTTTTATCAACTAATGTATTCGTTGCGCTTACAAATCCTTTATTGACCAAATACAATACAAGGAAAATAAAGAAAACAACCAAGAATGTTAATCCAATGCGTTTTAATAAATTGGGAGTAGAATACTTGATTTTTTCTTCATTAACCGCTTTTGAAATGAGCTTTAAATTTTGCTCAGACATTTCCTTTACTGTCATTTTTTGCTGAATGGTATCGACATTCAAAACCGACATTATGATATTGTCTCCTTTATAAATAATATCATTTCCTAATTCGGAAGGCATAATTTTGATGGAATCAGAAATAAAAAAATCGTCGTTGTATAAAAATCTAATTTTTTCTGAAATCAAATTAGCTCTGTTTTCGGCAGAAAAAGAACCTACTCTATGGTAGATATAAAAAAGGGTATCTTTAAAAGGCGCAACAGGAAATCCTTTTAGATTGGCGTTATAAATCGAATCTTTTTTGGCTTGTTCAACAAGATTTTGTTTTTTGATGTTTTTTTGCTTTTTTGATTGGCATAGAACCTGTTGAGAAAAAGACAGCAGTAGTAGCAACAAAAAAACTATTATTTTATTCTTCATATTTACTTTAAAATTTTGGCTAAATATTAAAATTACCAATTTTTTGATTTAGGATAATTATTTTGGAAAACGGTCTGCAATAAAATTCATATTCAAACCATGTTCTAAATATGATTTTAAACCTGCTAAAACCCACGTAAATCCGCCTACAGAGTCGGTAATATTTTTGATAATCGTATCAGAAGTTCCTTGAAACCCATAATTTGTAATGGTAACAAAAGTCTTATCATTATTCAAAACTTTAAATTCAAAATCGACTATTGTTTTTTCTTGGTAATTACCCCATTCAATCCCAATTTTCTGGTTTTCAACAATAGTAAGTACAGTAACTGGAATTTCAACATTATACATTTCCCACGTCCAAATGACTACTTGTCCTTCGACTAATTTATTCGTGCCTTTTGTAAACCAAAATTGCGATGTTATAGCTGGATCTACAAATGCATTAAAAACCAAATCGACAGGTTTTCGGATCATCATGGCAGTCGTTGCAGCGGGAATCGATTGGTTTGTCATAATAGCTTGATTGTAAACGAAATTTTTGCTTTAATTCTTACAAATATAACGAATCAAACTGACAATAAAAGAGTAAAAATTTGAATTACATTATCTAATTTTAGGCAGCATTTTTTTGATAATCGAATCGATGACCTGGTTAATTTCGAGCGAAATTTTGAAACGGTAATTCAAATACACATACGCAATTGTCACCAAAATTGATTTTAATCCAATTCCGATAATCGGATGAAAAGGAAATTCCCAAAAATAAAAAAGTAAAAAGAGTACGGTAGTTAATACAATAGATTCGATTGTTTGCTTGGTAAACGGATACAAATGCATTCGTTTTACCACAAAAAGCAATTTGGCTAAACTATACAACGTTATCGACAGTAAAGTGGCAAATGCCGAACCAAAAATACCGTATAGCGGAATAAAAATCATGTTTAAAACTACGGTTAAAAACACCAAAATAAGTCCTAAAAAGAGTACCATTCGGTAGTATTTGGAGTTAAAAATGATCGCATTGTTATTTCCTAAAATCAAATCAAAATACTTTGACAGACCAATCATGAAAACAACTGGAATTCCGCCAGCATATTCTTTCGGAACTAATTCGTATAATTCATTAATATTTACAAAAATGCATAGCATGACAAATCCGCCGACAATTTGAAGGTTTATAGATGACTTTTTATACAAATCATTCAATTCGTCGTGTTTATTGTCGTGCATTAATTTAGCCGTAATGGGGTATACAATTTGATGCATGGCGCGACTCGGTACCGAAATAACCAAAGCAATATAAGTTGCCACCGAATAATAGGCAATATTTTCGATTACCATATATTGGTTCAACATCAGTTTGTCGCCATCCAACAATAAATTAGCTACGCTTCCCGACAAGATTATGTAAAAAGTATATACTAAAATATCTTTCACATTAGAGGGAATGGCAAACTGAAAATGTGGTTTTTTAATATAAAAAGCGTAAGCCATCGTAACCAAAAGCGCCAAAAAATAAATTGCTGCTGTAACATAAACAAACTCAACTAAGCTTATCCAATTAAAATACAGCCCTATAAGCGCTATGGAAGAAAACAAGCGAAGACCGACTTCTTTGATGAAATTTCCAAAAACCGAATGCATGTGAACACGTGCCCAAGCATAAAAAATTTCAAAATATGCCATGCACAATCCGGTAAATGGAATCAGCAAAATAAATTCCTCAACAACTGGATTTTTTTTAGTTACAAAAGCCGTAATATCATCCAAAAAGACAAATCCGATAATCAACAACGGAATACACAAAAGCAACGGAAACAAGACCGTAAAAGACAAAAACTGATTGCGCTCGTCTTCAGTTTTGTTTTGCGAATAAAATTTAACCAAGGTATTTTGCATTCCAATAGCAAACAAAGGCATGATTACATTGGCTGCCGACAATATATAATTTGTTACCGCATAATAGGTTGCGCCCAAGAAAACCGGGTACAAATACAAGGTATTAATAGCTCCGATACCAAAACCCAAATAGGTAATGATTGTATTTTTAAAAGATTGATTGAGTACAATTCCCATTACGTGATTGTAGATTGTAAATTTTAGATTTCCGATTGAATTAATTTAACCAATTGCTTTGTCAAATTTTTTCTAGAATATTGTTGCAATCCAACCGGATAGGCTTGCAATTTCCCTTCCAAAAACTGATTAAACTGCGCCAAAATTACAGTTTTTAATCGATCTTTTTCGGTATAAGTAAAAAAGTTGCCCGTGTTAGTAGAAGTAATGATTTCGGCAAAATCAGAACCTTCGGGCCCAATAGCCAAAATAGTTCTGTTCGAAACCATATATTCAAATAATTTTCCTGGAATGATACTTTTGGTGTCTTTCGAATTAATTTCAATCAACAGTAAAACCTGTGATTTTCGTTGGTGAGCAATCGCTTCATTATGCGAAACATAACCCAAATTATTCAAAAAGGAATCTAGTTTATATTGTTTAATAGTATCTAAAATTTCCTGACTAACAGCACCTATCAATTTTAATTCAAAATGAGTTTTAAAGTCGGGAACTTCATTCACTAATTCGGCTAAACTTTCCCATAATAATCTCGGATTTCTTTCGGATAAAAACGAACCAATATGAGCAATCGAAAATTTGGTATCTAGACTTTGTGAGGCAACATTTTCATTATCGTAACCATTCGTAATTACTTCAATCGGTTTAGAAGTAAGTAATTCAAATTCTTTTTTGGTTGTTTTGCTGGTAACAATAATTTTATCCGCTGAATTTAGCACTTGGTGTTCAAGCTTTTTGTGTTTTTTTGAAGCATAATTCGATAAACGCAATGCTTTATGATATCCTATCGTTGTCCACGGATCACGAAAATCGGCTAACCAAGTTAGGTTTAGATTTTCTTTTAAAGCCAAACCTATCAAATGCAAGCTATGTGGCGGTCCCGAAGTAACTATGGTGTCAATTTTATTTTCTTGAATGTATTGGGTAAGATACGCCACTGAAGGTTTTACCCACAAAACACGAGCATCTGGGATAAACAAATTACCGCGAATCCAAAGAAAAGTTTTGTCTAAAAACGATTGTTTTTTTTTATTCGGAATTATGCCTGAAGCAATTTTTTTGGTTTTATTCTTCGAAAAAACGGAAGCTAATTGATAAGGCTCAACAATTTTCTTTTTAAGAATTATGGCTTGATTTGAAATTTCATCGACTAAATTTTCATCTACAATTGGATAAGTCGGATTTTCTGGAACATAAACAATGGGCTGAATATTAAATTCGGGCAAGTACTTTACAAACTTCAACCACCGCTGAACACCTGGACCACCCGCTGGCGGAAAATAATAGGTTATAATTAAAAGCTTTTTTGGTTCCAAAATATTACTTCGCTACTTTTTTCTTTTGTTCAAAATAAATGCCGCAAACCAATAACAGTAACATACCAACCGAACTTAACAACGTAATGGTTCCTCCGGTTTGAATTACTTTAGGTTCAAACTTAAACTCAATTGTATGTTTTCCGCCTGGAATTTCCATTGCTCGCAAAACATAATCAACCGGGAAATGATTGGTTAATTTCCCATCTATATAAGCATTCCAACCGTTTTCGTAATAAATCTCAGAAAAAACAGCAATTCCGTCTTGCAAATTATCCGATTGGTATTTCAAATAATTGGGTTTATACACTTGCAATGTTATCGTACCGCGTGCATCCCAATTTTTACGCAAACGGGCTTTTTTAAATTTTTCAGCATTTTCATGAATGTTGAAAATAGCCACTTTTTTGGTATTTAAGTTACCTAATGCTTTCATTTCCGCATCAGGAGAAGTAACCAATTTTAAGCCCTCTACAAACCACCCATTTCCATTGGCATTGGGATTAATTGTTGGAAATTCTTTTCCTTCTTTATCAGTCTGAATAATGTATTTTACATTTAACATATCCAGCACTTCTACATTATTCTGTGCAATTTGATAATCAAATAATTGTTGCATTCTACGAGGTTTGGCAGCATGATATCCTCCCAATGAATGATGAAAATAAGAAGCTCTTGCACTGGACATATTTCCATTAACTTCAAAAACGCGGTACTGGGTTGTATCCTGTAAAATTTTTGTATCCGAAGGAGTTTGTTGAAAAGGATATTCGATTTCTTGTTTAGAAACAAAATCTTTACTAGAAACGTATTTTTTATCAATAAAAAACAGATCAAAAATCATACAGATGCTAACAACCGTCAGCGCTACTGTTGAACTTACTTTCCCTTTTATAAAAAACCAAAAAACGCCAAACACTACTACTATAAAAAAAGCAGAACGAAGTAAATCGGCAGAAAACAAAGTTTTTCTATCTTCTTTTAAAGCATCTACAAAACCAGGGCCATAACTTTCTAAAAAGTACCCATCACTCGCTCCTGTAAAGCTAAACATACTTTTGCAAAGAAATAGAATTATTATAATACCTAAGGACAAAGCACCCGACTCTATTAATCCTTTTTGCGCTTTGGCAATTTCTTTTTCTTTTAATTGAAAAAAAGATTGCAAACCCATAATCGCTAAAACCGGAAAACAAAGTTCTAAGATAACTTGTATAGAAGAAACCGCTCTGAACTTATCATACATGGGAACATAATCAATGAAAAAATCTGTTAAAACAGAGAAATTTTTACCCCAAGATAATACTAAAGATACCGCAGCACCAATAGCAAAAGCGTATTTTATTTTTCTATCATCAATAAACAAAGCCAAAACAGCTAAAAAGAAAACGACAATTCCAATATAAGCAGGAGCAGCAACTATTGGTTGATCTCCCCAATAGGTTGGCATACCTGAAACAAAATCTTGCGCTTGAACAGCCGGAACACCTTGCTGAACCATGAATTCATACATTTTACTATCTGTACCAATATTCTCATGATTAGAACCACCAAAAATCCGTGCAGCAATTAAATTAAAACTCTCTGTAATTCCGTAACTGTATTCGGTTATATACGCTCTACTTAACGCGGAATTTTCTGTAATTCTGGAACCATCCGGATTAAATGTCAGCTCCCCTTTACCGCGTGTGCTAAACTTTGCATATTCAGATGTTGCCATCAAATTTGTAGCGTTAGAACCTACTGCAAAAATAGCGGCAACCGCAAATGTACCGAAGGCAAAACCCAACGCTTTAAAGTCTTTTTCTTTTATTCTTTCGTAAATAAAATAAACTGAAAGCACCAATAAAAAAATCAGTAAATAATAGGTCATTTGAAAGTGATTCGCATTCATCTCTAAGGCAGCTGCGAACATCGTTAATAAACCTCCCCAAACATATTTACGTTGAAAAACTAAAATTACACCAGCAATAACCAAAGGCATATAGGCAATGGCATGTGCTTTGGCATTGTGACCTACTCCTAATATAATAATGAGATAGGTGGAAAATCCGAAAGCTAACGCACCCACAAAAGCTTTAAGCGGGTCTATTTTAAGCACTAACAAGAGTCCGTAAAAACCTAGGAAGTATAAAAACAAATAATCAGCAGGACGTGGTAAAAAACGCAAAACATCGTCTAAAGCACCGATATAATCGTGTGGATATTTGGCTCCTAATTGATAGGTTGGCATTCCTCCAAAAGCAGCATTTGTCCAATATGGTTCCTCGTGTTCTTGCGCTCTAAAATCATTTTGCTCTTTAGCCATTCCGGTATATTGTGCAATATCGGATTGATAAATTTGTTTTCCTTGTAAAACAGGATAAAAATAAATTAAAGAAACGATTACAAAACCCAATATAACAAGGGCATGCGGATAAAACTTATTTATTATTTTCAAAGTGGTTGGGTTTGGTTATGGATGATATTTGTTTATTGCAAACAAATTTAGTCTATTTCTTCGTAATCAACGTACTCACCCACTTTTTTGGTTTCGTGTGGGTATTTGGATTTGGCGGTATTGTAGATAATTTCGTCTTTATTATTCTGTGTTTTTTGCCATGAATTATCCTGACGATATTGTTGTGAATACTGTTGTTGCTGTTGAAAATTTTCGGCTGCTTTATTAACTACCTTTTTTACTACAATCGGAAAAAGCAATTTTGCTACAAATCTAAAAATGTAATAAAAAGCGATAATGTAAACAATAGATCGTAAAAGTCCTGAAAAAGATGCTTCTTGCATAACTATAAAATTTTTTCAAAATTACTAAATCCATTTTTTAAAAATAAAAATTGAATCTTAAATAATTAATAAAATAAGTACATTTGAAAAGCGTTATAACCTACATTATAAATAAAAAAATTATGAATTTCATTAAAAACGTATTTTTTGCATCTATTTTATTACTTCCCCAACTTTTTTTTGCACAATATACCGATGTAATTAATTCAAACCGACCAGGCGAAACCATGTCTTCTTTTGCCGTTGGAAAAACCGTTTTTCAAGCCGAAACTGGGATTTTTGGCATTCAAGAAAAACACGATTTACTAAATTACGATGCGGCAGGATTCGGAATGGATTTAACCCTTCGTTATGGTGCTTTTTTAGAAGAATTAGAATTTATTGTTGATTTACAATACCAAATGGAAAATGTAGATTATCCGTACAGTAGCATCAAAAAAAATGACTTTAAACAAACCATTTTTGGAGCCAAATACTTGCTTTATGACCCTTTTAAAAACGGACCAAAAAAAGTAAACATTTACAGCTGGAAAGCCAATCATAAATTCAACTGGAATCAATTAATTCCGGCTGTTTCTATTTTTGCGGGAGCCAATGTTGTTTTTTCGGGAAACCCCTACTCATTTTCGCCCGAATCCAGTGTTTCTCCGAAAATCATGTTGATTACGCAAAATCATTTTGGAGACGGAAAATGGGTTTTTGTAACCAACATCATTGCCGATTATCTAACTACTGATTACCCAAGTTATGGCTATGTTTTAACTTTAACTCGCGGATTCAATGATAAATGGTCTGGTTTTATTGAAAACCAAGGCTATAAAAGCGATTTTTATAGCGATGCTTTAGTTCGTGGCGGTGCAGCTTATCTCTTAGGAAAAAACATGCAAATTGATGCTTCTTTAACCACCAATTTTAAAGATACGCCTTCCGTTTTATATGGCGGAATTGGATTTTCTTGGCGATACGACGGACGTTACAAGGAAGTACAAACCATGACTTTTGAAAAAGAAAGCAAAAAGAAAAAGAACAAAAAAGAAATGGATTCGCAAGCTATCGAACGTCAAAGAAAAGCCAAATACGAATAAACCAATTGATAATTCGCTTTTATTTTCTGACCTTGCACACTTTTAAATTGCTCAAAAAACAAACTTTTCAATCAAAATGATTACCATAAAAGAAGCCAAAACAAAGCAAGAACTTACCGAATCAATTCAATTTAGTTTTGATTTGTATAAAAACAATCCAAACTGGATTCCACCAATAATTGCTGATGAATTAGAAACGTTTGATAAAGAAATTAATCCGGCTTTTGAAAATGCCGAAGCTTATTTTTACACAGCACATAAAAACGGTAAAATGGTGGGGCGAATTACAGCCATCATCAACTGGCAAGAAGTCAACCAACAAGGCAAAAAGAAAGTTCGTTTTGGTTGGTTTGATGTAATCGATGATATTGAAGTTTCCAAAGCACTTCTCGAAAAAGTGTACGAATTAGGTCGCCAACACCAAATGGATCATGTCGAAGGTCCAATGGGATTTTCAAATTTAGACAAAGTGGGTTTGTTGACCCGAGGTTTTGACGAAATGGGCACCATGATTACGTGGTACAATTATGAATATTACGTACACCATTTAGAACAATTGGGTTTTGTTGTCGAAAAACAATTTATAGAAAGTGTTTTTCCGTTTTCGAATGTTAAACCCGAATTTTTCTTAAAAGCTACCAAAATCATTAAACAACGTTTTGGTTTGCGCGTACTTGATTTTAAAACGACCGATCAAATCATGAGTCGTGTTGATGAAATGTTCGATTTATTTAATACTTCTTATGAAAAATTAGCTTCTTTTGTAGCCGTTTCAGATAGACAAAAAGAATATTTCAAGAAAAAATACGCGCCGTTAATAAACCCAGAATACATCAAATATATAGTCGATAAAAACGATAAAATGGTGGCTTTTAGCATTGTGATGCCAAGTTTATCAAAAGCTTTAAAAAAAGCCAACGGTAAACTTTTTCCTTTTGGATTTTTGCATTTGTTATGGGCTAAAAAACACAGCAAATCGGTACTTTTTTACCTTATCGGCGTACAACCCGAATATCAAAATAAGGGCGTTACAGCTTTAATTTTTGAAGAATATTATAAAGTTTTTAAAAAGAATAAAATTGAAACTTGTATCCGTACACCCGAATTATTAGAAAACAATTCGATTCATTTGCTTTGGAAAAACTTCGAACCAAGATTGCATTGCGACCGAAAAACATTCCGAAAAGATTTAAATTAAAACAAAAAATCCAGTGATTCTACTGGATTTTTTGTTTTAATAGGTTTTGTGATCTAAAATAAATATTCTTTCAAAAAGAAATAAAAGCAAATTGGTTATTTGATTACTTCGCAGGCAATCATTCGGTTGTTTTCGTAAATATCTTTTTTCAGCTCTATATTTTTAAATTTCTTATTTTGAAGTAAATCCACCATTTCATTTCCTAAATATTGATTGATTTCAAAGAAAAGTTTTCCTTTTTCAGTAAGATTATTTTCGGCCAACTGACTGATTTTTTCATAAAAAATCAAAGCATCCGAATCGTCTACAAACAAAGCCAAATGCGGCTCATGTTGCAAAACATTGTTTTTTATCTCGGCTTTTTCCAGATTACGAACATAAGGCGGATTGGAAACTATAATATCAAACTCTTCTTGAAAACAAGTAGTTTCTAAAATATTTTTATGCAAAAACTGAATTTTAACCCCGTTACATCGGGCATTATTTTTGGCCGTTTTTAAAGCTTCGTTTGACACATCCAAAGCAAAAACCTTAGCATTCGGAATGTTTTTGGCTAATGAAACAGCAATACAACCACTGCCAGTACCTATATCCAATATGTTTATTTTTTTATCAGATGGAAATTCTTTATTTACCGTATCGATAATCCATTGTACCAATTCTTCCGTTTCGGGACGCGGAATCAAAACGTTTGAATTTACTTCAAAATCCAACCCAAAAAAATGGGTTTTACCCAATAAATATTGAATAGGGATTTCTTTTTTGAGTTCTTTCAATAGGTTTTCCCAAACTTCCACATCCGATTCATTCAATTCTAAATCAGGATTTAAGGCCAAATGAATTTGTTTCAAATGGTGTTTTTCTTCCAGTATTAAATAAAAAAAACTTTCGGCTTCGAGTACATCGTAAATTGGCAACAATTCTTGAATAAAATGAGTTCGATACGTTTTAATTCGCATAACATTCAGTTTAAAATGGGGAAAATTATCTTTTTAAAAGCTATAAAATGAACTTATTTACCAACACAATCTAAGGGTCTAAAACGCAAAGCACTCCAAGTTGCATCAATTGAAATGGCACTTACAGGTCGCAACTGATAATCGAGAGCTAATTACCACATGCTATCCCGATTAATATCGGTTTTAACTTTTGAAGTACCTTTGGGATAAGCAAACCACAATACCGCATCATAAGCAATCTGATGCATTTTTTGTTGCATAAAATTTAAAAACGAGCTTTTGTCTTTTATAAAAACCAAGACATTAAAATGAGTGACATCATTCTTAAAGTCAAGGGCAAATTCGTGAGTTAAAAACTTATTTTGGTAGTTTTCAGGAGCATCTATCGCAACGGCTACATCTTTGAATTTTAGTTTTTTAATAATTTCACCCATAAAAATCTTACATATTTAACTAAAACCGTCAATTAATTGATAAAGTGCTACTAAAATAACAAAAATCAATTAATATGATTACTAAAATCAACGAACTATTTTAAAATGTAAAATGAAAAAGGAAAACCAAATACTCATTCAATACGACTTGAACCCATCAAAATTCTTATTTTTGCAGGGTGGAAAAAAATGAAAAATACATACGACGTTGTCTAGAAATTGCCAAAAATGGTTTAGGCACGACCTATCCTAACCCGATGGTAGGAAGCGTAATTGTACACAACAATCGTATTATTGGTGAAGGTTGGCATAAAAAATCAGGCGAACCCCATGCGGAAGTGAATGCCGTAAATGCAGTAAAAAACAAATCGTTATTAAAAGAGGCAACCATTTATGTGAGTTTAGAACCATGTAGTCATTTTGGAAAAACACCCCCTTGTTGCGATTTGATTATTGCAAACGAAATTCCGAATGTTGTCATCGGAACTGTTGATCCGAATGAAAAAGTAGCTGGCAATGGAATTAAAAAATTAATTGCTGCCGGAAAAAAAGTAACTGTGGGAATCTTGGAAAAAGAATGTTACGAACTCAATAAACGATTTTTTACCTATCACAACCAAAAAAGACCTTACATCATTTTAAAATGGGCAGAAACAGCCGATTCATTTTTGGCTCCTTTAACAAAAAATAGCGAAAGAGCTCCTGTTTGGATTACCAATTCTTATTCGAGACAATTGGTTCATAAATGGCGTACCGAAGAACAGGCAATTTTGGTAGGAACACAAACCGCTGTGACCGACAATCCAAAATTAGATGCCAGAACTTGGTTTGGCAACAATCCGGTTCGGGTGTTAATTGATCAAAATCATCGTATTCCGACAGACAGCCATTTGGTAGATAACACCATCAAAACCATCATTTTTTCTAGCAAAAACAACACTTTTTCTACAGAAAACACCTTTTATGAAACCATTGACTTTAGTCAAAATACCGTGCAGCAAATACTATCTAAATTATACGACTATCAAATTCAGTCGGTCATAATCGAAGGCGGATTGCATACTTTGCAATCCTTTATTGATGCATATTTTTGGGATGAAGCGCGAGTATTTATTGGGAAATCGAGTTTTGGAAACGGTATTCCTGCACCAAAAATTAACGGAATAAAAACCATTTTAAAAAACATTGAAGGCGACCAACTTTATTTAATAAAAAAACATGATTGATACTATCATTTTTGATTTTGGTGATATTTTCATCAACCTCGACAAACAAGCTCCGATTACAAAATTCAAGCAATTAGGATTAACAGAATGGAATGCGGAATTGGACAACTTGAATATTCAATTTGAAATTGGTGCCATTTCAGCTGCCACTTTTTTAGAAGGATTTCAAAAGCAGATGCCCAATGCCTCTATCGAAGCCATAAGAGAAGCTTGGAACGCTGTTTTATTAGATTTCCCACAATATCGATTGGATTTTTTACAAACACTTTCTCAAAAATACCGATTGTTCTTATTAAGCAATACCGATTCAATCCACATCGAAACTTTCGAAAAAAAGGTAGGCGAACCGTTTTATAAAGCTTTTTACGAGTGTTTTGAAAAAGTCTATTTTTCGTTTGATATGGGTTTACGTAAACCCGATCCCGAAATTTACAAACAATTGCTTCACAACCATCAACTTTCTCCCGAGCGAACTTTATTTGTAGACGATAGAACCGACAACACCGACTCGGCTAAATCCTTAGGAATTCAGGTTTGGAATTTACAAGTCGGAAAAGAAGATGTAACAGAATTATTAGAAAAAAATAGAATTTAAAATCCAATTAATGATGGCAACAGATACGTACAGCACCATCGACGAACCATCAGAAGAAATCATCTACAAAGAAAAAGGTAGTAAATTTTACGGTTATGCTTTTCCAATCAATTCGGAAGAGGAGGTAAAACCGATAATTGAAATTTTAAAAAAACAGCATCCTAGCGCAGTGCATTATTGTTATGCCTACCAATTGGGTACAGAAAACGATATAAGTTACCGAGCTAACGACGATGGAGAACCCAGTAATAGCGCCGGAATGCCCATTTATGGACAATTACAATCCTATAATGTAACAAACATTTTAGTAGTAGTAGTTCGTATTTTTGGCGGCATTAAATTGGGCGTAGGCGGATTAATAGCAGCGTACCGAAATACCGCCCAACAAACACTAGCAATTTGTGAAATTGTTGAAAAAACCATCGATATTCCTTTTTTAATCACTTTTGACTATCAAAACATGAATAAAGTGATGCGTGTGATTAAGGAAAAAAACATTTCTATTGTTTCTCAAGAAATGGAAATAGAACCTGAAACCGAAAAACCGATTGGCAAAATTGGCATCAAAATCAGAAAAAAAAATGCCGAAATGGTTTTCGACACTTTTAATTCGATGTTCGAAATTAACATAAAACGCAATTGAATTTTAATAAAAAATCAATTCACTTTTAGAATTATTGAAGCTTTTTAATAATATCCAAAATATAATCTGGCGGAGCTATCGGACGACCTGATTTTAACGATACAAATACCAACAAAAAGGAGGCTGTTGTTAATAACTCATTTGCCTCGTTATAAATCGCACAATCGAATTCAATCTTAACAGAAGTTTGACTTTTAAAGTTGGTATGAACCGTAAGAAGTTCATCGTATCGAGCCGACTTTTTATAATTGATAGTCATGGAAACAATTGGCAATCCAATTCCGCTTAACTCCATATCTTTATACGAAACTCCTTGATTTTTAAGCCATTCCACTCGACCAATTTCAAAATATGGCACATAATTACCATGATAGACCACTCCCATTTGATCGGTTTCGGAGTAACGAACACGTACTTTTACTTGGTGATTTTTCATTATTTTTTTGTTATTAAATTTTTAATTTTAGATTAGCCCTTACAACTTTTTTTTGGAAAAATCCAACCCAAAATATTTTTTTTTAACGATTTTTGTTCACATATTTGTTATCCTGAAAAACGACAAAAAATCAGTCTCTTTTAGCAAGAGAAATATTATCAAAACATAAATTTATTTGAATCTATGACTAAAACTGCTCAATCGGTATGGGAAAACTGTTTGTCTTTCATAAAAGACAATATTCAAGACCAAGCATACAAAACTTGGTTTGAACCAATCAAATCAGTTGAACTAACCGACAACGCATTATACATTCAAGTTCCAAGTAAATTTTTCTACGAATGGCTCGAAGAGCATTATGTAAAGTTATTAAAAGTTGCCCTTACTAAAGAACTCGGAAAAAACGCAAAGTTACTCTATAAAATTAAAATGGAGAATACTTATGGCAATAAACAACCTTTTACCGAACAATTGCCAAGCTCGAACCGAACGCCTGTAAAACCGCAAGAAGTTGATGCACCATTTAAAAATTTAAATCCCGAGTTAAAAAATCCATTTGTTATTCCGGGAATTCGCAATTTAAAAATTGAATCGCAATTAAACTCCAGTTATAGCTTTGACAATTTCTTAGAAGGTGACTCAAACCGACTGGCGCGTTCTGCAGGAATGGCCGTTGCCAATAAACCCGGCGGAACTTCTTTTAACCCGCTTTTAATTTTTGGAGGTGTTGGTTTAGGAAAAACGCATTTGGCGCATGCCATTGGAGTTGAAGTAAAAGAAAAATTTCCCGAGAAAACCGTTTTGTATATTTCTGCCGAAATTTTTACCCAACAATATATTGATTCGGTGAAAAAAAATAACCGAAACGATTTCATCCATTTTTACCAATTAATTGATGTTTTAATTATTGACGATGTTCAATTTTTATCTGGAAAATCGGGAACGCAAGACGTATTCTTCCATATTTTCAACTACTTGCATCAAAACGGAAAACAAGTTATTTTAACTTCGGATAAAGCACCTGTTGACATGCAGGACATTGAGCAGCGTTTGTTATCTCGTTTTAAATGGGGACTTTCGGCTGAATTGCACCAACCGGATTACGAAACTCGTATTTCTATCTTGAAGAATATTTTATATCGAGACGGTGTCGATATGCCCGAAGATATTATTGAATACGTAGCCCGAAACATTAAAACCAATGTTAGAGAATTAGAAGGTGCCATCATTTCGTTGATTGCACAATCTTCTTTCAACAAAAAGGAAGTAACTATCGAGCTTGCTAAAAGTGTAGTTGAAAAATTTGTTAAAAATGTAAAACGCGAAATATCAATCGATTATATTCAAAAAATCGTATCCGATTATTTCCAACTCGATATCGAAACCTTACAATCAAAAACACGTAAAAGACACGTGGTACAAGCCCGCCAGTTAGCTATGTTTTTTGCTAAAAAATTCACCAAAGCATCTTTAGCCAATATTGGTTCGCAAATTGGCGACCGGGACCATGCTACTGTATTGCACGCTTGTAAAACGGTTGATAATTTAGTCTCTACCGACAAACAATTTAAAAAATTTGTTGACGACATCAATAAAAAGTTAACGCTATAAAAAGCAAAATGCCTGTAAAAATTTTAATGGTTTGTTTAGGAAACATTTGCCGATCACCCTTGGCGGAAGGTCTCCTAGCAGCCAAACTACCTAAAGATAAATTCATCGTAGATTCGGCGGGAACCGGAAGCTGGCATGTAGGTCATTCTCCCGATAAACGTTCTATTGCCGTAGCTCAAAAAAACGGGCTTAATATTTCGCATCAAAAAGGCCGCCAATTTAGTGCAAATGATTTTGACGAGTTTGATTACATCTACGTCATGGATAGTAATAATTTCTCAGATGTATTGGCTTTAGCACAAAACGAAACACATAAAAACAAAGTTCGTTTAATTTTAGATGAGATTTTCCCCGGTGAAAATGTTGACGTGCCCGACCCATATTTTGGGTTAACTAATGGTTTTGATTCGGTTTACGAAATGCTAAATGAATCGACCGATAACATTGCTAAAAAATTAATACAAAAACACAGCTAAACCAAATCGTATTTCACTTGTAGCCAATCAATTGAAATACTTTTTTTTTACTATAATATCACAACAAATGAAACAATTAGGAAAACTTTACTTAATTCCGACTACGATGGGCGAAAGCGACCCGATGGATGTTTTACCCCAAACGGTAAAAAGAAGTATTGAACTAATCAATCATTATATTGTGGAAAACGAAAAAACAGCTCGAAAATCGATAAAAGCCGTTTTACCCGAAAAAAAACAATCTGATTTAGTCCTTTTTACACTGAATAAAAGAACCGAATCCAGCGAACATTTAAGCTTTATTCAACCTTTATTAGAAGGTCAAAACATGGGCTTAATGAGCGAAGCGGGTTGCCCCGGCGTTGCCGATCCTGGAGCCGTAATAGTAAAATTGGCACACGAAAAAGGCATTCAGGTAGTGCCTTTAGTAGGCCCTTCTTCTATTTTATTAGCAATGATGGCTTCGGGTATGAACGGACAAAGTTTTACTTTTAACGGTTATTTGCCCATTGATAAAGACGAAAAAAAGACAGCTTTAAAATATTTTGAACGAATTTCACAAGATAAAAATCAATCGCAAATTTTTATTGAAACTCCCTATCGCAACAATAAATTGGTTGACGATTTAGTGCAAATTTTAAATCCATCCACCCATCTTTGCATTGCAACCGACATTACTTTGCCTACCGAATTCATTAAAACGATGCGCATTTCAGACTGGAAAAAATTAAAAGTCGATTTACACAATCGGCCAACTATTTTTATTATCCATAAAATGTAAAAAGTAGTACTTATCTTTTTCACAAAAAAGTCGCTTGCATGACAAAACTACCTCAAACAGGCACTAGCATTTTTAGTAAAATGACGAGTTTAGCCAATCAATATGATGCCATCAACCTCTCGCAAGGATTTCCAAATTTCCCGATAGACAAACGATTGGTTGAGATTTTATCGCAAACGGCAACCGAAGACATTCATCAATATATGCCTTCTGCAGGTTATCCTCCTCTATTAGAAAAAATTGCCTCCCTCCTTCTCCAATCGTACCAGCGAAAAATCACTCCCGAAAAAGAAATATTAATCACTGCCGGTGCAACACAAGGGATTTATGTCACCTTGCAGGCTTTGATTGCTTTTAACGACGAGGTGATTATTTTAGACCCGAGCTACGATTCTTACGAACCAGCCGTTTTATTAGCAAACGGAAAACCCATTCGCATTCCGCTTGATGAAAATTTCTGTCCAAACTGGAATTTAATTGCCAAAAATTGTTCGGATAAAACCAAGATGATTATCATTAATAATCCGCATAATCCATCAGGTAACATTTTAAACGAAGCTGATTTTATTGCTTTAGAATTTCTTATTTCGAAATTTCCGAACCTAATCGTGCTTTCCGACGAAGTTTACGAATACATTACTTTTGAAGAAAAACACCTTTCGGCGCACACCCGAAAGTCATTACGTAACCATTGTATTACCGTATCCTCTTTTGGCAAAACTTTTCATATTACGGGTTGGAAAATTGGCTATTTGGTAGCGCCGGAACATTTGATGAAGGAAATAAAAAAAGTGCATCAATTCTTGGTTTTTAGCGTTAATAGCATTGCTCAAGTAGCCATTAATCACTATTTAGATGAAGTGGAACTTCCAGGTCTTGGAGCTTTTTACCAAGAAAAAAGGGATTATTTTAGAAAACTGTTACACCCCACTCCTTTTGAATTATTACCTTGCAAAGGGACTTATTTTCAAGTGGCAAGCTACCATTCGATATCAAACGAAAATGATGTGCAATTTTGCGAGAATTTAGTTAAAAATCAAGGCGTAGCTGCTATTCCCCTTTCTCCTTTTTATAAAAACAATACCGATTTAAAAATGATTCGATTTTGTTTTGCTAAAGACAACGAAACCCTCGAAAAAGCAGCGCAAAAGCTTTTATCCCTTTAGCTAAAGCCAAAATTAACACAACATAATATGCGTGCATATAATTTTATAACTATTTTTGTTATAAAAATTAAGTTGTATGAATTATACCGAAAAAATGCTCAAAGAAGATGCGTTACAAAACAAAGTAATTGTAGTAACGGGAGGCGGAAGCGGTTTAGGCAAAGCGATGACCCAATATTTTATGGAATTGGGTGCTAAAGTAGCTATAACTTCAAGGGACTTAGAAAAACTTAAAAACACCGCATCTGAATTAGAACAACTTACTGGAGGGACCTGTTTACCCGTGCAATGCGATGTACGGCATTATGAAGAAGTAGAAAATATGTTGCAAGAAGTGCTTAAAACATTCGGAAAGGTAGATGTTTTGCTTAATAATGCAGCTGGAAATTTTATCTCGCCAACCGAACGTTTATCGGCAAATGCCTTTGATACCGTAATTGACATTGTCTTAAAAGGTTCCAAAAACTGTACATTGGCTTTCGGAAAACATTGGATTGACAGTAACCAAACTTCGTCCACCATTTTAAATATCGTAACAACTTATGCCTGGACAGGTTCTGCTTATGTGGTGCCAAGTGCTACTGCAAAAGCAGGTGTTTTAGCTATGACAAGAAGTTTAGCCGTTGAATGGGCTAAATACGGCATTAGAACCAATGCTATTGCTCCAGGACCATTCCCCACTAAGGGTGCTTGGGAAAGATTATTACCTGGTGATTTGGCTGAGAAATTTGATATGGCCAAAAAAGTTCCTTTACAACGTGTTGGGGATCATCAAGAATTAGCCAATTTGGCTGCTTACTTAGTGTCTGATTTTTCTGCTTATGTCAATGGAGAAGTAATAACGATTGATGGAGGTGAATGGTTGAAAGGTGCCGGACAATTTAATTTATTGGAAGCTATTCCTGAAGAATTATGGGATCAGTTAGAACAAATGATAAAATCCAAAAAAAACAAATAATTACAAGTGCTTACTAAATTTAGAATATTTAAAATCTAAATGCACGAAAGAGGCTGTCTTTTTAGACAGCCTCTTTTTTATTATAACTGTTAATTTTTTATCGTATTATATTTCCAAGTAAAAGAGCGATTTGAAAGAATTAATTAGATAAAAATTAATTTACTTCTTTAAATTGTTTCATTTCTTGCAGAGGTTCAATAGCACTATAATTTTTCCAAATGGTTGGATCGTATTTTTTAATATTTATAAATTTAAAATCTTCTTCCTTAAAATTTTCGATGGTTGCTTTTGATGTTTCCTCCCGTTTAATGTTCATAAATTCATTTTTGTCTTTTGAACTTCCTTCAATTTTCAAATCAAATTTCACTACATCTTTTTCGCCTTTTGCCAATTCTATAAATTTTATAGGACGATTAAAATAGAAATATTGGCCTGTTTCTAATGAGGCGTATTGCATGCAATAACCTTCGCCAATTGGATTTTCTTTGTAAATAAGTGTGCCTTTACTCTGGTTTACCGAAAATTTTACTCCCAATAATAATTTCATGTTAAAGCTAGCTTCTTTTTCACCTTCTTCTAGAGTATAATCGGTTCTTAAAACGGCATAATCATCTTCTGATACGTAAATTTTTCCGCTGTATTTTGCTTTGCTTTTTCTGGGTTTGAAACTAATTACGTAGACAAATTTATTTTCTGAAGAATAGGTTGCACCTTCATAACTGTAGTCATACATTTCGGGTTTGTTGATAAAGTTGAGCCTTTTAGCATCAATAATATTATTTCTTCTGATGTAATTATCAAGATAAGCTTTCGACGAATTCAATTGCTTTTTTTTCTCTTTCCCTTTCTTTTTATTTCCTAATGAAATGGTATCGTGTGAGCCAAAAAGACCACTTTTTACTCGGTAATATTTGGTAGTATCTAAATTATGCAGAATAATATCGGTGAATTTTTTTTCTAAATCATCCAAAGAAGCCGATCTGTTTTCGTTTTTTAGAATAGTTGCTTTTAGTACTTCCAGTTTTGATAAGACGGTAGGTTTGTCTTCTTTTTTTGTATCAATAGTATAATAGTTGCAAAGATAATCAGTAAATTGTTGTGGAGGGTGTGCTATTAATAATTTGGTAAATGTATTTAATTCATCATTGGTTTTTTTTAAGGCTTTAGCAGATAATACGGTCGATTTATCAATTTCAAAATCAAATTTTTTAGGATTGAAAGAAGAAGAATGTCTCACAAAAATCAAGTCTTTTTTGGCCTGAGTGTTTTTGTAATTCTTATTTAAGTTTTCTTTTACCTTAGCCATAATTTTGGCTGCATCTGGTTTTTCGTTAGAAATATCAACATCATCCAACTCAACAATTCCTTGAGTTAATTTAATATTGTTTTGAACTTTTTTTAAATCTGCTACACTTATTTGTAGCGGTACATAACCTAAATAAGAAATAATTAGTAGCGTCTCATCGCTACTATTTTTTTCAGCCAAAGTAAAATAACCTTCAGCGTTCGATATTATACTTTCAGAAGAATTAACCTGAATGTTGGCATACGGAATAATTTCACCGGTTTTTGAATCTGTAATTTTACCGGTGATATTTTGTGCAATTCCTGATTGGAAAAAAACTAAAAAAAACAATGATTTAAAGAGTGCTTTTTGTGTAAAAATTCCCTTCATTAAGTGTGATTTTATTTAATAGACTTGATTGATGATTTCAAATCTATTAAATAAAATCTTACATGATTATGGTATTAGCAAAACTTTAAGAAGTTATGCTTTTTATATTCAAAGATGTTGTTTCAGCTAATGTTTAGATGCCATTTAATAAAAACATAGAAGCCATATTACACACCTGTTTTTATCATCTCTTACTTTTTTCCGGCTGCTTGCATTGGGTTTACTTTTCCATTAGAAGCACCTCTTACGTCTTTTTGTTTTTGTTTAAAAACTTGAAACTTACTTATTGTTTCTGTAGAAGTTGCTGTCCAAAGATTGTTAGACGTATTAATGTCAGCTGTTTCTCGCATAGGGTCCAATTGAACCGATTTCAACTTCTTCTCAAAAAAATAGGTTTTAGAAGCTTTTTGCTCGTTACTTCTCCAAATTTGTACACTAATTTTATCATTAAGTTTTGAACCATCTTCAAAAGTAAACTCTAATATAATTGGCATTACTAATCCACCTTTATTAGAAAAATCAATCTGATAAGCTATTAAGTTCTGATTCTTGGCAATGTCTTTATTAGAAACTTTCTCTAGATTATCACCAGCAGTTATAACATATTCTTTCGAGACATTAACTTTTTCCTGATTACGATCATATCTGTAATAAAAATCCTGAACATCTTTATCACTATCAACATAGAATTTGATCGATTTATCTTCTCTATTTTTTATTTTAGAAACATCTTCAAATTCATTTTGCAAAGGTTTGTCTACTGTATATTTTACATCCTCGGATTTTGGAGTTCCATCAAAATCTGCTGTAGCTATAGTTACCTTGTCAATTGAAATATCTACAGGATCTGTTCCGTAAAACCAACCTCTCCAAAACCAATCTAAATCTTCACCACTCGCATCCTCCATAGTTCTGAAAAAATCCGCTGGCTCAGGATGACGGAACGCCCATCTTTTTGCATAAGTTTTAAATGCTTTATCAAAAAGCTCTCTCCCCATAATGGTTTCACGCAATATATTAAGTCCTGTTGCAGGTTTGGCATAAGCGTTAGGGCCAAATTTTATGATATTTTCTGAATTAGTCATGATTGGCTCTAACTCATTCTTAGGAAGCTTCATGTAATCTACAATTGTCCAAGCCGGACCACGTTTAGACGGAAATTTATTATCCCATCTTTCCTCTGTTAAATATTCTACAAAAGTATTAAGTCCTTCATCCATCCACGTCCATTGTCTCTCGTCTGAATTGATAATCATCGGAAAAAAATTGTGCCCTACTTCGTGAATAATCACCCCTAGCATTCCGTTTTTAATAGCTTCCGAATAAGTTCCGTCTTTTTCTGTTCTTCCGTAATTGAAACAAATCATTGGGTATTCCATTCCGTTAGCGGCTTCAATAGATTGCGCCACAGGATAAGGATATGGAATTGTAAATTCTGAATATGTTTTTATAGTGTGCGCCACAGCCTTTGTAGAAAATTTTCGGTATAGCCTATAAGCTTCCTTTCCGTAGAAACTCATTGCCATAACTTTGTTATTGTTTTCTGGAATTGTAACACGCATAGCGTCCCAAATAAATTTTCTTGAAGATGTCCATGCAAAATCACGCACATCATTAGCTTCAAAAATCCAAGTTTTTCTTTCTTTAGAATGCTTTTTTTCTGCTTTTTTAGCCTCGTCTATTGTCACTATTTCTACTGGCTCACTAGCATTCTCTGCTTTTTTATATCTCTCATATTGTTCTGAAGAAAGTACTTGCTCATAGTTTTTACATTCTCCTGTTCCTCCTACAATATGATCTGCAGGTACATTCATTTTTACTTTATAATTTCCAAAAACTAAAGCAAATTCTCCCCTTCCTGTAAATTGATGATTCTGCCATCCGTGAAAATCACTATACACACACATTCTCGGAAACCATTGTGCCATTGTGTAGAGATCATTACCATCTTCTGGAAAATTTTCATATCCTCCTCTTCCACCCATTTCCATACGGTTGGGGATATTGTAATTCCAATTGATTTTAAAAATAAATTTTTCTCCTTTTTTAATTGCTTTAGGAAGATCAATTCTCATCATGGTTTTATTCACCACATATTTGAGAGCAACTCCATTCGCATCGGTAACTTTTTCTAAATTTACTCCGTAACCATTATCTGTAATTGGTAATTGGGTAGGTTTGAAGTTTTCTATTGTGGTTTTTTTCGGCAATATTGATGAAGAAGGATAATCAGCATTTTTGATAGAAGATTGTTCATTTTCATCCAATTGAAGCCAAATATAATCCAATTTATCTGGCGAATTGTTATAATAGGTAATGGTTTCAGCACCTTTTAGATTTCTTTTATCCTCATCTAAATATGCCTCAATATCGTAATCGGCTCGTTGTTGCCAATAGCCTTGACCTGGCGCTCCAGATGCTGTTCTGTAAACATTAGGCGTAGGAAGAATAGTGCCGAGTTGCTCGAATTTGTTTCCGTGATTGCTACCCGGATTATTTTGTATATTCTGCGCAGAAACTATAGCTGAACAAAATAAAAGTCCCAAAACTTTTAACTTCATTTTTATAAGATTAGATGATCACAACAATAAGTTCCGAAATTTAAAAAATTGTTACTAAAAACTCGAAGAATTTAATATTTTAATTATAATTTTTCAAGGAATCCTTTCTAACACCATTTGTAAAGAAAGAGCAAAAACAGCAGAAGAAACAAAAAGAATCCAATCTTTTCGGTTTGCTTTTAAAAAATTGAGGAGAACGAATAAGACCGTTAAAATTATAACAACTACAACAATCTGCCCCAACTCTAAGCCTATATTGAATCCCAAAAGGGGAACTAATAAACTTTGTTCTTTTGCCATTGTCATTCTCGCTATATTGGCAAAACCCATTCCGTGAATCAAGCCAAAAATCATGGCCAGATAGTAATTCGTCGTCATTAGATTTTTATGATTGTTTTTCATCAAAATATTACCCAAAGCCGTAATTACAATAGTTAACGGAATCAAAAATTCTATCCATTCACTTGGTACTCTAAACACATCTAAAACACTCATTGCTAAAGTTACCGAATGCCCTATGGTAAAAGCAGTCACAAGAATCAAAATATTCTTTACGTCCTTGTAAGAATACACCGCAATCAATGCGAGTATAAAAAGTTGATGATCTAAAGCATCTAACGAAATGATATGTTCCCAACCTAGTTTTAGAAAAAAAATAAAATCTTGCATCGCATTTTTTTTATAGAAGAAGCACGAAAATAATCATTAATTTTGATTTTAATTTTCCTCCTAATGAAGAAATTTGGCACCTTATTTTTTGCTTTCCTTGTAATTTTTTGCTTAACATCCTTCGATTTTCACCCTTATCATGTTGGTTCTGTAGAATTTAACCTCAATAAAAAAACCAAAACATTCGAAATAACAGGTCGTTTTTTTATGGATGACTTGGAAAATGCCATCAACAAAAAAACCGGAAAAAACCTTCATTTCCTTGATAAAAAATACGAAAAAGAACTACAAGAAGTTCTTAAAAACTACAGCGAAGAACAGCTAAAACTAAAAGTGAACAATCAATTTGTAAAAGTTAAGTTTATAGGTTATGAAGAAGATAACGAAAGTGTTGACCTTTTTCTTGAATCAGAAACCGTTAACAATCCTAAAAAAATAGAAACGTCGGTAAGTTTTTTATACAATCTTTTTGATGATCAAATGAACATCATTCACATCATTTTAAACGGCGTGCGAAAAAGCGAAAAATTAAATTATCCTAATCGCTATTTGAAGCAAGAATTTTAATATCAGTAAAAAAAGTGAGCCTTATCGCTTTTAAAAGAATCATCTTATATTGAAAATTGTGAACAAGTTTAATGATTAAAACGGCTAAAAAAACGGTTTTAATCTTTACTTTTGTATACTCATTTTTAATCAAATTTTATGTTAATTATAGGGCTTGCAGGCGGAACAGGTTGCGGAAAAACTACTGTTGTAAATCAAATTTTAAACGAATTACCCGAGGCCGAAGTTGGTATCATTTCTCAAGATTCTTATTACAAACAAAACGACAATCTTTCGTATGATGAACGAGCGTTAATTAATTTTGATCATCCTCGTGCCATCGATTTTGATCTTTTGGTCAAACACCTAAAAGAATTAAAAGCAGGCAACACCATCGAGCAACCGGTTTATTCGTTCATCAAACACAACCGAACCGCCGATACGGTGAGCACGCATCCTCGAAAAGTGATGATTGTTGAAGGTATTTTGATTTTGACTAATCCCGAATTACGCGATTTATTTGATATAAAAATTTACGTACATGCCGACTCTGATGAACGTTTGATACGCCGTTTAAAAAGAGATATTGCCGAAAGAGGTCGCGACCTTGACGAAGTTTTAGCCCGTTATCAAAATACATTAAAACCGATGCACGAGCAATTTATCGAACCCTCCAAAGCGTTCGCCGATATTATAATTCCAAACGATCGATATAATACTGTGGCCATCGATGTGGTGCGAGCCGTAATCAACCAACGTATTTTATAACCTTATTTTAAATAAAGAAAAAAGTAGAGTAGTTATTTCTTTTTTTAAACTTGATTTTAGAAGATACTTAAACTCAAATAAATTCCATTTTAAAATTGTATTTTCGTTAAACCGAAAACTGAATTTTAAACTTTTAAAAAATAAAACCAATACCTCCAAACTAAAAAAACCAAAAATGAAGAATCCTTACAAAGACAAAGCTTGGTTTAAGTTTTTAAGCAACAAATACATTTGGGTATTGTTGTGTTTTTTGGTTTGGATGATTTTTTTAGACAATTATTCTTATTTTGATCACCGTTTTTTAGACGAGCAAATTGAAGAATTAGAAGACAACAAAACGTACTATCAGCAAGAAATTGATAAGGATAAAAAACAAATTAAAGACTTGCACAACATGGAACAGGTAGAAAAATATGCTCGCGAAAAGTACTTTATGAAAAAAGACAGCGAAGATATTTACATCATTGAGTTTGAAAATGATTCTACCGAAACAGTCCAGTAATTCGAATCCGATAACACACAACCATGACTAAAACGCTTTTTGATTCTTTCGATCCCATCTCATCCAAACAATGGAAACAAAAAATTCAATTTGAGTTGAATGGTGCCGATTATAACCAAACATTACTGTGGGAATCGGCCGAAGGAATCAAGGTAAAACCGTTTTATCACCGAGACGAAAAAAGCAATTCATTGCCCATCTCAAACCCGAAAACACCTTTTCAAATAGGGCAACCCATTTTTGTTTTCGATGTTGCTAAATCGATACAAAAAGCCAACGATGCACTCAAAAGAGGGGCAGAATCCTTGTATTTTACAATTCCAAAAAGCGATTGCAACATTCAAGAATTATTAGGTGCTATTGCTATCGAAAAAAAAAACATTTTCTTTCATTTAAAATTTCTTTCAATCGATTTCGTAACCCAACTCGAAAAAATAGCAATTGAAAAAAAGGCCGAATTTTACATCAACCTTGACCCTATTGGAAATTTGGCTCGTGAAGGAAATTGGTTTGCAACCCAAAATAGAAACAATTTTGAAGAATTAGAATTACTTGCTCAAAAAAACAAATTTATCAATTTGATTTCGGTTGACGGCACATTGTACCAAAATGCCGGTGCCAACATGGTACAACAAATTGCCTACTGTTTGTCTCACTCCATCGAATATTTGAATTCCGTTCCTTCTTACCAAAAAACCATCGTTTTTGAAATGGCGGTTGGCGGAAATTATTTTTTTGAAATAGCCAAACTTCGCGCATTGCGATTTCTTTTTGAAGGCATTGCAGCCGAATTTCAGCCCGAATTAAAGTGCCATATTGTAGGTGTTCCAAGTAAACGCAACAAAACAGTGTACGATTTTAATGTTAATTTATTACGTACTACCACCGAATGTATGTCGGCAATTTTAGGCGGAGCCGACACCATTATCAACCTGCCTTACGACGAAATTTATCATAAACGAAACGAATTTGCAGATAGGATTGCGCGCAACCAACTGTTAATTTTAAAAAATGAAAGCGATGTTAACGCTATTTCCAATCCAGTTGAAGGAAGTTATTACATCGAAAGTATTACCACACAATTAGCCGAAAAAGCGTTATTATTATGCAAAGAAATTGAACAAAAAGGCGGCTTTTTAAAACAATTAAAGCTCGGTTCAATTCAAACTAAAATTCAAGAGAGCGCAGCCAAAGAACAAAATTTATTTGACTCTCAAAAAGAAATTGCTGTAGGAACCAATCAATTCATAAATGCTTCCGATCGGATGAAAGAAACCATTACCTTATTACCTTTTGTAAAAATCAAACCGCGAAAAACCATTATCACACCCATAATCGAAAAAAGACTTGCTGAAAAACAAGAGCAACAACGTTTAAATACCGAAAAATAATTTTTAAATTGTTCTAAAAAGGCAAAAAACAACCCACGATGGCCAGAAAAAATCTGCAACATATTACCCTACAATCCATCCAAGCAAATAGAAAAAATGCTGAGTCTGACTCGACATCCGAATTTAAAAGCATTTCTTTTAAAGCTATTGAAGATGCTGAACATTTGGATTTTGGAGCTGGTTTTGCGCCTTTTTTAAGAGGACCCTATACGACCATGTATGCAACCAAACCCTGGACAATTAGACAATATGCTGGATTTTCGACTGCAGAAGAAAGCAATGCTTTTTACCGCCGGAATTTAAATGCGGGGCAAAAAGGACTTTCGGTAGCTTTTGATTTGCCCACACATCGGGGTTACGATTCAGATCATGAACGCGTGATTGGGGATGTCGGAAAAGCCGGCGTAGCGATTGATTCGGTAGAAGATATGAAAATTCTGTTCGATCAAATTCCGCTCGACCAAATGTCGGTTTCCATGACCATGAACGGAGCTGTTTTGTCTATTATGGCATTTTATATAGTTGCTGCCGAAGAACAAGGTGTTAGTTCCGAAAAATTGATGGGTACCATTCAGAATGACATCCTAAAAGAATATATTGTTCGCAATACCTACATCTATCCGCCAGTACCTTCGATGAAAATAATTGCCGATATTTTTCAATATACGAGCAAAAAAATGCCCAAATTCAATTCTATTTCCATTTCCGGTTATCACATGCAAGAAGCGGGTGCCACAACCGAAATTGAATTGGCGTATACTTTAGCCGATGGTTTGGAATATGTTCGCACCGGACTTGCAGCAGGAATGACAATTGACGAATTGGCGCCACATTTGTCTTTTTTCTGGGCTATCGGCATGAACCATTTTAAGGAAATTGCTAAAATGAGAGCTGCTCGTATGTTATGGGCCAAGCTCATAAAAGATTTTCATCCAAAAAATGAAAAATCGTTGGTGCTCCGAGCGCATTGTCAAACCAGCGGATGGAGTTTAACCAAGCAGGATCCTTTTAATAATGTAGCCCGAACTACAATAGAGGCCGCTGCTGCTATTTGTGGTGGCACGCAATCATTACATACCAATGCTCTCGATGAAGCCATCGCTTTGCCAACTGATTTTTCGGCAAGGATAGCTCGAAATACACAGTTGTTTTTACAATACGAAACCAAAATAACTAAAACGGTTGATCCTTGGGGCGGAAGTTATTATGTAGAATATTTAACGGAAGAAATTGCGCAAAAGGCTTGGACTTTAATTGAAGAAATTGAGCATTTTGGTAGCATGACTAAAGCAATTGAAGCCGGAATTCCGAAAATGCGCATTGAAGAAGCTGCAGCCAAAAAACAAGCCCGAATTGACAGCAAACAAGATATAATTGTAGGCGTTAATGAATTTTCTTTAGAAAAAGAAGAAATCATTCATACCCTCGAAATTGACAATAAAAAAGTTAGACAACAACAAATTGAACGATTACAAAAGTTAAAAGCGTCAAGAAACGAAGCAAAAGTTCAGGAAAGTTTACAAAAACTAACCTATTGCGCCAAAACTAGCGAAGGAAACTTACTAGAACTAGCTGTTGAAGCAGCTAGAAACAGAGCCACATTGGGCGAAATAACCCAAAGCTTAGAAGTAGTTTTTGGAAGATACAAAGCAACCAGTAAATCGATTAGCGGGGTGTACAGTAATGAAATTAAAGACGATCCGAATTTTGAAGAAGCAAAAAAAATGGCGACTGCATTTGCAAAACAAGAAGGCAGACGTCCTCGGATTATGATTGCCAAAATGGGGCAAGATGGCCATGACCGTGGCGCTAAAGTAGTGGCTACTGGCTATGCCGATATGGGATTTGATGTGGATATTGGCTCGTTATTTCAATCGCCAGCCGAAGTGGCCAAACAAGCCGCAGAAAACGATGTACATGTTTTAGGCATTTCCTCTTTGGCTGCAGGGCACAAAACTTTAGTTCCGCAAGTGATTGAGGAGTTAAAAAAATTAGATAGACAGGATATAATGGTAATTGTGGGCGGTGTGATTCCCAAACAAGATTATCCTTTTTTGTTTGAGAAAGGCGTTGTAGCCATTTTTGATTCGGGAACAAAACTAAGTGAAACCGCACAAATTATTTTGAAAATTCTATTGGATTAACTTTTTACTTCCAATAAATTTAACGAATTTTAACCATCATTTACTTAAACTATTGTTTCATGAAAAAAATCAATTTATTGATGGGTGCAATTGCGCTTTTATTTGCCTCATCGCTTAGTGCTCAACAATTTAATACAGGAAGTTACAAAAAACAAGTTCGAATCAACCTCTACGGTGCTTATGCATTTGAAGACAGTTTTGACTCGTATTATGATTTAGGAGATTACTACCAAGGACAATTACAAGGTGGTTTTATGTATGGAGCTGGAGTAGAATTTGAAGTAAAACCAGGTTCTTTTGTAGAAATATCATACCAACGTATGGATTCGAATGCGCCAACTCAATATTACAATGGTGGTTTTTTTGATAAATATGCTGATTTTGACGTAGCTACCAACTACCTTATGGTTGGAGGTAATCAATCCTTTAGAAGAGCTGGATCTCCTGTTGAAGGTTTTATCGGTGGGATGTTAGGTATCGGAATTATCGGAATTGATAACCCTGAAACTAATTTTTCGGATTCTGCTACAAAATTCGCATGGGGAATTAAAGGAGGTATGACGTATTGGGCATCTTCGGCAGTAGGAATCAAAATGCAAGCACAACTTTTATCGGTAACACAATCTGTAGGAGGTGGTGTCTATTTTGGAACTGGAGGAGTAAGCACAGGATTAAGCTCTTATTCTTCCATCTACCAATTTACTTTAGGAGGTGGTTTGGTTTTCAATTTAACCAATTAATAATTTGAAAAAAAGACAAAAAAATACCTGCTCGTTGGCAGGTATTTTTTTTACATATCATGGACAGTAGCCCTACTATTTGCCGTTATAAAACTCAAATCATAACCGCCAAATTTTTTCATATAACTTCGTATTGAAGTTCCGTAGGCATCGCGAAGTCGTTTTTTACCGTTATTTTTAAAAAATCGTTTTACCGATCCAGCACCGCCTAAGTGTGCCGCTGCCAAAATACCCGATTCGGTAATAGTTACGCCTCCGATAATTTTACCGCAATATTTTTCAATTTCGTTTCTTAAAACCCATTTATTCTGAGCTAATAAAGCTAAAATCGCTTTTTCTTGCAAAGCGGGACTATGCAAAAATTTGCTGTCGTTTTTTATACCAACGGTACGTAGTGTTTCCGAACCAAATTGGTATTTCCCCATATAACCCAATGAATTTACTTTCCGATAGTGACCTTGAGATTCTTTTAAAGCGAGCGCTTCTTTAAAACCGTTTAACCTTTTTCCTACATAAGGAATATTTAAACTTACATAATCTTCTTGTTTTTCTGAAGGAAACAAATAATCAGATTCAGAATTTTTTTCGGTCAAAAACCAAGGACTGGTTTCTAATTTAAAAGGTTTAAAACCTAAACTTAAAAAGGCAACTATAATTGCCAAAGTGGAATAAAAATGCCATTTCTTTATCATAAATTGTTTTTCTTTTGAAACTGTCACTTTCAAAAATTTCTGCGCGCAAAGATACAATATATATTATAAAACTGAAAATCAATTTGTTAAACATAAGCCAAAGTCAAAAATAAGACTTTAACTTACTCGTTGATAGTGGATTCTACAAACTAACAAACTCATTTTTCAAAAATAAAACAGATCTACTACTGTTTAACTAAAATGATATTTACATCAATTTTCGACTTAAAAAGCAACAAAAAATCTATCTTTTAAACGTTTTCCAAAAAGAATATTTTGCTAGGATTATAAATAAAAAGACAATTATATACTAGCAATTGCTCAAAACCAATTTCAAACTAGGCGTGATTATTAAAATAAAAAAACCAGTAACATGAAATGCACTGGTTTTATAAATGGGAAAAAACTGAATTAAGACTAATTTATCTGTTCACTCCTTGCGCATTAATCCAGTCGGCATATTTTTTGGCATTAACATTATGCTCAGCTAAAGTAGAAGCAAATTCATGGTAACCAAAACGATCTACACTGGCACAGAAATAAATAAAATCATTTTTCTCGGGATTTAAAACTGCTTCTAAAGCCGTAATATCGGGCATGGCGATAGGTCCTGGAGGTAATCCAACATTCATATACGTATTATAAGGAGATGACATTGTCAAATCTTTATAAAAAACACGTTTGATAACTTGGTCAAAATCATTTGTTTTTTTCTTAATTGCATAAATTACGGTGGGATCGGCTTGTAACGGCATGCCCAATCGCAAACGGTTTAAATAAACGCCTGCAATTCGGGGTCTTTCATCTTTTTTTACGGATTCTTTGTGAACAATTGATGCTAAAATAGTTGCCTGTACTGGTGTTAACCCTTGTGCTTTGGCTTTGGCAACGCGTTCATCTGTCCAAAAAATACGGTATTCCTTAATCATTTTATCTCGGAATTTAATGGCCGAGGTATTCCAATATACTTCGTAGGTATTGGGAATAAACATACTAAAAACATCGTCTTTCGTAAAACCGTTTTCTTTCATAAAAACAGAATCCGTAATGGCCGCAACCAACGAAGTACTGTCGGCTTCAATTTCAGAACCAATTCGGCCTGCAAAATTTTCCAAACGTTCTTGGTTATTAAATGCCAATTTTACTGGAATATTAGATCGCATGGCACGAACCAAATCGATATTATTCATTCCTTTTTTAAGTAAAAAACGGCCCGCTTTTACGTTTTCTGGATAGCTGCGTTTATTCGCAACCATTTCAAAGCGATCTATATTTTTCACATAAGGTTCTAATATCTTTTTTACGTCTTCATAATTAGAATCTGTGGGTACGTAAACATAAACTTCGTTTTCTTCAAATTTGGTGTTACTGCTAAAAATTTGCACCAACAAATACGACCCGTAAAGCAACAAAACAGCAATTACAACAACTGCAACGGTTGAAATTATTTTTTTGATATTCAAAATCTTATAATTTATTTTTTATTGATTAATTGAAAAATAGCTTCATCTTGATACCTTCCGTTTACTAAAATCCAATCTTTTTTTACTCCGATATTTTCGAAACCAAATTTAGCAAAAAGAGCCATACTTGGTTTATTTTGAATACCAATATTTGCAAATAATTGATGTAAATTTAAATGAGAAAATGCGTAATCAATCATAACGCTTAACGCCTCTGTACCAATACTTTGATTTCGGTTTTTAGAAGTATGGATAACAATCCCTATTCCGGCGCGGTTATTTTTAGGATCAAAATCAAACAAATCTATCAACCCAATTGCTGGAAATTCATCATCTTGACAAATGGCCAACCGAAGTTGTTTGGCTTCGTAAATATCTTGATGGGCATTTTCGAGGTATTGCTTGATTAAAAAACGACTGTAAGGAGTTTGTGTATTGCTTACTTCCCAAATATCCACATCATTTTCTATAGCATAAATAAACTCCAAATCCTGAGGTTCGAGTGCTCTAAGAAAAATAGTATCGCCTTTCAAGGGTTTCATCAAGTGAGCTAATTTTAAATTTCGATTGTGCCTTTAAATACAAATTGCGCAGGACCTTTCAAAAAGACATTGGTATAACTAGCGCCTCTTTTTTCAAAATACACTTCTAATTGACCCCCTTCCACATTCATATTTAATTTGGTTTCATTGGTCTGTCCCGTTGCATTCATGGCAATAGCAACCGCTGTAGCCCCTGTTCCACAAGCCAAGGTTTCATCTTCTACGCCACGCTCATAGGTACGCAAAGCAAATGTATTGTCGTTAATTTTCTTAACAAAATTAATGTTACTTCCTTTTGGAGCATACAAATCGCTATAACGTAATTGGGCACCTTTCCCTTTTACATCACATTGTTCTAAATCAGGAACTAGCTCAACGTGATGTGGTGAACCAGTATTTAAAAAAGTATAATTTTCATGAAAATCAATTTCAGGAACATCAATCATTTGCAAAGCAACCAAGCCATTTTGATCAACCGATGCGTGATGTAATCCGTCTGTGGCAATAAAAATAGTTTTACTATTAATCACGCCCAATTGTTGGGCAAAAGCAACTAAACAACGTCCGCCATTACCACACATCGAACTTTCGTTTCCGTCGGCATTGTAATACACCATTTTAAAATCGGTATTCGAATCGTTCTCAAGTAAAATAAGTCCGTCGGCGCCTATTCCAAAACGTCTGTCACACAAACGTTCAATAATTTGTACATTTTCTTTGGGGAAAAATTCACTACGATTATCAATCATAACAAAATCGTTTCCTGTTCCTTGGTATTTATAAAATTCTATCAGCATTTTTTTGTAATTGAAATACAAAAATACAAACTATTAATGATATGTTAATCATCGTTAAAGAGCGTTAAACCGTTTTATGGAATTATTTTTTGCCTTAATTTTACTATCAATAAATCAAATATGAACAAAACCATGAAACGATTATCTACCTTATTTTTAGTATCGCTTTTTAGTGGTACTATGACGCTTGGTGCCTACAAGTTATTATTTGAAAACAACGATTCCTTTTTTGGAAATCACAAATCGATTGTAACGGTAGCCCCAAATTCGTATACCAAAAATGTGGGCTTACCTGCCGATGCAGTTGATTTTACGGCGGCTGCCAACGAAACCGTACATACAGTGGTTCACGTAAAAAATGTTTCGAGAAGAACCGTAACCAACCCGATGTTAGAATATTTTTATGGCTACGGAGGCGGTCAACAGCAAGAACAAGTCGGAACGGGATCGGGAGTCATTATTTCGGCAGATGGTTATATAGTAACCAATAACCACGTAATTAAAGATGCTTCGGAACTCGAAATCACGCTAAACAATAACAAATCATATAAAGCAAAATTAATTGGAACCGATTCTAAAATGGATATTGCCCTTTTAAAAATCGATACTTCCGATAAACTGCCTTATACTACTTTTGCCAATTCGGATAATGTAAAAGTGGGCGAATGGGTTTTGGCAGTAGGAAATCCGTATAATTTAACCTCGACCGTTACCGCTGGAATTGTTTCGGCAAAAGCCAGAAGTATGGGCGGTGATGGGATTCAATCCTTCATACAAACTGATGCGGCCGTTAACCCAGGAAACAGTGGTGGTGCGTTAGTGAATACTCGTGGCGAATTGATTGGAATTAACACGATGATTTCGTCTCCAACCGGAAGTTACACTGGCTATTCGTTTGCGGTTCCTTCTAATATTGCCCGAAAAATTATTGAAGATATTATGGAATACGGAAACGTGCAACGTGGTATTTTAGGTGTGCAGGGTGGCGAATTAAACGCATCCGTTTCTAAAGAATTAGGCGTTTCGCAAACCGAAGGCTTTTACATTAATGCAGTTTCAACTAAATCGGGAGCCGAAAAAGCAGGATTGAAAAAAGGTGATATTATCATCAAATTAGACGAGCAAAATATCCATTCTTATGCCGATTTATCGGGATATATTAATACCAAACGCCCTAATGATGTGGTACAAGTAACCTATTTACGTGATGGAAAAACCAAAGTATCCCCAGTAACTTTAAGCAAAAACGAATTTTATTCGACCGAATTTAAAGGAATCGAATTGGAAAACATCAATGCTACCGATAAGAAAAAATTTCGATTGAATTATGGCGTTAAAATCAAATCCATAAACAATGAAAATTTGGCTCAATATGCCGATGAATTAGAAGGTAATATTATCTTGAGTGTTGATAACGTAAAAGCTACCGATGTGGAAACGGTTTCGAAAATTTTGAATAACAAAGACGATAACCAAAGCATACGTATTGAAATGATTAATAAAAACGGAGAAATCATGCGCGTGATTATTTAAATCTCTTGCGATTTATTCCAATAAAAAAAGCTGTTCAACATACGTGTTGAACAGCTTTTTTATTATGAATTTTAATTTTTACTAATTCAATTAAATTCTTATTTGAAATTTTCTATTTAAGAAACGACTAAATTTTCTCAGCAGTCCAATCAATCGCTGCCCGGTAATCCGATTTTAAAAACGATTTAAATTCACCCGAAATGGTTTTATCAAATTCTAACGCATATCGAATTAATCTTTCGGAATCGGTAACCAAAGCACCACGAGACCAATCCACCGAATTTTTTATGCGAACCAATCCTTCATGCAACCACGCTCCAAGCGCAAAATCAGTGGGTGCTTTTTCAAATAGCAACAAGTAATTGGCGTTTTTGTTGGTATTAATATAGTCTTTCAATTCCTCTATAATAACATCAAAATCGGCTTTTAACAAATCGCCAACAGCCTTAAATCCAATCATATTAGCAGGTAATTCATTTATACGTACAATCATAATAGTAAAATTTGAGGGTTACAAAACGTTGTCACAAAAATAAAACCAGAAGACCGAATGAGATTTATGTATATTAAGTGAAAGTTTATATAATTCCTACATTAACAGTTATTAAAGAGGGTTATTGGCAACATTAGAATCCACTAGTGCTATTCCATAAGAAATTAAATGCGCCACTTCGGGTCTTTGATTTTGAAGCTTTTCTAAATATAATTTTAACTCGGCAACCAATTCAAAATCCTTTTGTAAAAAAGCCAATTCAAAAATTTCCACCGCTAACAACCAATCTTTTGGATCTAATTGTTGCAATTCGGTAAAAATTGTTTTGAGATTGGTCTTCATATCTCGATTTTCTCGAATATCCCGAACTTGTTGGTAAAGTGTTTCTACTTTTTTTCGATGCAAATCAAAATCTGCTTTTATCGTTTTACTAGAAGGCAGTTGCTCCATCAAATCAAAACTGGTATTATCAGCCGGTCCCGAAAATGCCGAAACCACTTTTTTACCCACCGCCATGTCGTAAATTCCCCATTCGGGAGCAAATAAGATAGTATCATTGTGCTTAACAGTACAATTTTTAAAACTTATCAAAATAATTTCGCCGTGTAAATTTCGTTTACCCGTAATAATTTCTCCTTTAACGGTAATATTTCCTTCAAACTCCAAACAAACCGTTTCGTTTTCGACAATTTTATAGGCATTTAAATCCATCGGACTCATGTCTTCTATAGCCAAATTAAATCCTTTCAATTTACCAATCGGACTACCAAAACCTTCTTTATGAGCACCAGTACCATGCCCAACCAACTCTTTCTCTCGATATGAAAGAGCGGTTTTTCCGGTGGTTTGTATGTAAATCGGTTTGCCATATTCTGCTAAAACATTCGTAAAAACACCCGAAATTTGTAATCCCGTACTCAACTCAATCGTTCCTAAGGCTCCCGAATCAATCAATTTTTGAACGCCGGAAAAACCGCCCGTTCGTAAAGCCATTTTATTGGCAAATTCTTCTAAAATTAAACTCAAATGAGCAAATGTAGGCGTTACATACAATTGCGGTTGCAACTGAGTAATATCAAAACTTTGCTGTGCAGCCGAAATATCATACGGTATTTTGGCAACCGCATTGGTCATACAATGCGCACTTTCTCCGATAGAGGAAAGCAAACCCGCTCCATAAATTTTAGGATTTTCTAAAGTACCTATCAAACCATACTCTACTGTCCACCAATGCAAATTCCGAATTTGAGCCATTTCTGACAGAGAATTGGTATCGTTTTGAAGTTCCTCTACTTTTTTAGCAGCTTCGGCAATGATTTCGGGCGAGGTATTTTCGGCCTCTTTGACAATAGAAAGCCATCGAATAGCCTCGTAAATTTCATAATCTTTTTTAGAAGAAATTGCTTTGGAGCCAATTTCGCCAAAACGTCGTAAATATTCCGCATATTCTGGATTGGCAATAATTGGTGCATGACCGGCACTTTCGTGAATAATATCGGGAGCGGGTGTATATTCGATATGCTCCAATTGTCGAATATCGGAAGCAATAACCAAGACATTGTAAGCTTGAAATTCCATAAAAGCATTCGGTGGAATAAATCCATCCACCGCAACCGCAGCCCAACCAATATCGGCCAAAATACGGTTCATGCCGTACATACTCGGAATTCGATCAATTTCTATTCCGGTTTTGCGTAATCCTTCTTGATACGAATGATGCGCTACTTGCGCCAAATAGGCCACATTTTTACGCATTACATAACGCCAAACCGCGTGATTTATAGGGGTATAATCGCTATAAACTTGCGGTTTTATAAATTGTTTTAAGTGTTGTGGCAAACGATCCAAAAGCGGATTGGTTTCAATAGTAGGCTCCATTGTAAATTAGTAAGTATTACTCTTTAAATTTACAAAATTTTGCCTACATTTTGAGAAAAACTCAAAATCAAATAACTAAAAGAAGCCTTTATTACTTTTTATTGAAATTTTCTGGATTTCGGAAATACTCAATTTTATACATAAACATATAGGCCATATTAGCTGCCCGCATTTTGGCCTCTTCAGCAACGGCACCTTCAAATAAATCAGTAAGGGTTTGAGTAAAAAGCTCCATCCATCGATCAAAATGTGCCTGATCAACCGTTAACTGTTTGTGTGGCGGAAAAGGACTTCCGGAATAGGTATGCTCTTCTAATAAAATAGTTTGCCAAAAACGGTACATTTTTTCGAGATGCTCCGGCCAACGATTTTGAATTTTAGCGTTGAAAATAGGTCCAATTAAATCGTCGCGTTGCACTTTTTCATAAAACGTATTCACCATCAACTCAATGTCGGGCAAGGTTTGAATATCCTTTTTCATATTTAACCAATTAACTGCGTGAACAAATCGGGTTTATCGTTTAAATAATTGAAATCAAAACCATTTTCAATCATTTTGGTTTTGATATTGACAATGTCTTTTTTGTTTTTCAATTCAATACCCACCACAACCGAGCCCATTTCGCGACTGTTTTTTTTAGCAAATTGAAAATACGTGATATCATCTTCGGGCCCTAAAATAAAGTTTACAAAATCTTTAAGCGCACCCGGCCGTTGCGGAAATTGCACCATAAAATAATGCATCAATCCTTCATACAACAACGACCGTTCTTTGATTTCGGCGGTTCTCTCAATATCATTATTGCTTCCGCTCACAATGCAAACCACGTTTTTACCTTTTATTTTTTCTTTATAAAAGTCGAGTGCTGCAATGGTTAAAGCACCCGCTGGCTCTACCACCATAGCTTCTTCGTTATACAAACGTAAAATCGTGGTACATACTTTACCTTCGGGCACCAATACAATATCAGCCAGGCGGTCTTTGCAAATTTCGAAAGTTAATTTTCCAACTTGTTTTACCGCGGCTCCATCTACAAATTTATCAATCGATACCAACGGTGCATTACTTCCTGATTCGATTGCGGTTTGCATCGAAGGCGCTCCCAAAGGTTCCACTCCAATTATTTTGGTTTTCGGACTCAATCGAGTGAAAACTTCTGATAATCCGGCAGCCAAACCGCCGCCACCTATAGGCACAAAAACATAATCAATCGGATTAGGAGTTGAGGACAGAATTTCGAGTCCGATAGTCCCCTGCCCTGCTATCACCTTTATATCATCAAATGGATGAATAAACACCCGATCATTTTTTATTTTATCTTCTACTGCCGAAGCATACGCATCATCAAAAGTATCGCCGGTTAAAACAATTTCCACATACGATTTTCCAAACAATTGTACTTGCTTAATTTTTTGTTTCGGAGTGGTTTTAGGCATATAAATTACTCCTTTTATTTGAAGTAAATGACAGGAATAGGCCACACCTTGCGCATGATTACCGGCACTGGCACAAACAATGCCTTGCAATTTTTCGTCATCGGTTAAGGCACTCATTTTGTTATAGGCACCCCGAATCTTATACGAACGAACCATTTGTAAATCTTCTCTTTTAAGTAAAATAGTAGCATCAAATTCATCCGATAAATTCAGATTTTGTGTAAGCGGAGTAAGACTCACCACCCCTTTTAATTGTTCGCTGGCAAGTTGTATTTCGTCAAATAAGTTCATTTGTATGGGCTTTTAAAAGAAAAAACCTCCGTTTTGAAATGGAGGTTAACAATCTATAATTTCTATAAATAAAGTACATAACTTCGGAGTTGATTAGGACTAATCGAAAATATTCTTTGTTATATAAATTATCTTCACGTTGATTTCTGTTACAAAAATAACACTCTAAAATTAAAATTCAATTTTAAAAAAGTATTATTTTTTAGAAACTTGCGGAGGATATTGCGCTAAAATTTGTGCTACAAAATCGGCAATTTTTTCATCTTTTTTATCGATGTTTCGGGTAAGTTCGCCAATACCTTCACCTTGCCAAACCAATTCTTTCTTTTTAGCATCGACAAAATCAATAAACAAAGTGCCTTGCGTAGAAGTTGAAACCGATGTAGAAGGCCAACCGTACATCATATACGGATTCCATCCATAACCCCAGCCGTAACCCCAACCAGCACTAAACTGATTTACATTCACTTCTTCACGAGTTTTGGTAAAAATATTAACCAACAAATCGGGATTATCACTTTTGGTAAATCCTTTGGCAGCCATTTGATTTTCGATTGCATGCAAAATTCTTTTTTTATCTAAATCGGAAATTTCGACTTTATCCACTCCTGGTTTATAAAAAGCATAGGTTTTAAATTGAGAAAAATTGACCGATTTATCATAATCAGAATAAACACTAATGGAGCTACAAGAAGCCAAAAGCATTACAAAAAAAACGGAAAAAAGTTTAAATGTTTTCATAATAATGGGAATTAAACAAGCAGTTAATTATTAAAATTACAATAAATTTTCATCGATTAAATTAGGTAAGGTTACTTTTAATAATGGCTCTGCTTCCATCGCTTTTTTAATCGCAAAAATAGCTCCTTCGTTTCTAGCCCAACTCCTTCTGGAAATACCATTGTTTACATCCCAAAAAAGCATTGATTTTAAGCGCATTGAAGCCTCATTACTACCATCAAGAACCATACCAAATCCGCCGTTAATTACTTCTCCCCATCCTACTCCACCACCATTATGTATCGAAACCCAAGTAGCTCCTCTAAAGCTATCCCCAATTACATTTTGAATAGCCATATCGGCTGTAAATCGTGAGCCATCATAAATATTAGAAGTTTCGCGATACGGCGAATCGGTTCCTGAAACATCATGATGATCGCGACCCAAAACAACGTACCCAATTTCGCCACGAGCAATTGCTTGATTGAACGCTTCGGCAATTTGAATACGACCTTGTGCATCGGCATATAAAATTCGGGCTTGCGAACCGACAACCAAATTATTGGCTTGAGCGCCTTTAATCCATTTGATATTATCCGCCATTTGTTGCTGAATTTCCGCCGGTGACTCTTGGGCAAGTTTTTCTAAAACCTGAGAAGCAATAGCATCGGTTTTGGCTAAATCTTCGGGTTTTCCAGAAGTACATACCCAACGGAAAGGACCAAATCCGTAATCAAAACACATAGGCCCCATAATATCTTGCACGTAGGAAGGATAACGAAACTCTCGACCTAAAGTAGGGTTTTCGGCCATAACGGCTCCTCCCGCTCTCGAAGCTTCTAACAAAAAGGCATTACCATAATCAAAAAAATAAGTTCCTTTTTCGGTATGTTTGTTAATTGCTTCGGCTTGGCGTCGTAAAGATTCTTGTACTTTTATTTTAAACAATTCAGGGTTATCGGCCATCATTTGATTGGCTTCTTCAAAACTCAAACCAACCGGATAATAACCGCCCGCCCAAGGATTATGCAACGAAGTTTGATCGGAACCCAAATCGATTTTGATATTATGATCGGCAAAAGCCTCCCAAACCTTGACTACGTTTCCTAAATAGGCTATCGAAACCACTTCTTTTTTGGCTTGAGCAACTTTAATCCGCTCCAATAATTGGGTAATCGAACTGCAAATTTCATCAATCCAACCTTGTTCATGGCGAATTTTTGTAATTTTCGGATTCACCTCGGCACAAATAGTAATACAACCGGCAATAGTTCCTGCTTTGGGCTGTGCACCACTCATTCCGCCCAATCCAGATGTAACGAACAAACGGCCTTGTGGCTCTTTTTTTATTTTTCGAAAAGCATTTAAAACCGTAATTGTGGTACCGTGAACAATTCCTTGTGGTCCAATATACATATAACTTCCTGCGGTCATTTGCCCGTATTGCGAAACCCCTAAAGCATTCATTTTTTCCCAATCATCGGGTTTGGAATAATTGGGGATAGTCATTCCGTTAGTCACAACCACACGAGGCGCATTAGGATGAGACGGAAACAATCCCATGGGATGACCGGAATACATGACCAAAGTTTGCTCGTTTGTCATCTCGGATAAATACTGCATGGTAAGCAAATATTGCGCCCAATTTTGAAATACAGCACCATTACCGCCGTAAGTGATTAATTCATGTGGATGTTGTGCCACAGCAGGATCCAAGTTATTCTGAATCATAAGCATGATGGCTTTGGCTTGCTCCGACTTTCCGGGATATTCTGTTAAAGGTCGCGCATACATGCCATAATCAGGTCGAAAACGGTACATGTAAATCCGGCCGTACAGCGCTAATTCTTCTTTAAAATCCGGAAGTAATTCGGCATGCTGATGGGCTTCAAAATAGCGCAACGCATTGGCAAGAGCTAGTTTTTGTTCTTCTTCATTTAAAATTTCTTTACGTTTTGGAGCGTGATTAACCGTAATATCGAACGGTTTTTTGGCTGGTAAAACAGCTGGAATTCCTTGTTGAATTAGATCTTTAAAATTCATTTAGGCGTTTTTTAACAGTTTTTGAAATTATTTTCGCAATCTATTGGTTCGTTTATCGTAACCATACGGGCAATGACGGCATCCGCTTTTACAGCAATATCCACGTTTTAAATGGTATTTTTCGGTGAAACATTTATAACCTTCGGGTGTATAGTAAAAATCTTCCCCTTCGATTAATTTATTTTCATTACTTTGTTCTTTCATTAATTGACATAACTTTTGGTGACATTTGAAAAACCATAAATTGTATTTTTCGCTAATTAGCTATGATTTTTATACACAAATTTACAAACTTTACTACCAATGTATCTTATTCATACTAAATATTTAATTCCGAAAGGATACCGCGGCCTTACGCTTTATCCCTTTGTTTTGATAAAATACAAACAAGATAAAACCAATGCCATTTTCATTAATCACGAAAAAATACATTTAAGACAACAACTTGAAATGCTCATTGTTCCTTTTTTTATTTGGTACATATTGGAGTTTGTATGGCGTTGGATGAAGTTTAGAAATTTTCATTTAGGTTATCGTAATATTAGTTTTGAAAAAGAAGCCTATTATAACGAGACCGATTTTGACTATTTGAAAAAGCGAAAATTTTTTCAATTTACCGAATACATTTAAAAAAACAACACTTGAATCAAAAGATACCTATTGCTTTTCCTCACGGAATTTCGCTCGAAATAAAACGAGAGGATTTGCTGCATCCTTTTGTTTCGGGTAATAAATTTCGGAAATTAAAATACAATCTCATTGAAGCAAAAAAGCAAAACAAAGACACATTATTGACTTTTGGCGGGGCTTTTTCCAACCATATTGCGGCGGTGGCGTATGCCGGAAAAGAGGGCGGTTTTAAAACAATTGGCATTATTCGCGGGCAAGAATTGGTTTCGAAAATTTCAGAAAATCCAACTTTACAATTTGCTCAAGAATGCGGTATGCGCCTACATTTTGTTTCGAGAGAAGTCTATCGAGACAAAACCAATCCGGATTTCTTAAATCGTATTTCGGCCCAATTTGGCACTTTTTATATGATACCCGAAGGAGGAACAAATGCTTTGGCAGTAAAAGGTTGTGAAGAAATTTTAACCCCCGAAGATACGGAGTTTGACTTTGTTTGTTGTGCCGTTGGAACGGGCGGAACCATCTCCGGAATTATCAACAGCGCATTGCCTCATCAACAAGTTTTAGGATTTCCTGCGCTAAAAGGTGACTTTTTACAAGATGAAATTTGTATTTTTGCAAAAAAAGAGGGCTGGAAATTGATAAATGAATATCATTTTGAAGGTTACGGCAAAGTAAATATCGAATTAATTCAATTTATTAATGCTTTTTTCCAACAAACTCAAATTTCACTAGACCCCATTTATACCGGAAAAATGGTTTTTGGCGTTATTGATTTAATCCACAACGGTTTTTTCAAAGCCAATTCCAAAATACTACTTGTTCATACAGGCGGTTTGCAAGGTATACAAGGCATGAATCAAAAATTAAAAAACAAGAAATCTCCAATACTTTTAACCAATGTATAGCAAAATTCTTCTACTGTTAATTGCCATTAGTTTGGTAAGCTGCCACGCTAGTAAACCTACCATTGTAACCAGTAAAAGTCAGACTTCGCAAAAGCAAAGATCGGTGGTACAAACAACAAAAAAACCGACCTATTCTAAATCAGAATCCAACATTCCCGCCTCTACAAAAAATCAAAATCAAACTACTACAGAAGTTATAGAATCTACTTCGAGAACGGTGGTTTCTAACGACGTTATTGACCATTATATAGCCGCTTATAAAGACGTCGCTATGGGTAATATGAAAACGTATGGCATTCCGGCTAGTATTATTTTGGCGCAAGGTATTTTAGAATCGGGTGCAGGTAAAGGCGATTTGGCCTTAACTGCTAACAATCATTTCGGGATAAAATGCCACAACGATTGGTTGGGCGAAAGTGTTCGCCATGACGATGATGCATCGCAAGAATGTTTTAGAAAATACAACGACGCATCTGAATCGTTTAGAGACCATGCCCTTTTCTTGACTGGTAAAAAAAGATATGCATCATTATTTCAATACGAAAAAGACGACTACAAAGCTTGGGCTAAAGGGCTCCGTGCTGCAGGTTATGCCACCGACCCACGATACCCAGACAAGTTAATGAGTTATATTGAGCGGTACCAATTACACCAATACGATGCGCAAGTTTTAGGAAAAAAATACGATGTAAGTCAGAGTCAAGCTGTTCTTGCCGCTTATAAAAGCACACCAAACAACCCGAATTTTTCTTATTATGAAGTACAAAAGGGAGATACCTTGTACTCTATCTCAAAAAAATTCAATATACTGATAGACGACATCAAAAAAAACAACAACTTATCGGATAATACACTTTCAATCGGACAAAAATTGATTGTAAAATAATCCCATTCTTTTAATAAAAGTACAATCAGAATGACATATCAAAGAAGTAGCCAGCTTTTTGCTGAAGCCGAAGCAGTAATTCCCGGAGGAGTAAATTCGCCCGTTAGAGCTTTTAAAGCCGTTGGTGGAACTCCCATTTTTGTAAAAAGCGCAAAAGGAGCCTATTTATACGACGAAGATGGAAATCGGTACATCGATTATATTAACTCTTGGGGACCTATGATTTTAGGTCACGCTTACGAACCGGTTGTAACTGCGGTCACCGAACGTGCTAAACTCGGCACCTCTTTTGGAACGCCCACTGCTTTAGAAACCCAAATTGCCGCTTTAGCTGTTTCGATGGTACCCAATATTGACAAAATACGTTTTGTAAATTCGGGAACAGAAGCTTGTATGAGCGCAATACGATTGGCAAGAGGTTATACAAAAAGAGACAAAATCATCAAATTTTCGGGTTGTTATCACGGTCATTCGGATTCGTTTTTAATCCAAGCTGGTAGCGGAGCTGTAACTTTTGGTAGTCCTAACAGCCCAGGTGTAACACAAGGTACCGCAAAAGATACTTTATTGGCTTCTTATAATAATTTAGAGAATGTAAAAACGGTAATAGAAGCAAATCCAAATGAAATTGCAGCCATAATTATCGAACCGGTTGCTGGTAATATGGGATGTATTCCTCCTCAAAAAGATTTTTTAGAAGGCTTACGAACGCTGTGTACTGCAAACGGAATTTTATTGATTTTTGATGAAGTCATGACAGGTTTTAGATTGGCTAAAGGTGGCGCACAAGAATTGCTAAAAATTGATGCCGATATTGTTTGTTTCGGAAAAGTTATTGGTGGCGGATTGCCAGTTGGTGCTTTTGCGGCCCGCAACGAAATCATGAATCTTTTGGCTCCTTTAGGCCCTGTTTACCAAGCCGGAACCCTATCTGGGAATCCGTTGGCAATGGCAGCAGGTTTGGCTATGCTAGAAGCACTGAATAATGATACGGCAATTTTTGACCGTTTGGCCGAAAAAACAGCTTATCTCGCCAAAGGAATTAATACTGTTTTAAAAGCAGCTAAAATTGAATTTACCATAAATTCAGTTGGCTCGATGATTTCGGTTCATTTTGATTCCAATCCGGTTACCGATTTTAAATCGGCTGCAAATGGTGACAACGAAACCTTTAAAAAATTCTTCCACGGTTTGTTAGAAGAAGGCGTTTACATTGCTCCTTCTGCTTACGAAACCTGGTTTATAACCGATGCTTTAACTTACGAAGATCTGGATTTTACTATTGCCGCTATCGAAAAAGTGGCGCAAGGTTTATAAAACAAAAACATTGCTACAACAAAAAGGTTTGAATTCGTTCAAACCTTTTTTTGTTTCGTTTTTGTTCTTTTTAAACCGCTAAAACCGTCGTGCTTTTTACTTCTGAAATAACAAAAACAGTATTAATGGTCGAAACTTCGGGTAAAATGGATAATTTTTTCTGATGAAAATGATGGTAACTTTCCATATCCGGAAGGACAATTTTAAGCATATAATCAAAATTTCCCGAAACAAAATTACACTCCACTACTTCGGGTAAATTCAGAATCGATTTGTTGAATGCTTCCGAAATATCATAGGTTTGTTTATTTAAAGTAACCTGACAATAAACCGTTAAATGTTTGCCTAGTTTTTTTTTGTTCAAAATGGAAACATATTTTTCTATAATACCTTCTTTTTCCAATCTTTTAACGCGATCATGAACTGGTGTTAGCGAAAGGTTTATTCGGTTTGCAATATCTTTCAAAGTCAAATGTGCATCTTCTTGCAGGAGGCGTAAGATTTTTTTGTCGGTTTCATCTAAAATCATAGTATACTGGGTTTAGGATTAGCTCCTCGAGGCGTTTCTTAACAGTTATTTTTTCTTTAATTCATTACAAATAACCCAAAAAAAAGAAGTTTTTCATTCAAAAATATTAAAAAAAATTAATATTTTCTTAATTCCACTGCAAATATCGTTAGTATCTTCGGTATGCATACATTTGTCCTATAACAACTAAAAACGCTTCATTATGATTATAGGTGTTCCAAAAGAAATTAAGAATAACGAAAACCGTGTGGCACTTACTCCTGCTGGAGTTGCCGAAATGAAAAAAAACGGTCACGAAGTATATGTACAAACTGCTGCCGGAGAAGGTAGTGGGTTTAGCGATCAAGAATACATTGCCTATGGTGCTCAGATTTTGGGAACAATTGAAGAGGTTTATGCTGTAGCCGAAATGATTATGAAAGTAAAAGAACCAATTGCTTCGGAATACAATTTAATTCGAAAAGACCAATTGGTATTTACCTATTTTCATTTTGCCTCATCAGAACCTTTGACCCATGCGATGATCAAAAGTGAAGCGATATGTTTGGCTTACGAAACAGTTGAAAAAGCAGATAGAAGTTTACCATTGTTAATTCCGATGTCGGAAGTAGCGGGCAGAATGTCTATTCAAGAAGGTGCTAAATATTTAGAAAAACCTTTAAAAGGTAGAGGTATTTTATTAGGTGGTGTTCCAGGAGTTCCTCCGGCCAAAGTATTGGTTTTAGGCGGTGGAATTGTAGGTACACAAGCCGCTAAAATGGCTGCTGGTTTGGGAGCTCAAGTTACCATTATGGATGTGAGTTTACCACGTTTGCGTCAACTTTCAGAAATCATGCCTGCCAATGTTATGACCATTATATCTAATAGTTATAACATTCAAAATGCTATTAAAGAAGCCGATTTAATTATTGGTGCGGTATTAATTCCGGGGGCAAAAGCACCGAATTTAATTACCCGCGAAATGTTAAAAGACATGCGTCCAGGAACTGTTTTAGTAGACGTTGCGGTAGATCAAGGAGGTTGTATCGAAACATGCGAACCTACCACACACGAAAATCCAACTTTTATTATAGATGACATTGTACATTATTGTGTAGCCAACATGCCTGGTGCAGTACCGTACACTTCAACTTTGGCTTTAACGAATGCAACCCTTCCGTATGCTGTACAATTGGCAAATAAAGGATGGAAAAAAGCATGTGCCGAGAACGCCGAACTTAAAAAAGGATTGAATATTGCAAATGGTAAAATTGTATACAAAGAAGTTGCCGAAGCTTGGAACTTACCATTTGATGAAGAATTAGTATTAGAACCTAATTTCTGATATTAAATAAGTGCTTACTAACACTTTTATAAAGGCTCGTCTTCATTGACGGGCTTTTCTTTTTTAAAATCAGAATAAGAAAGTATCCTAAAAAAGTTAGTACCTTTAACCTTCAATTTCTTTAAAAATTCATATAAATATAACGCTCATGAAATCCGTATTACAAACTGCATTTGCACTTTCATTATTTTTTTCGTTGGCCGCTTGCGACGCTAAAATAAAAAACGCCAAAACCGAAACGGCCAAAATTTATGGCAATTGTGAAATGTGCGAAAAAACAATAGAAAAAGCAGGAAATGTAGACCAAGTTGCTGCTGTTGATTGGGACAAAGAAACCAAAATAGCTACTATAACTTTTGATTCGACTTTAACCAACAAAGAAGATATTTTAAAACGAATTGCGATGTCGGGTTACGATAGCGAAAATCATTTGGCTACTAACGAAGCATACAAAGAATTGACCGATTGTTGCCAATACGAACGCAACCCGAAAGCCAGTCATACACCCTCTTCAGAATCAGCAACCACTACTACACCAGTAGCGCTTTCAAAAGACAATCCGCTGTCACCCGTTTATGCTGCTTATTTCGAAGTTAAAAATGCCTTGGTACAAACCGATGCTAATACAGCCGCAGCCAAAGCTAAAAATTTAGTAACTTCAATCAAGGCAGTTAAAATGTCTGATTTAGAACCAAAAGTACATACCGAGTGGATGAAAACGGTAAAATCGTTAGAAGCAGATGCCAATACTATTGCCAATGCTAAAGATATTGTAAAACAACGTAGCGCATTTACTACTTTATCTCCAGCCATGTACAACTTAATGAAAATCACCAAAAATGGAGCGCCTGTTTACTACCAATACTGCCCAATGGCCAATAATGGTAAAGGTGGAAATTGGTTAAGTACCGAAAAAGAAATTCGCAATCCGTATTATGGTTCTGAAATGATGAATTGCGGAGGAGTGAACGAAGTCATCAATTAAATGAAAATTTACATCAAAAATATGGTGTGCGACCGTTGCAAAATGATGGTGAAGTTAGAGTTAGCCAAACACAAGCTTCACCCTCTTTTGGTCGAATTAGGTGAAATAGAATTAGAAGAAAATAACATTGATCTTGTAAAAACCGAATTAAGTAATGGTTTACAGGCTTTGGGTTTCGAATTAATGGATGACAAAAAAAGCAAGCTCATCGACAAAATTAAAACCTTAATTATCGATTTGGTTCACCATAAAAATAATGCTTTATCGCTGAACTTATCCCATTATCTCACGCAACATATTCCGCAAGATTACAATACGTTGAGCAATCTTTTTTCGGAAGTAGAAGGCACTACGATTGAAAAATACTTCATTGCTCAAAAAATCGAAAAAGTAAAAGAATTGCTACTTTACGATGAGCTTACTTTAAGCCAAATTGCCGATTTATTACACTACAGCAGTGTGGCTCATTTAAGTAATCAATTTAAAAAAGTCACCGGTTTCTCTCCTTCTTACTACAAAAAACTGAAAGAAAAGAAACGACAACAAATTGATACTTTGTAAATTTTACAACTCATTCCCAAAATTTTACAATAGCTACCCGTTATCTAATGCGTAATTTTGTATTACTAATCTTAAAAAGAAAAGTAATGGAAAAACGCTATCATATAAACGGAATGTCTTGCAACGGTTGCAGAACAAAAGTTGAAAAAGCACTTAATGCAATAGAGGGTAATGAGGCCGAAGTCACTTTAGAGCCACCTGTGGCCAAACTTAGCATGAGCCACGAAATTCAGTTGGAAGAATTACAGGAAAAACTGCATTCCGTAGGCTCGTATTCGATTACAGATGACCTCAAAAAAGAGACAGAAATCAAGGATCACCATCACCAACATACATCTCATCACCACCACCCTGCTGTTCCCGAAGGAAAATATTACTGTCCCATGTTTTGCGAAGGAGAAAAGGTCTACGACCAACCTGGAGATTGTCCTGTTTGCGGAATGGACTTGGTACAACAACCTATTTTGCATCAAAAAGCCATTTACACTTGCCCGATGCATCCAGAAATTACTTCCGATTCGCCGGGAAGTTGTCCAAAATGCGGAATGGATTTAGTTGCGCAACAACCCACAGCAACTACCGAGAATAAAACCTATCAAAACCTACTACAAAAATTCAAAATTGCGGTGGCTTGCACGCTTCCTATATTTATTATTTCCATGAGCGACATGCTCCCCAATAATCCATTATACCAGATTTTACCTTTAGAAAAATGGAATTGGATTCAGTTGCTTTTATCGCTGCCGGTTGTGTTTTATGCGGGATGGATTTTCTTCAAAAGAGCTTGGAAATCTATTGTCACGCTACAACTCAACATGTTTACTTTAATCGGAATTGGAACGGCTGTGGCTTTTATTTTTAGCTTAGTTGGCTTGTTTTTTCCAGCAATTTTTCCGGACGAATTCAAATCACATCACGGCAATATTCACTTGTATTTTGAATCGGCAACTGTCATTTTAACTTTGGTTTTATTAGGACAATTGCTCGAAGCAAAAGCACACCAACAAACCAGTGGCGCCATTCAGTCCTTACTACAATTAGCCCCAACAGAAGCGACCTTATTAAAAAACCAAAAAGAAGAAGTTATTGCCATTCAAGAAATTCAAAAAGGCGATTTACTTCGAGTGAAACCAGGCGAAAAAATTCCGGTTGACGGAAAAATAAAGGAAGGAAACAGCGCAATAGATGAATCGATGATTACCGGCGAGCCAATACCCGTTGATAAAAAGGAAGGCGACTTGGTTAGTGCCGGAACACTTAACGGCAATAAATCGTTTGTAATGATGGCCGAAAAAGTGGGTTCGGAAACACTTTTATCACAAATTGTTCAAATGGTAAGTGATGCCAGCCGTTCGCGCGCACCCATTCAAAAATTAGCCGATACAATTGCAAAATATTTTGTTCCCATTGTTCTTTTAATTGCGATTCTGACTTTTGTAGTCTGGCAATTTTGGGGACCCGAACCGCGTTTTGTTTACGCATTGGTAAATGCCATTGCCGTTTTGATTATCGCCTGTCCCTGTGCTTTGGGTTTGGCAACTCCAATGTCGGTTATGGTGGGTGTGGGTAAAGGGGCGCAATCTGGAATTTTAATTAAAAATGCCGAAGCATTAGAAACTCTAAACAAAGCAACTGTTTTGGTAACCGATAAAACCGGAACCCTTACAGAAGGTAAACCTGTGGTGGAAAAAATAGTCACATTTGAAGAAAATCAGCCTCTAGATTTAGTTCAACTTATTGGTTCTTTAAATCAATCGAGCGAACATCCTTTGGCAGCTGCCATGGTCCATTTTGCAAAAGAAAAAAATAGTGCGCTTTCTTCTACTACTCAATTTGAAAACATCACCGGAAAAGGGGTTACGGGAAATGTTGAAAATAAAACAATCGCTTTAGGAAACGAAAAACTCATGTCGCAATTGGGAATTACAATTGAAAGCGCTCAAAAAACGCAAATTGAAACCGAACAAAAACAAGGCAAAACGGTTTCGTATATCGCGGTAAATACAAAATTGGTGGGGTTTATTACCATTGTAGATGCCCTTAAAAAAACGAGTATATCGGCCATTCAAAATTTACAAAAAGAAGGCATGCAAGTTATGATGCTTACGGGAGATAACGAAAACACAGCCCAATCGGTAGCAAAACAATTGGGTTTAACCGATTTTAAAGCGGGACTTTTGCCTCAGGACAAACAATCTTTTATTAAAGATTTACAAGAAAAAGGAGAAATTGTTGCTATGGCGGGAGACGGAATTAACGATGCACCTGCTTTGGCTCAAGCGGATATCGGAATTGCAATGGGAACCGGTACCGATGTTGCAATAGAAAGCGCCAAAATAACGTTGGTAAAAGGCGATTTACAAGGTATTGTAAAAGCAAAAAAATTAAGCGAAGCCGTGATGAAAAACATCAAACAAAATCTGTTTTTTGCGTTTTTCTACAATGCATTAGGTATTCCGATAGCAGCAGGTATTTTATATCCTTTTTTCGGCATTTTATTATCGCCCATGTTGGCAGCAGTAGCCATGAGTTTTAGTTCGGTTTCGGTTATTTTAAATGCACTCCGTTTACGAAATACAACTTTATAAATAAAAAAAGAGGCTTCTTTCAGCCTCTTTTTTGTTAATTCAAAACAGTTTCTTTTCTTTTTATTTTTCCGTTTTCGGTTTCTTTAAATTTAGTAACAAATCGAATTTCTTTGGGTTTTTCATATTTGTCTAAAATATCAAATATCGTAGGGTCTATTTCTTGTTGCACTCCCTCGATGACTAAAATTAATTTTTCGCCTAAGGTGTTGTCAGGAATTCCAACTACAAAAAATCGGCCGTTAATTTTACCAGATAATTTGCTCTCAATTACTTCCGGAATCAATTTTACACCTCCACTGTTAACTACATTGTCAATTCGACCTAAAAACAAAAATTGGTTTTCGTTGGCAATATCAACTAAATCATTGGTGACAACGGCAGAATCGGTTATACTTGGCGCTTCAATAACCAAACAACCTCTATCATCTTTATGAATTTGAATATGGGGCAAAACCGTAAAATATTTTTCCGAAACCCTGCGGGCAGCCACATGCGTGATGGTTTCGGTCATACCGTAGGTTTCGTAAATTTCGGTTTTAAGATTCTTGGTTTTTTCAATTAATTCGGGACTCATTGCGGCACCTCCTACAATCATTTTTTTGACATTTTTTAAAGCCGAAATAGAATTTTGTACCTGTAACGGAACCATTGCCGCAAAATCATAAACGGTAGTATTTTTATCCAAAGGCTTTGCGCTTGGATTGACAAAATCCAAATCCAAACCCAAAATCAAGCTACGTACAATCATCATTTTTCCGGCTATAAAATCAGCCGACAAACAATGTAAAGCTTTATCTCCAGGTTGTAATCCAAAAAAATCACCCGTTGCCAAAGCAGAGGCAATCATGGCTTGTTTTGGTAATTGAATTTCTTTAGGTGTTCCGGTAGTACCCGAAGTAGTAATATTGACATAACTTTTTTGATCCAGCCAATCCAACAAAAATTCGCCTATTGGTCTTTCAAAGTCATCGCCTTCTTTGATGTAACTGTAAGCCACTCGCGATAAATCGGCGGCATTTAAATGAAAACCATTCAGTTTAAATTTGTTATGTACGTTTTTATTAGTGATAGTTTGTGTTGTAGTCATAGTAGTTCGTGTGTTTATTTATTCAAAAAAAGTTTTCCGGTTAGTTTTTCTTTCCAACTTTTCCAGCCGTATTTTAGGTTAAAGATAGATAACAAAATTGGGTAAATGATTAAAACCGGGACTAAAATATCCCAAATTAGGGAAGGCTCCCCTATTGCTTTTAAAACGGAATGTGTTTGAAATGCCGTCCAAGTTGAAGTAACCAGCAAAGCACCAAATAAATTATTAGCAGCATGAAAACCCAGTGCTAACTCGGTTCCTTCATCCATTAAAGTCAGAATTCCTAAAAACAATCCGGTTCCTATATAATAAATCATGATTACATTTCCGGTTTTGGCCACCTCTGGATTATAAAAATGTAAAGCACCAAAAACCAACGATGTCATCAACAACGGAAACCAACGATTAGGAACCCAATTGGCAAAACCTTGCATCAAATACCCTCTAAAAACCAATTCTTCAGCCGTGGTTGGAATGGGAATAAAAATTACACCAACAACCACTAAAATTAAAAAAGGCTTCCATTCAAAATTGATGATAAAATTAGAAGGCTCCATCCAATAGGATAGAACTAGAAAAAAAGTGGTTAAAAATCCCCAAATTGAAAAAGAAAAAAGGATGCGTTTCCAATCGATTTTTTTCCGACTCGTTATAATTGTAAGTACCGGTTGACGATGCCAATATTTAACAACCAAAAGCGTGGCTACCAACACAAAAACAAATGAAAGCAACATTAAAACCAACATAATATTCGAATCGAATACCTTAAAAAGATCCTCTTGTGTTACTGGGCTAGCCATATCACTGTTCATCGTTTTGTATTGAATGGCAACCAAAAGCGGAATTTGCCCAATTAGCGAGGCTAAAAAAATGATAAAAAGACCTAAAATGTATTTTACAAAATGATTTTCGGGCTTAATGGCTTGTTCTAAAAACATAAATTTTGTGTTTAATTTTAACTCATTCCGAGCAATAAACTGTATTTTTACTTCTCTAAATTACATTTTTTTTAAATAAAGTACCACGCAAAAATTCAAATAAAATGATGCTCACTGTCTATCACAACCCTCGTTGCGGAAAATCAAGGAATTGTTTGGCTTTTTTAGAGGCTAAAAATATCCCTTACGAAACCGTTTTATACTTAACCGACAATCCATCGTATACAGACATTGAAAATTTAATTCAAAAATTAAACATAAAACCCATCGAATTAGTCCGTACGAAAGAGAAAATTTGGATAGAAAATTACAAGAACAAAGCTTTAACCGATTCGCAAATCATTCAGGCCATGACAGATAACCCTATTTTGATTGAAAGACCTATCGTTATCAAAAACAACAAAGCCATTATTGGTAGAGATTTAGAGCAATTGGAGTCTTTTTTGGGTTAAAGTAAAAAAGGTTTAATTAACATTTTTTTGTGAGTTTACCCGTTAAACCTAGCACTACATTTGTGGTCTAAAAGCACAAACATAATAAAGACCACCTAATGAAGAAAAACCACTTAATCCTAACTTTACTTTTTCTTTTAGCGACTGTATTTACTTTCGCACAAGGAGAACCACAAGGAGGAAGAAACGGAAATCCAAACACACAACCCAAGCTAAAAGTGACGGGAACGGTTATCGAAAAAGCAACCAAACAGCCCCTTGGTTATGCCACCATTACGTTGACCAACGTTAAAAATCCTAAAGCCATTTCGGGCGGAATCTCGGACGAAAAAGGTAAATTTAGTGTAGAGACAGCTCCAGGAACTTATGATATAAAAATCGAATTCATTTCTTTTAAAGCGCTTGAAATTAAAGGAAAATCGATTACTGAAAACACCAATTTAGGAGATATTAGTTTATCTGAGGATGCGAATGAATTGAACGAAGTTGTTATTCGTGCCGAAAAATCGACGGTCGAAATCAAATTGGATAAAAAAGTATACAACGTAGGACAAGATATGCTGGTAAAAGGAGGAACTGTAAGCGACGTGCTTGAAAATGTGCCTTCGGTTTCGGTAGATGTAGAAGGAAATGTAAGCTTACGCGGAAATGAAAACGTGCGTATTTTTATTGACGGACGACCTTCAAATGCTTTAAATATGGCCGAAGCTTTGCGTCAAATTCCAGCCGATGCTATTGATAAAGTGGAAGTAATTACCAATCCATCGGCTCGTTACGATGCCGAAGGAGGTGCTGGTATTTTGAACATTATCTTGAAAAAAGGTAAAAACTTAGGTTTTAACGGTTCGGTAATTGCTTCGACTGGAATTCCCGAAACCTATGGTTTGAGTGCCGATTTGAATTACAAAACCAAAAAAATCAATTTTTTCACGAACTCGGGTTACAATTACCGTACAACCGAAGGAACGGGTTTAACCAACTCTACCTATCTAGATAAAGATACTCGTGCCATTACGGGCTATATCAACGAGGATCGTGATACCGAACGCTTGCGCAAAGGCTTTTCCACTAAAACCGGATTCGAATGGACCATTGCCCCAAATACTTACTGGACCAACTCTATTAGTTATCGAGATAATAGCGGAACAAATAAAGATTTGGTTACTTACAATAATTTCGATGCCAATAATATCTTTACTTCAACGCGTTACCGTTTGAGTAATGGCGATGACAATAGTTCTGATTTTGAGTACAACTCGAATTTCTTAAAAAACTTTAACGACGAAGGCCATAAGTTAACAGTCGATTTTTCGGTAACTAGTAATGACGATTTCGAAAATTCAGTTATCACCGATGAAACTATTGGAAGCAGCGATCCCGCCGTTATCAACACAACCTTTAACAACGAATACCAAAAACAAATGCAACTTCAGGCCGATTACGTATTGCCATTAGGCGAAGGCAGTCAGTTTGAAGCGGGTTATAAAGGCAACTACACCAACTTAGACAACCGTTACAATGTAACAACCGATCAAAACGGAAATGCCATTGATGATTTATTGACCAATACTTTAAATTATATAGAACGCATCAATGCGGTGTATGCGCAATATGGTTTTAAAATGAATAAATTTTCGTATTTATTTGGATTGCGTTGGGAAGACACCAATATTGATGTAAACCTTTTGGACACGCAAGATTTTAACAAAAAGAAATACAACAACTTATTTCCAAGTGCCTTCATCAATTATGAATTGTCGGACGAAAGCAGTCTTTCTTTAAGTTACAGCAAACGTTTATCGCGCCCTAGAGGTCGTTTCTTAAACCCAGCAACCAACTATTCGAGTAACATTAACTTGTTTAGAGGTAACCCCGATTTAGATCCTTCTTTTAGTAATAAATTTGACTTGGGTTATTTAAAACGTTGGGATAAACTTACGTTAAGCACTTCTTTTTACTACGAACATACTACCGATGTTTTCTCGTTTGTGCGATTGGAAACAGGCGAGTTTGTAAATGGAACTCCAGTAATTTTAAATACACCAATCAATTTAGCCGAACAAGATCAGTTTGGTTTTGAGTTTAATGTCAATTACAACCCGTTTAAAATATGGAAATTAAATGCTAGTTTCAACTTAGCACAAAGCAATACCACTGGAGAAAATACGTACACCAACACTGCTGGCGAAGTAATTACACAAGATTTAGATAACGATGCTTTTTCATGGTTTTCACGTGTGAATTCGCGTTTAACCCTTCCGTTTAAAATTGATTGGCAAGCTACCGCCATGTATATGGGACCTCGCAATACCGCGCAGGGAAAAAGCTTAGGTCAAATCGGAATTAATACTGCTCTAAGCAAAGACGTTTTAAAAGACAAAGCCACTATTGCTTTTAACATTAGCGACGTTTTCAATTCGCGTAAAATGAAAAACGAAACCTATTTACCAACAGTAGAATCGTATAGCGAATTTCAATGGCGTAAAAGACAATTTAATTTATCGTTTACCTATCGTTTCAACAAGAAAAAAACCGATAGAGATAAAAATGCACCAAGAGAAAATAATGACGATGGTGGTGGTTTCCCTGGATAACCCATCACCAACAAACAAAAAAAAGGACTCGTATAACGGGTCCTTTTTTTATAGCAAAAAATCAAATTAAATTGATTCTCTTTCTGCTTTCTTTTTTGCTCTTTTTTCCTTGTACATTTCCCAAGTAGCACCTCCTACCCAATACGATACGAAGCTTACTAAGAAAAACATCAACCAAAATCCCATAGTAAGGATGGTTAAGAAAAGTAAGAAGCCTAAATACTGTGAAAATTCAAACATGTTTTCCGGAATTTTGAATGTAGCCACAAATGTAAACCGATTTTTTTTTCTTAGCAATAAAATAGCACTCAATTTTTATAAAAATACATTTATCCGTATATTTAAAGTAATTAAAAATACTTTTTTTGATATCAGAAGCTATTTCCTGCTATCCGCTCTATCTTTTATGGCTTAAAGAAAGCCACAAAAGGATTCCGCTGCTATCAGGGCTAGAAATTTGCATTTTATAGAAAGCTTTTTCAAAAAATCCATAAAACAAACAAAAATGAATTACCGAATAGAAAAAGACACCCTAGGCGAAGTACAAGTCCCAGCCGATAAATATTGGGGAGCGCAAACCGAGCGTTCCCGAAATAATTTTAAAATTGGTCCAGCCGCCTCCATGCCCAAAAAAATCATTTACAGTTTTGCCATTCTCAAAAAAGCTGCAGCGTATACCAATCACGAATTAGGCGTTTTACCACTCGAAAAACGAGATGCTATTGCCCAAGTCTGCGATGAAATTTTAACCGGACAACTCGATGATCAATTTCCACTCGTTATTTGGCAAACTGGTTCGGGTACCCAAAGCAATATGAATATAAATGAAGTCATTGCCAACCGAGCACAAGTTCTTAAAGGATTAACTTTGGGCGCAACCGACTCTTTTATTAAAGCCAACGACGACGTCAACAAATCGCAATCCTCTAACGATACTTTTCCCACTGCCATGCACATTGCCGCTTATCAAGCGGTCGCAGAACATACAATTCCGTCGTTACAACATTTACGCGATACCCTGCATCAAAAAGCGGTTGCTTTTCAGGATGTAATCAAAATTGGAAGAACCCATTTAATGGATGCAACTCCCATTACACTCGGCCAAGAATTGTCGGGCTATGTGGCCCAAATCGATTTCGGAATAAAAGCTTTGCAAAACACCTTACCTCATCTTGCCGAAATAGCATTAGGAGGAACTGCTGTAGGAACCGGTTTGAACACGCCAAAAGGATATGCTAAAAAAGTAGCCGAATACATTTCCAAATTTACCGGACATCCTTTTGTCACCGCCAAAAACAAATTTGAAGCCTTAGCCGCTCACGATGCTATTGTGGAATCGCACGGTGCTTTAAAACAAATCGCAGTTTCGTTAAACAAAATAACAAACGATATACGGTTATTAGCCTCGGGCCCACGCTCTGGAATTGGCGAAATTTTCATTCCAGAAAACGAGCCGGGTTCATCTATTATGCCTGGAAAAGTCAACCCAACCCAATGCGAAGCCTTAACGATGGTTTGTGCACAAGTAATCGGAAACGATACTGCCATTACTATTGGCGGTATGCAAGGTCATTTTGAACTAAATGTATTCAAACCTGTAATGGCTGCTAATTTTTTAGAATCGGCTGAGCTTTTGGCCGATGCGTGTTTGTCTTTTGAAGAACATTGCGCTAGCGGCATCGAGCCCAATCCAAAACGAATTGCCGAATTGGTGGCTAATTCTTTAATGCTTGTAACGGCATTAAATACTAAAATTGGGTATTACAAAGCCGCCGAAATAGCGCAAGCCGCACACCAAAACGGGACTACTTTAAAAGAAGAAGCGGTACGTTTGAGTTACGTAACCCCACAAGAATTTGATGAATGGGTAAAACCCGAAGATATGGTTTAAAAAAAGAAGCCTGCGATATTCTCGCAGGCTTCTTTTTTTTGATTATGTCGTTCTTCGTTTTAAAATTTATAAGTAACTCCAACTCTGAAATTACGTGGAGCTTCTGTTTGCCAATAATAAGATTTTAAATAAGAATAATATGAACCGCTGTACAAGTATTCATCCAACAAATTAAAGACATTCGCCGTTACTTTAAATTTATTTGTTTCATAAGATAAACCACCATCCATTTTAAAATAATTAGGTAATTTTTCCAATCCTACACTCCAAGTATCGGTTTGGCGACCTGCTAAATAAGTTCCACCAATCGAAGCACCAAAACCTTTTAATACCCCACCTTGAACGGTGTAATTTAACCAAGCATTAGCTGTATGTTTCGAAAAACCTGGAACAGTACTCCCTACAATAATATAATCGACATTCGATTCGGTTACTTTAGATTCGGTGAAAGCATAATTGGCAATTAAATTCAATCCATCAACAATTTTTCCTCTTAAATCCACTTCGATACCTTCTGCTTTTTTCTCACCCAAAACCACACTGTAATTTTGATTGGGCGAATTATTTGGATCTGAGGTTAATTCATTTTGTTTTAAAATACTATAAGCCGAAAGCGTGGTGCTCCAAGTTCCATTAAACCAGTCTTTTTTAATTCCAATTTCTCTATTGGTACCCGTTAATGGTTTTACGCTTTCGCCATTTTTAATAGCACCTGTTTGGGGTATAAAAGCTTGATCGTACAAACCATAAACGGCAAAAGAAGGCATAATAGAATAACTCAAACCAACACGAGGTGTAAAATGACTATCTGAAGCGGGATCGCTGTAATAGTTTGTTTGCTCAATCCATGTAAAACGTCCGGCAAGTGTCAAACGCAATTTATTATCTAAAAACCCGATTTCATCTTGCACATAGCCAGCGGCATATTGCGAGCCGTAAATACCTCTCGCACGTTGGCTTAATGGAGTGGTTTCATCAAAATTAGGCAGTCCGTTCGCAGGTGTACCATAATAAGGGTTTAAAACATTAAAAGGGTTATCAAGAGTATCCAAATCATGAGATTGATTCCAATCGGCCATATAATCTTTGCTTCCTAAATCAATTCCTCCTAAAAATTTATGCGAAACCGATCCGGTATTAAATTTTCCGTTTAAGAAAATCTGTCCCAAATACATATTACTTTCGGCATCCCAAATGCCAACATTACGAATAATTTCGCCCGAAGATAATACTTCGGTATCCACTTCATTATCGTTGTTCGTATCCACGCTAACCGGACCAACTGCCGATGGCCATGAGCTATAACCGTCTTGTAAGTATTTAAAATAACTGGTTTGTGCAGTCAATTTCCAATTACTATCAAAATTATGTTCAAACATCAAATACCCACTGTGATCACTAATTTTGGTATCGGGTAATCCAGGCTGCGTCATCGTAAAATCAACAGGCATCGTAGCGTACCCATCATTGGTTGGACCAAAAACGTAGTACGAACCAACTTCGGTCATGTTGGCAAACTGACCGTTGTATTCTAACGTTATTTTAGATTTATCATTTAATTGATAAGACAAAACAGGTGCAATTACATAACGATCGTTGTGTTCGAAATGACGGTGCGAGCCTTTGTTTTGAGCCATCGCATTCACACGATACAACAGTTTTCCTTTTTTATCCAATTTTCCATCTAAATCCACACTGGCTCTGTAAAAATCAAAGCTTCCTCCCATTAAACTCACCTCGCCTTTGCTAATTCCGGTTGGTTTTTTCGTCACTACATTATACAAACCGCTTGGGTCTCCACTCGAAAGCATAAAGCCAGCTGGTCCTTTTACAAATTCAATATGATCTACAAAACTCATGTCCTCGGTTAAAGGTCCCCAAAAAGAAGAAACCACATTAAAACCATTTCTAAAAGCCTGAATTTGAGAGCCACGCATGGTAATATTGGTATATAAATCGCCCCAGTGTTCCAATCGTACTGCACCACTCACATTACGAATTACGCCATCGCTCATACTGGTAATTTGCTGGTCTTTTAATGTTTGGGCACTTACTATTTGAATGTTTTGTGGAATTTCCAAAACGGGTGTATTCAAACGCAAAGACACCGAAGGTTTGTCTTGTTTGTATTTGTTTTTGGAAATAACCACTTCATTCAATTCTTGTTGGTTAGCAGACAAAGTGAATGATTTGGTAAGTGTTTGACCTGCTTTAATAGAAATACTTTCGGTAATATTTTTGATTCCCATACCCTGCACGACCAAGGTATAATTGCCAGGCGCAACATTTTTTATTTCGTATTGTCCTGATGCATTGGTAAAAGTCGAATATCGAGTGCCTTTAAGTGCAATGGCAACACTTTCTGCCGGAGCGTTATCACTCGATAAGATTTTTCCATTTATTTTACCCGTTCCCTGCCCTAAAACAGTTAACGATATAAATAAAGAAAGGACTAAAAAGACCTTTTGAAGGTTAAAAACTAATTTCATTTTTGGTTGGGTTTTAAATTCTGTGCAAAAGTAAGTGGTGGTTTTCATACGTGCAAATTATTTTTAATTATTCTAAATAAATAAAAGAATAAATTAAAAAATCGGGTTTCTATTTGACTATTAATTCTAAAATTAGCTACCTTGTTGACCCTATTTTTCACAAGGCATTAACCGAAAAAAAAGGGCACTTCAACTTAAAACAACATGAGTATTAAAATTTTACATACTTCCGACTGGCATTTGGGTAAACAATTATTAAAAACAGATTTACATGCCGATATGGATTTATTTTTTGATTGGTTACGGGAAACCCTCGTTTCCGAAAAAGTAGATATCCTGCTAATGTCGGGCGATTTGTTTGATCAGGCCAATCCTTCGCAACCCGCTTTAACACAATACTATCAGTTTTTAAAATCGCTTTTACCGCTGCAATGCAAAGTAATTATTACTGGAGGCAATCACGATAGTACCGCTGTTTTAAATGCGCCAAAAGCCCTTTTGAGCGTGCTCGATGTACATGTTATAGGTGGAGCGCCCGAAGAACTTTCGGATGCTTTTATCACTTTTGAAAAAGATAATCAAAAAGTGGTTGTTGCGGCCATTCCGTATTTACGAGATAAAGACATTCGCGAAACCATAGCAGGCGAATCCTATGACGATAAAATCATGCAAATTAAAAAAGGAATGGAATCCTATTTTGAGCAAGTGAACCAGCATTACCTGGAAAATCATCCGAATGTTCCGTTGATCATTATGGGACATTTATTTGCTCAAAATGCCGAAACCAGTGAGAGCGAAAGAGAAATTCAAATTGGGAATCAAGCCGGAATTGAAAGCCGAATTTTCGGTACTCATGCAGCTTATGTGGCGTTGGGACATATTCACAAACCGCAACAAATTGGCAACCAAAACACACGATACAGCGGCTCCCCTATTCCGCTTAGTTTTAGTGAACGCGAAGATAAAAAACAAGTAATACTTATAGAAGTAGCGAATAATGAACTTCAAATAGAAACAAAAGAAATTCCGAGTTTCCGAAAACTAATTACCCTTGCGGGAACATTGGAAGCAGTTCAAAAAAAATTAAGTGACTACCAAAGTCAAACCCCGTTAACCGATTTAATCGAAATTCAAATTGAAGAAGAAAACGAAAGCGTGGTTTTAATTAATGCTTTAGAAGAATTGTTAAGTCAAGAAAACCACGCCGATTACCAAATCGTTAAAGGAAAAATATCCTTTACAAACAGTTTGCAAAACACAGGTTCGTTATTGCGAAATGGAGAAGAAATAACCGATTTTAAGCCCATCGAAATGTTTGAAAAAAGACTCGAACAAGACACGGCTTTAACCAATAAAACCGAATTATTAGCGGCTTTTAAAACCCTTTTAACGGCTTTAGACGAATCGGAAAATTAAAAACGAAAGACATGAAAATCAATACCATTACGCTTAAAAACATTCACTCCCTAAAAGGCGAACATACGATAAATTTTACCGAAGGTATTTTAGCCGATGCCGGACTTTTTGTTATAACAGGACCTACAGGTTCTGGAAAATCAACTCTTTTAGACGCGATAACACTGGCTTTATACAACCGTATTCCTCGAATTGACAAAAGCATTACCGAAACCATTATTGAAGAAGAAGGCGTGGTGTTAACCAAAAATACGTCCGATTGTTTTGTAGAAGTGGAATACCGCGTAAGCGGCGTTCGTTATCGTTCTAATTGGTCCATCAAACGCACACGAACCGGCACTTTGTCCAAACGAATGCACGAATTGTTTGATGTAACGAACGATGTAATGATTTCCTCTAGTAATTCAGAAGTTCCAAAAGAAAACCAACGCATTATTGGCTTAAATTACGAACAATTCATACAATCTATTTTACTGGCTCAAGGTCAATTTTCTAAATTATTATTAGCCAAAAAAGACGAACGAAATGCCCTTTTAGAAGAGATTACAGGCACCAAGATTTACCGAAATATTGGAAAAAAAACCTATGAACGATTTAAAATTGCCGAAAGAGCGGTGCAAGATCAGAAAACTAGAATGGGCGAAATTGAATTGTTGGAAGAGGCTGCCGTAATCGAAATTGAAACCACAATTGCAAAATTACAACCGGAACTGGAACAAAAAAACAACCTAAAACGGATTGTAGACGAAAAAGAACAAATAAAAAAAAACATACTCAAATTACAAACCGATAGTAAAATATTATTTGCAGAAAGAGAACAATTAGATGGCGAAAAAAGTCATTTTGAAGCCGTTAAAACCCGTTTAAAAAAACACGATGAATTTGTAATTTTCAAAGAGCAAATTGCCAATTTTCGAATCTTAGAGAAAAACTTTGAGCTAAATGTAAAGCAAAGCATTTCTAAAAAAACACAACTTTCTACGTATGAAAACGATCTAAAAGCCACACTAGAAACCGTTTCTACTTTTATTCAAAAAGAAATAAACCAAACCCATTTTGCCGAGGAAATGGAACTTTTTCAACAAAAAGTCAACCTCTTAATTGAAAAAGAAAAGGAAATCATCAACGATGGAAAAAACGAAAGTGAACAAATTAATTTACGATTACAAACTCTTCAGCGCAATGGAATTTCTCTTTTAAAAAACGACTCTCTTTCGGAACAAATTGTTGAAAAAATCGAAGCAATTAAAGTCCAAAGTGAAAAACTCGGTTTGTATACTGCCGAGGAAATTCAACTTAAAAAAACAACTCTAAACCTTCAAAAAAGTGAAGCTTCGAATTTAATCGTGCATCGCCAATTATGGGATAGTCAATCACGCAATTTTAAAAATTCCGAAACTAAAATTACCCAACAGCAGCAAAATGTAGCAGCCAATCGTTTGCAAATAACGGCTAATGAAAAAAAATTGCAGCAATTGGAGCCCGAAATTACGGTCATTAAACAAAAATGGGAAACGTCTCGAACAATAAAAAGTTTAGAAGCATATCGTGCCGAATTACAAGACAATGAACCTTGCCCGCTTTGTGGTGCTTTAAATCATCCATATCAAGCAGAGCCGCAGCATTTGGTAGTGGATTTACTCGAAGAAAAACTTGAAAATTTACAACACGAATTCAAACAAATTGAGAGACAAAACACCGAACTCAAAGCCACAAACGAAACGATTAATTCATTACTTGAAAAAGAAATTTTAGAGTTACAACAGCTAAAAAATGAAATTAACGAAGTTGAAAATAAAATTGTAGAAAAGTGCGAATCGTTACAATGGAACAAGCTCGAAACTATTGAAAATTGGGAAAACAAGTTGAAAGAAATTGAAACTGAGTTGGAGCAAATTAACCAATTGGAACGTTTTATGGTGGCACAACCCGAATTGGAAGGTTTGAAAAACAACTTGATAAAAAGAGAAAATTTACTTCAAAAACACCGAGAAGTTGCCGAGGAACGCAAGCAGTATTATAACGGAAACGACCTTAACAAAGACTGCAATTTGTTTGCGGTTCAAATAAAGAAAATAGAGACCAATATTGAGCAGGAAGTCAAAGATGTATCACAATTGCTTGAAGAACAAAAAAGTCTTTCTGAGCAATTAAAAAACCAAGAAGCCGCTTTAAAAGCTATTTTGGAACCTTTAAACACGAACATTTTAGAAGTGGAAGCCTTATTGATTCCAGAAGTTGAGGCTAATTCTATTCGAAATCAACTGAACGAAATGGACCAAAAAGAAACTACTTTACAAACGAAAGAAAAATTCGTTCAAGAGGAATTAAAAAAGTTCGAAGCAAGCGATGATTCTACTTTAAATTTGGAAGAAGTCACACAGCAACAAGCCTTGCTTTTCAAAGAAATTGAAGAAATAAAAAAATCCATTTGGGAAAACCAAAACAAATTAAAACACAACCAAAACAACCTAACAAAACAAAAACTAGCGTTAGAGCAATTGGAATTACTCAATAAAGACTATCATTTATGGTTGCAAATGAACACTTTAATTGGAGATGCAACGGGTAAAAAATTCTCAAATTTTGTGCAAGATTTAACCTTAAAACAACTCATTGCTTTTGGAAACAAACGTTTAGAAGGTTTTTCGGATCGTTACCTAATGGCGGTAGATGCCAATGCCGATAATTTAAAGATAATTGACACGTATATGGGCAATACGCAACGCGCCGTTTCGTCGTTGTCGGGTGGTGAAACGTTTAAGCTGAGTTTGGCTCTCGCTTTTGGTTTAGCCGATTTAGCAGCCAAAAATGTCAACATCGAATCGTTATTTATCGATGAAGGTTTTGGAACACTCGACCCCGAATCGTTGGATCAGGCCATTTCCTTGCTCGAAAACATGCAGCACAGCAGCAATAAATCCATCGGAATTATTTCGCATGTAGGCGAACTCAAAGAACGCATTGGCGCCAAAATAAAACTCATCCGTACCAGTGCCGGTTTTAGTAAAGTGGAAATTGAATAAAGAAATTTTTGTTTAAAAAGCTGTTTAAACGTTCCGGCGCTTGGCGAGGTTGGGGAATAAAGATGCGAGATTTTTCGGTTAAACAGAAATTTTCCAAGTACAAAACCATTTTTAAATTCAGCCTAAAACCCCAATATCGCCAAACGCTGTTATGCCTTGTTTTTCTTTTTCTCCTCAATTATTTTTTCCACTAAATCTCGGAACGTTTTCACTTCTCCGATAAGTAATTCTTGCCTTTCAGGTTCAAAAATGTTAATTGATTTCCAAAATCCTTTTGTTCTTGTTTTAGCTCTTATTTTCGTTTCAATTTTTTCTATTGGTCTTGTCCCTGTCAAAGTAATTTCTTCCAAAACTGGTGAAAAATATTTATCCATATATTCAACCAAACTTGAAGAAGGTTTGAGTTCCGAAACATCAACACCTTTTTGTTTTAAGTTTCTTTTTATCGTCAAAAATACACCTGCTTTAATACAAGGTTGTCCAAATAGTTTCTTTGGTTCATAATCGTCTTTTATTGCGTGATTGGAAATTAGTTTACAAATACCAATTAGTTTTCTGCTTTTTGCGGGTTCTAAATTTTCAAACCATTCTTTTTCGCTTACGTCAATTCGGAATTCTTGATTAAGAAATTCACCTAATTTCTTCCATTCTAATAAGTCGTTAGCCCATCTCCATTCCCTTATTGTCATTTCGGCTGTTATTTCTGCCCACGGGTCTGCTTCGCAGTCAAGCGGACTACAAAGTCTATGTTGTTCTTTGAAAATTTCAAGAACTTCTTCTGTCGAATATTTTTCTGTATTCTCTTTCATTTCAAAATAAGGCATAACTACGGATTAACCGCAACTTTATACGTAGGATCTTCGAGTATGTTGATTTCGATAATTCCTTCGGCATTTTTTAAAAGTTGTCGGCAATCGGCACTTAAATGACGTAAATGCACGGTTTTATTTTCTTTGGCATAACGCGCCGTAATTTTATGAACGGCATCGATTGCACTCATGTCCGAAATTTTACTTTCGGCAAAATCGATGATGATTTCATTCGGATCATTAGCCACATCAAACTTTTCCATGAAAGCTGTAGTAGAAGCAAAAAACAACGGACCGTACAACTCATAATGTTTTACTCCTTTATCATCCACATATTTTTTGGCACGAATCCGTTTGGCACTTTCCCAAGCAAAAACCAAAGCCGAAATTATAACGCCAATTAAAACGGCCAAAGCCAAATTGTGTAATAAAATGGTAATTAGGGCAACTAAAATCCCCACAAAAATATCGTGTTTGGGCATTTTATTGATAATGCTAAAGCTAATCCACTCAAAGGTTCCAATAGCCACCATAATCATAACGCCTACCAAAGCTGCCATTGGCAATCGCTCGATAACAGGCGCACCTATCAAAATAATCAACAAAATAGTAAGTGCAGCCACAATACCCGATAAACGAGCTCGTGAACCGGCGGATAAATTAACCAATGTTTGGGCAATCATGGGGCAACCTCCCATCCCGAAGAAAAAACCATTTAAAATATTTGCGCTTCCTTGTGCAATACATTCGCGGTTGCTGTTGCCTTTCGTTTTCGTGATTTCGTCAACCAAATTTAAGGTTAGCAAACCCTCGGTTAAACCCACCGAAGCCATAATTAAAGCATAGGGAAAAATAAGTTGAAAGGTTTCCCAAGTCAATTCGATTTGAGGAATATGAAAAGGAGGCAAACCACCACTTACCGAGGCAATATCGGCCACTGTTTTGGTTTCGATACCAAAGCCTAAAACCACTCCAAACACAATTAAAATGGCTACCAACGAAGCCGGAATTGCCTTGGTTATTTTCGGAAAAAGCAATACAATTCCAACTGTTAAAGCGACTAATCCAAGCATGGTGTACAGCGGATTTCCACTTAGCCACATACTTTCGCCATTTACTATAGTTTTAAATTGTTCGAGTTGCGACATAAAAATAACGATTGCCAAACCGTTTACAAACCCAAACATAACGGGTTGTGGCACCAACCGAATAAATTTACCCCATTTAAAAACGCCAACCAAGATTTGAATAACGCCCGCCAATGCTACCGCCGCAAAAACATATTCTAATCCGTGCGATTTCATCAAGGCTATTAAAACTATAACTGTTGCCCCTGCTCCACCCGAAACCAAACCCGGACGTCCTCCAAAAATAGCCGTTACCAATCCCATAATAAAGGCCGCATACAGGCCAACAAGTGGTGGAAAACCAGCCAAAATAGCAAAAGACAAGGATTCGGGAATCATCGTCATGGCTACGGTTAAGCCAGCTAAAATTTCGACTTTGTAATTTACTTTTTGCGAAAAATCAAAGAGTTTTATAAACGCCATTTTTTGGGATTTCTAGGTTATTATTTGTTCCGAATACGCTTTTCATTGAAAAATTGGACAGGTTTTCCGGAATCACATTTTGGCAAAAGTAACTATTTAGAATCCGTTAGACAACTTCCAATTCCATTCTGCTTTTTGCAGCCTCCAGCAAAACAGCCATTTTTTAAGCCGAATACAATCCATAAAAAAACACATCAAAAAGTTAAAAATAGATGCGCATAAGCCCGAAAAGTGCTATATTACATGTTTATTAAAAGCGTTTGCAAAAGTAGTAACCGCTTTGATTGTAAAATTGAAATTGACTATATGACTATAATAATTACTTTTTGCGTTTTACTTTTGGTAGCGTATCTTTTTGATTTAACATCTTCCAAAACCAAAATCCCATCGGTTATTTTATTGCTTTTAATGGGTTGGGGTGTGCGTCAAATTACCGACTTATTGGCTATAGACCTTCCTGATTTTTCGTACGTTTTACCCATTTTGGGCACCATCGGACTGATTTTAATTGTGTTGGAAGGTTCGCTAGAATTAGAACTCAACCAATCCAAAATCGATTTGATTAAAAAATCCTCTTTGGGAGCCTTTTTGCCGCTATTAGCCATGGCATTTATTGTAGCCTATCTGTTTCATTATTACGGAGGTTATCCATTTAAAACCTGTTTATCCAATGCTATTCCGTTTTGTGTAATTAGTAGCGCAATTGCCATTCCGAGTGTACGGAATTTAAGTCAACGCAAAAGAGAATTTGTCATTTACGAAAGTAGTTTGTCTGATATTTTTGGGGTAATTCTTTTCAATTTCATTTTGTATAACACCACTTTTGGAACGGCCACTTTTGGTTATTTTTTCTTGCAGATTTTAATTATCATCGTCGTTTCGTTTTTGGCGACCGTTTTATTATCCTTTTTATTAAATAAAATTGACCACCACATTAAGTTTGTTCCCATCATTTTATTGATTATTTTGATTTACGAAATTTCGAAAATGTACCATTTGCCGGCTTTGTTTTTCATTTTGATTTTCGGTTTATCCATTAACAATTTTGATGAATTGAAGCGCTACAAATGGAGTGAGCGTTTTCGTCCGGAATCCTTATCCAAAGAGGTCGAAAAATTCAAAGAATTGAATATCGAAGCAGCTTTTGTAATTCGTGCATTATTCTTTTTGTTATTTGGCTATTTGCTGGAAACGTCCGAAATCTTAAATCCAGATACTTTTATTTGGGCGTTGGGAATTGTTGCCATAATTTTTGCTTTACGAGCTGTGCAACTGTTACTTTCTAAAATGCCGTTAATGCCGTTATTGTTTGTGGCTCCTCGTGGTTTAATTACAATTTTGCTGTTTTTATCGTTAGATGCTTCGTTAAAAATTCCGTTGGTTAACAAATCCTTGATCATTCAGGTCATTGTGCTAACTACTTTATTTATGATGTTCGGCATTATGATTTCTTCTAAAAAAGAGGAATTAAAGAAAGAAAAAGAAGAAAAAGAGGCTCCCAAAAAAGAGGAGCCTGCTGCTTAAATTGTATGAAAAAAAGAACTAAATCAAATTTGGAGTTTAACCTTCCATTTTGGCCGAAAGTTCGAACCAACGTTCTTCTTTTTGTTCTATTTTGGTAATGATATTTTGGAGTTCATTAGCCTTTTTTTCGATGGCATCATCGGCAATTTTTCCATCAGAAAACAATTGCTCAATTTGGGCTTTTTGCGTTTCAAGCTCTTTAATTTCTTTTTCTATTTTTTGAAATTCTTTTTGCTCGTTGAACGTGAGATTTCCTGCGGGATTATTTTGTTTCCACACTTTTTTCTCGGCTTTATTTTCTTCCTTTTGCGTTACATCGGCGCTGTCTTCGTAGGCTCTAAAATCGGAATAATTTCCAGGGAAATTTTCAATTTCGCCTTGCCCTCTGAAAACAAACAAATGATCTACAATTTTATCCATAAAATAACGGTCGTGCGAAACCACAAGCAAACACCCCGGATAATCCAACAAGAAACTTTCTAAAACATTTAATGTCACAATATCCAAATCGTTAGTGGGCTCATCCAAAATCAAAAAGTTCGGATTCTGGATTAAAACCGTACACAAATACAAACGTTTTAATTCGCCACCACTTAATTTTTCTACATAATCGTGTTGTTTTTTTCGGTCGAATAAAAAACGCTCCAATAACTGTCCGGCCGAAATAATTTTCCCTTTTGCTAACGGAATATATTCGCCGTATTCTTTAATGATATCAATAACTTTTTGTCCTGGTTTCGGATTGATTCCGCTTTGGGTATAATAACCAATTTTTATGGTTTCGCCCTTGATAACCTTACCGCTATCCAAAGGCAAAGTGCCGGTTAAAAGATTTAAAAAAGTAGATTTTCCGGTACCGTTTTTACCAATAATTCCGATACGTTCGCCTCTTTGAAAATCAAAACTAAAATTATCTAAAATGACGTGGTCTTTAAATTTTTTAGAAATTTTATGCAATTCGATGATTTTACTTCCCATTCGCTCCATGTTGATTTCGAGTTCTACGGCATTCTCTTTTCGGCGACTTTGGCCTTTTTCTTTGATGATGTAAAAATCATCTTGACGTGATTTGGATTTGGTTGTTCGGGCTTTGGGTTGGCGACGCATCCATTCCAATTCTTTCACAAAAAGATTTTTGGCTTTATCAACCGATGCGTTTTCAGAGGCAATACGCTCTTCTTTTTTCTCTAAATAATACGAATAGTTGCCTTTGTACTGGTAAATTTTGCCGTTATCCAATTCGATAATTTCGTTACAAACACGCTCCAAGAAAAAACGGTCGTGCGTTACCATAAAAAGGGTGATGTTTTCTTTGGCAAAATAACTTTCAAGCCATTCAATCATCTCTAAATCCAAGTGATTGGTAGGCTCATCCAAAATAAGCAAATCGGGACGGTTAATTAAAATAATAGCCAACGAAAGACGCTTTTTTTGTCCACCCGAAAGATTTTTAACTTTCAATTTAAAATCTTCCAACTTTAATTTAAACAAAATTTGCTTGTACTGCGTTTCAAAATCCCAGGCATTATGTTGGTCCATACCATCAAAAGCTTTTTGATAAGCCTCTTCGTCTTCCGGATGTTCCAATGCTTTTTCGTAAGCTTCGATCACTTTCAACGTTTCATTATCCGAAGCAAAAATACTTTCCTCTATAGTCAGTTCGTCTTGCAAATTATTTTCTTGCGACAAAAAAGCCATACGAATGTCTTTTCGAAGTACCACTTGACCGGTATCGGGTTCATCTAAACCATTGATAATGCTCATGATGGTGGTTTTTCCGGAACCGTTTTTGGCAATAAAAGCAATTTTTTGATCTTTATTAATTCCGAACGAAACATTTTCGAACAAAACGCGTTCACCAAAAGATTTGGATATATTTTCTACTGATAAATAATTCATGTTTTAGGATATGATGCAGTGCTGCATTAGTAAATTGAAACCGTTGCAAAGATAGGTTACAAGCAGTCTTAAAAAAAATGAGAATTTGTATCTTTATAGAAATTGCCAAATCATGAGTAAACAAGACTTTTTGGACAAACTAAACGCTTATTATGAAGCGATACAGGAAGGAAAAAAGAGCAATTGGAGTTCCTTATTTCCGATTCCGACAAGTGTAATTTCTTTTTTCGAAACCGAACTACAGCTAACCTTTATAGAAAAATATGAACCCGGAAATGTATGTTTTAGAAATGATACCGAACTCAGACCAGAATTTAAAACTGTTTTTACCGCAACCGATTTGATTGCTTTTTTTCTTGCCCAAAGAGATGATAACAAACAAAAGTTAGATTGGAATCATTTTGAAAACACTTTTTCGGAAACCCTTTTTTGGCCAAATGTAGACCTTGGAAAACGATTTTTAAATCCGATTTTATAGCTTTAAAAAAGAACTTAAATCTACTTCATATAGTTGTGGCGCAACATTTATTATCGGTTTAAGAATCAGTTTTTCGTTTGTCAAATAAAATCGAGAACCATCAAAAGTGGCAATCCCTTCTATTTGATGAAAAGGTAATTGTAACCGAATTCGCTTCAGGTTGGTTTCAGAAAAATGACCTTCAAAAAAATGAGGTAACCAATACAAAAAAGGTTTTCCTTTTTTAGAATAGCCGCATAAAATGACATTTTCCCCATCTGTAGTCCTTGTAGCGCCTGTTATCAAACCTTTAACCGGTAGCGTCGTTTTCAGTTTGGCAATATGATCGCCAACTTGATTGGGCAAAACATAAACATTCGATTGTTTCGATTTCCATTGCTTGGTAAACAAATAAACGGAATCGTTTGTCACCACAAAGGCCTCACAATCAAAATCGGTTGAATTGGGTTTTACAGCCGAAAAATCAGTTTGATTTTCGTACCGAAAAGAAATAGTATCTATTTTGGGTTGCGCATCGTAAAAAGTTTTTTTCGCAATTTTTAAAATATGCAAATTGGTTCGATTTCCTTGATAATTATTGCCAAAATCACCCAAATAGATATTTTCGGCATCTTGACTTATTTCTTCCCAATCTTGATTTTGCACCTGGGTTAATCGGACTTGCTTTTTTATTTTTCCTAAGGTATCCAAACCATACAAAGTGGTATCATGATCGTCGTTGTGTGTCCAAAGTAAACCATCAAAAGCAATTAAACCCGAAGTTTCGCGAATAGAATCCGAAAGTACAGCAATGGTTTTCGGTTTTACTTTTTGACTATACAGGGAGACCGAAAAAAGGAATAGAAGAATGTAAATCGATTTTGACATGGTTTAAATTGAAATCAAATATAAGGTTTAAAATAGCAATTACCCGATTAATCAAGTAGTAATTATATAACATTAATCGATTCAAATAAAATAATTTTTTAAAATAAATCCTACTTTTGTATGTATCCGAATATGCCTCTTTATGAAATATCTTTTACATATCCTGTTAGTACTCGCTCTCTTTAACTCCATTGAGAGCAACGCCCAAAAAATAGATTCTTTATTGGTAAACAGTCGGGATATTACAGATATTTTACGCGAACTTTTTAACAAAAAAGACACCACGCAATTAAATAACAAAAAAGTAGCGTACTCCTTTTTACCTGTGCCGGTTGATGGTACAGCCAATACAGGGTTAATTGTTTCGTTTATGACTTCTTTTTATTTAGGAGAAGACCATGAAAAAACCAGAATGTCGCAAATTACTTTTGCACCTTCTTTTACATTTAACAAACAATATATGTTTCCGATTCAGTCCTATATCTATACCAATGAAAACAAATACAGTTTTATTGGCGACTATCGGTTTTTAATTTATCCGCAACCCACTTTTGGATTAGGAAATCACAATACTACCGAAGAACAATCGATACTCGATTACAAACAATGGCGCTTTTATCAATTTGTTACACGTAAGGTTTGGAGAAGTTTCCGATTAGGTGGCGGTGTTTTACTCGATAATTACCAAAATATTTCTGAAGAAAAAGAAATCGAGGGACAAACAGATTATGAAAGCTACATGAATGGCAATTATGATGATGTAAATTCGTTCGGATTGGCGCTTCAAATTTTATCCGATACCCGAGAAAGCATTATTAATCCTTCGCAGGGACATTATTTAGAAATTGACTATCGCGTAAATACCAATGGTGGAATTAATAAAAAAGGATGGCAATCCCTTTATGTTGATGCCCGCAAATACCATTCGCTTAGCGATGAACGACATAAAGTAATAGCGTATCGCGCTTTTTATTGGGCCACTTTTGCCGGCAGTCCGCATTATTTAGATTTACCAAGTATTGGTTGGGACAGACAAGGCCGAACAGGTCGTGGCTTTACCCGAAACCGATTTCGAAGTAACTCCTTATTGTATTTTGAAGGAGAATACCGAACCGATATTTCGAGAAACGGTTTTTTAGGTGCGGTTTTTTTTAGCAATGTTTCGTCAGTATCAGAATTAAATAAATATTGGTTTTCAAAATGGAATCCCGCTGTTGGAACCGGATTGCGCCTCAAATGGAACAAACGAAATAAAACCAATGTGGCATTAGACTTCGGAATTAGTAAAAATGACTGGTCGTTGCGTTTGGGATTAAGCGAAAATTTTTAACTTTCGCCTTTTTGAAAACAATATGCAATTATCTGTCGTTATCCTCAATTACAATGTTCGTTATTTTTTAGAATTATGTTTGATTAGCGTTGAAAAGGCAATCGAAAATCTCGAAGCCGAAATCATTGTGGTCGATAATAATTCAACCGACGATAGTTGCCAAATGATGCAAGAACGATTTCCGCACATCAAATGCATTCAAAACCAATCGAATGCGGGATTTCCAAAAGGCAATAATATTGGTGTAACCCATACAAAAGGCAAATACCTCTGCATTTTAAATCCCGATACCGTCGTAGCCGAAGACACCTTTATTAAAATCTTGAATTTTGCCCAAAATCAAACCGATTTGGGAATTATAGGCTGCAAACTCATTGACGGTACAGGCGCTTTTTTACCCGAAAGTAAAAGAGGAATTCCTACGCCCTGGGTGGCTTTTACTAAAGTGACGGCGCTCTATAAATTTTTCCCAAATAGTACCAATTTCAATCAATATTATGCGCAACATCTTTCCGAAAATCAATCGGGTGAAGTACCTATTTTGGTCGGCGCTTTTATGGTTATGGAAAAAAAATTATACAACGATCTAAACGGTTTTGATGAAAATTGTTTCATGTACGCCGATGATATCGACCTTTCCTATCGCGCTTTATTACAACGTAAAAAAAATTATTATTTTGCCGACACCTCCGTTATTCATTACAAAGGCGAAAGCACTTTAAAAGACGCCTCTTACATGCTACGGTTTCAAGAAGCCATGACTTTTTTCTATAAAAAACACTTTCAAATTCCGTTTTGGTTTGGTTTATTTATGAATACAGGCATCTATTTTTTTTCGATTTTTAAAAGATGGCAACCACAAAAGAAAACCGTAAAAGCCCCAAAAAAATATTTTTACTATTCGCAAAACCCCGAATTACCCGCAATTTTAGAGCATCGATTACAAAATAAAGTCGCATTTTATGATTTAAAAAAGGAAAAAATGGTAAATTCGTGCCAAGAATTTGAAGGTAAACCGGTTGAATTTTTAATAGACAATGCGTATTTGAGTTTTAAAAAAACGATTGCCTTTTTAGAATCCAAACACAACCAGCAATTTACGTTTAAAATCTTACCTAAAAACACCAATTTTTTAATTGGAAGTGACTCAAGTACCGATAGAGGACAGGTGATTCAACTATGAAAATAATGCAATTAATATAATTTTAAATGTATTATTTGATTAATTTCGCAACACAAATATCGAAATCACCTTTTAAACTAAAAATATGGCAAAATTTGAATTAAAACTTCCATCTATGGGAGAAAGCATTGCCGAAGCCACAATTACCAATTGGCTTAAAGCAGTGGGTGACAAAATTGAAGCAGATGAGGCTGTCGTGGAAGTAGCTACCGATAAAGTAGATAGCGAAGTACCAAGCGAAGTTTCGGGTGTCTTGGTAGAACTGTTATTTAAGAAAGACGATTTGGTTCAAGTAGGCCAAACGATTGCGATACTTGAAATTGAAGGCGGAGACGAAGTTGAAACAGCGACAGCAACCGATATCACAATTACAGAAAACGTTCCGACTGAAGCCATCGAAATTGAAGAAACCATCAACAAAGTACAAGAAAATAGTATTGCTCCTGTAGCAAATTCTGATTCGGATAAATTCTTTTCGCCTTTGGTTAAAAATATTGCCAAAGAAGAAGGAATTAGCCTAGCCGAATTGGAGCAAATTTCGGGTAGCGGTAAAGACGGTAGAGTTACCAAAGAAGATATTTTGAACTATGTTGAAAACCGAAAAGAAGCAATTCCAGCCGTTGCAAAACCGGTTCAAAATACACCAACTCCTGAAGCTCCTGCTCCCGTTTCGGTAAATGGTGGCGACGAAATTATAGAAATGGACCGCATGCGAAAGTTGATTTCGGGTTACATGACAACTTCCTTACAAACCTCAGCCCACGTACAATCGTTCATAGAAGTTGATGTGACCAACATTGTAAAATGGAGGGATAAAAACAAAGTAGCTTTTGAAAAAAGAGAAAACGGAAAACTAACTTTCACTCCTATTTTCATGCAAGCGGTAGCGCAAGCCTTGAAGGATTTCCCGGGCATGAATATTTCGGTAGATGGCAATTACATCATCAAAAAGAAAAACATAAATTTAGGAATGGCGGCGGCATTACCAAACGGAAATCTAATTGTTCCAGTTATAAAAAATGCTGATCAACTCAATTTAGTTGGCATGGCAAAAGCCGTTAATGATTTGGGAAATCGTGCAAAAAATGGCAAATTAAAACCCGATGATACCGTAGGCGGAACGTACACCGTTACCAATATTGGTTCGTTTGGAAGTGTTTTTGGTACGCCGATTATCAACCAACCGCAAGTAGGTATTTTAGCTTTAGGTGCCATTCGAAAAGTGCCAGCTGTAATTGAAACTCCTGAAGGTGATTTTATCGGAATTCGTCAAAAAATGTTTTTAACGCACAGTTATGATCACCGTGTTGTTGATGGCGCTTTAGGCGGAAATTTTGTAAAACGTGTAGCCGACTATCTAGAAGCTTTTGATGTGAATCAAAATTATTAAACAAAATTCGGATTTAAAATAAAGTAAAAAGCCTTCTGAAAATTTTCAGAATGCTTTTTCTTTAGATTTTTATTTTATCAAAAACGAACCCATATTTAATTTTTAAGACGCGTTTCTTCTGGCAATTTATAAGGAAAAGTATTTTGCTTGGTTTGTAAAACCATATAATCCAACAACACGCCCGCGTCGACCATAAATATTTTCAGCTTTTGTTTTCCTTTTCGTCTAATGGGAACTTTTATGTACTGAATCGCTTTGTTGCGGAATACATTTTCTTTCCAGGTTTTGCTTCTCCCTTCGGTTTTAAAATTCACCATTTGAATGGATTCCTCATTCCATTGTACCATTACTCTAACATCACCATCAGTTGTTAAGGGATGAGTCGGAATAGCAACAAGACTCAACAAGGCTTTATCGTTATTAGTTTCGGTAAACAATTCGTACTCTAAAACGGCTGTTTTTTTATCATCTGGTAAAATTTGATTGGTTAAAGGTTGGGCTTGCATTACCGATTTTGAATGTCCAAATCCTTTTTGCAACGCCCATTTTAAATTTCCAAAAGGTAGATTTTTCACAAAACTATCTGCATACAAGACCGCCGTTCCGTTTTTTTCGACAATAGCATTTTGAGGTACATTGGCATAGGAATCAGAAATAGTAAGTTGAATCTTTTTTTCAAAACCATCTCCCTCAATCATTACATTTCCAGCATTTGGTTTTCCGGCTTTTTCCCAATTCTTCCAATCAATGGAAAGTTGAATTCTTTGTTCTAAAAGCACATTATCATCTGGAAAAAAAAGACCTGATAAGGCACTAGCTTTAATCCAATTGGGCAATGACTTGAACTTCCACTTCAACGAGGCATTTTTACTTTCTGGAAAAAAAACATCAATAAAATGTGATACCGAATCCTTAACATAAAATGTTGGTAATATTTGAATTCCTTCTTTTGTAGTCAGTGTATCTTCCACACTAACCCCTATAATCTCTTTAGAAGAAACCGTATTTAGATTGATTTCAGGATTCTCAAAAACGGGTAATTTACGAGGTTTCATATCCATAAAACCGTTCCATTTTCCGTTGTTCAATTCATTATAATCTTTCGTTAATTTCACAATGTTTTCATAAGCTTCATTTGCTTTTTCTTTGTATAAAATAGCACTTTTACGTCCTTGTTGAATGTAAACCAAAGCTTTATCTCGATACAAAAATTTAGCATTCATGGCTGCCGATGCCTTAACCGGATAACCTACTAATTGCGTAAAAGCACTCTGTAGATTTTCTGGTAATTGCTTTTCGATGCCTCCAACTTCCTGAGTAATTTTTGCGTAAGCATCAAGGCGTTGTTGAATTTCATCACCATTTACTAAGGGATTATAGGCCGTATTAAAAATTGGAGTTGTAGGTTCTGTTTGACTCCATGCCATAAATTCGGGTTTGCGTTCAAAGGCTAATTGGTAATATTCCGATTGAATATCGCCAATTTGTTGACCGTTTTTATCTCCGAAAATCTCGGTGTAAAATTGTTTTTGATGCTCCTTTATGGCTTTGGTTTCCTGAAATTTACCTGCATCAAAAGCCATATCCATGAACAATTGCGTATTGTACTCGGCTGGTTTAATATCGCCTACATTCAAAATCCAAATGTTTTTATTATTCAAATTGAAGGCTTTCATCATCTCTTCCTGAATCAAATATGGATTTGTGGTACTCAACCACAAATAATCATGAGGTCGACCCCAATAGGAAATATGATAATAAACACCCGCTCCTCCCGAACGCTTTTGTTCTTGTGCATTACTCAATGAACGAATGTAACCGTAATTATCATCGGTCCAAACCAAGGTGATATCATCGGGAACTTTCAAACCGTTTTTATACAAGTCTAAAACCTCTTTATAAACCGTAAAAACCTGCGGGACTTTTGCCACATCTGGATTAATATACTTCTGCAATAAACCTCTTTGATCTTGAATCACTTCGTTTAAAACGGCAATCGCCTCATCGTTATTTTTAACCCCTTCCATACCACTATCGTGCACACCTCGCATGCCAATGGTATAAAATCCATCAATATTTTTGGCTTCTTTTACACGATCTTCCCAGTATTTAAAGACATTATCTTTATTGGTTTTGTAGTTAAAACGTCCCATGATTTTTTCATTCCATTCGTCCACATTATTGCTAAGCATCGGTTCGGCATGCGAAGTTCCCAAAACAATCTCGTACAACGTCGCCATTTTTGCATTTTCCGGATAATGAAAAAAAGCTTTGGTACTCGGGTGCATGGCTGGCCAGACGGTATTGGCTTTTAAGCGTAACAACAATTCGAAAATTTTAGAATAGGTTTTAGGTCCGATATCTTTGGTTTCGGGTTCAAAAGTTTTGGCTGCCCAAGGTTGTAAACCCCAATCTTCGTCATTCAAGAAAATTCCTCTGAATTTTACCGAAGGAGGTTTCGATTGAAAATCTTCTTGCGAAAGCACTAATTCCTTTTGAGAAACCACCGGAACATCAGACCACCAATTCCAAGGGGAAACGCCTATTTTTTTAGACAAATCAAAAACACCAAAAGCCGTTCCTCTTGCATTAGTTCCTGCAATTACAAAGGCTTTTTTAATTTTTTTGTTCGGATTGAGAACCGTTCTGTACACATAACTTTCCCATTGCTTTAAAAAAGCAGCCGTAACCGATTTTTTATTAACAAAGGTTTTGATCAATTCTGAACCGATATTTCCGATAACAATTACATTGCCATTTGCTTGTTTAACTTCGGTAAGCACTTGGGGTTTGTATTGTGTTACTTTGAAAATATCTTCTGCTAACAAATTCGCCACAATCGAATCTAACGGAGAGCCTTTTTTATCGTATAAAATAACGGCTTTCGAGTGGCTACTTACAATTTCAAAAGCTCCTTTCTCTTCTGATTTCTTTTTTTGGAGATTAAAAGCTTGGTTGGATTGAATCAAAAAAATCAAACTAAAAATCGTGATAAGGTATTTCATCAAATATTTTTTAAAATCTAAAATAGGCATTCTAACTAAAAAAGCACTAACAAAGGTTTTAATTTAAAGTTAGTGCTCTTTATTTTAAATCTTGATTTGAATTTTAAAATTCCTTTTTATTTAACAGCTTCATAAAATTCAACCTCAACGATGGGCAATTGTGGCATTTTTGAATTTCCTTTTTTCAAACCGCCTTCATCTACTTTTCCGGTGATTTCGACTAAATTAATATCGTTGCTGTTTTTAGAAGTGCCCATTAACTGTATGGTTACTTTTTTTCCTTTTGTGGGCGTTACATCTAAAGTTACATAGCCTAAACTGGTTGGCGTAATCCCTTCAAATACTTTTTTACCGTCTACTAAAATGCTAATAGGGTATTTTTTACTTCTCCATCCTGCTAATTTCAACACAACTTGATTAAGTGTGGCTTTTCGTTCTAATTCGTATTCAATTTTGGCAACACCTTCGTTGTTCGTCCATTCGGTCATTTCGTTGTCGTCGTAACTTTTTTCTGCATCGGCTTGATTGGCATCGGCTTTTACTGCAACAATTTTTATCGAATTTCTCACTTTCTCAAAAGAAGGCGTACTAGGTGTTGGCCCTTTTTCTAAATAAGAAGGTAAATTATCCGATGGTAAAACAGAAGACAACTTTTGTAAATCCGTTTGAACCGTTTTAATAGTCAACTTATCACTTTTAAGATTATTGGCCGTAGCTTTCACCATAATTTCTCCTGAAACAGCCGTTGCTCTCACAAAAATTCTATTTACCCCACATTCTACAGGAAGATTTTTTGAAGCGATGTAATTGTCAGGACCTTGCGCAATTCCACCTACAAAAATCCCCTCACCTTGTACATCAAAATCGATCATATCCATAGCTGTCGGACAACGATTTCCTTTGTCATCGACCACCTCAACTTGTACCAAAGCCAAATCATTTGCATTTGCGACCATGCCGCCTGGTCTTTCAATAGAAGTAAGTTTCAAGGCATAAGGCTCACCTGCCGTTTTAATTTCATTTTCACAAACTTGTTTTCCGACGTTGTTAAAACCAATAGCTTTGATTACACCGGGTTGAAAAGTTACATTTTTAAACGTAAAAAGAAATCGTTTGGATTGTATGCCTTTACCGAGACTTTTTCCATTTACAAACAATTCAACTTCAGCTGCGGTAGAAACCACAGTAATGTCTTTGGTTACTCCTTTTTCATAATTCCAATGTCCAATAATATGTGCTTTAGGTGTATCGGTATCTACCCAACCATCCCAAATAACCTGATGTGCAAAAAAGTTATCTTTCGGAATGCGCATGGGGTCTACTTCGCCACTTCTTCGGTAATTTTCCTGCCCTCTGTAATGCGTATTCGAATCACTAAAAATAATATTGACTCCACCCGAACTCACACGACTTCCGGTTCCTGGTCGTTGTTCCCAATAATCAAACCAGCGTACGACATCTTCAATCGCGTGTGCATCCTGATTGTGGTTATAGGCACTGGCATCGGCCACTTTGGTTCCGTTTACATTTTCATGAGTCGTTCCGCCTGTTCCTTCTTTGTGGTACGGTGGCGTAAATTCGTCCCAATATTTACGCAAGCCTTCATCTCTGCTGTACTCGGTAGCCCACATCGGAATATGAGCACTTTTATTGATGTATAACATTTCGCCTCCGTATTCGGCCACTTTACTATCAAGCATTTCCCGGCTTCCTATAGCTCTGCCGCCATGAGGATCGTATTGATTTCGAATAGCCAGCATTTCTCGCATGTGCTCTTCCGAAATACTTTCGTTTCCTGACTCATAAAACACAATACTAGGATTATTTCGGTTGTAAATAATGGCATCGCGCATCAATTCGGTACGTTGCTCCCAACGTCTACCCGTTACGTCTTTCTCCGAATCGCCCGCTGGCATGGCTTGAAGCAACCCCACGCGATCACACGATTCGACATCCTGCTTCCAAGGCGTAATATGCATCCAACGCACCAAATTTCCGTTGCTTTTTACCATTAAACTATTCGAATAATCGCTCAACCAAGCCGGAACCGACATTCCTATCGAAGGCCATTCGTTACTCGTACGCTGTGCATAACCGTGTATCATAATAACGCGATCGTTCAAATACACCATTCCGTTTTTGAATTCTGTTTTACGAAATCCAGTTCGAATATCCACTTTATCAACCGCCTTGTTATCGACCAACAATTCCGAAGTAACGGTATACAAATAGCCATAACCCCAACTCCAGAAATTCAAGTTTTGTATAGCTTTAGATGCTTTTAAATCTTTAGTTTCGTTTGGCGCTAAAGTGATTGTTTCGCTTAAAAAGCTAGCTACTTCTTTGCCCTCTCTATCTTTCAAACTAACTTTTAAATGCGCTTTAACCGCTGTAGTATTTTCGTTTTTAACTTGAGAAGTTACATGTACGACCGCCTTTTTTTGAGCAATATCAAAATCAGTGGCATAAACATACGTCCCTGTTGTACCTAAAAAAGAATACAATGGCAGGGTTTGATAGACTTTCGACTTGATATGAAGGAATACGTTTTTCGGAATTCCGCCGTAATTGGCATTGAAGTTTTTATCGTTCCATTGATAAGGAGAATTGGATGCTTTTTCTCTGTATTTCCAGTCGTTATCGGTTTTTACCGCAATGGTATTTTGCTCCGGAAACGCTTTTACAAAAGGAGTAATATCCAATCCAAAAGCCATTGCTCCATTTTCGTGTCGGCCAACAAAAGCACCATTTACATATACCTCACCCATTTGGCGGACACCTTCAAACTCAATAAAAATCTTTTTATCCTGCGTTCCTTTAGGTAATTGAAAAGTTTTGCGGTACCAAGCAATGCCAGTTGATAAATGCGAAATATCAACCTTAAATGCCTCTGCCTGATTCCACGCATAAGGCAAATTCACACTGTTCCATTTGGTATCATCAAAATGGGTGTTTTTAGCATCTTCGATATCGCCAACATTCAATTTCCAACCATAGTTAAAATTAAATTTCACCTGATTTGCATCGGTACTTTGTGCCTTTGCTTGGTATTGTAATACTATACAAAAAACGACTGTTAGAACTTTTTTCCAATTCATTTTAATACTGATTAATTACGATTAGTGCTTTTAAAAGCATGGGTTAATATGGATGATTAGAGATTCAAAAGTAAAGTAAAGAGCAAAAACAATAGTTATCAAAACCTGCCACTACCAATCATTCCGTGCCTTTTCAGCATTTTTGATACGGAATTGTTCAAAAAATTAATTTAGAAAAAATAAAGTGTTTCTATTTTATTTCAAATATTTAGACGGACTGCAACCAAAATGCTTCGAAAAAGTTCTTGAAAAATTGGAAGGTTCCGAAAAACCAAGTTTATAGGCTATTTCGGCAATCGACCAAGTAGCGTTTTTAAGCCATTCGGCGGCTTGTTCCATCTTGACTTTCGTTATAAATTCATGCACGGTACAACCGCTAACTGCTTTCAATTTTCGATACAATTGTCGTGGACTAATTTGTAACTCCTGAGCCAAAACTTCTGGATTAAAATCGGTTTTTCCCATATGGAATTGGATCAACTCCACTACTTTGCTTAAAAACAATTTATCCAATGTTGGGGATTCGTCTTGTAACTTTTGAATAGTTAAAATTTCGGACAGACGACTTAGGATCGCATTTCGGTTGTCTAACAGACTTTTGATTTGCGCTTGTAAAACCATCACACTAAACGGTTTCATTACATACGCATTGGCTCCCAACTCATACCCCTCAATTTGATGTGCTTCAGCAGCTTTTGCGGTTAATAAAATAAGCGGAATATGACAGGTCTTTTCGTTGTTTTTAACTGCCTTACACAATTCGGTTCCTTGCATTTCGGGCATCATAACATCCGAAATAATTAAATCGGGAATGTGTTGCAAAGCCGATTCAAGTCCCTTTTTTCCATTATATTCTTGAATAACCGTATAGTGTTTTTGTAACTCGGTTTGCAAATACAATTGTACATCAGGATTATCTTCCACGATCAAAATAGTAGGTTGATTTTTGTCTTTAGCAGAGATTTCCTCATCCAATTCTAAAGCCGTCATTTCGGATTCTTCGAAAGAATCAACAATTGTCTTTTCTGGTTTTGAAGCGGCCACAAAAGGCAGTGAGATACGCACTTTGGTTCCTTTTGCCTCAATACTTTCTATTGAAATAGTGCCGCCTAAAAAATGCACCAAACTATGTGTTAACGACAAACCTATTCCAGACGAATGACCATGAAACGGTTGCGGCCCCTCGTTATGAAAAGGCTCAAAAATTCGGGTTAATTGGGCTGCGGCAATGCCAATTCCGTTATCTTCCACCAGCAATTCAATCGTTTCGTTTGCTTCTTTCAATTGTACCGATACCATAACTTGACCTCCATTGGGCGTGTATTGCAAAGCATTCGACAAAACATTAAGGAGAATTTGCTCCACTTTATCAAAATCGGATACAGCAAATAAAGGCGAATCCTTGATTTCTAAACATAACGCAATTTCTCGTTGTTGGGCAATCCATTGGAAATTGGCCAAACCATTTTGAATAAACAATGTAAAATCTTGCGTAGTCGGATTAAAGGTTAATTTGCCCAATTCGCTTTTTCTAAAATCCAATAATTGATGAATTAGCTTGGTTAAATAATGCAGATTTCGTTGAATAATATCAAAATACAATTTCTTGTCTTGTACCGATATATCTTGTCGCTGCAATTGTTTGATTGGGTCTACAATAAGTGTTAATGGCGTTTTTAAATCGTGCGAAATATTGGTAAAAAAGGCTAGTTTTTCTTTCGCAATTCTTTCTTGCTGCTCGGCATTGAGACGCTCTAGCTGAATTTGATTTTGTAATTTACTGCGATATAAAATTTGCCGCACTATCCAATAAACCAAAGCAACTAAAAATAAAAATGCTACCAATTTAAACCACCAAGGCGCATACCAAGGCGATTGAATTTGTATAGCTAAATACGTTACTGCTGAAGTTTTGGGACTCGAACTATCTCTGATTTTTAAAGTATATTTGCCGGGTGGAATTTTATGAAAAACCAAATGAGGCGAGGTGGTTGTAATCCAATTGTCATCGTAGCCCTCTAACTGATATTCAAAAACTTCTTTTTGTGTATCGAAATAATTAAAAGAAGCCAGTTCAATAGTAAAACTACTATTTTCATAATCTAAAATTATTTTTTTAGTATCCGAAAGTGATTGAGTTAAAATAGGTTTTCCCCAAAGTGTATCGTTCGGAACTACTTTTTGATTGGAGACATACAACGTTTTTAAAACCAACCGATGTTTGTTAATACTGGTTTTTATACGCTGTGGATCAAACGAAACAAAACCATTTTTAGAACCAAAGTAGAGCCTATTTTGGTTGGTATCTTTGTAAAAAGCACGTTCTAAAAAGCGCCAAGAGCCAAATTTATCTTTGTTTTGATAATTATAAACTTCGCCCGATAATTTCTCAATCTTCGAAATTCCTTCTTTATGCGCTATCCATAAATTCCCTTCTGCATCATCGGTAATGGCCGAAATGTAGGGATTTTGAGATGTAAGATGTAAGGGGAATGTTTTGAAATTACTGTTTTTTATTTGGGTATTTAAGGTGTACAAACCCTCGGTAGTACCCACCCAAAGCAGGCCTTTTTGATCTCGATACAAGGCATACACTATTTTACCTGTCATTTGCTTTTGAATTGATTCAGAAAAATCGGCATTCGTTTTTTTCTGAATCAAATCGAGTTTTGAATCGAGTGATAAACCAATAACACCATTGCCTTCTGTTCCTAACCAAAGCTTTTGTTTATCGCATACAATCGCCATCACGCTTCGGTTGTTCATAACCGATTCTAAATCAAAATACGTAATGTTAAAATCCGATAATTGAATTCGCGCCAATCCGTTATACAAACCAACCCAAAGCGTGTTTTTTTCATACACTTCCATAGCAAAAACCGACCATGTTTCTAAATTTGGCGCTTGGTTTTTATTTATAATAGCTCTCGTACTATTACTTTTTAAATCGTAACATTCCAATCCATTTACACCTCCAATCCAAATGGCACCGTTAGGATCTTGCACCAAAGTCCGCACCTGTTTCATTTGACTATTCGAACGGTAAAAAGGATGATGTGCATCCAGCGAACCATAATTATTGTAAATTAAAACACCTTCATCGGTACCCAACCATGTCTGATTAGCTACTTTTAAAATAGCCCGAACAGTAGCCAATTTGGTCGTTTCGGTTTTGGAAACATAACTGTAATGAAGGGTAAAGGGATTTCGATTGGGATTTGCTTTATAAATATCGCCGCTACGGGTGCCAATCCAAATGAGTTGTTCATCATCAATAAAAAAAGTAGTGATATAATCGTCTAACAAATACCCGGGAAGGTTGATGTTGGCGGTATAATGAATTGATTTTTTAGTACTCAAATCCAACGAAGTAAGCAAGTGACCCGACAAAAAATAACGTTTGCCCTTAATAATTTTATCGTGATTTAAGACATTCGAATTGGCATCCAATTTTGCGATAATAAGCTTTGGAACTTGGCTTTTAGGAACAACTGAAAAAAATTGGGTATCATAATGATAACGACTGTATTTTTTATCGAAAGTCAAAAACCAAAGCCCAAATTTGGCATCTGATACAATATTGCGAATGCGATTATTAGGTAAGGAATTGGGATCGTTCGGATTGTGATAAAAATAATCGAATGTTTTGCCATCATAGCGGTAAACGCCGTTCCAACTTCCAAACCAAATAAAGCCAACCGCATCTTTGGCAATTCCGTGTATGGAAGTACTCGGGTCAATTTCTTGACCTGTAATTTTTTCGAAAAACAAGTTTTGCGCCTGTAATTGCGAGCCATACAAAATACAAACGAAGCAAGAAATTAAAAAAATTACTATCTTTTTTCTCATTACAGTTTCAAATAAAACTTACAAACAGATTGCAAAATAAGACTTTTATATTTTGTTTGTATCCTTTGATTTTAAAATGAAGCAATTTGATTTTGGATTTTCGGAAGGGATTTCTCGAAAAAAAACAAAGTAAATCGATTTTGCTTTTCTTGCAGCTTCTGATAAATAAGTATCTTTAAAGACAAATTTAACGCAAATGAATACCACAAAAACAGAAACTTCTTTCAAAAGAGAACTCGGCTTATTTGACGGAACCATGTTAGTCGTAGGCTCCATGATTGGTTCCGGAATTTTTATTGTAAGTGCCGATATAGCGCGGCAAGTTGGCTCTGCGGGTTGGCTCACTTTAATTTGGATACTGTCGGGTATTGTAACCGTAATTGCAGCAGTGAGTTATGGCGAATTGAGTGCCATGTTTCCAAAAGCAGGCGGCCAATACGTATACCTACAAGAAGCCTACAACAAATTGATTGCTTTTTTGTACGGATGGAGTTTCTTTGCCGTGATACAAACGGGCACCATTGCGGCAGTTGGCGTGGCTTTTTCTAAGTTTTCTGCTTATTTGTACGAGCCTTTAGGAGAGCACAACATTCTTTTTTCAATAGGCAACTTTCAAGTCAATGTAGCGCAAATATTGGCGATTGTAACTATTGTGGGTTTAACGTATCTTAACAGTTTGGGCGTAAAAAACAGTAAAGTAATGCAAACTGTTTTAACGATTATCAAAATAGCCTCCCTTTTAGGTTTGATTGTACTTGGACTGTCATGGGCAGGAAAAGTAAACATTTGGGACGCGAATTGGGCCAATGCCTGGCAAGCTCGTAATTTTGACATCACAACTTCTACTTGGAAATCGATTAGTGGCAGTGCTTTTATTTCGGGAGTTGCAGCGGCAATGGTGGGAGCTCTTTTTTCTAGCGATGCTTGGAACGGTGTTACTTTTATAGCTGGCGAAATTAAAAACCCAAAAAAAAATGTAGGACTGAGTCTTTTTCTAGGAACCTTTATAGTCACTTCGTTGTACGTTTTAACCAATTTAATGTATGTTTCAGTAGTTTCTTTTGATGCCATTGCTACGGCACAATACGACCGTGTGGCCGTAGTAGTAGCCGAAAATATTTTAGGAAATATGGGAACACTCATCATCGCTATTATGATTATGATTTCGACATTTGCTTGTAATAACGGACTTATTATGGCGGGAGCGCGTGTATATTATACCATGGCTCAAGATGGATTATTCTTTAAAAAAGCGGGTGTTTTAAACAAACACAATGTACCAGCTTGGGCATTATGGCTGCAATGCGGTTGGGCTTCGGTTTTATGCTTAACAGGAACCTACGGTGCTTTATTGGATTTTGTAATTATAATTGTATTGATTTTTTACATTTTAACTATTTACGGCATTTTCATTTTAAGAAAAAAAAGACCTGAACTGGAACGCCCTTATAAAGCATTCGGTTATCCGTTTATTCCAATGGTATATGTTGTTTTTGCAAGTGCTTTGAGTATTGCTTTATTAGTTACCAAATGGGCAACTTGTGGATGGGGTGTTTTAATTATGCTAACCGGTATTCCGATTTATTATCTCACTAAAAACAAAAAATAATCACAAAAAAGAAGCCCTTCTCAAAAAAGAAGGGCTTTGTATTTTTATCTAAAGAAAGATTAAATATCATCAAAGTCAATATCGGTAAACGAAGAAGTTTCGGTAACAAACTCTTCATTTTTGCCTCCAATAGTGTCTTTTTTAAAGTCTTTTTGATGTCTTTCAGAAATAACTTCTTCTCCTTTGTGATTCAAAACATACGAAGTCATATCGCCTAAAATTTCGGCAAAAGCACTAAAATCTTCTTTGTACAAATAAATTTTGTGTTTTTTGAAATGGAAAGAACCATCTTCTTCAGTAAATTTTTTACTTTCCGTAATCGTGATATAATAATCGTCAGCTTTAGTAGCTCTTACGTCAAAGAAATACGTTCTTCTGCCCGCACGTAATACTTTAGAAAAGATTTCTTCTTTTTCTAATAGGTCATTTTCTCTCATAATCTTTCTATCATTTTATATTTAATAGCAATCAAAAATCATAAAAAATTATCTATTATCCAACATTTAAAGTAATTCTTTTTCCGAAAGTTGCTTTAAATACAAGGCCGAATAATAGCCCTCCTGATTTATTAATTGATTATGAGAACCTTGCTGTATTATTTTTCCGTCTTCTAAAATTATAATTTTATCTGCATTTTTGGCCGACGAAATGCGGTGGCTCACAATTATAGTGGTTTTGTTTTTACAAATTTCAAACAGGTTATTCAAAATGGTTTCTTCGGTTTCGGTATCCACAGCCGACAAGCAATCATCAAAAAGTAAAATTTCGGGATCTTTAATAATAGCTCTTGCTATAGAAACACGCTGCTTTTGTCCGCCCGAAAGCGTAATACCGCGTTCCCCTAAAACCGTATCATATTGTTTGTTAAACCCCATAATATTATCGTGCACTACGGCTGCTTTTGCGGCTTGTTCCACCTGTTCATCTGTTGCTGATTGATTACCAAATTTGATGTTGTTTTTTATGGTATCCGAAAACAAAAAAGCATCTTGTGGCACTATACCAATACTGTTTCGTAAATCGTTTAAATTTAAATCGGGAATAGCAATTCCGTCTATGGTAATGCTTCCTTTACTTACATCATACAATCGCGAAATGAGCGCCAAAATAGTCGATTTCCCGGAACCTGTTTTACCCAAAATTGCCAATGTTTCGCCTTTTTCAACAGTAAAACTAACCTTATCCAAAGCCAATATTTTCGTGTCATCATAAGTAAAACTCACGTCATGAAAGGCAATGGCGCCTTGAATTTCGGACGATGCTTCGTTTGTATTGGTAATTTCGGGTTCAATTTTCAAAAATTCATTTAATCGTTTTTGAGAAGCTTCGGCTTCTTGAATCATCGATGAAATCCATCCCAAAGAGGCCACTGGCCAAGTTAACATATTAACGTATAAAATAAACTCGGCAATAGTTCCGATACTCGAAATACTTCCGTTAATATACATTGCACCGCCACTGTAAATGACGACCAAATTACTAATACCAATTAAAGCAATCATTAAAGGTCCAAAAAGCGATTGTACTTTTGCCAAATCCAGACTTTTAGCCTTGCTTTCGTTAGCCAAATCAATCATATTATTTTGATGCTGGTTTTCTAATGAATTGGCTTTTATTACTCGAATTCCCGAAAAAATTTCTTGGGTAAAACTCGACACTTTGGATAAATATTGCTGAAAAGTAGTACTGCGTTTGTTGATTTCGTTACTCAATTTAAAAATACAAAATGACAAAATGGGCAAAGGCAGAATGGTATATAAAGTTAATTTAGGCGAAACATTAAACATATAAATCAGTACAATAACAAAACGAATTAACGTATTGATGGTGTACATTACTGCAGGTCCAACGTACATTCGGACTTTCGAAACATCTTCGCTAATGCGATTCATTAAATCTCCCGTGCGGTTTTGTTTGTAAAAATTTTGCGCTAAATTTTCATATTGCTGAAAAACTTCATTTTTTAAGTCAAACTCAATATGACGCGACATCACAATCAAAGTTTGGCGCATCAAAAAGGTCAAAAATCCGGCAATAATGGCTGTTAGTATAATCAATAAAATATTCGAAACCAATTCACTTTTGATAACTTCAACCGAAATCGAATCAGATTTAGCAAAACCTTCAATGGCTTCAAAGGATTGACTGATTAGTTTTGGTGTAAATAAAAAGAAAATTTGTGCGATTATGGTGATAAAAATTCCAGCTAAAAAATGGAGTTTATATTTTATAAAGTATTTGTCTAAATAACGTAATTCTTTCATTTTTATGTGATAAAAAGGATCAATATAGTTTTGTTTTAAAAGGTTTTTAACGCTTAATGAATAAAAAATGCATTCAAAAAACACCAAAACACATTATCATATCAACAAAATAACACAAAAATATTAGCATATATTCATTTTTGTAGTACTTTTGAAATGCATTTTTAACGAATTCACAAATTAACTCACTTAAAAAAACCAACTGCTATGAATGCAACTTTTACTTCCGGTAAAGAATTAGAAAAAATGGATCCCGTTTTTGGTCAGCTTTCTTTCGACAATCACGAACAAATTGTTTTTTGCAACGACAAAGATACAGGTTTAAAAGCAATAATTGGCATTCACAATTCGGTTATGGGACCAGCTTTGGGCGGTACCAGAATGTGGAATTATGCCAACGAATGGGAAGCTTTGAATGATGTTTTACGTCTTTCAAGAGGAATGACCTTTAAATCAGCCATTACAGGTTTGAATATTGGAGGTGGTAAAGCCGTAATTATTGGCGATGCTAAAACTCAAAAAACACCTGAATTAATGCGTAAGTTCGGCGAATTTGTTCATTCGTTGAGTGGAAGATACATTACCGCAGAAGATGTGGGTATGGAAACCAAAGACATGGATACTGTAAGAGAAGTGACACCTTACGTAACTGGAATTTCGGAAGAAAAAGGCGGATCTGGAAATCCTTCTCCGATCACAGCTTATGGGGTTTTTCTTGGCATGAAAGCAGCTGCAAAACACCAATTTGGTTCGGATGTTTTAGAGGGCAAAAAAGTTTTAGTACAAGGAATTGGACATGTGGGTGAAGCTTTAGTTGACTATTTGACAAAAGAAGGAGCTCAAGTAACCATTACCGATATTAACGAAGAGAGATTATATAATGTGGCTCAAAAATACAATGCGTCTATTTATACAGGGCTTGATTTATACACAGCCGATGTTGATATTTATGCGCCATGTGCCATGGGAGCTACTTTAAACGAAGAGAGCATTCACAAATTGAAAGCAAAAGTAATTGCCGGAGCTGCAAACAATCAATTGGCGAACGAAACTATTCATGGGAAAATGCTAACCGAAAAAGGCATTTTGTACGCACCCGATTTCTTGATTAACGCCGGTGGTATCATCAATGTTTATGCTGAATTAGCGCATTACGGAAAAGCAGAAATCATGAGCAAAACCGAAAATATCTACAACACCACGTTGGAAATCATCGATTTTGCCGAAAAAAACAACTGCACTACACATCAAGCCGCTTTGACAATTGCGCAAAACCGAATTGATGCACGAAAATTAGAAAACAATAAACTTTAATAGATGAAATAAATCATAAAATACTTTTGAATTAGTACACCAAAGCCAGTCCTCAGTAAGACTGGCTTTGCTTTTATACCTTATTTTAATTTTATTTATGAATCATATATTTTAATATGCAATTAGAAATGTTTATTTTTGCAGCCTAATTTTAATAAAAGTTCTTACAAAGTGGTAAACAGAAGACACATTCGCTTAAAAGTAATGCAAACCATTTATGCCATGCATCAAAATGGATCGGACAATCTAGAAAAAGAAGAAAAATTTCTTTTTTACAGCATAGACAGCATTCAGGACTTATACCTTATTATGGTTTCTTCGTTAATCGAAATTTGTAAAAAAGAAGCCGAATTTTTACACCTATCCAGCAAAAAACATTTGGCCACTGCTGCAGAACGCAATCCAAATGAAAAATTCATCAAAAATCAAGTTTTTCAAATTCTAGCCGAGAACAACTCGTTAAGTATTGCGTTAGAAAACCGAAAAATCAACAACTGGTCACTTAACGACGATTATATCATTTTACTTTTAAAAGAAGTTAAAGCAAGTGAATTGTATCAAAAATACATGAGCAACAACATAAACACTTTCGAGGAAGACAAACGATTTATCATTGACTTATTTTCGGAAGTTATTGTACCTAACGAAAAATTATACGATTACCTAGAAGACGATAAATTAACTTGGGTTGATGATATTCCGGTGGTAAATACACAAATCATCAAACAATTAAAAGCTTTAAAAAATTCGGAAGAAGGCGAATTTAGAGTGCCTCGTTTATATAAGGATGCCGAAGACAAAGATTTTGCTAAAGATTTGTTTCGAAAAACCGTTTTAAACGAAAAAGTACTCGCTAAAGAATACGACGGTAAAACTCCCAATTGGGATACCGACCGTATTGCCGAAATTGACACCATTATATTAAAGATGGCCATTTGCGAATTTTTAAAATTTCCATCGATTCCGGTAAAAGTAACATTGAATGAATATTTAGAACTAGCCAAAGAATATTCGACTCCAAAGAGTAGTATCTTTATCAACGGAATTTTAGACAGCTTGGTGAAAGATTTAGAAGCTAGCAAAAGAATGCTAAAAACCGGTCGCGGTTTAATGTAAAATTATAAACTAAAACAGAAATCTATATTATGGAACAAGTAACACAGTTTGCACCGTTTTTATTAATGTTTGCGGTAATCTATTTCTTTATGATTCGTCCACAACAAAAAAGAGCTAAAAGCGAAAAAGAATTTGAAAGCAGCCTAAAAGTAGGCGATAAAATAGTTACCAAAAGCGGACTTCACGGTAGAGTTGCCGAATTAGCTGAGACAACCGTTATCATCGAAACCATGTCGGGCAAATTAAAAATGGAACGTTCGGCCATTTCAATGGAAATGAGCGCAGCATTAGCCAAAAAATAATCAGAGAAAATTTTCCTGAACTTTTAAAAAAGGTCTTATTCAATTAGAATAAGGCCTTTTTTGCTTTCTGAAAAAGGCTAAATTTTAAATCTAAAAAAAACTAACTACAACATATTAAGAAAGTATCAACTTTCAAAATCAACTACTTTTTTAAAAAAACAAAATATAAACTCTCAGTGTACTTTTTTTAGGGGTCAAACTGCATTTTAAACGTTTTAAAGTAAAATATACTGTATTTTTTAGGGGGTAGTTTTGCTTTTTACTACATTTTTATAATTTAACCCCTCTTTTTTATTTGAGAATAATTATAAAAAAGCAACCTATAAATACAGAATATTTAGATTTCAATATTGCTTTTTTAGTAATCCGTAAATCTTTCCATTCTCAATCAAATAATCGTTTCAAAATATTCAATCTTTTTTAAAAGTTAATAAATTCGCTTCAAGTTAATGATTCAAAAAGGGCAACCAAACCATCAAAAAAAAGAGTACCAAAACCCGATTAGAAAAAAAATCCTAATTGAATATTAACTAAAAAACAGAAATAACCAAATATCATTTACAAACCAAAAAAAATTAATATGAAGAAGATTTTATTACTTTCGAGTTTATTCTTAACCAGTTTTTACACATTTGCTCAAGAGGAAACACCAGAAACAACACCTTTAAAAATATCAGGATCTGGAGACTTATATTATAAATACGATTTTTCAAAAGTGAGTAACATCCCAACCAGTTTTGCTACCGACCAAAATTCGGTTTCATTGGGTATGTTAGATGTTGCACTTTCAAAAACCATTAAAGGAATTTCTTTTATGGGAGAAGTATCTTTTGGACCAAGAGGACAATACCAATCGATTCCAAACTCCGATAATACATACAACGAAGGTAATGGAGCAAATTCATTCCACATTCAAAACTTATATGCTAGCTACGCTGTAACAGATAAATTAAGTTTCACAGCAGGTTATATGGGAACTTATATTGGATACGAAGTAATTTCGCCAGTAGCTAACTTCCACTATTCTACTTCTTATTTGTTTACCAATGGGCCTTTCCAAAACGCTGGAGTAAAAGCAAATTATGCTATTTCGGATCATTTTGGTTTAATGGTAGGTGTATTTAATGACTCTTGGAATTATTACAACGCAGACCCAGTAAAAGGTTTAAATGCGGTTGGAGGACAATTGTCTTTTACTAACGACGCCATTAGCGCTTATTTCAACTTTATGGATGGATCGGTGAGCGGAACTATTTTTGATTTAACAGCTAACTTTCAAATTACAGATGAGTTTAAGTTAGGTTTAAATGCTGCTGATTTTTCTAACGACGGCGACCAAGGATATACTGGAGTTGCTTTGTACCCATCTTATGCTTTTAGCGATGCTTTTGCTTTAGGACTTCGTGGCGAGTACTTCAAATCAAAAGAAGGCTCATTGGATACAGACGTAACAGCTTTAACATTTTCTGCAAACTATAAAGTAAGTGGTTTGACGATTATCCCGGAGTTTAGACTTGACTCAAACTCAGATAAAGTAATGTTCGTAAATTCAGATTTAAACCCTGCTAAATCGGCTTCTCAAGTATTAGTTGCTTTAGTATACGGCTTCTAATCTAACCTATAAGCTCTCACATTTAAAATGTGATTGCCAAGACATATTCGTTCTAACATTCAGAATGGTATTTTTTTTTTTGAACTGTCGAGATTATCTCTCGGCAGTTTTTTATTTTATAGCCTTTTCCAAATTAATTCACACACTGAAATAGTATCATTGTTTGCTTATTTTAAAAGAATGCAATCAGACTATTTTCTCTAACCATAAACTATCCTTTTTAATTAGAAAACATTGACTTTTACTCGGTCTGTATAATATTCACCTAATTTATTTCCAATGAATAGAAACAAAAAAAAACGGCCTTAAAAATAAAGCCGTTTGCATTTTTATAGAAGTAACCCTTTAAAAGTTAAGGTTGTTTTTTATAGATGGAGTAAATTGTATTAATGGTTTTACGATCTAATACGCTATCGGGTTCTTCAGGAATATAATGTCTTTTGAAAGCCAAAATAGCCGCATTCAAATTTTTGGTGCTGTATCCAATAATTCGCAGAGCCGGTTCTACTTGAAAATCAAGAGGCGCTTCAGTTAAAATTTCGTCTTGCCACAATCCAAAACCATTTGCAGCTAATGCCTTCCAAGGAAATAAAGCACTTGGATCTTGTTTACGAGTTGGCGCAATATCGGCGTGGCCTAAAATATTTTGAGTCGGAATATTATACTCTTTTTTCAGTTTTGTCAATAACGCCAATAAACTATTAATTTGTTTCAGAGAAAAAGGCTCGAAGCCATTGTTGTCCAATTCAATTCCGATAGAAACCGAATTAATATCGGTATCTTTTCCCCAAGTTCCGGCACCTGCATGCCAAGCTCTTAGGTAATCATTTAACATTTGCACCACAGTTCCATCATCGCCAATTACATAATGCGCACTAACCTGACGGTCGGGATTGGTAAACATTTTTACTGTTTGAGCCAATGAATCTTGTGCTGTATGATGAATAATGATATAATTGGGTTTTCTAAGATTGAAATTTACTGTACTTACCCATTCCGATTTAATTCCGTAAGGCAAAGTAACCGGCTTTTTTAAAGTTATAGAATCTTTATAACGAGTTAATTCATCTTTTGTAGACTCTTTATACAGTTCGCTAACTTGCTCTTGAAGCGACAATTGCGCCGCCTGCATGCTTGATATTTGTTTTTTATAAGCTTCTAATTGAACTTTATATGCTTTTTCACTTTCTACGTAAGGTTTTTTACTTCCGCAAGAAACCAATACAACACCCATAAAAACGGCACTAATGTAATTTTTCATAATTTACCTTATCTATTTAAGTATACCAACGAAAACAAAATCAATTTATTCTTTCTTTTTCTTTTTAGATTTTTTGCTTTTTTTAGAATCTTCTAAATAAGCTTTGTATTTTTCCTGCTGATCTGGACTCAAATAACCGTTAATTACTTTATTGGTATTTTCTGCTAATGATTTGTATTGCTCCATTTTGGCCTCTTGACTTAAACTTTCATTTTTCATCAAAACACCTTGTGCATTCATACTTTCAATTAAAACATTACCGATGGCCACTTCTTGCAAACCATCTAAAGACAAGGCAGGCGATAAATCTTCCATTATTTTAGCCACGGTTTCCTCAACCGGAATCTCTTTGGGTTTTGAAGATTGTTGCCCCATACTTTGTTGCATCCCTCCCATTCGGCCACTTCCATAGCCATTATTGCCGTATCCGTTTCCATAGCCATATCCATTTCCGTATTGAGCGAAAACAAAAGACCCACTAAAAAGCATGGACACTACTAAAAATCGTGCAGTTGTATTCATATTAACTTGGATTGATGAAATTAAAATCGAAAGTAAATTTAAGCAGGTTCTCCGTATAAATCAAATTCCGTAGCGTCAATAATTTTTATAGTTGCAAAATCGCCTGTTTTTAGGTAAAATTTAGAAGCATCTATCAAAACTTCGTTATCTACATCGGGACTATCAAACTCGGTACGACCAACAAAATGCCCACCTTCTTTTCTGTCGATTATGCATTTAAAAGTTCTGCCAATTTTTTCCTGATTCAAGTCCCACGAAATTTGCGATTGCAATTCCATTATTTCATTGGCACGGGCTTGCTTTACCTCATCTGGCACATCATCTTCAAGCAAATACGCATGGGTGTTTTCTTCATGCGAATAGGCAAAACAACCCAAACGATCAAATTTCATTTCTTGCACAAAATCTTTTAAAATATCAAAATCTTCTTGAGTTTCTCCAGGATATCCTACAATTAAAGTGGTACGAATAGCCATGCCTGGCACCGCTGCTCTGAAGTCTTTTAACAACTGTGTCGTTTTCGCTTGTGTAGTTCCTCTTCGCATCGATTTTAAAATACTATCCGAAATATGCTGAAGCGGAATATCAATATAATTACAGATTTTAGGCTCTTTTTTCATTAAATCCAACACATCCATTGGGAATCCTGTTGGAAAAGCATAATGCAAACGAATCCATTCAATACCTTCTACTTTTGCTAGAACTTCTAATAATTCGGCTAAATTTCTTTTTTTATAAAGATCCAAACCATAGTATGTCAAATCTTGTGCAATCAAAATCAATTCTTTAACCCCATCACGAGCCAAACCTTCTGCCTCTTTCACCAACTTTTCAATAGGTTGCGAAACGTGTTTACCTCGCATAATAGGGATTGCACAAAAACTACAAGGACGGTCACAACCCTCCGCAATTTTTAAATACGCATAATTTTTAGGTGTCGTGGTTAAGCGTTCTCCTAACAATTCGTGTTTGTAATCGGCGCCAAGCGCTTTAAGTAATTGAGGCAATTCGGTTGTGCCAAAATATTGGTCTACATTTGGAATTTCCTTTTCCAAATCTGGACGGTAACGCTCAGACAAACAACCTGTAACAAAAACTTTATCGACTAATCCTTTTTCTTTTTTATCGGCATATTCCAATATCATGTTTACCGACTCTGCTTTGGCATTATCAATAAATCCGCAGGTATTTATCACCACAATATTGCCCTCTCTCTCTACTGGAGCTTCATGTTCTACTTCTTTTCCACTTGCTTTTAGCTGCCCCATTAGGACTTCGCTATCATATACATTTTTAGAACATCCAAGGGTGATAACATTGATTTTGTTCTTTTTTAAAGACTTGGTTCTCATACTTTTATAAATTGGAGTGCAAAATTACATTATTTATCGCTAGAAATAGCACGAAAGCTGTATTTTCTAACCGATTACAAGCTAACAAAGGTCTTAAATTGAGAGCAATGTCACCTCTAACGCAACACTTCTTTCGTATTACTTAAAAAAAGAACTTATGAACAAAGAACACCTAAGGTTTTAATTCCTTACTTTTATATGTAAACTGCATTAATTTTTATTGCCATTATTTAAAGAAAAAATAGCCATGTCACTAACTGCTTCTAAAATGTTGCCACTAGGCACGATAGCTCCTAATTTTTATTTAAAAGACACCAACTCCAACAATCATTTATTTTACGAAGATATTAAAGGAAGCAGGGGAACTTTAGTGATTTTTATGTGTAATCATTGCCCATATGTCATTCATGTAATTGACGAAATTGTTAGAATAGCCAATGATTATCGCGTACAAGGCATTGGCGTAGTGGGGATTTCCAGTAATGATGCTTTAAAATATCCAGAAGATAGTCCAGAAAAAATGACCGAATGGGCTTTACATTACAAGGTAGATTTTCCGTATTTATACGACGAGACCCAAGACGTCGCAAGACAGTACGATGCCGCTTGCACACCCGATTTTTACTTATTTGATAGTCAAGATCGGTTGATTTATCGTGGGCAACTCGATGATTCGCGCCCCAATAACGGTATTGTGTCCAGTGGGAGCGACTTACGAAATGCCATCGATGCCTTACTATACAACCGTATTGCACCTGCTAAACAAATGCCTAGCATGGGTTGCAACATCAAATGGAAATAAGAAAGCCGTCGAGTAGACGGCTTTGTGTTTTATAATTTCGAATGGATATAGGTTCCAATGCTGGCCATTTGTGTATCATCTAAATGTGCTTTCTTTTGCATACGAAGTAAAATTGGCTTCCAATCGGTTTTGGAGTATTCGGTGGGAGCGTATAATTTGTGGCATTTTCCACAATTGTTTTCGTATAAGTTTTGCCCGGCCACTACTTCTTTTGCCATTTCATTACTTACTGCTTCTGTAGTAGTAACAGGTGCTGTCGGTGCTGCTTTTTTGCTTCCGCAAGAAGCTAGTAGCAGTGCAAACACTGCCATTGAGATTAATTTTGATTGCATAACGTTGGTTTTTTTTTAGTAAACTTAATCAAAATCTTCATTCGGTTTGCTAATCGTAGTCAAAAAAGTAAATTAAAATTACAAATGTATTACACTCCTGATAAGGTGTTTTTCGACCTCACTAAATATGGTGATTTTCATGCTTTATCTATGCCTTTGATATGCCTTTGATATGCCTTTGATAGGGAGATGGAGTGATTGTGAATTGAAAAATTTAATGATTTAAAGATTTTAGCAGATAGCTGAAACTCGGAAATCAGAAAATCTAAAATTAAAACTCACAATAACAATTCCTAAAACCTAAGAAACTTTAGCGAAGTACTACGTCTTTCACTACGTCGCGCGAGAGGTGTTCGTTTATCATTTTAACAATTTTGGATTTGCCGTAGGTGAGTTCTTCTCGAAGAACTGACGAAGTTAATTCGACATAGAGGGTGTTTCCTTTTAGGACTACGTTTTGGGTATAGGTATTTACACCGTTGCCCATGAGCTGGCGCCAGGCTTCTTTCACGTCGATTTGATCCATGCCGGGTTGCAGTTTGTTGACTTGAATAATTTCCTGCAACACCTCGCTAATGGTACTTTGATTACGGATTCGTTTTGCCATCTCCTAATAGGTCTATTTTTTCGGTTTTTTTGTAATGGTATTCTTTGTCTTGGTCGTTTTTAAGAACCAATTCGGTATCGGTTAGCTTCACAATTTCTTCGGACCACTTGGCATAACCCGTTTTGTAATCGATATAGGTTTTGTTTTGTCGCCATTTGACCCGTACATCTTCGTGCGTGTCGTTCGTTAAAAAACGACCATTTAATTGCGGCATCACTTTTTGGCGAATGCCGATACCTGCTGTATCGACCTGAAAATAATCAAAACTTTCGTTAATTCCGTAAACTTTGTCTTCGCCTTGCGGTCGTACCACTTTTTCTATTTCCCAATAGCCATTTAACTTGGTGATGTCGGTTTTGGTAACGCCTTGTTGACATCCTATAAAGACCAACACCAACAGTAGGGAAGTTGCTATTTTTTTCATTGGCAATCTATTTTAGCAGTGGTTTTCTTCGGGAATCCACCCATGAAAATTTCGAGAACTGCATTGCGTATTTAACTAAAAAATCCTTTTTATTTTTTCAATTTCATTAAAAGACCTCCCAAAAAAAGGACGAGTCCGAAACCTAAAAACAGGTAATATGTAGTCAGACTTGTCTCTTTTCCGATATTGGCTATTACAAAACAAACTATACTAGCAAAATACAAAGTTATGGGTTGGATTTTATTAAAAGCAGAAAAAGGCATATATGATCTTATTTGAAAAAACTATCTACGAATTCGTATTTATTAAAAACTTGTAAATCTTCGATTCCTTCCCCTACTCCAATGTATTTTACTGGAATCTGAAACTGATCGGAAATACCAATTACCACCCCTCCTTTTGCCGTACCATCTAACTTGGTTACCGCTAGAGAAGTCACTTCGGTGGCAGCTGTAAATTGTTTGGCTTGCTCAAAGGCATTTTGTCCGGTTGATCCATCTAATACCAACAACACATCGTGTGGCGCATCGGCTACCACCTTTTGCATGACGCGTTTTACCTTGGCCAATTCGTTCATTAAATTGATTTTGTTGTGCAAACGACCGGCAGTATCAATAATCACCACATCGGCATTTTGTGCTACGGCCGATTGCAAGGTATCGAAAGCGACAGAAGCTGGGTCACTACCCATTTCTTGACGTACAATAGGCACTCCAACGCGGTCGGCCCAAATTTGCAATTGATCAATGGCAGCCGCTCTAAACGTATCAGCTGCTCCAAGTACCACGTTATGACCCGCTTTTTTAAATTGGTAGGCCAATTTTCCGATGGTAGTGGTTTTTCCTACTCCATTCACCCCTACCACCATTAGCACGTAGGGTTTGTTTTGTTTTGGAATTTCGAATTCGGTTGCTTCCCCTGAATGGGTTTCCGAAAGTAAGGCCGCGATTTCTTCCCTTAAAATTTGATTGAGTTCGTCAGTTCCTAAATATTTATCTTGTGCTACTCTGTTTTCGATGCGTTCGATTACCTTCAGCGTCGTGGCAACCCCTACATCCGAAGCGACCAAAATTTCCTCCAAATCGTCTAAAACCGCATCATCTACTTTTGATTTTCCGGCGACCGCTTTACTTAATTTTGAAAAAAAGGTCGTTTTTGATTTTTCCAATCCTTTATCTAAAGTCTCCTTTTTTTCAGATGAAAATAATTTTTTAAAAAAACTCATAGTTCCTTTGTATTAATAATGAAGAAAATAGCCCTTCGTTGCGCATTTGGTTTTGACAGGGTAAATATAAAAATAAAAAAGCTACTCTCGAAGGAAAGTAGCTTTTCTATAAATTGTAAATGTAATTATTTCTTTTTCAAGAACTCATCCACCAATTCAGGAGCCATGATCGATTCTACGAAAATATAAGCTCCGGTTTTAGGAGATTTTACCATTTTGATGGCTTTTGATAATCTCTTAGATGCTGTTTGTAACGATGCTACGGTTTTCTTTGCCATGACGAATTATTTTATTTCTTTATGAACAGTAACTCTTTTCAAGATTGGATTGAATTTTTTAATCTCTAATCTGTCTGGAGTATTTTTTTTGTTCTTAGTTGTTATATATCTTGAAGTTCCTGCTACACCTGAAGTTTTGTGCTCAGTACATTCTAAAATTACTTGGATTCTATTACCTTTCTTTGCCATCTTGCTCTATATTTTATATTGGAAAAAGAATTATTTGATAAATCCCTCAGCTTGTGCTTTTTTCAAAACAGCTGAAATTCCATTTTTATTAATTGTTTTTATCGTAGATGCTGCTACTCTAAGCGTAATCCATCTATCTTCTTCAGGAAGATAAAAACGCTTCTTAACTAAGTTTACAGAAAACTTTCTCTTAGTTTTGTTCATAGCGTGAGAAACGTTATTTCCTACCATCGCTCTTTTACCTGTAAGGTCACAAACTCTTGACATTATACTTTATCTTTTATCGTTAATCAAAATCAGGGTGCAAAGAAAAGAAAAAATTACGATGTGACAAAAAATTACGGCACATTTTTTAAAATTTCTTTGTGCAACATTTCCAAACTCTTAACTACAGTGCGCTGTACTACTTTTTCTCTGGGTTGTCCGAAATTAAATACTTCAACTAGCACTTCATTTGGGGTCGCAATAGCGATACAAACCGTTCCGACCGACGCATCGGAATCGCCTTTGGACGGACCTGCATTTCCGGTAGTGGCAATAGCGTAATCCGTTTTAAATTTTTTTTGTGCTTGTAGGGCCATTTCGCGTGCTACCTCCATACTCACGACAGAATGTTTTTCAATTGTATTTTGGTCGACTCCCAACAAATCAATCTTCACTTCGGTTGCATAGGCCACGATTCCCCCTTTGAAATTATTAGAACAACCTGGCACCGAAGCAAGGGTTGCTGCTATTTTGCCTCCCGTACAACTTTCGGCGGTTGCGATGGTTTTATTTTGTTCTTGTAAGATTCTCAAAACCGTAACTTCTAAAGCTTCTTCCGCTTCGTAACTCACCACTATATCATGCAGTATCGGTTTTAACTGAGCAATTTGAACATCTAGTTGGTTGCGCAATATTTCTTCATCTGTACCGCGAGCCGATAAACGCAGGCGTACCAAACCTGGACTCGGCAAATAGGCCAATTTAATTGCTGGGGGTAATTGGTCTTCCCATTCTTCTATACGTTCGGCCAGTAAACTTTCGCCCAAACCATAAGTTATAAGCGTTTTGTGAAGTATATAAGGACGTTCAAAGTTTTTGATGATTTTAGGAAGCAACACCTCATCCATCAAGTGTTTCATTTCGTAAGGTACACCTGGTAAGGAAACAAAAACGGTGTTTTCTTTCTGCATCCACATTCCGGGAGCCGTCCCTACCGCGTTGTGCAACACTTTACTACGTGAAGGCACCAAAGCTTGATCTTTATTAATTTGTGTAATCGGTTTTTTGAAAATCCCCTCTAGCAGTTGCGTTACATGCGCTAAGACTTCTGGATTTACGATTAATTCATCATCGAAGTATTTGCAAAACGTTTTTTTGGTAATATCATCTTTAGTAGGCCCTAGCCCACCGGTTACCACTACCAAATCTACTTGGTTTTGTAAACGCGCAAAAGTATCTATAATTTGCTCTTGATCATCTCCAATAGAAAGGAGTTGAACTACGGCAATGCCAATTTTATCCAAGGCTTGAGCAATATAAGCCGAATTGGTATCGGTAATTTGACCAATTAAAATTTCATCTCCAATGGTCACAATGGCTGCTTTCATATTTTTTTAGGCTATTGGAAAATAAATTCTTTTCAAACTAAAAATGTCACTTTAAAGCTTGTAATTAGGAATTACGTTTAGATGCAAATGCTGTTTCTTAAAAATGGATTTAATCCAAATTCAAATCAAAATCTTTTTTGATTTCTTTGACAGCTTCTTTCACTTGATGACGCACACTTTTGAAGGTTTCTTCAATCTCTTTCTTTTTCCCTTCTGATTTGGTCCAAGCTTCAATTTGCAGAATCTCTTCAAAGGCCACATTGAGTCCCATTAAATCAAGTGTGGGCTTAATTTTGTGCGCGTAGGCATAGGCGTGTTTGTAATCTTTCTTTTTGATTCCTTCTTTGACTTGCAATAAATCCTCGGGAACCTCGGTTACAAAAAGGGTTAAAATTTGGTTTACAAATTCGGGGTCATTATCGGAAAGCGCGTACACTTTGGATAGATTGTATTTTAAAGCCATTATTTTACTGGTATTCTGAATAATTTATGTCCTTCTAAAAATCCTTCCAACACATCGTTGGGTTGTACTTTGGCCACTCCTTCAGGAGTTCCGGTAAAAAGAATATCACCTATTTTGAGTGTGAAAAATTGCGATACATACGAAATCAATTCGTCAATTTTCCACAACATAAGGCTGGTATTCCCTTTTTGCACGGTATTCCCATTGTTGGTCAATTCAAAAGTAATATTTTCTAAGGAACTAAATTGCTCCTTCGGTAAAAAATCGCCAATTACAGCCGAACCATCAAAGGCTTTGGCTTTTTCCCAAGGCAATCCTTTTGCTTTGAGTTGCGCTTGTAAGTCTCTGGCAGTAAAATCGATTCCAAGTCCGATTTCATCGTAATATTTATGTGCAAATTCCGGCTCGATGTACTTCCCTACTTTATTGATTTTCACCAATACTTCTACTTCGTGGTGCACTTCCTGTGTAAATTCGGGAATCACAAACGGATGTTGTTTGAGTACAATAGCCGAATCCGGTTTCATAAAAATAACCGGCTCCGTAGGGCGCTCGTTTTGCAGTTCTGTTATGTGGTTGGCGTAATTTCGCCCGATGCAAATGATTTTCATATTTTTTGAGTTTCTAAGCCTCTAAGTTTCTGAGTTTCTAAACCTCTAAGTACCTAAGCTTCTTGCAACTTAGTAACTTGGCTTCTCTGAAGCTCAGCTACTTCGTATTCAGCTTCCTTAACTTAATAGCGGTTAGTACTTTTTTGGTATACAGGGGAAAATCGGCTTGTTGCATCCAACTGAAATAACCAGGTTCGGATTCGAGGATGGCTTCTACTTTTTTACCTTTATGTTTTCCGAAGGTAAATACTTCCATTCCATCTTTGTCGTAGGCAATCATCCCTGCAAAATCGGCTATTTTTTTCCGTGTTGTGAATTCGGATAACTGTTTAACATCGTTTTGCAAATCGGTATAGCGATCCAATTGTGCTTTTAAAATTTCATATGTTGCCAAGGTATCTGCAGCAGCAGAATGGGCATTTTCGAGACTTTCGCCACAATAAAATTTGTAAGCCGCACTTAGCGTACGTTCTTCCATTTTGTGAAAAATCGTCTGCACATCCACCGATACCTTGTTTTTCATATCAAAATCAACGCCTGCTCGCAAAAGTTCTTCTGCCAATAACGGGATATCAAAGCGATCCGAATTATATCCTGCCAAATCGCTGTCTTTGATCATTTGGTATACTTGTGATGCCAACTCGGCAAAAGTAGGCTCGTTGGCCACTTTTTCATTGGTTATGCCGTGCACCGCGGTGGTTTGCGGCGGAATGGGAATGGTCGGGTTTACCAACCACGTTTTACTTTCTTTATTGCCGTTTGGAAATACTTTTAGGATGGAAATTTCGACGATTCGGTCTTTTCCGATATCGATTCCGGTGGTTTCTAAATCAAAAAAGCAGATGGGTTTGTTCAGTTTCAGCTCCATTTATCACATTGTTAAGGTTACAAATGTATAGGTTAAAGGCGAAAATCACAATTTTGAAGGGATAAATGTGTTTTTTGGGAAATGAGCTTTTAATGGTGAGTGGTGAATGGTGAATGGTGAATGGTGAATGGTGAGTGGTGAGTTGTGGGTTGTGAGTTGTGGGTTGTGAGTTGTGAGTTGTGAGTTGTGAGTTGTGAGATGGTTCTGAACTCCCTGATTAGAGTGGATTGTTGGTTGTTGATGGTTTTGGGTTGTTGTGTACCTATGGAATGTGTTTGAAGTCGGAGACATTTGCAAAATTTTCAGAGAACAAAAAGAACTCCTTGTAGACCGGGGCTATAATTTTCGGTTATTATTTTCTATTACTTCATGCACAAATTTCTTTCTGTTTTCAACAGTATCTTTAGGTACTTCGATGATATTATAACCATATTTTTTATAAATCTCTTTCATTTTTTCGAAAGTATATACCGCTTCTTCCCAAGTTTGTTTTCTTTCTTGGTCATTTTCATAAATGTCAGCCCAAGGTGGAAGTATAAAAACATTTTTATTAAAAACACATTGGATTGCTATTTTATTCATTTCTTCTGAAATATTCAATTTACACATTTCTGCATAACAAATTGAGTCTATTATTCCACGATCAAATAAGTAAATAGAATTTTTGTTTGATAATTGTATCTCTAAATATGTTTTTACAGAAACATTAAACATCAAATCGGTGTACCGCTTTTTATCTTTCCAAGGAAGTCCATTTTCTTCCGCTTCTACCTGTTGTTTAATTATTTTTCTAGCCTCTTCAGGCACAATTTCATATCCACTTTTCTCCAACTCTTTCAATAAAGTAGTTTTTCCAACTCCTGGTCCGCCAGTAATAATATAAAAATTTTCGGTTTGTTTCTTCATGTGCGAATATCCTTGATTTCACGGAATAGTTTCTGATGACGTTTTGACTCCACAACCGGTTTGTGGGTTTTGAAAACGATATTCCCACTAAATCCGCAATAAGACAAACGGCTGTTAAATGCCCTTTTTTTTCTCTATTGACGGTGGCGGTGGCGGAGGAAGTACATATTCTGCACTTTTAAAATTCAGTTCTTTTTCAGTTTTTTTCAGTTTTAATTTTTGTTTCAATTGATAAATCCAGCCTGCTAAACTATCTAGTTCTTTTGGAGCATTATGGCTATGAACCTTAATTAGCTTTTTTATTGAATCATTATTTATAAATATTGCATAAGTTCGACCGTCGCTATAATCTTCAAAATATTCATTTTTTAATGTTCTAAGTTTCAGTTTTGAAATAACTTTCACTAAGCTTTGCTCGTCACTTTCACTGATTTTAGCTGAATAATTCGTTTTGCCTTGTGGTATATTTAAACTGTCAAAAACTTCACTTGACGACCAATGTTGTCTAATATATAAACTGTCTTTAGGTTTGTATACCATTGTAAAACTTGAGCCAAAAGTATCGCCGTAACTAAATTCGAAATATTTAATAGGATTTTCTTCTTCTGTTTTTCTATTACACGAAATCAAAGTCAAAAGAAAAAGAATGAGAATAATTTTAGTTATACTTTGCACAGTGCTGTTTTAAAATGGCATATAATTAATGTATACTACTTATCATTTCAGGCCAATACCTCAATCCAGCAAGATAAATCTGAAAATCGACCTGCAATTTAACAGAAAATTCTTTAGGTTTTTGCTTATTGGTTTAAAAAATAAACTGGTTGTTAATCGAGAGTTAGAATAATAATAATAATGATGTAAATCGGTTTTCTGTCCTTTTTTTGTTTCTTTTCACTGCTAAAAAAAACCAGAACATACATTTTAGGTTACCAAAGTGTTTACAAACATGGTTTAAAATACTCGTTTTATGTTCATTACACTTATACTTCCAGAAAAGTGGTGTTTTAATTTACGGAGCACGGAATGTAATTCCGCGCAATCGGGTTTATTACAAATCGTTATAATTATCAAATGAATTAAGTGAAGCTCTTCAGGAGCGAGATCATGGATTCAGCGGGATAACGATTGGATATTCTTAACAGCTAAATAAAAATCTTGAAAAATATTTATAATATTTTATGTAACAAAAAACTAAATTAAATTTTTAAATTGATTACTTTTATTTTTTTTTTGATTAAAAATCAAATACTTACACACTTAATAATAAGACAATAAAAAATAAGTAAGTTTTATTTATTAGCCTTATTTAATTTGAAATTTGCCATAAAAACAAAGATTTTTATTTACAATAAGCAAAACATTTTAGAAGTGATTTTTAAATTCATCTAAAATTGCATTATTAATCTCAAAAATATTGGTACAATGGAAAAAAAACACCAACCCATCGAACAAAGCAAAAGAACAGTTATTGTTGATATCCTTAGAGGCTGGGCAATTTTAGGAGTTGCTATTGGAAATTATTCCGCTTTTCAAACAATTGGTGTACCGCACGAAACAAAACAAAGTATTATATCTGAAATACTCCTGTCTGTTAATGAATATTTAGTTTCAGCAAAATCATGGACTTTATTGTCCATTTTATTTGGCTACGGTTTTGCAATTTTAATAAATAATATCGTTGCCAAAGGTAAAAATCCAATTCTGTTTTTTTCTTGGAGAATGGTATTACTCTTCTTATTTGCTTTTATTAACTCCCTTTTTTGGTACGGTGACATCTTAAAAGATTATGCTGTTTTAGGTCTTTTAATGTTACTCTTTTACCGACTTCCTTCAAAAACATTAATCTTAATTTGTAGCATTCTAATAATTAGCATTCCTTTTTTAACTGCTTATGTTAATGGTATCGAATTTAATCCTGTTGGAATAACTACAAACCCAGCCTATTTAAAATTATATCATTCAGGAAACTGGTTTGATTTATTCAACTTTAATCTACTAGCTTCCTTTTACGATGAGATGATTATTCCAGGATATGCAATTGTTGTACATACGTTAATGTTTGCGTGCATGCTTCTAGGTTTTTTACTTCAAAAAATAGATTTTTTTAATCGCTTAAACGAATATAAAAAATTATTAAAACGAACATTTTGGTTAAGTTTAATAATATCGATTATTATTTTCTCCTCATTTAATCTAATTATTTTCTATAAGAGATTCGATATTTTGATTTTTTTCATTCCTTATTTCTGGCTCGTTTTAAGCACAATGGTTTTTATTGCTTCAGGAATTTGCTTATTATATACTAATGGTAAACTAAAAACTATTTTCAGTTATTTTAGCTATGGAGGAAAAATGACGTTGACAAATTATATGGCACAAAATATTTTAGGCGTATTTATATTCTCAGGAATCGGCTTAGGAATTGGAGATAAAATGCCTTATTGGTTTTATTTTTGTTTAGCAGTTTTTGTATTTATTCTTCAATTGTTTATAAGTAAATGGTGGCTTTCAAAATATAATTATGGTCCGATTGAATGGCTATGGCGATCTGCCAGTTATCGAAAACTACTACCTTTAAAAAAAGCAAAGTCAACTACTTTTACAGAAATAAATACGATATAATTCTTTAGATAAAAAAGACACTTAACGGCGCGTATATCCCCCCGTAACGATAGCACTATGCCAACCTGTTGAAGCTAAAATTATTTTTTTTTCAATGAGATGATGTCAATGGCAATTATGAATAAGATAATACTGTCTTTTGTAATGTAAATGTAGCATTATGGCGGTATACAAGAATGAGCCACGTTGCGAACGCTTTATTATGTCAACAGAAGTAAATAGGTACTTATCACATAATTCAAGTGATATTATTCATGAGCTAGACGATTGCACCAGCAGGGAGATTTGGCTTTTTTACTAATAGCATTAAAAAAACTGTCGTTTTCATGGAAATATGTTAGGCACGGATGCTATTCAGGGTAATCGGAGCAGGAGCCTTAAGAATTTAAAAAGAAAGAAATAATTCGTGGCATGATTGGTAAAGTGAGCCTAACTTTTATGTCCTAGCCTTAGGCGGACAAAAGTTAGTTGCCTACCTTACCAACAAGCCATATTACGGAATATTGAAATCGAAAAAAAAACGACATATAAACCTTACTTCAAAGTTGTTAATAACTTAATCGTGTTTTACATAGGAGGCGTGTATTGGGCGATGAATCTATTTTAAAGTCTCTATTTCGGTATAGATAAGTTCCAAATTTCCACAAACTATTTCGGTTCTTCCATCTTTATTTTCCTCACCAGTATTCACTTGTCTCAATTCACCACTTTGTTCATTTTTACTAATATGCCAAATTTTGTTGTCAGAAAATACAAATTCATAAGAATAAAATTTTTCGTGAATGCTTTTTGAAAATTTAATTTTTTCGGATTTTATCAGTTTTAGTTTTTTAGTTTTGATGTTTTGTTCGTAAAACTTAAATTCACTTTCATTTACAATTAATATTTTATCATTAATAGTATCATTTATTTTTTCAAATCCCCAATTTGAACCAGTTCTATTAAGTTTCCAAGTGCCAATTAAACTTTCTTTTAATTTTTGGCGTGCAATTGGTCTTAATGAGTCTGACTTTTTGAGAGAAATTTTTCCCAATTCGTTATTTGGATTTAATTCATTTACAAATTGAAAAACACCAGCAGCGCTAAAAACATCTGAATTTTTTAAATATTCATTCGCTTCTTCAAATTTCTTTTTTTGATATTCTGGTGATTTATATTCTTGTGACCAAGTTTTAATAAAACAAATAAAAAATAAAATTGTGGGAAATATTTTCTTCATTTCGGTTTTTATTTTTTTTGATGTTTCGCCCAACGTTTTGCCGCTACAAGCGGTTTGCGGGTTTTGAAACTGAGTATTTTCTGCTAAACGAAAATAGGATAAAAAACCGATAATTCCACTAAATCCGCAAATCGATTGTAACGGCTGTTAGTGGCAGGCTACATTATTTAAACAGGTTTCCAATTCGTCTAAAAATATTCTGTTTTTTTACGATGACTACTTCTCCTATAAGCGCATCATCAGTATTGAGTTTAATGTTTAGTTTTTCTTGTTTTTTAAATACTTGTTGTTCAATTTCTTTCAAACCAATAAATTGAAATTTTAAAAAAACTTTGTTGTCAAAATCTTGAATAGGGATTTTAATTATAAAATTTCCATTAATATCAGTTGAAGTGTGATTGTTTGAATTACTTTGACTTACATTTGCTCCAGGGAGTGGTCCTGCTTCATCGGTAACTATACCGTATATTTCAATATAATTATTTTGCTTAGTAAGTTCTTCTGTATGCTTTTTTTCGACTATTTCAATGTTTACTGTTTTTGGTTGAGCAAAAAGAGGTGAAGTTAAAAACAATGAAGAAAGTCCAAATAAAATTCCAATTTTTTGAAATTGATTTGTTTTTTTATAGTTCAGTTCTGTGTTGATTTGTGAAGGTAAAAATCGTCCACAAATATTTTTATTTTGATTTATTTTTTTGGCAAGTTTTTGATTTGAAAAACCTGTAAAGTCAAGAACTTCTTTCTTACAATTTAGACAATACATACCCTTTTCTGTTGGAGTCATTTTGTTCCAATTTTCATTACAGGGTTTAGGTATTTTAATTATATATTTCATTAAATTCTGTTCTTTTAGCTTCCCACTAACGTTCTCGCGCCTTGCGCCGTTTGCGACTTACGAAGACGAGTATTTTCGGCTAAATGAAAATACGATAAAAAACGGTAATTCCAATAAATTCGCAAATGGCGCAAGACGTGTGTTGGCGGTAGTACTTATTATTCACCAAGTTTTTAAAGATTAGATATTTTCTTTTTTATTTATTCTTTCTATAATTAATTTCCAGCTCTGGGTTTATTATTTTTAAATCTTCAAGAAATCGTTTTTTGTCTTTTGGAGAAATAAGAATGCTGTCAAATTTATTATAAACTATTTCTAATCTATCAATTGAACCGGCAGGCGAACTCAATATATTATGCGTTTCGGAAATTTTTCGGATTGTTTTAATCTCAATATTTTTACTTACAAAAAAACCACATTTAATATTTAAGTTTTCTTTTTCAATTGTATATTTTGTAGATAGGAAAGTATAACAAATAAAAGCTGATGTTAATATAATAATAAGTAAAGCCATCCATTTTTTTTCCATAACAGATGTATAAATTATCCAGCTAAATAATACTGAAATAGGTATTACCAATTCCATTCCAATTTTTGATTTATATACTTTCATTTTATTAAATTTTTATTTTATATTTTTCATTTTTTAGTTGTCAGCGGTCGTATTACCGCCAACTATCGGATACTACTTATTCTTCAGAACAAAAAACCATTATTTGGAAGATCAATCTGAAAACTGAACTGCAATTTAATAGAAAATTCTTAAGGGTTTTTGAATTTGGTTCAAAAAATCAATTACTTGTTAAAAGAGGATAATGGGTCGATTGTGGGAGGTTGTTTTCTAAAGCAGTTTTGATTTCTGATTTTGGTTTTAGGCTTTAGGTTTAAGCAATAGGCTTTAAGCTATAAGCCGTCAATCTATGAATTATCAATTATCAATTTTAACCTAACGCCTTATCTTTTCTAAATCCAAATGAGTTAATCAAAATTCCGATTGCGTTATCTTTTCGTGAAAACGGAGAGTACCTTTAGCAGTAAAGAATTGGATTATGAAAACACTTATTAAACATGGGGTTATCTTGAAACGCACGAATTTGGATTTTGAAAATTTGGGTGTACTTAATCCGGCGGTTTATCAGGAGGGCAACACGGTTCATTTGTTTTATCGTGCGGCTCATATTGGTAATTTTTCCAGTATTGGGTATTGCCAGTTTGATGGCCCGTTGCGTTTGGTTCGCAGGGATCCGCAACCGCTTGTGTCGCCTGAATTTATATATGAAAGTCATGGGGTGGAAGATCCTCGTATTACTAAAATAGACGATACCTATTATTTATCTTATGCCGCCTACGATGGCATCAATGCTTTTGGGGCTTTGGCCACGAGTAAGGAACTGCCTCATTTTGAAAAAAAAGGTATTATTACCCCCAAATTTACCGCAATTGAATACCATCTTTTGTTAAACCGACGTGAGATACAAAACGACGATCCGAATGCGTTGTATTTGAAACACCATCAACAACACCATCCTAATTTGAATTGTGTGAGCAACGACGAGGTGTATGTTTGGGATAAAAATGTAGTATTTTTTCCGCGGCGCATTCAAGGAAAACTTGTTTTTTTCCACCGTTTGTTACCCGCCATCCAATTGGTTATGGTTGACAAATTAGAAGATTTAACCCGAGATTATTGGGCCGATTATATTCGTCATCTGGACGACCACACGGTTTTGTCGCCTAAATTTCCACACGAAACAAGTCACATTGGCGCTGGTTGCCCTCCTATAGAAACACCCGATGGTTGGTTGGTTATTTACCACGCTACCGAAAAAAGAGCTCGTGGTTTGGTGTACCATGCATGTGCGGCCTTATTGGATTTGGAGAATCCGATGAAAGTTTTGGCTCGACTAGAAGAACCTATTATTTCCCCAAGTGAATATTACGAAAAACATGGTTATGTAAATTATGTGGTTTTCCCAACGGGGACTGCCCTATTTGATGACCGCTTATATATTTATTACGGAGCCGCTGATGATGAAATTGCCGTGGCTTCGATTGTATTCGATGAATTACTCAACCAATTAAAAGCAATTAAAAATGAAAACGATAACTCCTAAATCAAAAATAGTTTACCTGTCTACCTTTCCGCCTACGCAGTGCGGTATTGCCACTTTTACCGAAGATACACTTCGTGCCATTACTCAAATTTACGACAAAAGCATTCGTTGTGAAATTTGTGAAATTACCTTTAACGGAGAAGCTTCAGACTTAGCCGATTACCATATTCCATCTAAAGACCAAGCCGCTTATAGCCGCGTGGCCGAAGCGATTAATCAAGATCCAGAAGTGGAATTGGTTCATATTCAGCATGAATTTGGTTTGTTTGGCGGCGAATATGGCGCTTATTTACTCGATTTTATCACCACTTTGCAAAAACCCATTGCCTTTACATTTCATACGGTATTGCCGAATCCGAATCCGCAATTGAAAGCGATTACGCAATTGTTGTGCAGTTATTCCGAAGCTTTGGTTGTCATGACCGAAAAATCGAAAGCCATTTTAATTCAGGATTACGCCATTAAGGCCGAAAAAATCACGGTTATTCCGCATGGAACACATTTAGTAGATTATGAAACCACGGCCAAAGCCAAAGCCAAATTGCAATTGGAAGACCGTTTGACGCTGGCTACTTTTGGTTTGTTGGGCGAAGGAAAAAGCATCGAAACAGGATTGCAGGCCTTAGCGCAAGTGGTACCGCAATTCCCGAATGTGTTGTATTTGATTTTGGGCAAAACCCACCCCAATACGATTACCGACGGTGTGGATCATTACCGCTTAAAACTAGAAAAACTGGTTCGCGATTTAAAACTGGAATCGAATGTACGTTTTGTTAATGAGTACCTCGAAACCAATCAACTATTGGATTATTTGAAAGCAACCGATATTTATTTGTTTACTTCTAAAGACCCCAATCAAGCGGTTAGTGGTACTTTTTCGTATGCCATGAGTTGCTCTTGCCCTATCGTGGCTAGTAGGATTCCGCATACGTTAGAATGTTTAACTTCGGATATTGGAATTTTGGCAGATATTCAAAACGCCGATCAATTTGCCGAGGCTACACTTCGTTTGTTGTCGGATGCTAATTTGCGTCGCAATATGGCCATTAATGCTTATGCCGCCACAACTAAAACCTCATGGGAGAATACGGCGCTTAAACATTTATCTGTTTATCAAAAAATTGCCAAAGGATTGGCTTCAACTAAAATCACCTACCCTACAATCAATATCAATCACTTAAAACGTATGACTACTGATTTGGGGATGATACAGTTTTGTCAGATTTCGGAACCCGATTTAGAATCCGGCTATACTATTGACGACAATGCTCGTGCTTTAATGGCTATGGTGAAGCATTATCAATTACACGACGACGAAGCGGATTTGCACTATTTGAAAACGTATTTGAATTTCATTATTCGATGCCAATTACCAGAAGGAAATTTCACAAATTATATTGACCAACACAACCAAATTGAAGCACGAAACGAGCACGAAAATTTGGAAGATGCCAACGGACGCGCCGTATGGGCACTAGGGACTTTGATGCGTTTGAACACCGTTAAAACTCTTCCTTCTTCTATGGTCTATCGCGCCACGGCTTGCCTGAATAAAGCCTTGTCGTATGTGGCCCAATTGCAATCGCCTCGCGCCATGGGATTTGCTATAAAAGGCTTATATGCTTTGTATCAAGTGACTCCCACCCCAAAATTATTGGCTCTCATTCAAGATCGTGCCGATAAAATAGCGGCGTTGTACGAACATACCGCTGTGGCCAATTGGAAATGGTACGAAAATAAATTGACTTATGCCAACAGTGTATTGCCCGAAGCTTTATTGCTAGCTCATTTGGTTACTGATGAGAGTCGATACAAAAAAATCGCGTTGGAATCCTTGCATTTTTTAATTGATAAAATGTACACGGATAACCAATTGAAAATTATTAGCAATCAGGGATGGCACGAAAAAAATGCCATTCCGTATGAATATGGCGAACAACCAATTGAAGCCTATTATATGATGAATACCTTGGATTTGTTTTACAAAACTTTCCATGATCCTTTATACAAACGTTATTTAAAATTGGCTTTTGATTGGTATTTGGGTAAAAACCATTTAAAACAAATTTTATATAATCCGATTACGGGCGGTTGTTATGATGGTTTGGAAAAGGAAAATATTAATTTGAATCAGGGTGCCGAATCGACTGTGTGTTATCTTTCTGCACGTTTATTGATTGAAACCTATACTTCAAAAGGCAAAAATATGATTAGTGCGTCTTATTTAAAACCCACCGGAACCGCTTTTGTTTTAGTGAAAGAACATACTAAATCCATTACTAAAGTAGTAGAAACCACTATGAGTCCGATGGTGTATCATAATAAAACCCTTTTGTTGCCTGCCAAAAAAGGAAAATTGAAATCGTAAACAAGTACGCTATCCAAAAAAAAAAATGCGGTATTAGAAGCTCTCTAAAACCGCATTTTTTTTTACTTTTTTTAATTGTGTCGTAAGGCTTCAATCAATTCCGCTTTCTTCATTTTTGATCGACCCGAAATACCCACTCTAGCGGCTTGGTGGTACAATTCTTTTTTTGTCCATTGTTCGTATGGTTTTGCTTTTCCTCCTTTTTTACCTGCATCGGGTGTATTGGCAATTCGAGCTGCCTTTTGTTTGCTATAGCCTTTTTCGCGTAGGGCTTCGTATTGCGCTTCGTTTTTAATTCTTGCGTCTATCATCACTTTTGTTTTTTAAGTTCAACTTCGTATTTACAACCTAAAGTTCTTGCTTTTCTCACACCTATCCTGCCGCTAAATACTTTATTTTTAACGCAATAGCTTTGTGAATTTTACTATTAAGTCGGTTTTTCAAAAAAATGTGTAAAAAACACAATTATCAGTGGTTGCTTTCTGTAAATTCTGCTAAAAATGCTGTAAAATTCAATTTTTAACGATAAAATGTTAAAGAAAACCGTTCATCGAACAACCAACTTTAACCAAAATATCCGATATTTGTAGAACCAAACACAATTGTTTTCAACATGAACAAACACAACAAAACTTTAGGTGAGTTTATCATCGATAACCAGCAAGCTTTTCAATATTCCTCGGGTGAGTTATCCCGCATCATCAACTCGATTCGTTTGGCTGCGAAGGTAGTCAACTACAAAGTCAACAAAGCCGGATTGGTCGATATCATTGGCGGTGTAGGTGCTCAAAATATTCAAGGAGAAGACCAACAAAAATTGGATGTTTATGCCAATGACGTTTTTATTCAGACGTTAATTAATCGCGAAATTGTTTGTGGAATTGCCTCAGAAGAAAACGACGATTTTATTACCGTACAAGGAAATGACAACAGCCACAACAACAAATATGTTTTATTGATGGATCCTTTAGATGGTTCCTCTAATATTGATGTGAATGTGTCTTTGGGTACCATTTTTTCGGTATACCGACGCATTACGCCTATTGGTACTCCGGTAACGTTGGAAGATTTCTTGCAACCGGGCATCAACCAAGTAGCTGCGGGCTATGTAATTTATGGCACGTCGACGATGTTGGTTTATACAACGGGACATGGTGTGAACGGCTTTACGATGAACCCTGCTTTAGGTACTTTTTATTTATCGCACCCCAATATGCAATTTCCTGAAAACGGAAAAATTTATTCGGTAAACGAAGGAAATTACATCCATTTTCCGCAAGGCGTGAAAGATTATATTAAATATTGTCAATCGGAAGAAGAAGACCGTCCGTACACCTCTCGTTATATTGGTAGTTTGGTTTCTGATTTTCACCGCAACATGATTAAAGGTGGCATTTATTTGTACCCAACTAGTAGCAAAGCCCCTAAAGGAAAATTGCGCTTGTTGTATGAAGGCAACCCAATGGCCTTTTTGGCCGAACAAGCCGGTGGAAAATGCTCGGATGGTGAAAACCGATTGTTGGAAATTGTCCCTACCGAATTGCACCAACGCGTTCCGTTTTTCTGTGGAAGTAAAAACATGGTGGACAAAGCGGAAGAATTTATGCGAAACGCCAAAGAGAAATAAGATTTTTTACATTTTAGTAGTAAAAACGAGTGTTACTTTTAGTAGCACTCGTTTTTTTGTTTTTACTATTTGAGGAAAAAGACTAAAATAAAAAAAATCCAAAACTAGATAGTCTTGGATTTTTAGATTTATTTTATATCGTTCGGGCTTTTAGTTCACCACTACTTTTACCGATTTGCTTCCTTCCGCTGCTTCTGCTTTTACGATGTACACACCTGGTTTTAAAGCGAAACTTACATCTGAAGCTGTTTTAGCTGATTTTACCAAAGCACCTGATAAGCTGTATACTTTTACCGCCGTTTCTGATAGTAAATTGGTTACGTATACTTGACTTCCGTTTGTGTATACTGAGGCAACTTCTGCTTTGTTGAAATTTGCTGTTGCTAATGCAGCATCTGTTGATTCAATTTTAAAATAATTGATTGCAGCACTTGAAAATATGTAAATTGTTCCTGCTCCACCTGTGTAATTGTAACTCAAAAGCATTGCATCCTCTACATTTTCTGTTGTAGCTTCAGCTAACAGAGTTGTTCCATCGCTTATTAAACATCTACGACCGTTAGCGCCGTTTACTCTAAACCACACTTTAATAGTGGTTGCTCCAGTTACTGGAAAAGAAAAATAGCGAGTAGTAGGTAAATTAGTTGCGAATCCTGCACTAGATCCTCCCGACTTAAATTCTTTTGTTGAAACATAGCCGTCTGTCCAAGTTAGTGGTTTATTTGATGTTATCCCAAATCCGGATCCAGTAACAAAAGATAAACCATCAATAGCTCCAGAAGCATAGGCAGAAGCACTCACTGGCCAAGAAGTATCGTTATTGCTAATATCCCAAACTCTTTGTGCATTTGCAACCATTGTAAACAACACTGCAGTAAATAAATAAAGTAATTTTCTTTTCATAAAATAGGTTTTAATTTAGTTAAATATAATACGTAATCGATTACATAAAAGTAATCTTTGTGTTTTAAAGTAACAAATCATTTCGTACTAATTTTTCATTTTTTTTATGATATTATAATTTTTAGTCTTTTAATTATCCCAATACCGCATGCTCTTAACAAAATAAGGAGTTTAGCACAGTACACATATAAAAAAAGCTGCAGGAATTTCTCCATGCAGCTTTGCATTTTTATAAAAAGGATACTTAGTGTGTTATCAATTTAACCGATTTTTGACCGTCGGGTGCGTTGATTACGGCAATCCAAATTCCTTTTTTGAATTCAAATTCGGTATCCGAAAAAGTGGTGATGGTTTTCACCAAGGCTCCAGATAAGTTGTACAGCGTTACTGTAGTCGCCTCTTTCACATTCGAAACCACAATGCGGTTTTTTAACGCATACACTTGCACCTGGGTTGTGGGTTGGTAGGATTTGGTTCCTAGTACATCGGCCGCTATTAAACTATCGAAAGGATCCCAACCGTCATTACCTTGTGTAAAATTGAGTGTGGTAATTTCGGTACCATCGGCCAAGGTAGGATTTGCTGTTGTTTTATTCGTTATAGTACTCAAGGTTGTAGCCCAACTTGCTCTGGTGGCTTGGTTGTTTACACCTGAAAGTTCTTTTGTACCGTATTCGTACATTTTCTTAGATTCTCCACCTAAACCATTATTCCATCCTACTGGCACAATCAATGATTGTCCGTTAAAACTTGGATTGTCAGAAGTTTCAATTGTTGTGTTAAAAAACACTACCTCACTGGTTGTAGCCGCCCAAGGTCTTCCAAAATAACCCGGTTTAGAGCGATAAGCCGAAGCAGTTTCGGTACCTGGAAGTGCCGAAGTCACCTTACATTCGTACATTAAATATCCTCTTCCTGCATCTTGCTGTGCTGCCGTGATGTAGGACACATCGTTGTTATCTTCGCTGGTGTTCATAGCTAAATCTGATTTATAAAAAACCGCATTCATACCTCCAAAAATATAATCAGTACCTCCCATCATCACCCCTTTGTAAATGGCTACTCTGGCTTTTTTCCCTCCATAGAAAGAATCTTGGCGACCAATTACGCGGCATTTGTTTAAAATTACTTTATCGGTATTGTCTAAAATCGACAAGGCGGCTGCTCTTTCTACAAACGATTTGTTTTGTACAGCGGTATTTCCTGCATTGGTAGGACGTATACCTTTACCTCCTGTTGCCCACATTACCACTACATCTTCTGATTCTTTTTTGGAAATGTATTGGTTGAAGGAATTTTCAAAAATGATATCATCTGCTTGGAATCCGCTAGCGCTAACCACTACGGTTGCATTCCAGTAAGATCCGTTTGTAGTTCCTGAACCTTTGTTCTCATAGCTCAAAGAACCATTTTCTTTGTTTACTTTTAGCACATCAGCATGCCATTTTTGATCGTTTGACATACTGTAATAGTTGTATCCATGTCCGTAGTAGGATGTAATACGCACCGCATTTGGATCAATGTCGACCCCTTTATTTGCCAAGGCAATACTTGGCGTAGCTGCCGCGTTTTTCAAGGTCACATTTGGCTGGTTGATTACCAACATTTCTTCGTAATTCCCAGGATCGATCATGATGGTCACACGCTCGGTAGCGGTGCGGGTCATTCTTTTAACATCCGACAATGCTTCGGTAATCGTTTTGTAAGATTTGTCTTTTCCTACTGTAATCACTGGCATATAACCTATAGCAGCTGTTGCTGGCGGCGGTACAAAATCAAGCGTTTTTATTGTCGCTGCATCGGCAACTTTAAGGTTAGAGGTTAACGTCATTACAACCTCACTACTGTTTAAGCCTGTAGCCGTTATACTGTATGTACCGTTACGCAATGCTACTTCTGATAATGTATTGAACTCATATGCATAACCCGATTCGTTTAAATTGGTAAATTTTAGTTTTAAACTTTCCAATTGTGTCTCATTCAAGCCTGTGGTATTGATAGCGATTGGATACTTTTGTTTAAGTCTAAAAAACACATCTCTCGTCGTATTATCTGTAATAGTTATGGTATTGGGTACTATCTCGAAATCGTTTACGTTTTGTGCTGAAATCGTATAAAGTGTATTGGGTTCTAGATCGACCGTATATGCTCCCGTTGTGGGATTTACTACCGGCATCGGTACATAGATTTTATTTGCCATTACATCGGGTGTATAGGTCAAGACCACTTTAGAAGGATCCAATTCATAGCCTACTACATTACCGGTTACTGTAAATAACGCCACTTTTTTAATGATGAGGTTGTAATTGGTTGTAGTTGGCGTTACCTGTAAAGTAGTTTCGTTATCAATCACATATCCATTGGCATTAGCCAGGCTTAATTTATACGTATATCCAATTGGAAGTTTTACTGAATAATTACCTGATGCCACCGTAGCATTAAATACTTTTCCAGCTTCGTTGGTAAAAAGCACATTGTAGTTCGCTGGAATTCCGTTCGCTTGCGTCAAATCAATTACACCGGTAAGGTTTGCGTAAGAGGCATCTTTTCTGTAAATCCTGTAATAACTTGGCTTATTTTGTGTATCAAAAATGTGATACGTACCTGCTTTTTTTGCTACAAATTTAAGTTCCGTTATGGTGGAAGACAAGGCAAGCTTATCAGTTTGTTCCGCAGGGTTACCCACATATTCAAAGTTAATTAACCCCTTGTCGTCGGTTTTTGCAATTATGGTTACTTCATCATCGGCACTTAATGTCAAACTCATATAGCGACCTACCGCAGCGGAAGCGTTTACATACACCCTTCCTTGGTAATCAGCAGTACCTGAAAAAGTATCATCAAAACGTGTTAAATTAGTATTGGCTGTGCGCAAACGGTCATTTGTACCTCCTACCCAGCTTAAAACACCAGCAGAAAAAGAAGGCAACGTATTCGTAGTACTACCTGTCGTTACTGATTTAGGATACCAATCGTTAATAGCAGTTTCTGTCAATTTATTATTATACAAGTCGGCAGACAGTTGCTTAGCCCCAAAATCCCAAACATCAATTTTCCCGTTAGAAGCAATTATTTCGGCCGCATTTTCTACGTTCATGCTGTGGAGGTAAATTTCTCCTGCAGGACTTGCAGTACTTACCAATTTGGCTGTAATAATTCCTTTAGGTCCCGTATACGAAAAACTAAACGGTTGTGCATCGGCCAAGCCTTTATTTTGCGCCTTAATGGTTTCTAAAAGCTTATTATTTGCATCTCTAAATTCCAAAACAGCATCGGAAGAGCCATAAGTACAAGCCACAAAGGTGATGGTTGCATTACCAGCTACCGCAATATCAAAGGAATTACCCGAATAAAAAACACCTCCATGAGTTGCATCATGAAAGCCAAATTTTATAGCATCGTTGGTTGTATTGCTATTGATCGCAACCAACCCATCTTTGGTTACATAGGTATTGTAACGTAAAGTCGTATAAGAAGTTTGAGGCATCTCTGAGGCATCCGCAAAATTATAGGCATACGATTTTCCGAATTCGGGATTGGCCACCACACTATTATCTTTTATGGTAATTTCATACGATTTCGGGTCTGTAGCGTTTTCCGTATAGGTTACTGTTAATACATCGTTTACGATACTTGCCGATGCTATGTCGCCACTTACTGTAGGTGTTAGGGAGCTTAATGCTGCACCACCCAAGTTAATTCGTATAGAAGCCTTCGTACTAGTAGCGCTAATTAAAGTCCCTGAACTAAGGGTAACCGTAGCATTAGAAGCTGCATCAGCTCCTGATTGGAGTGTAATTGTAGTTCCGTTTATTGTAATAGTACCCGTTTTCTGTTTGTAGGATGCCAACGAAACATCATAAGGAACAGGAGAAACTTCTATATAGGGTAGATAGTTTGTTCCTCCAAAACTTTCAAGCGTAACCGTACCAGCAGTACCTACATACAGAAAATCAACATATTTAGGAGCAGCTGTACTAAACGTTGTACCTGTATTGCTTTTTGAAGTAACATCAAAAGCTCCTGTTGTGCTGGATGCTGTAATGGTTCCCCCCGAATATTGATCTGTTGCTAATCTAATGTAACTATTTCCAGCTACTTTAAGCGTTATTTTATTGCCTGTTTTAAAAACAATCCCGTGTTGTGTTCCATTTAAACTGTATGCATTACAACAACCCGCCTCAATTTTAAATAATCCCAATTCATAGTTATTACCTGGGTATGTACTTGGAATAATGCTTGAATCTCTTAAATCATAAGTGTATGTTATATTTTTGCCCGCGGTTGTAAAATCTTTACCCAATTGCGCCGGAATCACTTCCAGTTTTGGCAGGTAAATATCACCACCCGTACCTGCTACCGCTTTAAAATTTAAAACCGCAGCTACCCCTGAATATACAAAATCATAGGCATCTACTTTATCATTAACCACTTTAGTCACTTGCGTACCTAAGTTAACTGCACCCGCTGTTCCGGTTAATTTTAAACCCGAATATTGTGATCCTACAAAGCGTATTGTACAGCTTCCTGGAACAGCAATATTGATTTCTTGATTTTCTTTTAAATTTAATCCGTAACCTTTTGGGTCACTGTTGTGCCAAATATAGGCACCTCCTAAAGTCAGTTTACCATCAGCACTCTGCTTGGCAGCAATAATAGTACCATCTGTAAAATCATAGGTTGTTGTATTCGTAATTTGCCCCCTCACTAGGATTGCATTTAGAATCAACAACAGAAAAAACAAATAATTTTTTTTCATAATTGTAATGAATTTGGTTTATAAATAGTTAATAGTCTCGATTTTTATACACCGCTTAGTGGTCAGCTAAGCAGTGTTTGTTTGGTTAGAACTCAAAAGCACCTAGATCGGGAGCCGCGCCTTTAAAAGGCAAGCCTACATCGGTTCCTTTGTCGATCATATTGCTGTTTGCGTTAAGTTTAAAGAAATTTACATCTGGCAAACTACCGTCGGCTTTTCTGGCTGCTAGTAATTCCGTATAGTCTACGCTTTTAAAGTCGGATGCCGTTACTGTGGTTCCGATTAACCAACTGTTATGGGTGGTTTCGACTGTAGTTGCCAAAGTTGTTCCGTAGGCTCCTAACGTATTGCAGTTTTTAATGATGAGTTTGTTTAACGGATTTGTTGCACTGAATGAATAATTTCTACCATTATCATAAGCCGAACAATTGTAGAGGGTCACGTCGCCACGGTTGCTGTTATGATCGAATCCGTCGGCAACATTTCCAGCTGCAATGCAATTGGTGTATTTGGCATTGTGTTTTAATAATTTATCATCGCTACCTCCTGTTTTGAATCCGTTGCCATCACCTTCTCCCTTAGAACCCGTTTTCAAATACCCATTTTTTACGGCCCAGCAATTTTCGTAAGTGGTGGTAATGTTATCCGTTCCTCGAAGGTAACCGTCCCAACCGTCGTCCAGATTTTGCCAAGCGCGACAGCCTACGAATTTATTTCCAGAACCCGCGGTTAATTTACACGCAAAACCATCGGCATTTTCTAAAGAAGAATCGGCATTAAAAAACGAATCGCAATTCAGAATTAAATTATTAGCAGCCCCATTGTCTAGTTGAAGTCCTGAATCGGCACATTCTGAAAAAGTCATGAATTCGATGGTATTGTTACTGCCGGTAATTTGCATGCCGTTATCGCCAGCATGAAAAATATCGATTCCTTTAAAATACCAATAATCCGCTTTTAACACGATGCCTTGATTGGAAGAACCTTCGCTCATGGCTGAAAAATCCAATTTTGGGCGTCCCTTTCCCTCTATACCTCTGATGGTGATTTTTTTATCACTTAAGCCAGAAGTAGTAATGTTGATTCGGGTTGTTATCGGGTATGTTCCTTCGTTAACTTCGATAATTTGCCCCGCTTTTACCGTATTTAAAGCCACTAGTAATTCAGCCGTCGAATTGACTGTAAAGTCGGCTTTTGGGGCTTCCGGTGTAAAACTTGAAATAATTATGGTTTTAGAAGCTTGTACCGTACCTTGGTCTTTGGCAGTAGCTGTAAGGGTAACGGAACCATTTTTAGTTGCGGTTACTAATCCTTCGTTTGAGACATTCGCAACGGATGTATCTGAGGATTTCCAAACTATAGACTTATCATTTGCATTATCAGGTTTTACTACCACAGCCAGTTGTGTGGTTGTTCCAGTGGTGATGTCACTGCCTTGCACTGTGAGACTTTCCACCGTAATGGTAGTCGGCACTTCCTCAGTGGGTGTATCACTGGAACAGGAGATTAAAGCCAAAAAAAAGACGCTTAGTAGACCGTATTTAGATTTCATTTTTCCTATTTTTAAAATTATGAAGGGTAAAAAAAAGGCATGTTCCCGTTAGAGAACACACCTTTTTTATAAAAATTTAAAAAGAACTTATTTAATCCAACGTGGATCACCCACTTTATTGTCTTTTAAATCTTGATTACTGATTGTAAAATCACCATTGGCAGCATTAGCAAAACCAGGATTTAAAGTTGTACCTGTTCCATCAACTTTGTTACTACCAATTGCTGTATTCTGAAAATTAGTTGCGTTAAAATAATTATTAACAGCAAATACTGGCATGTTAGTAGTTGTTTGATTAGAATGAATTGCATTGGTATTAGTTATTAATGTATTTTTTAATACGGATGCATTTTTATCAAAACGAACGTACAAAATTCGTTTAGGTGCCGTAGCGACAGGATCTGTCAATTTTGGCGAATTTGAAACATTATTTAACGTACAACTTTCAACTAACACATTTGTAGTAAGTCCTGTTGCTGTTAAATCTTTAGCAGCATCTACACGGATAAAATCTCTATCCTCTGAACAAGCATTAAATGTTGAATTTTTTAGTACGATGCTAGCCACATAAGCAGTTCTTACATCAATAAAATCTGCACCTGCATTTGTATTTACATTTGTTACTTCGCAATTTTCAACAGTTATGGATGCAATTTTAGAGAGGGTAGCATTACTTGCCGACACTAAAGCTCTCGAATAATCATGAACTTTACAACCGCTAATAAGTATATCTGAATAATTGCTTCCAGCTCCAGTAAGCGTTAGTAATGCAGCATTGTTTATATTTTCAAGTTTATTTTCTTTTCCATAAATTCTACCATCTAACTCAAGATTTAACAAAGAAACATTACTCACTCCTGCTTCAGCAGTAAACTTATAACGTAACAAAGGTTTTTCTTTGCCCGGAATACCACTAATTGTGATAGACTTATCAAATTTTATTTCTGTACTATACGTATTATCTGCATTTAACGTTTTATACTCTCCAGGTTCTAAGAATAGTTTAGCTCCTGAAGTAGCATTTTTAACAACATCAATCAAGTCTTGATCATTTTTAACTAAGATTCCATCACCGATATCAACACCTGTTGTAAAGGTAGTAGCTCCACGTCTTTTAGTACCGTTAAATAAATCGGCTTGGTAGTTGGTTTCTGGGCTTAATCCTGTAACCACAGCTACACCTGCCGCTTTTTCTTCAGCCGTAATGATATGCGTAATTTCACCTGGATTAGCTACAATTTTAGTTACATTACTTCCTGCAGTCCAACGTAAAGTAGCTTGTTTTGACGCAATATCGGTATCTTGAATAGGCAAGAATAATTGTTCTGAAAGCGTAGTTGCTGTAACCACTGTCCATTTTGAATCTTCTAAACCAGAAGCGCTTACCGCTTTAACACGAATAGAATATAACGTTTCTCCTTCTAAAGCTACTGTAACTGGCAATTGGGCAGCCGTCACTTCTACGGTTTTAAAAATGGTTCCAAACGTAGTGTCATCGGCACTGAATTCTACCACATAGTGATCATCACTCTCGCGGGTCATCCAATTCAATTCGACATTGGTTTGATTTCTAATCTTAGCCGTTACATCCGTAGGCGAAAACTGTCTGCTGTTACCCAATCCATCCAATAATGGCTCGTTATAACTTTCACAGCTAACTGCCAATCCTACTACTAGTAGGATTGCGGTTAGGTATTTCAATATATGTTTTCCGTTCATAATTTATATGCTTATGATTTTACTTTATTTTTAAAAGATTAATAACCGTAATCGTTAGTTAAGCTATTGTTACTTGAATCAAGGAAATTTTGCCAAATTGGCCAAAATTGTCTGTTGTTAGGATCAACACCTGCTTTATACAGGGAATTAATTTTGGTATCTTCTAATTTATCCCAAGTTACTGACGTATAATCAGCTCCTGGGTTAGTAACCTCTCCACGATTTAAACCAAAAACGATTAAAGAAACATCGTCTGTATTGTATTTGTAGTATAACGTTTTAGGCACATCAGCATAAGTACCGGTACGTGCTTTTAAATCAGCCATTTTGGTTTTTGCTTCGTCTAATTTTACTTTTAATAAATTCCAACGAATTAAAGCTTGTTTACGTTCCATTTCACCTGTAAATTCAAACTTATGCTCTTCCACAATAGCATTAAACATAGCATCTTTAGAAGTTAACGCATCTACATAAGCGTCCACTTTAGTAGCTTGGTCTGCCGCTGCAAAAGCTCTTTGTCTGATTTGTTTTAAGTAAGGTGCAGCTGCAGCTGGTCCTTCTAATTCATTAGCAGCTTCCGCAGCAATAAACAACACCTCTGCATAACGCATGTACATTTTATTAACACCATCATCATTAGTTGAAGTTACAAAACGTGTCATCCACTCATAACGGTATTTACCAAAATACCAAGTATCCAAAGATCCTAATTCTTGTTTAGCCATACCATTTACAGGAGCTCCCCACTTGTAAGGCACACAAGTCACCGCTCTACGAGTATCTGCTTGATCGTAATCATAGAATACAAATGGTAGAGGTCCAGCTACACCACCGCGGTTAGCTCCGTTGGCGTGAAATTGGTCATTTGCAGTATGTCTTACAGCGAAAGTAAACAACATACGTCCACGTCCGTCAGCAAAAGGAAGTTCCCATAAAGACTCGCCACCTGCGCTCGTATTTTCTTGATTGTATTTTTTCCATAATCCTTCAAAAGTAGGCTCTAAATGCGCTTGACCACTTTGAATTACTTGACGCGCTTCGCTAAGTGCTAAACTGTACATATTGGCAACCGACAATTCTGGATCCGTGCTTCTGCGAACACCATCAGGATATTGTTGGTAACCTGAAGCCACCATTGCCAAACGCGCTCTAAACGCTTTCACAAAAACTTTATTTACGTGCTCTACTGTGCTGGTATACGTAGTTTCATTTGGCCAAGCTACTAAATTAGACGCTTCACCTAAATCTGCAATTAATTGCTTGTAAATGATATCACGACTTGATTTTGGCAGATATAAAGTAGCGTTTGTAGTTGGTTCAAAACGAGCTGGAACATCACCCCATGCTTTCAACAAATCAGCATAATAAATTGCTCTTAACGTAAGTGCTTCCCCAAGCAATTGTCCCATGGTATTCCCTGGTTGTGGATCGCCATACAAACGCAATCCTTGAATACATAAATTCGCACGCTCAATACCTTGGTACATCATAGCCCAAGCATTATTGGTTGTATTCATTTCTGTATTGTTTGGTTTGGCGTCGTACACACACAAATCGGCTTTATCTCCCGCTGTTTGTGACGTTGCATACCACTCAATATCGGTATTTAAACCGTAATATGGTAAAAAACGACCTCTATATGAGTTGGTTTCTGCAAATGGAACTTTAATTCCATCTACTGCCCCTGCTGCTAATTCTGGAACAGAAAACAATACTGATTCTTCTGTAGTTGATTGTGCAGGTGCTTCTAAGTAATCTTCGCCGAACTCCTGACAAGAAGTAAAGAGACTTGAAATGATTAATCCTGCTACTATTATTTTATTTTTCATTCTGAAAGCAATTTAAAAATTAAAAATTAAGGTTCATTCCAAAAATCATTTGTCTGCTTCTTGGATATGGAGACGAATCAACACCTGGTGTAAGGTTATTTTTTCTTCTAGTTGACACCTCTGGGTCAGAGCCTGAGTAATCTGAAATTACAAACACATTACTTGCCGTCATGTAAAATCTTAATTTGTTTATACCCATTTTTGACGTAAACGACTCTGGAGTTGTATAACCTAAGGTTAAGGTATTCAAACGCAAGAATGAAGCATCTTCTACAGCCCAATCACTAAAAATGTTACTTCTCATATAAGGTGACCACATAGTCGTATTGGCATTCAGGGCTTCTAAAGCAACAGGATCTGAAACTAATTCACCTGAAATAGGATCTAAATTAGTCCATCTGTTACCATCTGCCATTGTTGTAATAAGATTTTTATATTGACCATTTCCTCCTGCTTGCGTGGTAGTGAATTCAATTTTATCCGCATTGTAAACATCATTTCCTAAACTGAAATTAAAAGCAGCCATCAAATCAAAACCATACGCATTTGCATTTAATACAAAACCTCCGTATGTTTTAGGATTTGCGTTACCAATAATAGTTTGGTCGCTTGTATCCACAACACCATCACCGTTTAAATCTTTTAATTTCAAAGTTCCTGGTCTTACTGTTCCTACCACTGAAGAAGCATTTGCCACATCCGATTTCAATGTATAGGTTGTTCCGTTCCAGTCAAAATCAGACACTTCGTAACGACCGTCATTTCTGTACCCGTACATTTGCCCAATTGGAGCTCCTACTTGCACTAAATAATCACTACCAATTTGAGTTGAAGCCCATCCAGAAGGAGTTCCGAAATCATTCATAATACCCAACGAGTTCACGTTGTTTTTATTAAAACCAATGTTAAATGAAAAATCTAAACCAAATTTTTCTTTTTGAATTGCATTTACATTCAAAGCAATTTCGACACCAGTATTTTGATTTTCTCCCATATTACGATATTGTGTATCATAAACTCCTCCAATTGGGTAATTAAGTAACAAATCTTGAACTAAATTTTTATATAAATCGACATTACCGCTCAAACGGTTGTTAAAAAATCCAAAATCCAAACCGATGTTTTGTGTAATAGTCGTTTCCCATTTTAAATCTGGATTTGCCATTACTTTTGAAGGTGCGTAAAAACTACCTACACCATTAATCCAAGCCGTGTTTGAACCATAATAGTACTGTACTTGTTGTCCAGTTGGGATGTTATTATTTCCAGCCTCACCATAACTTGCTCTAATTTTTAATTGACTTAACCAGGTTTGGTCTTTCAAAAAATCTTCTTCTGAAATTTTCCATGCAGCTGCAAAAGCAGGGAAATACCCCCAACGGTTTGAACCTAAAAATTTACTTGAACCATCGGCACGGAACGTACCTGTTAACAAATACTTCTCTTTATAATCATAATTTAGACGTCCAAAAAATGACAATAATTTATCATCAGCACTATAAAAATTCTCAACCGAGAAAGGCGTCCCTTGAGTAGTTAATCGCTTAGCTTGATCGAAATCAAATGACATTGGATAACCATGAACGGTATTAGTAACCTCATTTGAAGTATAATTAATAGACTCTTCTCCAACCAATGCTGTTAAATGATGGTTTTCTCCCAATATTTTTTTGAAATCATAGTTTAAAGTGTTCGCATTTCTAAAACGTCTGTCTTTACGATCACTCATAATCATTGCAGGTGCTCCTTGATTTTCAGCTAGTGGAGCATTTCGCACGTAGTAGGTAGTTGGTCCGTAAAAACGATAGTCTTGATACATATAATTATCCAAACCTAAATCTACTTGCAATTTTAAGTTTTCAGCAACTTCCCAACCAAAACCACCTAACATATTGAAGTTTTTTCGCAATTGTTCACGATCGTTATCGTAAATAGAAGCAAATGGATTCACCAAAAGATCATCTTCGTTGGTATTCACTGTACCAGATGTTAATCCTGGAACCGGAATTGGTGCATAACCTATAATGGTACGCATACGTGAATCTGATGCAGACGCTTCATTTTTCTCATTAACACCTCCCCCATTAATTTCTGTATCTGAATAACGAATCGTATAGGCTAAATCTATTTTGTCGTTTACTTTATTTTTTAAAGCTAACGATAAGTTATTTCTTCTATATTTAGAGCCAATCATAATCGCTTTTTCATCAAAATGCGCGTAATTGAAGTTGTAATTTAATTTATCGTTTCCTCCACGAATTCCTAAATCACGGCTTTGAACCTCACCTGTACGCCCAAAAATTTGCTCTTGCCAATCGTCACCTTGTAACCCTTCATACAAATCATGATCTTCCCAATTTCCAAAATATTTAGTATATGATGGCGGATTAGACGTTACTGGATTCGTTGTTTGCGACAATAATGCATATTCGTATTGCCATTTGGTATAATCCTCTGGAGACAATACATCTTTTTTATTCGCCATCGTTTTCATTCCGTAGAACATATTGAAACTTACAGCCATTTTACCATCTTTACCTTTTTTAGTAGTAATAATGATAACTCCATTAGCACCACGAGAACCGTAGATAGCCGTAGAAGAAGCATCTTTCAAAACTGTCATGGTTTCAATATCCGATGATGAAATATCATTCATACTGTTTACCGGAAATCCATCAACAATAATTAAAGGAGAGGTACTTTGTGTAATAGAACCTCCACCACGAATCCTAATTTGAATTTCCGCATCAGGTGAACCTTCTGTAGATTGTACTTGCACCCCAGCAATACGACCTGTTAATGCTTCGGCCACATTGGCAACCGGAACCTTTTTCAAATCATTTCCTGAAATAGTAGCAACCGCTCCTGTCAAATCTGATTTTTTTACAGTACCATACCCAACAACAACAACTTCATTTAAGGTATTAGCATCTTCTTCTAAAACTAGACTCACATTTGATTTTCCTCCTACTGGAATTTCTTGTGTTTTAAATCCGATGAAAGAAAATACCAAAACTGCTTTTGGGTTCGAAACTTTAATTTCGTATTTTCCATCAAAATCGGTAGAAACTCCGTTAGTAGTTCCCTTCTCAACTACGTTAACCCCTGGCAAGCCTAAGCCTCCCGCGTCATTAACAGTACCTCCTACTACCTGACCCTGAGCATAAATCTGAGTGCTCATCAATAGGCTTAAAAACAGAACTATAGCTGCGCAATAATTAGTTCCTTTTTCAAATAATCCTTTTAAATTCATTGTTTACTCTTTAAGTTGTTATTAATTGGTTTTAAGTTGTTGTTTTTAAATTTGTGTGTATTTGATTTTTTAATGAATAAATAATTACAACGTTTGCGTAATTGATGCAATCGATTACACAAACATAAAGTTTTTTTTGAAATAAAAAATGCATTCTCTTAAAAATTTCATAACAAAACCATATATATCAAAAAAAAACCAAAGATTTTATATGATTTATGCAATTAAAATTTTAAAAAAAACGAGAATTTCATTTGATAATACTGTGAAACGATATTTATTTAATAAAAAATTAACGCTAGAGACTCCATTCATTGAAAAATACTTAATATTAGATTTCAAAGGTGGTTCTTTTTAGCATCTTAAGGATAGAAGTAAATAAAATAATGTTAAAATTTAACACTATACGCGATATATACTTTCTATTGCAAACAAAAAAAGCCGTTCAAAAAATGAACAGCTATGATTTCTAAATTATTAAGGTGTGTAAGTCCTAGTCTTGCAAGGCTAATATACTTTGTTCTATCGAAACTAATTGTTGGCACAACAATAATTCTAAATGAGAAGGTAACGGTAATTCGGTTATAGCTTTTTGATACAAATCTATTAATTGTGTTTCGTCTAACGCATTGATAATAGTGAATTCTTTATTTTGAAATTCTTCCGCATCCAAATCTTCTTGTTCAAAATTCAATTTATAGGCTGCCTCTAAAATAGGTTTGCTGTATTTGTTAATTTGATTTTGCAATTGGATGATGCTCACAATTCGATTTTTGGCTAATTCAAAATACAATTCGCTATTATGAAGTTGAGAAGCGGTAATTAATCGGTAACGTGATTTTTTAAGTTCATCTACCAACGCCATTAAATATTGTACTCTTTTAATATATTGTTTTTCAAAATTTGAAAATTTCACTGTTGCTATTGTGGTGCTCATCTTTCTTTTATTTTAGTTTCAGTCCAAAATTCGGTTATAAGTCGATGCTTTGCCTTATAGAATTTTATTTCATGTTTATATAATCTTACTATCGTGTCTTTTTTAGCTTTTCAAATACTTTAAATAAGAATGGTTTTTCTAACTTTAAAAAAGAAAAAAGTATCACCTTAATATATATACGATTATGAAAAGAAATGCAACTGCCGTTTGGCACGGAACTGGAAAAGAAGGAAATGGTAACCTTACTACCGAAAGCACCGTTTTACAAGAAACGCCACTTTCGTTTAAAAGCCGTTTTGAAGAAGGAAAGGGAACTAACCCCGAAGAATTAATTGCCGCAGCTCACTCGGGCTGTTTTACTATGAAGTTATCTTTTGTTTTAAACGAAGCAGGTTTTACAGCCGACACGCTTGAAACAAAATGTTACATTACTTTTGAAGACGGTGCCATAACCAATTCTCATTTGGTTCTGAAAGCTAAAATTCCTGGAATTCCCGATGATGTTTTCAACCAAAGTGTACGAGAAGCCGAAATTAATTGTCCTATTAGCAAATTGCTTGACACACGGATTTCGGTTGATGCCACTTTAGAAAATTAAATTTTTAACCCAAGTGCCCACTTAATAAGTACTTGGGTTATTTTTTACCTCATGACTTAGTCACCTTAATAGCACAATAGTTTTTTTAGTCCTAAACTACCTTATTTCGAGTTTCACAAAAATCACGAAAAGAACTACAAAAAAATAAGAGACACTACAAAATAATGCGTTAATTTTACGCGTTTATAATTACTTTTAATTTAGCACTCCCTTTATGAAAAAATTTCTTGCCGTAGCGCTTTTTTGTTTTTCTGCTACCAGTTTTGCTCAATTGATCCAATTTGGGCCACAAATTTCTACCAACAGTACCAACATTTCAACCAAAGGCTACGCCGATGACAGTGCCGATACCACGATTGGATTTGGCGCTTTTGCCCGTGTTAATTTGTTGAATTTTTATGGACAAGGTGAAATTGGTTTTGGTAAAACACAATTTAGCGTAAATGATGGTTTTGGTAAAACCGAATACGATTTATCAGGAACTGATTTCACTTTATTAGCTGGTTTTAAAATCCTTCCGTTGGGCAAACTAGGAAATGTTCGTTTGTTTGGTGGCTACAACTGGAAAAACTACAGCAGTATTGATGCTAATAATAACGCAAGTCCGGTTGATTTCAAAAAAAACAACAGCAGTGTCATTGCTGGAGCTGGAGTTGATTTATGGAAATTTACTTTAGATTATCGTTATTTAATTGGTGTAAGCGATTTAGATGATTCGCCTAACGAAATTAAAACAGGCATTTCGAACTTTACCCTTGGTTTTAAATTTTAAACAAAAAGACTGCATAAACAAACAAAAAAGGAATCTGTATTGGATTCCTTTTTTAGCATAAAAAAACCTCATCCGTTAAGATGAGGCCTATTAAATAACACTACAAGTATTATAAAATATAATCGGTATTGACAAAATTTGAAGCCCTACTGTTTAGTAATTCTTGCAAAATTTGATTGTTATAATCGTTGTCTTTGGATGCCACAAACGTTCTAATCGAAAAAGAACGCAACGCATCGTGAATACTTAAAGTCCCTACCGCCGAATCTTTTCGACCCGTAAATGGAAATACATCTGGTCCTCGTTGGCACGAACTATTTAAGTTTACCCTACACACCAAATTCACTAAAGTATCAATTAAAGGTGCGATGGTTTTGATATCTTTTCCGAACAAACTTACTTGTTGACCGTAATTAGATTCGGCCATATCGTGCAAGGGTTCTTGAATATCCGAAAAGGTTAAAATTGGAATTACCGGTCCAAATTGCTCTTCATGGTACACACGCATTTCTTTATTAACAGGGAAAAGCACTGCCGGAAAAATATAATTTTCCGTTTGCAACCCTCCTTTTTCATTGATAACCGAAGCCCCTTTGCTTGTAGCATCATCTATCAATTCTTCTATATATGCCGGTTTTTCTTTCTCTGGAAGAGGTGTTAAGGCAACGCCTTTTTCCCACGGATTTCCAAAAGTCAAACTATCAACTTTTTCCGCAAAACGTTTGTTGAATTCGGCTGCAATTGATTCGTGCACATATAAAATTTTAAGCGCCGTGCATCGTTGTCCGTTAAACGACAAGGTACCCGTAACACATTCTTGTATGGCTAAATCCAAATCGGCATCTGGCAAAATAATGGCTGGATTTTTGGCCTCTAAACCTAAAATTAACCGCAATCTGTTTTTGTTTGGATGTTGGTCTTGTAAAGCAATAGCCGATTTACTATTTCCAATAAGGGCCAAAATATCTACTTTACCAGATTTCATTATAGGAGAAGCCACTTCGCGACCTCTACCGTACACAATATTAATTACACCTTTTGGAAAACTACTTCTAAAAGCCTCTAATAAAGGTGTGATTAACAATACCCCATGCTTAGCTGGTTTGAATATAACGGGATTCCCCATAATTAAGGCCGGAATCAACAACGAAAAGGTTTCATTCAAAGGGTAATTATAAGGTCCTAAACACAATACTACACCTAACGGACCTCTTCTCACCATAGCATTCACGCCTTGTACCTTCGAAAAATGTGCACTTTGGGTATTGAGTTCTTTGTAACTTTCGATGGTATCGTAAATATATTCTACCGTTCTATCGAATTCTTTTTCCGAATCGGGTAGTGATTTACCGATTTCCCACATTAACAACTTCACCACCTCAGCACGGGTTTCCTTCATTTGAAAAACAAAATTTTCCATGCACTTAATACGGTCGGCTACTTTCATTGTCGGCCATAAACCTTGACCTTTATCATAGGCTGCTGTTGCTGCTTCTACCACTTCGTTGGCTTCATTTTCGCCCATATACGGAATAGCGCCTAATAAAGTTGGGGCGTATTTTTCGGTAGAAGATATAGTAGAAAAAACAGGCGTGGTTTGCCCTGTCCATTTTTTTAACTCCCCATTTACAAGATAGGTATCTTGCATTATGGGGTCTATGATTTTATATTCTTCGGGAATTACATTCATTGGTTCGTTATAATTTGTTGGTTATTATTGATCGTTAACGAAAAAAGAGGCTCTTGGCCTCTCTTTTATGGTTCTACTACATCGCCTTCCCAATCTAGAATTCCACCTAATAAATTATAGGCATTTGCAAATTCTAGTTCGTTCATAATTTGGCATGCTTTGGCACTTCTAGCACCAGAACGACAGTATACGTAGTAATTTTTAGATTTATCCAATTGCTCCAGCTCATAAATAAAGCCTTGCCCTTTATGAATATCGATATTGATTGCATTTTCAATATAACCGTCATTAAATTCGTCTTCAGTTCGTACATCAAGTACTACTGCATTTTCGTCAGCTGCTAACTGAGCAACCCAGTCTTCTTGTGATAAATTCATAATTTTTATATTTTTTGTAAATTTACGATGTTTCTGTTAAAAAAAATAAGGCAAAATTCGAAATTACTATATAATTCTATGAAAACGTTTTAGTAAAACTACTTTATACAATTAATTTTCAGTTCGATTAGAAAAAATGAAAAAAAGAGTAGTAAAACATTGTTAAAATAGAAAATATAAAATTAAACCTTTTTAATTAACTCCGCTTAGATGCCCTAATTTTAACTTTTTGTTGCTTTAATTTGAAGTATCTTTACGATAACTCAAAAAACACTTTTTATGCCCACCAACCTAAGTTTATTATTTCCAAACTTTTCGAAAGAATTGATTGCCGAAATAGAAAAAGAGGCGTTTCTGCAAGAAGCTGAGGCAGGAACTACTTTAATGCGAACCGGACAATATATTAAAAACACGGTCTTAGTCACTCAAGGCAAGATTAAAATTTACCGAGAAGGCGACGACGGTAATGAGTTTTTTATGTATTACCTGCAACCGGGTCAAGCTTGTGCTTTATCGATGATTTGTGCTACAAGAAACGAAAAAAGCAAAATTATGGCCAAGGTAGTTGAAGACGCTTCTTTACTGATGATTCCGCTACCTTCTATGGACAAATGGATGATGCACCACAGAAGCTGGTACGAATTTGTAATTGAATCGTATCGAAATCGGTTTGAAGAAATTTTAGAAGTTGTCGATAGCATTGCATTCCGTTCTATGGATGAACGACTTGAGTTTTACATCAAGCGGCATCGAGACGCTTGTGGCTGTCAAGAAATCAAGCTTTCGCATCAAGAAATTGCTAACGAATTGAATACCTCGAGAGAAGTCGTTTCTCGTTTGCTCAAAAAAATGGAACAACGTGGTTTGGTTAAACTCAATCGCAATCAAATAGAACTACTCCAATAAACTTCATCTGTTAAAAAACCCAACATTCTGTCTAAACAAAACGGTATGTGATAAATGTTACTGTGGGTAAGAGTTGAAGACTACATCTTTGTTAAAAAAAATCAACATGCTTTTACTCGGCTATTTGGCTTCTATCATTATCGGACTTTCTTTAGGATTGATTGGCGGTGGCGGTTCTATTCTTACTATTCCGATTTTAGTTTACCTTTTTCAGATTAATCCGGATTTGGCCACGAGTTATTCGCTCTTTATAGTGGGCATCACCTCTATTTCGGGCTGTTATAGTCATTTTAAAATGGGCAATTTAGAGCTCAAATCGGCCTTGTTTTTTGCCATTCCGTCGGTCATTTCTATTCTAATCATTCGAGAAGTTATTTTTCCTCAAATTGCCAATACACTCTTTACAATCGCCTCCTACTCGGTTTCTAAAGATGTTTTGATCATGGTGGTTTTTTCGGGCTTGATGATTTTGGCCTCGGTATCCATGATTCGAAAAAAAGTAACCGCCACACCTCATGCCAAAACCAATTATGGAAAATTAGCGTTTATTGGTTTTTTGGTCGGAATTGTAACGGGATTTTTAGGTGCAGGCGGTGGGTTTTTAATCATTCCAGCCTTGCTTTTTTTCGCTAATTTACCCATGAAACAAGCCGTTGGCACCTCCTTATTCATCATTGCATTAAACTCCTCTATCGGTTTTTTAGGCGATGTATATATAGGTACTCCCATCGAATACTCTTTTTTACTTAGCATTGCTGCTATGGCATTTTTGGGTATGTTTTTAGGGACCAAACTTTCTCAAAAAATGGATGGTAGTAAACTGAAACCGCTTTTTGGCTGGTTTGTTTTACTAATGGGATTTTATATTATTACAAAAGAAGTTTTCTTTTGATCGCTTTTATATCGCTAAATATCAATGTTCGCCATAGCCAATATCATCCATTTTTCCACTAAAAACCCGGTATTGAATCGTAAAATAAACGATTACCAAAAACAAAGCGATAAAAAACCAGCTCAAACCAGCGTTTAAACCGTATTCGCTTGCCGCGGTATTGTAAATGGTTAAAGAAGGGTTTATACTATTAGTAGAAGGCAATACATTCGGAAAAATAGAAACAGCCGTTGAAGCAAATCCGCCAACTAAAAACAAAGTCGAAAATAGAAATCCGTAACCGTCTTTTTGAAAAGTTCTCACCTTAAACAAACCCAAAATCCCCACAAAAGTCAACAGCGGGAAAAACCAAAGAATGGGATTTTCTACAAAATTATGGAACGGTTCTTCTTCGATAAAATGCCACACTTGAAGTGAAATTAATACCAAAACCAACAAAACCATATTCAATTTAAAAACCACCTTTTTTAACTTGGGATTTAAATCGGAATTGGTTTTAAAAATAATCCAATTGGCTCCGTGTATCGTTAGTGCTACCACACTTACAATTCCAAGAAAAAGGGTAAACCAATCAATAATTCCCAATTCGTTTGCCTGCGGACTAAAGGTTGGATTCCATAATGGCAAAAAGAAATAATGCGCTTCTTGCGTTGCTACTCCATTTTGCACCATCCCTAAATTAACCCCTCTCACAATATTTCCTAAGGCAATCCCAAAGAATAAAGCCAAAAGTAAACTTGCTATTCCGAAGGCTTTATCCCAAATACTTTCCCACATGGGATGGTGTAACTGACCGCGCATTTCTAATCCGATAGCTCGGAAAATCAAAAGCCATAAAATCATGATTAAAGGCAAATAAAATCCGCTAAAAGAAGATGCATATAAAGTCGGAAAAGCAAAAAATAAAACACCACCAGCAGCAATAAGCCATACTTCGTTTGCATCCCAAAACGGACCAATGGCGTTGGTGATTGCTTTTTTATCTTTTTCTGTATTGGCAAAAAACAAATGAATTATTCCTGCACCAAAATCATAGCCATCTAAAACCAAATAAATAGCCAAAATTCCCATTAAAACAACATACCAAAAAAACTCCATGATTTATATTTTATCTGAATGTCCCGCAGTTTTATGCGGTCCGTTATGAATAATTTTTCCCACTAAAAGTAAAAACAAAACGCCTAGCAGTAGGTACAAGCCAATAAAACCTAATAAGGTAAACAACGTGTTTCCCGAAGATACGGTTGGCGAGGCACCCGAAGCCGTTCGCAATAAATTAAAAACCAACCAAGGCTGCCTTCCTAATTCGGCCGTGTACCAACCCGTGGTGTTGGCGATATACGGAAACGGCATCATGAACATAAGCGACCATAAAAGCCATTTGGTTTGAAATAATTTCCCTCTAATCAACTGAAAAAGCGATACCAACATCAATCCAATAAATACGGTTCCGAGCCCAACCATGATGTGATAGGCATAATACAAACCCGAAATATTGGTGGGATGTAAATCTTCTTCAAATTGGTCGAGGCCTTGAATTTCCTGATTCCAATTGCCATAGGTTAGAAAACTCAAAATATTAGGCACCGCAATTTTATTATCTAATTTTTTATCTTTTACATCGGGCTGACCAATTAACACAATTTCAGAACCTTTTTGTTCGGTGTGAAAAATCCCTTCCATGGCTGCGAAAGTTACCGGTTGGAAACGCACCACATTTTTAGCCAGTAAATCTCCTGTAGGAACCGCTACCAACACACTCGAAATCAACCCGAAAACAACACCTGTTTTGAGGAATAATTTTCCGTAGGCAACTTTTTGTTTATTTAAAATATAAAATGCCCCAATTCCTGCCACCACAAAAGCACTCGTTACCATTGAAGCTGCTTGATTGTGCAGGTACGAAGGCCAAAGCCACGGATTTAGAAATAGTGCTTGAAAATTATTCAGTACAAATTTTCCGTTTTCCAGAATTTCGTACCCTACTGGGTTTTGCATCCACGAATGGGTTGCAATAATTAAAAACCCGCTGGCCCATGACCCCAAACAAATTAAAAGTCCGGTAACAAAATGCCACTTGTGCCCGAGTAATTTCTCTCCGAACAAAAACAATCCTAAAAAAGAGGATTCCAAAAAAAACGAAAACATGCCTTCCATGGCCAACGTTTGCCCAATAATTCCGCCTGTTAATTCGGAAAATTTGGCCCAATTGGTTCCAAATTGAAATTCCATCGGAATTCCCGTTACCACACCCATTGCAAAATTCAGCGCAAAAATACGCATCCAAAAATGAGTGGCGTGGTTGTATTGTTCGTCATTTGTTTTGAGGAATTTCCACTTAAAGTACACAATGATGAGCGAAAGTCCCATAGTGAGTTGCGGAAAAAGGTAATGAAATGTAATCGTGAAGGCAAATTGCATTCGATCGTAAAAGAGCATTTCTTCCATATTGGCTATTTTAATTTGGCGAGGTCGTACAAATTTACCCATTAATCTCCGAATGAGAATCCTGTTTTTTGTGTTTATTTCAGAAAAATAATACTTATTTTCACTAGCTCTCTTTTCCGATTTCCTTGGCATTTTGACCAAACCGAACTCTTTTTTCGTTTTATTTTTTACTATTTTTCAAGGATGGAGTTTTTTTACGTTAAAAAAAAGGACTCTGTAACCTAAGTCACCTTTTTTAAGGAAAAACAAGCGTATTTTTGTTACTCTCATTAAGCAATCAATTATGAAAATTGAACAAATTTACACTGGATGTTTGGCGCAAGGTGCTTATTACCTCACTTCGAATGGAGAAGCCGCTATCATTGATCCGCTTCGCGAAATCCAACCCTATTTGGATCGTTTGGAACGTGATAAGGTAGAATTGAAATATATTTTTGAAACGCATTTCCATGCCGATTTTGTATCGGGTCATGTTGATTTAAGCAAAGCCACGGGAGCGCCAATAGTATATGGGCCTAATGCAGCACCCGAGTTTGATTGCATTGTAGCAACCGATGGACAAACTTTTACAATAGGAAATCACATAATTAAAGTTTTGCATACTCCGGGACATACTTTAGAAAGTGCAACCTATTTGTTGCTCGACGAAAAAGGAAAAGAAGAAGCTATTTTCTCGGGTGATACTTTATTTATTGGCGATGTAGGTCGCCCTGATTTGGCTCAAAAAGCAGCTTCGATGACGCAAGACGAATTAGCCGGAATTTTATATCATTCCCTTCGAAATAAAATCATGACGCTGCCCGATGATGTAGTGGTATACCCAGCGCACGGAGCCGGAAGCGCTTGTGGCAAAAATATGAGTAAAGAAACCGTTTCTACTATAGGAAATCAGAAAGCTACCAATTACGCTTTACGTGCAGATATGTCTGAAGCTGAATTCATTAAAGAAGTAACCGATGGTTTATTGCCGCCTCCCGCCTATTTTGGTATGAATGTCGCGCTAAACAAAAAGGGGTATACTACTTTTGAAAAGGTACTCGAAAAAGGATTACATGCTATTAGTGTGAATGATTTTGAAGCCGTTGTAGCCGAAACAGGCGCTTTAATTTTAGACACCCGTAATAGCAGCGATTTTAGCAAAGGGTTTATTCCGCAATCCATCAACATTGGTATTTCGGGCGATTTTGCGCCTTGGGTAGGCACGTTAATTGCCGATGTAAACCAGCCGCTTATTTTGGTTACCAATCCTGGTTTTGAAGAAGAAACCGTAACGCGTTTAAGCCGTGTGGGATTTGACCATATCGTAGGGTATTTAGACGGTGGATTTGAAGCTTGGGAAAAAGCAGGTAACGAAATCGATACGGTTAATCGTATTACACCGGAAATTTTTGCTCAGGAATTCACTCCTGACAGTTTGGTTATCGATGTTCGAAAAGAGACCGAATACGATGCTGAACATGTAGCCGAAGCGTATAACAAACCTTTGGCTTTTTTGAATGAATGGATAAAAGATTTGGATCCGAAAGAACCCTTCTTTTTGCATTGTGCCGGTGGATACCGAAGTATGATTGCCGCTTCAATTTTACAAGCGAGAGGCTTCCGAAATTTTAAAGAAATTGAAGGCGGTTTTAACGCTATTGTTAAAACGGAAATTCCAAAAACTAATTTTGTTTGTCCAAGTAAAAAGAATAAAAAATAAGGTGCAAAGTTGCAGAGGTACAGGGTTACAAAGGTTTTTTAAAAAACTAAACCTTAGCCTATAAACCTGTAAATCTTTGAATCTTTGAATCTTTAAAAAAAAAGCAATTCTTATAAAAAATGAACTTACTAGACCTCATCAAACAGCCTTGGCCATGGTATATCGCTGGGCCTTTAATCGGATTAACCGTTCCGGTTTTACTTTTAATTGGCAACAAAGCTTTTGGAATTAGTTCCTCGATGCGCCATATTTGCGCTATGTGCCTTCCGGCTAACATTACCTTTTTTAAATACGATTGGAAAAAGGAAAGCTGGAATTTATTTTTTGTTTTCGGCATTTTCTTGGGCGGAGTAATAGCTGCCTCTTTTTTGACCGATCCAAAACCCATTCAAGTAGCACCTGAATTGGCTAGTGACTTAGCACACTATGGTGTTACAGATTATTCTAATTTAGTACCCACCGACTTGTTTTCGTGGGAAAGTTTGTTTACACTTCGTGGGTTTATCCTGATGGTTGTAGGTGGGTTTTTAGTTGGTTTTGGAACCCGTTGGGCAGGAGGCTGTACTAGTGGTCATGCCATTATGGGACTTTCAAACTTGCAGTGGCCCTCACTCGTAGCTACCATTTGCTTTATGATTGGCGGATTTATTATGGCCAATTTACTATTACCTTTTATACTAGCCCTTTAAATCTAAAAATTATGAAAAACATACCCTATTTAGTCGTTGGTATTTTATTCGGAATTATTTTTGTAAAAGCCGAAGTTATCAGTTGGTTCCGAATTCAAGAAATGTTTCGTTTGCAATCGTTTCACATGTATGGTGTTATTGGTAGCGCTGTAGCAACGGGCATGCTGTCTGTTTTTATCATTAAAAAATTTAATATAAAAACCCTATCGGGAGAAAAAATTGAGATTCAGCCTAAAACCTTTAAAAAAGGACAAATTTACGGCGGATTGCTTTTTGGATTGGGTTGGGCCATCACGGGAGCTTGTCCTGGACCTTTGTTTGCCCAAATAGGAACGGGAGTTACCGTAATTATTATAACCTTATTGAGTGCTATCGTGGGAACTTGGTGTTATGGTTATTTTAAAGATAAATTGCCGGAATAAACTTTTACCAATAAGATAAATCGTAAGCACTGCAAATCCTGTAGTGTTTTTTTATTTTTGAAAACTTTAACATCAACATTTGTATATACAAATATAAAAAGCTATACATTTGTACCTACAAACGTTACACATACAACTATGACAATTGAAGATGTAATAAAAAGTACCGTAAAAATCGATAATCCCAAAAAAGTGATTCTCAACATTATGTATACGCAAAACGTATTACAAGACCGCTTTAATGAGATTTTGAAACCGTATGATCTTTCAGGAGAGCAATATAATGTGTTGCGCATTTTAAGAGGTCAACGAGGCAATCCGGCTAATATGTGTGTGATTCAGGAACGAATGTTAGCGAAAACCAGCAACACCACTCGATTAGTTGATAAATTACTTTTAAAAGAATTGGTAACTCGGAATGTTTGTCCGGATAACCGCCGTAAAATTGAAGTTCTCATCACCGCAAAAGGTTTGGCTCTTTTAAACGAACTGGATCCAAAAGTAGATCAACATGAAAACGAATTTGCGCAACATTTACAAGAAGACGAACTAGAACAACTCAATTTTTTATTAGAAAAATACCGAACATTATAATTTTAAAATAATCTTTTATGACCGCTTTTATAGAAAATCAAAATTGGCGATATGCCACCAAACGATTTGATGCCACCAAAAAAATCTCAACAGACGATTTAAATTCCTTAAAAGAAGCTATCCGTTTAAGTGTTTCTTCTTATGGCCTACAACCGTACAAAGTCATCATCGTTGAAAATCCGGAATTACGAGCTCAAATTCAACCTGCAGCTTGGGGACAAACACAAATTGTAGACGCCTCACATTTGCTTATTTTTGCTAATAAAACAAGTGTTGGCGATTCCGAAATTGATCAATTCGTAGAAAACATCAGCAAAACCAGAGAAATTCCTTTAGAGGCATTATCGGGTTATCAAGCATTTATGAAAGACAAAATTGTAGGTTTACCACAAGAAACGCAAAACATTTGGACTTCTAAACAAACGTACTTGGCAATGGGTAATTTGTTAAATGCCGCAGCCGAACTTAAAATTGACGTTACGCCAATGGAAGGCTTTTCGCCTGAAAAAGTAAACGAAATTCTTGGTCTAGATGCTCTTGGACTTAACGCAAGCCTTATTGCAACAGTTGGGTATCGCCACGAAGAAGATGCCACGCAACACTTGAAAAAAGTACGCAAACCAGAACAGGATTTATTCATCACCCTATAAATTATTTACAAACAATCAAAATCAGACAAAAATGAAAAATTTGAAATCATTGGCATTAGCCTTCGTAGTAGCTGTGACAGCTGTAACCGCCAACGCGCAAACTAAAAAAATCGATGTTAGCAAAAGTACTATCCACTGGGTAGGAAAAAAAGTAACGGGAGAACACTCTGGAGAAGTAAAATTTAAAGATGGCGCTGTCGTTTTAAAAGGAAATAAATTAAAAGGCGGAAGCTTTACTGTTGATATGACGAGCATCAACGCAACCGATTTATCAGGTGATTACCAACAAAAATTAAATGGGCACTTAAAAGCCGATGATTTTTTCGGAACGGATAAATTTCCAACTGCAAAATTGGTTTTCAAAACCATTTCTGAAAAAAGCAAAGACCTTTATTCCGTAACTGCTGATTTGACCATTAAAGGCATTACCAAACCAGTTTCGTTCGAAATTGCTGTAAAAGACAATACCGCAACTACAAGCTTTAAAGTAGATCGTACCAAATACGACATCAAATACAACTCAGGAAGTTTCTTTGATGGTTTAGGTGATAAAACGATTTACGATGACTTCGAATTAACTGTTTCTTTAGTTTTCTAAAAAAGACAAAAAAACCAGCTTACTAATTCAATAAAAATCCCTCGGTACATTTTTTATCGGGGGATTTTTTATGTAAAAAGCCGACAAAATGCTTGCTTTCTTCTACCAAATACATAAAAAATAACCTTCTTAAACTTTAACTAACACTTTCCTAACGAAGTCACTAAAATTCATTAACACTGTAAGTCTAGCTTTGAACCAATTAAAAATCGAAAAAAATAATCTTTTTAATAGGCATTACCATGACTACAAAACTACGCACTACATTGCTCTTCTTATTCTTTTCTGTTACGCTATTTGCACAACAACCTAAAGGTATTTTCGGTGCCACCAATTGGATGAATATTTGGACCAATTTTAAACCTGCGCAAACCGATTACAACGAGGCCACTAATATCATTGCGGGCGTAATTGATAAAAACACCACACTTTACAAAAAAAACACTTACGAGCTAGTTGGTGTTGTGTATGTAACCAACAATGCTATACTTACAATTGAACCTGGTACCGTTATTCGAGGAGACGAAAAAACCTGTGGTACATTGGTGATAACAAAAGGATCTAAAATAATAGCAGAAGGTACCGAAACCGATCCAATCGTTTTTACTTCTAACAAAAACACAGCCAATAGAAGACCTGGCGATTGGGGTGGTCTTATTTTATTAGGTCAAGCTCCTATCAATAAAATTGGTGGTATGGGATTCTTAGATTTCAATTTAGAACCCGCTTTTAGTCAGTACGGTGGCGGAAATCCGGAGGACAATTCCGGGATTTTAAAATATGTTCGCATTGAATTCTCGGGTAGAAAATTAAATGCGTTGAAAGAATTAAACGGTTTATCGATGGCGGGAGTCGGTAACAAAACCAAATTGGAATGTATTCAAATCAGTTTTTCTAATGACGATTCGTTCGAATGTTATGGTGGAAACGTGATTTTGAATAACTTAATTTCCTACCGAACTACCGATGATGATTTTGATTTTACGCAAGGCGTTCAAGCCCAAATTAACAATAGTATTGCCATTAGATACCCTTTTTCGTCGGACATTTCGGGTTCCCGATGTTTTGAAATTGACTCCTTTGATAAAGCCGAAAATGCCGATTTTACCCAAAAAATGACCAAAATAACGGCCAACAACATGACACTGGTTAATATGGAAGAAAACCAACAAGGTTTAGTGCGCGAGGCCATTTACATTAAAGAAAAAAGCGAATTATCTTTGAACAATAGTGTTGTTTCTGGATTCAGTCCGTTTATGCTACTAGATAAAAAAATGGGGTATTTGTCGGTTAACTTAGGAAAAATAAAACTGCAAGATGTTTTGGTTAACAATTGCACGGGAAAAATTGTGAGCGAAAGCCCAGAATATAACCCCGAAATAGACAATTGGTACTCGGCTAACTCTTTTAAAACGGATTTTACCAGCATTCAAAAAACCGATTTATTTGCTGATATTAGCCTAAAAAACACACCCGATTTTAGGTTACGTATGAACAATGTGCTAGCCGGAAATTAAAATTTAAAATAGCCCAAACAACTATAGAAACCACGTATTTTTCAAAAAAATCTAACAAAAGAAACCCGAAACGGTAATTTTTTTTGAAAATTTATGTTTGATAACTCAATTTACCTTTCTATATTTGTCCTCAATAAAAAGCAGTTATGAAAACAATTACTAACAATACATGGTGGTGGAGCAATTTACGTCGATAGTCGTGAACAAAGCTTCCTATGGTATAATTAGTACACTATAAATTTAAAAGGCTTGTCATCACGACAAGCCTTTTTTTTTACATTCAATTTCAACTAACAACTATAAATAAACAAGTATTTTGAAAACAATTTCACTCAAAACACAATACAAACAAATTCTGGCGGACACCAATACGCCGGTTAGTATTTATTTCAAAATCCGTGATAAATTCCCCAATAGTCTTTTGTTAGAAAGTAGCGATTATCATGGAAACGACAACAGTTTTTCGTACATCTGTTGCAACCCGATAGCCAGTATTAAAATAGAGAATGAAAGCATTATCAAAACATTCCCAAATGGTTTAACTGAAAAAACGGACATTACGCCCGAATCGGATATTCCAGCCATTATTAACGATTTTTCGCGTTTGTTTACTACTGAGAAAAACGATTTCAAATTCATCAACAACGGTTTGTTTGGTTACATTTCGTATGATGCCGTTCGTTATTTCGAAAAAGTGGCCATTGCTAAAAAAGATACGGCTACGTCTATTCCGGATTTGTATTATGCCGTTTACCAAAATATTATTGCCATCAACCACTTTAAAAACGAAGCTTATATTTTTTGTCATAGTGTAGATGGAAAAAATAATATTGCCGAAATTGAACAATTGCTGCAATCTCGCAATATTGCCGAATACCAATTTAGTAAAGATGGCGAAGGTTTTTCGAATTTAACCGACGAAGAATTCAAGCATAATGTGGCCTTAGCTAAAAAACATTGTTTTAGAGGTGATGTATTTCAGTTGGTGCTTTCCCGACGCTTTACACAGGGTTTTAAAGGAGACGAATTCAATGTTTACCGAGCTTTACGAAGCATTAACCCTTCTCCTTACCTCTTCTTTTTTGATTATGGCGATTTTAAAATTTTTGGTTCTTCGCCAGAAGCCCAAATTATTGTAAAAAACAGAAAAGCCGAAATCCATCCGATTGCCGGAACTTTTAAAAGAACCGGAAATGATGAGCAGGATGCGGTTCTAGCCAAACAATTATCCGAAGATAAAAAAGAAAACAGCGAGCATGTTATGTTGGTAGATTTGGCGCGTAATGATTTGAGTCGAAACGGACATGACGTAACGGTAGAACGTTATAGAGAAGTTCAGTTTTTTTCGCATGTTATTCATTTGGTTTCAAAAGTCACAGGGCATTTGCACGATAACGCCATCACGATGCAAGTTGTTGCCGATACGTTTCCTGCCGGAACGCTAAGTGGCGCTCCCAAACACCGCGCCATGCAATTAATTGAAGATTACGAGAAAACCAATCGTAATTTCTACGGAGGTGCTATCGGTTTTATGGATTTTGAAGGCAATTTTAATCACGCCATTATGATTCGAACTTTTTTAAGTAAAAACCATCAATTGCACTGTCAAGCAGGCGCCGGAATTGTAGCAAGCTCCGACGAAGAAAGCGAAATGCAAGAAGTGTACAATAAGTTAAGAGCCTTGAATACAGCGCTTGATATGGCGGAGAGGATTTAAAAATTGAATGATTTAAAAATTTAAGTATGGGACAAATAAAAATTTTTGGGATTCATAAAGTGCTTCATCCTATCAGAGAAAAATTATCAGAAATTCTGAGCGAATGTATGTTTGAATCTTTTCAATTTCCAAAAGAAAAAAAGGCTCATCGGTTTATTTACATAGAGGAAGATAGTTTTTTTTATTTTGAAGGAAGAACAACCAAACATACTCTTATTGAAATTAGTCTTTTTGAAGGAAGAAGTATTGAAAGCAAAAAAAAACTTTATCAATTGCTTTTTGAAAAATTAGAAAATCAATTAAAAATAACTCCAATGGATCTTGAAATAACTTTATTTGAAACACCTTTATACAATTGGGGAATTAGAGGAAAAAGTGCTGATGAATTAAGCTTAAATTATAATATTAATGTTTAAAATGAAAAATACCATTTATTTATTACTGACAATTTTATTATTTATGGCTTGCGAAAACAAAAAAGAAGTATATGATATTCCGTTAAAAGGAACTTGGCGCTTAATTTCGGCCGAGGTTACGGAAAAAGACAGTTCATATTCGACTTTTGATGCTTCTACCAAAATGATTAAAATTATCAACGATACTCATTTTGCTTTTTTCAATCATGATTTGAAAAACGGAAAAGACAGTACCGCGATTTTCTTTGCTGGTGGCGGAAAATACAGTTTAAAAGATAGCATTTACACGGAACATTTAGAATTTTTCAATAATAGAGAATGGGAAAATAATCAGTTTGAATTTGTCATCAATATTAAAAATGATACTCTCATTCAAAAGGGAATTGAAAAAATAGAAAAATTAGGCATCAACCGAACTATAATTGAAAAATACGTTCGTGAAAATTAATTTAAAGATTCAAGAATTTAAAGATTATCAGAAAATTAGAATTTTTCAATCTTTAAATTTTTCAATAAAAAATAAAAAAATGAAAAAAATAGTAGTCATAGACAATTACGATAGTTTTACATACAATTTAGTCCATTATTTAGAAGATTTAAATTGTGAAGTAACAGTGTACCGAAACGATGAATTTGAATTGGAAGATTTAAAATCATTCGACAAAATATTGCTTTCACCAGGTCCGGGTATTCCGGATGAAGCGGGTTTATTAAAAGAAGTTATTGCGTATTATGCCCCTACCAAAAGTATTTTGGGCGTGTGCTTAGGGCAACAAGCCATTGGCGAAGTTTTTGGCGGAAGTTTATCCAACCTAGACAAAGTCTATCACGGTGTAGCGACCAAAGTAAAAAAATCAGTTACTGATGAAAGTCTTTTTGATGGAATTGCCGAAGAATTTGAAGTAGGACGCTACCATTCGTGGGTAGTAAACGCCAATTTGCCTGATGTTTTAGAAGCAACCTCTTTTGAAGAAAACGGACAAGTTATGTCGTTACGCCACAAAACTTACGATGTACGAGGCGTTCAATTTCATCCTGAAAGTGTTTTAACACCAAACGGAAAACAAATTTTAGAAAATTGGCTTAAAAGTTAGCCGAAAGTTTTAAAGTTGAAAGTTGTAAAGTTAAATACTTAAGCTTTCAGCATTTTAAAACTTAAAAATCAACTCAAACACCAATTACAAAAGTCAAGGGCTTTAAGACTTTTGACTTGCGACATTAAGACTTAAAAAATGAAAAACATACTTAATAGATTAATCAATAACGAACGGCTTTCTCGTGAAGAAGCGAAAGAAGTATTGGTTAACATTTCAAACGGAAATTACAATCAGAGTCAAATTGCTGCTTTTTTAACGGTTTACATGATGCGGAGTATCAGCATCGAAGAACTTTCAGGTTTTAGAGAAGCGCTTCAAGAATTATGCCTTCGTATTGATTTATCTGACTATAATACCATTGATTTGGTAGGAACTGGAGGCGACGGAAAAGACACTTTTAACATATCCACTTTGGCCTCGTTTATTACCGCTGGAGCGGGTGTAAAAGTAGCCAAACATGGTAATTACGGCGTTTCCTCTATTTCGGGATCCAGTAATGTAATGGAAAGTTTGGGAGTAAAATTCAGCAATGACGAAGGTTTTCTAAAAAAATGTGTTGAAGAAGCTGGAATTTGTATTTTGCACGCGCCGCTTTTTCACCCTGCCATGAAAAACGTAGGGCCTATTCGAAAAGAATTAGGAGTTCGAACCATTTTCAATATTTTAGGTCCGATGATTAATCCATCGTTTCCTAAAAATCAATTGTTGGGGGTTTTTAATTTAGAGTTAGCTCGTATGTATGCCTATTTGTATCAAAATACCGAGAGTGATTTTAGCATTATTCATGCATTAGATGGTTATGATGAAATTTCGTTAACGGGTCCAACCAAAATCATCACCCATGATACCGAACGCATGTTAAATCCGGAGGATTTTGGCGTGAATTTAATTCAACAAAGCGATATCGAAGGCGGAAAAACAGTAACAGAATCCGCACAAATATTTATGAATATCATTTCTGGAAAAGGTACCGAAGCACAAAATAATGTAGTGTGCGCCAATGCCGCTATGGCTATTGCAACCGTAACGGGCTGCACGACTTTTGAAGGATTTGAAAAAGCAAAAGAAAGTTTACTTTCAGGAAAAGGATTAGGGGCTTTAAATAAATTGAAAGAATTGAGTCGGTAAACACAAATTTCACCGATTTACACTGATTATTTTTGTCAAACAAATCAAAACCTTAGCAACTTTGCAACTCTGCAACTTAGTAACTTAAAAAAATGAACATCCTAGATAAAATCATCATCGATAAAAAAAGAGAAGTTGTTCTCAAAAAATCCATCATTCCGGTTTCTCAATTGGAATCGTCTGTTTTTTTTGAAAGAAAAACAATCTCGTTAAGTCAAAAACTACAAGCAAGTTCAACCGGAATTATTGCCGAACACAAACGCCGTTCGCCTTCAAAAGCCATTATCAACCAAAGTTTTACAGTAGAAGAAGTCGTAAAAGGATACGAAAATGCGGGCGCTTGTGGTATTTCGGTTTTAACCGATGGCAAATATTTTGGAGGTTCGTTAGATGATTTACTTTTGGCACGAGCCTCAGTAAACATTCCACTTTTACGAAAAGAATTTATCGTAGACGAATACCAAATATTAGAAGCAAAAGCTTTTGGAGCCGACTTAATTTTGCTGATTGCCGCTGTTTTAACACGTGAAGAAATCAAATCCTTATCTGAATTTGCTCAAAGTTTAGGACTGGAAGTTCTTTTAGAAGTGCACAATCAAGAAGAACTGGAAAAATCGATTATGCCCTCCTTGAATATGATTGGAGTGAACAATCGCAATTTAAAAACTTTTGATGTAAGTTTGGATTTCAGTAAAGAATTAGCCTCTCAAATTCCGAACGAATTTGTAAAGGTTTCCGAAAGCGGAATCAGTTCTATTGAAGCCATCAACGAATTAAAACCTTACGGTTACCAAGGTTTTTTAATTGGGGAAAATTTCATGAAAACAGATAACGCCGGGCAGGCTGCAACGGAATTCATAAATAGGCTGTAAGCCTTAAGCTTGACGCTATAAGCTTAGAGCAACTCACATAATAATAATTCAGCATAAGTACTAAAAGCCTAAAACTTAAAGCTTATCGCCTAAAGCATAGAAAAATGAAACTCAAAATTTGCGGAATGAAACATCCTGAAAATATCCTTGAAGTAGGTGCACTCCTACCCGATTACATGGGATTTATTTTTTGGGAAAAGTCCGCTCGTTATTTTGAAGGAGAAATTCCAGAGTTGGTCAAAACCATCAAAAAAACAGGGGTTTTTGTAAACGAAACCATTGAAAACATCGTTACTAAAATTACGAAATACAATTTGCAAGCCGTTCAATTACACGGAAAAGAATCGGTTGAATTTTGTTTAGCACTTAAACAACAGCTTTCAGAAAATATAGAAATCATCAAAGTATTTTCTGTAGATGAAAATTTTAATTTTGATGTTTTAAAACCTTATGAAAAAGTATGCGATTATTTTTTGTTTGACACCAAAGGAAAATTACCTGGAGGAAACGGTACCACCTTCGATTGGCATCTTTTAAAAAAATATCCCTCACAAAAACCTTTTTTTTTAAGTGGAGGCATCGGAATAGAAGAAATACCTACGATAAAAAATCTTAAATTGCCTGTTTTTGCAATTGATGTTAACAGTAGGTTTGAAATAGAACCTGGATTAAAAAACAAGCAACTTTTACAAGAGTTTCAGAAAAAATTAAAACCCGAAACTTTAAACTATAAAGAATTACACAATGAATTATAACGTTGACGAAAAAGGTTATTATGGCGAGTTTGGAGGCGCTTACATTCCTGAAATGTTGTATCCTAATGTTGAGGAATTACGCAGTAAATATTTAGAAATAATGGACGAACCCGAGTTTAAATCGGAATTCAACCAGTTATTAAAAGATTATGTTGGTCGCCCTAGTCCGTTGTATTTTGCCAAAAGATTATCTGAAAAATACAATACCAAAATATATTTAAAACGTGAGGATTTAAACCATACAGGAGCACACAAAATAAATAATACCATTGGACAAATTTTGGTTGCCAAACGTTTAGGTAAAAAAAGAATCATTGCCGAAACCGGCGCCGGACAACATGGCGTTGCAACTGCTACAGTCTGTGCCTTAATGGGTTTAGAATGTATTGTTTACATGGGCGAAATTGATATTGCTCGTCAAGCGCCAAATGTAGCTCGAATGAAAATGTTAGGTGCCGAAGTTCGTGCCGCTCTGTCGGGTTCAAGAACCTTAAAAGATGCCACCAACGAAGCCATTCGCGATTGGATTAACAATCCTGTAGATACGCATTATATCATCGGATCAGCCATTGGACCTCATCCGTATCCCGACATGGTGACACGTTTTCAAAGCATTATTTCGGAAGAAATCAAATGGCAATTAAAAGAAAAAGAAGGAAAAGAAAATCCAGATCATGTGGTAGCCTGTATTGGCGGAGGAAGTAATGCTGCAGGAACTTTTTACCATTTTCTTCACGAACCCGATGTAAACATTATTGCGGTTGAAGCAGCCGGAAAAGGAATTCACAGTGGTCATAGTGCCGCTACTAGTAAACTCGGAAAAATGGGTATCATTCACGGATGTAAAACCCTTTTGATGCAAACTGCCGATGGACAAATTACTGAACCGTATTCCATTTCGGCTGGTTTGGATTATCCAGGAGTGGGTCCTATGCACGCGTATTTATCTACTTCGAGCAGAGCCGAATTCTTTTCGATTACCGATGAAGATGCTATGCAAGCCGGTTTGGAATTGTGTAAATTAGAAGGCATTATTCCGGCCATCGAATCCTCTCACGCCTTGTCTGTTTTCAAAGAACGCCGTTTCAAACCCGATGATATTGTCGTAATTTGCCTTTCTGGACGAGGAGATAAAGATTTAAACACGTACATTGAGTATTTCAAACTGTAAACTGTCTACTTTTGAAAAACTCAAAAATGATAACCAACATATTACAAAATCGATTATGGAATATTTATTTGCATACGGAACATTAAAAGATAAAAACATTCAAGAAACCATATTTGGCCGTTTATTAAAAGGAACACCCGATTCGTTACACGGTTACGCCATTCAAAAAATCAGTATTGAAGAAGAATTTGGCATGGAAGAATACCCGATTATTGTTCCTTCAGATGATGCTTCTACTGTAATTGAAGGTATTTTATATGAAATTAGTGCTTTCGATTTAGAAAAAGTAGACACCTACGAAGGCCGACATTACAAACGCATTGAAGTAACCTTACAATCGAACACCAAGGCTTGGGCGTATGTAATTACCACCTAATGCATTATTCTATTTAAGATTACTTTTGAAAAAACACTCAAAATGAACAGAATCAAAACCAAATTACAAGAAAATAAAAAAATCCTTTCTATCTATTTTTCGGCCGGTTATCCTACGCTGGATGGAACGATTTCGTTGATTCAGGATTTAGAAAAAAATGGGGTCGACTTAATCGAAATTGGATTGCCTTTTAGCGATCCCTTGGCCGATGGCCCCACCATTCAAGCTAGTTCTACAAAAGCATTAGAAAACGGAATGACCACCGAAATTTTGTTTCAACAACTTCATGACATTCGAAAATCAGTGCAAATTCCGTTGATTATCATGGGTTATTTTAATCCGATGTTGCAATATGGCGTAGAAAAATTTTGTCAAAAATGCCAAGATATTGGAATCGACGGTCTTATCATACCCGATTTACCAGTAGATGTATATGCCGAAAATTACAAAGCCATTTTTGAAAAATACGGATTATTGAATATTTTTTTAATCACCCCACAAACCTCCGACGAGCGTATTCGTTTTATCGATTCGGTTTCGGATGGTTTTATTTATATGGTAAGTTCGGCAAGCGTAACGGGCTCACAAAGTGGCTTTGGTTCTACTCAAGAAAATTATTTCAAACGCATAGCCGATTTAAATTTAAAAAACCCACAAATTGTAGGCTTCGGAATTTCCAATCAAGAAACTTTTCAGCAAGCTACGCAATTTGCTAAGGGAGCTATTATTGGAAGCGCTTTTATTCAACATTTAACCCAAAGTGGAAATGAAAAAATAGCTGATTTTGTTCGTTCCATTCGAAACTAACAACCTTTGGATTTGATTTCTAAATACAACCAATTCTACGAAGATGCGGTTAGCGGATTACGTAAAAATGACTATCAAATAGATTCTTTTTTAAAAGAAAAAAACGATAATCGATTTGGTCTTACCTTATTACTGCGATTCCCTGAAACCATACGAAATCAAATCCAACTTTTTATTACCGAATTGCAAAGGGACAATTACGAACAATATTTTTATCCCGATTCTGATTTACACATCACGGTTCTTTCGATCATTTCTTGTGAAGAAAATTTTAAGTTGAATAGTATCGATCTCGAAAATTACATCAATATCATAACCGAAACTCTAGCTAGATTTTCGCCTTTCGAAATTCATTTAAAAGGTATCACCGCTTCAAGTTCGGCTATTATGATTCAAGGATTTCCAACTTCGGATGTTTTACAACAAATTAGGGCATCACTGCAACTGGCTTTCCAACAAACAAAACTCAAACAATCAATCAATAAAAGATACACACTCGAAACAGCCCATAGTACCGTTTGCCGGTATCAAGAACCACTTTCGAATATTGAAAAATTAGAATTGACTATGGCAAAATTTCGCGATTTTGAATTCGGAAAATTTTCGGTAGTTGAACTCGAATTAGTTTACAACGATTGGTATCAAAAATCAGAAAAAACAGTACTTTTAAAACGTTTTAACTTTCAATAATTATTATCAAAATGGGACTATTTTCTGCTCTTTTGGGCAATGCTGGCACAGTAAATCAAGACGATTTATTAAAAAAATACGGGCAACTTTTAACCGATACCGAAACCATAGAACTGGGTTTTAAATTGATTCGAGACACTTTTATTTTCACGAACAAGCGTTTAATTTTAGTTGACAAACAAGGCATTACCGGATCAAAAATTGAATATACTTCGATTGCGTACAAAAGCATTTCGCGTTTTAGTATTGAAACAGCCGGAACTTTGGATTTGGATGCCGAGCTAAAAATTTGGGTTTCGAGCGAGCAAAATCCGAGTATTCGCAAGCAATTTAACAAATCGGTAAATGTATACGAAGTGCAAAAATTATTAGCCCATCACGTTTTATAATTTTCATTTTCCTAAGAAATTCAAACGCAACTTTTCAACAAGAGTTGCGTTTTTTGTTTTTATCGAACTACGTTAATATTATGTTAATTAAAAATTAAACAGCTGTTTAAATTAAACAAGTGTTTAATTTTGTAATCGATTTCCATTAGAATGATGTTAACAAACGAACTCAACGAAAAAAAAATCCACATTCTTAAGGTAGCCGAAAAACTTTTTGCTGAAAAAGGTTTTGAAGGCACCTCCATACGAAGCATCTCTAAAGAGGCAAAGATTAATATTGCCATGATTTCGTATTATTTCGGTTCTAAAGAAAGTTTATTGGAATCGTTAATTCTTTATAAAATCTCCGATTTAAAGCAAGAACTTGAAAATTTATCAAAAGAAAACTTACAACCTGTTGATAAAGTAAATAAATTAATCGAACTTTACATTAACCGAATCAACTGTAACAGAGGGGTTTTCAGAATTATGCACTTTGAAATGACTTCCAAAAAAAGTTCTGATAGAAAAAAAGTTTTTACCGAAATTAAAATGAATAACCTCGAAATTATCGAGCGCATCATTAGAGAAGGGCAAGAAAAAGGGGTATTTAGAAAAGACATTGTCATTCCGTTATTAACGCCAACAATTTTAGGAACTTATTTTAATTTCTTTATCAATAAAGAATTTTACGAAGAACTTTTGGATTTGAAAACAGAGAAAAAGTTCAATGCTTATATCAATAACAATTTAACAAAACACATTCAACAAACTATAAAAGCGCTCCTGGTTTATGAAAATTAATTCAATTATGCTCTTTGGTGTATTTCTTGCCGGAATTACATCAGTTGCCGCCCAAGAGAAAACAACCGTTTCTTTGCAAGATGCCGTAACCATGGCATGGGAAAAAAGTAACGAATCATCTCTTGCTGATACAAAAGTGGCCACATCAAAATACGAGTTAGAAAATGCTAAACACAAGCAGTACCCGGATTTAAAAGTATCGTCGCAGTACCAATATTTTCCAACGGCAAATATTAAAATGTTAAATCAGTCCGGAGAAGATTCGGGTAGCGGCGGAGAAGCCTCTGGTGAAGCTCCAAAAATGAATCAAATTTTCTTTGCGCAAGCTGGAGTTAGTTTACCTGTTTTTTCAGGATTTAAAATCCAAAACAGCATCGATTTATACAACAATTTGTACGAATCGGAAAGTGCCAATGCTTTGAAAACAAAAGAAGATGTAACAGTACGTGTGGTAAAATATTACACTAATTTGTACAAAGCGCAAAAAACAGTCGAGCTACTGGAAGAAAACTTAAAAAGCGCGCAACAACGTGTAACTGATTTTACCGAATTGGAAAAAAACGGTATTATACCGAAAAACGATTTGTTAAAAGCACAATTACAGGTTTCTAAAATTCAGCTTTCGGTAGACGAAGCTAAAAACAATTTAAACATTGTAAATTATTATTTGGTTACCTTACTCAAAATGGATCCAAATACTAAAATCGCTGTAAATGAAACGGATTTAGATCAATTTCAACCTCAAATTTTACAGTCGGATGCCAATGTAGCTTTAGAAAACAGAAAAGATTTAGAGGCACTTCGTTTACAAGAAAAAGCCAGCGAAGAAAACATTCAAATTGCAAAAGGAAATTATTACCCTTCGATTGTATTGTTGGGTGGTTATGCGGTTTTAGATATTAAAAATTTTGTAGAAGCGACTAACCTTACCAATGTGGGAGTAGGTTTAACTTACGATTTATCGGGCATTATTAAAAACAACAATAATGTAAGATTGGCGCAAAGTAAGGCCGATGAAGTGAAACAAACAGAAGCCATTTTAACCGACAATATTAAAGTTCAGGTTCAAAAAGCTGCTGAAGATTATGACTTGGCTATTAACCAAGATGTCGTATACGATCAAGCTTTGGCTCAGGCTTCAGAAAATTACCGAATTGTAAAAGACAAGTATGATAATGATTTGGCAGATACCAATGATTTGCTAGAAGCCGATGTAGACCAATTAACGGCTCAAATTAACAAAGCGGTCTCTAAAGCCACTATCATTCAAAAATACTACGATTTGCTTTCGGCAACCGGACAAATTTCTCAATCTTTCACTATTTCTAAAAAATAATCATAACCATCATGGAAAAGAAAAAATCAAATACCAAATTTATAATCGTACTAGTTCTATTGGTAGTCTTAGGTGGAACTTATGGTACATACAAATATTTACACTCATTAGCACATGAAGAAACCGACGATGCTCAAATTGAGAAAAACATGAATCCGATTATTGCAAGAGTTCCCGGATACATCAATAAAGTATATGTAAAAGACAATCAGTTTGTAAAAAAAGGAGATACTTTATTTACTATTGACAAAAGAGATTTTCAGTTAAAAATTGAAGAAGCCAAAGCAGCTTTATTAGGAGCCGAAGGACAATACGCCGCAGCTAAAGCTGATATTGGAAGTGCTTATGCGAGCGTTTCGGTTTCGGATGCGAACATCAAATCTGCATCGGGAAATATTGAAACAGCTAAAATTCGTTTGAAACAAGTAACCAACGACTTTAATCGTTATAGTAATTTATATAAAACACATACCATTACTAAACAACAGTACGAAAATGCCTTAACAGCTAAACAAGAAGCAGAAGCACAAGTTCGTATTTTAGAAGCACAACAAAAAGCCAGCTCGTATCAAAAAAATGCGATCGTAGCTAAATCGAAAGCCTCAGATAAACAAACCGAAGTAGCTGCTGCCAACATTCAACGCGCTAAAACCATGCTTGATGTTGCTCATTTAAATTTATCGTATACCGTGGTAACTGCTGCTATAGACGGACAAGTTTCTAAAGTTGATATTCAACCAGGTCAATTGGTTCAACCAGGTCAATCTTTATTTTACATCATCAACAACACCGAAGCTTGGGTGGTAGCTAACTTTAAAGAAACCCAATTAAACAAAATGGTGGTAGGACAAAAAGTAAGCCTCAAAGTGGATGCTTACCCTGACTACGAATTTAAAGGAACTGTAGCATCGTTTTCACCAGCTACAGGTGCTCGTTTTTCATTGCTTCCTCCTGATAATGCAACAGGAAACTTTGTAAAAACCATCCAACGTTTACCAGTTCGAATCAATTTTGACGAATCGAATGATCCTAAAAAAATCGAATTGCTTCGTTCAGGAATGAATGTTGACGTAGACGTGCATTTAAAATAATTTTTATTGCTGTAGGAAACATATAAAGTTTCCCTACAGCATAACAATACTAAAACAAAATGGTACAAACTGGAGATGACGATTTAGTAGAATACGGTTTTAGAAGGGTGATTATCACCATTACTGCTGTTCTTTGCGCATTGCTCGAAATTGTCGATACAACAATTGTAAACGTTGCCCTTAACGATATGCGTGGTAGCCTTGGTGCTACACTTACCGATGTGGCTTGGGTGGTTACTGCTTATGCTATTGCAAATGTAATCGTAATACCCATGACGAGTTGGTTGTCGCAACAATTCGGTCGCCGTAATTATTTTGCCGTTTCCATTGTGGTCTTTACGGTAACTTCGTTTTTATGTGGTAATGCCACCAATATTTGGGAATTAGTAGCTTTTCGATTTATTCAAGGATTGGGAGGAGGCGCTCTATTGGTTACAGCTCAAACCATTATTACCGAAAGTTATCCGGTAGCCAAACGTGGAATGGCGCAAGCTATTTACGGAATGGGGGTTATTGTAGGTCCAACGCTAGGACCACCTTTAGGAGGTTATTTAGTTGATAACTACTCATGGCCTTATATATTTTACATCAATATTCCTTTGGGAATTATTGCTACTATATTAACCTTGTCCTTTGTAAAAAGTCCAAAATACGGTGATAAATTAAAAGCCAATCAAGTAGATTGGTTGGGAATTATTTTTCTTGCAGCTTTCATTGGTTCCTTGCAATTTATACTTGAACACGGGCAACAAGACGATTGGTTTAATGATAGTTTAATTGTAGCTCTTGCTGTGGTTACCGTTTTCTCGCTATTATTTTTCATTTGGAGAGAACTTACCTTCGAGCATCCTATTGTAAACCTGAGAGTTTTGCGGGATACTAATCTTAGAATAGGAACCATTTTAACATTCATTTTAGGTTTTGGATTATATGGTTCTACATTTGTTATTCCGATTTATACCCAATCCATTTTAGGATGGACAGCATTACAGGCTGGTATGTTCTTAATACCCAGTTCACTAACAACTGCCTTTATGATGCCTTTTATCGGAAAAATGATTCAAAAAGGAATTCCTCAAGCCTACATGATTGCCACTGGTTTTTTAATTTTCTTTTTCTTCACTTTTATGATGCATAATGTATTAACTAGTGATACAGGAAGAGAACATATGTTTTGGCCTTTAATTTTAAGAGGAGTCGGCTTAGGATTATTGTTCGTGCCTATTACTACTTTATCCTTATCTACCCTTTCGGGAAAAGGAATCGGAGAAGGAGCTGCTTTTACGGGTATGACTCGACAATTAGGAGGTTCATTCGGAATTGCTTTGATAACCACTTTTATAACACGTCAAACACAAAATCACAGAGTGGATTTAGTTACCAACTTAGATCCGAGCAATTATAACGTGCAACAAACCATTCATGGGTTGCAAATGGGCTTTATGTCAAAAGGATACACCATGAACGAAGCTTTAGCCAAAGCCTACCAAGCGCTCGATTATAAAGTAATCACCCAGGCTACGCTATTGTCCTACCAAGATGTATTTTGGTATTTAGGAATTATGTTTTTACTGTGCATCCCTTTTATTTTCTTAATTAAAAAGGGCAAAAATAAAATTAATCCTGCAGACGCAATGCATTAATTTAAGTGCTTACTAAGCCTCAAAAAAATAAGCCGTATTTCCTAATTGGAAAATACGGCTTATTTGATTTTTATAAAAGCTAAAATTTAACGTGTAAAAACCAGCTTATTCCCTTTGGATAACTGCGCATCAAAACGATAGCCCTCGTAATCAAATCCTTTTAAATCCTCAATGGTTTCTGCGTTGGTATCTATAATATAACGCACCATCATACCACGAGCTTTTTTGGCAAAAAAACTAATCATTTTTAGTTTTCCATCTTTATAATCTTTAAACTCTGGTGTAAGTACTGGAACTTTTAATTTTTTTTCATCTACTGCCGAGAAATACTCATTACTAGCTAAATTAACAAAAAGTTCGTTTTTGGCTAGTTCTTTATTGAGCTCTTTAGTTACGATGGGTTTCCAAAATTCGTGCAAACTTTTGGCTTCGCCTACTGGTAATTTAATGCCCATTTCCAATCGATAGGCTTGCATTAAATCAAGAGGTTTTAAGAATCCGTACAGTCCCGACAAAATTCGGAGTTTCTGTTGTAAGTCATCTAATTTATCTACCGGAATTGTATAAGCATCCAAACCCGTATACACATCCCCATCAAAAGTATAAACTGCCGGACGTGCATTTTCCGGTGTAAATGGCGTTTTCCAATCTTGGTTGCGCTGCCAATTGAGTTCGGCTAATTTATCCGAAATCGACATTAATTCCATTAAATCTTTCGGTTTTTTAGGTTTGATTTCCTTATGTACTTTGCGCGCTTCTTTCAACAAAATGGCTTCCGAATATTGTTTTGTAGGTAATTCTTTTTCGAAATTTAAAGATTTAGCGGGAGATATTACAATTTTCATTTTATACAGTTTTCAATGCGACCAAAAATACAAATTGAACAGCACAAACCAACAGTATTGCAATTGATTTGTTTGATAGCGAAATAAACAAACCGAAATAAAAACCAAAACTAGAGCTGTTAGAAATATCTTAAAATCAAAAAAAACCAGTTGATAAATTGTAATTCGCCAATTGGAAGTTGTAAATTTGCAGTCGATTTTACTCGAAGTATTTTGGGTTATTTTGGACCAACTCCTAATTTTAAAAATGAACTACAAGCCGGCATTACATCATAAAATTTTCGAAATCGTTTCTCAAGCTGCTCAAGAACTTAATTTATCTAGTTATGTTATCGGTGGTTTTGTTCGCGATTATATTTTAAAACGGGATTTTAAAAAAGATATCGATATTGTAGCTGTTGGAAGTGGCATTGATTTGGCGCTAAAAGTTTCGGAATTGTTGCCTAACAATCCAAAAGTACAGGTTTTTAAAACCTACGGTACGGCCATGTTGCGTTTTGAAGATACTGATATTGAATTTGTAGGGGCTCGAAAAGAATCGTATCATTTTGAAAGTCGTAATCCGGTAGTGGAAAACGGCACCTTAGAAGACGACCAAAACCGACGCGATTTTACCATTAATGCGCTCGCTTTGTCTTTAAACAAAGAAAGTTTTGGCGCGTTAGTAGATCCTTTCAATGGATTAGTTGATTTAGAAAATAAAATCATCCGAACGCCACTTGATCCCGACATTACCTATTCTGATGACCCACTCCGAATGTTGCGAGGCATCCGTTTTGCTAATCAACTGAATTTTAACATCGAAGAAAATTCATTGGCGACAATTTCTAAAAATGCAGCGCGAATCAAAATCATTTCGGGAGAACGAATAGTAGACGAACTCAACAAAATCCTTTCGACTGATAAACCCTCCATCGGCTTTTTATTATTATTTAAAACAGGCCTTTTAGAACTTATTTTACCCGAATTAACCGCTTTAAATCAGGTTGAAGAAATCGAAGGTCATACACATAAAAACAATTTTTACCACACACTCGAAGTTGTAGATAATATTTGTCCAAACACAGACGATGTTTGGTTGCGCTGGGCCGCTTTATTACATGATATTGGCAAAGCACCAACCAAACGATTCAACAAAAAGCAAGGCTGGACATTTCATGGCCACGAATTTTTGGGTGGCAAAATGGTCAAAAAAATATTCGAACGTTTGCACATGCCACTTAATCATAAAATGAAATTTGTACAAAAAATGGTCATTATGAGTTCGCGCCCTATAGTGATTGCGCAAGAAAGCGTAACCGACAGCGCGGTACGCAGATTAGCATTTGATGCCGGCGAAGACATCGATAATTTGATGACATTGTGCGAGGCCGACATAACCACCAAAAATCCGAACAAATTCAAAAAATACCATAAAAACTTTGCTATTGTCCGCAAAAAATTGGTGGAGGTTGAAGAACGAGATCATGTTCGCAATTTTCAGCCGCCTATTTCGGGAGAAGAAATTATGGCCATTTACGATTTAAAACCCTCCCGAGAAATCGGTATCCTGAAAGAAGCGATTAAAGAAGCCATTTTAGAAGGTGAAATTCCGAATGAATATCAAGCTGCTTACACTTTTATGCAAAAGAAAGCTGAAAAATTAGGATTAAAACAAATTAAATAACCAATTCCTGTGTTGCAAAACACCTAGCAGAATGAAAAAAACAGATAATTCAGTAATCATTTGGTTGCTTTCGGGTTGTGTCTTATTATTTTTAATGGTGGTCGTGGGCGGTATTACCCGCTTAACCAATTCGGGTTTATCCATGACCGATTGGCATTTGGTAACCGATACATTTCCACCTTTAACCGAAGCCAAATGGCAAGCCGCTTTTGAAGAGTACAAGAAATTTCCAGAATATCAAAAAACCAACATTCATAATGATTTTCAGCTAGCTGACTACAAATTTATTTATTTCTGGGAATGGTTTCACCGTTTTATTGGCCGCATTATCGGACTGGTTTTCTTGGTTCCTTTTATCTATTTTTTATTCAAAAAACGATTGGATTCGGCAACCATTAAAAAATGTATTATCCTTTTGGCAATGGGCGGATTTCAGGGATTTTTAGGTTGGTTTATGGTTAAAAGTGGCTTGATAGACAATCCTGATGTGAGTCATTTTCGATTATCATTACATTTAACTTTTGCCTTTATCACCTTTGCGTACACACTTTGGGTTGCTCTCGATTTGATTTATCCTGAACGTAACACGCGAATTATTCCCTTACGCAACATTGCTAGAGTGGCTCTAGTCGTTTTATTAATTCAAATAATTTATGGTGGTTTTGTGGCCGGATTAAATGCCGGATTAATTCACAATCACTGGCCTATGATGAGCGATGGTCAATTTATTCACGATTCGGTATTTATTGAAAAACCCACTTTATTTCTAGGTTTAATTGAAGGACAAAGTGGTGTTCAATTTGTGCACCGTACTTTTGCTTATGTAGTAGTAGCCATGATTTTGTTTTTGTATTTTAAAAGCAACCAGTACACCCTATCCACTACTCAGACAAAAGGAATTAAAACTTTAGTAGTTTTTGTATTCTTACAGTTTGCTTTAGGCGTTTTTACCTTATTGTTCAGAGTTCCTTTGGCATTGGGCTTAATTCATCAAATTATGGCTTTCTTTTTATTAAGTGCCATGACCTATACACTACACCGATTGAGTAAATAATTTTTTCTATTTAGCATACAAAAAAACCAAGTTCAAGAAAAATTGAACTTGGTTTTTTTGTATGAACCTATTTGACCTAATAGACTGCTCTATTTATTTATTAATAGCTCTTTTGATTATTCTCAAATTGATATTCAAACAAAAAAAAAAGCTGCCTCATAATAAAACAAGGCAGCTTTTGGATTTTGTTATTCTTTAAATTAAGAAAGCGCAGCTTTAACTTGATCAGCAGCTTCTTGGAAAGCTACAGCAGATAAAATTGGCATTCCTGAATTATCGATTAATTCTTTTGCAATTTCTGCATTCGTACCTTGTAAACGAACAATGATTGGCACTTTAATTGCGTCACCCATATTTTTATAAGCATCTACTACACCTTGAGCAACACGGTCACAACGAACGATTCCACCAAAGATATTAATTAAGATTGCTTTTACGTTAGGATCTTTTAAGATAATACGGAAAGCAGTTTCAACACGTTTTGCATCAGCAGTTCCTCCAACGTCTAAGAAGTTAGCAGGCTCAAAACCAGCATATTTAATCAAATCCATAGTTGCCATAGCCAAACCAGCACCGTTAACCATACAACCTACAGTACCGTCAAGATCTACATAGTTCAAACCAACTTCTTTAGCTTCAACCTCAATTGGATTTTCTTCACGAACATCACGCATTTCAGCGATTTTTTGTTGTCTGTATAAAGCGTTATCGTCAATATTAACTTTAGCATCAACCGCTAAAATTTTATTATCAGATGTTTTTAAAACTGGGTTAATTTCGAACATTGAAGCATCCGAACCGATATACGCTTTGTATAAAGCATCAATGAATTTAACCATTTCTTTGAAAGCATTTCCAGAAAGACCTAAATTAAAAGCCACTCTTCTTGCTTGAAATCCTTGTAAACCAACAGCAGGATCAATTTCTTCTGTAAAAATTAAGTGTGGTGTATGTTCTGCTACTTCCTCGATATCCATTCCTCCTTCAGTAGAATACATAATCATGTTACGACCTGTAGCTCTGTTTAGTAATACAGACACATAAAACTCTGAAGTTTCGCTTTCACCTGGGTAATAAACATCCTCAGCTACTAAAACTTTGTGAACAGTTTTACCTTCGGCAGAAGTTTGAGGGGTTACCAATTGCATACCAATAATTTGTCCAGCAATTTCTTGTACTTGCTCCAAATTTTTAGCCAATTTTACACCACCACCTTTACCACGACCACCAGCGTGAATTTGCGCTTTGATTACATGCCATCCTGTTCCTGTTTCGGCAGTTAATTGTTTTGCAGCAGTTACAGCTTCATCTGCACTATTAGCTACTATACCTCTTTGTATACGTACTCCGTAGCTTGCTAAAATCTCTTTTCCTTGATATTCGTGTATGTTCATAATATAGAATTTGTCTGGTTCTGAATTTTTCAGATTAAAAGTGCCACAAAAGTAGCAAAAATGTACTTAAATCAGAAATCTTTTTAGAATTTATACATATAACTATCGAACTGTGATTTTTTTTAATTTAATGTTTTTTTATTGCTTCTTAAACTTTATTAAAATGTTAGTTATAAGCATCAATAACGGCAAAATAAGTCAATATTTTACAGTCTTTTATTGTTAAAATTTCATTTTATTATCCTAAGTAATTTGGTTTGTTTGTTAATTTATCAATACAGGAATGTATATTTAATAATATTGATGTTTAATAACGTGTTTTCTAATATAACTGTAAAAATTAACCCCTTACCCTCTTTTTGATGCATTATGTTTAACGAAATCTTTATTTTTGTAAAAAAAAAATATTAAGAATGAAAGTTAAAGAACAAGGCCTTTATTTGCCCGAATTTGAGCATGAAAACTGCGGAGCTGGTTTTATCTGTAACCTCAAAGGAGAAAAAACAAACCAAATTATACACGATGCTCTCGAAATTCTGGTCAAATTAGAACACAGAGGAGGCGTAAGTGCGGATGGAAAGACTGGTGATGGAGCTGGATTATTAATTGATATTCCTCACGATTATTTTGTGAGAGTATGTGGATTTGAATTGCCTGCTGCCAGAGAATATGCTGTTGGTATGGTTTTTTTACCTCAAATCGAAAATCAATACGATTTTTGTAAAGAAATTTTTGAAAAAGAAATCGAAGCACAAGGACTTTCTGTTTTAGGATGGAGAGAAGTTCCTGTTGATTCTTCTCAATTGGGAGAAATTGCTTCGGCTTCTGAGCCTAAAATTGAACAAATTTTTATTGAAAAAAAAGACGCTATTTCGGATGATGTTTTCAAAGCAAAATTATATGCCGGACGTAAAATTACAGAACACGTTGTAGCCAACTCTAAAATATCTCAAAGCAGTTATTTTTATGTTCCAAGTTTGTCTACTACAACTATAATATATAAAGGAGTAATAATGCCCGAAGATATCGGTCCGTATTATACCGATCTTCAACAATCTGATTTAGTGACTCGTTTGGCCTTAGTACACCAACGTTTTTCTACCAACACCATGCCTACTTGGGAATTGGCTCAACCTTTCCGTTTCATGTGCCAAAATGGTGAAATTAACACCTTACGCGGAAACGTGAGTAGAATGCGTGTTCGTGAAGAAATCATGAAAAGTGAGGTTTTTGGACCTCAAATTGAAAAATTATTCCCTATTATTTTACCAGGAAAATCGGATTCTGCTTCGATGGATATGGTAGTGGAACTTTTAACACACACTGGTCGTTCATTACCTGAAGTAATGATGATGATGATTCCTGAAGCTTGGGAAAAACACAAAACTATGTCACCTGAGCGCAAAGCATTTTACGAGTACAATGCTTGTATTATGGAGCCTTGGGATGGTCCTGCATCGGTACCTTTTACCGATGGTGACTACATTGGTGCTTTATTGGACAGAAATGGTTTACGCCCGTCTCGTTACACGGTTACCAAAAGTGGTAAATTAATTATGGCTTCTGAAATTGGAGTTGTCAATATAGACCCTGAAGATGTAGAAAGTCACGGAAGATTGGAGCCAGGAAAAATGTTCTTGGTAGACATGAACAAAGGACGCATCATTAACGACGAAGAAATTAAAAGTAAAATTGTTTCGGAAAGACCTTATCAAGAATGGTTAAATCAACATCGTTTGCATTTAAAAGATGTTCCTACCACTTCGGAAGTATGTCCAATTGAAACTATCGATTTAAAAACAAGAGAGCGTTTATTTAATTATACGCTTGAAGACATACAAGACGTCATTACTCCAATGGCACAAAGCGGAAAAGAAGCTTTAGGATCAATGGGTACCGATACACCTTTGGCCGTATTGTCTGATCGTCCTCAACTAATTTCGAATTATTTCAAACAATTATTTGCTCAAGTAACCAATCCACCATTGGATGGTATTCGTGAAGAAATTGTTACTGATATTAGTTTGGCTTTAGGTCAAGACCGTAATATTTTTGACATCTCTAGCAAACAATGTCTGAAATTAAGAATTCAGAATCCCGTTATTTCAAATGATGATTTAGAAAAAATCAGAAACATCTCTATCGAACATTTTCAAGCCGAAACTTTTGAAATTTTGTATCCAAAAGCGCAAGGTTTAAATGGTCTTGAAGATGCGTTAGATGCCATCATTGTTCAAATTACCAAAGCTGTTGAAAGAGGAACCAATATCATTATTTTATCTGATAGAGGTGTAAACAAAGAATTTGCTCCTATTCCATCTTTATTGGCCTGTTCGTATGTGAACCACCAAATGAACCGTTTGAGAAAACGCTCTTATTTTGATATCATTATCGAATCTGCAGAGCCTCGCGAACCACATCACTTTGCTACTTTGTTCGGTTATGGTGCAAGTGCTATCAACCCGTACATGGTTAACGAAATCATTCGCGTTCAAGTTCAAGAAGGTTTTATAACTGGAATTAGCGAACAAAAAGCGGTTGACAATTTCAACAAAGCAATTGGTTCTGGTTTATTAAAAATCATGAACAAAATTGGAATTTCGACATTACATTCTTACAGAGGTTCGCAAATTTTCGAAATTGTTGGTTTCAACTCTAAATTTGTTCAAAAATACTTCCCTTATACCACGTCAAGAATTGAAGGTATTGGCTTGTATGAAATTGAAAAAGAAATCACAGAAAGATACAAATATGCTTACCCAGATACGTTAGTAGCAAATCGTTTGGGATTAAACATTGGTGGTGAATACCGATGGAGAAGAAACGGAGAAAGACACATGTTTAATCCGACAACAATTGCCAAATTGCAACAAGCCGTTCGTTTGAGTGATCAGGATAGTTATGATGTGTATTCGAATACCGTAAACGATCAAGCAAAAAATTTGATGACGATTCGTGGTTTATTTGAATTTGACAATCTGGATCCTATTCCGTTAGAAGAAGTGGAACCTTGGACTGACATTGTAAAACGTTTTAAAACGGGTGCGATGTCCTACGGATCGATTTCAAGAGAAGCACACGAAAACTTAGCAATTGCAATGAACCGTATTGGAGGAAAATCCAATTCGGGTGAAGGTGGAGAAGACAGAAAACGTTTTCAACCAGATGTTAACGGAGACAGCCGAAACTCTGCTATTAAACAAGTTGCATCGGGACGTTTTGGTGTAACTTCCCATTATCTTTCAAGTGCTAAAGAAATTCAAATCAAAATGGCTCAGGGTGCTAAACCTGGAGAAGGTGGACAATTACCAGGTGAAAAAGTTTTACCTTGGATTGCCGAAGCTAGAAATTCGACTCCTTTTGTGGGATTGATTTCGCCTCCACCCCACCACGATATTTATTCTATTGAAGATTTAGCTCAATTAATCTTTGACTTAAAAAATGCCAACAGAGAAGCGCGCATTAATGTGAAATTAGTTTCGGAAGTTGGTGTAGGAACCATTGCTGCAGGTGTTGCCAAAGCGAAAGCGGATGTAGTATTAATTGCGGGTTACGATGGTGGTACAGGAGCTTCTCCATTAACCTCATTAAAACACGCAGGACTTCCTTGGGAACTTGGATTGGCAGAAGCCCAACAAACATTGGTACTAAACAACCTAAGGAGCCGTATTGTGGTAGAATGTGACGGTCAATTAAAAACAGGTCGTGACGTAGCGATTGCTGCTTTATTGGGTGCTGAAGAGTTTGGTTTTGCAACAGCTCCGTTAGTAGCCTCTGGATGCATTATGATGCGTAAATGCCATCTAAATACCTGTCCGGTTGGAATTGCTACACAAGACAAAGAATTGCGTAAAAATTTCAAAGGAACTCCAGAGCACGTTATTAACTTCTTCTACTATGTTGCGGAAGAATTAAGAGGAATTATGGCGCAACTAGGTTTCCGAACTTTAGAAGAAATGATTGGTCAAACGCATAAGATTAACGCTAACAAAGCAATTGATCACTATAAAGCAAAAGGATTGGATTTATCTTCTATCCTACACAGACCTGCAAGTTATAAAGGAATGGTAGTTCGTAACACCGAGAAACAAGATCATGGTTTGGATAACGTTCTTGATTTCCAAATCTTAAAAGATTCTCACCGTGCTTTGTACCGAAAAGAAAAAATGACTTTAGCCTATCCAATTAATAATATCAACCGTTCTGTTGGAGCTATTGTAAGTAACGAAATTTCTAAAATTTACGGTCACTTAGGTTTACCAGAAGATACTTTAAATATTAATTTCACAGGATCTGCTGGACAAAGTTTAGGTGCTTTTAGTGCTCATGGATTGACTTTTACCGTAGAGGGTAATACGAATGATTATTTAGGAAAAGGATTATCTGGAGCCAAACTTATTATCAAAAAACCTGCAAAAGCCACTTTTGAGGCCGATAAAAATATCATTGTTGGAAATGTGTGCTTGTTTGGAGCTATTGAAGGACAAGCCTACATTAACGGTATCGCTGGAGAGCGCTTTGCCGTACGTAATTCTGGTGCAATTGCTGTTGTTGAAGGAGTTGGAGATCACGGATGTGAATACATGACTGGCGGAAAAGTTGTCGTACTTGGTAATACAGGTAGAAACTTTGCTGCGGGAATGAGCGGAGGTATCGCTTACATCTACGATCCAGAAAACAAATTTAAAAACGGATTGTGCAATACTGAAACAATCGAATTTGAAACAGTAGAAGGCAGCGATGCTGATGACTTGAAAGAATTGATTGAAAGACATGTTCTTTACACCAAAAGTAGCAAAGGAGCGGCGTTGTTAAATGATTGGAACAACAGCTTGCAAAATTTTGTAAAAGTAATGCCTACTGAATACAAAAAAGCACTTAAACGTTTAGAGACAGAAGAACAAATGGTAGAAGAATTAACAGCATAATACAATGGGAAAAGTAACAGGTTTTAAAGATTTTGAAAGACAAGACGAATCATATATTGAAGTAAAAGAGCGTGTAACAAATTATAACGAATTTACTATTCCGTTATCCGAATCTGAAATTGTAACTCAAGGTTCGCGTTGTATGGATTGTGGAATTCCGTTTTGCCATAGTGGCTGTCCTCTGGGAAATTTGATTCCAGATTTCAACCACATGGTCTATCAAGAAGAATGGCAAAAAGCTTCTTGGATTTTACATTCTACAAATAATTTTCCTGAATTTACAGGACGTTTATGCCCTGCTCCATGCGAAAAAGCATGTGTTTTAGGAATTATTGAAGATCCAATTTCAATTGAAAATATTGAAAAAAATATTGTGGAGCGTGCCTTTAAAGAAGGCTGGATTAAACCACAACCACCTAAAACAAGAACAGGTAAAACGGTTGCTGTTGTAGGTTCAGGACCTGCTGGTTTGGCTGCCGCACAACAATTAAACAGAGCTGGACATACGGTAACTGTTTTTGAACGTGATAATGCTATTGGTGGATTATTGCGTTATGGTATTCCGAATTTCAAATTAGAAAAAGGAATTATTGACAGACGTGTGACTATTTTAGAAGCTGAAGGAATTACATTTAAAGTAAATACAAACGTTGGTATTAATTATGATATCAACGATTTAAAAGCATTTGATGCTATCATGCTTTGTGGAGGTGCAACCGAAAGACGTGGTTTGCCAACGCCAGGAGCTGATGCGGAGGGTGTGGTACAAGCTATGGATTTCTTAACCCAACAAACAAAAGTGGTTTTTGGAGAAAAAATCGAAAATCAAGTTTTAGCAACTGGTAAAGATGTTATTGTTATTGGTGGCGGTGATACAGGTTCTGACTGCGTTGGTACTTCTAACCGTCACGGTGCGAAATCAGTTACCAATTTTGAAATTATGCCAAAACCTCCAGTAGGAAGAAGCGCTTCAACTCCATGGCCTTATTGGCCTTTACAACTTAAAACATCAACTTCTCACAAAGAAGGCTGTGAAAGAAACTGGTTAATCAATACCAAAGAATTCATAAAAGATGCTTCTGGTAAATTGACTGCTTTAAAAACAGTAAATGTAGAATGGAAAATTGTTCCAGGTCAACGTCCTGAATTAGTCGAAATTGAAGGTTCAGAGAAAATTTGGCCTTGTGATTTGGCCTTATTAGCATTAGGTTTTACAGGACCAGAAAAAACACTCAGCGAACAATTAGGATTGGAAACTGACTTTAGAAGTAATTATAAAGCTAGTAATTATCAAACCAATGTTCCAAATATTTTTACTGCTGGAGATATGCGTCGCGGACAATCTTTAATTGTTTGGGCTATTTCAGAAGGTAGAGAAGCAGCTCGCCAATTAGACATTTATTTAATGGGTAAATCCGATTTACCAACTAAAGAAAATGGTGATTTGCCTGCACTATAATTTATAAAACAGTAAAAGCCTTTGATTTGACATCAAAGGCTTTTTTTATAAAAACATGACAAAAGCTCACAAGTTGTTTATTTCTGAACAATTTGTTACAATTTGTTATTTTTTTTTTTTTTGTTTGCAGTTCATCAAAAGAGTAATAAATTTGCTGAAAATACTCAAAAAATGCAATCAAAAGATTTACTGCAATTAGCAGAACAATTCGGATCTCCGTTATACGTATATGATGCGGAAAAAATCCAATCCCAATATAACCGACTCACCAAAGCTTTTTCTAAAGTTGAAAATTTACGCATTAATTATGCTATGAAAGCATTATCGAATGTGGCTATTTTACAACTTTTAAAAGATATGGGGTCTGGTTTAGATACAGTTTCTATCCAAGAAGTACAACTCGGCTTACACGCTGGATATGAACCAGATAGAATATTTTTTACTCCCAACGGTGTTTCTTTAGAAGAAATTGAAGAAGTTGCCGCATTAGGGGTGCAAATCAACATTGACAACCTTTCTATATTAGAACAATTTGGTGCTAAATACCCAAATGCTCCTGTATGTATTCGTATAAATCCGCACGTAATGGCGGGTGGAAATGAAAATATTTCGGTTGGTCATATCGATAGTAAATTTGGTATATCGGTACACCAATTACCACATTTGGTTCGAATTGTTGAGAACACTAACATTAATATTGTTGGTATTCATATGCATACGGGTTCTGATATTTTGGATATTGAGGTTTTCTTATACGCTGCTGAAATTTTGTTTGATGCTGCCAAAAACTTCAAAAATCTTGAATTTTTAGATTTCGGAAGTGGATTTAAAGTTCCTTACAAAAAAGACGATATCGAAACTGATATTGAAGAATTGGGTAGAAAATTATCTAAAAGATTCAATGCATTCTGTACAGAATACGGTAAAGATCTAACTTTAATTTTTGAGCCGGGTAAATTTTTAGTAAGTGAAGCCGGTTACTTTTTAGCCAAAGTAAATGTGGTAAAACAAACTACATCAACTGTTTTTGCAGGAATTGACAGTGGTTTCAATCATTTGATTCGACCTATGTTTTATGGTTCACAACATCATATTGAAAATATCTCTAATCCTAAAGGAAAAGAGCGTTTCTATTCGGTAGTGGGTTACATTTGCGAAACAGATACTTTTGCTAGCAACCGTAGAATTCCAGAAATTGCTGAAGGTGATATTTTATGTTTTAGAAATGCAGGAGCGTATTGCTTCTCTATGTCATCCAACTACAACTCACGTTACAAACCAGCCGAAGTTTTGTGGATTAAAGGAGAAGGACATTTAATTCGTGCACACGAAACTTTTGATGATTTATTACGAAATCAAATTCCTTTGCCAACAACGGTAGGCACTGTATAAAACTCTAAATAGTTATAAAAAAAGGGGAATCAACATCATTTTGATTCCCCTTTTTTATATCATCATTTTTTTCTTATTTATCAAGAACTTCTTCTAAAACATTGGCTGCTGTACCGTTCGGAAAAGTCACTTTAATTTTTTGGGCAATTGTAGGCGCAATCTCAGTAATTTCTTTTTTATTGTACGATTCGCCTGCTTTGATGTGCCATCCATAAAAAATAGCAGGTACATGTGTGTCATAACTATATACCGTTCCGTGTGAGGTTCCTAAAGCCCCGTGTTCTGAATAACCTGGCTTCTCCAAAACTACCAAATCCCCATTTTGAGTGCCATCATATCCTTTACGAATAAAATTCAAATAATAATCAGCACTAGAAGAATTCAAAATCTCTTCTTCTGAATAAACACGTTTCACAAAATCCAATTTCATCAAATAGTTTTGAAACTCTTTTTTAACAATTGCTAAATCCAATCCTTTACTTTTAATCATTTCTTTATTAAAAAACACATTAAAATTAGAATAATCCAATAACAAATCGGTACCAAATTTTTGCATTGAAAATTCTTTTAACCCATTACGAATGTCTTTTGGACTAATATAAGAAACGTTGTATTTGTTATCTTTTAAATAGCTAACATTTTCGGCTCCGGCATGATCTGCAGTTAAAAAAAGCAAATAATTACCTTTTCCAACTGTTTTATCCAAATACGCTAGAAAGTCAGCCAACGTTTGATCCAGACGCAAATAAGTATCTTGTAATTCTTTAGAACGTGGCCCTAATAAATGCCCCACATAATCCGTTGAAGAAAAACTAACCGTTAAAAAATCAGTAATATTGTCTTTTCCTAAATCTTCGTTTGCAATAGCTTCTTTGGCAAAATCGGCCAATAAATCATTCCCGAAAGGAGTCGATTTGATTATACTCGGTCCATTTTTTTCGTACATATCCTTCAAATCATACGGCATTGTTGGCGTTTCGCTTTTATATAACTTACCTTCATACGGGTTGTTATCGGCTAAACTCTCGTTGTAAGTGCTTTCGGGTTTGTATAAGTCCCAACCTTTTTTAAGATAAGGAAGGTAGTTTTTTTGAGAATTAAACTTGGTTACCCATTTAGGCAATTCGGCACCATAAAAAGAACTCGAAATAAAGGATCCTGTTTTACTAAACCAAAAGGCCCAATTGGCGAAATGACCCGCTGGTAAAATTGCACCACGATCTTTTATACTAATTCCAATTACTTTACCTTTAAAATTGGTAGCCATACGAACTTCATCCGTAATGGTGGTTGACAATAGGTTTTTTGGAGACATAGCACCTTCTTCTGCCGTGCCATCACCTATTGTGGTAACAGCTGCATCATCGGTACAATACATATCTTTTCCTAGTTTTCGGCTAAACCATTCATTACCCACAATTCCATGTGTGGCAGGCGTTGTGCCGGTGTAAATAGAAGCATGACCTGGAGCTGTATAGGTTGGCATATAGTTGTAATGCATGTTTTGAAAAACGTAACCATCAGCCATTAATCGTTTAAAACCATTTGGTGAAAAATCATCTGAGAAACGGTATAAATACTCCATTTTCATTTGATCGACTACAATTCCAACGACTAATTTTGGTCGTTCTTGTGCTTTTACATTAAAAGCGGTAACCAATAAGAAAGTTACCAAAGCAATACTTTTTTTCATGTTTTCAATAAAATTTGTAACAAAAATACAGATTAACACGCAATAAACTAATTTATAGTATAGAGGAAATAAAGAATTGACTTTACTTTAACATTGAAAAACGAAACCGATTACAAAATAAAAAATCTTAAGTTTCCTTAAGATTTTTTATTCTTTCCGTTATTGAATTTTACTTTTTCTACAACTTGTATTTTAGGAGTGGCCTTTTTAGCTTTAAAAGTGGGTTTCTTTTTAGAATTGTTTTTTATGCTTTTATCCGATTCATTTTTTTCTTTTAGAGAATGATCTTTTTTGATTTCCGATTTTTGCTTATTCAAAACATCTGTAGGGTTTTTAGGATTTTCCTTCGTCCCTCTTAAATAAATCACCAAACCATTCAAAAAATTACGCAAAACTTGATCGCCACATTCCATGTAATTCGGATGATTTTCGGCTCTAAAAAAAGCGCCTAATTCCGATTTGGAAATTCTGAAATCTACTAATTCTAAAATCTCTACTATTTGATCATCGCGAAGCATTAAAGCCACACGTAATTTTTTTAAAATATCGTTATTGGTCATCGTTTTTATTTTTTACAAAGGTAAGGTTAATTCAGATGCTAATTTCAATTTCTTCTGAGCTAAAAAATCAAGCAATTAATTCTGTTCCCGAACCATTTTCAGTATTATAATGAACAATACCATTGGAAATCGTAACGCCTGTAGCAATATCTTTAGACAATAACAGCGCACCATCCATATCAACAAAATCCAGTTCGGGTAACAAATGCGCTATAATCGAAATTCCGATTGTCGATTCGGTCATGCAACCTACCATTGTTTTTAGATGTAACTTTTTGGCTGTTTTTATCATTCTTCGCGCAGGCGTAACGCCACCACATTTCATCAATTTTATATTAACTCCATGAAAATAATTTTTGCATTTGCTAACATCCGATTCTAAAATACAGCTTTCATCCGCCATGATAGGCAAAACAGAATGTTGGAATACTTCGCGTTGTCCTTCCCAATTTGCAGCATCTAAAGGTTGTTCAATAAATTCTACGCTTAATTTTTTAAATTTTTCAGAAAAATGAATCGTTTGCTCCACAGTCCAAGCACAATTTGCATCAACTCTAAAAATAGCATCTGTATGTTTTCTCAACTCTTGCACTATTTTTAAATCATCTGCGGTGCCCAATTTAATTTTATAGAGTGGCCATGGTTTTGCTTTCATCTTCTGAATCATGTTTTCGATAGAATCGATTCCGATAGTATAATTCGTTATGGGATTCGTCTTCATTTTATAGTGCCACAATTCGTATAATTTTAGGTTTTGACGACGAGCATACCAATCGGTGTAGGCATTATCCAAAGCACAAAGCGCAAATTTATTATCAGGCAACAATTCATTCATTTTAAACCAAAAATTTTCAGGAGACAAATCCTCAGAAGATTCAATTTCTGGTCGAATTTTCTCAATCGTTTCTATTAAATTGGGAATAGTAGCATTATAATACGGATTAGAAGTCGCTTCTCCAAAGCCAGAAAAACCGTCCTTTGAAAGCTGCACAATTAAAGTCGGCTGACTATCAATTGATTTTCTGGAAATGGTAAAGGTATCTTTTAGCGGTAAATCAAAAGCGTGTAAAGTAAGTTTCATAAATAGCTTTAATCCTTAAGTTAACTGTTCCTGCAGCGCTTTTATATCATCACGCAATTTGGCCGCTTGCAGAAAATCAAGTTCCTTCGCTGCTTTTTCCATTGCTTTTCTTTTCTCCCGAATCATTTTTTCTATTTCTGCCTTAGAAGCATACGTAGTATCCGGTTCTGCTGCAGTATTTAGTGTATTTCCTAATTCATAATCTACCAAAGTATTTTTAGTAAATGCACTTTCTATTTTTTTATTTAAGGCTTGCGGAATAATATCATGCTCGCTATTATAATTAATTTGCTTGGTTCTGCGATAATTGGTTTCATCTATTGTTTTTTGCATGCTGTCGGTAATTTTATCGGCATACATAATGGCTTTCCCGTTTAAATTTCGGGCAGCTCGACCAATCGTTTGCGTTAAAGATCGATGGCTGCGTAAAAAACCTTCTTTATCGGCATCTAAAATTGCCACCAACGAAACCTCGGGCAAATCCAAACCTTCACGAAGTAAATTAACACCAATTAATACGTCAAATAAACCTTTTCGTAAATCTTGCATGATTTCTATTCGCTCCAAAGTATCAACATCAGAATGAATATAACGGCAACGAATACTCACTTTGGTTAAATATTTGGCTAATTCTTCAGCCATTCTTTTAGTCAAAGTCGTGACCAAAACACGTTCATCCAATTCACATCTTTGTTGAATTTCATCTATTAAATCATCAATTTGATTCAAACTTGGACGAACTTCTATAATAGGATCAAGCAAGCCTGTGGGACGAATAATTTGTTCTACATAAACCCCATCTGATTTTTGCAATTCATAATCGGCTGGAGTGGCAGAAACATAAATAACTTGATTTTGCATGGCTTCAAATTCTTCAAATTTCAACGGTCGATTATCCATCGCTGCAGGCAATCGGAAACCGTATTCTACCAAATTCTCCTTTCTACTTCGGTCGCCACCATACATGGCGTGCACTTGCGAAACTGTAACGTGACTTTCGTCTACCACCATTAAATAATCTTTAGGGAAATAATCCAGCAAGCAAAAGGGTCTTGTACCAGCTTCTCTTCCATCGAGATACCTCGAATAATTTTCAATTCCAGAACAATAACCCAATTCGCGAATCATTTCTAGATCAAAATTGGTTCGTTCTTCTAGTCTTTTAGCTTCTAAATGCTTACCAATTTCTTTAAAATAATCAACTTGCTTAACTAAATCTTGTTGAATTTCCCAAATGGCATTTTGCAATACATCTGGCGAAGTCACGAACATATTGGCCGGATAAATCGTTAACTTTTCAAAACGCTCAATAACTTGTGAAGTTTTAATATCAAACGATTCTATTTCTTCAATTTCATCACCAAAAAAATGAATTCGGTATGCATCATCAGCATAACTTGGATACACTTCGACGGTATCGCCTTTAATTCGAAAAGTGCCCGGATTAAAATCAGCTTCGGTGCGGGCATATAAACTTTGTACTAAACTGTGCAACACTTTTGTCCTAGAAATAACTTGATCGCGCTCTAAAGCAATCACGTTCTTTTGAAACTCAACCGGATTTCCGATACCGTACAAGCAAGAAACGGAGGCCACGACCAAAATATCACGTCGCCCCGAAAGTAATGAAGAGGTGGTGCTTAAACGCATTTTTTCAAGTTCTTCATTTATTGATAAATCTTTTTCGATAAAAACACCCGTTACGGGCATAAAAGCTTCAGGCTGATAATAGTCGTAGTACGAAACAAAATATTCTACCGCATTATTTGGAAAAAATTGTTTGAATTCTGAATACAATTGCGCTGCTAACGTTTTGTTATGCGCTAAAACCAAAGTAGGACGCTGAACTTCCTGAATTACGTTAGCAATGGTAAACGTTTTTCCAGAACCCGTAACTCCCAAAAGCGTTTGGTATTTTTCTTCTTCCTCAATTCCTTTTGCCAATTTTTTGATGGCTTGAGGTTGATCGCCTTTTGGATTATAATCAGAAACAACTTGAAATTTCATGTGAGTAGCTGTAAATAATAGAATGGTAAAGATACGAACTTTGAATTCGTTAGCAGAATTCGGTTAATCTAAAAAATCCAACATCGCTTTATTTACAGTTGTTGCTTGATCTATTGATAAAAAATGGCCTGCATCTTTAATGATTTTTGTTTGCCCTTTCGGAAGTAACTCTTCGGCCCTTTCGATACTTTTTTCCGAATTGATTACATCTTCATCGCCAATTAAAACCAAAACCGGAATTGTAATTTTTGCCAACTCTTCATCCGAAAAAGGCGTCATTTGCAACATACTGGTGTTGGATTTTGCATATTTATTGGCCAAATAAAACTGTCTTTTATATACCGAATTGATTTTTTCGGGATGTGTTGAAAACGTATTGAGTGTTTTATAAAATTTCTTTTCACTAGGGAATAATTTTAGAAAAAGCGCATTACTGGTTTTCCCGAATTTATCAATAAATTCGAAGGTTTGCGCCGGACTTAACAACACCATTTTTTTAATTGAATTGGAATTAGTGATTGCGAGCAAAGTTACCATCCATCCTCCTCGAGAAGCAGCTACTACTTCAAAATTCTCCAACTGATAATGCTTAAATATTTCAGAGTACCATTGTACAATTTCCTCTTTTGATAAAGCTTTTGACTTTAGAGTTGATTTTCCTGGTTCCATTAAAAAATCAATTGCATATATGCGATGATTTTTAGTTAGGGCTTTTATATTGGGAATCCACATCGTTGAACTGGCGTCCATACCATGTAATAAAACTAGTTTTTTGCCGTTTTTAGGTCCCGCTTGAATGACATGTGCCTTACCAAAATCGGTCACAATATCTTCTTCTACATAATCCACACCCCACGTTTTTAAAGAGGCATCATAGGAATCGATATAAACTTGTTTTTCTTTTTTATTTTTAAAAACGTAATCATCAAATTTTTGATTTTTAGAAGATGCACAACCGACAATCAAAAATAATAAGAATAAAGGAAAGGCTATTTTAGGCATAGGAATAAAATTATATTTCTACTAAATTACCCTAATCTTTACCTAAAAAGTTTCAATATTTACCTTTAAAATACAATAATTTCAACACAGCATTTCCTCATTCAGGAATTATGCAATCAATTAAGATTTTCTATTAAATTTTCCAGTTTTGATGTTCTGCTTCGTTTAAAAAAGTCCACGCTACAAATCGGCTTACTTTATTTCCTTGCGCCATTTCTATCGTTTTTATTCTGTTTGGTTCTACTTTTTTGAAGACATTATAAATTCGTTTTAGATTTTCTTTTTTAGAAACCAAACAGGTAAACCATAAACAGTTAGTTTTAAACTTTCTGCTTTCGTAAATCATATCAGTAATGAATTTAAGTTCTCCCCCTTCGCACCACAATTCGTTGCTTTTCCCACCAAAGTTTAAAATCTTTTCAGTTGTTTTTTTTGAATTAAGGTTCCTTATTTTGCGTAAAGTACCTTTTGTAGCTTCTTCGGCCGATTTATGAAAGGGCGGATTACATAGTACAAAAGAAAAACGACTGTCATTATCAATATTATTTTTAAAAATAAAACGTGATTCAGATTGCAAACGTAAATTAATAGAATTGACTAAATGAGCATTATTGTTTATAATTTCTGCCGAATTTTTTAATGCCTTAGCATCAATATCTGTTCCAACAAAATGCCATCCATAAAGAGCATTTCCTAAAATAGGATAAATACAATTAGCACCTACTCCAATATCCAATCCTGTTACATTTGCTCCTTTAGGAATTATACCGTTATTGGATTCTGCCAGTAAATCGGCTATATAATGAATATAATCGGCTCTTCCAGGAATGGGTGGACATAAATAATTATGAGGAATATCCCAATTTTCAATATTATAAAAAGTTTGTAGTAAAGCCTTATTAAGTTCTTTTACAGCAGTAGGATTACTGAAATCGATAGTGGTAATTTGGTAATTGTTGGTAAAAACAAATGATTTTAAATTGGTATTTTGCTTTACTAATTCCTCGAAGTCATAATGACCGCTATGCAAGTTACGAGGGTGTAAATTTGATTTTGTAATTTTATTTGTTTCTTTCATAGCAAAATTTCTAGATATACTTACCCATTCTAATTCTCATTAATCCATCGATTTTATCACAATAAATGTAATACTAAAAAGTTCTTTTATCTTATAACCACAACTTATATTTTGAACCACAGTTTTCTAAAAACATAAAATTGATATGCCAGCATAAAAATCCAACCGATCATGCAAGCCCATGCAAAACCTTCTATTCCGAAATAAGAACAAATTAAATAAGCCGAAATTACCCGCACAATAATTTGAATAAACGTAGCATTCAAGGTAATTTTCATTTTACCCAAACCTCGAAAATAACCTTGAATAATATTGGTTAAACCCGGTAATAAATAAAGACAGGACATAATTCTAAGATATTTCACTCCTTCATCTACCACCTCTTGTTCTTCTTTTCCTGTAAACAAAGCCATGAGTTCTTTTGCAAAAATAAAAATGATAATCATAGCAATAACAGTGTAAACAAATTGCATTTTTACCCCAACTAAAAATCCTTTTCGTATTCTAATGGAATTCCCTTTTCCATTATTTTGCGCTAAAAAACCGGTGGTACCATGACCAATGTTTTGCTGTACAATCATTACAAAATCATCAATTCGGGTCACAGCATTAAATGCGGCAATAACTACAACTCCTAATGGATTTACCGCACCTTGAATAAGAAATTTTCCTAAATGCAATGTAATTTGTTGCATCGCTGCAACAGAACTATAACTCATTATAGTTCGTAATAATACACGATCAAAAACAAATTCATTTTTCTTAAATTTTAAAAAGGGAACTTTTACACGTACGTAAATAACACAGAAAATAACCGAAATGGCTTCTGAAATAACGGTAGCTATAGCGGCACCTTCTACTCCTTGCTTCCAAACAACTACAAATAATAAATCCATTAGGATATTCAAAATCGCAGAAACTATTAAAAAATACAACGAAACTTTAGAGTTGCCCATACTCCTTAAAGTACAAGCATAAATATTATAAATGAAAGTAAAAATAAGACCGATAAAAATAATCCTAAGGTACTTTGTTGCATCGTCTATAATTTCTGCCGGGGTTTGCATTATAGAGAGAATTGAATGCGATAAAAAGAAACCCAATATAACAAGTACTAAAGTAAAAACACCCCCTGTTATGATTGAAGTAGATATAACACTTTTCAGTTTATCAATATTTCCTTCACCAAAGAAATTACCCATCAATACCGACATTCCTAAACATATTCCAATAATTAAAAATAACATTATGTTCATCACCGGACTTGCCGCTCCTAAAGCAGCTAATGCACTGGGACCAACAAAACGACCAACAATTATCGAATCGGCAGCACTATAGGTTAGCACAAAAAAATTACCAATGATTAATGGCAAAGTAAAATGGATGATTTGTGGAGCAATTGGCCCTTTTGTCATATCCACTATATTTTCTTTACTCATGTTATTTCTTTATTAGTATAAAAACCAACTAGATTAAAATGAATCACTTGCATTAAAAATAAAGCAACTGCATTTGATATTCAATTTAGTATTTAAAAATCATTCAAACGTTATAAAAAACAAAAAACCCTGTTTCATACAAAACAGGGTTTTAGAAGAATCTGAAATGATTTCAGATTAAAGAAAGGCGACGACATACTCTCCCACAAAATGCAGTA